>UCNE01000023.1 GCA_900473685.1 Hyphomicrobiales bacterium
TCCCCGCAAGCGGGGAGAGGGTTAGGGTGAGGGGCTGTCACAAGGGGAATTTGGGCGCGATGTCGAGGGGATGGTTTCAATCATGCCCCTTCGGATCGGCATGCACGGCGTGATGCGACAGCGCCAGAACGACGATGAACAGGATCGGTACGCAGGTGAAGATGATCGAGAAGCCTGTGTGCTCGGCAACAAAGCCGATCAGCGACGGGGCAAACAGCATGCCGGAATAGCCCATGAAGGTAGCGACCGACAACCCAATGCCCGGCGCCAGGCCCGGCATATTGCCAGCAGCGGAAAACGCAATCGGCACCATGTTGGAAATACCGACTCCGGCAAGCGCAAAACCGAGGATGGCGAGCGGCGCGTTGGGCGCCATGCCAGCAAGGACGAGCCCAACCAGCGCCGTCAGGGTGCAGACACGCAGCGTTTTCACGCCCCCGAACCGGTCGCGGACATGGTCACCGGCAAAGCGCATGATGGCCATCGTCGCCGAGAAAGCGGCAAAGCCAAAGCCGGACATCGCAACCGATGCGCCAAGCTCGTTGCGCAGATAGAGTGCGCCCCAATCGAGCACCGTGCCTTCCGGCACCATGGAGAACAGCGCGACGAGGCCGATCAGCCAGGGCAACGGATTGGACGGCAGCCGCAGCTTCTGTTTGGCAACATCCGGATGAGGCTTGTCGGCAAGGATCATCGGCCATGCGATGGCGAGCACCGTCAGGCAGAACAGCGTGACGAGGATGGCATGCACATAAACGCCGAAATGCGCCATGATCAGGCCGCCGCTCGCAGCGCCGATCAGACCGCCAAGGCTCCAATAGGCATGGCAGGACGACATGATCGCCCGGCGCATCGACTTTTCCACCTCAACCGCATTGGCATTCATCGCCACATCCATGGCGCCGACGAAACCGCCAAGCAGCAGCATGCCAATCACGGCCGTCCAGACATTGGGAAGAAGCGTAAGAAGCAGAAGCAGCGGCGACAGAATGATCGCCGTCACCTTCACGACCTTCTGCGACCCCATCCGGGCGATGAAGCCGCCGGCAATCGGCATCAATATCAGCGAGCCGATGCCGAACGCGAGAATCAGCAGACCAAGCACGCTTTCGCTGATGCCGAGCTTTTCCTTGAATTCCGGGATTTTTGGCGCCCAGCTGCCGGTGACGAAGCCATTCATCAGAAAGAGCAGCGAGACGGCTAGGCGGCTCTTCGGCATGTAGCCTTGCCGGACGGCAGCCTGCGGCGATTTGATGGTGTGTTGATCCATGGTCTCTTCCTGTAGAATTCGCTGGCGGCGTCAGGCCGTGATTTCGATAGAGTTGCCGTCGGGGTCGCTGAGAACAGCTTCGTAGAAACCGTCGCCCGTCATGCGGGCCGGTGATAGAAGTATGCCCGCCGCAGCGGCCTTCGCCGCCAGGGCATCGACAGCCTCGCGGCTGCCAAGAGACAAGGCGAGATGCGCGTAGCCCTGGCGCTCGGATTGCTCCTCCTGCCCACGGATCCACGGCCCCTGCATGACCTCGACCGAAGGCCCGTCCTTCAGATACAGAAACCGCGAGGAAAAACCGGGACGCCGCGCGCTTTCGTAGAGATCACCGGCGATGGCGCCGAACGTTTCGGCCCAGAAGCGGCACAATCGATCAAGATCGGTGGTCCATAGGGCGACATGCGCGATCCTCATGATTTTGCTCCTCCGGCGTAAATGACATCGATACCCTGGCTGCCGTAAATCGTGGCGGCATTGTCTGGCGCGTCATGCTCGACGATCAGGGTTGCGCATTCCTCTGTCGCGATGACTGCATGCGGCGCCGATGTACCGAGCTTGTCGTTGGTTACGGCAGCCAGCACGGTGGCGCTGTTGCGGGCGACAAGCCGCTTGAATTCGGCATCCTCGTACTCGAAGGCCGTCAGCCCGGCCTTCACGTCGACACCACACACGCCGAGAATGCAGAGGTCCGGCCGCAACACGGACACATCGCGCTGCGCCTTTGCACCAACCGCAGCACCGACCTGCGGAACGATCTTGCCACCGATGACGATGAGATCGATCCCCTGATTTTCCATCAGGACGGCAGCGATCAGCGGCGTGTTGGTGACCGCCGTCAGCTCCAGTCCAGCCGGAAGCGCCTGTGCAATTGCGAGATTGGTCGAACTGGCATCGAAGAAGACAGTCATGCCGGCCTTGATAAAAGGAACGGCAGCTGCAGCCAGCGCCGCCTTGCGCTCGGGCGCTTCGCCAACGCGCTGGGTGAGCGTCGTGCCACCAGGGGCAACCGGCAGGGCGCCGCCATAGACCCGCTCGCACAGACCGGCAGCAGCCAGTTCGCGCAGATCCCTGCGGATCGTGTCCTCGGAAACGTTGAATTCCTGCGCCAGATCAACCGCCAGTACGCGGCCCGATAGCCGCAAGCGATCCTGAATCAGGTTTTGTCTCTGTCGTAAAAGAAGCTCTGTCTGCATGGAAAATCAAATCGCGCATGAATGAGTGTAAATCGGCATAAACGTGCATATCTGCGTTTTCGCTCAATTTCAATCGATTTATGGAGCTCCCACGAAAAATGACGAGTTTTTTTGCTGCAAAAATCGGCACCTCGCCTTGATTTTAATCTCGCAGCGGCAAATTTGCGTTGAAACGGCCTGAATTTGAGAAAACCTTTCGCTGTTGCGCCGCACAATTGAAGTTTTGTGCGCTGTCATCGATCGGCCGGTATGCGATTGTCCCTCCACACCGGCAGACGGGCCGGACCAAAAAGATGGAAAAACAAAATGAAATGGGTTCCCACACTTCTCGCCGCTGCTGCCTTCGCCCAGCTGGTTTCGTTCGGTACCGCTCACGCCGGTGAAAACCTCGAAGCCGTCAAGTCGGCCGGCGCGCTGAAGATCGGCACAGAAGGCACCTACGCTCCGTTCACCTACCATGACGAAAGCGGCAAGCTCGTCGGCTTCGACGTCGAAATCGGCGAAGCCGTCGCCAAGAAGCTGGGCGTCAAGGCCGAATTCCTCGAAGGCAAGTGGGATGGCCTGATCGCCGGCCTCGACGCCAACCGCTATGACGCCGTCATCAACCAGGTCGGCATCACCGAAGAGCGCAAGAAGAAGTACGACTTCTCAGAGCCCTATATCGCCTCCAAGGCCGTTCTGATCGTCAAGTCGGATAATGCCGACATCAAGGATTTCCCGGACCTGAAGGGCAAGAACGCGGCTCAGTCGCTGACCAGCAATTTCGGCAAGCTGGCAACGGCTTCCGGCGCTGAACTGGTCGGCACCGACGGTTTCGATCAGTCGATCCAACTGGTTCTGACCGGCCGCGCCGACGCGACGATCAACGACAGCCTGTCCTTCCTCGACTTCAAGAAGAAGAAGCCGGATGCGCCGGTGAAGATCGCTGCCGAGCAGGCCAATGCCGACTATTCCGGTATCATCGTCCGCAAGGGCGAGCCTGAACTTCTCGAAGCCATCAACAAGGCGCTGACCGAGATCAAGGCCGACGGCACCTATGACGCCATCTCGCAGAAGTATTTCGGCGCCGACGTTTCGAAGTAAGCCGGTTCTGCCCCTTCACTTTACTATTGCCAACCCCTCATCCGCCCTTCGGGCACCTTCTCCCCGTCATGACGGGGAGAAGGACGCGGCGGCAAACTCTGGACAAGTCCCCTCTCCCCGCAAGCGGGGAGAGGGCTAGGGTAAGGGGCCGTCTCAAAGTGAAGACGACGATCCCAAAACATAATTTCAACTGCCCGCTCATACGGTTTCGTACTTTTTCTATCTGAACTATAAGTCATGATCCGTTCCGGCTCCCGGGGCGGATCATGTCGTTTGAAAGGCCCGCCCGTGCCCCCTTGGCTTCAACTGATGCTCGATTCGCTCTGGCCGCTGCTTCGCGCCGGGTTGATCTTCACGATTCCGCTGACACTGCTGTCCTTCACGTTCGGGCTGGCGCTGGGCCTGGTGACGGCTGTGGTCAGGTTGTTTGGGCCGAGACCTCTGGTGGCCGTGGCGCGGTTCTATGTCTGGGTCATCCGCGGCACGCCACTGCTCGTCCAGCTCTTCGTCATTTTCTACGGCCTGCCCGCCGTCGGCATCCTGCTCGACGCGTTCCCGGCGGCCCTGATCGGCTTCACGCTCAACATTGGCGCCTACACATCCGAGATCATCCGGGCGGTCATCTCCTCGGTGCCGCGCGGCCAGTGGGAGGCCGCCTATTCGATCGGCATGAGCTGGAGCCAGGCGATGCGGCGCACCATCCTGCCGCAGGCAGCCCGTGTCGCCGTCCCGCCTTTGTCGAACACGTTCATATCGCTGGTGAAGGACACCTCGCTTGCTGCAGCCATCACGGTGCCTGAACTGTTCCAGACGGCGCAACGCATCGTCGCCACCACCTATGAACCGCTGATCCTCTATATCGAGGCGGCGCTGCTTTATCTGGCGCTGAGTTCGGTTCTCTCGTCGCTGCAGGTCCGGCTGGAAAAACGCTTCGCCCGCTATGGCGGATACCTGGAGGCGCGCACATGATCGAGCTCACCCACATCGAAAAGCGCTTCGGTGACAACGTCGTCCTCAAAGATATCAGCGTGCGGATTGCCGAAGGCACCGTGACCGCTCTGGTCGGCCCGTCCGGCGGCGGCAAGAGCACGATGCTGCGCTGCGTCAACCTCCTGGAAATCCCGACCGCCGGAACCATCCGTCTCGGCGAGGAGGAGATCACTTTCGAGCCGAACAAGAAGACAGGCTGGGACGCTATCCAGCGCCTGCGCCGCCAGACCGGCATGGTCTTTCAAAATTTCCAGCTTTTCCCGCACCAGACCGCCATCGAGAACGTCATGGAGGGCCTGGTCACGGTGCTGAAATGGCCGAAAGACAGGGCGAAGGCGCGGGCGCAGGAATTGCTTGAAAAGGTCGGCATGGCCCACAAGGCCGATGCCTGGCCGGCCACGCTTTCCGGCGGCCAGCAGCAGCGCGTGGCGATTGCCCGCGCCCTTGCCCCCTCGCCGCGCGTGCTGCTTTGCGACGAGCCGACCTCGGCGCTCGATCCGGAACTGGCGGAAGAAGTCGTCGAAGTGCTGAACCGGCTTGCCGCCGAAGGCACGACAATGATCATGGCGACCCATGACCTGCGCCTCGCCTCCAAGGTCGCCGATCAGGTCCTGTTCCTCGACGGCGGCCTGATCGTCGAGAGCGGTGCGCCGAAGAACATCTTCCAGACACCCGAGCGGGATAGGACGAAGAAGTTCATCTCATCGCTGAGTGCGGGCAACAATTACGATATCTGAGAACAAAAATGGCCGGGTTTTGCCCGGCCATTGTCATTTGGAAAGAAACCCTCAAGCCCCGTAGACGATCAGCAAATCCTTGGTATCGATCTGGTCGCCGGTCTTGACGAGGACTTCGGCAATCGTGCCGTCCTTTTCCGCGTGCAGCGCCGTTTCCATTTTCATCGCCTCGATGGACAGAAGCACGTCGCCGGACTTGACCGTCTGGCCGGCTGACACCGAGACCGTCGAAATCACGCCCGGCATCGGCGCGCCGAGATGGGCGGCATTGCCGAGATCGGCCTTGCGGCGTGCGGTGCTCGACGCAGCGCGGTTGCGATCGGGAACCTTGATCAGGCGCGGCTGGCCGTTGATCTCGAAGAACACCTTGACCATCGCCTGCTCGTCCGGCTCGCTCATCGCCTGATGCTGAACGACCAGCGAGATACCCTTTTCGAGCTCCGGCAACAGTTCCTCTCCGGCGGTCAGGCCGTAAAAATAGGCTGGCGTCGGCAGGACGCTGACCGGGCCATAGGTCTCGGCGGCCAAGGCGTAATCGGTGAACACCTTCGGGTACATCAGGTACGAGGCGAACTCGAAATCGCTGACGGTCCGCTCCAGCTTGGTCTCGATTACCTTGCGCTCGGCGTCGAGATCGGCATCGGCAAGCAGCGAACCGGGGCGTTCGGTATAAGCCTTCTCGCCCTTCAGCGCCTTTTCCTGCAGCGCCTTTGGCCATCCGCCCGGAGGCTGGCCGAGATCACCCTTCAGCATCGACACGACCGAGTCCGGGAAGGACACATCCTTGGCCGGGTTCTTGACATCGGCAACCGTCAGATCCTGGGAAACCATCATCAGCGCCATATCGCCGACAACCTTGGACGACGGCGTTACCTTGACGATATCACCGAACATCTGGTTGGCATCGGCATAGGCCTGCGCCACCTGGTGCCAGCGGGTTTCAAGACCAAGCGAGCGGGCCTGTTCCTTGAGATTGGTAAACTGGCCACCCGGCATTTCATGCAGGTAGACTTCCGAGGCAGGACCCTTGAGGTCGCTTTCGAAGGCGGCGTACTGGTTGCGCACGGCTTCCCAGTAGAAAGAGATGCGGCGGATCCATTCGGGATCGAGGCCCGGATCGCGCTCGGAACCACGCAGGGCTTCGACAATCGAGCCGAGGCAGGGTTGCGAGGTATTGCCGGAGAAAGCGTCCATCGCCGCATCAACGACATCGACACCGGCGTCCACGGCCGCAAGCACGGTCGCGGCGGAAATGCCCGACGTATCGTGGGTGTGGAAATGGATCGGCAGGTCGGTCGCCTCACGCAGCGCCTTGAACAACACTGTCGCGGCAGCCGGCTTCAACAGGCCAGCCATATCCTTCAGGGCGATCATGTGGGCGCCGGCCCGCTCAAGCTCAGCAGCCAGCGCGGTGTAGTATTTCAGGTCGTATTTCGGCCGGGCGGAGTTGAGGATATCGCCGGTATAGCAGATTGCCGCCTCGCAGATTCTGTTCTCTTCCGCCACCGCATCCATCGAGACGCGCATGTTGTCGACCCAGTTCAGGCAGTCGAACACACGGAAAACGTCGATGCCGCCTTTGGCCGCCTGGCGGACGAAATATTTGACGACATTGTCGGGATAGTTCTTGTAGCCAACGCCGTTGGCGCCGCGCAGAAGCATCTGCAACAGCAGGTTCGGCGCATCCTCGCGCACCTTGGCGAGACGCTCCCACGGATCTTCCGTCAGGAAGCGCATCGAGACGTCGAATGTCGCGCCACCCCAGCATTCAAGCGAAAACAGGCTCGGCAGGGCGCGGGCATAGGTGCCGGCGATGCGGGCGATGTCATAGGTGCGCACGCGGGTGGCAAGCAGCGACTGATGGCCATCACGCATGGTCGTGTCGGTCAAAAGCACACGCTTCTCGGCCCGCACCCATTCGGCAAATTTCTTTGGTCCGAGTGCGTCGAGCTTCTGCTTGGTGCCATCGACGATGTCGCCCTGCAGACGCGGAATGACCGGCTTTGCGGCATCCGGGCTCGGCTTCGGCCGGCCCTTGGCTTCCGGGTGGCCGTTGACGGTGACGTCGGCGAGATAGGTCAGAAGCTTGGTGGCGCGGTCCTGGCGCTTGACCTGCTGGAACAGTTCCGGCGTCGTATCGATGAACCGGGTCGTATAGCTGTTATCCTTGAATTTCGGATGCGTGATGATCGCTTCGAGGAAGGTCAGGTTGGTGGCAACGCCGCGGATACGGAATTCACGCAGGGCGCGATCCATGCGGGCGATCGTTTCCTGTGGGCTCGGCGACCAGGCGGTCACCTTGACCAGCAGCGGATCGTAATAGCGGGTGATAACGGCGCCCGGATAGGCCGTGCCGCCGTCCAGACGGATGCCGAAACCCGAAGCCGAACGGTAGCCGGTGATGCGGCCGTAGTCCGGAATGAAGTTCTGTTCCGGATCTTCCGTGGTAATGCGGCATTGCAGGGCGTGGCCATTGAGGCGGATATCTTCCTGCTTCGGAACGCCGGATTCCGGCGTGCCGATGGCAAAGCCTTCGAGGATATGAATCTGTGCCTTGACGATATCGATGCCGGTGACGACTTCGGTGACCGTATGCTCGACCTGGATACGCGGGTTGACTTCAATGAAGTAGAATTTGCCACTGTCCATATCCATCAGATATTCGACAGTACCGGCACCGATATAGTTCGTCGCCTTGGCAATGCTCGTCGAATAGTTGGCAAGCTCCTGACGCTGGGCTTCCGTGAGATAGGGTGCCGGGGCGCGCTCGACGACTTTCTGGTTGCGGCGCTGGACTGAACAGTCGCGCTCGAACAGATGAACGACGTTGCCGTGGGTATCGCCGAGAACCTGGCTTTCGACGTGACGGGCACGCTCCACCAGCTTTTCGAGATAGACTTCATCCTTGCCAAAAGCGGCCATCGCTTCGCGCTTGGCTTCCGTCACCTCACGGGCGAGATCCTTCGGATCACGGATCGCCCGCATACCACGGCCGCCGCCGCCCCAGGAGGCCTTGAGCATGATCGGATAACCGATCTCCTCGGCCATCTTGGCCACGACAGCCATATCGTCAGGCAGCGGTTCCGTGGCCGGTACCACAGGAACGCCGATTTCGATGGCGAGATTGCGCGCAGCCACCTTGTTGCCGAGGCGGCGCATCGTGTCACCGGTCGGGCCGATGAAGATGATCCCGGCCGCCTTGCAGGCATCGACGAATTCCGGGCTTTCGGACAGGAGGCCGTAGCCAGGATGAATGGCATCCGCACCGGACAGCTTGGCAACCCGGATGATTTCCTCGATCGACAGATAGCTCTCGATCGGCCCGAGATCGCGGGCCAGATGCGGCCCACGGCCGACCTGATAACTCTCGTCGGCCTTGAACCGGTGGAGTGCGAGTTTGTCCTCCTCAGCCCATATCGCAACCGTTTTTATTCCCAGTTCGTTTGCAGCGCGAAAGACGCGAATGGCAATTTCAGAACGGTTGGCGACAAGGATTTTGGATATGGGCAAGTCGGACTCCTCAAGACTTGAAACGCGGTAATGCTGCACCGCGAAAAGAATTATTAGCGTTTCATGACTTGAAGTTCAATTTGAGAGTGACGCCGAAGCAAAATTCATTTCCGGTCAGGAAATCAACCCTAGACGGAAGGACAGCGCCACGGCGTGATGGCGGTTCTTTGCTTTCAACTTCTCCTGGATACCGTTCATGTACCAATCGACGGTGTGGGTGGAAATATCGAGGATCTTGCTGATCTCGTTCGAAGTCATGCCATCTGCCAGATAATGCAGCGCTTCCATCTCACGGCGGGTCATCTGCACATCGACAGTGGAGACCATCTCGGCAAGGATGGAGGGATCGGTCAATTCCAGAAGCTGCCAGAATATCTTCTTCGCAATGGCATCAAAGATGCTCATTTCGACAGGACTGAGATCGACGATACGGCCACCCAATGTCATATTTCCGAGCAGACCCCGGCGTCCGTGAACAGGAAAAATATAGCCGTCATAGAGGCCGTGACCGCGCGCCTCGACCATCATGCGCTCCATGCGCTTGCGATGCGGATCGGACCGGAAAGCGACAAGCGTATCACGCCAGCGGAAGCCGCGTTGCGCGTGGCCAAGATAGCGGATGGTCGGATCGATGATGACGTATTTCTTCTTGATATAGATCTGCGGCCAGCCATCCGGCCAGCGGCCGGCCAGCAGGAGGCTCAGCGGATTTTCGTTGGGTTTCGGCTGGCGGACAATTCCGTAAAAGTCAAAGCCGTAGCGATCCAGAAGCCGCTCGAACTCCTGAACGATCTCGTCCCTGCTCCGCATCTCGTCCAGCAGTGCCAAAAATTGCACCAACAAAGTAATGTTCATAAAGACCCCTTCAAAAATTGCTTTCAGTTTCCGACTGCATCCATTGCGCCGCAACATGAATGTGCCGTTCAGCACCCATTCATGTTGCAAACGCGATAATCCCCGCATCAGCCATGGAACCACCTAACACCGCGTCGACTACGAACTGCAAGGCGCGAAAAATAGCAAGCTATGAATGATCGACCTTTAAGGTGTTTGGGGCATCCAGCCACTGCGACGGTTTATCACAATCAAGTTTGCGCCGCGAAGCCAAAAGATGATTTTCGGTGACCGTGTCTGAAGAGAATTACGCAGCAAGGAGAAACGGGTTCAATTTTGGAATTTTCATTCCATCAACAAGAGTTGAAAGAATGAACACTTCTTCCAAGGCGGCCTTCTCTTCTTGAAACCGTTCCCCGCGATGCAAAAGCAAGACTGTTTTGTTGCATCGCAAATCAACTGCCCAAGAGGGATAAGACAGTGTCATTGTTCCAGGTCTATGCAAGAGCGCTTCAGTATCTTGCCGTGCATAAGCTCCGCGTTTCGGCCATCGTGATCGCCAACGTCATCCTGGCCGTCATCACGATCGCCGAGCCCATTCTGTTTGGCCGCATCATCGACGCGATCTCCTCCAAACAGACCGTCACGCCGATGCTTTTGATGTGGGCAGGCCTTGGCGTCTTTAATACGGTCGCGTTCGTGCTTGTCGCCCGTGAGGCCGACCGCCTGGCCCATACGCGCCGCTCGACGCTGATCACCGAAGCCTTCGGCCGGATCATCTCCATGCCGTTGTCGTGGCATACCCAGCGTGGCACATCCAATGCCCTGCACACCCTGTTGCGCGCCTGCGAAACGCTGTTCGGCCTCTGGCTTGAATTCATGCGCCAGCATCTGGCGACCGCAGTGGCGCTGACGCTGCTGATCCCGACAGCCTTTGCCATGGACGTCCGCCTGTCGCTCGTTCTCGTCGCTCTCGGTGTGCTCTATGTGATTGTCGGCAAGTTCGTCATGACCCGCACCAAGGAAGGCCAGGCCTCGGTCGAGGACCACTATCACACGGTTTTCTCGCACGTCTCCGACTCGATCAGCAACGTTTCGGTTGTCCATAGCTACAACCGCATCGAGGCTGAAACGCGCGAGCTGAAGAATTTCACCCAGAAGCTGATCTCTGCCCAGCTGCCGGTCCTCGACTGGTGGGCGCTTGCCAGCGCGCTGAACCGCATGGCCTCGACCATCTCGATGATGGCTATCCTCGTCATCGGCACCTTCCTGGTGCAGAAGGGCGAACTGGGCGTCGGCGAAGTCATTGCCTTTATCGGTTTTGCCAACCTGCTGATCGGCCGTCTCGACCAGATGAAGGCCTTCGTGACGCAGATTTTCGAAGCCCGCGCCAAGCTCGAAGACTTCTTCGTGCTGGAAGATTCGGTGCGTGAACGCGAAGAGCCTGCCGATGCCGGCGAGTTGGACAATGTCCGCGGCGAAGTCGAATTCCGTGACGTCTCCTTCAACTTCGCCAACTCGACGGAAGGCATGCGCGACGTGTCGTTCACCGCCAAGGCCGGCCAGACGATCGCCATCGTCGGTCCGACCGGTGCCGGCAAGACGACGCTGGTCAACCTTCTGCAACGCGTCCATGAGCCGGCCAATGGCCAGATCCTTGTCGATGGCGTCGATATCTCGACCGTCACCCGCAAGTCGCTGCGCCGCTCGATCGCCACCGTATTCCAGGATGCGGGCCTGCTGAACCGGTCGATCTGCGAGAACATCCGTCTGGGCCGTGAAGATGCTTCGCTGGTCGAAGTCATGGCCGCCGCCGAGGCTGCCGCTGCTGCCGACTTCATCGAAGGCCGCGAGGGTGGTTACGATACCCGCGTCGGCGAACGCGGCAACCGGCTGTCGGGTGGCGAACGCCAGCGTATCGCCATTGCCCGCGCCATCCTGAAGAATGCGCCGATCCTGGTGCTCGACGAGGCGACCAGCGCACTCGACGTCGAGACCGAGAACCGGGTGAAGGCTGCGATCGACAACCTGCGCAAGGATCGTACCACCTTCATCATCGCTCACCGCCTGTCGACGGTGCGCGAGGCCGATCTGGTGATCTTCATGGATCATGGCCGGATCGTCGAGATGGGTGGCTTCAATGAACTGAGCCAGAGCAACGGCCGGTTCGCGTCGCTCCTGAGAGCAAGCGGCATCCTGACGGACGACGATGTCCGCATGAGCCACGCTGCAGCCTGATAAACGAAGCAATCACCGGACATGAAGAGGCCCCCAAGCGGGGCCTTTTCTATGCCTTCGCCGCAGTCGGCCGGGAGAGGCCGCCAGCCCAGTCGAGATAGCGGGCATAGGCGAAGTGCAGCCCGATGCCTCCGAGCACGAAGAGCGAACCCCAGAGCGGGTCACGGCCCGTCACGAAAAGCAGTACCTGTCCGACCATGGCCAGGATCGTCCCGAAGATGAACACCGGCAGCGAGTGGCGGCCGATCAGGACAAGCGGATGGTCGATGCGCAGCCGCGCCATCCGGCTGAACACCGGAAAGACCGCCAGCAGATAACCGAGCGCCAGCACATGCAGCAGCCGCGTCAGCGACAGGAAAGTCTTGTCGAAACCCGTCAGCACCGCCGGCAGCCCATAGGAAAAATCAAGGTTCCACCAGGACAGAAGCACCCAGAAGAATGACAGCGTCACATAACCTGCTGATATCGCCACCAGAACCGGGTGGCGCGCAATCGGCTTCCCGGCGCGCGACCGCAGCATGCAGATCATTCCGATAACGAACAGGAACTGCCAGGACCACGGATTGAGGAACCAGTAGCCTTCATCGAGGAAGTTGATCGGCACGATCGTGAAGATACC
The DNA here is from genome assembly GCA_900473685.1 of Hyphomicrobiales bacterium. GTDB lineage: Bacteria > Pseudomonadota > Alphaproteobacteria > Rhizobiales > Rhizobiaceae > Pararhizobium. Next base: position 12,475 of record UCNE01000023.1, read on the forward strand.
GGCGGCCAGCCACAGCGCCGCCGACGCCATGAACAGCAGGAACGGACTGCGCCCGTACAGCCAGAGCATGCCCGGCAGCAACAGGAAAACGACGGCATACATCGACAGGATGTTGTTGTAACCCAGCTGATGCCCAAGCAGCACCATGGCGACGATTCCCTGTTCGGTATGATCGACAAGCGGCTTGATGTTGATTTCGCCGATCAGGTCCTGCCGGCCGAAATAGAGCGCGCCACCGGCAAAGATCGCCAGCGTGATGATACTGGTCATGATGTGGGCGATGTAGAGCGTGAACGCGCGGCGCCAGATTTTCAGGCTGAGCGCAAGACGGTTGCCGATCGTGAACTTGCGCCCATAGGCAAGACCAGCGGACAATCCCGAAATCAGCACGAAGGCCTCGGCCGAGTCCGAAAACCCGAAATTCTTGGTGGTCAGGTATTCGAGATACTGTCCCGGCACGTGATTGATGAAGATGGTGAGCAGGCAAAGCGCCCGAAAGACATCGAGGCGTGTGTCACGCTCGGTTGGGACGGTGTGGGCCTGTCCCTCCTGCCTTTCATCGGCAGACGGCTCGAATTGCAGCTTTTGAAGCATTCAGTATGGTCTCGTCCGAGTTCAGTGCCCCCTGCCCCCAATGACGCGATATTGATTCCGGCGATCAAAACGAAACCGGCTTTGCGCCTGCTGGTGCAAAGCCGGTTTCAATTCGTATCGAGCGCCGGCAGTTACAACAAAACGCCTTCATGCGCGTTTTTTGTGACAGTTTTATTGATGCTGACGATTGGTTCGCCGCTTTCCGCATTTTTCGTCACGGAAATGACATGCGCCTTGCCGTCGATGGTCAGCGTTGCCGTGAAGCCGTTCCAGTCCTTCGGCAGCACCGGCTGGATGACCAGCTTGTCTCCCTGCCGGCGGATACCGAGAATACCCTCCACCGCCGCACGGTAGAGCCAGGCGGCCGAGCCCGTATACCAGGTCCAGCCACCCCGTCCCGTCAGGGTACCGTCGCCATAGATGTCGGCGGCAACCACATAGGGTTCGACACGGTAGTGATCGGCACTGTCGCGGTCCTTGGCGTGATTGACCGGATTGAGCATCTCGAAGGCGCGCCAAGCGTCCTCGGCCCGGTTCTGGGCCGCGAGCGCCAGCACCACCCAGGTGGCCGCATGCGTATACTGGCCGCCGTTTTCACGAACGCCCGGCGGGTAGGCCTTGATATAGCCCGGGTCCTGTTCGGTGCCGGAAAGCGGCGGCGTGAACAGGCGGATGATCTGGTGATCGCCGTCAGCCAGTTCGGCCAGCACGGCGTCCATCGCTTCAGCCGAGCGGGCCGCATCGCCTTCCCCGGAGAGCACGCTCCAGGACTGGGCAATCGAATCGATCCGGCACTCGCTGCTTTCGGCGGAACCCAGCGGGGTGCCGTCATCATAATAGCCGCGGCGATAGTGGGTGCCATCCCAACCGGCCGTTTCCAGCGCCTTCTTGAGGCTTTCAAGATGGGCTTCCCAAGCGGAAACCCGCTTGCTATCGCCCCGCTCGCGGGCGATGACGAGGAACGACCGCAGCGTTGCCGCGAGGAACCAGCCGAGCCAGACGCTGGTACCGCGCCCCTCGATGCCGACGCGGTTCATGCCGTCGTTCCAGTCGCCGCCGAGGATCAGCGGCAGGCCGTTCTCGCCCTTGCGGGCAATGGCGAGATCAAGCGCCAGCGCGCAATGCTCGTACAGACTGGCACGCCGCTCCGACACGGTTGGCTGATAGAAGCTGTCGTGCTGGCCGGGTTCCAGAGCAACGCCTTCGATGAAGGCAATCTGCTCGTCGAGAATGTCCTTGGTTCCCGTTACCGAGCAATAATGCTGCACGGCGTGGCCAAGCCAGACGACGTCGTCGGAAATCAGCGTCCGCACCCCGGCGCCAGTGTTCGGCAACCACCAATGCAGCACGTCACCCTCGATAAACTGCCGTGCGGCGGCATTGAGGATCTGTGTCCGCGCAAGGTCCGGCCGGTGAACGATGAACGCAAGCGTATCCTGCAACTGATCGCGGAAACCGAAGGCGCCGCTGGCCTGATAGAAGGCCGAGCGTGCAAGGATTCGGCAACCGAGGCTCTGATAGGGCAGCCACGCATTGACCATGTTGTTGAACGCCTTGTCGGGCGTTTCGATCTGCAGCACGCCGGTAAAGTCCTGCCAGTAGCTGTTGGAGGCTTCGAGTACCGTGTCGAAGCTGCTCTTGCGCGCCTCCGCCAGATATTCAAGCGCCTGCCCGGCATTGCCGGAATCACCGATATAGAACATCAGTTCGCGGGTAGCGCCCGCCTCCAGCGTCACATCGACGACGACAGCCGCACAGGGGTCGCCATCAGCATCCAGCGAGCCTGACAAGGCCACACCATCAACCACGGCCTGCGGCGCATAGATGCTGCCGCCTTGGCCAAGGAACTCGCGGCGGCTAGAGGTAAAGCCCGACGGCATGTCGCTCGCCGCAAGGAAGGCGGTGCGGCCGGAATAGTCGATGCTGTAGGGATTGGTCGCCAGAACCGCGCCGGTGGCCTCGTCGTGATGCGAGAGAACGAACGGAGCCGTCTTGGTCCTGTTATTGCCAAGCACCCATTCCGCGTAACCGTAGACCTTGAGGTTGCGGGTTTCGCCGGATGTGTTGTTCACGCGCAGCCGCAGATACTTGACCGGCGCGGTGCGATGCACGGCCTGCCCGACCTCGATCTCCAATCCGTCCTGAACGCTGTTGAAGATGGAATACCCCAAGCCATGCCGTGTCTCGAACTGCACCGACTTGCGGCGGGACAGGGCGGCGTAGGGTGACAGGACAGCACCGCTGTCCATGTCGCGGATGAAGATCGCTTCGCCGGGGCGGTTGATGACCGGATCATTGGTCCACGGCGTCAACTGGTAGTCTCGCGAATTGCGGCCCCAGGTGAACGCAGCACCTTCGGCGGCAACGTGGAAACCGAAGGCTTCGTTGGAAATCACGTTGATCCACGGCTGCGGCGTCGCTTCGCCCCCCCGCAGACGGGTCACATATTCGCGGCCATCGGCAGAGAACCCACCGTAGCCGTTCCAGAAGTCCAACCCATCACCGTTAATCTCGGCGCTTTCAACGCCGGAACGCTCGGGAATGACGGCCAGCAGCGGTCCCGCAGGAATGTCTTCCTTCGGCGATGGTTTTGCCAGCAGATTTTCGGCGCGCGAAATCTGGTCGGAGATCTTGCCGTTACGGGCATGGAACACGGCACGGGACGCCGACAGAAGTGCCGTCCAGGTCTCCGGTTCCATGATATCGCGCCGAACAGCGAAAATGTGCTGGCGCGGACCATCTGCCAGCCCACGCAGACGCAGGTTTTCGGCCATCGCATCCAGCGTGTGCTGCATGTCCTGTGCATAGGACGAGGCGCGTTCGTTGATGATCACCAGATCGGCGGTGACGCCGCGCGAGCGCAGATATTCCTGCGCCCTCAAGGCTTCCCGCGCGATGCCGAGGTCGATGTCGTCGTTGATGCGAACGGCAAAGATCGGGAAATCGCCCGAGATTGACAGCGGCCAGAGTGCCGACTGCGGTGCAAGACCGGCCTGCACGGTGGCGGTATCGGCACGCAACTGCATGTCGGGGTAGACCAAGTAACGGCCGAGCATCTGGAAGCTTGCGGCTTCCTGCGAGGTCACGCCGACATGGCGCATCTGCACCTGCGAGCGGGTCCAGGCGTGGATAAGCTCGTGATTGAAGCTGTCGGGATGGCGATAACGATCGATGGCCTTGTCGATATCCTGGCGGTTCGGCGCAGCGATGGTCCAGAAAATCACGCTGACCTTCTTTCCAGCCGGCACGCGCACGACGCGGCGCAGCGAGACGATCGGATCGAGCGTATAGCCGTCCGATCCAGAAAGCTTGGCATCGGTATCGAAGGCCTGCGCCTCGGCGAGCGTGCGGCCCGTTCCGATGAAGCGGCGGCGGTCCGTCTCCGCCTCGGTGTGGCGGGTGCTGGCGGCATTATCGACGATCAGGTGCGCCACCTGCATATCCGGCTCGCCGGGGCTGCGCTTGTTGCGCGTGACGCGAATGACGTCACCCTTCGGATCGACTTCCGTCTTCAGGAACATCTTGGCAAACAGCGGATGGGCGCTGTCGGTATCATCCGTGGTCAGAACCGGCTCCGCATAGGAGGTCACCTCGATGAAGCGGTCCTCGGTACCAGTGTTGAGCAGGATCACCCGGCGCCCTTCGGCATCATGCTCGGTGGCGACGATACATTCGACTTCGCTGGTGAGATCGCCGACCTTCTTGATGAACTCGGCCTTGTCGTCGCCGAAGCGGGTCGTCGTCGTTTCACCTTCCGCACGGCGCGGCTCGGCCGTTGCCGACCACCAGTCGCCGGTCGTCGTATCGCGCAGGAAGATGAACGTGCCGGAACGGTCTTCGGTCGGATCTGCCTTCCAGCGGGCAACGGTCTGGCCATTCCAACGGGAATAGCCCGAACCGGTCGCCGTCAGCATCACCGCATAGTGGCCGTTCGACAGGAAGACCGTCTCGCGGTCCTTGGCGAGCGGATTGGTGATGACGCGCACTTCGGGACGTAGCAGATCTTCCTGGCCCTTGCCGAGCGATTCCGGCTCCTTCTTGGTGTTGATGATCGGGATATCGCGCGGCGCCTTTTCCTGCAGCAGCAGTTCGGCGGCTTCGATGACCGGATCGGCATGAAACCACTCGCGCAGGCGGCCGTTGAAGACGACGTTGGCGACGGCGGCAATCGACATGCCGTGATGGTGGGCATAGTAGTTGCGCACGACGGCGCAGGTCTTGCCTTCCGGCACACGCGTCGGCGTGAAGTCGACGGCATCATGGAAGCCGTAGACACCCAGCGCACCAAGGGCGCGCAAGCGCTCCAGGTTGGCGATGGCCGCCTTCGGATCATACATGCTGGCGAGGATCGAGGCATAGGGAGCGATAACGGCGTTCTGGCCGAGACCGCGCTTCAGGCCCAGCGTCGGCACTCCGAAATTGGTATACTGATAGGTCAGCTCGTGGTCGCGGGCGTTGAAGGCCGCTTCCGAAATGCCCCATGGCGTGCCGAGACGGCGGCCGTGATTCATCTGTTCCTGAACGATCAGGTTGTTGGTCTGGTTGAGAATGCCACCCTGACGCTCCTGCATGACCAGCGGCGGCATCAGATATTCGAACATCGAGCCGGACCAGGAAATCAGCGCACCGCGCGCGCCGATCGGCACGATCGGACGGCCGAGCTTGTACCAGTGCTCAGTCGGCAGATCACCCTTAGCGATGGCAAACAGGCTGGTGAGGCGGGCCTCGGACGCCAGAAGATCGTAGCAGGCTTCGTCGAGTTCGTTAGAATTGACGCGGTAACCGATCGACAGCAGACGCCGTTCCGGACGGAACAGGAAGCTGAAATCCATCGTAAACGCGATATCGCGGGCGCGGTCGCGGATGACGATCAGACGCTGGCGCAGCACCTCGATGGCACCGAGGTCGAAGACCCCATCGGCGATATGCGCTTCGCAGGTGTTAACGAGCAGGGTCGCCCATTTCGTCACTTCTCCGCTCTGCGCACTCTTGACCTCATGATCGAGATTGACAGTCAGCTTGTGAATGTCGCGCGCCAAGACCGCGAGGTTGATCACACGGATGGAGGCGAATTCGTGTTCGCGCTTGACGGCAGCAAGGGCAGCCTGGAAGCCGGTGATCCGCTCTTCCATCAGCCGTCGCAGCGGCCGCACGGTCTTGCGGTCGTCCGGCAGATCGGCCAGCACCTCGGACAGGATCGAGGCAACATCGCCGATGCCATCGAGATTGCCCTGCACATGCGCGGACGGCGCTTCAGCCCAATCGCGGCACATCGAGGAAACAGCGATCAGGTGACCGGCAAGATTGCCGCTGTCGACGGCGGAGACGTATTTCGGCTCCATCGTTTCGAGCGTATCGGTCTTGTACCAGTTGAACAGATGACCGCGGAATTTCGGCATGCGATCGACTGTGGCGACCGTTTCCTCGAGACGGCGAATGGTTTCCTCGAAGCCGATCCAGCCGAAATCACGGGCCGACATGACCGATAGCAGATAGACGCCGATATTCGTCGGCGACGTACGCTCGGCAAGGATGGGATGCGGGATTTCCTGGAAATTGTCCGGCGGCAGGAAATGCTGATCGGCGGTGACGAACTGCTCGAAATAGAGCCAGGTGCGGCGGGCGATCTTGCGCAGTTCTTCAACCACATCATCCGGCACCACCAGCTGGTCTTCCGTTTCGGCAGACTGGCTGACAAACCAGGCAATACCCGGCGACAAGGCCCAGAGCAGGGCAAACGGAATGCCGATGAAGGGAAGGCCGGTATCGGAAATTGCCGCCAAAAGCAGCGAGATGCCCGACAGAACCGGGGCGATCCACATCGACCGGTAATAATCGAGAATGCTGCCGCCGGCCGAGCTCTGAACCTGCGCGGCCGTGCGCCATTCCAGCATCAGCTTGCCGCTGACGAAGGTGCGGTAGATCGAACGCACGATGGCATCGGCCATCATCGCTGCGGAATGGGCGATGAAAACGATGCGCAGTGCGACCTGCGCATTGGCGGCCTGGATTTCGGAGAGAACGGCATGCAGATGGGCGCGTGCAACGATGTCGTTGCGGCGCGGCATGATGCCTGAGATCAGCGACAGGGTCGGCGCGACGAACAGGCTGAAGATCAGCACGAACTGCCAGACCAGCGCCTGCGTCGGCTCCATGTAATACCAGCCCATCACCGAGGCGATCAGCCAGGCGATCGGGATCAGCGAACGGCGCAGGTTATCATACATCTTCCAGCGGCCGAGCATGCTGACGCCGTTGGACAGGTTGAACATATAGGGCAGAAGCTGCCAGTCGCCGCGCGCCCAGCGATGCTGACGCGACATCTCGACCTCGTAGCGGATCGGGAAATCCTCGACCAGTTCGACATCGCTGACCAGCGCGCAATGCGCCAGCGAGCCTTCGAGCAGATCGTGGCTGAGAACCGCGTTCTCCTCGATCTTGCCTTTCAATGCAGCCTCGAAGGCATCGACGTGATAGAGGCCCTTGCCGGTAAACGTGCCTTCGCCGGCGATGTCCTGATAGACGTCGGAGACGGTGAAGACATAGGGGTCGATACCGCGATTGACCGAGAAGATGCGCTGGAAGGCCGAGGCATCGCTGCCGGTGGTCAAGGACGGCGTGACCCGCGGCTGGAGGATGCCGTAACCGGCCGTGACCTTCTGGGTAACCGGATCGACAACCGGACGGTTGATCGGGTGATAGAGTTTGCCGACCAGCTTGGTCACCGCATCGCGCATCAGGCGGGTGTCGGAATCGAGCGTCATCACATACTGGACGTTGTCCGGCACCATGTTGGCACCGGCAAGGAAGCTCGTATCGCTGTCGCCGCGCAAGAGCAGGTTCAATTCATGCAGCTTGCCGCGCTTGCGCTCCCAGCCCATCCAGGCACCTTCCGCTTCATTGTAGAGGCGGCGGCGGTGCAGCAGATAGAAACGGGTGCGGCCGTCATGGGCATAGCGCGCGCTGAGCGTGGCGATCTCGGCCTTGGCGTATTCGAGCACATCGAGATCTGCAGCGGTTTCTTCCTCCGCACTGTCGATCCAGTCGCTGACCAGCGCAAAATAGATTTCGCCCTTCGGATTGGCCAGATAGTGAACTTCAATATTGCGCACCAGTTCATCGACATGATCGCGCTTGGAAATCAGACAGGGCACGACCACGAGGGTTCGCGCATCCTCCGGGATTCCGTCGAGGAATTCATAGCCGACAAGCCGCGATGGCGTGACGCTGAGGGTCACCAGCGTGTTGAACAGGCCGGCAGCACCTTCCGAGGCGGGAAGCGCAAACAGCAGCAACATGATCAGCTTGGCACCTGTCGGAATTTCCATCGGGCTGACGAAAATGTAGACGGCGATCATCGCAAGGATAGTCAACAGGATATTCGGACCAGCAATGGCAAACCAATCCAGCTTCCGGCCAAGCCGGATGATCGTCTGCAGAATGGACGGGCGATAACCGATCTTGGCTTCCAGCAAGCGGCGTTGCTTGCCGACAAGAAACCCGCCGACATTCGGCTCATGCGGGATTTCATGCGGAGCCGCTTCCTGCTCCTTGACCATGGCAAGCGCGGTCTGGGTCACCTCCAGCTCGCTATGACCCGACCGCCGCGCCAGCCGCTCGATGGTGTTGCGGTATTTGTTGCGCGAACCGAAATCGAGCGACGAATAGTCGGACGCGTCGCGCAGGGCTTCATCCAGCTTGCTGACGCTTTCGAACCACACCGCCCAGTCGTTGTCATCGATTTCGCGCAGGCTGCGGATGATGTTGCTCATCGTCGCATTGCCGGAAGACAAGCGGTTCTGCTCGGCGACCAGCGCTTCCTCGACGTCGCTGCCACGCTTTTCCAGCTGCCGTTCCAGCCAGGTAATGACAAAGCCCGACGTCTGCGATCCGTCCCGCAGGCGGTAGAGCAGCTGAGCGACAAACGTGTTGTCGGCACAGAGCGGCTCCGCCTCGGCCAGCACGGACTCGAATTTTTCCGGTGTGCCAAGACGAACGATCTGGTCGGCGACGTCGTTGGCCTTGTTGCGCATGTTGCGCGAGCGGTCGACGCGGATAGCGATGCGCCGCAGGTTTTCGATCAGCACGAAACGCAGGATCGACGGCAGCGCCCAAAGCTCGCCGATCTTGAACGTCTCTTTTTCCTGGAAGCCTGCGACCATGGCGGTCAGGCTTTCACGCGAGACAGTGCTGTGGGTGTGGGCAACATAAAGCCAGGCCATCGCCATCGTGCGCGGAATGGTGGTTCCGGCAACCGCAAGGGTTGGTAGCTGACGATAGAACTTGCGCGGAAAGTCGCGCCGGACTTCCTGAATGGATTCCTCGACCAGATAATGATTGTCGAGCAGCCATTCGGCGGCAGGCGTAATCGAGGCGCCGGCTTCCACATCGGTCGCCGTTACCTTGTAGACGCGGAAAATCTCGTTTTCGTTTTCGCGGTGACGCGGACGGAACTCGAAGGGAAAGAACCCCGGCAGGGTGGAAACGCCATCGCGGGCAAGCTTTGCCCCGCATTCATGAAGCTCATCGATGGTGAAATAGGTCGCGCGGATCGAATCGTTATAATCGATCGGCTTGATCTCGGCTTCGCGTTGCGGCGTGGACGGCGTGTTATGAAGGGGCATGGGTACGGGTTCTGAATCCAAGCGGTGTTGAAGGGTCCGGCTGTCGTGATCCGGCCGGATGGGCGGCTGCCCTGATGGTTGGCTCTGCGCTTCCACGATCCTAGCTGTCCGCTTGCGCTCTGCCGAAAGCCGTCAGGTCTCGCGCACGCGGGAAACCGATGATTTTGGCAATGCCCGGACGGGCTTTGGAAGATGTGAAAACGACAGTCGCTTCGCTATCAAGGCTGCGTGGTGCAAGAAATTGGCATTTTTTAGCCGCAGTGCCAATATGTTGCAAGAAGTGCGGCCAGCGTTCGGGGCGAATTCGTGCACGCCACGCAAAAGAAAGCGCCGCATACACTTTTTTCATCTCAATCAATCTTGGGAAATCGTTCGCAACTGTATCTTTGAGGCTGTTCATCCAGACGGGAACGCCTCCGGATGGAAAATGTTCCGCCCATTATACCGCATTGCAAAAAACACCGGCGGGTGCCTCCGGCCATCAGCCGACCTGCTTGACGATCCAGGCCCGGAACGCCTGACTGACCGGATTTTCCAGTTTGCCCTCCGGCACCACCAGATAATAGTTGTTTTCGGTCTGCATCGGCCGGTCGAAGACGACGCGCAGCCGGTCGGTGGCGAGTTCCTGCTCGATCAGGTAGCGCGGCACCAGAGCAAAGCCGAGACCAGCGACGGCAGCCTCGATCACCATCGAAAACTGATCGAACCGATTGCCGCGATAGGCCGACTTCATCTCGCCACCGTTGCTTTCGAACCACTGCGCCCACATCTTCGGCCGGGTGGCGAGATGCAAGAGCGGCTTGTGCTCCAGTTCACCCGGCTCCTTCATCGGATTGAGGGCCAGCAGTGCCGGGCTTGCCACAGGCACGATGATCTCACTGCAGAGATAGCTGCAGGTGGCGTGTGCCCAGACCGGCTGGCCATAGTGAATGGCGAGATCGAAATTCTGTTCTTCAAAGTCAAAGGGCTGCGACCGGGAAGCGATATTAATCACGGTGCCGGGGTGCTGACTGAGAAAGTCCGGCAGGCGCGGTGTCAGCCAGCGGCTGCCGAACGTCGGCAGCGACGCGATTGAGAGGGTGGATTCAGAACGGGCCGATGCCATGGCACGCACCATCAGCTCTTCCGATTGGACGAGCAACCGGCGCACCTCGGGCAGGAATTTCTGGCCCGCATCGGACAGAATGACCCGCTGGCGGACGCGCTCGAACAACAGCACGCCAATCTGGCTTTCAAGATCCTTGATCTGGCGGCTGACGGCGCTCTGGGTCAGGTTCAGTTCGGCGGCTGCCTGCGTGAAACTGCCGTGACGCGCGGCACATTCGAATGCCTGCAGCGTTGTAACGTCCGGGACCAGTCTTCTGCTCAACTTCATTCCAGCCTCGCATGATCATAGTCATAACCGTCGCAATCAATGCCCATTCGCCCCATATATGATACGAAATGAGAATGATCACCGTTATCCCTTCCATACTGCGAGGCGCGTTGCCGTGAAAGAGAATAGTTTCGTATCCACCGACCTTATCCGCTCGGCCTTTTCCGCGGCGATGTCGGCCATGTACCGCACCGAGGTGCCGGCCTATGGCACGCTGATGGAACTGGTGGGCAAGGTGAACACCGAAACACTCGCCGCCGATCCGGACCTGCAGGCCCGGCTTGAAGATACGGATTCGCTCGATCGCATCTCTGAAGAACGCCATGGTGCGATCCGGCTCGGCACGCCTGCCGAACTGTCGATGATGCGCCGGGTCTTTGCCGTCATGGGCATGCTGCCGGTCGGTTACTACGATCTGTCGACCGCCGGGGTTCCGGTTCATTCGACGGCTTTTCGCCCGGTCGGCGACGCGGCCCTGAAGAAAAACCCGTTTCGTGTCTTCACCTCCCTGCTCCGCCTCGACCTGATTGCCGACGAAGCCCTGCGCGATGAAGCCGAACAGATCTTGTCCCAGCGGCAGATTTTTACCGATGGCGCCATTGCACTGACGGAAAAGGCGGAAAGGCAGGGCGGCCTCGACAAGGCGGATGCCGAGCGTTTCGTGGCCGAGGCGCTGGAAACCTTCCGCTGGCACGACAAGGCAAATGTCAGTCCGGACATGTACCACCGTCTGCACGATGCCCATCGGCTGATTGCCGACGTGGTCTCCTTCAAGGGCCCGCACATCAACCACCTGACGCCGCGCACGCTCGATATCGACGCCGTTCAGGCCCGCATGCCCGATTACAAGATCGCTCCGAAAGCGACGATCGAAGGCCCGCCGACCCGCAAATGCGCCATCCTCCTGCGTCAGACGTCGTTCAAGGCGCTCGAAGAGCCGGTGTCGTTCCAGGATGCCGGAGGCAACTGGCAGGAAGGCTCGCACACCGCCCGCTTCGGCGAGATCGAACAGCGCGGTATCGCGCTGACCCCGAAGGGCCGCACCCTCTATGACGACCTGCTCAACGCGTCGCGCAAGATCGTCCGTCCGGCGGCAGATGGTTCGAATGCGGCGGACTATGAAAAGGCGCTTTCGGAGGCCTTTATCCCCTTCCCCGATACCTGGACAGGCATCCGCACCGAAGGCCTCGGCTATTTCGCCTATTCGCTGACCGTCAAGGGCCGCAAGGCAAAGGCCGACAGCTCCGCAAGCCTCGACAGCCTGATTGCCGACGGCCTCGTTCAGTTCGACCCGATCGTCTACGAAGACTTCCTGCCCGTCAGCGCGGCCGGCATCTTCCAGTCCAATCTCGGCGACGATGCCGCTCAGGAATTCGTCGCAAGCCCGAACCAGCAGCGTTTCGAGCTCGATCTCGGCGCCAAAGTGCTGAACGAGTTCGATCATTACGCCGGTATCGAACGGGCTTCGATCGCCGATGTCAGACAGATGCTTTCGTCTGCGCAGGCAGCGGAGTAAAGCTGAAGCATGATCGATCAGAACCACGTCGCAGCACTGACCGCACTCCTCGGTGACAAGGGCATTGTCACCGGCGGCAGTGATGTGGCGGCCTACCAGACTGGCGCGCGCTACGACCAGGGCCGCGCCGCAATCGTGCTGCGCCCGCAAACCACCGAAGAGGTATCGGCAGCCGTTTCCTATTGCGTCAGGAACGGCATCACTCTCATTCCGCAATCCGGCAATACCGGTCTTGTTTCCGGCTCGACGCCAGATGAGACAGGCGGCCAGGCGGTCCTCAGCCTCGACCGGATGACGAAGCGCTTCGATCTCGATCTCGATAACCGTTCGCTGTACGCCGATGCCGGTTTCCGGCTTTCGGACGTCAACCAGAGAATCGAAAAACACGGCCTGTTCTTCCCGATCGATCTCGGCGCCGATCCACGATTGGGTGGCATGCTGGCCACGAATACCGGAGGCTCGCGCTTTCTGAAATACGGCGACGTCCGCCGCAACACGCTGGGCATCAAGGTGGTTCTGGCCGACGAAGAAGGTACGGTTCTCGACCTGACCTCCGAGCTTCGCAAGAACAATACCGGGGTCGACTGGAAGCAGGTTTTCATCGGTACATCAGGCGCTTTCGGCGTTATCACCGAGTGCGTCGTCAATCTTGAACCGTTGCCGAAGCAGGTGGCGACGGCCTATCTGGTTCCAACCAGCGGCGCTCATGTCATGCCGCTGCTGCGCGCCATGGAAGACCGGCTCGGCGCCTATCTCTCGGCTTTCGAGGGCATTTCGAAAAACTCCGTGACCGCAGCACTCGATCATGTGCCATCGCTGAAGAACCCCTTTCAGGGCGGCAATGTGCCTGACTATGTGATCCTCGCCGAAATTTCCCGCACATGGGAACCACGCGAAGGCGAACAATCTCTCGACGCGGTGCTGGAAACGGTGCTGGCCGAAATCTGGGAAACGGAGGAAGCGCCGCTCACCGATGCCTTCGTTGGTCCAGCCCATGAAATGTGGTCCTTGCGCCATGCCCTGTCGGAGGGCGTCAAGCATTCCGGAAAATTGATCGCCTTCGATCTTTCCTTCCGCAGAGGTGATATCATGGCTTTCTGCGACCGCATGAAGGCCGACATGCCGCACGCCTTTCCGGAGGTGACGATCTGCGATTTCGGCCATATCGGCGATGGCGGCGTGCATTTCAATCTCGTGGTGCCGAAAGACAGCGCCTCGGCATCGGACACGGATTTCGAGAGGCGGCTGCGCGACTGGGTGTTTGCCATCGCCGTCACGGATTTCAACGGCAGCTTCAGTGCCGAACATGCCATCGGCCGCAAGAACCAAGCCTATTACGACCTTTATACGCAACAGAAAATCAAGGACATGGCCCAGGGCCTCAAGGCCATCACCTCGCCGGGAAATCTCGGTGCGGTGCGCTTCGGATAGTCCTTCGACCAAGAAAACGGGAGTTTGCTCATGAACATTGCAACGAAATCGGTAAATGTCGTTCAGGAAACGGCCGCCCTTCTGGAGAAGCTCGGCGTCTCCAAGAGCCTCTACACGGGCGGCGACATGGCCTCCTTCTCGCCGGTCACCGGCGAGAAGATCGCCAACCTGAAGACGGTTTCTGCCGCTGAAGCCGCTGCCAAGATCGAAAAGGCCGACGCGGCATTCCGCGCCTGGCGCCTTGTTCCGGCCCCGAAGCGCGGCGAACTGATCCGCCTGCTCGGCGAAGAACTGCGCGCCCATAAGGCCGACCTCGGCCGTCTGGTGTCGATCGAAGCCGGCAAGATCACCTCGGAAGGTCTCGGCGAAGTTCAGGAAATGATCGACATCTGCGATTTCGCAGTCGGTCTCTCGCGCCAGCTCTACGGTCTGACCATCGCAACCGAACGTCCCGGCCACCGCATGATGGAAACCTGGCATCCGCTCGGCGTCATTGGCGTTATCTCCGCCTTCAACTTCCCGGTTGCCGTCTGGGCCTGGAATGCCGCACTTGCCATCGTCTGCGGCAATGCCGTCGTCTGGAAGCCATCGGAAAAGACCCCGCTCACCGCACTTGCATCGCAGGCTATCCTTGACCGCGCCATCGCCCGCTTCGGCGATGCGCCCGAAGGCCTGACGCAGGTCCTGATCGGTGACCGCACCATCGGCGAAGTGATGGTCGATCATCCGAAGGTGCCGCTGGTTTCGGCAACCGGCTCCACCCGCATGGGCCGTGATGTCGGTCCGCGCCTTGCCAAGCGCTTTGCCCGCGCCATCCTCGAACTCGGCGGCAACAATGGCGGCATCGTCTGCCCGTCGGCTGATCTCGACATGGCGCTGCGCGCCATCGCCTTCGGTGCCATGGGCACAGCGGGTCAGCGCTGCACGACGCTGCGCCGCCTGTTCGTCCATGAAAGCGTCTACGACCAGCTCGTGCCGCGCCTGAAGAAGGCCTATTCGAGCGTTTCAGTCGGCAATCCGCTCGAATCCTCGGCCCTCGTCGGTCCGCTGGTCGACAAGCCGGCTTTCGACAACATGCAGAAGGCGCTGTCCGAAGCCAAGGCACATGGCGGCTCGATCACCGGCGGCGAACGCGTCGATCTTGGCCATGCCAACAGCTACTATGTGAAGCCCGCCCTGGTCGAAATGCCGAAGCAGGACGGCCCGGTCACCGAAGAAACCTTCGCGCCTATCCTCTACGTCATGAAGTACAGCGACTTCGACGCTGCCGTTGCCGATCACAACGCCGTTGGTGCAGGGCTCTCCTCGTCGATCTTCACGCTCGACCTGCAGGAAGCCGAGCGCTTCCTGTCGCCTGACGGTTCCGACTGCGGCATCGCCAATGTCAACATCGGTACATCCGGTGCTGAAATCGGTGGCGCGTTCGGCGGCGAAAAGGAAACCGGCGGCGGCCGCGAATCCGGCTCGGACGCATGGCGTGCATACATGCGCCGCGCCACCAACACGATCAACTATTCGAAGGCCCTGCCGCTGGCACAGGGCGTCTCTTTTGACATCGAATAAGGATCGGTCATGACCATCAACACCAAGGTTGAGGAGGCGGGCTTTGCGCCCGCGTCGCGGATCTCCACGATCGGCGTCTCCCAGATCCTGAAGATCGGCGCCCGGGCGCAAGCCATGAAGCGCGACGGCAAGCCGGTGATTATTCTGGGCGCCGGCGAACCGGATTTCGATACGCCCGATCACGTCAAGCAGGCAGCCTGCGATGCCATCCAGGGCGGCAAGACCAAATATACCGCGCTCGACGGCACGCCGGAGCTGAAACAGGCGATACGCGACAAATTCGCCAGAGAAAATGGCGTGTCCTACGCGCTCGACGAGATCACGGTGGCAACCGGCGCCAAGCAGATCCTTTTCAACGCCATGATGGCGACGCTAAATCCCGGCGACGAAGTGATCATCCCGACGCCCTATTGGACGTCCTATTCGGACATCGTCGAGATTGCCGAGGGCAAGCCTGTGCTGATCGCTTGTGACGCGGAAGCCGGGTTCCGGCTGAAGGCGGAACAGCTCGAAGCGGCGATCACGCCGAAGACGCGCTGGGTGATGCTCAATTCGCCTTCCAACCCGTCGGGTGCCGCCTATAGCGCCGAAGACTACCGCCCGCTGCTCGACGTGCTCTTGAAGCATCCGCATGTCTGGCTGCTGGTCGATGATATGTACGAGCATATCGTCTATGACGGCTTCAAGTTCGTCACCCCGGCAGCCCTTGAACCGGCTTTGAAGAATCGCACCTTGACCGTCAACGGCGTCTCCAAAGCCTATGCCATGACCGGCTGGCGCATCGGCTATGCCGGTGGACCAAGCGACCTGATCAAGGCGATGGCCGTGGTCCAGAGCCAGGCAACCTCATGCCCGTCCTCGATCAGCCAGGCAGCTTCTGTTGCCGCGCTGAACGGGCCGCAGGATTTCCTGAAAGAACGCACTGCAAGCTTCCAGCGCCGCCGCAACCTGGTCGTTTCGGCACTCAACGCCATCGACGGCCTTGACTGCCGCCCGCCCGAAGGTGCCTTCTATACCTTCTCCGGATGTGCCGGCATGCTTGGCAAGACCACACCCAGTGACAAGTTGATCGAGACGGACGCAGACTTCTGCGCCTACCTGCTCGACGACGCCCATGTCGCCGTCGTACCGGGCTCTGCTTTCGGCCTGTCACCATTCTTCCGCATCTCCTATGCTACCTCGGAAGCAGAATTGCGCGAGGCAGTGGAGCGGATTGCCAAGGCCTGTGCGGCCCTGCGTTAAAGCCGTCTTGCCTGCGGTGACAATCACAAGAACCATCAACCCTGCCGTTTCCGACGGCAGGGTTTTCTCTGTCGAAAGAATTTTGCGCCGTTCGAAATTGCTGCTATCCGGTAGTTGCAACCATCAGAATTCATAGTGCCGTCACCGGACACAGACAGGGGCAGCCGGAGCATGTTCTCCAGTTTACGGCAATCGACGGACATCATTGAGAAGCTCCGGAAGAATTCGTTCGAGCCCGCGCATGCCGACTATTACAGGGGCAAGCCCGGCCGCCCGCTCAATCTCATTCTCAAGGCGCGCCAGGATTTTCTCTCGATCTGGCGCAAGGGCGATTATACCGACCGTGTAACGACGATGAACGTCTTCGGACGCCAGATCGTCGTCGTCAATTCGCCGGAAGCGATCCGTTATGTCGTCGCCAAACGCCACGAGAATTTCGAGCGTAAGACGCCGCAGATGCGGCGCGCGCTGGAGTTCCTTTTGGGCGATGGGCTGTTCATCTCCGACGGCGAAACCTGGAAACAACGGCGCCCGCTGGTCAACGATATCGTTCATAAAAACCGTGTGCCGGCCTTCGGCAAGATCATGGAAAACACCACGAGCGAACTGGTGCAACGCTGGGAATCCCTTCCCGACGGCGCGCCCGTCAACGCGCTGTTCGAAATGGCCGGCCTGACGGCGGAAATCATTTCACGCGCGGTGTTTGGCAATGACCTCGGCGAAGACGGCGCCAAGGCCGTCAGTGAGGGCTTCGAGAGCTATCAGTCACTGATCGATTCCGTCAATATCGGTTACTTCCTCGGCTTCGACGAAGGGTTGCCAGTGCTGCGCACGCCCAAACTGCGCCGGTCCGTGTCCCGCATTCACGGCATCATCGACAAGGTGGTCGAGGACCATCTGGCCGGGCGCGGCGACGACAATTCGATGGTGGAACTGCTCGTTCGGCGGCAGAAACGCAATCCGGAACTGAAGCTTGACGTGGTGGCGCTGCGCAACGAGGCGGCCACCATCTTCATGGCGGGTCATGAAACGACGGCGGCCACACTGACCTGGGCCTGGTACCTGCTGTCACGGGCGCAATGGGTCGAAAAGTCACTGCACGAGGAAATCGCCCGCGTCTGCGGCAACCGCGTCCCGACGCTCGACGACATTCCGCAACTCGACTGGTGCCGCGCGATCATCGAGGAAACGCTGCGGCTTTATCCGCCGGTGCCGATCCTTGCCCGCCAGGCGAAAGAGGCCGACCGGATCGGCGATATCGACGTCAAGCCCGCATCGCTGGTCCTGATCGTGCCGTGGCTGCTGCACCGGACGGAAGCCTTCTTCAAGCACGCGCATCTCTTCAAGCCGGAGCGCTTCATGAATGGCGGCAAGGCCATACCCTATAGCTACATTCCCTTTGCCAGCGGTCCACGCGTCTGCCCCGGCCTGCAATTCGGCCTCCAGGAGGCGATCCTGTGCCTGGCGATCCTTGCGCAGAAGTTCACGGTGCGGGTGGCCGAAAATGCCAAAGTCGAGCCACAGTGCCGCCTGACGCTGCGGCCGCGCGGCGGCCTGCCGGTGACGCTGCATCGGCGCGGAAGGGTTTAGCCTTGACGGCCAAGCCAGAAAACGGCTCCAAAAACGGTCCCGCGAAACGGTCTGCCTGGGTTTATCGCACGCCGGCAGGCCCGCCGCTCGCAGACCTGTTCAGGGATAGCGAGCGGCGCAAGGCAGCCTTTCGTTATCACGTAACCGGCAATATCAAGAACGTGCTCGACCTGGCCGTTCACTTCGGCCTGAAAGCCGTTCCGTCCAGCATCTGCTCGGCCGCAGGCGCGCGGCTTGGGGCGTTCGTCATTCCGCGCTGGCACACTTCATCCGTCAAGAAAACCCAGAGGAACCTGAAGCGTCTTCTCCCCGACGCGACCGAGGGGGACCGCGACAGGGTTCTGAAACGGAGCTGGCAGAACCAGGGCCGCATCATGACGGAGTTTTCGATCATCGGCCGCCTGTGGCGCCGCGCAACCTGGCATGATCTGCACCATTTTACCGAGGCCTACGCGAAGGGGCCGGTGATCGTTGTCTGCATGCATCTCGGAAACTGGGAGATTTTCGCACCCAAGCTGGTGGAACTTGGGCTTTCCCCATCTGCCAACTACACGCCCCCCGCCGGCAGAGCGCGCGCCTGGATCGCCCGGCGCGTGCGGTTGAAGCTTGGATATGGGCTGCTGCCCCCTGGCAAGGACGGCATACGGCCGGCGCTGAACATTCTGAAAAAGGGGGGCGCAATCTCGGTTTTTTGCGACGAGGGCTTTGCCGGAAAAATCCGCGGCCCATTCTTCGATCGCCCACCCCATCTCGAAGGCAATCTTGCTGTTGTCGCAAGACTCGCCCGTCTGACCGGGGCGACGATTTGCCCCTGTTATGCAGTTCGGCGCGATGGCTCTTCGTTTGATGGTTTTGCGCTGGAACCGATCAAACTGCCGCCGGAAAACAGACCTGGCGAGCGTCTGATAGACGACGTCCTGCTCCTCAACTCGGTCATCGAGCCGGTCATCCGCGCCCATCTCGATCAATGGTATTTTCTCGACAACGCACTCTGAGTTCAGCGCGCAGTGCTGTGTAACTCCGTGACCAGCGCTGCAAATCGCGAGCCCGCGATCTCAAGCGGTCCACTGTTGTCGATCGTCGTCACATCCGGTTCGTCGAAAATATCCGGCACCTGCCGCTTCAACCGGTTGAGGATATCCTGTTCGCTTTCGCGGCCGCGCGCCACCAACCGGCTTGCCAAGACCTGCGGCGAAGCGGTGATGTTGACGATCGCCACCCGTGGAAAGGCCTGCCGGAACTGACCGAGCACCGCCCGGCTGCCATTGGCAATCAGAATCCTGCCAGCCCGCACTTTTTCAAGCGCGTCCTTGGGAATTCCGTATTTCAGCCCGTGGGCCTGCCAGGCCACGGCAAACTCACCTGCCGACAGGCGGCTGTCAAAGACCTCGCCGGAAATACTCTCGTGATCCTCGCCACCGGCATCCGATGGCCGGGTGATCACCCGGCGGACAAAATCGATATCGTTGCGATCGGCAAAGTGCTGCGCCACGAAGCCGATGACGCTGTCCTTGCCGGCGCCGCTGGGGCCGACCACGACGATGATCGCGCCCATCTGTCCTTGCCCGTGCATCAGGCGACCCGCTTGCCTTCGCGCCAGACCGAACGAACTACCGGGATGCCTTCGTGGCGCTGAACCCGGACGATGTCGGCGCGCAGGCCGGTGGCGATCCGGCCGCGATCGTTAAGACCCACTGTGCGGGCAGGTGTCGCGGTGACCATGGCCAGAGCCTGCGGCAGGCTGACGGTTTCCAGTTCATCCGCCAGAACGAACGGCGCATGGATCAGGCTGAACGGCACGTAGTCGGACGACAGCACGTCAAGCACGCCTCGCGCGGCAAGGTCTTTGGCTGCAATGTTGCCGGAATGCGACTTGCCGCGGACGATATTCGGGGCTCCCATCAGCACACTCAGACCGGCCGCATGCGAGGCCTCGGCTGCCTCGAAGCTGGTCGGGAATTCTGCAAGGCGGATGCCGAAGCCGACGGATTCCTCGACATGGGCCAGAGTGGCGTCGTCATGGCTGGCGATGGTGATGCCGCGCTCGGCGCAGGCCTTGGCGATCTCGATGCGATGCGGTCCGGCATATTTGGCCGACAGCGCCTGCTGGCGGTCGCAGAACAGCGCGAACGCCTCGTCGGAAAGGCCCCGCTTGGTCTTATAGTAGAGCGTATACTGCTCCATCGTCTGGAATTGGCGCTGACCCGGTGCATGATCCATCAGCGAGACGAGGCCGACCTGCGGATCGTTCTCGAATTCCACGAAATGATCAAGCACGTTGTCTGTCGAGACTTCACAGCGCAGGTGAATGCGGTGATCGGCGCGCAGGCGGTTTTCCTTCGCAGCCTGCGCCAGCGCGTTTGCCATGTCGCGCATCTCTCCCTGCTCGAAGCCGCCATCCTCGTCGGAGCCCATGCGCAGGCAGTCGAACACCGTGGTGATGCCGGACGTCACGACCTGCGCGTCATGTGCCTGGATCGCCGCCATCTTCAGCCAGCGAACGCCGGGGCGCGGCGAATAATGGGCTTCGAGATGATCGGTGTGCAACTCGACCAGGCCGGGGATAAGGTAGTCGCCTTCAAAATCTTCGCCGTTGCGGCTGGAACCTTCCGAGATGTCGGCGATCTTGCCGTCGCGGATAAGGACCGAGCCATTGAGAATCTGGTCCTCAAGGACGATGCGGGCGTTGGAGAGAACGGTTTCAACGGTCATGTCATGCCATCTTTCGTTTGGACGTGCCGCCGAGCGGCAAAAGCGAGTGAACTGTAAAGGGCGCGCCGCGTTCAGGCTCGGTGAACAGCGCAAGTGACGTCACCGGAAGCGGTTCGCCGATAAAGGGGGCGAAAGCCTGCTCGAGCAGAGCCCGCATGCCTGCCTGCCGCTCAACCGGCACCGCGCCCGTCAGCGTCATGTGAAAACGGAAGCTTTCGAAGACGTAAGGATATCCCCACTCCAGCAGATTGCTGCGCATCACCGAGCCAAGCGTATCGGGCTTGCGGCGGGCAATGTCTGCATCAGACAGGAGCGCGCGAAATGGCGAGAAGCGGCGCACGGTCTCGTCGGCCAAAGCCTGCAATTCGGGACAATCGATAGCCGGTACAAGTGCGAAGAACGGACCCAGCTGGCCCAGTGTCATTTCCGGGATGTTGAACGGTGTGCATTCTTCGGAAAATGCCTGGAAATCGTCCAGAAGCTGCGCTTCGGTTTTGCCCGGCGCCAGCGCAAACGGTGCCTTCAGCGTTCCGTGAAAGCCGTAGCGGCGCGGGTCTGCCGTTAGCGCAGTCAGTTCCGCGGCACTGAAATCGGCTGCAGGCTGAAGGTCACACGTTTCGCCGGTAAACGGATTTGCGCCCAGCCAGCGCTCCGCGGCAACCGTCAGCGGATCGTTTTCATCGGGCGAGATATAGAATGCGTAGCGCACTGGTCATTCCCTGCAAAGATGCCGCTGGAGCGTTGGAACAGCCGAATTGACGCTGTCGCTACGCGCTCTTCGTGACATTATCGTGATCGTGGTGGGATCCGCCACCATGGTTCAATGTGTTTTCTGGCCCATCAGACGCGAGCGCAGAAAATTGGAGGCGCTGTCAAAAATGAAAACGACGATGAGGATCAGGATAACCATATAGCAGACGTTTTCCCAATCCGAATTCGTCCGCATCGCTTCCCACAGTTTCAGACCGATGCCGCCTGCGCCCACAGCGCCGATAATGGTCGCCGAACGGGTGTTGGATTCCCAGAAATACAGTGCCTGGCTGGCAAATACCGGCAGCACCTGCGGCAGGACGCCGAAGCGCTGAACCGTCAGTGGCGTGGCGCCCACCGACTTCACGCCCTCGCGCTGCTTGTCATCGATGTTTTCCAGTGCTTCGGCATAGAGCTTTCCGAGCGTGCCGGTGTCGGTGAAGAAAATCGCCGACATACCGGCAAGCGGTCCAGGACCGAAGGCGCGGGTGAAGAACAGTGCCCAAATCAGCATGTCCACCGACCGCAGGAAGTCGAAGAAGCGCTTGATCACCTGGTTCAGCACGCTATTGCGGGTGATGTTGCGTGCGGCGAGGAAGCACAGCGGAAACGCGATGATCGAGGCAAACAGCGTGCCGACAAAGGCCATGACGATGGTCTGCAAAAGCTTCGTCCAGACATCGAGATGCTGCCATTCGGAATTGTAGAGGATGTTGTTCCAGGCGAGCGACAGGTTGGAACGGCTCGGATCGAGACGGTCGCTACTGGTGATCAGGCTCATGACTTCACTGAGCGACTTGTTGAAGAACGGCGAATTGGTATCGAAGATGAAGTTGGCCCAGCCGGGAAAGCGGTTGTGGATGCTGACCTTTTCCTTGTCGACATCGGCCCAGCCGGTCATGCCAAAGGCAAGCGTGATCTTCTCACCCGGACGTTTCTGCGTCGCCCATTCGGGCAAGTCACCCTCCGGCGTGACGCCTGCGGAATGCTCGAGATCGATCAACAGGGTCTCGCCGCCATGCGTGGCCGTGACCTTGCCGTCGATTACATCGATGCTGGTGGTGCTGTTGAAATTGACAGTGGCGCGGCTGACGACTTCCTCGGTCCGGGTTTCAGTTCGGGCGCCCGCCTCGGCACTGCCTCCAACAGCTGCATTCGGCGCCATGAAGCTGAAACTGGAGCTCTTCGGGGCCGCCTGTTGTGCTGCGGCGGGGACATCGATGGTGCGATCGACCATCTTCGTCTCGATCTTCACCCATTCCGGCTTGGCATCGGGACCGAGCGGCGAATAACGCGGATAGACGACCTGCATCGTACCATCAGTGGCGATCTTGATGTCGGGGCGCACTTCATAGGAAACCCAGTCGGCCAGATAGGTGCCGGCAATGCCCCAGTTGGCGTTGACCAGAACCTGGCCGATCGAAAAGAACCACCAGCTGTAGATCATGTAGAGGCCGATGCCGGCGAAGAGCAGGATCGAGCGGATCCGCTTGCTGGTCGAGCCCTTCAAGAGATGCGGATGACGGGCAGCGATCGCGTCCATCTGGGCGGTGTTCATCATCGAATTCACGGTCATGGTCCGCCTCCTATTGCGCCAGCTGGAAGGCCTGATCGCCGACGAGACGGCGGCGCAGCCATGCGGAAAACTGGTCGACGGCAATGATTGTCGTGAACAGCAGGATGATGATCGCCAGCGTTTTTGCCTCATGGCCCTGGCTGATCGACAGCCGCAACGGCTCGCCGATACCACCGCCGCCGACAGCACCGATAATGGTGGAAGCGCGCACGTTGATTTCGAGACGCAGCAGGAAATAGCTCATGAAATTGGGCAGAACCTGCGGCACGATGCCGAACCAGACCCGCTCGAACCAGTTGCCGCCGGCAGCCCGCAGGCCCTCATCCGGCTTCATGTCGGCATTTTCGACCACTTCGAAGAACAGCTTGCCGAGCGCACCGACCGTATGGATCGAAACGGCGATCATCGCCGGGATCGGGCCGAGGGACAGGATCGCAAGAAAGAAACCGGCGATCACCACCTCCGGAAAGGCCCGCAGGATTTCCATGATGCGCCGGGCCAAGCCGCGAACCCAGGGATTGGGCATCAGGTTGCGGGCAGCGAAGAAGCAAAGAATGAAACCGAAGAACATGCCGAAGATGGTCGAGAAGATCGCGATGTTCAGCGTTTCCAGCATCTTGTAGAAATATTCGGGCACATAGATGCTGTCCGTCAGATACATCCGGCCTTCGGGATAATTATATTTGAGGCTTCCATCGTCATAGGGCGAGGGCAGATCGAACATCGCCCGGCCGATTTCGGCGCCATCGCGCGGCACGAGGTCGCCGACGAAATCGAAGAAATAGGGCAGGCGGTCGAAAAACTTGCCGGCATTGGTCGCATTGGCAAACCAGAGCGATCCGGACAGAGCCACGGCGAGAAGCGCAAGCCCCAGAAACGTATAGGTGCGGCGGCGGAGATTGAGCTCCTGCCAGTGGCGTTCGACCACGGCGCCATTGTCGCTCAGGGTCGTGGGAAGCGCTGACGTGGCCATGAAGTCTCCGGCAAACACGAGGCCTCGACGGGCGTCATGCCCCGAGACTGCTTAAACAAGGAAACGCTGGCCGGGATGGCCGGCCAGCACTTTTTAATGCGGACGATATCAGCCGCCGATGGTCGACTTGCGAGCGTCGATGATCGGCTTGTAGAAGTCGGAGTTGACTTCGACGAAGCCCTTGAAGTCGCCGCCCATGACGCCAGCAAAGCAGGCTGCATCGGTCTTCGGCAGATCGAGCATGAACTGCTTGAACTTGGCCTTCATGTCATTGTTCATCGAGGTACGAACGACGATCGGGCCGTTCGGGATCAGCGGCGAGCGCCACAGTTCGACCAGGTCGTTCATGTCCAGAACGCCCTTTTCGACCATCTTGTGCAGGTTGCCGGAGGTGTAGCCGTCCTTGAACTCGCCGATGCCCGAACCGAAGGTCGTGCCGGCATCGAAGGTGCCCTTGAGCACTTCGAGAACGAGGTTTTCATGGCCGCCGCCGAAACCGGTTTCAGCGAAGAATTCCTTGACCGGCATGCCGATCGTTTCCGGCAGGGTGACGCTCGGGATCAGGTAACCCGATGTCGAATCCGGATCGGCAAAGCCGAGCTTCTTGCCCTTGAGGTCGGCAACGCTGGTGTAGCCCTTGTCCTTGCGGGCAACCATGATCGAGTAGTAGCCGGTCGAACCGTCGGACTGTTCGGTTGTCAGGATCGGCTCGACGGCGTCAGCCTTGGCAAGGAAGATCTTGGCATAACCGGAAGCGCCAAGTTCTGCATAATCGAGGGTGCCGCCGAGCAGGCCCTGGATAACGCCGTCATAGTCGGCAGCCGGGAAAAACGAGACCTTCTCGACATTCAGCGCCGTCTTCAGGTGTTCGCCGAGGCACTGGTAGTTGCGCAGGCGGTCGGCTTCGTTTTCGCCACCGATGATGCCGACGCGGAATTCCTTGAGGTCTTCAGCCTGAACGTGGCCGACGAGGGCAAAGAGCGCAACAGCGCTCAAAAGTGCTTTCTTCAACATAAGGGTCTTCTCCTGTTATCCCGGCGGCGCCGGTTCACATTCGGTTGCAAAGCTCTGCCCTTGACGCGGGCTTTCGATCCCGGCTCGCTCCTTAGAGCCCGGCCAGTGCCAGCGGTTTGACGCCGGCGGATTTCGCATTGTCCTGCGCAGCAGGAATGTTGATGCTTGTCGATGTCATCGATTCATCGAGTTCGGCGCCCGAGCCATAGATTTCGGCGACGGCTGCAGCTGTCAGTTCCTGCGGCTGACCATCGAAAACGACCTGTCCATGCGCCATGCCGATGATGCGCTCGCAGTAGGTTCGCGCCGTATCCAGCGTGTGCAGGTTGGTGACGACGGTGATGCCGTCGCACTCGTTGATGTCGCGCAGCGCATCCATGACGATCTTTGCGTTCAGCGGGTCGAGCGAGGCGATCGGCTCGTCGGCCAGCAGCATCTTCGGCTGCTGCATCAGAGCACGGGCAATGGCGACACGCTGCTGCTGGCCACCGGACAGGGTGCCTGCGGGCTGCAGCGCCGTCTGCTCGATCCCCAGACGCTCCAGCGCGCCGATTGCCATGATGCGCTCTTCGCGAGTGAACATGTTGAGGATGCTGAGAACGGTCGAGCGATGCTTGAGGCGGCCGAGCAAGACGTTGGTGAGCACGTCGAGACGTGGCACCAGATTGAACTGCTGAAAGATCATGGCGCAATCGCGCTGCCAGTTGCGAAGGGCCGCACCCCGCAGCGACGACACTTCCAGATCGCCGAAATGGATGGAGCCGGACGAAACGTCATTGAGACGATTGATCATCCGGAGCAGTGTCGACTTGCCCGCACCGGACCGGCCGATGATGCCGACCATCTGGCCCTGCGGGATGTCGAAGGTAACCGAGTTGACGGCAATTTTCTTGCCGAACTGACGCGTTACATTCTTCAGCTGAAACATAAGCAGTCGTCCTTTGGCAGTGGCATCGTTAGGCCCTTGCCATAATGGCGGTTGATGAAGGGGGAATGTCAGTTTGATGTCGTTTTCGTTACAGTCCACAATCCCCGCGCAGGCGGGGATTGGTGCCGCAAAAGTCAGGCATTGTGACGGGCAAGGAATGCGTCCGCATCGAGCATTCTGAAGTCGTTGAGGGCATCGCGCAGCTTGCCGTGATCCCAATCCCACCAGGCCAGTTTCTCGAAACGGCCGGCAATCTCCTTGCCGAAACGTTCGCGGATCAGCTTGGCCGGAACGCCGCCGACGATCGTATAGGGCGCAACATCCTTGGAGACGACCGCTCCCGAACCGACGACTGCGCCGTTGCCGATCGTGACCCCGGGCAGCACTGTCGCGCCATGGCCGATCCAGACATCGTGGCCGATGACGACGCGGTTTTCGCGCCGCCAGGCAAAGAAATCCTGCTCCATGTCCGCGTCCGGCCAGTAGTTCGAGGCGCGGTAGGTGAAATGGTGCAGCGTAGCCCGCCAGGTCGGATGGTTGGTGGCGTTGATGCGGACGGATGCCGCCAGATTGGCGAATTTCCCGATCGTCGCGCACCAGATCATGCCGTCGCGCTCGATATAGGAATAATCCCCGAACTCGACCTCGTCGAGGCGGCAACGGTCACCCACTTCGGTATAGCGGCCCAGTGTCGATTGGTTGACGGTTGCCGTTGGATGGATCGTCGGCTCTTCTTTCAGCTTCTGGCTCATGCGGCAACCTTTCGCGGCGAGAACGCGGATACATCAAGGACGCGGTCGGCGACGGCATCGCGCACTTCCTCGTCATGGAAGATGCCGAGCAGGGCGACACCCTCGGCCTTCTTGGCGGCTATCATCTCGACAACGACACGGCGGTTGGTCGCATCGAGCGATGCCGTCGGCTCGTCGAGCAGCAGAATCGCATGATCCGTGATGAAGCCACGGGCAATGTTGACGCGCTGCTGCTCGCCACCCGAGAAGGTGGCCGGCGGCAATTGCCAGAGTGCGCGCGGCAGGTTGAGCTTTGCCAGCAGTTCGGACGCTTTCTCACGCGCTGCGGCCTGCTCGACCCCGCGCGCCAGAAGCGGTTCGGCAACGACATCGAGTGCCGACACCCGCGGAACGACGCGCAGGAACTGACTGACATAACCCAGCGTATCGCGCCGGACTTCCAGCACTGCGCGGGGGGCTGCATGGGCAAGATCGACCAGATGCCCCTGATGCTCGATCAGGATCTGGCCGGCATCGACGGCATAGTTGCCGTAGAGCATTTTCAGGATCGAGCTCTTGCCGACACCGGACGGACCGCCGAGCACGACGCATTCGCCCTTCTTGACGGAAAACGACACACCATTGACGACCGGCAGGCGGATACCGTCACGCAGGTGCATGGTGAAGCTCTTGGCGACTTCGGAAACAACGAGGGGAGTGGCCATGATTACACCTGCAGAATGGAGGAAACGAGAAGCTGGGTGTAAGGCTCGCGTGGATCGTCAAGCACCCGGTCAGTCAGGCCCTGCTCGATCACCAGACCATCCTTCATCACCATCATGCGATGCGAGAGAAGCCGGGCGACGGCGAGGTCATGGGTGACGATGATGGCCGAAAGACCGAGATCATGGACAAGGCCGCGCACCAGATCGAGCAGGCGGGCCTGAACCGAGACATCAAGACCTCCGGTCGGCTCGTCCATGAAGACAAGGCGGGGCGAGGTGACAAGGTTGCGGGCAATCTGCAGGCGCTGGCGCATGCCGCCCGAGAACGACCGCGGCTGATCGTCAATCCGGTCTTCCTCGATCTCGACGCGGCGCAGCCAGTCGGCGGCCGTGGCGCGGATATTGCCATAATGCCGATCACCGACCGCCATCAGCCGCTCGCCGACATTGGCACCGGCCGAAACCGTCATGCGCAGGCCATCGGCCGGGTTCTGATGCACGAAGCCCCAGTCGGTGCGCATCAGGAAGCGGCGCTCGGCCTCACCCATGCGGGCAAGATCACGATACTGGCCGTCGCGCATATGGTATTCGACGATACCGGAACTCGGCATCAGCCGGGTGGAGAGGCAGGACAGCAGCGTCGTCTTGCCGGAGCCGGATTCGCCAACAATGGCAAGCACTTCACCGGGCCACAGCTCGAAGGACACATTGCGGCACCCGATGCGGCTACCGTAGAATTTCGACACGTCGTTGACTTTGAGAAGCGGTGTCTGGGTCATGGGGCGATTTCCATGTTGCGCAAGTAAGTGCTTGAAGGAAGGCGAGCGGCCGCTTGCTTCCTCTTCTCCCCAGCGGGGAGAAGGTGGCCCGCAGGGCCGGATGAGGGGGCGGTGCGGCCAATTCGGATTGCGCGGAAAGGCCCCCTCATCGCCTCGCTTTCGCTCGGCACTTCTCCCCGCTGGGGAGAAGAGGGAGCCTGTGGCAGGCTGCAAGCAGAATACGCTACCAAAACCCTCATTCGGCCGCCTCCTGCCGCGCCAGCATCTCGCCCGCATGACCATGCTCGCGGCGATCCTCGCAATGGTCGGTATCCGAGCAGACGAACATGCGTCCGCCCTTGTCGTCGAGAACGACTTCATCGAGATAGACGTGCTCGGCGCCGCACAGCGCGCAGGGCTTGTCGAAATGCTGGATCTCGAACGGGTGATCCTCGAAATCGAGGCTGACGACGTCGGTATGGGGCGGAACCGCGTAGATGCGCTTTTCACGCCCGGCACCGAACAGCTGCAGCGCTTCCGACATGTGCATTTTCGGATT
The DNA here is from genome assembly GCA_900473685.1 of Hyphomicrobiales bacterium. Classification (GTDB taxonomy): domain Bacteria; phylum Pseudomonadota; class Alphaproteobacteria; order Rhizobiales; family Rhizobiaceae; genus Pararhizobium. Next base: position 41,136 of record UCNE01000023.1, read on the forward strand.
GTCGAATTTTGGGGTCGGCGAGGGATCCATGACATAGCGGCCTTCGACCTTGACCGGATAGGCATAGGTTGTGGCGATATGGCCGTTGCGGGCAATATCTTCGTAGAGCTTCACATGCATCAGGCCGTATTCTTCCAGCGCATGCATCTTGCGGGTTTCGGTCTCGCGCGGCTCGAGGAAACGCAGCGGCTCGGGGATCGGTACCTGATAGACCAGCGTCTGGCCGGCCGTCAGCGTTTCCTCGGGAATACGATGGCGGGTCTGGATAATCGTCGCGTCGCGGGTCTTCGTCGTCACCGCGACATTGGCAACCTTCTGGAAGAAGGCGCGGATCGACACGGCATTGGTGGTGTCGTCGGCGCCCTGGTCGATGACTTTCAGCACATCCTTGGGTCCGAGGATCGACGCCGTGACCTGGACGCCGCCGGTGCCCCAGCCGTAAGGCATCGGCATTTCGCGCGACGCAAACGGAACCTGATAGCCGGGTATCGAAATCGCCTTGAGGATCGCCCGGCGGATCATCCGCTTGGTCTGCTCGTCGAGGTAAGCGAAGTTGTAAGTGGCAAGGTCAGTCATTCGGCTGCCTCCTTCAAACGGGAATAGGTGTCCAGACGTTCGGCAAGGGTGCCGGTGTGAAGCTCGAACAGATGATTGTCGGCATCATGGAAATAGATCGAGCGGCCCTCACCTTCGACGCGCGGCCGTGGTGGCATGAGGTCGAGGCCGAGCGACTGGATGCGCTCCAGATAGATGTCGATATCCTCATCACGGATCTTGAACGCGACGTGGTTGTAGGTGCGCTCGCTCAGGCTCTTGCCCTGCATGGTGGCGATCCAGAGATCACCGATCGTGAAGAACTTTTCCGCTGAACGCGAAAACTGCATCTCATCACTGGCATAAACCTGTTTCGCACCGAAGACGGTCTGGAGAATGTCGGTCATCCTCTGAAGATCGCTGACGATGAAGGTGATGTGGGAGAGGTCCTCGATCATTCGGCCGCGTCCCGAATGGTTTCATTCTTCTCTATCCCGTTGCGTGCATCGTACTCGGCGCGCATGCGGCGGACGAGATCGAGTTCGGCCTGAAAGTCGACATAATGCGGTAGCTTCAGGTGCTCGACGAAGCCGGTCGCCTGGACATTGTCCGAATGCGAGATGACGAATTCCTCGTCCTGCGCCGGGGCGACAATATCCTCGCCGAATTCTTGCGCCCGTAGCGCCCGGTCGACCAGCGACATCGCCATCGCCTTGCGCTCGCTCTGACCAAACACCAGGCCGTAACCGCGTGTAAACTGCGGCGGGTTCTTGGCCGACCCCTGGAACTGGTTGACCATCTGGCACTCGGTCACCTGGACCGGGCCGAGCGATACGGCAAAACCAAGTTCGGGAATATCGAGCTCGACTTCGACCTCGCCGATGCGGACCTCGCCAACGAAGGGATGGGTGCGAGCGTAGCCGCGCTGGGTCGAATAGGCGAGCGCCAGCAGAAATCCCTCGTCGCCCCGCGCCAGCGCCTGCAAGCGCAGGTCGCGGTTCAGCGGGAATTCCAGCGGTTCGCGTGTCAGGTCGCCTGGCACATGATCCTCCGGCATCTGGCCGTCGCTCTCGATCAGGCCTTCACCGGCGAGAATGTCGGAAACCCGCATCATCGAGCTTCCGTCCGCCGTCCGGCGCAGGGGCTCGGCAACCGGCTCATCGGCAAGAAGCGACGGGTCGAGCAGGCGGTGGGTGTAGTCGAATGTCGGACCGAGCAGCTGGCCGCCCGGCAAATCCTTGTAGGTGGCGGAGATACGGCGCTCGATCTTCATGCTTGCAGTATCGACCGGGACCGACATGCCGAAGCGCGGCAGCGTGGTGCGATAGGCGCGCAGAATGAAGATCGCCTCGATCATGTCGCCGCGTGCCTGGCGCACGGCGAGGGCTGCGAGTTCACGATCGTAAAGCGAGGCCTCCGCCATCACGCGGTCGACGGCGAGGCCGAGCTGGGCAACGATCTGATCGATCGAGATGGCCGGCAGTGACCGGTCGCCACGGCGGCGGTCGGCGAGAAGCTGATGCGCATTGGCGATAGCGGCTTCGCCACCCTTGACAGCAACATACATGGTTCAGCCCTCCCGGCGGCGAAGTTTTGTGGTGCGCGGCAGGCACAGAATATCCGCACCGGCAACGAGGATCAGATCGACGCCGCGCGGGAACAGGCCCCGGTTTTCCGTCCAGAGTGTCAGGAAAATGTCCGGCAGACCTTTGGGCGAAAGGATGGTTTCATCCTTGATGCCCGGTCCCGCGGCAACAAACTCCGGTCCACCGGTCAGTGAAGCGATCTCGATCACCAAAGTGGACGAGCGATCGGGATACTCCTGCGTACCGAGCGCGAACTGGTCGAAACCCGGAACAACACCACCAGCCTCGATGAAGACGAACCGGGCTTCAGGCTTGACGGCCGTGACCGGAGCGCTCGTGTGGAACGACAGCCAGGCGGGAACGGAGGAATGAGAAAGAGCGTTTGTCAGCCAAACCGGCGTACCGTCATCGCAGAGGGTGAGAGCAATGGCACCAGCACCGGCGCCAAGCGGAGCAGGCGGCGTGGCAGTGGCGCCGAGCGGCGTGATTGTGCCCGGCCGCGCCATGGCATCCATCAGTGCACGGAACACCGACTGCGACTGGAAGACGGGATCGGTGAATGCGCCGGCAAAGGCGCTGGCATGGATTTCGGTGTGAGCGCCCATCAGTTGTCTCCCCGGACCATGGTGAAGAAATCGACCCGCGTTGCGGCGGTCTGTTCGGCATGCTTGCGATCTTCCGCATCGATGCGGCTTTCCACTTGATCGATCAGCAGGTCGACGGCGGAGCGATGCTCCGGCCGCTGGTAGAGTGAATCGAAGATCGCAGCGAGGCGCGCCTTCTCCCGGTCGTTCCCGAGCACTTGTCCATGGCCGATTTCGCCCGAACCGAGACGCACGGTAGCGCGGCTGACGGTTGCCTCACCAAGATTGAACGGATCACCACCACCGCCGATGCGGCCACGCACCATGACAAGGCCGGTCTCGGGACCGCGCACCGGATGCACCTCCGGCTTGGGCTCGATTACGAGCCATCCTGCCTGTAGTTCTTCCGTCGAAGCGCGGGCTAGCAGACCCATCGCCCGCTTTCGCTCGCTGACCGCCGTGCCGGTATTTTCTTTGATCGCGTCCATTGCTTCCGTCCGAAATGTCTATTAGTATAGACAACTATACATTTGATGTTCTGCTTTTAGAACGTCCACATGACGGGCTTGTGACATGAATGCTAAAAAAGCGGTTGAGCGTCAGACCGGCGTCGCACTCTGGCGGCAGATCGCCGATCTTATCCGGTTATCGATCAGCAATGGCGACTACGACCAGACGGGCATGGTGCCACCCGAAATTGTGCTCGCCGCACAGTTCGGTGTCAACCGTCATACGGTGCGCAGCGCGCTTTCCGCGCTTGCCGATGAGGGGCTCGTGCAAGCCATTCAGGGCCGGGGCACGATAATCCAGCGCAAGGAGCGGCTGAGTTTTCCGATTTCGCGGCGCACCCGGTTTTCACAAGGATTGGGAGGTCAGGCCCGCGAGACCGAGGCAAAGCTTCTGGCCCAAGCGGTTTTGCCGGCCGCTGGCGAAGTCGCCGCCGGCCTGAAAATTTCCCCTGGCGCGTCCTGCATCCAGCTTGATCTGGTGAGCAGCGCCGATGGGCGTCCGGTTTCCTGTTCCACCAGCTTTTTCCCGGAAGGACGATTTCCGGCCATGGCAGAGCAGTTCGAGCAGCTACGCTCAATCACCAAGGCCTTCGCTGCACAGGGGTTGGCAGATTATGTACGGATCTCGACCGAGCTTGTCGCACGCCACGCCGATGCGGCGGAACTGGCGCTGCTTCGCCTTTCCCCCGGCGCCATCGTCATTGAGGCAACCGCCATCAATGCCGACCCGGAGGGCGTGCCGGTCCAATTTTCCCGCACCCGCTTCGCCGCCGATCGCGTCAAGCTGAAGATTGACACGTGAGCGCATGAAAAAGGGTGCGGCACCGAAGCACCGCGCCCTCACCGATTTTAACCCCAGCAATCAAACGTCGGCAACGAAAGTCTGCTTCTGCGTACCAAGGCCTTCGATACCCAGTTCGACGAGATCACCGTCCCTCAGGTACTGCGGCGGCTTGAAGCCCATGCCGACGCCCGGTGGCGTGCCGGTGGAAATGATATCGCCGGGATGCAGCGTCATGAACTGGCTGAGATAGCTGACCACATGCGCAACGCCATAAACCATGGTCTTCGACGACCCGTTCTGCTTGCTGACGCCATTGACCGTCAGCCACATCTTCAAGTTCTGCGGATCGGCAATCTCGTCCTTAGTGACGAGCCACGGACCGGTCGGGCCAAACGTGTCGCAGGATTTTCCCTTGGTCCACTGGCCGGAACGCTTGGTCTGGAAATCGCGTTCGGACACGTCGTTGATGACGCAGTAACCGGCGACATGCTCCAGTGCATCGGATTCGGACACGTACTTGGCTTTCTTGCCGATGATCACACCGAGTTCGACTTCCCAATCGGTCGCTTCCGATCCGCGCGGAATGAGGACGTCATCGTTCGGGCCAACGATCGCCGATGTCGCCTTCATGAAGATCACCGGTTCCGGCGGCACGGTTGCCCCGGTTTCGGCGGCGTGGTCGGCATAGTTCAGGCCGATGCAGATGAACTTGCCGGTGCCTGCAACGCAAGCGCCGAGCCGCGGACTACCGCTAACAACCGGCAGGCTGTCGATATCGAGATCCTTGGCCCAGCCCATGTCGCTGATCGCATCACCGCCGACATCGGCGATGACGCCGGTGAGGTCGCGGATCTGGCCGTCCTTGTCGAGAACACCAGGCTTTTCCGAGCCAAGCGGCCCATAGCGCAAAAGTTTCATCTTTCCTCTTCCCTTGAAATTCAGACAATATTGGCGTCTGACAAATCAAAGGCAGGCAGCGTTGTAAAGCGCTTTTGCCCGGGATGGCGCCTCAGCGTGTCGGCAAATCTTGCAGTCCGGCCAGCGCCTTTTCGACGATATCAGCAAGCGGCAGATCGACATCGACGGTCACGACACCCGGTTCGCCAACCGGTGGCTCCAGCGCTGCGAACTGGCTGTCGAGCAAGGAAGACGGCATGAAATGGCCGGCGCGGGCCTTCATGCGTTTGTCGAAAACGGCGCGCGATCCTTCCAGGAAAACAAAGGCCAGATGGCCACCCGCCGCAGCCCGCAACCGGTCGCGGTAGACTTTCTTCAATGCCGAGCAGGACACGATGACCCGCTCGCCACGCGCAACACTATCGCCGACCAAGCCGCCAATAATGTCGAGCCAAGGCCAGCGATCGTCATCATCCAGCGGAATGCCAGCCGACATTTTCTCGATATTGGCAGGCGGATGCAGGCTGTCGCCCTCGATAAACAGACAGTTCAGCGCCAGCCGCTCACCGACCGAGGTCTTGCCGCAACCGCTGACGCCCATGACGATCACCGGCAGGCCCGGATTTTCAGAGAGAGGTTGTGATACCGCCATCGACATAAAGTGTGTGTCCGTTCACGAAGGAAGACGCGTTACTCGCCAGGAAAACAGCCGAGCCGACCAGCTCTTCGACATTGCCCCAGCGCGCTGCGGGTGTACGCTTTTCCAGCCAGTCTGAAAACTCCGGATTGTCGATCAGGGCCTGATTGAGCGGCGTCCGGAAATAACCGGGCGCGATCGCGTTGATCTGCAATCCATGGCGCGCCCAGTCGGCGCACATACCGCGCGTCAGGTTTTTGACGGCGCCCTTGGTCGCGGTATAGGGCGCGATGCCGGGACGGGCGAGTTCGCTCTGGACCGAGGCGATGTTGACGATCTTGCCACGGCCGCGGCCGATCATGAACCGGGCCACGGCCTGGCTGACATAGAAGACGCTGGAAATGTTGGTTGCCAGCAATTGTTCCCATTTGTCGGCTGGAAAATCTTCCAGCGGCGAGCGAAACTGCATGCCGGCATTGTTGATGAGGATATCGATCGCGCCGATTTCGCTTTCGATGATGGCAACGGCTTCGGCGGCTGCGTCCCGGCTCGTCACATCGAAGGCCGCCGCATTGGCGACATGGCCGTTATCCCGAAGGGCAGAAACGGCCGCAGCGACCTTTTCGGCATCGCGGCCATTGACGACGATCTCTGCGCCATGCGCTGCAAGACCCTCCGCCAAGGCAAAACCAATACCCTGGCTGGAGCCGGTGATCAGCGCACGCCGGCCGGACAGGTCAAACAGCGGAAAGCTCATTCAGGTGCCTCAAAGAAAGATGTGGCGGGAAAGGTTCCCGCCACAATGCATTCTCAGCCGGCCTTTGAATAGGCCTTTGCCATATCGGGCAGGCGCTTGACGCGGATTTTCGACGCCTGACCAGCCGCATTGAAGGCGATGAAGCGCTCCTTGCAGACTTCAACCATGCGGGCCGTCGCCGGCTTCAGGTAGTTGCGCGGATCGAAATTGTCCGGGTTCTGCAGGTGATGCTTGCGGATTTCGCCGGTGAACGCCAGGCGCAGGTCCGTATCGATATTGACCTTGCGAACCCCGAGCGGAATGGCCTTCTGGATTTCGGCGAGCGGCACGCCCCAGGTCTGCTTCATCTGGCCGCCGAATTCGTTGAACAGGTCCTGCAGGTCCTGCGGAACGGTGGACGAGCCGTGCATGACCATATGGGTGTTCGGCAGGCGCTTGTGGATCTTGGCGATGGTCTCGATCGACAGGATTTCGCCATCCGGCGCGCGGGTGAATTTGTAGGCGCCGTGGCTGGTGCCGATGGCGACTGCCAGTGCATCGACGCCGGTCTTTTCGACAAAGTCGAAAGCCTGTTCAGGATCGGTCAGCAGTTCTTCGCGCGACAGCTTGCCTTCAAAACCATGACCGTCTTCCTTTTCGCCGGCGCCCGTTTCCAGGTTGCCGAGACAGCCGAGTTCACCTTCGACCGACACACCGGCGGCATGGGCGATCTTCACGACTTCGGCGGTCACGCCGACATTGTATTCATAGGAGGCGATCGACTTGCCGTCGGCCAGAAGCGACCCGTCCATCATGACGGAGGTGAAGCCGTTGGTGATCGCCGATATGCAGGTCGAAGGCTGGTCGCCGTGGTCGAGATGCAGGCAGACCGGGATATGCGGATATTCTTCGGTGGCGCCGAGGATCAGATGACGCAGGAAGGCATCGCCGGCATAGGCGCGGGCACCACGGCTGGCCTGCAGGATGACCGGAGAATCCGTGGCATCGGCGGCGCGCATCACCGCCTGGATATATTCCAGATTGTTCACGTTGAACGCAGGCAGCGCGTAATTGTTTTCAGCGGCGTGGTCCAAAAGCTGCCGCAAGGTGATCAATGCCATAGTCAGAAGTCTCCCGTTGTCTCGGCGCCATCATTCCTGATCATGATGCACGCACTTATTCTCCGTTTGAGCAGAAGCACTCCCCACAAAAGCCAACTGGTATCGCGACCAGGCCTCCTGGCAAATGTGGGCGGATTTTCAAGGGCACCATAATTGATGATCCGGGTTTGGCAACCGTTCCAGCGGCGGAAATGCGCCCCACGGGCGTACGGAAACGTTACAGGTTGAGCATTGAAAGCAGATTATCCTGCATTTTTTTAGCCAGCAAACAGAATCAACCTTAAATTGAATTAGAAATCATATGCGCGGAACATTCCGTGCACAGCGGATCCCGCGATCGCCGGCCGGAAAAGCACGCCGTGCACGATCGCTTTCGAGAGAGGCTCTCTCGCGCACGCATATTACGTAAACGGCCGCAAATCGTCGACAAACTTGCGCATCCGCCTCTTTCGTTCTCTCTGGCGCTCTTTTGAGCGGAGTGATTTCATCGGAAAATGGCGCGATTGAAATGCAACCAAGGCGCTATGGTCATCTGTCCGCGAGCGACATTGCGATGCCGGGGGCGACATAAAGAGCCTTGCCACTGGAAAAGATTTGGCATTCTATCGCCGCCTCACAACCTAAAAAAAGGGGACGGAAAACAAAATGACACTGGCAAAATTCAACTTCCGCACAGCAATGCTGCTTGGATCGATTCTCATCGGCGCGAGCCCTGCGCTCGCTGAAACCGTCCTGCACCGCGGCAATGCCGGCGAGCCGCAGACGCTCGACCAGGCGCATACCTCGATCAACATCGAAGAATTCATCTTGAAGGACCTTTACGAAGGCCTGACGATCTACGATGCCGCCGGCAAGATCGTTCCCGGCGCTGCCGAAAGCTGGGATCTGTCGGACGACGGTCTCGTCTACACCTTCAAGCTGCGCGCCAATGCCAACTGGTCGGATGGCTCTCCGGTCACTGCTGGCGACTTCGTCTTCTCGCTGCAGCGCGTTGAAGATCCGAAGACCGCGGCTGGTTATGCCAACATCCTTTTCCCGATCAAGAACGCCGAAAAGATCAACAAGGGCGAATTGCCCGTCGATCAGCTCGGCCTGAAGGCTATCGACGAGAAAACGCTGGAAATCACGCTGGAACGCCAGACCCCCTTCTTCCTGGAGCTGCTTGCGCACCAGACCGCCCTGCCGGTTTCCAAGGCCAGCGTCGAAAAGAACGGCGCCGATTTCGTCAAGCCAGGTGTGATGGTCTCCAACGGTGCCTACAAGCTGGTCGCGCACACACCGAACGACAGTCTGACGACGGAAAAGAACGCGTCCTACTGGGATGCGGCAAACGTCAAGATCGACAAGGTGATCTTCTACCCGATCGACGACCAGGCAGCCTCCGTGCGCCGCTTTGAGGCCAAGGAAATGGATCTGGCCTACAACTTCTCGGCCGACCAGCTGGAGCGCCTGCGCGCGGCCCATGGCGAGCAGGTCCATGTGTCGCCGACGCTGGCAACCTATTACTACGCCTTCGATACCCGCCAGGAGCCCTATAGCGACGTCCGCGTTCGCCGTGCTCTGTCGATGGCCGTCGATCGTGACTTCCTGGCCAAGGAAATCTATTCGGGCTCGCAGCTGCCGTCCTATTCGATGGTGCCTCCGGGCATGGCCAGCTACGGCGACCCATCCAAGGCCGATTTTGCTGACAAGTCGCAGCTCGACCGCGAAGACGAAGCGCTCAAGCTGATGAAGGAAGCCGGTTATGGTGAAGGCGGCAAGCCGCTTGATATCGAGATCCGCTACAACACCAACCCGAACCACGAGCGTGTTGCAACGGCCGTTGCCGACATGTGGAAGAACACCTTCGGCGCCAAGGTGTCGCTGGTCAATCTCGACGTCTCCTCGCACTATGCCTACCTGCAGGAAGGCGGCAAGTTCAACGTCGCCCGTGCCGGCTGGGTTGCCGATTACGCCGACGCCGAAAACTTCCTGGCGCTGAGCCTGTCTGCAAACAAGACCTTCAACTACGGCCACTTCGAGAATCCCGAGTTCGACGCCCTGATGAAGAAGTCCTACGAGGAGATCGATCCGACTGTCCGTTCCAAGACGCTGCATGAAGCTGAAGCGCTTCTGATGAAAGAGCAGCCGATCGCGCCGTTCCTGACCCAGGCCGACCTTTGGCTGGTGTCCGACAGGGTGAAGGGCTGGCAGGACAATGCTGCAAACCAGCATCTGAGCCGCTTCCTGAGCGTTTCCGAGTAACGGATTCTGACGCGCGGCGGCTGATGCTGCCGCGCGTCACGGTCAGAGAGTAAAGCCATGATTTCCTTTGTCCTGCGCCGCCTTGCGAGCGCCGTGCCGACGCTATTCATCGTCGTCACGATTTCCTTCTTCCTGATGCGGTTCGCCCCTGGCGGTCCCTTCAATCTCGAGCGGCCGCTGCCGCCACAGACGATGGCGAACCTGATGGCCACCTACCATCTCGATCAGCCGCTCTGGAGCCAGTATGTTTCCTACATCGGCAACGCCGTTACCGGCGATTTCGGACCCAGCTACGTCTACAAGGATAACACCGTCGCCGAACTGATCGGCAAGGGTCTGCCCTATTCGATGGAGCTCGGCTTTTATGCACTCTTGCTCGCGCTTTTTGGCGGCGTTCTTGCCGGCACGATTGCGGCTCTCCGGCAAAATAGCGCCCTCGACTTTCTCATCATGTCGGTTTCAACCATGGGCGTCACGGTGCCGAACTTCGTCGTTGGCCCGGTGCTGACGCTGATCTTCGCCATCACGCTGTCCTGGCTGCCCGCCGGGAGCTGGGGCGACGGCTCGCTGCGCTTCCTGATCCTGCCGATGATTGCCCTTGCATTGCCGCAGCTGGCCGTGTTTGCCCGGCTGACACGCGGCTCGATGATCGAGGCGTTGCACACCGATCATATCCGCACCGCCCGCGCCTACGGCCTGCCGGCCCGCACCGTCGTCATCACCCATGCGATGCGCGCCGCCCTGCTGCCGGTCGTTTCCTATCTGGCACCGGCCGCCGCCGCCCTGCTCACCGGTTCTGCCGTGGTCGAGACGATCTTCACCATCCCCGGCGTTGGCCGTTACTTCGTGCTCGGCGCCATCAATCGCGATTACACGCTGGTGATGGGCACGGTGGTGCTGATCGCCATCTTCGTTATCGTTTTCAATCTTCTGGTCGATATTCTCTACGGCCTTCTCGATCCGAGGGTTCGCCATGACTGATATCGTCACCACGGAACTGCCGCCCGAAACAGCCAGCCGAAGCCTGTTCCAGCTTGCTACGATGCGCTTTCGCCGTAACCGCGCCGCCATGGCCGGCTGCGTGACGCTGCTGCTGATCACCCTGTTCTCGTTCCTCGGCCCCTATTTCATCAGTCATACCTATGATCAGGTGTTTCCATCCTATGTCTCGGTGGCGCCGAGCCTGGAGCCACGGCCTGATGTCTCGAGCCTGCAGGATGTCATGGAAGGTGTTGCGGGCCGGGCCCGCGTCGACCTGAGGGAATTTGCCGTCGAAGGCGAGACCTTCACGGCGACCGTCACCTCCGACAAGCCGATCGATCCCCGCACTACGCGCTATTTCGACCGTGCCAACGAGTTCGAAGGCACGCAGGTCGTTGCGACGGAAGACGAGGGCAAGACCCTGAAACTGACCGGCCAGGTCGCCCGCGAATACTTCCTGTTCGGTACGGATTCGAACGGCCGTGACCTGATGGCCCGCGTCATGCTCGGTGGTCAGATTTCCATTGCCGTCGGCCTGCTCGCCAGCCTTGTTTCACTCAGCATCGGCGTGCTCTACGGCGCCACCTCCGGCTATATCGGCGGTCGCGTCGATAACGTCATGATGCGGTTCGTCGAAATCCTCTATTCGCTGCCCTTCGTCTTTCTCGTTGTCGTGCTCGTCGTGTTCTTCGGACGCTCGTTCATCCTGATCTTCCTCGTCATCGGCGCGGTGGAATGGCTGGACATGGCCCGTATCGTGCGCGGCCAGACACTTGCCCTGAAGCGGCGTGAATTCATCGGTGCGGCGCAGGCTCTGGGGCTGACGGACTGGCAGATCATACGCCGCCACATCATCCCCAACACCATTGGACCTGTGGTGGTTTTCGTTACTGTCGTGGTGCCGAAGGTCATCCTGCTTGAAAGCTTCCTGTCCTTCCTCGGCCTTGGCGTTCAGGCGCCGCTGACGAGCTGGGGTGCGCTGATTGCCGAGGGAGCCAACAACATCCAGTCGGCACCGTGGCTTCTGATCTTCCCGGCGATCTTCTTCGTCCTCACCCTGTTCTCGCTCAATTTCGCCGGTGACGGCCTGCGCGACGCGCTCGACCCGAAGGACCGCTGATATGAATGATAAACGGGAAACAATTCTCGCCGTGCGGGATCTCAAGGTCACCTTCACGACGCCGGATGGCGACGTGCAGGCGGTCAAGGGCATCGATCTCGACATCAAGGCCGGCGAAACGCTGGCCGTTGTGGGGGAATCCGGCTCGGGCAAGAGCCAGACGATGATGGGCATGATGGGCCTCTTGGCCGGCAACGGCCGCGTCACCGGCTCGGCCAAGTATCGCGGCCAGGAACTGGTTGGGCTGCCACTCAAGGGGCTGAACAAGGTGCGCGGCGCCAAGATCACCATGATCTTCCAGGAGCCGATGACCTCGCTCGACCCGCTCTACACAATCGGCCGGCAGATCGCCGAGCCGATCGTCCAGCACCGGGGCGGCACGTTCAAGCAGGCACGCGCCCGCGTGCTTGAACTCCTGGAGCTGGTCGGCATTCCCGATGCCAAGCGCCGGATCGACAGCTATCCGCACGAAATGTCCGGCGGCCAGCGCCAGCGCGTGATGATCGCCATGGCGCTGGCCAACGATCCCGACATCCTGATCGCCGACGAACCCACGACGGCGCTCGACGTCACCATCCAGGCACAGATCCTCGACCTGCTCAATTCGCTGCAGGCCAAATTCGGCATGGCGGTGGTGCTGATCACCCACGATCTCGGCATCGTCAAGCATTTCGCCAGCCGTGTCGCGGTGATGCGCCGCGGCGAGGTGGTCGAGACAGGGACGACGGCCGATATCTTCGAGCGTCCGCAGGCCGATTACACCAAGATGCTGCTTGCAGCCGAGCCACATGGCCGCAAGGCTTCGCCCGCCGAGACCGCGCCGGTCATGCTCGAAGGCAGAAACGTCTCCGTCGATTACGCCACCGGTGGTGGTCTGTTCGGCAAGAAGTCAGGCGTCTTTCGCGCCGTCGATAATGTCAATATCCGGCTGAAGGAAGGCCAGACCATCGGAATCGTCGGCGAATCCGGATCCGGCAAATCGACACTCGGACGCGCGCTTCTGCGGCTTGTGCCAAGCTCCGGCCGCTACCAGTTCGGAGCAACCAACATCTCCGATTTCGGCCGCTCCGCCATGCGGCCGCTGCGCAAGCAGCTGCAGCTGGTCTTCCAGGACCCTTACGGCTCGCTGTCGCCGCGCCAGACGGTGGGTGAGATCATCACCGAGGGCCTTTATGTCCACGAACCGCAGCTCAGCCGTGCTGAACGCGACAAGCGGGCCATAGAGGCGCTCAAGGAAGTCCGGCTAGATCCGGCGGCGCGCAACCGCTATCCGCATGAATTCTCCGGCGGCCAGCGCCAGCGCATCGCCATTGCCCGCGCCATCATCCTGAAACCCAAAGTCGTCATCTTGGATGAACCGACCTCGGCGCTCGATCGCTCGGTGCAGGGACAGGTCATCGACCTCCTGCGCGACCTGCAGAAGACGCACGGGCTCTCCTACATCTTCATCAGCCATGACCTGTCCGTGATCAAGGCGATGTCGGACTATGTGGTGGTGATGAAGAACGGCAAGATCGTCGAGGAAGGCGATACCGACGCGATCTTCGAAGCACCGCGTGAAAACTACACCCAGACCCTGATGAACGCTGCCTTCACGGCGTGACATCCAGCAAGGCCCGGCCCTCATCGGCCGGGCTCTTGCAGCCTTCGCCATGCGTTCTTGTGGTTTTGATCCCAACATCCTACGCTCACACCCAGGGAGCCTCCCGCAACGATCCCTATCGTGACCGGGCGGATAAGAAACCACACCATCAGAAACAGGGGGACGGACCATGCCTAGCTCATCGCTTTACGAAATCCACGATCCTCGCTTTCGGTCGCTGATTGTTGGCAGCGCCGTGCTCGAAGAGCTGCATTCCGACTGCCGCTGGGCCGAAGGGCCGGTCTGGTTCGACGACGCGCAGCAACTGTTGTGGAGCGATATTCCCAACCAGCGCATGCTGCGCTGGGTGCCCGACGGCGGCGTCTCGGTCTATCGTTATCCTTCGAATTTCGCCAATGGCCATACCCGCGACCGCCAGGGCAGGCTGATTTCCTGCGAACACGGCACCCGCCGTGTCACCCGCACGGAAGTAGATGGCGCAATCACCGTTCTTGCCGACAGTTTTGAGGGCAAGCGGCTGAACTCGCCCAATGACGTCGTGGTGCGCTCCGACGGCAGCATCTGGTTCAGCGACCCCACCTACGGCATCCTGTCCGATTATGAGGGCTACAAATCGGCACCGGAACAGGACAAACGCAGCATCTACCGGCTGGATCCGGTGACGGGCGCGCTGAGCGCCGTCGCCAGCGATTTCCTCCAGCCAAACGGCCTTGCTTTCTCGCCGGGCGAAACCAAGCTCTACGTCGCCGACAGCGGCACCAATCCGGACGACACGGCGCCGGCCCATATCCGGGTCTATGATGTGGAAGGCACGCGCCTGACCAATTCCGGGGTCTTCTGCCATCTCGACGAAGGCCGCCCCGACGGCTTTCGCCTCGATACCAACGGCAATCTCTGGACCAGCGGCGGCCACGCGGTGCATTGCTTTGCCTCGGACGGTACGCTGCTCGGCAAGATCCGTATCCCGCAGGGCGTCTCGAACCTCACCTTCGGCGGCCCGCGCCGTAACCGGCTGTTCATCACCGCGACGCAATCGGTCTACTCGATCTATGTAACAGCAACCGGCGTCCAACGGCCGTAAAACGCTATTCCCCGACCTTGCCCCGGTGCTTCAGCTGCTGTTCGCGGAAGAAGATGAACAGGCCGGATGCGACGATCAGCGCGGCGCCGAGAGCGACGGTCCAGCGCGGCGTATCGCCAAAGAACAGCCAGCCGAACACCACCGCCCAGAACAAAAGCGTATATTGCAGCGGCACGACGGTCGCTGCGTCTGCGAGCTTCAACGAGCGGCTGACGAGAATATGCGCCAGCATGGCGACAATGCCCAAAAGGCTGAGGCAGGCCACCGCCTCGAGATCCAGCGGCGCCCACCCGGCTGTATTCGCACCGACGCCCACCAGAGAAAAGATCAGCGCGCCGCTCAACTGCCAGAAGATCAGCGTCGTATCCGGCGTCGAGCGCAAGGTCCGGCCAAGAAGCAGGGCGAAGGCAAAGGCGGCACTGCCGACCAGTGCAATCAGCGCCGGCAACGAAAAGCTCTTGGCGGATGGTTCCAGCGCCACGATCACCCCGGCAAAGCCGATCAGGATTGCCGTCCACCGCCGCCAGCCGACTTTCTCGCCCAGAAGGAACGGCGAAGCCGCCGCGACATAGATCGGTGCGGCCAGCCAGTAGGTCATCGCATCGGCAAGCGGCATATAGGCGACGGCGAAATAGAAAGCAGACGCATCGATTGCGAACAGCAGCGAGCGCAGCGCATGCAGCCATGGCCGGTCGACCTGAACCAGACTGCGCCAACCGCGCTTGATGAAAAACGGCGTCAACACGATCAGCGCCGCAATGCTGCGGATCGTCATCAACTGGGGAACGGAATAGGTCGAAACCAGCCATTTGCCCATCACGTCGTTGAGCGAAAACATCAGCATGCCAAGCAGCATGATCAACACGCCGGTGCGGGCGGCGTTTGGGGAATGGGCAAGCGGGACTGTTTCGGCGGTCATGGCAGCGGTTCCGGCAAAGATGCGTGCCAGTCGCACATTCCAGCCAAACGATCCAGTCGCTAAAAGGCATAGGTCCATCAACAAATGGAATGGCAGGTGGACGCAATCGTCCTCACGTTCCACCGACATGTTGCTTTGATAGAAATCTCCTATCGCTGCATGCGATGTGAACCCTTGAAGCAACAGCGAAATTCCATCAGAAGCCTCCGGAAGGCGAATTTTCACCATCGTTTCTTCTATCGGTACGGCCAGGGACTTCAGCGTTATGGGCAAGACTGTTTTTCTCGGCAAACCCTCCAAGGCTGCAGGCGGTTGGGGTGCATTGAAGAGCTGCGGCAAGCGGCTTCTGGAAAGCGGCTCGCCGATTTCGGGTGCGAGAACCCTGCTCAAGGCAAACCAACCCGATGGCTTTGACTGCCCCGGCTGCGCCTGGGGCGATCCGGCCCATGGCTCCTCGTTTGAATTCTGCGAAAATGGCGTCAAGGCCGTGGCCTGGGAAGCAACCGACAAGCGGACGCCACCCGATTTCTTTGCAGCTCACACGGTTACGGCACTTCAATCCTGGAGCGACTACGAACTGGAGCAGCAGGGCCGGCTCACCCACCCGATGCGCTATGACCGCGCGACCGACACCTATGTCCGCGTCAGCTGGAATGCCGCCTTTGCCGAGATCGGCGGCATCCTCAACAGCTTCGACACGCCCGACCGCGCCGAATTCTACACGTCCGGCCGCGCCTCGAACGAAGCCGCCTTCCTCTACCAGCTGTTCGTCCGGCTCTATGGCACCAACAATTTTCCTGACTGCTCCAACATGTGCCATGAGGCCAGCGGCGTCGCCATGAAACAGGCGGTTGGCGTCGGCAAGGGCACGGTGCTGTTGGAGGATTTCGAAAAGGCCAACGCCATCTTCGTCATCGGCCAGAACCCCGGCACCAACCATCCGCGCATGCTGGGTGACCTGCGCCGTGCCGCTCAACGGGGCGCAAGGATCGCGGTTTTCAATCCGGTGCGCGAGCGCGGCCTGGAACGCTTTGCCGATCCGCAGGACAAGCTGGAAATGCTGCGCGGCGGTTCAACCGAAATTGCCAGCGACTATTTCCAGCCGCGGCTGGGCGGCGACATGGCGGCGGTGCGCGGCATGGCAAAGGCCGTTTTTGCAGCCGACGACGCAGCCCTTGCGGCCGGTGAGCCCTCGGTTCTCGACCATGCCTTTCTGGAACTGCACACTGCCGATTTCGCTGCTTACCGCTCTGCGGTCGATGCGACCGGCTGGGCTGAAATCGAGGACCAGTCCGGCCTGACCCGTCTGGAAATCGAGCGCGCGGCAGACACCTATCTTGGTGCCGAGCGGGTAATCTGCACCTGGGCCATGGGCGTAACGCAGCACCGGCATTCGGTCATCACCATCCGCGAGATCGCCAATTTCATGATGCTGCGCGGCAATATCGGCAAGCCGGGTGCCGGCCTCTGCCCGGTGCGCGGCCATTCCAACGTGCAGGGTGACCGCACGGTCGGCATCAACGAGAAGGCGCCGGCCGCGTTTCTCGATGCGCTGGAAAAGGAATTCGATTTCAAGGCGCCTCGCAAGGAGGGCCATAACGTGCTCGCCGCCATCGGCGCGATGCTCGACGGTTCGGCCCAGGCCTTTATCGGTCTTGGCGGCAATTTTGCCCGCGCCACGCCGGACAGCCCGCTCATCGCCAAGGCGCTGGCGCGCCAGAAACTGACGGTCAACATCGCCACCAAGCTCAATCATTCACATCTGATGCCCGGCGAAGTCAGCTTCATCCTGCCATGCCTTGGCCGTACCGAGATCGATCGGAACTCGAAGGGCGTCAGCCAGATCGTCACCGTCGAGGATTCGATGAGCATGGTGCACGGCTCCGGCGGTATCAACAAACCGGCGTCGCCGGAACTGCGCTCGGAAGTCGCCATCATCGCCGGCATTGCAGCCGCCACCGTCGGCTCGGCCAAGGTCGATTGGGCGGCTCTTGCCGACGACTACGACCTGATCCGCGATCATATCGCCAATGTCATTCCCGGCTTCGAGAACTACAACGAGCGCGTTCGCAAACCGCGCGGTTTTCATCTGCGCAATGCAGCGGCAAACCGGGAATGGGAAACACCGGCAGGCCGCGCCACCTTCTGGACTGGCCCGCTTCCCAAAGCCATCGAGCATCAGATTGCCCGTGGCCAGGACGGCGTCTTCGTACTCCAGACCTTCCGCTCGCACGACCAGTACAATACGACAATCTACGGCATGGACGACCGTTATCGCGGCGTCTATGGCGAACGCAGCGTCGTTTTCGTCAACCCCGCCGATCTGGCTGAACTCGGCGCCGAGGCTGGCGACCGGGTTGATGTCATCGGCCGGCATGACGACGGCGTGCCGCGCATCGCCAAGGATTTCCGGCTGGTCCCGTATGATATCCCGCGCGGCTGCGTTGCCGGCTATTATCCCGAGCTCAACGTGCTGGTGCCGCTGTCGAGCGCCGGAGACGAGAGCGATACGCCGACATCAAAATCGATCCTGGTATCCTTCTGCCCCACGGCTGCGGGCAAAGACGCGGCCTGATGCCGGAAGATATATCCGAGGCGCAGTTTCTCGCATATGCCGATATGATCAAGGCGCAGGATCCGGCACTTTCGCCCATCATGGCAGGGATCGCTGCCGCGGTTTTCCATGGGATCGCCAGTGACAGCCGCAGCTTCTCAAAACTGTTCGGCATCGCCCATGCACTCGTGCTGCGTGAGATCAATCTCATCTCTGGGCCGGACGCGCCGATCGAGATTACTGGCCGGGATGCACGCACGCAGCGGACGCATCTCAAACTTACGGTAAAAGGTGCGGCGCTTTGCGACCGGCTCCCTTGACCTTGGCAAAAGGATTGCTATTTAACGTGCGACTCCAGCAGCGCAGGGCATTTACAACACGCCTGCTGGGCAAACCTGATACCGGGCCCCTCTGGCGAGAATTTACGGCGCTCTCGCGATGTCGGTATCACCCCGCAAATATGCCGGCGGACTATAAAACAATGACACTTCATCTCATGCGTTCTTCGCATGCCGTTTTGGGCATGCGGGATTTCTCCAGGTATTCAGCGCTCGGCTTCGCCGGGTCGGAGGTGCGGCCATGACAACCGCTTCCCAGACTTCGACGCTTAGCTATTTCAAATGGTCCTTCATCGTCACCGTCGCCGGCCTTGCGCTCGGCGCCTGGCTCGGCTGGACGACCACGGGAACGATCGGCGGCATGGCCACGGTCTTCTTCATCTGCATGGTTCTCGCCGTCCTCGAAATCTCGCTCTCCTTCGACAACGCCATCGTCAACGCCAACAAGCTCAAGGAAATGACACCGGTCTGGCAACAGCGGTTCCTGACCTGGGGTATCCTGATCGCCGTTTTCGGCATGCGTATCGTCTTCCCGTTGCTCATCGTTGTCATCGCAGCCAAGATCGGTCCGATCGACGCGCTGGTTCTGGCGGCTGCACGTCCGGAAGAATATGCCCGCATCATGAATGAGGCGCATCTGCCGATCGCCGCATTCGGCGGTACCTTCCTGATGATGGTCGGCCTGAAGTTCTTCTTCGACCATGAGAAGGATGTGCACTGGATCAAGGTTCTGGAACGCAACATGTCCCGGTTCGCCTCGATCAAGGGTGTTGAAATCGCCTTCGTGCTGACTGTTATCCTGATCTTCTCGTCGCTGCTGGAAGGTGAAGAATCCACGACGTTCGTCTACTGCGCCATCTATGGCCTTCTGACCTTCCTTGCAGTCGAGGTTGTCGGCGGCCTGCTCGATGCATCCCAGCAGACCATGAACGCGGCAG
The DNA here is from genome assembly GCA_900473685.1 of Hyphomicrobiales bacterium. Classification (GTDB taxonomy): domain Bacteria; phylum Pseudomonadota; class Alphaproteobacteria; order Rhizobiales; family Rhizobiaceae; genus Pararhizobium. The sequence goes on from UCNE01000023.1 coordinate 60,302, forward strand.
CAAAGGGCGGCCTCGGCGCCTTCATCTATCTCGAAGTTCTGGACGCCAGCTTCTCCTTTGACGGCGTCATCGGCGCGTTTGCTTTGACCCAAAACCTCTTCGTCATCGCCATCGGCCTTGGCATCGGCGCCATGTATGTGCGCTCGATGACCATCATGCTGGTGGAAAAGGGAACGCTTGCCGAATACCGCTACCTGGAACACGGCGCGTTCTACGCCATCCTGATCCTGTCGGTGATCATGTATGTCCAGACGCTCTTCCATATCCCGGAAGTGATCACCGGTCTTGGCGGTGCAGCGCTGATCGGCATCTCGCTCTGGTCATCGATCCTGCACAACCGCCGCGAACAGCTGAGCGGCGCGCACTAACAAGACCAAGTCCACAAACAGAAATGCCGTCCGTCAAAAGCGGGCGGCATTTTTTTGTCTGGATACCCTGCGCAACGGGGGATGGCGGCATCTCGGGTTCAGCATCAAGAACGATCGGGACCGGTCAAAATCCCCCAGGATAGTATCCGCCAACCCATGGTGCTTTCGCCGGTCAGCAAACGTGCCCCTTAAACCCAAAAAGCCCGCCAGTTGCCTGGCGGGCTTTTCTAATTTCATGCAGCGGTTGAATTAGCCGCGCTTGACGGAATGGAAGTTCGCCGGGTTGATACCAAGCGTATAGAGGTCGCGGTCGCGAGGACGGCGGTTGCCTTCGACTGCTGCGGCAGCGGCCGTGGCCGCACCAAAGATGGCGATGGCATTACCGAAAAAGCCTCGGGCAGATTGACGGGCACTCATCTCTTTAACTCACTTTCCTAAGTTGTTGTTGCGTCTTGTTCGACGAGATGAATATGCGGTCTGCAACCCCTGTTTACAATGCACAGGAATTCATCCCAGCCATGCAAATAGAAAAGGTCCGGTTAACATCAGCTAACCGGACCTTTGCTGTGACGACCTTGGGAGGAACCGTCAATCTTCGTTGGCAGCGAGCTGCGAAAGCACCTGGCCACGGCCGCGTGCCCGCAGGATCAGCGGCACGATCAGTGCTGCAGCGGCAATCACCAAAAGGACAGCCGCAACCGGTGAGGTGAACAGCACCGTGACATCGCCCTGGCTGATTGCCAGCGCGCGGCGGAGCTGTTGTTCGGCCAGCGGTCCGAGGATCAGGCCGACGACGACGGGCGCGATCGGATAACCGAAAATGCGCATGCCGTAGCCGAGAACACCGAACGCCAGGAGCATGCCGAGTTCGAACACCGACGGATTGGCGCCGATGGTGCCCAGCGTCGCAAACAACAGGATGCCGGCGTACAGCCATGGCTTCGGGATCGTCAGAAGCTTCACCCAGAGGCCGACCAGCGGCAGGTTGAGCACCAGCAGCATGAAATTGGCGATCAGGAGGGATGCGATCAGGCCCCAGACCAGCTGCGGATTGGTCGCAAACAACAGCGGACCGGGCTGCAGGCCGTACTGCTGGAAGCCGGCCAGCATGATCGCCGCGGTCGCTGTGGTCGGCAGGCCGAGCGTCAGCAGCGGCACGAGCGTGCCGGCCGCCGAAGCATTGTTGGCCGCTTCCGGACCGGCAACACCTTCGATGGCACCATGGCCGAATTCTTCCGGATGCTTGGACAGCCGTTTTTCAGCCGCATACGAAAGGAACGTGCCGATTTCGGCACCGCCGGCCGGCATCGCACCGATCGGGAAACCGATCAGCGTTCCGCGCAACCATGCCTTCCAGGACCGCGCCCAGTCCTGGGCCGTCATCCAGACGGAACCCTTGACCGCCTCGACCTTGTCCGGACCCTGCTCGCCCTGTGCGGCGATATAGAGCGATTCACCAATGGCAAACATGGCCACAGCGAGCGTCGTTACTTCGATCCCGTCCAGAAGATCGGGAACACCGAAGCTCATGCGGGCCTGTCCGGTCAACTGGTCGATGCCAATGATGGCAAGCGCAAAGCCGATGAACAGCGAGGTCAGACCACGCAGCGTCGAATCGCCGAAGGCTGAAGACACGGTAACAAAGGCGAGAACCATCAGGGCAAAATACTCGCGCGGGCCAAAAACCAGCGCCAGCTTGACGACGAACGGTGCGATGAAGGCAAGGCCGAGTGTCGCGATCAGGCCGGCGACGAACGAGCCGATGGCGGCCGTTGCCAGTGCCGGTCCGCCGCGCCCCTTGCGGGCCATCTTGTTGCCCTCGAGGGCCGTGACGATTGACGCGCTTTCGCCGGGCGTGTTGAGAAGGATGGAGGTGGTCGAGCCACCGTACATGCCACCATAATAGATGCCGGCAAACATGATCAGCGAACCGCCCGGATCCAGCCGGTACGTCACCGGCAGCAGCAGCGCCACGGTCAACGCCGGACCAATGCCCGGCAAGACGCCGACGGCGGTACCAAGCGTCACGCCGATCAGCGCATAGAGGAGATTCATCGGCTGGGCAGCAACGAGCATGCCCTGCAGCAGGAAATCGAATGTAGTCATGTCAGCGCCTTACCAAAACAGGTGTTCAAGCGGACCGGCAGGCAACGAAAGCTGCAGCAACCCGGCAAAGACCAGCCAGACGCCAAGACAGAGCACGATGCCGATCGGGATCGTGAACCAGAGCTTCCGCTTTCCGAATCCAGCCGCAGTCGCTGCGAACAGAAGACCGGTGGCGATGGAAAAACCCAACGGCTTCAGCGTCAGCATCTGCGCAGCGAGACCGCCGATGATCCAGATCACCGGGCCGAATTCCTGACGCTCCCGTGCCGGAAAATCTCCGCGCAGCGCCTCGAATACGGTCCAGGCGGCCAACAGCAGAAGTACGCTGGCGATCACGAATGGAATGGTTGCCGGGCCGATGCCGGAATAGCTGGTGATTTCCGCAAGCCGCGACGTATCCCAGAAGATCAGGCCGGCGAGAGCGGCCAGGAAGACGGCAATGACAAGCGCCGCCCTGTCAGGGCGGCGTGTCTGCGTCGAAGGGGTGTTGCCCTTGCTCATTTAACCAGACCAATGTCCTTGAGGATGGTTTCGGTTGCCGAAACGTCCTTAGCCAACTGTTCCTTGAAGGCGTCGCCAGCAAGGTAGGTATCCGTCCAGCCCTTGGTCTTCAAGGTTTCCTGCCAGCCGGCCGATTTGGCAAGCTTTTCGACGTCAGCCGAAACAGCAGCCTTCTGCTCGTCGGTCAGGCCGGGAGCAGCAGCAACCATGCGCCAGTTCTGAACCACGACGTCGAGGCCACCTTCCTTGATGGTCGGGGCATCGATGCCGGGGATGCGCTCGGCGCTCGACATGGCGAGCAGGCGAAGCGTGCCGGACTTGATCTGCGATTCGAACTCGCCGTAACCGGAAATGCCGGCTGTTACCTGGCTGCCGAGGATGGCTGCGAGGGCTTCGCCGCCGCCGGAAAACGCGATGTAGTTGATCTTGGTCGGGTCAACGCCGGCTGCCTTGGCAATCAGGCCAACAGCGATATGGTCCGTACCGCCGGCCGAACCGCCGCCCCAGGATACAGCGCCCGGATCCTTCTTCAGCGCTTCGACGAGATCACCCATCGATTTCAGCGGAGAATCGGCCGGAACGACGATGGCTTCGTATTCGCCGGTCAGGCGTGCGATCGGCGTAACGTCGTTGAGCGATACCGGCGACTTGTTGGTGAGGATGGCGCCGACCATGACGTAACCGCCGACGATCAGGGCATTGGCATTGCCGGCCGACTGGCTGGCGAACTGTGCGAGGCCGATCGTGCCGCCGGCGCCCGGTACGTTCTGAACCTGGACGTTGCCGGAAATGCCTTCGGTCTGCATCACCGACTGGATCGAGCGGGCCGTCTGGTCCCAGCCGCCGCCCGGGTTGGCCGGAGCGATGATGGTGTAATCAGCAGCAACAGCCGGCAGGGCGAGAGCGCCAGCAAGAATGGATGCCAGAAAAAACTGTTTCAAAGGGTAGTCCTCCGTCAGGCGCGCTCGTTCACTATGGCGCGCATATTGTTCATCTTTGCGGACGGGGATGGCTCACGATCGAATCAGCAGCGGCGGCCTTTTCGGCTCGTCGTTACGCCGGGTCTGGTGAAACTCCTCCCATACGCCTCGATCATCCGCCTCCACGGATAATGAAGAACTGCAAGGCACCATATGAAGCTGACATTTACCTGACATTGGGCGGGACCTTGCCCTGTTAATGTCCCTTAATTTTTCGTTTTCGTCTACTGGAGCCGCAAAACTTCGTTCCAGCGGGCAATCAGCCGCGCCCGCTTCACCTGATCGAGATAAACCATCAGGCCGGGGCTGACCGGAACGGGCTTCAGCTGACCGCCGAGCATCTCGCGCATCGTGTTGGCGGTGTTGGTGCCGGCCACGTCGGGGCTGACGGCGGGGATCTGCAATTCACGCGCCATGATCGTCTGGCCTTCCTTCGACATGAAGAATTCCAGATAGCGGCGGCCGAGATCCGGCGTTGCCGCCGCCTGCGGCACAAGCCCGATGCGCGACATGACGACGGTATAATCACGCGGCAGCACGATGCCGACATCGGGATGGCGCGACGCCCAATCGGCGGCATAGGAACCGAGAATATTGTAACCGAGCACGAAGCGGCCATCGGAGACCCGCTCGAGGATGGCCGAGCTGGTGGAATAGAGCTTAACCCCGGCTGCCCCCATCGCCTGGATCACCGACCAGATATCACCGAACTGTTCCTGATCGCGCGCCATGAACAGGAATCCGACACCGGAGCGCTCGATATCGTATGTACCGATCTTGCCGAACACCGCGCTGCCCTGGCGCTGGAGATAAGCGACAAACTCCGCCCGCGTCGAAGGCGGCTTTTCCTTGGTAAAACTCGGCTTGTGATAAACGAAGACCGCCGGCTCGAAGGTCAGCGCGTAGGCCGTGTTGCGCCAGTTGGCCCAAGCCGGCCAGCGGCCGCTCATCGGCATATCGCTGCGCTGGGCGTAGCCGTCATTGCTGAGCTTCACCTGCAGGTCCATCGCCGAGGAAAACGCAAAATCCGCGGTCTTTTGACCGGCATCGGTCTCCTTGACGATCCGGTCGTAGATCTCGCCGGTCAGCATGTCCTCGTAGCGCACCGCCACATCCGGATTGGCAGTCTGGAAACCGATGATCATCGGCCGTGCCAGGGGTTCGTCGAGCGAGGAATAGACGATGACGGTCGGTGCCGCTGCATCGCCCGAACGCGCCGGAAACACCGTTAGCTGGGCTGCGGCCGACGTTGAAAATCCACAGAGAAGACAGAGAAGGGGAAGGAAACGCATAAAACGATATTGCCGCAGCCTCGGCCCGTTCACAAGCGCCAGCACGCCCGATAGAGTGACATCAGGGAGATAGCGGATTTGCGAATACTACTGGTTGAGGACAATACGGCGCTTTCGGAAGGACTTGTCGCGATCCTGCGCGGCAGCGGCTATGCCGTCGATGTTGTGCATGACGGCGCCTCGGCCAACGCGGTGACCGCCACGGAAACCTTCGATCTGGTCATCCTCGATCTCAACCTGCCAGAGATGGACGGCCTCGACGTGCTGCGCTCGATGCGGGCGCGGCAGAACAAGGCAGCGGTGCTGATCCTGACGGCGCGCGGCACACAGGAAGAAAAGATCAAGGGGCTCGATCTCGGCGCCGACGACTACATGATCAAGCCCTTCGACATCAGCGAGTTCGAAGCCCGCGTCCGCGTCCTCCTGCGCAGGCAGGCGGGTCTGCGATCATCGCTGATCAGCTACGGCAAGATCTCCCTCGACCTCACCTCGCGCACCTTTTCAGCCGATGGCATCACCATCGATATTCCGGCGAGGGAACTCGGCCTTTTGGAAATCCTGTTCATGCGCGCCGGCAAGGTGGTTGCCAAGGAGGCGATCATCCAGTCGCTGACGGCTTTCGACGATGATCTGAGTGCCAATGCCATCGAGCAATATGTCAGCCGGCTGCGCAAACGCCTGGGTCCACATGGGCTGACGGTGCGCACAGCGCGCGGCATCGGCTATTATCTCGACAAGATGGCGGACACCTGATGGCGCGGCGCGCCTATTCGCTGCGCCGGGGATTACTCGCCTGGCTGCTGATCTCGACCGCCGTCATCGGCGCGCTGGCCCTGATCGACACTTATCGCGAGGCAGTGAAGACGGCGAACATCGTGTCCGACCGGGTGCTTGCCGGCTCGGCACTGGCCATCGCCGAACGGGTCGTGGTCGCCGAAGACGGTTCGCTTGAGGTCGATATCCCCTATGTGGCGCTGGAGATGCTGACCTCGGCCGCGCAGGACCGGGTCTTCTACCGGGTCGACGGCCCGCCCGGCCAATTCATCACCGGCTACCAGAACCTGCCCTCGGTCGCCGCTCTCAACGGCCAGTCGGCAGTTTATACCGATGCGCAGTTCCGCGGTGAGCCGATCCGGGTGGCAGCCCTGGAGCGGTCCGCATCGACCGGCATCAACTCCGTTCCCTTCGTCGTCACCGTCGCGGAAACCACCATTGCCCGGCGGCAGCTGACACAGGCAATCCTTTTACGGTCGGCCTTCCGGCTGCTGATGATGATCCTTGGTGCTGCCGTCATCGTCTGGATCGCAGTGACCTTTTCGCTGCGGCCGCTCTATCGTCTGGGCGATGCCATTGCCGAACGCAGCCCCGACGATCTGCACCCGATCGATCAATCGGTGCCGAGCGAAGTCGAAGGGCTGGTCGAAACCGTCAATTCCTTCATGGTGCGGCTGCAATCGGCGCTCGATGCGCTGCGCCACTTTTCCGGCAATGCCAGCCATCAGCTCCGCACGCCACTGGCGATCATCCGTACACAGCTGGCGCTGTCGGCCCGCGCCACCACATTGGAGGAGGCTCACGCCGCCGCCCGCAAGGGTGACGAGGCCGTCGCCCATGCCGAGCGCATCTTGGCGCAATTGTTGTTGATGGCAAAGATCGACGCCGCTGGCTCGACGCAACCGCTGCCGCTTGAGATCATCGATCTGGTGGCGCTGGCGCAGGAGATCACCGGCGACCGCGTGCCTGGCGCCGGCGAGGCCGGTATCGATCTCGGCTTCGAGGGCGACGGCAAGGCGCTGATCCGGGCGGAACCGCTGCTGATCGGCGAGCTGCTGCGTAATCTCATCGAAAATGCCATCGCCTACTCTGGCAAGGGGGCGGAAGTCACGGTCCGGGTCGAAATAGAGACAGACGGTGTCCGGCTCGACGTAGAAGACAACGGCCCGGGCATCCCACCGGAAAACCGGCAGGTCGTGCGCCAGCGTTTTGCCCGCGGCGGACGCGGGCAAGCACCGGGGATGGGGTTGGGACTTCCGATCGTCGAAGAAATCGCCGGATTGTTCGGCGGACATCTTGCGCTGGGAGAAGGGCCGGGGGGAAAAGGGCTGAAAGCCTCGATAACATTCCCGGCCGCAATAGCTGGCCCGGCCGCGGTCTCTGCCTAGCGGTTGCGACCTGTCATAAGCGAGGTCGTTTCACGGGTCTGAACGAGAAGGATCGCGTTCCAGATCATCTGGACAAAGCCGCGATCAGACGGGCTCGACAGCTTGCGCTGCGAAAACATGATAAGCTCCATAGGGTTGTTGCGAGGGTGAGATAGCACTTCGCCATGTATTTCGCCAGAGGGCAAAAGCAAATCTGCCTTGCACGGCAAGCATGGCAGATATATCTGGAATTTTTCCTTACGAAATACACAATGCCAAAAGTAAATACACCCGATACACGGTTTTGCTTTTCACCGATAATTTATCAACGAATCAATAGCTTGTGTGCGACCGAAGAAACAACATCATCGATGAGTTTCTTCCCCTTTGGTGGACCGAAAAGAACCCGCTCCGTTTGCCAACCTGTGGATAGCAGCGATCCTTTCGCGCCTTTTGTCGAAATGGCTTTTGTTTTTTTCCCATGCCATGCTGCGGCAAAACAGGCAGGAGAAAACCATGGCGGAGCATTTCAGGGCATTGGTGATCGACGATCGCGACGGCAAGCCGGTGGCTGGCTTTCGGGAACTGGCGCTTGCCGATCTCCCCGATCACGACGTGCTGGTCGAAGTCCAGTTCTCGACGCTCAACTACAAGGATGGCCTCGCCGTTTCCGGCAAGGGGCGCATCGCCCGCCGCCTGCCGATGGTCGCCGGGGTCGATCTCTCCGGTATTGTCGTTCAGTCCCGCAGCCCAGACTGGAAGCCCGGTGACAAGATCGTCGTCAACGGTTGGGGCATGTCGGAAACCGAATGGGGCGGCTATACGCGCTTCCAGCGGCTGAAGCCGGAATGGCTGACACGTCTGCCGGATGCCTTCACGCTTGAGGAAAGTATGGCGATCGGCACGGCCGGATACACGGCGGCCCTTGCGATCGACGCACTGGAATCCTGGGGCAAGATCAAGACGGATACACGTGAAATTCTGGTGACCGGTGCCGCGGGCGGCGTGGGCTCGATGGCCATCGCCCTCTTGGGCAATCGCGGCTACAGGGTAACGGCATCGACGGGGCGGCCGGAAACGCACGAATACCTGTCCGCGCTTGGGGCGACGGGTTTTGTAGATCGTGCAGAACTGGCGGCAAAGGGAGGCGCCTTGCAAAAGGAACGCTGGGCAGGCGCCATCGATTCCGTCGGATCGACAACGCTCGCCAACGTTCTGGCGCAGACCGTCCAGAGCGGCGCGGTCGCTGCCTGTGGTCTCGCCGGCGGCGCTGACCTTCCGGCAACCGTCATGCCGCATATTCTGCGTGGTGTCGCGCTTCTCGGCATCAATTCGGTGACGGCACCGCACATCGAGCGCGACAGAGCCTGGGCCATTCTGGCGGAAAGCCTTGACCGCGAACGGCTGGCAGCAATGACAACGGTCGAGCCATTGTCCAACCTGCCGCAGCTGGCAGAAGACATCGTTGCCGGAAAAATCCGCGGCCGCGTCGTCATCGACGTAACGAAATAAACCGCCCCGTAAAGCGTTTGGACAACCACCAACGAGGAGCATGGAATGACAAGTCTACCCGTTCCCGATGCCGTTGCCCAAGCGCTTGAGCAATACCCCGATGCGGTCAGACGGCGGCTGTTGCAGGTTCGTGACCTCATCTTTGCCGTAGCGGCGGAAACCGAAGGCGTCGGCCCGCTGACTGAAACCCTCAAATGGGGCGAACCGGCCTATCTGACGGAGGCGAGCAAAAGCGGAACAACCATCCGGCTGGGCGCATCCAGGTCGGCGCCTGATCAATGCGCTGTGTTCGTCAACTGCCAGGCCACGTTGATTGACACTTTTCGCGCCCACTTTGCCGATGATTTTACCTTTGAAGGGCAGCGGGCACTGCTTTTCCCGGCAACTGGCGACTTCCGCCGGGAACCGCTGGCGCTCTGCCTTCGCGCCGCACTGATCTATCATCGACAAAAGACGGCGCAGAAAATTCAGCCGGCCTGATCACCCCGCCATTCATGTGGCAGGACACGATCAGGCAGACGGTTTCCCACCGATCGAATGCCGGCTCTTACTTCATCGTGTAGACATCGATGGTAAAATACTTGTCGTTGATGGCCTTGTAGGTGCCGTCGGCGCGAATGTCGGCAAGCGCCTTGTTCAGCTTTTCGCGAAGATCGTTGTCGTCCTGGCGCAGAGCAATGCCGACACCGTCGCCAACGAATTTCCGGTCGGTGATGGGATCACCGATCAGTTCGCAGCATTTGCCGTCATTGTTCTTGGTGACCCAGTCGAGCATCGGCAGCATGTCGCCGACTTCCATGTCGAGACGGCCGTTGGCCATGTCGAGATTGGCTTCGTCCTGTGTCGGATAAAGCTTGATCTCGGCATCCGGATAGACTGCCGCAATATATTCGGCCTGTGTGGTGCCCGATTGCGCGCCGATGACCTTGCCCTTCAGCGCCTCATTGGTGAAGGCGGTGACGCCGGCCCCCTTGGCTGCCACATGGGTCATGGCCGCCAGATAATAGGGGTCGCTGAAAGCGACCTGCTTGCGGCGCTCGTCGGTGATGAACATCGAGGCGATGATCATGTCGTATTTCTTGGCGACCAATCCCGGGATGATGCCATCCCAATCCTGCGCGACAACCTCGCATTCGACCTGCATCTTGGCGCAGAGCGCCAGACCGATATCGACATCGAAGCCGCCGAGCTTGCCGGCCGTATCGACAAAATTGAACGGAGGGTAGGCGCCTTCGGTGCCGATCCGAAGCTTTTCGGCGGCATTGGCGGGCGTCATGGAAAGCGTTGCTGCACAGGCGAGAGCCAATGCGATCAGATGTTTCTTCATGCGTTCAGTTCCCCTTTTGGCGCACCGTTTGCCGGTGCTTGGTGGAAACTGTATGCCCGAAAGGCCTATAAACGAAATAGATAGAGACAATAGCCGGTATAAACGCGCTTGATCGCCAATCGCCGAAATTGTGGCGGAAAATACTAGAAGGTCGGCGGCGTGTTGATCCACAGAAGCACCGTCTCGCCGTCATGGCGGTTCGACCAGGCGTGGTGGCGGCGGCTGTTGAAATAAAGGGAATCGCCGGGGTTCAGATCATGAAACTGATCGGAATCCAGCACGAACTCCACCCGGCCGGACAGCACATAGACGAACTCCTCGCCCTCATGCTTGTAGGCCCCCTCGCTGGAGGCGCCCGGTTCAAGCACGAACCGATGGCAATCCATCTGGTTGCGGCCCTCGGCCAAAAGCTGCACCGTCACCCCCGGCGTCGTGCGCGGCCATGTTCGCCATTCCCCGGAACGCACCAGCGCCCGCACATCCGGCTCATCCTCGCCTGACAAGCTGGAAACCGTCGTCGCAAAATATTCGGCGAGATTATGCAGCACGGCGACTGACACACCCTGCGAGGTTCGCTCCAGAGTCGAAAGGACCGAGGCTGCAATGCCGATATCGCCGGCCACCTGCTCCAAGGTCTTTCCGGTTGCGTGGCGCAGGCTCCTGAGCTTGCGGCCGACCTGCGATTGCGGCGTTGCGTCGCCATTGGCAGGCTTACCATTATCGTCAAGCTCACCCGCTTCCAGTTCCAGCGCCTCGCGGATTGCCGCCGGATTGAGCCCGCGCTCGGCGCGAAACCACGAAATCCGCTTCAATTGGGCGACATCGCCTTCGCTGTACTGCCGGTGGCCGGTAGCCGACCGGTCCGGAACGACCAGACCCTGCGTCTCCCATAGACGCAAGGTCGATGCGGAGACGCCGGCAAGCCGTGCAGCCTCCGCGACCTTGTAGCATATCTTCATGGCATCACTCATAAGCCGTCCCGTGACATCTTCAAGTCATCCATACGCACTGCTGCACAGCTTGGCACGAGAGGCGGTAAAACTCCCGTGCGATACTGTCTCGCGGGCAAGAAATCCATTCCCGACGCTGCTTCTCAAATCACAAAATTTGATTTGCAAACCTACAGAAAAAATATAGGATTTCCAAGAAATCTGCAACCCAAAATGCTCCACGCAACATCAGGATGATACCCGTGACCAGTTTGACCGATCGCAAGAACGCAGCCATTTCCCGCGGTGTGGGCATGACCACGCAGATCTATGCGGATCGCGCCGAGAATTCCGAAATCTGGGACAAGGAAGGCAATCGTTATATCGATTTCGCCGCCGGTATCGCCGTCGTCAACACCGGCCACCGCCATCCGCGCGTCATCGAGGCCGTCAAGAAACAGCTCGATCGCTTCACCCACACCTGCCATCAGGTCGTGCCTTATGAAAACTATGTCGAGCTTGCAGAGCGGCTCAATGCCATCCTGCCGGGTGATTTCGCCAAGAAGACAATTTTCGTCACCACGGGCGCGGAAGCCGTCGAGAACGCAGTGAAGATCGCCCGCGCCGCAACCGGCCGCCAGGCGGTTGTCGCTTTCGGCGGCGGCTTTCACGGCCGCACCTTCATGGGCATGGCGCTGACCGGCAAGGTCGTGCCTTACAAGGTCGGTTTCGGCGCGATGCCGGCCGACGTCTTCCACGTCCCGTTCCCGGTCGAACTGCAGGGCGTTTCGCCTGACCAGTCGCTCGCCGCCTTGAAGCGCCTTTTCGCCGCCGACGTCGATCCGAACCGCGTTGCTGCCATCATCATCGAGCCCGTGCAGGGCGAAGGCGGCTTCTATCCGGTGCAGACCTCCTTCATCAAGGCGATCCGCGAGATCTGTGATCAGCACGGCATCCTTCTGATTGCCGACGAAGTGCAGACCGGCTTTGCCCGCACCGGCAAGCTCTTTGCCATGGAACATCACGGCGTCGCCGCCGACCTCGTGACGATGGCCAAGGGTCTTGGCGGCGGTTTCCCGATTGCAGCCGTGACCGGCCGCGCTGAGGTCATGGACGCTCCGGGCCCCGGTGGCCTCGGCGGCACCTATGCCGGTAACCCGATGGGCGTTGCCGCGGCCCACGCTGTTCTCGACATCATCGAAGACGAAAAGCTGTGCGACCGTGCCGAACAGCTGGGCAACCGCCTCAAGCAGCGCCTCGCGGCGATCCGCGAACAGGCTCCAGAAATCGTCGATATCCGCGGGCCTGGCTTCATGAATGCCGTCGAGTTCAACGATGTGAAGACCAACCTGCCGAGTGCCGATTTCGCCAACAAGGTGCGTCTGAAAGCGCTCGAAAAGGGCCTGATCCTGCTCACCTGCGGCGTACACGGCAACGTCATCCGGTTCCTGGCACCGATCACCATCCAGGACAATGTCTTCGCCGAAGCGATGGACATTCTGGAAGCCTCGATCCTGGAAGCCCGCGCCTGATTTCAGGCATCGGCCTCATGACATATTCCATTGGGCAGCAGCGTCACGCTGCCCAATGGACCCGGCTGCTTTTATCGGCTATCGGCATTGTCCCCACGACAAAACATGCCGCCCCGCGCCGCCTGCGCGGATCGCCAGAAAGGATCTCCGATGATCTTTACCGAGACATTGCTCGCCCATGTCAGGGATCCGCATCTGCTCGGACTGGTGAATGCGCCATGGGCGCCTGCGGCAAAGACCTTCGAGGTCCATAACCCCTCGACTGGCACCCTGCTCGCCACCCTGCCGGATATGGGTGTCGCGGAAACGCGCGCCGCCGTCGATGATGCCTATGCGGCACAATTTCCGTGGGCCGAGCGCCCGGCGGGCGACCGCAGCACGACCCTGCGCCGCTGGCACGATCTGGTCATTGCCCATATCGACGATCTCGCCGCGATCCTGACGGCCGAAATGGGCAAGCCGCTCAACGAAGCCCGTTCCGAAGTCCAGCACGCCGCCGCCTATATCGAATGGTATGCGGAAGAGGCCAAGCGCGTTTACGGCGAGACCATTCCGGCCCCTTCGACCGACCGCCGCATGATGGTGATCAAGCAACCGGTCGGCGTCGTCGGCACGATCACGCCATGGAATTTTCCGGCATCGATGGTCGCCCGCAAGATTGCGCCGGCGCTGGCGGTCGGCTGCACCATCATCCTGAAACCCGCCGAACAGACGCCGCTGGTGGCTTTGGCCATGCATGCGCTGGCAATTCGTGCCGGCTTTCCAAAGGGTGTGTTCAACCTCGTGCTCGCTTCGGAAGGCGACGCGATCGGCCGCGAACTCTGCACCAATTCGAGAGTTCGAAAAATCAGCTTCACCGGCTCCACAGAAGTTGGCCGCATCCTGATGCGCCAATGTTCCGACCAGATCAAGAAAGTCAGCCTCGAACTCGGCGGCAGCGCGCCCTTCATCGTCTTTGATGACGCCGATATCGACGCCGCCGTCGATGGTGCCATCCAGGCAAAATTCCGCAATGCAGGCCAGACCTGCACCTCGGCCAACCGCATCTATGTGCAAAGCCGCGTTCATGACGAGTTCGCCCGCAAGCTGGCAGCAGAAGTCGCAAAGCTCACGGTCGGCGACGGCTTTTCCCCCGGCGTCACCATCGGCCCGCTGATCGATAGCCGGGCAATCGAGAAGGTCGAAGCCCATGTCAACGACGCGATCGGCAAGGGCGCAAAGCTTCTTTGCGGCGGCAAGCGCGTCTCCGGCGCCTTCTTCGAACCAACCGTGCTTTCAAACGTCGGCAAGGGCATGCTGGTTGCCTGCGACGAAACCTTCGGACCGGTCGCCCCGATCATTCGCTTCGAGACAATGGAAGACGTCATCCTGCAGGCAAACGACACGATCTACGGGTTGGCCGCCTATTTCTACGCGACAGAACTGAAAAAGGTCTGGCGTGTCGCCGAAGCGCTGGAATATGGCATGATCGGCATCAATACCGGCCGTATGTCCTCGGAAGCCGCCCCCTTCGGCGGCCTCAAACAATCAGGCATCGGCCGAGAAGGATCCCGCCACGGGGCAGAAGACTATCTGGAGATGAAGTATCTCTGCATGGGGAATATTTGAGAGAACAGTCAGTCATCAGAAGAAAGGTACGATACGGACAGCCTTTCCGCTGCCGCCGCGAGCCTTTTATCAAAAGTCCAAAAAAGAGTGCCTGGCGATAAGCTGACCGATGCCAACAAGTGAGCATCCGCATATCCAATGCCCGAGTTGTATATTTTTCTCGATTCGATCAGTTGCATAACTTCGTCGTCTGAAGCCGCTGCCACCTGAATCATTTGCCGCAATTGCTCAAGAAAGACGGACCTATCTTTCAAACTGCCAAGAGCAAGCTCGCCCATGACGAAAGGATGCATCACTATGTTTCCAGCCATGAGAAGGCGCGAAAATCCGCTTTCTCCGAACCGGATATGGCGTATCCACACAGAGGTATCAGCCAAAATCATGGCTGCTCATCGTCCCAAGGGCGACGGCGAGGGATATCCTCCAAGTCCGGCTGGCTCCCTGCCAAAAGCGCCAACCGTCGCGATGCCGAAACATGAATGAACATTTTGAGGGCTTCTCGAACAATCGCCGACTTTTCCGTTAGCCCGGTATATGCCTGAGCTTTGGCAAGCAACTCATCATCAAGAACAATCGTTGTGCGCATGGATTTACTCCTCATATGCGCATCAAAAATATCATCGATCGATGCCCATTTCAATGCATCAAGGCTTCATCCCGATTTCGGCCAGCACCGCATGCGTATGCTCGCCAAGCCGTGGGGAGCCACGATCCAGGGCGAGTTCGGCATCGGAAAACTGGATGGGTGTGCGCACCCCCGGTGCCGTCCCTGAAGCCGATCCTGTATGCGGGGTATCGACTCGCATGCCACGGTGGATGATCTGCGGATCGGAAAACACGTCGGCGACCGTATTGATCGGCCCACCCGGCACACCTGCCGCCTCGAGCATGGCGAGCAACGTATCGCGGTCGAAATTCACCGTCCGCGCCGTCAGTTCCGGCGTCAGTGTGTCACGGTTTTTCACCCTGCTCGCATTGGTCAGGTAACGTGGATCGGTCGCCAGAGTATCGAGACCGAGCAGCGTGCAGAACTTGACGAACTGCCGGTCATTGCCGACAGCGACAATCAAGTGACCATCGGAGACCGGAAACACCTGATAGGGTGCAATATTCGGATGCGCGTTGCCGAGGCGGCGCGGGGATTGGCCCGAGACAAGGAAGTTCAGCGCCTGATTGGCAAGCACCCCGGTCATGCTGTCGAACAATGCCATATCCACCTGTTGGCCGACACCGGTCCGCTCGCGCATGTGAAGCGCCGCCTGGATGGCGATGACGCCATAAAGCCCGGTGAAGATATCGGCAAAGGCGACGCCGATCTTCTGTGGCTCGCCTTGCGGGTCCCCCGTCAGGTCCATGATGCCGCTCATGCCCTGAATGATGTAATCATAACCGGCGCGATGAGCATAAGGCCCGTCCTGGCCAAAGCCGGTGACCGAGCAATAGATCAGCCGCGGATTGATCTTTTTCAGGCTTTCGTAATCCAGCCCGTATTTCGCCAGTCCGCCAACCTTGAAGTTTTCCAACAGCACATCCGACTGAGCCGCCAGCCGCCGAACAGCCTCCTGACCTGCCTCGGTGGTGAAGTCGAGGATGACCGAGCGCTTGCCCCGATTGCAGGCGTGGAAATAGGCGGCATCCAGATGGCCGCCGGTGTCACTCTCGATGAAGGGAGGCCCCCAGGTGCGGGTGTCATCCCCCGCGGGGCTTTCCACCTTGATCACATCGGCACCGAGATCGGCCAGCGTCTGGCCGATCCAGGGTCCCGCCAGGATGCGGGCGAGTTCGAGAACCTTCAGGCCCTTCAGTGGCGTTTCCATGCCCGATCCCCGACCGCGCTCAGAAGAAAGCCTGCAGCCCGGTCTGGGCGCGGCCAAGGATCAGGGCGTGCACGTCATGGGTGCCTTCATAGGTATTGACCGTTTCGAGGTTCATCATGTGACGCATCACCTGATAATCCTCGGAAATGCCGTTGCCGCCATGCATGTCGCGGGCCGCACGGGCTATATCCAGCGCCTTGCCGCAATTGTTGCGCTTGACGATGGAGATCATCTCCGGCGCCATCCGGCCTGCATCCATCAGCTGGCCGACGCGCAGCGACGCTTGAAGACCAAGGGTAATCTCGGTCTGCATGTCGGCAAGCTTCTTCTGGAACAGCTGCGTCTGCGCCAGGGGCTTGCCGAACTGCTTGCGGTCAAGACCGTATTGCCGGGCCGCATGCCAGCAGAATTCCGCCGAACCCAGCACGCCCCAGGAAATGCCATAACGGGCGCGGTTGAGGCAGCCGAACGGACCCTTCAAGCCTTCGACATTCGGCAGCAACGCGTCTTCGCCGACTTCGACATTGTCCAGCACGATTTCACCGGTGATCGAGGCGCGCAGCGACAGCTTGCCGCCGATCTTCGGGGCTGACAGGCCCTTCATGCCCTTTTCCAGCACGAAGCCGCGAATGGCGTTGCCATGGGCCTCGGACTTTGCCCAGACGACGAAGACATCGGCGATCGGCGCGTTGGAAATCCACATTTTCGAACCGCTCAGACGATAACCGCCGTCGGTCTTCACTGCCCGGGTCTTCATACCGCCCGGATCAGAGCCGGCGTCCGGCTCGGTCAAGCCGAAGCAGCCGATGAACTCGCCGCTGATCAGCTTCGGCAGATACTTTTGGCGCTGTTCTTCCGAGCCATAGGCATGGATCGGGTAGATGACGAGGGAGGATTGAACGCTCATCATCGAGCGGTAACCGCTATCGACACGCTCGACCTCGCGAGCGACCAGACCGTAGGCCACATAGGATGCGCCAACGCCGCCATAGGTATCCGGGACGGTGACACCGAGCAGGCCAAGTTCGCCCATTTCGCGGAAGATCGACGGGTCGGTGGTCTCGTTGCGGTAGGCATCGATGACGCGGGGCTGCAGTCTGTCCTGCGCGTAGGCGCGGGCCGTATCGCGGATCATCCGCTCGTCTTCAGAAAGCTGATCCTCCAGCAGAAATGCGTCGTCCCACTGGAATTCCTGTCTTGCAGCCATGTCTTCCTCCCGTCACTTTCCTTCTTCTATCCGTTATGGCAAGCCGGGCAGGGCGACACAAACGAAAATGCGGCACTGCCTCATGCGCTGCGGGAATGGCGGCCCGCTGGACTTTGAAACGACAGGACAGGGAAACGGCATGGCACACCTCGACAGAACACGCGCATCGCAACTGATGGAAGCCGCCGGGCTTGATGCGTTACTGCTGCTTTCGCCGGAAAGTTTTACCTATGCGACCGGTGCACCCGCAGGCGTTGCCACCATGTGGAGGCGTGCCGGTGCCGTAGCGGCCATTGTTCCCGCCGATCCGGCTCTTCAGGAAGCCGCTGTCGTCACCGACCTGTTCGAGGCTGCATTTCGCGCCTCCAGCGCGCTCACCGATATCAGCATCAATCCGATCTGGGTGGAGACCGGTGATATCAGGGGCATGGAAGCACAGCCGGCAGAGGAATTGATAAAGGCGGCCTGGGCAAGACAGGGGCGTGCACCCGGCTTCGAGCGTCCGGAAACCTTCGATGCCAGCCATGGCTTCCAGCTCGCCGCGGCGCTTCTCGCAGAAAGGGGTCTGCACGAAGGCCGCATCGGCATTGAATTCGATGGCCTTTCCGTCTCCGATTTCCGGCTGCTGTCTGTCGCCCTGCCCGATGCCGAATTGCTCGATGCTTCAAACCTTGTCCGGCGATTGAAGATGATCAAATCGCCGACCGAGATCGGCCATCTGCGGACCGCCATCGAACTGGCCGAGGCCGGAATCGTCGCTCTGCGCGAAACCATCGACATCGGCATCAGCCGCGATGATTTGGCAAGCGCCTGGGAGAAGGGCGCGCGGGCTGAAGCCGGACGACGCAACGTCCAGAACCTGACGGGCCTTTGGGAATATGTTTCCGTTGGCCAGAACCCGTGGACCAAGGGCGGCGTGGTGGAGCACGGCGATCTGATCAAGGTCGATGTCGGCTGTTTGATTGCCGGCTATACATCCGACACCGGCCGCACCTTCGTCTGCGGCACGCCATCCGCTCTGCAGTCCCGGCTGTTTAATGCCCTGCAGACCGCCTATGACGCCGGTCTGCCGTTGCTGAAACCCGGCATCGCCATGAGCGACGTGCACCGGGCAACAACCGAAGCAATGGCGAAGACAGGCTTCCCCGGCTATACGCGTGGCCATTTTGGCCATGGGCTGGGCGCCGGTCTCGGCAGCGAGGAATGGCCGTTTTTATCGCGTCAATCGGATGTGATCATCGAGCCGGGCATGGTGCTCGCCTTTGAGACCCCGTGGTATGTCGATGGCGTGGGCGGCATGATCATCGAAAACCAGCTGCTGATCACGCAGGATGGCCACGAGATCATGAACCAGCTACCGTCCGGTCTCATCTCCCTCTGATCGCGGGTTGCCATGCCTGACAATCGCCTCGAACGCTTCGCCCACAATCTCGACTGGAACCTGCTGCGCACCTTCGTCGTCGTGGTCGAGGAAGGGAGCATCACGGCGGCGGCAAACCGGCTGCTGTTGCAGCAACCGGCCGTCAGCATGGCTTTGAAGCGGCTGGAACAGACGGTCGGCCAAAAGCTGATCGACCGCCGCCCGGGCCGCTTCGATCTGACGGAGGCCGGCGAAAAGCTGCACCGCCAATGCCGCGATATCTTCGCAGCGGTCGTGCGCCTGCCGAATGCGCTGGAAACCGCAGGTGACGACGTGACCGGCCATGTCAGCGTTCACTCCGTCAGCCATGCGCATAATCCGGCCTGGGATCGCAAGCTCGAAAGCTTCTTTCATCTTTATCCGAAGGTGACACTCAGCATCACGGTCGAAACAACCGTCAGCGTCATCAGCGCCGTCGAGCGCAACATCGCCACCATCGGCCTGTGCGACGGTAATATTCCGGAAGCCCTCGATAAGGCCTTCCATATCCGCGAGCAGTACGGGCTGTATTGCGGCCGGGGCCACCGGCTGTTCCGCGCAAAGACCGCTGCCTTGAACGACTTGCGCGGCGATCCCTACATCGCCTTCATCGCCGATGTTCTTGGCGGCCAGCATATGAATGCCATTACCGCCGTGCGCGCCATGGGCTCCTTTGGCCAACAGGTTCGGGCGGTCTCATGCAATGTCGAGGAGGTGCTGCGCCTGATATCAGCCAATATTGGCATCGGCATGGTGCCGGATCATCTGGCGGCATCGGGTCTTGCCGACGGCAGCCTCTGGCAATTGCCGCCCTACGATCTGTTGCCGACCACGGATGTCTTCCGCATCACCAATCCCAACGCGATCCTCAATCCGGCCGAAGCCGCCTTCCTACGCCATGTTGGGGACACTGAACCGCTGGATCACAGCGCAGGGCATCAATCTGCCTGATAATGGGCTTCTTCACTATAAATTTGAACATTGACAGGGCGCCCTCTAGGGTCCCGGCAGCGCGACGAGAGGCCGCGCCGGCAATGCTAAGGACGGACTGACATGCAGACATTCGACGTGGCCATCATCGGCGGCGGCATCGCCGGCCTGTCGCACGCTTATTTTCTCAGCCCCCATCGCTCTGTCGTCGTGCTCGAACGGGAAACTGCGCTTGGCTACCACAGCACCGGCCGCTCTGCCGCCGAATTCGTGCTGCGGTACAATACGCCAGAAGTCTGCCAACTGGCAGCGATCGCCAAGGATTTCTTTGATAGCCCGCCGGATGGATTTTCGGATATCCCGCTCCTGAAACAGCGCGGTGGCGTGATGATCGCCACAACTGAAAAAGCCGCCCGACTGGAAGAAGTGTTCCGCACCGAACGAGCCTTCACGCCAGAACTGGAAATGCTGGACGAACAGGGCCTGTTGACGCGCCTGCCGGTCCTCAAACCCGGCTATGCCGCTGCGGCGTTCTACGATCCCAATTTTTGGGATATCGAGGTTGAAAGCCTACTGCAGGGCTATGTCAAAGGTGCGCGCCGCAACGGCACCGAGATCCGCGAGCGCCACGCGGTTCTGTCCGCCAGCCATGATGGCCAGGCCTGGACCATCGAAACGTCATCAGGCGCTGTCCGTGCCAAAACCGTGGTCAATGCGGCCGGTGGCTGGGCTGATCCGATGGCGGAAATCTTTAGCGTCGAACCACTCGGCATCATCCCGCATCGCCGCACCGCCATCACGGTCGATCTTCCGGAGGGGATCGATATTTCCGACATGCCGGAAATCAACGAGATCGACGAGGATTTTTACATGAAACCCGATGCGGGCCGGTTGTTCGCCAGCCCGGCCGATGCCACGCCCTGCGAACCCGGCGATGTGCAACCGGAGGAACTCGATGTCGCCTGGGCCGCGCATTATGTCGAAGAGGCGACCACAATCCCGGTCCGCCGCGTCGCCAAGAGCTGGGCTGGTATGCGCAGCTTCTCTGCCGACAAGTTGCCGGTGATCGGCTTTGCACCGGATCAGCCGGATTTCTTCTGGCTCGCCGGTCAGGGCGGTTACGGCATCCTGACCTCACCGGCCCTTGGCGCTTTGGCAGCCAGCCTGCTGACCGGCCAATCTCGGCCAGAGGGATTTGCCGCACAGGCACTTGATCCCCACCGGTTCAGTCCGTTGCGTTTTAAAGTTTAAAGCGAAAAGCGGCCGTAGCGGCCGTTGCTATAGACCAGAGAATGTCCGTCACCGGCAACGATGGAGACGACGCGGCCGAGAATGATCGCGTGGCTGTGGCGTTCGATCACCTCGTCCACCTCACAATCGATACCGGCCAACGCACCGCGCAGGACAGAAGCCCCGCTTGCCAGCGTAAACCACTCGGCTCCGTCATAGCGCTCGCTTCCCTTCAAACCGCCCTTGCCGGCAAACCGGTCGGCGACATCCTGCTGGTCGGCGCTCAGGATATTGACGCAGAAATGCCCGTAGCGGCTGATGATCGGCCAGCTGGACGAGCTGCGATTGATGTTGACGATCATCGTTGGCGGATCGACCGACAGAGCGGTGGCTGATGTCACCGTCGCGCCGGTCCGTTCGTCACCAACGCCGGCGGTAATGACGGAGACGCCACCCGGCATTCGCCGCATCGCCGATTTCAAGGCGTCCTCATCCGCCACATGCGGAAAGGACTGCCCCTGTGGCGCGATGGTTCGGTCGAGCGAATTTCTCAAAGCGAGGTTCATGCGGGTCCACTCTTTTGCCGTCTCGTTCATGATGGCCGATTTACGCATGGAAAATGCCCTCGTCTCAAGCAAAGAACACCCGTCGCTGCCGGGGAAGCCGGATCGCTTTTTCAATCATCATAAAATTTATAGATTATATTATTTTTCAATGAGAGACGAATTTCGGCAAACTTGGATGCTGCCGAATGCGGCCATACCAAATAGGACATCAAAACCATAGACTATTGACAGCCTCATCAATTGTGTCAGGATTGTGTTAACGGCCGTTAACCGGTCCACGGAAACAGCGGAGAACGGAATGTTTTATCACGGTGGAATGACACTCGGTTACCTGACGCCTCCGGCGAAAAAGGAAAAGGCCATCCGCGTTGAAATGCCGGTTCGCCAAAGCCGCGAAGAGCAGACCGAATTCGAACAGGAGCGCGATCAGGAACTGAGCCGCGCGTTTCTGACCCCCTGGCATCTCTTCTACTGATCCGTTGAGCGGATAGATTATTCGGCCGCTGCCGCGCCGTGGCCATTGGCGGCGATACTGGAGTACATGCCCGTCGTGCGGAATTCCGTCGGGCTGGCGCCGAAATAGCGGCGGAACACCTTGGCGAAATAATTCGGGTCTTCGAAACCCGCCATGATCGCCACTTCCTTGACAGAGAGATGCGCCGCATTGGTCAGCAATTTCGTGGCTCTCCGCAACCGCTTGCGCAGCACGAATTCGGCCGGCGGCATGCCCTCACTTGCGGCAAACACCCGGGAGAAATGCGCACGGCTAAGACCGGAGACCTCGGCAAGCTGCTCGACAGGCAACGGATGCTGCAGGTTGGCCATGATGTGGTCGATGACATGCTGCATCGTCCGGTACTCCTGGCCGAGAACGGGATGTGAACCGAAAACATCATCATACAGCACCATCGCCGATTCATATGCGATGGCAGACGCACTGCCCGGGGCCTCGGCGCCACCGGAGATCAGCCGCAGACTGCAATCAGCAAGATGCTCGATCGTCTCCGGCTTGAGATTGAGGATCGGCCCGGTCGTCGCAAGAATGGCCTTGTGGATGCGCAACGCCTCCTCGCCGTTCATGGAAATCCAGAAAAATTCCCAGCGGCCGTTTCGCTCCAGCCAGTACCGGTGATTGTGCGGCACCAGGACCAGCAGGGTCTCGCCCTCGCGCACCCGGTAGGTGCGGTTTTCATAGCGCAGGTTTCCAGCACCACCGACGGTATGCTGGAGCACGGTGAACGGTGTCTGCCCGCGCTTGCGGCCATCCCAGTCATAGGTCTCATCGGTGCGGATTTCGTAGCCCGTGCTGGTCGGCATGGTGTGCAGGCTATGGCGTCCGCGCGGCAGGGAAACCGTCCGCATCACCGGTCCATTCTCGATCAGTCGTTTCAGCATAGAATTACCCATGAAAGCATAATACCTCTCTGGCGGCTCCTTTCATTATACGCATAATGCCCATCAACAAAGCAAGATGACCGGATTGGAGCGGCATCGACGGGGGGAACCGGCAGGCAGAATGCGTTTGATCGCAATGTGTCCGGTGCATTGATTTTACCCTGTCCGTTCTTCCCGGCCAAACGACCAGCGACGAGGACAGCATGAGTAGCTTCAAGATAGCCATTATCGGCGCCGGCAGTGTCGGCTTCACCAAGAAACTCTTCACCGACATTCTCTGCGTGCCGGAGTTCCGCGATGTCGAGTTCGCGCTCACCGATATGAGCGAGCACAATCTCGGCATGATCAAGTCGATCCTCGACAAGATCGTCGAGGCCAACAACCTGCCCGCAAAGGTCACCGCATCGACGGATCGCCGCGAAGCAATATCGGGTGCGCGCTACATCATCTCCTGCGTCCGTGTCGGCGGTCTTGCCGCCTATGCCGACGACATCCGCATCCCGCTGAAATATGGCGTCGACCAATGCGTCGGCGATACGATCTGCGCCGGCGGTATTCTCTACGGCCAGCGCAACATCCCGGTCATCCTCGATTTCTGCAAGGATATCCGCGAGCTGGCCGAACCCGGCGCGAAATTCCTGAATTACGCCAACCCGATGGCGATGAACACCTGGGCTGCGATCGAATATGGCAAGGTCGATACGATCGGCCTTTGCCACGGTGTCCAGCACGGCGCCGAACAGATCGCCGAAATCCTCGGTGCCAAGGATGGCGAACTGAATTACGTCTGCTCCGGCATCAACCACCAGACCTGGTTTACCGATGTCCGCGTCAAGGGCCGCAAGATCGGCAAGGATGAGCTGGTCGCCGCCTTTGAGGCGCATCCGGTATTTTCGCAGCAGGAAAAGCTGCGTATCGACGTTTTGAAGCGTTTCGGCGTCTATTCCACCGAGAGCAACGGCCACCTGTCGGAGTACCTGCCCTGGTACCGCAAGCGGCCGGAGGAAATTACCCGCTGGATCGATATGTCCGACTGGATCCACGGTGAAACCGGCGGTTACCTGCGCTATTCGACCGAGACCCGCAACTGGTTCGAGACCGAGTTTCCGCAGTTCCTGGAGGATGCCGGCAAGCCCATCGATCCGGCCCGCCGTTCCAACGAGCACGCCAGCCATATTCTCGAGGCGCTGGAAACCGGACGTGTTTATCGCGGCCATTTCAACGTCAAGAACAACGGCGTCATCACCAACCTGCCATCGGATGCGATCATTGAATCGCCCGGCTTCGTCGATCGCTTCGGCATCAACATGGTCGCCGGTATCACGCTGCCGGAAGCCTGCGCCGCCACCTGCATTTCCTCGATCAATGTTCAGCGCATGTCGGTTCACGCCGCCATCTCAGGCGATATCGATCTCCTGAAGCTCGCCGTGCTGCACGATCCGCTGGTCGGCGCCATCTGCACGCCGGAGGAAGTCTGGCAGATGGTCGATGAAATGGTCGTCGCGCAGGCTGAGTGGCTGCCGCAATATGCCCACGCCATTCCGGCCGCCAAGGAGCGATTGAGCAAGGCAACGGTGAAGACTCGCGACTGGAACGGCGTTGCCCGCCGCGAAGTCCGCTCGATCGACGAATTGCGCGCCGAGAAGGAAGCAACGAAGTTGAAAGCCGCAAGCTAAGCTGCGGCACATACATGCAAGACCCGTTTGCTTGAGGAGGAAACCGGTCTGGGAGTGGGCGATCCGTTGCCCGCTCCATTCCGGCAGATGGCAGGATGCCGTCATGCCGGACGCTTTTAGGAGGAGAGCCGCCCATACCGGGCCGGTCTAAAGCATGAGGGAGAAACAACGACAATGAAAAGCTTTCGCCATCTGAAAACGACCAGCGCGCTGCTTTTGGGCGTGTCGGCATTCGCCGTGTCGGCAATGGCTTCCGAGCCGACCGTGGTGCCCGAGCAGCCGGCCTTCCCGGCACAGGGCAAGATCACCTACGTGCCGCGCGATTCCATCCTCGAATATAAGGCCCTGCCGGAATATCACGAGCCCGACTGGGTCACCGAGAAATTCGTCAAGGCCGGCAAACTGCCGCCGGTGGCCGAGCGCCTGCCGAAGGAACCGCTGGTCTTCAAGACTGGCAACATGCCGGATGGCCTCGGCGTTTATGGTGATACGATGCGCCACGTCATCGGTGGCCGCCCGGAAGGCTGGAACTATTCCGCCGGCCAGACGCAAGGGTGGGGCGGCATCGATATCGAGATGTCGGAATGCCTGACCCGCACGGCGCCGCTTTATCAGGTCGAAGCCAAAGACGTCGAACCGCTGCCGAACTTGGCGAAAAGCTGGGAATGGTCCGAAGATGGCCACAAGCTGACCATGCACCTGATCGAAGGCGCCAAATGGTCGGATGGCGTTCCCTTTTCCTCCGAAGACGTGATGTTCTACTGGGACGACAATGTCGTCGACCCCAACGTCTCGCCGCTCAATGGCGCGACGCCGGAAACTTTTGGCGAAGGCACGACACTGAAAGCCATCGACGCCAACACCGTCGAATGGACCTTCAAGGAAGCCTTCCCGCGCCAGTATCTCTATTCCATGGCGTACGGCACGTTCTGCCCCGGTCCGGCGCACATTCTCAAGACCAAGCACCCGAAATACGCCAAGGGCTTTACCTACGACCAATACAAGAACGGCTTTCCGCCGGAATATATGAACATTCCGATCATGGGCGCCTGGGTTCCTGTCGAATATCGACCGGACGATATCATCGTCATGCGCCGCAATCCCTATTACTGGAAGGTCGACGAAGCCGGCAACCAGCTGCCCTATCTCAACGAGCTGCACTACAAGCTCTCGACCTGGGCCGACCGCGACGTGCAAGCGATTGCCGGTTCCGGTGACCTCTCCAACCTTGAGCAGCCCGAGAATTTCGTCGAAAGCCTGAAGCGCGCCGCACAGGATACAGCACCGGCACGCCTCGCGTTCGGTGCCCGCCTGATCGGCTACAATCTCTACATGAACTTCTCCGGCAATGGCTGGGGCGAACCGGATGAACGCGGCCAGGCGGTGCGGGAACTCAACCGCAACGAAGACTTCCGCAAGGCCATCACCATGGCGGTCGATCGCAAGAAGATCGGCGAATCGCTGGTCAAGGGTCCGTTCACCGCGATTTATCCGGGCGGCCTGTCGTCCGGCACCAGCTTCTACGACCGCCAGTCGACCGTCTATTATCCGTTCGATCTGGCCGGCGCCAAGGCCCTGCTCGAAAAGGCCGGGCTGAAAGACACCGACGGCAATGGCTTCGTCAACTATCCGGCCGACAAGCTGGGCGGCAAGGATGTCGAGGTCGTGCTGCTGGTCTCATCCGACTACAGCACCGACAAGAACCTCGCCGAGGGCGTCGTCGGGCAAATGGAACAGCTGGGCATTCGGGTGGTGCTCAACGCGCTCGACGGCAAGCAGCGCGATGCGGCCAACTATGGTGGCCGCTGGGACTGGATGGTGCTGCGCAACGGTGCCGAACTGTCATCAGTGGTGCAGAATACGCCGCAGCTGGCGGCAACCGGTCCACGCACCAGCTGGAACCACCGCGTGCCTGAAGGCGGGCAGCTTGATCTGATGCCGTTCGAGCAGGAGCTTGTCGATATCGTCAACAAGTTCATTGCCTCGAGCGACAATGATGAACGCACGGAGTTGATGAAGCAGTACCAGAAGGTCGCCACCACCAATGTCAACTCGGTCGGCCTGACCGAATATCCAGGCGCGCTGATCGTCAACAAGCGCTTCTCGAACATTCCGGTCGGTGCACCGATCTTCATGTTCAACTGGGCCGAAGACACGATCATCCGCGAACGGGTGTTCGTGGCGGCAGACAAGCAGGGGGATTACGAACTGTTCCCGCAGCAGCTGCCCGGTAAGCCCGGCGAAAAAGGCCCGATGAACTGATCGATAAGCTCCGCTTCCCAGGCCGCGCCATCAGCCCGGCCTGGGGAAATCCCAAAACACACAAGAGAACCTAACAGCCATGTTCCGATTTCTGCTTGTGCGCATCGCGTCAGCCATACCCGTCCTTTTCGTACTCAGTGTCGTGACCTTCGCGATCATCCAGGCACCGCCGGGCGACTATAGCGACTATATTCGGTCGCAGTCGATCAACCAGGGCGGCGCATCCTTTGAGGAAGCCGACGCCCAGGCGCAGGCCTACAAGGTCGCCAACGGGCTGGATAAGCCGATGGTCGTCCAGTACGTCAACTGGATCACCGGCATCGTCACCCGCGGCGATTTCGGCCACAGCCTGTTCTACAACAAGCCGGTGTCCGAAGTGGTCGGTGAACGCCTGCCGCGGACATTGGCGCTGGCCCTCGTCTGCCACATCCTCGCATCGATCATCGGCATCACCTTCGGCATCCTGGCCGCTACCCGGCAATATTCCTGGGTCGATACCCTGCTCTCCGGCATATCCTTTCTCGGGATGACGGTGCCGCGCTTCCTGATGGCGCTGATCATCGTCTACATCCTGGTGTTCCACTTCAACGTTACCGAGATCAACAGCTTCCACTCCGCCAAATATGGCGGCGCGCCCTGGTCGTGGGACAAATTCGTCGATCTCCTGAAACACGTCTGGCCTGTCATCGCCATCGCCACGTTCGGCGGCCTCGCCTACAATATGCGGGTGATGCGCGGCAATCTCCTCGATACGCTGAATGCGCAATATGTCGAGACTGCGCGTGCCAAGGGCCTCTCCGAAAGCGCCGTCATCATGCGTCATGCGGTACCGAACGCGCTGCATCCGCTGGTCATGTATCAGGGCGTCGTGCTGCCCTACATGCTGACCGGCGAAATCGAGACCGCCATCATCTTCGCGTTGCCGACCGTCGGCCCGGCCATCGTCGGTTCGATGTGGGTGGGCGACGTCTATGTCACCGCGACCTTCATGCTGGTCCTCTCTGCCACGCTGATCGTCGGCAACATCATCGCCGACATGCTTCTGGCGCTGCTCGATCCTCGTGTTCGCCTGGGTGGAGGAGCGCACGCATGAAAGCCGACGTTCAAAACACGCTCACGGTTCCGGTCTCTGCCGCACACCATCACAACGAAACCTACTCCGCGTTGGTCTGGCGCCGGCTGAAGCGCTCGTGGACCGGCATGGCAGGCCTCATCCTCGTCTGCCTGCTGATGCTGATGACGATCTTTGCCGAGTTCTTCTCGCCCGTAGACCCCAAGCTCACCGGCGTCGCCTTTGCGCCGCCGCAGACGATCTCGATCACCGATCAGGAGGGCAACCTCGTCTGGCCGCGCACCTATCAGATCGGCGAGGGCACCGAGCTTGACCCGATCACCTTCCAGCCGGTCGTCGGCCCGGACTATGCCAACCCGCAAAACCTCGGCTTCTTCGTCAAGGGTTTTAGCTACCGTCTGCTCGGCCTGATCCCCACGGACCGCCATTTCTTTGGCGCCACCGACGGCACGCCGGTCAACTTCCTCGGCACCGACAAGTTCGGCCGTGATGTCCTGTCGCGCATCTTCCATGGCTCGCGCGTCTCGCTGATGATCGCGTTGACGGTGGTGTTCATCGTCACTGTCGTCGGCACGACCGTCGGCATGGTCTCCGGCTATTTCGGCGGCCGCTTCGATGCCTGGATGCAGCGCTTCGTCGAACTGGTCCTCGCCTTCCCCCAATTGCCGCTCTATCTGGCGCTGACGTCGCTGATCCCGGTAACGGCACCGACCAACGTCTTCCTCGCCTTCGTCATCTTCGTCATGTCGGCGCTCGGCTGGGCGCAGATGTCGCGCGAGGTGCGCGGCAAGACGCTGGCGCTCGCTAGGATCGACTATGTCCGGGCGGCGATGGCGATCGGCGCGACCGACCGGCGCATCATCTTCCAGCACATTTTCCCCAATGTGATGAGCCACGTGATCGTCTCGGTGACGCTGGCGATCCCGAGCGTGGTGCTACTCGAATCCTTCCTCGGTTTCCTCGGCTTTGCGGTCAAACCGCCGCTAATGTCCTGGGGACTGATGCTGCAGGATACCGCCACCTATTCCGTCATCGGGTCCTACCCCTGGATCCTTTCCCCCGTGGCCTTCGTGCTGATCACCGTCTTTGCGTTCAATGCGCTCGGCGATGGCCTGCGCGACGCCGTCGACCCATACTGAGGAGACGACCATGGCACTCGTGGACATCAGCCTGCTTGCCCCCGAACAACGGCACGACCATGCCACTTCCGTCGGCGCACCGATCATCGACGCCCGCCATGTCGGCGTGACCTTCAAGGTCGAGGGTGGTTCGGTCGACGCCGTCAAGAACGTCTCCTTCCAGCTTTATCGCGGCGAAACCATCGCAGTCGTCGGCGAATCCGGCTCAGGAAAATCGGTGACGGCCCGGACCATCATGGGTCTGCTCACCAAGCGCGCTTCGGTTTCTGCCCGTTCCAGTATCGAGTACGACGGCAAGAACGTGCTCAAATTCTCCGACCGGCAGCGCAGGACGCTGCGCGGCAACCGCATTTCGATGATCTTCCAGGAGCCGATGAGCTCGCTCAACCCGGTCTATACGATCGGCGCTCAGATCATCGAGGCGATCCGCGTGCACCAGAAGATGAATCGCAAACAGGCGGCCGAGCGCACGCTGGAACTGCTCCGCCAGGTACAAATCCCCGATCCGGAAGCTCGCCTCAACCAGTATCCGCACCAGTTGTCCGGCGGCCAGCGCCAGCGCATCATGATCGCCATGGCGCTCGCCAACAATCCCGACGTGCTGATCGCCGACGAACCGACGACCGCGCTCGACGTCACGGTGCAGGCCCAAATCCTCAACCTGATCCGCGACCTGCAGAAGACGCTTGGCATGGCGGTGATCCTGATCACCCACGACCTCACCGTCGTGCGGCAATTCTCCGACTATGTCTATGTGATGCAAAACGGCGAGGTGAAGGAACACAACACCACGCCGGCGCTTTTTCAGAACCCGCAGCACCCCTACACGAAGCATCTGCTCAACTCCGAGCCGAAGGGCATGGCAAACCCGATGCCGGTCGATTCCGCCGCCATCCTCGAAGGCCGCAATGTCCGGGTTTCCTTCATGCTCAAGCATGGCGGCTTCTTCAAGCCGCAGCTGAAGGAACTGGTCGCGGTCGATAGCCTCAGCCTCAAGCTGCATCGCCACGAAACGCTTGGCCTCGTCGGCGAATCCGGCTCGGGAAAGACCACCTTCGGCCAGGCGCTGGTCAAGCTCTTGACGGCCGAGAGCGGCGAAATCCTGTTCGATGGCCAGTCGATCGAAAAGAACAGCCGCGACCAGATGCGGCCTTTGCGGTCACGCATGCAGATCGTCTTCCAAGATCCGTTCTCGTCTCTCAACCCCCGCATGTCGGTCGGCCAGATCATCGAGGAAGGCCTGATCGTCAACAAGCTCGGAGCCACCCGCAACGAACGGCTGGACCGGGTGAGGGAAGCGCTCAACAGCGCTGGGCTGCCCAACAACATCCTGTCGCGTTTCCCGCACGAATTTTCCGGCGGCCAGCGCCAGCGCATCGCCATTGCCCGTGCGGTCGCGCTGGAGCCGGAATTCATCCTGCTTGACGAGCCGACTTCGGCGCTCGACCTCTCGGTGCAGGCCCAGATCATCGAACTGCTGCGCAAGCTGCAGGACGAGAAAGGACTGAGCTACCTCTTCATCTCCCACGATCTCAAAGTCGTGCGCGCACTCTGCCACCGCGTGGTGGTGATGCAGCATGGCAAGATCGTTGAAGAGGGCCCGGTCGAAGACGTTCTTACCCATCCCAAGACCGCCTACACCGAACGGCTCGTGCGCGCCGCCTTCGACGTAGCCGCTTAAAGCAAAGAGGCCTATCCATGACCAGACAACCCAAGATCACCTTCATCGGCGCGGGCTCGACCGTGTTCATGAAAAACATCATCGGCGACGTGCTGCAGCGTCCGGCTTTGTCAGGCGCAAAGATCGCGCTGATGGACATCAATCCGCAGCGGCTCGAGGAAAGCGAAGTCGTCGTCAGCAAGCTGATCTCGACGCTCGGTGCCAAGGCCACCATCGAGCTGCACTCCAATCAGCGCAAGGCGCTCGATGGCGCCGATTTCGTCGTCGTCGCCTTCCAGATCGGCGGCTTTGAGCCCTGCACCGTCACCGATTTTGAAGTGCCGAAGAAATACGGCCTGCGCCAGACCATCGCCGATACGCTCGGCGTCGGTGGCATCATGCGTGGCCTGCGCACCGTGCCGCATCTCTGGTCGATCTGCGAAGACATGATGCAGGTCTGCCCCGAGGCAATCCTGCTGCAATACGTCAACCCGATGGCGATCAACACCTGGGCGATCGCCGAAAAGTACCCGAAGATCAAGCAGGTCGGCCTCTGCCATTCCGTCCAGGGCACGGCGATGGAACTCGCCCACGATCTCGATATTCCCTACGAGGAAATCCGCTACCGCTCGGCCGGTATCAACCACATGGCCTTCTTCCTGAAGTTCGAGCATCGCCAGGCCGACGGCTCCTACCGCGATCTCTATCCGGATCTGGTGCGCGGTTACCGCGAAGGCCGGGCACCAAAGCCGACCTGGAATCCGCGTTGCCCCAACAAGGTCCGCTATGAGATGCTGACCCGGCTGGGCTATTTCGTCACTGAAAGCTCGGAGCACTTTGCCGAATACACGCCCTATTTCATCAAGGAAGGCCGCGAGGACCTGATCGAGAAATTCGGCATTCCGCTCGATGAATACCCCAAGCGCTGCATCGAACAGGTCGAAAAGTGGAAAGGCCAGGCTGCCGCATTCCGCTCGGCCGACAAGATCGAAGTCGCGCAATCGAAGGAATATGCCTCCTCGATCATGAATTCGGTCTGGACCGGCGAACCCTCGGTCATCTATGGCAACCTGCGCAACAATGGCAGCATCACCTCGCTGCCGGACAATTGCGCCGCCGAAGTGCCGTGCCTGGTCGATGAAAACGGCATCCAGCCGACCTATATCGGCGCCCTGCCGCCGCAACTGACGGCGCTGATCCGCACCAATATCAACGTGCAGGAACTGACGGTCGCGGCGATGATGACGCAGAACCGCGAGCATCTCTATCATGCCGCGATGATGGATCCGCATACGGCCGCGGAACTCGATCTCGACCAGATCTGGTCCCTGACCGACGACCTTCTCGCTGCCCACGGCACCTGGATCCCGGAATGGGCCCGCGTTTCGAAAAAGGTCCAAGCCGCGTAACGCCCCTCCCCGTTGCGTGACAGGAAGCCCCGGAACAACAATTCCGGGGTTTTCCTTTTGTCCGAGGTATGGTCGAAAGGAATGACACACCGCCGCCCCCTGCAGGAGACAAACATGCCCGCCACCCTCGCCCGCCAGCTATCAGACGCCGATAACACGGGAATCCGGCTAACATCTGCATCGCTCACCGAACCCGCCACGCCCGCTGAAGCCTTTGCCGTTCAGCGCGAAACGCTTTCCCTGAACAATTGGCTGACTGGCGGCTACAAGGTGGCGATCCGTCCGGATGGCAGCTCGGTCTCGGCGCCAATGGCGCATATTACCCATGCCAGCGAATCCGGCACCGCAGGTTTCGAGCGCCCTGCCGTTGATGCGCTGGAAGTGGAAATCTGCTTCGTGCTCGGCAAGGATCTCGCCGCCCCTGGTGGCACGCCCTATACCCGCGAAACGTTGCTCGCCCACGTCGCCACCATCTCGTCCGGCGTTGAGTTCCTTGGCCACCGGCTGGATGACGGCAGCAAGTCGCCTGCCCTGCTGTTCCTCGCCGACCGCCTCGGCAACGCCGGCTACGTCTTGGGCGAAGAGCTGCCCGCAAAGGTGATCGAACCCGGCCAGGCCTATCCGCTGACCATCACCGTCAATGGCGATACGGTTTTCACCGGCCCCGGCAAACACCCCAACGACGACCCCGTCGCCGCCTTCCTGCTGTTCGCCAACGCCTTGACCGAACCGGTCGCCAAAGGCCGCATCATCACCACCGGCAGCCTCTGCGGCGCCCTCCCGCTCCCCGCCCGCGCCGCCATTGCCATCAGCGGGTTTACCACACTGACGGTCACGGCGGCATCGACGCGGGAGGGATGAGGCGGGGCGGATTGCTGCGCCGGATCGGTGAGACCCAACTTTGGGTCTCACTCCGAAATGGCAGTGCGTATACCTTAAAGAAAAATCATCCTACAAAGAAAAATCATCCTACGCCGCAGATGGGACGCGCTGGATCCTGGAACAGGCCCGGGATGACGGGGACACCGGGAGCGGCACTGCGAATAAAAACGTCCGCCAAATACCCCCGTCCTACCGCAACCACCCGGCATAATCCGGCACCAGCAGATGCAGCGGCGCCTCGTCCTCGTCGATGCCGGAAAACCGGGTCACCGCCGGGTCCTCGAAAATGTTGTCGGTATTATCGTCGTTGACGGTCGAAACCTCGGCGACGAAGACGTCGGCGCCCTCACCCCAGAAGGCGTGCCAATCACCTGGCATCAATGTCACGCTTTCACCGGCGGCAAGCTTGAGTTTGTGACCGGGCGCCAGATCGCGCCATATGCCGTCGGTCGCCACGCGCGTTCCCTTGCTGCGGTCGCATTGACCTTCGGTATCGCCGAACAACTCAACCACCAGCGTTCCACCGCCGCGATTGATGATGTCCTCGGCCTTCAGCAGATGCCGGTGCATCGGGGTCAGCTGGTCCTTGCGGGCGATCATCGCCTTTTCCGCATAGAGCATGCCGCGCCCACGCTGGAGATCGGCAAAGCGGCCGTTGCGGACGGTGAAGAGAAACAATCCGGTCTTTTCGAAATCTCCGAGACCGAAATCGGTGATATCCCAACCGAGCGAGACGCCGGTGATACCGTCAATCTCGCCTTTGCGCGCCTGCAGCTCTCCCGGTGACCAGCGTGAAAACGGCGGCAGGATGAGGCCGAAAGATCGCATGAAAGCCTCGCTCTCGCGCATGATGGCATTGATGGCGCTGCGTTTCATCGGAATGCTCATGGTCTCTCCCTTAGCGAACGCCGATGCCGGCCGTCAGGCCGCCGTCGATCCGGTGATCCGATCCTGTGATGAAGCCCGCCTTGTCGGAGGCGAGGAAAGCCGCAAGCGCTGCCACCTCCTCCGGCTCGCCGATCCGGCCAAGCGGATGGGCGGCGCCGAACCGTTGGAAAACGGCATCGATATCGGCATCGTCACCCTCGAATGTCCGCGCCGCCAGTTCCAGGATCGGCGTGCGCACCGAGCCCGGACTGATCGACACGACCCGGATGCGATCGGCGGCAAAATCCAGCGCCATCGCCCGCGTCAAGGCATGGATCGCACCTTTGGAGGCGACATAGGCGGATACGCCGCTCTGGCAGGCGTGGCCCTGCACGCTCGACAGATTGACGATGACGCCGCCGCCGCGCTTGCGCATCTCCGGCACGCCGAATTCCGCCGTCAGGTGGATCGAGCCGACATTGACTGCTATGCAGCGCATGAAGACCTCGAACTGGGTCGTCTCCGCCGTGCCATATGGGTGAACAGCGGCCGAGTTGACGATGATATCGATGCCGCCGAACGCCGCAATGGCGGACGCCATGGCACGCTGCACATCGGCAGGGGTGGAGACATCGGCGTGAAAGACGGTGAGTGCCAGATTCTCGGCGGCAGCCATCGTCTGAAGCTCGGTATTGGCCGCCTGATCGATCCCGAGCGCGGCAACGGCCGCGCCCTGCCGGGCCAAGTGCAGGGCGACCGCCCGGCCGATGCCCGTCGTTCCAGTGACCACCGCGACTTTTCCGGCAAATTCATGCATCGCCTGTCCCCCGTCCATTGGCCGCTTCCCATCCCGCGGTTTGCCCGCCTCGCGCCGCTGGAATAAACTCCAGCCCCGCATCGAGATGCCGGTCCATGTGATAGGCAAATCCGATCCGGTCACGGTCGCGCAACGCCCTGACGATGTCGGCATGTTCGGCGGCAACGCTTTCAAGCACCAGCCGCTGCGACTTGCCGGCCAGCATCAACCGCCCGATCACCGGTTTCAGCATGCCGTAGGTTTCCGACAGCGTGCGGTTTCCGGCCGCATCCACCATCAGCTTGTGGAACTGATAGTCCAACTCGGACGCCTCTTCCGGCGTACCCGCCTGCCGTATCCGCGCATTGAGCATCTCCATCCCTTCAAGGGTTTCCTCGGTGATCCGGGTCGAGAGCAGATCGAACAGGTTGATCTCGGTCAGCCGCCGGTAGCCCTGGATATCGCGGAAGGCATCGACGGAAATATCCATGGCGAAGGAAAACAGATCGCGCATCGCCGACTGGTGCTGATCGGTCAGTACCGCACCGACCTTCTGCCGGGATTCGGCCACGCCATAGGCCTTCAGCGTCCGGAATGCCTCGCGCACCGTGTTGCGGCTGGCATCGAACATGACGGCGAGCTCCGCCTCGCTTGGCAGAACGTCGCCGACGGTCAGCCCACGCTCGCGGATAAGATCGCGGATATGGTCCACCATTCCGTCAACGGCAGAACCCCGCACGCCGTTCTCCATGCCATTCTCCTTGCCTATTGTACGGCAGCATATGTCCGACATAATGATCGGATCAACTCTTCCGTATTGATTTTTTGAAAATTACCGCATTAATTGTCCAACATTATAATGGGAGAGATCGACATGCTCGAAAGCTGGCGCTGGTTTGGACCACAGGACCCGGTCACTCTTTCGGATGCGCGCCAGGCGGGCGCACATGGTGTCGTCACCGCCCTTCACCATATTTACGATGGCCGTATCTGGACACCGGATGACATTGCCGAGCGTATGGCGCTAGTCAGGAAAGCCGGGATGATCTGGTCCGTCTGCGAATCCATCCCCGTCAATTCGGCGATCAAGCGGCGCGACGGCGAATGGCGGCGCTATATTGACGCCTGGAAACAGAGTCTGGCCAATCTCGGCAAGGGCGGCGTGCCGGTGATCTGCTACAATTTCATGCCGGTGGTCGACTGGACTCGCACCAACCTGATGTACCCGACCGAGGCCGGCGGCTTCGCGCTGCGCTTCGACATGATCGATTTCGTCGCCTATGACGTCTTCGTGCTCAAGCGCCGCGCCGCCGAAGAAAGCTACGCGCCGGATGTCATCGAGGCTGCAAGACAGCGGCTTACAGGAATGAGCAAAGACGAAATCCTGACGCTTGAAAAGAACATCATTGCCGGTCTTCCGGGCGGCGAGGACAGTCACACACGTGAAAAAATCCGTGCCGAGATTGCCAGTTTCGACGCAGTTTCATCCGACGACATGCGCGCCAATCTGATCGAATTCCTCAAGGAAGTCGTGCCTGTCGCGGGTGAAAATGGCGTCCGACTGGCCATTCACCCAGATGACCCGCCGTTCTCGCTGTTTGGCCTGCCCCGCGTCGTGTCCACGGCGGAGGACGTTCAAACCATCCTCGATGCAGTCAATGAGCCGGCAAATGGCATTACCCTGTGCGCCGGCTCCTACAGCTCACGCACCGGCAATGACGTGGTTGCCATGGCGAAGCGCTTTGCCGATCGCATTCATTTCGCGCATCTACGCAACGTCAGCAAAGAACCGGACGGCTCCTTCATCGAATCCGAACATCTGGCCGGTGACGTCAATATGGTCTCGCTGATTTCGGCCCTTCGCGCCGAGGAGCGCCGGCGCGAGAAGGAAGGGCGCAGCGACACCGTCATCCCGATGCGGCCGGATCACGGCCATCTGCTAATTGACGACCAGAAAAAGACGGTCAATCCCGGTTATTCCTGCATCGGCCGCCTCAAGGGCCTCGCCGAACTGCGC
The DNA here is from genome assembly GCA_900473685.1 of Hyphomicrobiales bacterium. Classification (GTDB taxonomy): domain Bacteria; phylum Pseudomonadota; class Alphaproteobacteria; order Rhizobiales; family Rhizobiaceae; genus Pararhizobium. The sequence continues at coordinate 96,922 of UCNE01000023.1, forward strand.
GGCGTCATCGCCGCCGTCGATCAGCTGACTTAGAAAGGTTGAGGCGCGGGATCAGGCCCGCGCCGGCAGGCCTGCGCGACGGGCAAGGACATGTTCAATCGCCGAAAACCCGTCATAGATCAGCACGGCAAGCGCGCCGACAATCAGCCCCCCCTGCAGCACGAAGGCGATGTTGTTGGATTGCAGCCCGGCGATGATGACTTCGCCCAGCGTCTTTGCCGCAACCGTCGAGCCGATCGTCGCTGTGGCAAGGCTGATCACCACCGACAGCCGGATTCCCGCCAGGATGACAGGCATCGCCAGTGGCAACTCCACCTTGAACAGCCGCTGGCGATCCGTCATCCCCGAGCCGCGCGCAGCCTCCATCACCGAGGAGGGCAAGGTCGTCAGGCCTGTCAGCGTATTTTCGAAGATCGGCAAAAGACCATAGAGAAACAGTGCAACCAGTGTCGGCTTCTCGCCAAAACCGAGGATCGGCACTGCCAACGCCAACACGGCGACAGGCGGAAATGTCTGCCCGATATTGACGAGGCTGCGCGACAGCGGCAGGAATTCCGCCCCGAAGGGCCGCGTCACGAGGATTGCCAGCGTCACCGCAACGAGTATGGCGCCGGTCGTGGCGATGGCGACGGTGCGCAAATGCAAAAGCGTCAGCGTCAGCAGGCTGCCCTGATTGTAGATTGCTGGCGCATTGTCCCGCACCAGCGGCTTCAACAGTGGATCAAACCAGCCAGGCACCACCAGGAAGGCGATCAGGATCACCAGCAAAGCCAAGCGCAGAAGATACGGGATCAAGACCCTCATTGCGGCTTTGCCGCACGTCTGGTCAGCCCTTCCAGAGTTACCTTGCCAAGAACCGTGCCATCGGCGGCGACGACCGGCACTGCGGCGCGCCCGCTCCACAGCAGTTCGGAGAGCGCATCACGCTGGCTGATCGTTTCCGCCAATGGCTTACCATCCGCCGGTCCCGGCTCGACGGCATCGCCTGCAGTTTCGATCGACAACAGGCGGAACGGCCGCTCGCTGGTGCCAATCAGCGTCTGGACAAACTCCGTCGCCGGGTCTTTGACCAGTTCCGCGGGCTTGCCGTATTGGACAAGCGCGCCCTTATCCATGACGGCAATCTTGTGGGCGAGATGAAACGCCTCGTCCATGTCATGCGTCACCAGCACGATCGTCGTGCCCAACAGACTCTGGATGGCCAGCAGGTCCGCCTGCGCCTTTGCCCGAATAATGGGGTCGAGTGCACCGAAGGGCTCGTCCATCAAAAGCACTTTCGGCTCAGCCGCCAAGGCCCGGGCCACACCGACGCGTTGCTGCTGGCCGCCGGAAAGCTCGTGTGGAAACCGGTTTGCGAATGCGGCTGGATCCAGCTGAAACAGCGTCAGCAATTCGGCCACTTTGGCGTCGATCCGCGCCCTGTCCCAACCAAGCAGCACCGGCACCGTAGCAATGTTCTGCGCGACGGTGCGATGCGGAAACAGCCCGTGCCCCTGGATCGCATAGCCGATCCGGCGGCGCAGTTCGAAGCCCGGCATCGAGCGATTGTCCTCGCCATCGAGGCGGATCGCTCCGGATGTCGGCTCGACCAGCCGGTTGATCATCCGCAACAGCGTTGTCTTGCCCGAGCCAGAGGTCCCGACAATGACCGTCACCGTGCGCGGTTCGATCATCATCGACACATTGTTGACGACCGTGTTGCCGTCATAGCGTTTGGTGATCCCGTCGATTTCAATCATGCGGCCCTGCTTCGTTCTCGCTGAGGAGCGTTCATTTCGATAAGTGCGTCGAGCACGATCGCCGCTGCGAAGGCCAGCACCACGGTCGGCACCGCCCCAAGCAACACCAGATCCATTGCCGTCTGGCCGATCCCCTGGAACACGAACACACCGAAACCACCACCGCCGATCAGTGCGGCAATCGTCGCAAGGCCGATATTCTGCACCAGCACGATGCGAACGCCGGTGAGAATGACCGGCATTGCCAGCGGAAATTCGATCCCGAACAGCCGCTGCCGATCCGTCATGCCGATGCCGCGCGCAGCCTCGTTTGCCTCGCGCGGCACGCCCGCAAGGCCAACAACGGTATTGGCGACCACCGGGAGCAGTGAATAGAGAAACAAGGCGACGAAAGCGGGAGCGGCACCGATGCCGCGAATGCCGATGACGGCGGCCCCCGGCACGTTGACGGCGATCCAGCCAAGCGGTGCAATGAGAATGCCGAACAGGGCAATGGACGGTATCGTCTGAATGAGGTTCAGCGTGTTAAGCACGCCGGCCCGCAAAGGCGCCACCCGATGGCAGAGAATGCCGAGCGGCAGCCCGACCAGAACCGAGGCAAACAGCGATCCAAGCGCCAGCGTCACATGCCTTCCAGCCTCCAGCCAGAACACATCGGCACGGCCCGAATATTCCTTGAGGATCGACAGTCCATCCCACAGACCCGACATCAGGACCACGGCTGCTCCACCGAGCGTGATCGCCAGAAGCAGCACCCTGACCAGCGGCAAAGGCCGCAGCCGCGTGATCGAATCGGCAGCAAGCAGGGCAAAGGAAAACAGCAGGATCCAGAAGCCGGAAGCTGGAGAAACCCGAGCGTAGGCGTTGGCAGGCGGCGTCAGGTGGGTTGCAGCCATTCCGATGAATACGGCAATCGAGGCCAGCCCCAACGCCGCAACAGTCAGCCGAAGGCGTGTCGGTGTTTTTAGAAGAACGATCAGCGCCGCGCAGGCCATCAGCCCTAAAAGCAGCATGCCCGGCCCAACGGGCAAGGCATCGAGGATACCTTTTGCGTCACCCGGGACAATGCGATTGGCGCGAAAAGTCGCAAACGGTGCGGCCAGCGCCCCGTAGGCGATCAATAACGCAGTGACTACGCCGAGCTTGTCGAAGCGAATGCTCAAACTGCCATCCCCATCCCCTTCAGGCCGGCTCCGCTTCGGGAACCGGCCATTTCACGGCAGCCTATTGCAAACGGCTTATTTCAGAAAACCATTCTTCTTTAAAAAGTCTTCCGCGACCGCTTTTGCCGGCTCGCCGCCGACCTGAACGCGGCCGTTCAGGTCCTGCAGGGTCACCAGGTCAAGCTTCTCGAACACCGGCTTCAAAAGCGTTTCGATTTCCGGATGGTCTTTCAGAACCGCCTCCCGAATGATCGGCGCGGGCTGGTAGACCGGCTGCACCGCTTTGTCGTCTTCCAGAACCACAAGACCCGATGGCGCAATGCCGCCGTCGGTGCCGTAGACCATGGCGGCATTAGCGCCGTTGGTCTGGTTGGCCGCGGCCGCGATTGTCGCCGCGGTATCGCCGCCCGAAAGCGTGATCAACTGATCGGATTTCAGCGTAAAACCATAGGTCGTCTGGAACGCAGGCAGGGCTGCAGCCGAGTTGACGAATTCAGACGAGGCCGCAAGCACCACCGTACCACCGCCCGCAACATATTTGCCGAAATCGCTGAAAGTCTTGATGCTACTGGCATCGGCCAGATCCTTGCGCACCGCGACGGCCCAGGTATTGTTGGCCGGCGACGGCGTCAGCCAGACGATCTTGTTGGCATCGTAGTCGAGTTTCTTGGCTTCCGCATAACCCTTTGCGGCATCCTTCCAGAGCGGATCGTCGGCCTTTTCGAAGAAGAATGCGGCGTTGCCGGTGTATTCCGGATAGATATCGATCTCGCCGGCAGCAATCGCCTTGCGCACGACCGGCGTTGCACCAAGCTGCACCCGGTCGGTCGTCTCGATATTGTTGGCCTTGAGCACGGCCAGAATGATGTTGCCGAGCACACCACCCTCGGTGTCGATCTTCGAGGAGACGACGACCTGGGCATTGGCAGCAGCCGTGGAAACGAGCACGGCGAACGCGGCCCCGATCAATGTTGTTTTCAGACGCACGATAGTTCTCCCTTGAAACTGTTCACAATTTCTCCCACGCCCGCCCGCATGCGTCGGGGCATAAACTGCCATATGTGGCAAGGTTCGGAGAAAAATAGAGCGCGGAAAAGGGAATTTGCGCAGAGCAACAACCCGGTCGATCCGGGCCGCTTCAGAAACATGGGGGATACAAAGGTTAAGGATACCGAAAAGCGGCCCTGTCCAAGGTTCAAACCGGGACGGAGCCGGGCCTGCCCGCCCGGTTTTGTATTTCCGCGACGTCTCTTGCGTCGTCTATGCTGATGCCCGGATTGGCATCAGCATGCTCCAGGTGCGCGCGAAACGCACCATCATTGCACGGCCGCCGTTCCGTAGATGAGGTCGGGAAGCCAGAGGGAAAGCTGCGGGAAGATGCTGAGAATCCCGAGCAGAACCATCATCATCATCAGGTAGGGAACGACCTCCCTCGCATAGGCCATCATCGGAACACGCATTACCATGGAGGAGATGTACATCAGCCCGCCAACCGGCGGTGTGATGCCGGCGATTGTCAGATTGGTGATGAAGATAATGCCGAAATGCACCCGGTCGATATGGACGCCATCGATGATCGGAATGAGCATCGGCGTCAGGATGATCAATGCCGCCGATCCCTCGATCGCCGTGCCGATAATCATCAACATGACGTTGATCAACAGCAGCATCATCAACGGATTGTCGGTGGCTGCACCGAGCCAGCTCGACATGGCCTGCGGAACCTGCTCCCAGGCAAGGTAGAAACCGAAGGCGGCGGCAGCGCAAATCATCACCATGACGACGGCGGAATCGCGCACTGCCTCGGCCAGCACTTCCGGTATCTGGCGGATGGTGAATTCCCGGTAGCCGAAGATGGCAACGAACAGCACATAGACAACGACGACCGCGCCGGCCTCGGTTGTGGTGAACAGGCCATAGCGCGTTCCCGCAAAGATCACGACCGGAATGGACAGAGCCCAGAGACCGTCAATCAGCGCAGCCCTGACCTCGGCGCCGCTCGCCCTTTTCTCGCGCAACGACTTGTAGCCGCGTTTCTTGGCGATGAAAAACGTGGTGATCATAAGGCCAAGGGCAAGAGCGAGCCCGGGAACGACACCGGCGGCAAACAACCGGCCGATCGAGGTTTCCGCCAGAAAGCCATAGACGATCAGCCCGATGGACGGCGGAATGAGGCTGGTGATGACAGCCGCCGACGAGGTGATCACCGCAGCAAAGGCGCGGCTGTAGCCGCGCTCGGCCATCTGCACGCCGAGCGTCTTGGCGAGCATCGCGGCGTCGGCATTGGCCGACGCCGTGAGGCCGCCGAGAAGCGTCGCAAGCACGGTGCACATCTGAGCGAGCGCACCGGTCATGTGGCCAACCAAGACATCGGCCAGGTTGAGCAGGCGCCGCGTGATGCCGGACGCGTTCATGATACAGCCGGCCAGAACGAACAGGGGAAGCGCCAGCAGGGAAACCGACTGGCTGCCTTCAGCCATTTCCTGCGCGAAATTGGACAAGGGGATCATGTCCATGTTCAAGAAGAAAAAGGCGAGCGCGCCGATGGCCATGGCCCAGGTGATCGGCGTCGAAAGCAGGAAAAGGATAGCAACGAGAAGGGACGGCCCAGCAAGATGGAAAAAGGTCATATGATCGAATCCACGTTTCGGTGCGTTCTCGGGCGCCACGGCCGCTCAACAAGCAGATGCTGGAGCAGCATGCCTGCCGAGGCGAGCGCCAGCGGGCCGTAGGCGAAGCTGCGTGACAGATCGAGGGCGATCGTGTGCACGTGCCGCGATGTCCAGGCCTGCCAAAGGAAGAGAACGGTCATCAGGATGAAAAATGCAGCGAGAAGCACATAGTTGAACCAGCGGATGGCAGTCTGCCAGCGGTCGGGGAGCGCCGTCACAAGCACATCGATGGCCGCATGTGTTCCGAGACGGACGCCGGTGATCGCACCAAAAAACACCAGGTAGGAAAATGCAAGGATGGCAAGCTCGTATGTCCAGGCCGCCGGCTGCGGAAAGATGTAACGGCTGACGACACCCCAAAGGATCGAAAAGACGACGACGATCAAAGCAGCGACACCGATCGCTTCATCGGCACGGCGAAGACTGAGCAGCGGGCCATCGCCGCTGGTTTCGGTAAAACTGTTCATGATATCCCCCGACGCGACAGAAATGGCCAGCCGGACCAGTGCCCCGCTGGCCGGCTGTTTTATTTCATGGCGTCCTGGATACGCTCGAACATGCCGGGCGTCAGGTTCGGAACCTTGCCGTAGGCAGCCTTGGAGGCTTCGACGAAGGCAGGAATATCGACATCGGAAATGATGTCCACACCGGCATCGGCCAATTGCTTGGCGTAGACGTCATCGGTCTCGAGCGTCATTTTCGTCAGGTCGATGGCAATTTTCTGGCCCTCCTCGGTCATGATCTTCTGCAGATCTTCCGGCAGGCCGTTGAAAAATTGGGCGGACGCGACCCAGGCGGTGAACATCGCCTGATGGCCGGTCTTGGAAATGACCTTGCGCGTCTCATTGAGCTTGGAACCGGCGATCGACCCAAACGGACCTTCCGCCGCATCGACGACACCGGACTGGAGCCCGTTGTAAACATCGCCCCAGGGCAGTTCCGTCGGACGTGCGCCGTAGGTGGCGAACGTCGCCATCATGATTGGCGAGGAGGGAACGCGGATGGTGACACCGGCCAGATCGGCGGGGGTGCGAATAGCCTTGTTGGCGATGATGTGGCGATAGCCGAAAAGGCCATTCGGCATCAGGATCTTGATACCTTGCGCCTCAAGCTTGGCGGACAGTTCTTTGTAGACATCCGAGGAAAACAGCTTGTTGCTCGCTTCGAGGCTTGGATAGACGTAAGGGCCGGCGAGAATGGACATATCGGGCTCAAACTGGCCGAGCTGCCCATAATCGGTCGCGCTGAGCAGGTTTGCGCCGCTCATGACCATCTCGTTGACCTTCTTCTGCGCTCCCAACTGGTCGCCGGTCATGACCGTGATGGCGATCCGGCCCTCTGACCGCTCACCGACACGCTCGGCATAGAGCTTCATCGCCTTCACGATCGGCTCGTTCGGATTAACCTGCGATGTCGAAAAGCGCAGATTGTACTCCTGAGCCGACGCGACGCCGCAAAACGACAATGCGGCCATAACGGACGCAAGCATGACTGCCTTCATGAGACCCTCCCTTAGCCTGAACTCCTCTTCAGGCATAATTCATATGCGAATAAAAAAGTTATAAGAGAATGATTTGTGGACGTCAACTGCACATCCAGGCCACACCGTACGCACCAGGCGCCGAAGAAAGACAAGGGAAGGTAAAATCACTTCTTATATGAATACAAAACCTGCATATGGGTATTTCGCGCGCCTTACGGCGCAGGAATGAAAATTCGCCAAGCCTTCTTCAGAGCACAGGAAACGTGCCTCTAAACCGCGCGGCCGACTGCGCAATAGGACCATCCAGTAAAGACCGCTTGAGATGGCACGCCCCGCCACCTCCGCAAGGATGAGCATCACGCACACCAGCAACGGTGACCGACGTCACATAAACAGCGAGCCGGCGACTCAAGGGGGGAGCAGTTGCGAAAGCCTCATATTTGGATTTCGAGATTGTCCAGCCTGAACTCTGCACGACCCGGATTACCCGGGCGGCACCGTTCATCCATTGGCTGTCAAAAACATCCCACGATTTGTCGCAACCGAAACTGGCATGCGGATATTGAAAATCCGAAGGGACATTGAAAGACAGCAACAAGCACGGCGCAAAGTTACAAGGGCGGTCAACAGGAACTTCGCGGATTGAGCTCTGAGAATCGCGACTTACCGAAAGAACTCGATCCCGAGGCAAATGTTGGCCTGCTCGAAAACAAGGATCGCCCGTGCCCGCAGTCACAAAGACTAGTAGGATTGGGGGCAGCCAACGATGAAATAGTCAGAGTGGCGGAGAGGGTGGGATTTGAACCCACGATACCCTTGCAGGTATGCCGCATTTCGAGTGCGGTGCGTTCGACCACTCTGCCACCTCTCCGGATATGCTGGTCGGCGCCGTAGCGCGACGCGGTTCATAGCGGCAGTTTTTGGCGATGGCAAGAGGGTGGATCAAGGAAAATCAGGCTCATCCGCGCCTTTCTTCTTGACAGTTTTGCCGGCTTCCCGTAATTCGCGAACTCGAAGTGGTGTGGCATGCCCTCACCGCGCCGGGTTTTTATTGGCCCGTTTCACCGGCAAGGCTGACAAGGCCTTGTCATCGTCCGACTGAAGAAAAAGACGGCCTCGACTTGATCGAAGAGCCGGAACGAACATGAAAGGATAAAAAATGTTCGCAGTCATCAAGACCGGCGGTAAACAGTACCGCGTGGCAGCCAACGACGTTCTGACGATTGAAAAATTGGAAGGCGCCGCAGGCGACAAGATTGAATTCACCGAGATCCTGATGGTCGGCGTCGGCGCCGATGCAACCATCGGTGCTCCGTTTGTCGAAGGTGCCGTCGTCAGCGCCGAAGTTGTGGAACATGGCCGCGCCAAGAAGGTCATCGCCTTCAAGAAGCGCCGCCGCCAGAACTCGAAGCGTACCCGCGGTCACCGCCAGCACAACACGACTGTCCGCATCCTGGACATCGCTGCTGCTGCCGGCGCGAAGGCGAAGAAGGCTTCCAAGAAGTCCGACGACGCTGCCGCTGAAGCCGCAAACTGAGACAACGGATCCAAGGTTTAAAGGAGAACATCCATGGCACATAAAAAAGCTGGCGGTTCCTCGCGCAACGGTCGCGATTCGCAGTCCAAGCGCCTCGGCGTGAAGAAGTTCGGTGGCGAAGTCGTCATTCCGGGCAACATCATTCTGCGTCAGCGCGGAACCCAGTGGCATCCGGGCGCCAATGTCGGCCTCGGCAAGGACCACACCATTTTTGCACTTACGGCCGGCAACGTGAACTACCGTACGAAGGCCAATGGCCGCGTGTACGTGTCTGTAATGCCGAAAGCCGAAGCAGCGGAATAAGCCGGTAGCGCTCTAAAACAGCCGGCGTCTCATCGACCCGGCTGGCGCTTATCCGTTCAGGCCAAGACCAAAAGGGGAGATGGGGCGATGCCCGATCTCCCCTTTTTCACGTCTTGGAGGACTGAACATGCAAAGCGAACTGTTGAGGGAGAGCCAATCACGGTCTCCCCGGGAAGATTCCCTGGAATCTTCTCAGGAACGGCTGCGGCCACAACGGTCAAGGACCGATTGCCCGATATTGTTATCGCCCCGGCTCGTTTTGCGCGCGCCCCACGAAGACGATATCGACGCCCTTGCCCATCTTGCCAACAACGCCAATATCGCCACCATGGTTTCGCGCATGCCGCACCCGTATACGGTGGCCGATGCCGCGGATTTCGTACGCCGTACGAAGACGGGCACGATTGGCAAGTGCGTCTATGCGATTACCAAAGCGGATAATGGCGCATTTCTGGGGTGCTGCGGTATCGAACCACATCCCGATGGCAAGACGGCCGAACTCGGCTACTGGCTGGGCGAACCGCACTGGAACAAGGGCTACGCCACAGAGGCAGCCCAGGCGCTGACCGACATGGCCTTCCGCACCCGCGACATCGACCAGATCGATGCGCGCTGCCGGGTCATGAACGTCGCTTCGCGGCGGGTCATCCAGAAATGCGGCTTCCAGTTCCAGGGCTCCGGTATGGTCGACAGCCTGGCTCTGGGTGGCATGATGTCGGTCGAATGGTACCGGCTCGATCGCAAGACCTGGATGTCGTTGCGTAGCTGGGGAGGTCTGAGATGACCGCTCACCTGCGCGAACGGCCAAAGATCGCTGTTCGTCCCGATCCAGGCCCCTGCCCCGTCATCGAAACCGCCCGGCTGATCCTGCGTCCGCACAAGCTGTCCGACGCCGATGCGGTGGCGGAATCGCTTGCCGACTTTCAGGTCTCGCGCATGCTGGCGCGAGTGCCTGTGCCCTATCACCGGCAGGACGCACGCGACTGGCTGGTCCGTCAGGGCTCCGGGCTGATTGCCGGCTGGACGCTGGCGATCACCACCGGCGACGATGTCCATATCGGCTGCATCGGCATCGAGCTCATGCACGGCCAATGGCATCTCGGCTACTGGCTGAACCGCTACTACTGGAACCGCGGTTATGCCAGCGAGGCAGCGCATGCGGCGATGGAACGCTTCTTCCGGCGCATGCCGGCGACCGTCCTGCATTCCGGTGTCTTTGCCGACAATGCCGGGTCGCTGAAGCTGCAGAAGAAGCTCGGCTTCGAGATCACCGGCTGCAGCCAGGTCTATTCGCTGGCGCGCAACGGCATGGTCAGCCATATCGAGACCAGCATCACAGCGGGTGCGCTGCGCACGCCATAAAAACCAACGAAGGCCCGCAGCAACAAAGCCGCGGGCCTTTTCTCTGGCATTATTCCAGTTCGAAGCCGACAGGCAGGTGGTCCGAGCCGGCGGCCTCCGTATCGATCCAGGCATGTCTCAATCGTGGCGCAAGGCCGGCACTGAGGAAACAATAGTCGAGATGCATGCGCCTTTGATGATCGGCGGGATTGATCCAGCTGTAGCTTTCAGGCGTCAGCCGGCCGAGATGCGCCAGCGTGTCTACCGGGTTTTCCAGCCGCAGCGAGCGGCCGTAATAGGCATCGCGCGAGCCGGTCATCGCGCAGTATTCCGGCCCTTCCGGTTCCATGTTGAAATCGCCCATCAGTACGAAGTCGTCGGGATGCGGCAGCTCGGCAAAGCCGAAATCGCCGCCGCCGGTCATGGCGCCGCCTTCGCGCGAATAAGACACCGCCTTCTCCTTGAGATAAGCGATCTGGGCGATCCGTTCGGCCGGATAGGCATGGTCGAGATGGACCGAATAGACCCGCAACGGACCGGACGGGGTGAGGATCAGCGCTTCGGCGGCGCCGCGTTGCAGGTTCATCGGCGAAATCGTGCGGGTGCGCGGCAGCGGAATAAGGCGGGTCGCGGCAATCGGAAAGCGCGACAGGATCATGTTGCCGAACTGGAAACGGCGCTCGACGGCACGGCCGTTCTCGATCGCCGATCCGGCATCGATCTCGCAGGCGGGCCAGAAGGTGGAAAAGTATTGCGGCATCAGATCGCTGAAAATGGCGGGAAGATCGGCATGACCGTTGCGATGAAAATTCCGCGTCACTTCCTGCAGCGCGATCACATCGGCGCCTTCAAGACTTCTGGCAATGCGTTCGGGATCGAAACGGCCGTCGAGACCGACGCCGTACTGGATGTTATAGCTCAAAAACTTCACGATATTCTTTGACCTCCGGGGCATGCGCCTATATCGATGGCGGCAATTGTGGCGGCAAATACACCAAACAGATGGCAGTGCGATGAAATTTCTTGACGAAACAAAAGTCTATATCCGGTCCGGCGACGGCGGAGCTGGCGCTGTGTCGTTCCGGCGCGAGAAATTCATCGAATTCGGCGGCCCGGATGGCGGCGACGGCGGCCGTGGCGGCGATGTCTGGGTGGAGGCCGTCAACGGCCTCAACACGCTGATCGATTTCCGCTTCCAGCAGCATTTCAAGGGCGGCACCGGTATTCACGGCATGGGCCGCAACCGCACGGGCGCCGGTGGCGCCGACGTGACGCTGAAGGTTCCGGTCGGTACCCAAATCTTCGAGGAAGACTCTGAGACGATGATCGTCGACATGATCGCCGAGGGTCAGCGCTTTCGCTTGGCCGCCGGTGGCAACGGCGGTTTCGGCAACACGCATTTCAAATCGTCGACCAATCAGGCGCCGAACTGGGCCAATCCGGGCCTCGAAGGCGAGGAAAAGACCATCTGGCTACGGCTCAAGCTGATTGCCGATGCCGGTCTGGTCGGTCTGCCGAATGCCGGTAAATCGACCTTCCTGGCAACGGTGACCCGCGCCCGTCCAAAGATTGCCAACTATCCGTTCACGACGCTGCACCCGAACCTTGGTGTCGCGACGATCGACGGCCGCGAATTCATCCTGGCTGACATTCCGGGCCTGATCGAGGGCGCCCATGATGGCGTCGGTCTCGGCGACCGGTTCCTCGGCCATGTCGAGCGCACTCGCGTGCTACTGCATCTTGTTTCCGCGCAGGAAGAGGATGTCGGTAAGGCCTACAAGACGGTCAAGCATGAGCTGGAGGCCTATGGCGGCGAGCTGACCGGTAAGCCGGAAATTGTTGCGCTGTCGCAGATCGATATTCTCGACCCCGCCGAGTTGAAGAAGAAGCAGAAGGCGCTGGCCAAGGCCAGCGGCCAGACGCCGCTGCTGTTGTCGGCTGTTGTCGGCACCGGCATGACAGAAACGCTGCGCGCGTTGCGCGATATCATCGTTGCCGCGCAAACCCCGGTGGACGAAGACTGACATGACGCCGCACCGCAAACCGCTGGAAAAATACCGCCGGATTGTGATCAAGATCGGCTCCGCCCTGCTTGTGGATCGCAAGACGGGCCTGAAGAAGCAGTGGCTGAACGCCATGTGCGCCGATATTGCAGCACTGAGAGCCAAGGGCATCGAGGTTCTCGTCGTCTCCTCCGGGGCCATTGCGCTCGGCCGCTCGGTGCTCGATCTCGCGCCCGGTGCGCTGAAGCTTGAGGAAAGCCAGGCAGCCGCAGCTGTCGGCCAGATCGCGCTTGCCCGAGCCTGGTCCGAAAGCCTGTCGGCGGACGAGATCGTTGCCGGACAAATTCTGTTGACGCTCGGTGATACCGAAGAGCGCCGCCGTTATCTCAACGCCCGCGCCACGATCAGCCAGCTTTTGAAGATGGGCGCCGTGCCGATCATCAACGAGAACGACACCGTCGCCACCACTGAAATCCGCTATGGTGACAATGACCGGCTCGCCGCCCGCGTCGCCACCATGACCGGCGCCGATCTGCTGGTGCTTCTTTCCGATATCGACGGGCTCTACACCGCTCCACCGTATCTTGATCCCGATGCGCGTTTCCTTGAAACGATCGCCGAGATCACGCCCGAGATCGAGGCAATGGCCGGGGGTGCCGCGTCCGAACTGTCGCGCGGTGGCATGCGCACGAAGATCGATGCCGGCAAGATTGCCACCGGCGCAGGCTGCGCCATGATTATTGCATCGGGCAAAGTCGATCATCCGCTTTCGGCGATCGATGAAGGTGCCCGCTCCTCCTGGTTCGCCCCCTCCGGTTCGCCGGTCACTGCGCGCAAAACATGGATCGCCGGGCAGTTGCTGCCGGCTGGCAGCCTCTCCATCGACGCTGGTGCCGAAACAGCGCTTCGCTCCGGCAAGAGCCTGCTTCCGGCCGGTGTTCGCCAGGTGACGGGATCATTCAGCCGCGGCGATACGATTGCCATCCTCAGTGCGGAAGGCCGCGAGATTGCCCGGGGACTGGCCGGTTACGATGCCGACGAAGCCCGTCAGATCACCGGAAGGAAATCGGCGGAAATTGCCGTTATCCTCGGTTATGCGGGACGCGCCGCGATGGTGCATCGCGACGACATGGTGATGACCGTGTCCGCCAAGCGGGAGACGGATGCAGTGAGGAGCGACGCTCATGCTTGACGATGCGCGGAAGAAGGAAATCCAGGAATTGATGGCGGTGATCGGCCGCCAGGCCCGCGCCGCCAGTCGACCTCTTGCCACGGCGTCGGCCGAACGCAAACATGCGGCCCTCATCAGCATGGCCAGCAATATCGTCGCCCACAAGGACGACATCCTCGCCGCCAATGCACTCGACCTCGAAAACGCCCGTGAAACCGGCGTCGCTGCATCCTTTCTCGATCGGCTGACCTTGTCGGAAACCCGAGTTCTCGACATGGCCAATGCCAGCCGGGCAATCGCCGAGCTGCCCGATCCCGTTGGTGATGTCATCGCCGAGTGGGATCGCCCCAACGGCCTGCATATCGAACGCGTGCGTACGCCGCTTGGCGTCATCGGCGTCATCTATGAAAGCCGGCCGAACGTCACGGCCGATGCCGGTGCGCTCTGCCTGAAGGCAGGCAATACCGTGATCCTGCGCGGCGGCTCGGACAGCCTGCATTCATCGCAAGCGATCCATGCCTGCATGGTGCAGGGCCTGAAGGATGCCGGACTTCCAGTGCATGCGATCCAGATGGTGCCGGTCGCCGACCGTTCGGCCGTCGGCGCCATGCTGACCGGTCTTGGCGGCTCCATCGACGTCATCGTTCCGCGCGGCGGAAAGAGCCTTGTCGCCCGGGTGCAGAATGAGGCCCGTGTGCCGGTCTTTGCCCATCTGGAAGGCCTTTGCCACGTCTATGTCGATGCTTCCGCCGATCTGGACATGGCGAAAAAGATCGTCGTCAATGCCAAGATGCGCCGCACCGGTATCTGCGGCTCGGCCGAAACCCTGCTGATCGATCGCAAGGCGAAGGATAAATTCGTCCTGCCGCTGATCACCGCCCTGCGTGATGCCGGTTGCGAAGTCCGCGCCAGCGAAGACATCCGCGCCATGGTTCCAGGCCTGATTGCCGCCACCGAGGAAGACTGGGCAACGGAATATCTCGATGCGATCATTTCGGTGACGCTGGTCGACGGCATTGCGGGCGCAATCGATCATATTTCGTCCTGGTCCTCGGCCCATACGGAAGCCGTCATTGCCGAAGATCCCGCCGTCGTCGAGCGCTTCTTCGCCGAAGTCGATTCCGCCATCCTGCTGCACAACGCCTCGACACAGTTTGCCGATGGCGGCGAGTTCGGCATGGGCGGTGAGATCGGTATCGCCACTGGCAAGATGCACGCGCGCGGGCCGGTCGGCGTCGAGCAGCTGACCTCGTTCAAATACAGGGTGCGCGGCACCGGTCAGGTCCGGCCTTAAGGTGCAGCCGGGCGACGTCGATCCGTTCTACCTGAAAATGCCCCATGTCGAAAACGGCATGACCGTCGGACTGTTTGGTGGCTCGTTCAATCCGCCGCATGACGGCCATGTGCTCGTCGCCGATATCGCCCTGCGCCGGCTTGGTCTGGAACAACTGTGGTGGATGGTGACACCCGGCAATCCGCTGAAAAGCCGCAATCATCTCGCTCCGCTTCCCGAACGCATCGCGCTCAGCGAAAAAATCACCCACGATCCGCGCATCAAGGTGACGGCGTTCGAGCAATCGCTCGGCCAGAGCTACACGGCACGTACGCTTGAAAAAATCCGCGAGCGAAACCGCGGCATTCATTTCGTCTGGATCATGGGTGCCGACAATCTGAAGAATTTCCATCTCTGGCAGGACTGGCAGAAGATCGCCTGCACCTTCCCGATCGCCGTCATCGACCGCCCGGGCGATACCTTGTCCTATCTATCCTCGAAGATGGCGAAAACCTTTGACTACGCACGTGTTGACGAAGCCCACGCAGCAAGCCTCGCCTGGCGTAAGGCTCCCGCCTGGACCTTCATTCACGGACCGCGCTCGCCGCTCAGCTCTACAGCGCTGCGGGCGAAAACATGAGTGCATATAAGCAATGAATAAACGTCATTTATTTCTCATGTCTTGAAACCTTAGGGTATTGGTGCCTACATTTAGGGTGCGGCTCGACCGACATTCGAATCGCATCATGCCTGTTCTGTTCACCTGGAAAGGAAAAACCCTGACAACAGTACACGCGAAGGGAAATATCACCCGCATTTTCCCGCAAAGCCCGGAACGCAGCGATGAAGCCGCTGCCCGTGCTCTTCAGCTGGTTCTCGGTAGCCTCGAGGACTCAAAGGCAGAAGATATTGTCACCATCAACATTGCCGGCAAATCGGCGCTTGGGGACTACATGGTTGTGGTCTCGGGGCGGTCGAGCAGGCATGTCATGGCGATCGCCGATCACCTGATCACCGACCTCAAGGATGGTGGCCAGGGCAATGCCCGTGTCGAAGGTCTGGAGACCGGCGATTGGGTGCTGATCGACGGCGGCGACATCATCGTCCACGTATTCCGTCCGGAAATCCGCGAGTTCTACAACATCGAAAAGATGTGGGCCGCGCCGGACATGGAAGACGGCACTTTGCACTGAGCCTTTGGCGCCCCGGCAGGGTGCTAGAGCAGCGGTGACACATTTGGATCCTGCAATGGCCGTGCAGGACAGGCTATCGATTGCGGCCATTTGCAGAATGGTGTCTGGTACCAGCGCCCCGCTGGCAGGGAAGAATATGTGTCCCATTGTCTGATAGAACGATGGCGCGTTGCCGGCGCACTAAGAATTAGGAAAATGACATGCGGGTTGGTCTTTTTGCTGTCGGGCGCCTCAAGGCTGGCCCGGAAAAGGACCTCGCGGCTCGCTATCTCGATCGTTTTTCCAAGGCCGGCCCCGCTATCGGTCTCGAGCTTTCGCGCGTTACCGAAGTTCCCGAAAGCCGCGGATCGAGCGCAGATACGCGCAAACGGGAAGAGGCGGTCCTGCTCGAAAAATCCCTGCCGGATGCCAGCCTGCTGATCTTGCTCGACGAACGTGGCAAGGCGCTGGATTCCGAAGGCTTCGCATCCCTGATCGGCTCCTTCCGCGACAGCGGCAAGCGTGACATCATGATTGCCATCGGCGGCGCCGACGGGCTTGATCCCGCCCTTCACGCCAAGGCCGACGCCGTCATTTGCCTTGGCAAAATGACCTGGCCGCACCAATTGGTGCGTATCCTCATCGCTGAACAGCTCTATCGCGCCGTTACAATCCTGTCCGGCCATCCGTATCACCGGGTGTGAACGATCATCGCCATCCCGATGCCGCAATTGCCGGGAATGGCTGTTGGCGAGAACGGCCAAATCAGCGTAGGGTTTTTGCTAAAATAGGCGGTTGATGGCGAACGGCGCAATGACGACGGGTGCAGCAAGGCAGGGACGGGAATGGCAGCCGGGAAGAGCCGGATGGCTCTGCTTTCGTGCGGGCTTTTTCGCCGCCACTGTTCTTTTTGCCACCGCCGCCGCAGCCCAGGCTCCCGAAACTCCCGATCAGAGCTCGCAAGCTTCTCCCGAACAGCAGCAAGTCCCTGTCGATCCGGCCGCCGACCTGACACTCAAGCGCGACAGCACCCGCGGCGAGCTGGAAGCCCTTTCGAAAACCATCACGCTGTCCAACGACCGTGCGGCGGAATTGCAGGCAAGTATTGCCGAGATTGAGAAAACCAACGAATCGCTGCGCACAGCGCTGGTCGATTCTGCCAGCAAGCGCAAAGCGCTGGAACAGCAGATTGTCGATGGCGAAGACAAGCTGAATATCTTGCGCACCAAGGAAGATGCCGTACATGCGTCGCTGCGGGCGCGGCGCGGCGTGCTTGCGGAGGTGCTTGCGGCGCTGCAGCGCATGGGGCGAAATCCCCCGCCGGCACTACTGGTGACACCGGAAGACGCGCTTGCCTCCGTCCGCAGTGCCATTCTCCTGGGGGCCGTCGTGCCCGGCATCCGCCACGAAACCGAGAATCTTGCGGCGGACCTCAAGGCCCTTGCCGGCGTTCGCAAGGATATCGTCGCGCAAAGACAGGCGCTCGGTGACGACATGACGGCGCGGCTTGAGGAAGAGCGGCGCATGAACATGCTGATTGCCGAAAAGGAAAAACTCAAGCAGCGCAGCGCCACCGAACTTGCCTCCGAACGTCACAAGGCCGAGCAGCTTGCCACGCAAGCGACCAGCCTCGAAGGACTGATCGGCTCGATCGAGAGCGAAATCGCTTCCGTTCGCGATGCAGCGGCCGCCGCCAAGGCCGAAGAAGAAAACCGCCGGTTGATGTCGGAAGCACAGCGCAACGAGGCCCGCGAACTGGCAAACAGCACGACGCCCGACAAAAACCGTATTGCGCCTGCATATGCGTTTTCGGACCTGCAGAAAAAGCTCGCGCTTCCCGTTGCCGGATCGATCCTGCGCAAGTTCGGCGACGCCGACGGCACGGGGCATTCGCTTCAGGGCATCATGCTTGCGACCAATGCCGGGGCTTTGGTGACGGCGCCTTCGGACGGCTGGATCGTTTTTGCCGGCACGTTTCGCAGCTACGGCCAGATGATCATCCTCAATCCCGGCGACGGCTATCATGTCGTTCTATCGGGCCTGGAGGGTGTGACGGTGCAGCAGGGACAGTTCGTCGTTGCCGGCGAACCGCTGGGTACGATGGGTAACAAAAGAGTGGCCAGTGCCACTGCATTGGCGCTGGAAACCGAACGTCCGACGCTTTACATTGAATTCAGGAAAGACGGAAAACCGGTTGATTCCCGACCATGGTGGACCGCAGCAGACACCGGAAAGGCACGCAATGATTCGTAGAACGTCACTTGTTCTGGTCGGGGCACTCATGGGTGCAGCGGCCACGGGCGTTGTATATTCCTCCATCGTCCCGGCCGTCGCGGCCAATCCGTCGACCTATCGCGAACTATCGATTTTCGGCGACGTTTTCGAGCGCGTGCGTGCGCAATACGTGACACCGCCGCAGGACGACAAGCTGATTGAGAATGCCATCAACGGCATGCTCTCCTCGCTCGATCCTCATTCGAGCTACATGAATTCGACCGACGCCGAAGACATGCGCACCCAGACCAAGGGTGAATTCGGCGGTCTCGGCATCGAAGTCACCATGGAAGACGATCTCGTCAAGGTGACGAGCCCGATCGACGATACACCGGCCGCCAAGGCTGGCGTTCTCGCCGGCGACTTCATTTCGAAGATCGACGGCGCCGACGTGCGCGGCCTCAAGCTTGAGGAAGCAGTCGACAAGATGCGCGGTGCGGTCGGCAAGCCGATCAAGCTGACCATCCTGCGCAAGGGCGCTGACAAGCCGATCGAACTGACGATCATCCGCGACATCATTGCCGTGCGCGCCGTCAAGTTCCGCACGGAAGACGATGTCGGTTATGTCCGCGTCATCTCCTTCACGGAAAAGACCTATGACGACCTGAAGAATGCCATCGAGAAGATCAAGGCGCAGGTTCCGGCCGACAAGCTGAAGGGCTATGTGCTCGATCTGCGCCTCAACCCGGGCGGCCTGCTTGACCAGGCGATCAACGTCTCCGACGCCTTCCTGGAACGTGGCGAAGTGGTTTCGACCCGCGGCCGCAACCCTGACGAAACGCGCCGCTTCAATGCGACACCGGGCGACCTGACCGATGGCAAGCCGGTGATCGTTCTCGTCAACGGCGGTTCGGCTTCGGCATCGGAAATCGTTGCCGGCGCCCTGCAGGACCTGAAGCGCGCCACCGTTCTCGGCACGCGTTCGTTCGGCAAGGGCTCGGTGCAGACGATCATCCCGCTCGGTGAAGCCGGCGCGCTGCGTCTGACAACGGCGCTGTATTACACGCCATCCGGCAAATCGATCCAGGGCACCGGCATCTCGCCTGATATCAAGGTCGAACAGCCGCTGCCGCCGGAACTGCTCGGCAAGGTCGAAACGACAAGCGAGTCCAGCCTGCGTGGCCATATCAAGGGCCAGAGTGAAAACGAAGAAGGCTCCGGCTCGGTTGCTTACGTGCCACCGGAAACCAAGGACGACCTGCAGTTGAATTATGCACTTGACCTTCTGCGCGGCAAGAAGACGGACCCTGCCTTCCCGGCCAATCCGGAAAAGGCCGAGCTGAAGCCGTAACATCCGCTGAAAAGCGGATAGCATGATGCTCTTCGCCGCCTGGCTCCGGCCGGGCGGCGGTTTCGATTCTTAAGGGAACGCCTTGATCCAAGGGTTTCCGCCATCGCAACTCCGATCGATAGAGGCCCTCTTGGGAACAGATCTCAACGCTCCTCTTGGTCAAAATCGCAAGACGCGCACCTTCAAAGCTGAAAAATCGCGCCTGACATTCGGCCGCATCGCGCTTGGCGTCTGTGCCTTGGCGCTGATCGGTATTTCCGCATGGACCGTTGTGAAACCGACCGGTCTGATCGCCCCGCCGGATGCACAGACGGTGGCAGATGCCACGCCGCCGGGCGATAAGGCCGCGGTGGATCCGAACGCTGCGAAGCTCAAGCAACAGAAGACAAGCGGTGCGCTGTCCGGTGCCCATGTCGAGGAAACGTTGACGGATAACGGCTCCGTCGTCACCAAGTTCTCACCCAAGCAGCGTGATGGAGACGGGCCTGCCTTCATCGAAGTCGGTCGCACCAAGGGGCAGGACCCACGCCTGGCGACCTTCCCGAATGACGACCTTTTGGAAGACAGCCCGGAGGGGCGGCTGCCAATCACCGGTCCCGAGGGCCTGCGGCCAATGGATCAATATGCGCGCCCGTGGTCCGGCGCCCGCGGTATCCGTATCGCACTGGTCGTCGGCGGCCTCGGGCTGAGCCAGACCGGTACGCAGAATGCCCTGCGTCAGCTGTCCCCCGACGTCACCATGGCCTTTGCCGCGACCG
This sequence comes from Hyphomicrobiales bacterium, assembly GCA_900473685.1. Taxonomy (GTDB): domain Bacteria; phylum Pseudomonadota; class Alphaproteobacteria; order Rhizobiales; family Rhizobiaceae; genus Pararhizobium. Next base: position 117,102 of record UCNE01000023.1, read on the forward strand.
GCAACAGTCTTCAGCGCTGGATGCAAGAGGCCCGCCGGACCGGCCATGAAGTTCTGCTGCAGGTGCCGTTCGAGCCGTTTGACTACCCGGATAACAATCCCGGCCCACATACGCTGCGTGTCGGGTTGGATGCCAAGAAAAACCTGTCGGAACTGCACTATTCGCTGGCGCAGATCACCAACTATACCGGCATCATGAATTTTCTTGGCGGGCGTTTTCTCTCGGATGCCGACGCGCTGGAGCCGGTCATGCGCGACATCGGCAGGCGCGGGCTGCTTTTCCTCGATGACGCGACATCGGCACAGACACTGACTGGAACGCTGGCCGAAACCCTTGGCGTACCGCACGGATTTGCCGACATGGTCGTCGATGACCAGATCGACCGCACCGCAATCCTGAAGAAACTCGACGAACTCGAGCGCATCGCCAGGCGCAATGGCGGTGCGATCGGCGTTGCATCAGCCTTTGATGAAAGCGTCGCAGCCATTTCGCAGTGGATGGACGAGGCGAGCACGCGCGGCATCGAATTTGTCGGCGTATCGGCGCTCGTCAAGGATCCGCAACAACAATAACGTAGGATTGAGCCGCGCGAACTCCATTGCGACGGCGCGCAGGGCAGACAGGCAAGGGGCAAGCATATGAGCAAGGAATCGAAACCGGTAAAGGCGGCCGACCTGCCGTATCGCCCCTGCGTCGGGATCATGGTGCTCAACCGGGAGGGGTTCGTCTGGGCCGGGCGGCGTATTCCGATCGGCAATTCCGAATATGACGGCTCGGCACAGCTCTGGCAGATGCCACAGGGCGGCATCGACAAGGGCGAGGACCCGCTGAAGGCGGCCTATCGCGAGCTTTATGAGGAAACCGGCATGACCACCGTTTCGCTGCTCGGCGAAGCGCCTGACTGGATCAACTACGACCTGCCTCCTCATCTGATCGGTATCGGTCTCAAGGGCAAGTATCGCGGCCAGACCCAACGCTGGTTCGCCTTCCGTTTTGAAGGCGACGAATCCGAGATCGCCATCAACCCGCCGCCGGGCGGCCATGAGCCGGAATTCGACGAATGGGCCTGGAAACCGATGCAGGCGCTGCCGGAGCTGATCGTGACATTCAAGCGCCAAGTTTACGACGATGTCGTGGCGGCATTCGGACACCTGTCCGGCAGTGTACACGCACGATAGATAGAGCTGCCAACACCATAAACCCATCCAACGTTCGACGTCCGCCCCGGAATTCCGGGGCGGACGCCTTCTCAAGCTGTGCCGTCAACGTCAGATGAAGGCGAAATCGCTTGTCGATAACGTCTTGACGTTCTGCAGGATGGCAACGAGTTCGAGGTCGGCCTCCGTGCCCTTGCCGTCGGCATCGAACCACAGGCGGCCATTGTCGCTTTCGAACAGGAACGTACCCTTTGTGCTGGTCGCCACCGGGTCGGCCCCGACGACGAGCGTCACCGCCGTGTCGCCCGTTCCGATATTGTAATCGCTTTTGTCGATCACGAGCTTGTCCTGGCCGCGGGTAAAGTCGGTGATGACATCACCCTCGCCATCACGGCCATCGAGGTCGAAGACGAACCTGTCATTGCCCTTGCCACCCGTCAGCCAATCGTCGCCGGCACCGCCGACAAGCGTATCGTTACCATCGCGGCCATCAAGCACGTCGTCGGATCCGTTGCCGTAGAAAGTATTGGCATTGGCATCGCCGCGAATGTCATCGTCGCTGGCGCTTCCTTCGACGATTTCGATATTCTTGACCGTCAGCCCGAGCGCAAGCCCCTTGTTCTTGGCCTGGGTCGTCAGATCAAGAACGACAGACGTTGCTCCTTCCCGGAACGACAGCGTATCCGTACCCGCGCCGCCGTCGAAGACATCCTTGCCGATTGTATCCGTCCGGGTGAGCGAATCATTGCCGGCATCGCCGAACAGCTGGTCGCTCCCCGCGCCATCCTCAAGCGTGTCGTTGCCGTTTCCGCCCCTCAGGATATCATTGCCGGCGCGGCCATCGAGCTTGTCGTCAAGACCGCTGCCCGTCACCGTATCCTTGCCCTTGCTGCCGATATAGTCGAGTGCCTCGAAAGCGGCGAACGACGTTGCAGCATCGACGTTGACGGTGCCGTTGGAGAAGGTAAAGGCAATATCCTTCGTCTGTTCCGAGACATTGAGGACGACCCGGTCCGTGCCTGTACCACCATTGGCACGGTCGCCGATCCCCATATAGACCAGATCGTTGCCGTCTTCGGCATAGATCGTATCCCGGCTGCCGGTCAGTGTCTGGCCGTCGCCATAGATCGTGTCGTTGCCGGTACCGCCTCTCAGCACGTCATTGCCGAGACCGCCATCGATGATGTCGTTGCCAGCGCCGCCGGTCAGCGTATCATTGCCGAGGCCGCCCCGCAGATCGTCATTCAGATTGCCGCCGGTGAACACATCGTTGCCCGTGCCGCCGACAAGCGCCACCCGCTCGACATTCTTGACCGTTACCGGTGCATTGGTCGCCGTCACGCTGGCAGCCAGCTTGAAGGTGATGCCTGCACTGTACTTGCTGAAGTCGATCGAGGCAAAGTCCGTGCCCACGCCGCCGTCCAGCGAGAGTTTTCCGGTCGACGCGGTGCGATAGAAACTGTCATCGCCGGTGCCCATATCAACCGTGTTGTGGCCAATTGCACCACCGCTAAAGGCATCGCCGACGCGAACGGTGTCGGATCCATCACCGGACTTGATGACGTTGGTGCCGCCATTGTCATAAATCCAGTCCGAACCCGCCCCGGACGTCAGCGTGTCATTGCCGTTGCCGCCATCGAGCACATCCGAGCCATTGGTCCCGAGAAGCGTATCATTGCCGTCGTAGCCGTAGAAGGAAACGCTCTGCGCTGCACCGACAGACTTGATGACATCGTTGCCCTTGCCGAACGACACCGTGTAATGCTCGAAATTCTTCAAGCTGGTTCCGTCCGTCAACGTTGCGGTGGTTCCGCTGACCGAGAACATCTGGCTTGCCGTTACCGAACGACGATCGACTGTAACGTCATCGGTTCCAGCGCCACCATCACCGATATCCGAGCCGCCATCGCCAAGCTTGACGGTGTCGTTACCGTTACCGCCATAGACCGTATCCTTGCCAAGGCCACTGTCGACAAAGTCGTTGCCATCGGCGCCATTGACCCAGTCGTTGCCCTCTCCTGCATCAACGATATCGTTGCCGGTACTGGTGGTGATCTTGTTTGCGCCGGTACCCGCCGCATAGATTGTGTAGTGATCCATGCCCTTGAAAGTCGTTCCGCCTGCCAGCGTATTGACCTCGGTTGCGGCCTTGGCCGTGAAATTGCCGGAGAAATTGCGCAGGATCAGACGATCGCTGCCGCCAGCGTCGGTAATGATGTCCTTGCCCTGGCCATAGTAATAGCTTATCGTATCGTTACCGGTGCCTCCGTCGATCGTATCATTGCCGGCACCGCCGTCGATTGTATCATTGCCGGTGTCACCCAAAAGTTTATCGTCTCCGACATCACCCGCGATGGAGTCATCGCCCGTACCACCGGAAATAAAGTCCGCGCCATCGCCGCCATAGAGCGTATCAAAGCTGTCACCGCCATAGAGCTTGTCATTTCCAAGCCCTCCGGACAGAGAATCGAAGCCCTGCTCGCCATAGAGAATGTCGTTACCGGCATCACCCGTCAGATAGTCGACACCATAACCACCGTAAAGGATATCGTTACCATCCCCCCCCTGCAGTATGTCAAAACCGCGTCCGCCAGACAGCGTGTCGTTGCCCGTGCCACCGTTAAACATGTCGGTATAATTGCCGCCGGTGATCTTGTCATCGAACGTGCTGCCGGTGATCATGAACGATTCGACATTGGTTGCCTGGATGCCACCCGTCAGCGTCTGCGGGGTAATCCAGTCTTTGATCGTGATATTGAGCTTGGTCGCCGATGACGAGTAATCGACAATCAGAAAATCGGTACCAGAACCACCGTCGGCAACATCCCCCGCCGCATCTGCCAGCCCACCGGCGGTAAGCATATCTTTACCGCTGCCACCGTTCAGCTTGTCCTTACCGGCGCCGCCATCGATATAATCATCGCCGCTATTGCCATTCAGGGTATCGTCGCCAGCGTCGCCCTGGAGACTATCGCGTTGAAACGACCCGTCCGCGGTGTCGTTACCGTCTCCGGCATTAATGCCGTCACCACCCATGCCTCCATTGATCTTGTCGTTTCCGGCCAAAGCCATGATGAAATCGTCGTCCAGATCGTTGCCGAGCAATATGTCATTACCCGCAGTTCCTGTAATATACGCCATTTTCGTCTCCGATTGATGTATCTGAAAGACGCAATTGCCGCTTTAGGGCCACCGAGCGATCGATCTTTTAAGTATAATCGGCCGCCAAGAATAAATGCACCTGGACAATTGCGTATAAAATTTCAATATTCGAAATCTCTAATAATTATTCCTGATGTTTTTCCCTCCGTGAGCAATATTTCAGACGTTTCCCTGATACAAACCTGACGTTGCTTTCGGAAAAATCTGCACGCTCATGGTTATAGGCAAAGGCGCAACACCCATCATGTTCCCGGGGAAACAGACGGATACACAGTGCGAACGAGGGGTAGGCGTGGAAAGCCACGCGCTTGGGGAAGGAGATGCGGCAATTGGCGGCGAGCGGCACGTGCCAACAGGGTACCGGCGGGGCTGACTGCGGATGCCACCGCAAGCAAGATTGCGGAGCCAGGGCTTGGATATCCGCATACAGTACCAAAGCGCGCCGCATCCAGATTATCGTGGATCGATCTCAATGTCCTGGCGAACCAGGCCCGGTCTGCAACGCATAAAAATGCCCGCCACGGAACCGAGGCGGGCATTTTTGACAGATGTTAAGCCTTATTCGGCTTCGTTGGCCGGGGCTGCGTTGAGCTGGCCGTATTTCTCGGCACCGATCTTGTTGAACAGATCGAGCTGGGTTTCGAGAAAGTCGATATGGCCTTCCTCGTCGATCAGCAGCTCTTCGAACAGCTTCATGGAAACGTAATCACCCGCGTCATGACAGATATCGCGGGATTTTTTGTAGGCCTTGCGGGCGTCGTATTCGCCGGCGAGATCAGCTTCCAGGACTTCCTTGACCGACTGGCCGATGCGAAGCGGGGCAACCGTCTGCAGGTTGGGGTGGCCTTCGAGGAAGATGATGCGCGAAACCAGCTTGTCGGCGTGCTGCATCTCTTCGATGGATTCGGCCCGCTCCTTCTTGGCGAGAAGCGTGTAGCCCCAATCGTCAAGCAGGCGATAGTGAACCCAATACTGGTTGACGGCACCGAGTTCGAGATACAGCGCTTCGTTAAGCTGCTCGATGACTTTTTTGTCGCCTTTCAAGATCCGCTCTCCTGTTTTCTTCATGGAATTGTTTGAGGCGGGTCATGAAATCAAAAATCTGGTCGCCCGTCGAGGGCCGGCCGGCGTGATATTGCTCGGTGGTGCGGATGATGATGTCGACGACATTCGGGAAACAGCCGCAGCAACGGCCGCGCTTTTCCATCGCGTGGTAGACTTTTGCAGGCACGATCAGCTGCCAACAGTCCTCATCGAGCATCTCGATGATGGTGTCCTGAATGTCCTTATCGGTGATAAAATTGCAGCTACAAACCAGCATTTCCGTCTGCCCGTGATACGCAACGCACTGAATTCCAGCCATAAAGCAAAAGCGGATATTTAGTGTCAACAAAAAATGCCGTCCGCCTGGCGCCGGCAAATGAGCAGCACAACATTAGATCATTTCTAAACTCGATTAAAAACATCGTCTTTTCATTGGCTTAGTATTAGAGATTTCTGACACCTGTAACTTTTCGACGAAATTCAAGTTTTCTTGAGCGGCAAAAACGCCCTACAACTTTTGTTACAATGATGTGGAAATTGGCCTGCTGAATCCAAATCACCGATCTCGGCTCGGCAATGTGTGCCCTCCTGCACGACAAGCGTCAGTGAAAATTTCGTCCTTTCGGCATGACGGCTGCGGTCTCGGCACTATCGCTGCGGCGAGTGGCGTCTCCTGTCTGGGTGTCACGCGAAAACCCCTCCATTCCGCTTGACCGTCTCTTCTGCCGGTGATCGGCTGTCGGGCGCAGGACCTCGTCTGCGCGCTCGCATGCGCCAAAACGGCGGGCCTCGCGCTGCAGCAGGCCCAGCATCGGCGTCATATCCTCGATATGATCGGCCACAACATGGATCACTCCGCTTTCGCACTGCAGCTTGCCCCTGATTTTCACCAGCCGGGCGTTCATGACGACGGACCGATACCGGTCGAACGTCTTGGACCAGACGATGGTATTGGCAACGCCCGTTTCGTCTTCCAGCGTCATGAAGATCACGCCTTTGGCGGAGCCCGGCCTTTGGCGAACCAGTACAAGCCCGGCAATGGTGACAAACTGGCCGTTCGGCACATCCAGAAGCTTCCTGTTCGGCAAGATAGCCATGCCGGCAAATTCATCGCGGAGGAAGGAAACCGGATGGGCTTTCAGCGAGAGCGAGAGATAGCGATAATCCTCGATAACTTGTTCGCCCGGCAGCATATCCGGCAAATGGGTTTTCGGCTCCAGCCGAAGATCGGCGCGATCCGCACGGTCGAACAAAGGCAGATTGTCAGCCGCACTTTTGGTATCCAATCCCCGTACGGCCCAAAGCGCTTCCCGCCGCGAGAGTCCGATGGAGCCGAAGGCATCGGCATCCGCCAGCCGCTCGATATCGGATTTCTGCAATCCGGACCGCAGCCAGAGATCGCGCACGGAGGTATAACCTTGACCGCGATTGGCGGCGAGCGCGATCATATCCGGCTCCGAAAGCCCCTTCACCTGCCGGAAGCCAAGCCGCACTGCTCTTTTTGTCCTGATGCTTTCCCCCATCGAAAGATGCCGCTGATCGATCATATCCGGGTGGAACTCGGCCTCTTCCAGCAGGCAATCCCATTCCGAAACATTGATATCAACCGGCCGCACAGTGACCCCATGTTCCCGCGCGTCCCGAACCAGTTGCGACGGCGCATAAAAGCCCATCGGCTGCGAATTCAACAAGGCTGCGCAGAAGACGTCGGGGTAATAGGCCTTAACCCAGGAGGACGCATAGACGAGCAGGGCAAAGGAAGCGGCATGGCTTTCCGGAAAACCATATTCACCAAAGCCCTCGATCTGCCTGAAACAACGCTCGGCAAAGTCACGCGTATATCCGTTAGCGACCATGCCGTTGACCATATCGTCCCTGAACGAATTGACCTGCCCGGAACGTTTGAACGTTGCCATGGAGCGCCGGAGGCGGTCGGCTTTCGCGGGCGAAAACTTCGCGGCGGTAATGGCAATCTGCATGGCCTGTTCCTGGAAAAGCGGCACACCAAACGTCCGCTCCAGAATAGGCCTCATCTCCTCCTTGGGATAATCGATCCTGAACCCGGGAAGATGGGACTGCCCGCGGCTCTTCAGATAGGGGTGCACCATATCTCCCTGGATGGGGCCGGGCCGGACGATCGCCACCTCAATGACCAGATCATAAAATTTGCGCGGGCGAAGGCGGGGCAACATGCTCATCTGCGCCCGGCTTTCGATCTGAAAGACTCCGATCGTATCGGCCCGGCACATCATGTCGTAGACCGGCGCGCCATCCTCGTGATCCCTATTGCCGAGATCGGCCAGCGTCTTGCTGACACCATAGTGAGACCTCAGAAATTCAAAAGCTTTGCGCAGGCAGGTGAGCATTCCCAAAGCCAGGATATCGACCTTGAGAATGCGAAGATTGTCGAGATCGTCCTTGTCCCACTCAACCATGTACCGGCCCGGCATGGCCGTGTTCATGATCGGAACGACCTCATCGAGCCGGTCCTTGGTGATGACAAAACCGCCGACATGCTGCGTGAGGTGACGGGGAAAGCTCATGATTTGTGTCGCGTAGTGAAGAACATTCCGGGTAACAGGATCGGAAAGATCGAGACCCGCTGCCTTTGCCTCGCGTTCAGACAAATCCTCTGCCGACCAGCCCCACACCGTACTGGCAAGAGCCGATTGTACATCTTCCGACAGTCCGAACGCCTTGGCCACCTCGCGGCCAGCAGACCGGGCACGGTAGCTCGTCACCGCTGCGGTCAGGCCGGCGTGCTCCTTGCTATACGTGCTATAGATATACTGGATGACCTCTTCCCGCCTGCCATGTTCAAAATCGACATCGATATCCGGCGGCTCATCCCTGTCCATCGACAGAAACCGGTCGAAGAGAAGCGTGCTTTTCTCCGGGTTGACCTCGGTAATCTCCAAGCAATAGCAGATGACAGAATTTGCCGCTGAACCGCGTCCCTGACACAGGATCTTCAGTTCATAGCGGGCATGCTGGATGATCTTGTAAACCGTCAGGAAATAGGGGGCATAGTCCTTGTCGCGGATAAGCTTCAGCTCATAGCCAATCTGGGTTTTGACTTGATCCGGAATGCTTTCCGGGTAACGTTTCCGGGCACCCTCCCATGTCAGGCGTTCGAGCATGTCGGATGGTGCTTCTCCTTCATCGCCTTCATCCGGATAATTGTGTTTCAGTTCGTCCAGCGAAAAGGACAGGTTTTTGAAGAACGTTTGCGTGTTGGCGATGGCCTGCGGATAGGCGCGGAACAGCCGCGCCATTTCACGTGAATCCTTGAGATACCGTTCGGCATTGGGGGCGAGACGGAAACCCGCCTGCGTAACCGGAACGTGTTCGCGAATGGCAGTAACGATATCCGACAGGGGGCGGCGGGATTTGTCGTGATAAAGTGGCTGGTTACTGGCGATCAGCGGCACGCGGTTGCGGGCGGCGAGCAGGGAGAGGGTCGCAAAAACCTCTGCGTCCTGTCCGTCATAGGCGGGCGACAAAGCCATAAAGAATGCCTGGCGGAACCGTTCTCTCAGGCGTGCGAGACAGCCTTCCAGCTTTTCCTGTGCCCCTGCATCGCCCACGAGAGAAGGATCTGGGATGAGGGCAAGCATCATCTCGTCACCCCATTCGATGAGATCGTCCTCGTTGAGAACGCACGTTCCCTTTTGTGCCCTGAGATTTCCAGCACTCAGCAAACGGCAGAGATGCCCCCATCCCTTCCTCGTTCGCGGGTAGGCAAGAATATCCGGTGTACCATCGGAAAAGACCAGCCGGGCGCCCGGCTGAAAAGGAACAGCCTCGAGAAGAGGCTTCTGCTCCTCTCCCTTTTCGCAGAGCATCAGATTTTCCTGAACTGTCTTTGCGTGCTCCTCCCTAAGTGCCTTGATCTGAGCATGAGCGCGAACCACGCCTGCAACGGAATTGCGGTCGGCGATTCCGAGACCCGAAAGGCGCAGGATCGCGGCTTGCACCACCATCTCCTCCGGTTTCGATGCACCTTCGAGGAAGGAAAAATTCGATCGAGCGCCAATCTCGAAAAATTGGGGTTCCGCACTCATGCGAAAATTCCGTGCATGAACCAGCGCGGTGACGGCAACTGGCCGTAGAGCCCCTCGCGGTAGAGCCAGAAGCGATGACCGGCATCGTCCTCAAGGCGGAAATAATCCCGCGGCTGCGCCTCCGCGCCATCGATCCACCATTCCATGGCAAGCCGTTCCGGCCCCTGGCTGCGGGAGACACGATGCGTCACGCGGCGCCAATGAAAGCTTTGCGGCGGCCCCTCCGGCACTTCGGCCAGGGAGACTTCTACCAGCTCCGGCCGCCGGAAAAGCCTGAGAGGGCGTTCGCTGCGGGACCAGGGGGAAACACTTGCGGCCGGTTTCTTGCCCGGCGTGAGCGCATGGATGGCCGGGTTCGTGGCCACCGCCCGTTCCGGCACATGGCTTTCGCACAATTGAAAACTCTGCAGGCAATCCGCGCCGAGGCGGGCTGACACGCGATCGACAAACCCCGCGAGAGAGATATCCTTTTGCCGGGTACCGTCAAAATCCTCCTGCGGTGTATCGAAAGCTTCATACCGCATGACGTTCAGCCGCAGGATTTCAAACCCATAGCCGGCATCGAGATCATCATGAACCGCCTGGAGGCGTTCGGAAAATAGCGCGGCGATCCGCTTCGGATCCCGCAATGGCTGCGAAGCACCGGCGGCGATGCGAAAGACCCGGCCGTCGACCCTAAACAGCATGAGTTCGAAAGCCCGCCCGCCGGCACCCCGCTCTTCCAGACTTGTTTTCAACGACAGGGCGATCTGCCCGGTCAGATAGAGGATATCCTCCTCCGCTTGTATGGGCTCGATCAGGCGGCGCTCGGCAGAAAGACTGGCGACGGGGCGGCGTGGAGACACCGGCTCTTCATCACGGCCAAGCGCCTGATCAAGCCGCAGCAGCAGTTTTGCTCCGAAACGCCGCGCCAAGGGCGCCCGCGGTGCTAGGATGAGATCACCAATCTGCTTCAATCCAAGCTTCTGGAGTGCGACGACCGTCTGCTCCTCCAGCCGGAGAGACGCGACCGGCAAGGGTGCCAGCACGAGCTCCATGTTTTCCTCGGCGATGACGCCTCCACCCCCGAAGCGGGAGGCCGCCCAGGAAAGACCCGGCGCCGAAGAGATGGCGCCCCGCGCATCGATGCCCATCTGGAAGAGGCGCAAGAGAATATCCTTGAGCAGCGCCTGCTCGCCGCCGAAGAGATGAGAGCTGCCGGTGATATCGAGGAACAATCCATCTGAACCGTCAAGCGCCACCAGCGGCGTGTAGCGGTCGCACCAGTCGGCGATACCATCAAGAAGGCGGCGGTCGGCGGTCAGGTCTTCCTCGATGACATCGAGCTTGGGATACATGGCCCGTGCTTCCGCCACGCCCTGGCCTTTCCTGAGGCCGATTGTTTCAGCCGTCTCGTCAAGCGCCGTCAGCCGCATGGCATTGTTGATCCGCCCCGAGCAGACGACGGGTGGGGCGTCAGGACGCCCGGTCAAGCGCCAGGACAGACCCCACTTCTTGCGGGCGATCCGGTCGGTTGGCAGGTGCGGGAAGGCGAGGGCCAGAATGCGCTGGGAGCTTGCGCGCAGACCGAGCATGTTCTGGCTCGCAGGCGGGGAGAAACTGACGGTCATGGGGGTTCCACTCCAGAAGCAGGGAGACGGGGGCCGGATTTCGGCTTTTCTCCAGGGTGAGACGGAAAACCGGATTGCCGATGCTGCCGCCAAGCATCGATCGATCCGGCAAAAACCGGTTTGTTGCGGGCGCGGGTTCAACCAGAAAGCGGAAAGGTGCGCTGCTTGCCTCTTCCTCTCCGGACTGACGCACAATGAGGAGCGGGCGGCCTGCCGCCTTTGCCCGCAAACCCAGCCGCCGGCTTTCGGTCAGGCCGAAATGGGCCGGATTGCCTTTGACCTCCAATATGCTGACCGAAAAGGCACCACTTTCGACGGCGGTTTCAGCAAGCCAGAGTGCCTCTTCCAGCCTGCGCGGCACCGCATGCAGGAAACGCTCCGGCTTCAGCCCAAAATCCGCCAGGCCCAACGCATAGGGAATACCTGTTTCCATCGACGTGACCGTGTCGCTGATCCACAGAACTGGCGATCGATCTTCCTCCGATTTACGCTGCAACAACGCGGCAAGTGCCAATGCAAAGCCGGTGGCTGCCGTCGCATTGCGCATCGCCTGCGAGCGGATTTCGGACATACCATTGAGAGGCAATCCGCCTTCCAGAGCATGATCGAGCGCCGGTATCCCCAGCGGAAAACGCTGGTCTTCCGCCCTCCTTGAATGCCCGCTCTCAGCCGCCAAAGCCTCTTGCCTGGCGGCGGCAACAGAGCTGCCTTCCAACCTTGCGACCTCTTCGCGGAGCGCAAAAAGACGCTCGCGCGTCATGGGCGTCTGCACCATGACGTCACTCCAATTCAAATTGTTCCTGTTATGTTCTTATAGATTCCAGAGCTTCAAGAAAGAGTCAACGGGATTCTCTAAGAATTTATTCCTTGACAGGGGGTGTTCAAATTCAACCCTCGAAAAACACTGGGGAAATGGCTATATCAGGGGGTAAGCAAGGAGTGCCCATGGCCCGCATAAACCAGAGCGACGATTGGCGGGAACGCCACGCGCCGACAATCAGCACATTCGAATCCCTGGCGCTGGAGGCTTACAGCCATCTGCCGGAGGAATTCCGGGCGCTGGCAACCGATCTGACCATCGAGATCAACGACTTTCCGGATGAGGACGTCTTCGAGGACATGGCGCTGGAAACGCCGTTCGATCTGCTCGGACTGTTCGAAGGGCGCGGCATTGGTGAACGTTTCACCATGGAAACCGGCGAGATGCCGAACCGGATCATTCTCTACCGCCGGCCGATCCTCGACTATTGGGCCGAGAACGAGGAGACGCTGGGCGACATCGTCACCCATGTACTGATCCACGAGATCGGCCATCATTTCGGCCTGTCGGACGACGACATGGAGCGGATCGAGGAAAGTGTCGAGCATGTCGGTGGCTGAGACGGGGTAAACCGTCCCAGCCGGCTTTGAAGCCTCAATGCTCGGAGAGCTTGGTGTCGGCGGTGTATTCCTTGCCCTCGACATCCTTGATTACGGCCTGGCCGCACATCATCACCTTGGCTTCCTTGTTCCAGGCATAGGTCGGCGAACCATAGAGGTCCCAGCCCTTGTTGAGGGCAGCGGTGACCTTGTGGCAGAAGGTGGCGTCGTCGACGGCGGTCAGCAAGCGGTAGAGTTTCAAGAGGTTTTTCCTTTTTCGGTGATGGCATCGGCCTTTGCGGCGAGCCGTAGGGCCTGATCCAGATGAAGGCGCTCGACCATCAAGCCGTTGAGATTGATGACGGCTTTATCCGTATTTTCGGGGAGCGCAAAGGCATCGATGATGGATTTGGCTTCGGCAAGAGCGGCATCGGCAACACCGAAGGCGCTGTTGGCCGGACCGATCTGGGCCGGGTGGATCAGCATCTTGCCGTCGAAGCCCATGTCGCGGCCCTGGGCGCATTCCGCCTCGAAACCTGAAACATCCCGAAAATCGTTGAAGACGGCATCGATGATGTCGAGGCCGCAGCTGCGGGCCGCAAGCAGGGTCTGCATCAGCCAGGCAATGAGGTAGGTGCGGCCGGGCAGGGCGGGAACGCCGGTTTCCTTGCGCAGATCGTTCAGCCCCGGCACGAAACAATCGAGCCTGCCGCCGGAGGTACGGCCGGTTTCGGCAATCGCCGCCGCATTCAGCACGCCGCGCGGCGTCTCGATCATTGCCCAGAGGCGGACACTATCCGGCGCATCGTTTTCCGACAGGAAGTCCACGACCGCCTGGATATCCTGCGGGCTTTCGACCTTCGGCAAAAGGATGGCATCGGGCGATAGAGTCAGAGCGAAGGCTAGGTCCTTTTCGCCGAACGGTGTCTTCAGATCGTTGATGCGGACGATGACTTCGATATCGCTGCGGCGCTGCCGCTGCAGATGATCGGCCAGTATCTGGCGGGCGGCGACCTTGTTGAAGATGGAGACCGCATCCTCAAGGTCGTAGATCACCGCATCGCAGGCAAGGCTGGCGATCTTGGCAAGGGCGCGGGCATTGTCGGCAGGCACGCAGAGCACCGAGCGGCGAAGGCGGGCAGGATGGCGATCGTTGAGCGAAATCATGCGGCTTTTGTGCCCGGCTTTCGCCATTTTCGCAAGGCAGACGTGTCATACGGAAGTAGGTCTTGCAACGCGGCGCGGGCGAACCCACATTCTGGGCAACGAAAGGTGACGACAATGCAAAGCATACGCTCTCTCCTCCTGACAATCGCAGGCATCGCGTTCACGCTGATGGCCTTCGTGTTTACCGCATCGCTTGGCCTCGCCCTGATCGGTATCGCCTCGGTGGTGATGATCGGCACGACGATTGCAGCACGGCTGGCACCCAAGCCGGTGCATGCCACGGTGAACCGCAATTCGGCCCGCCCGCAGCGCGAACCGCGCATCTGGAACGACGGCCGCGGCACGATCATCGATCTCTAAAGGCGGCTTTGCGGGCTTTCCGGCGACCCGGAATAAGATTCTCCTTCATTTCGGCATGAAATTGCTCTAAACGCTGGGCGGAAATTTTTCCGCCCCGTTGAAATCGAAGGCCATTGCCATGGACAAGTTCGTCAAGCTCACCGGCGTTGCCGCGCCGCTCCCCGTCGTCAATATCGACACGGACATGATCATTCCGAAGGATTACCTGAAGACGATCAAGCGCACCGGGCTCGGCACCGGCCTTTTCGCTGAAGCCCGCTATCACGAAGACGGCTCGGTCAACGAGGATTTCGTCCTCAACAAGCCCGCCTACCAGAATGCCAAGATCCTGGTTGCCGGCGACAATTTCGGTTGCGGCTCCTCGCGCGAGCATGCCCCGTGGGCGCTGCTCGATTTCGGCATCCGCTGCGTTATCTCGACCTCGTTTGCCGACATCTTCTACAACAACTGTTTCAAGAACGGCATCCTGCCGGTCGTGGTTTCGCCGGAAGACCTGGAAAAGCTGATGGATGACGCTTCGCGCGGCTCCAACGCCATCCTGACGGTCGACCTTGAAAGCCAGGAAATCACCGGTCCGGACGGCGGCAAGATCACTTTCGAACTTGACGCATTCCGCCGCCATTGCATGCTGAACGGCCTCGATGATATCGGCCTGACGCTGGAAAAGGTAACGGCGATCGACACGTTCGAAAAGGCCAATGCCGCTTCGCATCCCTGGGCCTGAACCCCGATGCCAAGCCCGCGAAAACTGATCTCTTCCGGCTCGCCGTTTGAAAAGACGGCGGGTTATTCGCGGGCTGTCGTGCAGGGCGACTGGTGCTTCGTTTCCGGCACGACCGGCTACGATTACCAGACGATGACCATGCCGGAGACGGTGGAGGAGCAGACCCGCAACTGCCTGAAGACGATCGAGGCGGCTCTCGTTGATGCCGGATTTTCGCTCAAGGATGCGGTGCGCAATCACTACTATGTCACCGATGCCGCCTTTGCCGATATCGTCTTCCCGATCCTCGGCGAGGCTTTTGGCGATATCCGACCGGCTGCAACGATGGTGGTCTGTGACCTGATCCGCCCGGAAATGCTGATCGAGATCGAAGTCACCGCCTTCAAGGGCTGACACGGATCAGCCTTCGACAAAGGGTGGCCCCAAAGGCTCTTCCAGCCCTGCCTTTGCCAGTTCCTGATGATAATAGAGAAACACGCGGCGCCGGAAGGTGATCATCTCGCGCTCCTCATCCGTTTTTGCCATTGCAAGACCCGCCGCGAACGCCTCCGGAGTAGCCAGCTCGACCGTATTGGTCGCAAAATCCAGCATCTCCCTGGTTTCTTCGGTTTTCATGGGGCGGATGCATAAAAGCAATCCGCTTGCCGCCACCTTGCCGAGACAATGGCCATCGCGCCGGCAGCGGCGGACACGGCAACGGAGATGATTGAGCCAGACCGTGGTCGCCACGCGCAGGAAGACCTCCGATGAAGGCGAGCGGGGCGGAGGTTTGATATAGGGCATACCGGTTTTCCTCTTATCGGCTGACCGGAACGGCAGCAGGAAACATCCCCGCGCGGTGTCCGCCGTGGTTTTGAAAACATGCACTCAATCGGACGGGGCACTGGAAACCGTCTCTAATGAGTAAATTTAATTGACGCCTTCCAGCGCCCCGTTTGGCGTTCTCTCGGGAGCTTTCCTCCCTACAGACCCCGACTGCGGATTCTCTGACCCGGGACGATCGTCGCGACATAGAGTTCCGGTTCCGGCGTTCAGCATCACGGTTCCGGTACGTCACGCTTCTTGACCCGGCATGCGTGCCACACAGGCACACCCGCCCCAGAAGGACAGGGGGAATCCATTTTCCAGGGGCTCTCCTTCCGGTCCGCCTGACGTTCGAGGCCTCCTTGCGGGAGACCACGAGGCTTTCCGTGGAGCGCCAGCCCCGCCTCGCCGCAAACGTCTTGCGGTGTATCCGTGACAGAACTCCATGATCATGACACGGTTTTTCAGAGCGGGGATTTTGGAGGAAGACGATTCCGATAAAACTGTTCGATTTCAACGCGCAGACATGTAGCATCCCGTTTGAACGTCCACGCCAAAAGGGGAAAATCATGCTTTTGAGAATGGAAGCCAAACTCGCCGGCGTCTGCACGCCGGTTTTCACCAGTCATCCGGTTCGGTGGCTGGGGCTCGTGGCCTTGTGCTCGATCTTTATCCTGAGTGGCGTGACCAAGCTCATGGATTTCAACGCAGCCGTCGCCGAAATGGAACGATACGCGCTTTTACCGGCAAGACCGATCGCCGCCGTGGTCATCCTCTTCCAGCTGAGCGCTTCGGTCATGGTCATCAGCGGTTTCATGCGGTGGATCGGCGCTCTGTCTCTGGCGGTGTTTACAGTGGCTGCCACATTCATTGCGCTGCGCTTCTGGGAAATGCCGATGGGACAGGAGCGTTTCATGGCGATGAACTTCTTCTTTGAACATCTCGGGTTGGCCGGAGCCTTTCTTCTCGTCGCCTGGTACGATCTGCACAAATGGCGCCGGGGCGAGACGGACTGGAGCTGATCTGCAAATCCCTGCTCAATTGCCAATTTAATGATGTTGCCGCCGGCGTAAACGGCAGGCATTCTGCCATCTTGCCTTTCACCCTGTCCTCTCAGAAGGAAACGAACGAATGAGCAGCATCACCACAAACGACGGAACGGAAATCTTCTACAAGGATTGGGGTCCCCGCGACGCGCAGCCGATCGTCTTCCATCACGGCTGGCCGCTCAGCGCCGACGACTGGGACAACCAGATGCTCTATTTTCTGGCGCAAGGATTCCGCGTCATCGCCCATGACCGGCGCGGCCATGGGCGCTCGACGCAAACATCGGGCGGCCATGAAATGGATACCTATGCCGCCGATGTCGCCGCTCTCACCGACGCGCTGGACCTCAAGAACGCTTTTCATGTCGGCCACTCCACCGGCGGCGGCGAGGTGGTTCACTATGTGGCACGCGCCAAGCCGGGCAGGGTCGGCAAGGCCGTCATCGCCGGTGCCGTTCCGCCGGTCATGGTGAAATCCGACAAAAACCCCGGCGGATTGCCGATCGACGTCTTCGACGGCCTGCGCAGCGCGCTGGTGGCAAATCGCGCCCAGTTCTTTATCGATGTGCCAACCGGCCCGTTCTACGGCTTCAACCGCCCGGGCGCCAAGATTTCGCAGGGGCTGATCGACAATTGGTGGCGGCAGGGCATGATGGGCGCCGCCAATGCCCATTACGAGTGCATCAAAGCCTTTTCCGAAACCGATTTCACCGAGGACCTCAAGAAGATCGACGTTCCGGTGCTGGTCCTGCATGGAACCGACGACCAGATCGTTCCCTATGACGACTCCGCACCGCTTTCGGCAAAACTGCTGAAGAACGGAACGCTGAAGAGCTATGACGGACTACCCCACGGCATGCTCTCGACCCATCCGGAGATTCTCAATCCGGATATGCTGGCTTTTTTCAAGGGGTAAGAGCACTGGCGGCATATCAGCAGCCCCTCATCCGCCCTGTTGGGCACCTTCTCCCCATTTTGACGGGGAGAAGGGACAAGCGGCAGCCTCCGTTATCCCCTCTCCCCGCTTGCGGGGGGAGAGGGTTAGGGTGAGGGGCAAGCGGCCAAAAAAAATCCGGCTGCAGGGACAGCCGGGCTTTCGGGGAAGACGTCAGAAACAGTGGCACCTATTCGCAGACCCGGACCTTCTTGATGATCAGGTTGCCGTCATAATCGTAGGCTCTGACCTTCTTGACGTGGCAATAGGGCCGGCAGTCGTCGTTGTAATAGCCGGCCTGCGACGGAGCGGCGAAAGAAGCGGCGGCAATGATGGCAACGGCGGCGGTCAGAACGAACTTGCGCATGCGGGGTCTCTCCTTGAAGTCATTTGGATGAGCCTCCTCATCCCGTGATCGGACAATCCCACAGGCCGGATACCGGCGCTGTTCCGGATGGAACGGGACCCTTTATCGTCGCGGCCTGCCTGCAAACAGAAGCAAGTCCAGCGTGCGCCGCAGGATCACGGTCACGGAGCGGATGAGTTTGCGCATGGGTTGTTCCATCGGCTGGACCGGAGAGATGTCCGGCCGATGGAGAATCCCACAGGCGCACAAGCCCGCCCGTTCCGGCGGGAACTGACATTTCGCGCACAATTCTTTCCAAAACTGCATTTTCCTTGAACGGAAGTTGCGTTAAGAACGCGCCAACACCTGACAAGCCCACCCTTCGATATGAGGAATGCCCCATGACAGTGCGCAATCTTTTCCTTCTGCCCGGCGACGGCATCGGCCCGGAAGCCATGGCGGAAGTCCGCAAAATCATCGCCTACATGAACGCCGAAATGGCCGGCGGTTTCACGACGGACGAAGGTCTGGTCGGCGGATCGGCCTATGACGCACATGGCGCGGCGATTTCCGACGCCGACATGGCAAAGGCGATGGCGGCGGATGCCGTTCTGTTCGGTGCCGTCGGCGGCCCGAAATGGGATGACGTTCCCTACGAGGTGCGCCCGGAAGCAGGCCTTCTGCGCCTGCGCAAGGACATGCAGCTGTTTGCCAACCTGCGCCCGGCGATCTGCTATCCCGCACTTTCCGATGCCTCCTCGCTGAAGCCGGAACTGGTCGAAGGCCTCGATATCCTGATCGTGCGCGAACTGACCGGCGGCGTCTATTTCGGCGAGCCGAAGGAGATCATCGATCTCGGCAACGGCCAGAAGCGCGGCATCGACACGCAGGTTTATGACACCTACGAAATCGAGCGCATTGCCGGCGTCGCCTTCGAACTGGCCCGCACCCGCGGCAACCGCGTCTGCTCGATGGAAAAGCGCAATGTCATGAAGTCGGGCGTGTTGTGGAACCAGGTGGTGACGGCAACGCACAAGGCAAAATATTCCGACGTCGCGCTTGATCACATGCTGGCCGATGCCGGCGGCATGCAGCTCGTTCGTGCGCCAAAGCAGTTCGATGTCATCGTCACCGACAACCTGTTCGGCGACATGCTGTCGGACGTTGCCGCCATGCTCACCGGTTCGCTCGGCATGCTGCCGTCCGCTTCGCTGGGCGCCCCCGATGCCACGACCGGCAAGCGCAAGGCGCTTTATGAGCCGGTCCACGGCTCGGCCCCGGACATTGCCGGCAAGGGCATTGCCAACCCGATCGCGATGATTGCCTCGTTTGCCATGTGCCTGCGCTACTCCTTCAACCTGGTGAAGGAAGCCGACAGCCTGGAAAAGGCGATCGCCAACGTTCTCGACAAGGGTGTGCGCACCGGCGACATCATGGCCCATGGCGCGCGCCAGGTCGGCACCGTCGAAATGGGCGATGCGATCCTTGCGGAATTCAAGGCGCTTTCGGCTTAAATTCTGCCGGGTTAACAGTATTGTGCGGCATCCGGGTCATAGCCTGGATGCCGTTTTTGTTTGGGTGGGGTTGATTCCGCTCCGCAGATTCACAAGTTTGGCCGGATAGCCGTTTTAGTCCCCGTCATTCCTGTCCTCGGGCTCGACCCGAGGGATGTCACAGGAATCCAGCGACGCGGCGTCTGCCGCGTCAAGGAGTCTCCTGCGGCGCAGACGCGCCGCAACTGGATCCCCGCCACAAGGGCAGGATGACGGAGGAAAGAAGGGGCGCCATGCCAAGAAAGCACCTCCATGAACCGACCACTCTCCTCGTCTCTCTGGCTGCTGCTGGCGGCGGCCCTGCTGGTTGTGGCGCTGCTTCCCTTTGACGGCCTGATCTCACAATCGGCGCAGGCGCTGCCGGGCGGGGTGGTTGCCTTCAACAAGCGGATCACCGATTTCGGTACGTTCGCCTGGATGATCTACGGCTCCGGTTCGATCGTCATCGTCGCCTATATCCTCCACCGGATATCGCGCAGCGACGGGTTTTCTTCGAAGACGAAGACCGGCTGGCGGCTGGCGCTATATTTCCTTGTAACGATCGGTAGCGCCAGTATCGTCGTACATCTGGCAAAGCTGGTGATCGGCCGGGCGCGGCCCGAACTGTTTGCCGAATATGGCGCGCACAGCATCTCGTTCTTCTCCGGCCATGACTGGGTATTCCAGAGTTTTCCGTCCGGCCATTCGGCGGCTGTCGGCTCGTTTTTCGGCGCATTCTCGATGCTTGCCCCCCGGCTGCGCATCCCGTTTGCGCTTGGCGCTTTGGCAATCGGCATCAGCCGCATCATCGTTGGCGCGCATTATCCGAGCGATGTGGCGGCCGGGCTTTTGGTGGGATTGTGGACAGCACTGATGACCGCCTTCTTCTTTGCCCGGCAGGACTGGCTGTTCCGTCTGGATGAGGCCGGCTGGCCCCGGCCGAAGAACAGTTTTCAGCCTTCGAAGTGACGACCCAAGCTCAATGAAAAAGCCCGACGCAAGGGGCTGCGCCGGGCTTTTCCTTGTCGATATCCGGTCTGGATCAATCCATGGCGTGGATATCGCGATCCTTGGTTTCAGGCAGGAACAGCATGCCGATCACCAGCGTGATGCCTGCGAATATGATCGGGTACCAGAGACCATAGTAGATATCGCCCTGGGCAGCGCTCATCGCGAAGGCCGTTGCCGGCAGCAGGCCACCGAACCAGCCGTTGCCGATATGGTAGGGAAGGGACATGCCGGTGTAGCGGATGCGGGTCGGGAAGAGTTCGACCAGCAGCGCTGCGATCGGGCCGTAGACCATCGTCACGTAGATGACCAGCACGGTGAGCACGGCGATGACCATCAGCCAGCTGACGCGGGCCGGATCAGCGACCATGGCGAACGCGCCGCCCTTGTCGATGGTGTAAACAGGCATTTCGGCAACGCCGGCAGCTTCTTCAGCCGTCAGCAGCTTGGCCGCAACCAGCTGTTCGCCGGTCATGGATGCCTTGTCGCCGCCGCGAACGGCTGCGGCATCGAGCGCCAGTTCAGGATTGGCGGCAACGAAGCCGTCCAGCTTGCTTTCCGGAACCTTGGCCGCACCGCGAACCAACGGATAACCGCCATTGTGGAGCGCGATGTTGATCTGCTTTTCAAAGGCTGCACCCGATGCCTTGGCCTTGTCGCCAGCGGCAATCGCGTCAAAGCTGGTGACCGTTTCTTCGCCGATCTTGACCGTTGCAGGCGAACCGGCAGTGCCTGGAACGACATCATACGGAACCGAGTTGCGGGTCAGGAACGAGGTGGCGATATCGCAGGATGTCGTGAACTTTGCCGTGCCAGTCGGATTGAACTGGAACTTGCAATCGCCAGGGGCAGCCGTGACCGTTGCGCGGACCGTTTCCTGTGCTTCGGCCAGAGCCGGGTTACCGGCCCAGGTCAAAGCCTTGAACAGCGGGAAGTAGGTCAGCATGGCGAGAAGCAGGCCAGCCATGATGATCGGCTTGCGGCCGATCTTGTCGGACAGCCAGCCGAAAAACACGAAGAAGCCCGTGCCGATCAACAGCGAGCAGGCGACCATGATGTTTGCTGCCTGGCCATCGACCTTCAGAATGTTCTGCAGGAAGAACAGCGCGTAGAACTGGCCGGAATACCAGACGACGGCCTGGCCGACGACGGCACCGAACAGCGCCAGAAGCGCGATCTTGGCATTTCTCCACTGGCCGAAAGCTTCCGTCAGCGGTGCCTTGGAGCCCTTGCCTTCTTCCTTCATCTTCTTGAAGGCCGGCGATTCATTCATCTTCATGCGAATCCAGACGGATACGCCGAGCAGGAGGCAGGAGAGCAGGAACGGAATGCGCCAGCCCCAGGCTGCGAAGGCTTCCTTGCCGAGCAGCATCTGCACGCCGACGATCACCACCAGCGACAGGAACAGACCGAGCGTCGCCGTCGTCTGGATCCACGAGGTGAAGTAACCGCGTTTACCCTGAGGCGCGTGTTCGGCCACGTAGGTGGCAGCACCGCCATATTCGCCGCCGAGCGCCAGGCCCTGCAGCATGCGCAGCGCGATCAGAAGGATCGGGGCGGCAATGCCGATCTGCGCGGCACCGGGCAGGACACCGACCAGGAAGGTCGACAGGCCCATGATGACGATGGTGACGAGGAAGGTATATTTGCGCCCGACGAGATCGCCGAGACGGCCGAATACCAGCGCGCCGAACGGACGCACGAGGAAGCCCGCCGCAAAAGCCAAAAGGGCGAAGATGTTGCGGGTGGTTTCCGGATACTGGGAAAAGAAGGTCGCGCCGATATAGACGGCCAGCGAACCGTAGAGATAGAAATCGTACCACTCGAAGATCGTACCGAGCGAAGAGGCGAAAATCACCTTCTTCTGCTCGCCCGTCATCGGTGCAGCCTTTGCACCGGACGCTGCTGCGACATCTGCCATTTCGTTTGTCCTCCACTCAAAAACGGCTTTGTGCGCACCCTTGAATGCTTCGGAATCCTCCCTGATACCGAAGCGGAATACGCCATGAAACCAAAATGGCAGAAAACACCCTGGGGTGGCAGAGCGGCTTTGGGATTATGACTTTAGTCGAATGCGGCGATCAGGCGCGGAGGGCTGCGGCCGGGGACTGGCGATAGGCGAGAAGCGCCGGCGCAAGCGCCAACATGGCGGAAAACAGCACGATGGCTGCCACGCTATTCAGATCGTTACGGATGAAACCGACCGGCAGGACGATGCCGCTTTCTCCTGAAAACATCGCCGACAGCAGCATTGCAGCACCGTAGCCGATGGCAAAGCCTGAGAGAATGCCAAGCGCGATCAGGATGAAAAGCTCCAGCCAGACGATCGCAAGAACAGCCGATTGCGGCGCACCAAAGGCTCTGAGCGCACCGATCTGCCGGCGCCGCTGGCCGATATGCATGACTGTGACCATCAGGACGGCGGCGGCAACGAGGATTTGCGCACCGATGGCAACGGCCGACAGAACACGTTTGGCATCCCCAAGCGTCGCGTAGAGATTGGTCAGCACCTCACCCGGGAAAACCGCAAGGGTACCGTTGCCGCGATAATCCTGCCGCAACTTGTAAGCGTCGGCGATGGTTTTCGGCTTGACGAGAATGGCGGGAAGACCGGGTGCTTCCGCTGTCCAGTTTTCATCAAGGGGAGCATCCGGGTCGATATGGCCATGCGCGTGACTGCCGGCGTGATCCTCATGCCCGGGCTCTTCTGCGTCGTGAACCTCGGCCGCTTCGGCAGCGTGATCGTGCTCATCCGCGTGTCCGCCCATTCCGTGCAGGCTCCAGACGGACTGGATCGGCACCAGGATCGCGCGGTCCCATGACGTATTGGTCGGCGCCATCCGGCCGGTGATGCGGTAGGCGAGTCCGGTATGGGTTTCACCGCCGAGCGCGGCAAGCCCATGCGTCGGCTTGACCTCATAACCGAGCGGCAGCGTCACGGCGGCGCCGATGACGGCTTCGCCTGCCTTGGAGAACACCCGGCCTTCCTTCAGCGCCGACAAATTGCTGGTGAGTGCCGTGGACGTGCCGACGATCGGATAGCCGGAGAAGGAATCGCCGAAGCCGACGGGCGCTGCCCAGGAAACGCGCGGGTCGGCCGCAAGCTTGCCGAGCACATCTCCTGACATCAGGGGCAGGGGCGAGGGCTGCAGGAAGACGGAGGAGAGTAGCAGCTGTGTTTCGCTGCCGGGCGCACCGACCACAAGATCGAACCGGTCGGCGGCGCGGGCACTGCCGAGCCGGAGCGCCCTTTCCTGCAGCGTGACGGCAACACCAAGGGCGGTGGAAAAGGCGATCAGAAGCACGACGACCAGCGAGCCCGCCCAGAGACGGCGCAGATCGGCAAGGATGAAACGGGTCATGCCGCTTTCTCCCGATGGGCGCGGTCCGACGCGATCCGCCCGGCCGACAACGTGATGCGGCGATCAAGCTGGCCTGTCAGGCGCGGATCGTGCGAGACGACAATCAGCGTACTCTCGTTGCTGACGGAAAGATCGATCAACAGGCGGGCAACCGCGTCGCCACTTTCACTGTCCAAGCTGGCCGTCGGCTCATCGGCGATCAGAACGCCGGGTTTGCGGAGCAGCGCCCGGGCAATCGCCA
Source organism: Hyphomicrobiales bacterium (assembly GCA_900473685.1). GTDB lineage: Bacteria > Pseudomonadota > Alphaproteobacteria > Rhizobiales > Rhizobiaceae > Pararhizobium. The sequence continues at coordinate 141,022 of UCNE01000023.1, forward strand.
CGCGCTGCATTTCACCCCGGGACATGGTCTCGATTTTCTGATCGGCGCGGCAAAGGCCGACGGCATAAAGCAACATCAGCGCCCGGTCGGGATCGCCGGGTTTCATCGCACGCGAGAGCCGGGCGGGCAAGAGGATGTTATCGACCGCGCTCAGGCCCGGGAAGAGATGGAAGTCCTGCATGATCAGGCCGATATGTGCCCCGCGCCAGCGATCGCGGCCTCGCTCGGACATTCCGGCAATATCGGCATCACCCCAGTGGATAGAACCGCCCGCCGCACAGCGCTCAAGCCCGGTGAGGATATTCACCAGCGTGCTCTTGCCCGAGCCCGAAGCGCCGGTGACAGCGACGCGGCTACCCGCTGCAATGGCCAGAGAGGGGATATCAAGGACGGGGGAAAGGAGGCCAGGATAAGAAACGGAAATCCGGCTAAGTTCTAGCGATAACATCAGGACTATACCGAAGCGTATTCGGCGTTGCGTAGCCGCAGGAGGCTGACAAAGCCGGTTTCCGGATCGGTCCACGACCCGAATTCAAGAACACCGCTGGCCTCAATCGTCTGGGATGGCTGCACGAATGTCTGTTTCTCGCCGAGATAGACAACAACGATATTGTCCGGCCAGTCGGAATCCGTGGAGCAGAACGGGCAGATCGACATCGGAATTTCGGTCAGCACGAAGAAGGCAGCCTCAGCCTTCAGCGGCGGCGCCATGAAGCCCTTGATGGTTATCTGCTGACCGGCCAGCGATTTTACCTTTTCGGAGAACTCCAGTCCGAGAACACCGAACTTGCTGTAAAGCTGATCGAAGGACAGGGATGGCGTGGCTGCTGCGGCTGGGCGCGCAGCCACCAGTAAAGGCAGACCCGCGAGCAGCGTCATCAGGGTACGCCGGGTCACTTGGGGATCAGGATGGGTCATGGGACGATCTCCTCGCGGAGCGGCTGGGGCTCAAGCGCAGCCTGAACCGGAAACGGAATCCGGCGGGCTGCAAGCAGCCCGCCGGACGCGATCATGGATCAGTTGGTCTGTTTGACGCCCAGCGCCATGGTATCGACGAGGACACGATACACGTCGCTCTGCTCCATATAGCCCTTGAAGCCTTCCGAGCCGGGGCCGACAGCCTGCAGCACGACGTCGTCGACGGCGTGGACGCCCGAATCGCCTTCCTTCGGAATATTGCCGGGTACGAAGACTGCGCCGGGCACATCCTTGTAGGCCTCGTTGGCCACATATTCCTTCTTTTCGTTCTGGATCGCCGGAACGAACGGACCATCCAGCTTCGGGCGGAAGGTCTCGTAATGATCCGGGCCGTTGTTGGCGTTCAGGAACAGGCGGCGGGTCACATCCACCTTATCCGGATAACCGTCATTGTTTTCGTCGGTGTAGTTCGGGAAGCCGGCGCTAGCGTAGGTACCGACCTTTTCGCGCATTTCGGTGCCTGGCTTTTCGTCATCGACGGTGCCGATGATCGAAACGCCGTGTGTGTGGTCGCCGGTGACGACGATCAGCGTGTCCGGGTTTTTGGCTGCGAATTCGCGGGCAACGCCGATTGCCTTGTCGAACTCGATCGTATCGACGACGGCACGATCCCAATCAAGCGGATGGGACATCTTGTCGACATTGGCAGCTTCAACCATCAGGAAGAAGCCTTCGGGGTTCTTCGACAGGCTGTCGAGCGCGACCTTGGTCATCTCGACGAGGCCTGGCTGGTTCGGAAACTTCTCGACTGTGCCCTTCTTGAGGAATTCGCGATCGAGCGTGGTGTCCATGTTGCCGGTGTGGAAGATGCCGAGGATCTTGCCGGTATTGGTACCGGCCGCAGCCGCCAGTTCGGTCTTGTCGGTTGCGAGCGTATAGCCGGCGTCCTGGAACAACTTGACATAATCCTTGTCGTCCTTGCGCTTCGAGCCTGGCGTGGCCTGCGGCAGGAAGTAAGCCGAGCCACCGCCAAGCAGAACATCCGGCTTCACGTCGAACAGCATGCCGTTGATCTCTGCCTTGTCGCCACGCTTGCGGGTATGGGCGACGACGGCTGCCGGTGTCGCATCCTGCAGTTCAGCGGTCGAAATGATGCCGATCGACTTCTTGGTCTGGCGGCGGATGGCTTCCGCAATGTTTTCAACCTTCGGATCATCGAACGTGTCCGGCGTGCGGTCGGCATAGACGCCGATGGCGTTCACGGCCGTCTTGTGACCGGTCATATAGGCGGACATGGTGTTGGCCGAGTCGGTGGCGACCGCATCGGTTGCCGAGGTGCCGATAAAGGCGGCCGGGGGAACGTCGTCGAGGTTCAGGCGGCCATTCGCCTTGCCCTCTGTCATACCCTTGGACATAATGCGGGCGGCGGTGCGATGGGCGACCGAGAAACCGTCAGCGATAAGGAAGATGACGTTCTTGGCCTTGGCGGTTTCGCCGGTATTGTAGACATCCCAGGTGACAGACTTCGATTCCGAGCCGGCAGTTACTTCGATCGTATAGGCGCCCTCAGTCGGCAGGACGAGGTCGCGGGCGATCAATGCCGAGCCCAAAACCTTGTCTTCCTTGCCCTTTTCTTCGGCAACGAATTCGGCTTCCTTGCCGAGAACCGTCTTGTAATCCTGCCCGTTGACAGTGATCTTGACGTCTTCCGGCTTGACGACCGACTTGAATTCGACCTTGAAATCGAATGGCGAGCCGGCGAGGATCGTTGCACGATCGAGCGGATAAACGGTAGTGGCCTGTGCGGCCCCAGCGAGGAATGTCGTGGCGGCAAGCGCCGACAGAAGCATACGCATGGAAAACCCCCTTTTTGGTTTCGTCCGGTAATGACGGCCCGCAATAGTCACCCAGGGTGACAGCGGCATGACACTTGCGTAACGTTTTGACAGCAGGGTGGCGGACCCGTCTTCATGACGCGTATTCTCAGCTTTCTGTTGACTCTGCGCCAAAACCGCGTAAGAGCAGCAGCGGAAAAGGACCCACCATGCACCGTTTTGGTTACGCCATCGCTGCGCTGATCGCCCCGGCATTCGCTGCCGGGCGGGTTCGTTCTTTCTCGATATCTTCCAAAACAATGGCCAAAACGACGACGAAAACCGTCTGACGTCTCTGGCCACCGCTCTCTCCCCGGCACGGCCGGGGACCTGAAACCCGCGCCTTTGGCCGGCGGGTTTCCCCCAAAGCCCCGCGGAGAGACAGAAAGAGAGCAAAGACAATGGGTTTCAAGATTGCTATTGCCGGCGCGACCGGAAACGTCGGCCGCGAAATGCTGAACATTCTCGAAGAGCGCGGCTTCCCCGCGGACGAAGTCGTGGCGCTGGCCTCGGCCCGCAGCCAGGGCACCGAGGTTTCGTTCGGCGACAAGACGCTGAAGGTCAAGAACCTCGAGAACTACGATTTTTCCGACACCGATATTTGCCTGATGTCGGCCGGCGGCGCCGTATCGCTGAAGTGGTCGCCGAAGATCGGCGCACAGGGCTGCGTCGTCATCGATAACTCGTCGGCCTGGCGCTACGATCAGGACGTGCCGTTGATCGTGCCGGAAGTAAACCCGGACGCCATCACCCAGTTCACCAAGCGCAACATCATTGCCAACCCGAATTGCTCGACCGCCCAGCTCGTTGTAGCGCTGAAGCCGCTGCATGACTTTGCCAAGATCAAGCGCGTCGTCGTTTCGACCTATCAGTCGGTTTCCGGTGCCGGCAAGGAAGGCATGGACGAACTGTTCAACCAGACCCGCGCCGTCTTCGTCGCCGATCCGGTCGAATCGAAGAAGTTCACCAAGCGCATCGCCTTCAACGTCATTCCGCACATCGATAGCTTCATGGAAGATGGCTATACGAAGGAAGAATGGAAGGTTCTGGCCGAAACCAAGAAGATGCTCGACCCGAAGATCAAGGTGACCTGCACCGCCGTGCGCGTTCCGGTCTTCATCGGCCATTCGGAAGCCGTCAACATCGAATTCGAAAACGAGATCAGCGCCGACCAGGCCCGCGACATCCTGCGCGAAGCTCCAGGCTGCATCGTCATCGACAAGCACGAGAACGGCGGCTACATCACGCCTTACGAATCGGCTGGCGAAGACGCCACCTATATTTCGCGCATCCGCGAAGACGCGACTGTCGAGAACGGCCTGAATATCTGGGTCGTTTCCGACAACCTGCGCAAGGGTGCCGCCTTGAACGCCATCCAGATTGCCGAACTTCTCGTCAATCGCGGCCTGATCAAGGCGAAGAAACAGGCCGCCTGATCAGGAAATATAAAGTTTTAACAAATAAAAGCCTCGCATGATCCGTCAAACGGGATGCGGGGCTTCTTTGTAAAAAGGCAACTGCGACGATTTTTCATGGTCTAAAAGGAGGATTCACGTGAAACACGCCCTCCTGATACTGTGCCAACATCGTGACAGACGCCGCAAAGACTGGCATTTTGCAGGCACAAATTTGGATTCGGGCAATACGGGGTTTTACATGCACAAGGCAAAGTGCGTACTGGCAGGTTTCACGGCGATGATGGCGGCGGCAATTCTGCCGTCGGTTGCATCGGCCGCACAGTGCAGCAACACATCGGCAGGCTTCGAGGCCTGGGTTGAAGACTTCAAGGGTGAGGCCGCAGGCCGCGGCATCAGCCCGGCTGTGCTGAACAAGGCGTTTGCCAACGTCACCTACAACAAGGCGACGATCCGCGCCGACCGTGGCCAGAAGAGCTTCAAGCTGTCGCTGAGCCAATTCATGCAGAAGCGCGGCGGCCAGACGATCATTTCGCGCGGCAAGAAGATGAAGGCGCAGAACGCGGCCCTCTTCAACTCCATCGAAAAACGCTATGGCGTTCCGGCCGGCCCAGTCATCGCGATCTGGGGCATGGAAACCGGTTTTGGTGGCTTCATGGGCAAGGAACATACACTTTCGGCCGTCTCGACCCTATCGTTTGACTGCCGCCGGTCCGACTTTTTCACCAACCAGCTCTATGCAGCGCTGACCCTGGTGCAGCGCGGCGACCTCAGCCCCGACGCGCGGGGCGCTGCCCATGGCGAAATCGGCCAGACACAGTTCCTGCCGGCCAATGTGCTGAAATTCGGCGTCGATGGCGACGGCAACGGCCATATCGACATGGTCCGCTCCAAGGCGGACGCGCTTGCCTCGACCGCCAACTTCCTGCGCGGCCACGGCTGGAGCGCAGGCGCCGGCTATCAGCAGGGTCAAGCCAATTTCGGCGCGATCCAGGGCTGGAACGCTGCCAGCGTCTACCAGCAGGCAATCGCCATCATCGGCGCCGAGATCGACGGCGGCTGATAGATAGCGCAGTTTTTGGAATGTTGAATGATCCGCAGCCCGGGAAACCGGGCTGCGGATTTTTTATCGCGCAGGATTAAAAACCAAATGGTCACGCGCGGTCACTGAATTTTTGGCTCCAACAATCAGTGGAGCCAAGACCGCGTAGATGTCGCGCTCGCTTGTAGAAACGGCGCGCATCTGAAGCGCGCCGCAACCGTCATGGCTGAAATATCAAAGGCCGGGGCGGCCGAAATCGCCGCTCTTGTTATCCATCACCCAGAGCTCTCCGGTGGAGATGTCGAACCAGGCGCCATGCAGCTGCAGCTTACCGCGCTGTTCGAGGATCTGGACGCAGGGGAACGTCCGCAGGTTGGCGATGGAATTGCGGATCGAGACGCGCTCCAGCGCCCGCTGCCGTTCGGCGGCGGTCATGACTTCGTTGCTTTGGATCTGCTCGGCAGCCGGCTTCAAAAGGTGCATCCAGCGGCCGATGAAATCCCCCGGCGAGAGCGGCTCGGCATTAACGTCGAGCGCAGCCTTGATGCCACCACAACGGCCATGGCCCATCACGACGATATCGCTCACCTTCAGAACCTGGACCGCAAATTCCAGTGCCGCCGATGTCGAATGGTAGTGACCATCCGGCTCGTAGGGCGGCATCATGTTGGCAACATTGCGAACGACGAAAAGCTCGCCAGGACCGCTGTCGAAAATGGTTTCCGGCGCGGCGCGGCTGTCACAACAGGCGATGACGAGCGTTTTAGGCTGCTGTCCGGTTTCGGCCAAGACCTTGTAGCGCTGCTGTTGCTCGCTGTAGCGGCCGGTCATGAAGTTGTTGTAGCCCTTCAGCAATTGGTCCGGGAAACGCTGCATGTGCTCGATCACTCCGCTATTCAAGTTAATTGACATGTATATGTGCAGACCATACGCGGGGCATATCATTTTTGTGCGCTGCACACATGCAAATTTGCGGTAGCCCGCGCTACCGGCGATATCCGTGAAATTCTCCGTATCTTTTTGTAGGTTGGACCCGGTTTATCCGCTCAGGCCATCGCGTGGCAAGCAATAGATCGGCCGGACGCCATCAAGAGCGCCGTTTCTGGCCGGGATGCAGCAGCCGGCGCATCTGAACCATCGCCATCGGCGTTGCAAGACTGGACGCATCCCGCTCGAGCGTCAGCTCGTCGGCGCCGCGTTTGCCGGTGCGGGCGATGATCTCGAAAACGCTGGCCGTTGCCAGTTGCAGCGCCCGCTCCTCTTTCAGGCCCTCCAGAAGCCGGGCAACAAACAGGGCCGCCAGAAGGTCGCCTGTCCCATTCGGCGGATTGTCGATCAGCCGATGCTCGGCCAGCAGCGCGTGATTGCCGGACAGATAGAGATTGCCGGTGCTGCCCTGCATCATCGGGATGGCCGAGGTGACAAGCATGCGCGGCGGCCCGAGCGACAGCGCCGCCTCAAGAATGGCCGCATTCGATTCAAGCTCCGCACCACAAAGCCACGACAATTCGAACCGGTTGGGTGTCGCAAGCGAGGCCAGCGGCAGCAACCGGTCGCGCATCGCGATCGCCGTTGCCTCCGGCACGTATAATCCGCCGGCATCGCCCATCACCGGATCGCAGGCATAGAACAGGTCCGGATTCTTGGCCCGCAGCGCCTCGACCAGGCGCGCCACACCCTCTGCCTGGTGGGCGCCACCGAGATAGCCGGATAGGACGGCGCGGACTTCGCCTGTCCACGGCGCACGGATGAGATCGTCGATCAACCGGTCGAAATCCTCGGCACCGACCGTTATTCGCGTCGAGGGGCCATGACCGGGATGCCAGGGCAGGATAACCGTCGGCAAAGCCCAGACGGGGTAACCCAAAGTCTCTAGCGCAAAGACGGCAGCGCGATTGCCGACGGATCCGCGAATCACATGGCTGGAAATGACGATGACGGCGCCGGGGGCAGGCTCGGACATTTCTGATTTTCCGCTATTTCGACCTGCCCAGATCGCCCGACAGTCATGCCGCTGTCAACTGCGGCTGCCAAAAGATCGAAAGGGTCTATTTGGGCGCGTTCATGAGAACAACGAAATATGCAGATACAACCGATTGAATTCGAGAAGCGGCGAATTCTTGCCGAAAATTTCATAAAACCATTCCGAATTGGATCAATCTGACCGAAAAATAGCCACAAAAACAATCGCCATGAACAAATCTTCTGTTAGGTTCGGCCAAATGGTGATTGCAGGGAGTACTGTCGTGGGCGCCAAATATAATCCGAAAAAAGACCGTCATTTCGAAGCGGTGAGCGAAGCTGGCAAGGCTCTGGGGGTGAAAATACTCGCCCCGGAGATCCTGTTTCGCCGGGCCAGCCATGACGATCTGGATGCCTATACACCGGACATGCTGGCGCTGACGGCTGCCCATGCGCTGACTGCCATCAACCGCAAGGAAAGCGACCGCCCGGTCATCTCCGTCGAAACCGTCGAAGGCATTGCCCCCAACGGCGACGATGTTTCGGTTCTCTCCGTGACCGACCGCAACATGCCATTCCTCTATGACTCGATCATGGGGGAGGTGACCAGCACGCATCGCGACATTCTTCTCGCGGTACATCCCATTCTGATTCTCGAAGCTGGCAAGCCGGCTAAGATCTTCGATCCGGAAGAAAAGAGCGATCCAGCCAGCAGGATCAGCCATATCCAGATTCATCTGTCCCGGCTGACCGGCGCCGAAGCCGAAGACCTGAAGGAGCGGATCGTCAACGTACTGTCGCAGGTCCATCAGGCGGTTGGCGACTGGACCCCGATGACGGCCCTGCTCGACCAGGCGATGAACGAGCTGGAGAACCACGCACCGAGCCGCAAAAAGGGCGATCGCGACGAGGCTCTGGCCTTCCTGCGCTGGCTGCGCGGCAACAATTTCACCTTCCTCGGCATGCGCGAGTATACCTATTCCGGCAAGGGCGAAAACGCTGTTGTCGAGCGCGGCGAGGGCCGTGGGCTCGGCATTCTGTCCAATCCGGATGTGCGCGTGCTGCGCCAGGGCAAGGATGCCGTGCTGACGACGCCGGAAATCCTCGCCTTCCTCGACGGCCCGGATTTCCTCATCGTCACCAAGGCCAATGTCAAATCGGTGGTCCATCGCCGCGCCTATATGGACTATATCGGCGTCAAGCGCTTCGATGAGGCGGGCAACGTCACCGGCGAGCTGCGCATTGTCGGCCTGTTCACCTCCAGCGCCTACACAAGGCCGGCGGCGGATATCCCGCTGTTGCGCTTCAAGGTCGAAAAGATCGTCGATCACTTCGGTTTCGATCCGCAAAGCCATTCCGGCAAGATGCTGACCAACACGCTGGAATCCTATCCGCGCGACGATCTGTTCCAGATCGATGTCAGCCTGCTGGCCAGCTTCTGCGAGCAGATCAACGAACTGGCCGACCGGCCACGCATCCGGGTCTTGCCGCGCATCGACCATTTCGATCGTTTCGTATCCGTTATCGTCTACGTGCCGCGTGAACAGTACGATTCCGACGTGCGCGAAAAAATCGGGCTATATTTGAAGACCGTCTATGACGGCCGCGTTTCGGCCTATTACCCAGCTTTCCCGGAAGGCGGCCTGGCGCGCGTGCATTTCATCATCGGACGTTCCGGCGGCAAGACGCCGCGCGTCGCGCAGGCCAAGCTTGAGGATGCTGTTCGCGATATCGTCACCCGCTGGATCGACCGGTTCAACCTGCTGGCCCGTCATGACGGGGTGTCGATCTCCGTCGATGCGGCCTATCAGGCAGCCTTTACACCGGCCGAAGCCCATAGCGACCTTGCCGATATCGCTGCATGCTCCCCGGATGATCCGATCCGCATCGCCTTCTACCAAAAACGCGGCAAGGGTCCGGAATCGCTGGAACTGAAGATTTTCCATGCCGGCGAGCCGGTCTCGCTCTCACATCGCGTCCCGCTGCTTGAAAACCTCGGCTTCCGGGTTATCAGCGAGCAGACCCATGATATCACCGTCTCCTGCGCCAAGGGCGGCGAGCGGCTTGTCGTCCTGCACGATATGGAACTGATCCACCGCGATGGGCATCTGCTCAATCTCGACAAGACTGGTCCGATGCTGGAGGAAGCCTATCTTTCCGCCTGGAATGGCGTGATCGAGGACGACAGCTTCAACCGGCTGATCCTGCTTTCGGGCCTCAGCGCCCGCGAAGTGACGGTGCTGCGCGCCTATGCCCGCTATCTGCGCCAGACCGGCATCACCTATTCGCAAGGGTACCTCGCCGACACGCTGAACAAGTATCCCTCTATCGCTTCGGACATTTTCAAGCTTTTCATCACCCGCATGGACCCTACGCTGGAAGACAAGCCGAAAACGAAGCGCATGACGGCGCTGAAAGCCGCGATCGAGGAGGCCTTGAACGCCGTTCCGAGCCTGGACGAAGACCAGATCCTGCGCCGCTACGTCAACGTCGTCGAGGCGACGCTGCGCACCAACTATTTCCAGCGCGATGCCAGCGGCAATCCGAAGGTTATGCTGGCCTTCAAGCTCGATCCGAAGATCCTCGACGGGCTGCCGGAGCCGCGCCCGTTCCGCGAAATCTTTGTCTACGGCACCGAGGTCGAAGGCGTGCACCTGCGCTTTGGCAAGGTGGCCCGCGGCGGACTGCGCTGGTCGGACCGGTCGCAGGATTACCGCACCGAGGTGCTCGGCCTCGTCAAGGCGCAGCAGGTCAAGAATGCCGTTATCGTGCCCGTCGGCGCCAAGGGCGGCTTCTATCCGAAGCAGCTGCCGGCCGGCGGCACACGCGACGAGATCTTCAAAGCCGGTACGGAAGCCTACAAGACCTATATCCGCACCATGCTGTCGATTACCGACAACATTGTCGGTCAGGATATCGTGGCTCCGGCCGATACACTGCGGCTGGATGGTGACGATCCCTATTTCGTCGTTGCCGCCGACAAGGGCACGGCGACCTTCTCCGACACTGCCAATGGCCTGGCGCAGGAAGCCGGCTTCTGGCTGGACGACGCCTTTGCCTCCGGCGGTTCGGCCGGCTACGACCACAAGAAGATGGGCATCACCGCACGTGGCGCCTGGGAAACCGTCAAGCGGCATTTCCGCGAGATGAACATCGATATCCAGACGACGCCGTTCAGCGTCGCCGGTGTCGGCGACATGTCGGGCGACGTCTTTGGCAACGGCATGCTTCTGTCGGAGAAAATCCGCCTGATTGCCGCCTTTGACCATCGCGACATCATCATCGATCCTGATCCGGATATCGAAAAATCCTTCGCCGAGCGCAAGCGTATGTTCAACCTGTCGCGTTCGAGCTGGCAGGACTACGACCGCTCGACGCTTTCTGCCGGCGCCATGATCATTCCGCGCACCGAAAAGTCAGTGACACTGACGCCGCAGGCAATGGCAGCGATCGGCCTGGAGAAAAGCCAGGCAACGCCGTTCGAAATCATGACGGCGATCCTGAAAAGCCAGGTCGACCTGCTCTGGTTCGGCGGCATCGGCACCTATGTGCGCGGCCCGACTGAGACCGACGCCGATGTCGGTGACCGCGCCAACGATCCGATCCGCATCACCGCCGACGATGTCGGCGCCAAGGTGATCGGCGAGGGCGCCAATCTGGGCGTTACCCAGCGCGGCCGCATCGGCTTCGGCCTCAAGGGCGGACGCTGCAACTCCGACGCCATCGACAACTCGGCCGGCGTCAACTCGTCCGACTTCGAGGTCAATATCAAGATCGCGCTTGCCTCTGCCATGCGTGACGAGCGGCTGACGCGCGCCAAGCGCAACACGCTGCTCGCTTCGATGACCGATGAAGTGGCGGCGCTGGTGCTGCGCAACAACTACGAGCAGTCTCTCTCGATCTCGCTGACGGAGATGCTGGGTGCCGGCAACCGGACGGCTCTTGCCCGGCTCATGACCCGGCTTGAGGCCGATGGCCATCTGAACCGCAAGGTCGAGGTGCTGCCGAACGATCTGGCACTGAGCGAGCGCTACCAAAGCGGCAAGGCCCTGACACGTGCCGAAATCGCCGTGCTGTTGTCCTATGCCAAGATCGTGCTGTTTGACGAGATCGTCGCCAGCGGCCTGCCGGATGATGATTATCTGGCAACGACGCTGCGCGATTATTTCCCGGCCAAGATGCACAAGGCGCATGCCAGCGATATCAACGAGCACCGCCTGCGCCGCGAAATCATCGCGACGGTTCTCGCCAACGACGTCATCAATCGCGGCGGACCGGCCTTTGTCAGCACGCTGATCGACCAGACGGGCTTCATGCCGGCCGATGTGGTGAAGGCCGCGGTGCTGACCCGTGACGGCTACGACCTGAAGCGCATCTATGGCGAGATCGACGCACTCGACAACGTCATCAGCGGCGCGGTGCAGAACGAGCTCTACCTGGAGACGGCGCGGATCTTTGCGATCGTTACCGAGCGGACGCTACGGACCAAGGCAATGCAGGCGCCACTCGGCGAAGCAATCGAACAGCTACGTGACGCATTGCAGAAGCTCAAATCTGCCCTGCAAAGCTCGCTTCCCGAGGATGCGACGGCGGACGTGCAGCAGAGGGCTGCCTATTTCATCGAGCGCGGCGTACCGCCGGCACTCGCTGAAGAGATTGCCGCTCTTGCCGTGATGACCTTCGTGCCGGAAATCATCCAGATCGCCGCCGATACCGGCGTGACGCTCGCACGCACTGCGCAGAGCTATTTTGGCGTGACGCAAAACCTGCGGATCGCCCGGCTGCTGGCGGCTGCCGAGCGGGTTTCGGCAACCGAGCAGTACGAAGCCATGGCCCTTTCGCGCAGCATCAACGACATTGCCACCGCGCGCAAGGAAATCACCATCGCGGCGCTCACCGACAAGAAGAACGAGCGCAATCCGGTTGCGGCCTGGCGCGACAGCGACCACAGCCGCATCTCCCGGGTCACCGACCAGCTGACACAGCTGACGGAAAAAGGCGAAACCACGCTCGCCAAGATAACCGTCGCCGCTGGCCTCTTGAGCGATCTTGCGCAGAACAGGATGAGGTGACACTGTCCGCCCGAAACGGGGCGGACAAGCGGTGGAGAATCAGGTGAGCAGCATCTCGCAAGGGGCTGGCGTCGAGCCAAAGGTATCGCGCGCCGGCCTCGGGGGCTGGATGCTGTTCGACTGGGCGGCACAGCCGTTCTTCACCGTGATCATCACCTTCATCTTCGGTCCCTATTTCGTGTCCCGCCTCACCGATGATCCGGCGCACGGCCAGGCGATGTGGGGTTACACACTGACCATTTCCGGCATCGTTATCGCGGTGCTGTCGCCGGTGCTCGGCTCGATCGCCGACCAGACCGGAGCGCGAAAACCCTGGATCGCCTTTTTCGCCGTCATCAAGATCGTCTCGCTGGCGCTCCTGTGGTTTGCCGTGCCGGGCTCTTCGCTGGTCTATCCGTTCATCTTCATCATTCTGGCGTCGATCGCGGCGGAATTCTCCATCGTTTTCAACGATTCGATGATGCCGCGCCTGGTCGGTGAAAAAGAGATAGGCCGGATTTCCAACATGGCATGGGGGCTCGGTTATCTCGGTGGCATGATCGTCTTGATCGCTGTCGTGACATTGCTTGCCGGAAGCCCGGAATCCGGCAAAACAATTCTCGGAATAGATCCGTTGTTCGGCCTTGATCCAGCGACCGGCGCCGATGCGCGGGTCACGGGACCGATCTCAGCCATCTGGTATCTGGTCTTTATCCTGCCGATGTTCCTGTTCACACCGGATGCCCAGAAGGCCGCGATGCCGGCAATGACGGCGGTGCGAAGCGGACTGACCGAACTGCGCCACACGATCGGCGAACTGCGCCACCGCCCTGGCATCCTGCGCTTCCTGATCGCCCGGATGATCTTCCAGGACGGGGTCAACGGCCTTCTGGCGCTGGGCGGCACGTTTGCGGCCAGCATGTTTGCCTGGCAAACCGTCGAGCTTGGCGTCTATGGCATTATTCTGAATGTCGTGGCGATCGGCGGCTGCCTCTATGCCAGCCGGCTGGACGCGAAGCTCGGATCGAAGGTGATCGTTACTGTCAGCCTGATCTGCCTGACCATTGCCACGCTCGGCATCGTCTCGACCGGACCCGGCTACACATTGTTTGGGCTGCTGCCGCTGCCAACTGCCGATTCCGGCGGGATGTTCGGCACGGCCGCTGAAAAGGCCTACATTGTCTTTGGCCTTCTGGTCGGGATCGCCTTCGGCCCGGTCCAGGCCTCGTCCCGCTCCTACATGGCGCGCAGCGTCAGCGCCGATGAGGCAGGGCGCTATTTTGGCATTTACGCGCTCTCCGGACGCGCCACGACCTTTCTCGCGCCCGCGGCCGTCGCGACTGTTACCCTGATGACCGGATCGGCCCGCATCGGCATGATGGCGCTGGTGGTCTTCTTGGGTGTTGGCCTGCTGATCCTCATCCGCACGCCTTATCCGGCGAACAAAGTGAGATGAGCCCTAGAAAAGGTGGTCAGCGTCAGAAATCCCACGGGGAAATGAGCGTCAGCCCAGTGGTTCGAAAATCGGCAAGATTGCGGGTGGCCAAGCGACCACCATTGACGCGGGCGATGGCCGCGATCATCCCATCCGGGGCCGACATGCCAAGGCCCTGACGGGATGCAGTGCCCATGATCTCGCCATAGGCCATGGCGGCCTCCTCGGTCAGACCATATATCCGATCTGAAAAACGCCGCCGCCAGTCGCTTAAACCTTGTTCCAGCGACACGGCGCGCCGATCGGGCGAGATTTTCCGGATACCGAAAGCAATTTCCGCAATCGTCACGGTTGGGAGCGCGAGCTCCGCATCATGACGCACCAGCCATGCGATCACCGCTTCTGACGGCGATTTTCGCAGGGTTTCAGAGATGACATTGGTATCGAGGAATATCAAAGCTCTGGTCCAGCGTTGATCATCCGGCTTTCCTTGATCACCGAATCGAGGTCGATATCCGTACCAAAATCCCTCGATAGGCGCAGATAGAAGGCCACTGCTGGCTCACGGCCCGTCTCGCGGCTCTCGTAAGATTCCAACGCCCGCTCGACAATATCTGCAATCGAACGGTTCTCGCGCCGTGCAAGACGGTGGGCGAGATCGCGCGCTCTTGCGCTACGCACGGAGAGTTGCGGTTCTGCCATATTGAGGCTCCTTTGCCACAAATATAGGTCAGAACACACCTGCCATCAAGATGGCAGGTGTTGGCTTGATGGCAGGCTGAGCCTTAATGCCGGAAATGGCGCATGCCGGTAAACACCATGGCGACGCCAGCCTCATCGGCGGCGGCGATGACTTCCGGATCGCGCATCGAGCCACCCGGCTGGATGACGGCGGTGGCGCCGGCTGCAATCATCGACAGCAGGCCATCGGCAAACGGCAGGAAGGCTTCCGATGCCACCGCCGACCCATGTGTCAGCGGCGCAGGCAGGCCGAGCGCCCGGGCAGCTTCCTCGGCCTTCAGACCGGCGATACGGGCGGAATCGACCCGGCTCATCTGGCCCGCACCGATACCGACGGTCTGGCCGTCCTTGGCATAGACGACGGCGTTGGATTTGACGTGTTTCGCCACCTTGAAGGCGAACTTCATGTCTTCCAGCTCCTGGGCGGTCGGCGCGCGCTTGGTGACGACCTTGAGATCGAGATCTTCGACCATGCCATTGTCGCGCGTCTGCACCAAAAGGCCGCCGGCAACCGTCTTAGCCGTCAGGCCCGGTATACGCGGATCGGGCAGGGCACCTGTGATCAAGAGACGCAGGTTCGGCTTGGCGGCGATGACCACCTTGGCGATATCACTGACCGACGGGGCGATGATGACTTCGGTGAACAGCTTGACGATTTCTTCGGCCGTGGCGCCATCCAACTCCTGGTTCAGGGCGATGATGCCGCCGAATGCGGAGGTCGAATCGCAGGCGAGCGCCCGCTCATAGGCTTCGAGCAGGGTCGCGCCGGTGGCGACGCCGCAGGGGTTGGCATGCTTGATGATGGCGACTGCCGGGGATTTTGCAGCCGGGAACTCGGCAACCAGCTCGAAGGCCGCATCGGTATCGTTGATATTGTTGTAGGAGAGCTGCTTGCCCTGCAGGAGGGTTGCCGTCGCGACACCCGGGCGGTTTTCGCCGGTGATGTAGAATCCGGCTTTCTGATGCGGGTTTTCGCCGTAGCGCATCTCTTCCTTCAAGATACCACCGACGGTGCGATGAAGCGGCATTGGCGTATCCAGCACCTCGGCGAACCAGCCGGAAATAGCGGTGTCATAGGCGGCGGTGCGGGCGTAGGCCTTGGCAGCCATCTTCTGGCGGAAGGCGAAGGATGTGGCGGCACCGGCGCCAAGTTCGGCCAGAAGCCCCGAATAATCGGACGCGTCGGTGATGACGGTGACATAGGCGTGGTTCTTGGCGGAAGCGCGGATCATCGCCGGGCCGCCGATATCGATATTTTCGACCGTCGTCGGGTAATCGCCGCCCTTGGCGCGAACATCCTCGAACGGATAGAGGTTGATCACGGCCAGATCGATGCCGGTAATGCCGTGCGTCGTCATCGCCTGGACATGGTCTTCATCGTCGCGGATCGCCAGAAGGCCGCCATGCACACCCGGATGCAGCGTCTTCACCCGGCCATCCATCACTTCCGGAAAACCGGTGAGTTCGGACACGTCGGTAACCGGCAGGCCGGCATCGGCAAGGGCCTTGTGCGTACCGCCGGTCGAAACCAGATGAACGCCCTTCTGGTGCAGCGCGCGCGCCAGATCGACGATACCGGTCTTGTCGGAGACGGAGAGCAGGGCGGTGCGGACAGTGACCTGATCCGGGGCGGGAATCTTCTTGGAGGCGACAGCCATCATCAAGCTCCTTGGCTTAGGCGCCGGATATCGGGAGGGTCTTCCGGCAAATGTCCGCCTGCCGTTAACACAGCTTTTGGCCTGAAGAAACCGCAGTCACGGCAATGAGCGCTCTACCAAGGATATTGTCACCCTTCGCGCGAAAAAATCCACTGGATTTCCGGCTGCGAACCCACCGCGAAGGTGACGGTCAACTGCGACGACTTCCGAACGCCGGAGGGATCGGCAAAGAAGATATCTTCCTCGACCAGAACCTCGCCATCGCGACACGTGAACAGCCAGACTTCGCCGTCCGGCGCGCTCAGATAGACCTCATGAGCGCTGTGCTGGCGGATATTGATCGACGGATGAACATGAAAGCGGGCAACCGCGACAGCGGTATTGCTTTCCGGCGGCTCCGAACCATCCGATTGAAACAGCCGGTCCCGGCCCCGGACCGCATTTGCCTGGCCGTTGATGCTGATATCACGCTCATGCACGAGGCCGAAGGCCTGGAGATAGCCGTCATGACTGGCGATAACCGCATCGGGCTGGCCATCACGCTCGGCGCGGCGAACGGCGACCTTGGAGACGCCGCCGGTAACGATGGGGCCGAGAAAGCCGGATTGCGACAGGCGCGACGAGGAACGATCGTTGATCGTCACGGTCGAGTGCGCGGCGGTCGATCGCGCCAGCTGGCGGAATCGTTCGCCGGCAAACTTCGGCGATCCGGAATTGATGATGAACCGGTGGCGGCCAGACGACATTTCGAACGACAGGCAGCCGGCATGGGCTGTGCGCGACAATTCCGGCGACAACGGCTTGCCGGTGTCCATGATGACGACGACATTGTTATGCGCCAGCCGCTCATATTGAAGATGCGGCAGGGCCTTGAAAGGCGCACCAGCCGTTTCGTCGTAGCGCAGCACCGCCATCAGTTCGTTGGCAAGGGTCGAGGTGGCGCCATTGAACAAAGCCAGTTCGCCGCCCTCATGCCGGAAGAACCGCAGAGCCGGATACATCCGGTCGATGCAGGGGATCAGCTTAGCCGGCACTTCGTGACCGAGATTGACATAGGTCTGGCGCAGCGGCAGCAGGTCGATCAGCAATTCAAGGCCCGTACGCGGATTGCGCGAGCTGTGACCGCCATCCGGCAGGATCTGCCGGTCGAGTTCCACATCGAGATTGCGGGCGGCCTTGCGGATCGTCGCTTCGGACGCGGGCATGGCCACGGACGCCATGGCCAGCGCGATCCGGGCTCGCAGCCGCGCCTCACCATCGCAAGTGGTATCGGTGATATGGCGCAGATAGCGGACCTGGAAGGCGAGGCTTTTGAGGAACCGCCGATAGAAGGTATGCTCGGCGTTGCGCAGGATGATCGGCGAATGCGAAAGCCAGGCAATCAACCGCTGAGAAATGATATCCGCATCCCAGGCAATGCCACCAATGTAGCGCCCATGCGTCACGATCCAATCATTGACGATATGACGCAGATGCGCCAAGGCATCATCTTCCTTGGCAGCACGCATATGGCGCACCCAGCCGAATGAATGCAATCTTACCGCGAACTCATGCGATGGCAGGTCCATCTCGAAGGGTGATTCGCCCTCGGCTTCGAGCACGCGACCAGCCAGCGGAAACCGCCCCTGAAGAATTTCCTGCGCGACGAAAGGATCGACTGCCCTGAGATCGGTCGGGGCGACGATCAGCCGGTCAGGCGCCGTTCCAGTGAAACGGAACGCGGTATTGCGGCCCAAGGCAAGGCGGCGCGAGAAACGGCGCCAGCCCTCGCGTGCATACAGATAAAGTAGCCTTTGCCGGTCTGAAATCTGCATTTTCGACGCTTGCGCGTCTCCCTACTTCCCGGACAGGCCTCACGCGGCATCGAAACCGGAATGACTGCTATCCGCACCAGATACTACCAGGACACGATCGTGCCGGAAAAACCGTTAAACTTTTATGGAACGGCACCCGTATTGTTTAGGCAAACGCACATGGAGCGTCAATTGACGCCAGCCATGTGCCTGTTGACAGAGGTGTCGCTAAATCTTGCGGCGCAGGATGACGGCATAGAACCCGTCCAGTCCGCCAGAGAATCCGTCCTGCGGATCAATCATCGCCGGTGTGGTGCGGAATTCGCCGAGCGAAGTCACCGCATTTTCCAGCCCAGGCCAATCCGCCGGGTTGATCGCCACCCGTTCGCAATTGCCATCGGTCAGGACGCGCTCCGTGACGGCTTCACCTTCCCGCGTATCGAGCGAGCAGTTGGAAAAGACCACCAGGCCACCGGGTTTCACCAGCGTCAATGCGTGCCGCAGCAGCTTTTCCTGAAGCAAGGCCAGCTTTTCAATATCCTCCGGCCCCTTGGTCCACAGAACGTCCGGGTGACGGCGGATCGTGCCAGTCGAGGAGCAGGGCGCATCAAGCAGGGCAGCATCGAACAGCTCTTCGGTGCGGAAATCGGCCATGTTGATTTCTTGCGTGGCTGCTTCCAGCCCGAGCCGGGCGAGATTGCCCTGCAGGCGCTTGAGGCGGCTGGCCGACTGATCGAGCGCCGTGACCTCGGCGCCGGCGAGAACAAGCTGTGCCGTCTTACCGCCAGGAGCAGCGCAAAGATCGATCACCCGCTTGCCTGCGAGGGAGCCGAAAAGCTTGGCCGGCAGGGCTGCGGCGGCGTCCTGCACCCACCATTCGCCGTCTTCAAATCCTGCAAGCGAGGGTACCGCGCCGGAAAACCCGGCAAGACGGACCGACCCCGTGGGCAGCAGGCGGCCATTCAGCTTTTCAGCCCAGCCCTCGGCATCCGATTTGACCGTCAGGTCGATCGCAGCAGGCGTAAGAAGCGCGCTGGCAATACGGGCGGCTTCGTCGGCGCCGTAATAGGCGACCAGACGCTTATGAAACCATGCCGGGATTGCCGGGATTTTTTCGCCGACATTTTCAAGCAGATCCCGCTTTTCGCGGGACATGCGGCGCAGCACGGCGTTGACGAGGCTGGCAAACCGCTTGTTGCGTGGATCGATCTGCGCCTGCTCGACCGCGAGGTCGACGGCCGAGTGATCTGGAATATCGAGATAGAGGATCTGCGCCGCAGCGACCGTCAACACGTGATCAAGCGCGCGGGCACCTTCCGGCAGCGGGTTTTGCAGCAAGGAGCCAATCATCGCCTCGATGCGCGGCAATTGCCGCAGTGCCGAGTTGAGGATGGCTCGGACCAGGGCACGGTCGGCTTCGTTCAGTTCGCGATAGACGGGATTGCCGTTGCCAGCGTCCAGCATGCCATCCAGCGACGTCTTGCGATCGACGACGGCGGCCAGCATCTTGGCGGCAGCCTGCCTGGCCCGGATTCCGGGCTTATCGCTGCGTTCGAAGGCCGGATTGTCCGAACCTTCGGCGCGCGAACGGGCAGGGCGTTTATTTCGTTTCGGATTCGAATCAGTTTTATTATCGTCAGACGTCAAGACCAGGGACCTTTTTTCGGTGGTTCGGAACCACCGCGACCCCAGCCTGTCGGCGGCACGGAGCGCGATTTGCGCACGGGATTATCAGCCCTGACCGGCGACGTCGAGACCGGCTGCATTTCTTGCGCCATCTGCTGCAGGGCAGCGATGCGGTTTTCCGTCGCCGGATGGGTCGAAAACAGATTGTCCATGCGCTCGCCCGACAGCGGATTGATGATGAACATATGCGCGGTGGCAGGATTGCGCTCAGCCTCGGCATTCGGCACCTGGTGGGCAAAATTCGAAATTTTCGCCAGTGCCGATGCCAATGCCAGCGGCTTGCCGCAGATCTCGGCACCGCGGCGGTCGGCCGAATATTCACGCGTCCGGCTGACGGCCATCTGCACGATCATTGCAGCGAACGGTGCGACAATCATCGCCACCAGCACGCCGATGAAGCCGAGCGGATTGTTGTTTTCGCGATTGCCACCGAAGAAGAAGGCGAAGTTGCCGAGCATGGATATCGCACCCGCAAGCGTCGCCGTTAGTGTCATGGTCAGCGTGTCACGGTTCTGCACATGGGCGAGCTCATGCGCCATGACGCCAGCGACTTCATCATAGGACAGCGCGTTCAAAAGCCCGGTGGATGCTGCCACCGCGGCATTCTCAGGATTGCGGCCGGTGGCGAAGGCGTTCGGCTGGGGGTTGTCGATGACATAGACCTTGGGCATTGGCAGACCGGCATTCCCCGCCAGATCACGGACAATGCCGTAATATTCCGGAGCCGAACGCGCATCGACCTCCTGGGCGCGATACATGCGCAGCACCATGCTGTCGGAATTCCAGTAGGAAAAGAAGTTCATGCCCGCGGCGATAACGAGGGCGATCATCATGCCGCCCCGGCCGCCGATGAGGAAGCCGACCGCCATGAACAACGCGGTCATAAAGGCCAGAAGCATGGCGGTGCGCATCAGGTTCATAAGGTCAGGTCTCCAAAGTTTGCCGATGTTTCACGTGAATCATGGTTTCGCTTCAACAAAGGTTTCCTATATGATGGGAACGCTAGTCGCATTCTTCAACTTTTTCGCGGAAATTCGCATGCAGAACGATAACGACAATTTGCCGGTAGAGCCACGCAAGCCACTGCCGCCAGCCGCAAAACGCGCACTGGCTGAAGCCGAGGAGCGCCGCAAGGCTCAAAAGCCAGTCGAGCTGCCGGAAGAATTGGGCGGGCGTGGCGGCGCCGAGCCGTCGCGTTTTGGTGACTGGGAGATCAATGGCCGGGCGATCGATTTCTAAGGAAATAATTCCTGTTGAAATTGCATTGTGATCGGTATATTTTCCTATTCATGATGCTGCACCCGTCTTCACTCCTCATTTCCGCATTAATCGTGCTGTCCCTGGCCGCACCTTTGCATGCCGCCGAATCCGGCAAACGAATTGAGATTGCCGGTCCGGTCGCGGCAGAAGTCATCCGCGTCATCGATGGGGATACAATCCTGGTGGCGGCGAAACCCTGGCCGCAACAGACCATGGAAGTCTATGTGCGGCTGCGCGGCATTGATGCGCCGGAACTGAAATCGGCCTGCTCAACCACACGCGATGCCGGTCAGCAGGCACGCGCAGCGCTTACAAGCCTGACCAGCGATCAAGGGGAAATCCAGCTGACACATATTTCCGGCGACAAGTATTTTGGCCGGGTCGTTGCCGATATCAGTCTTTCGGACGGGAGGAATCCGGCTCAGGAAATGCTGTTGGCCGGTTATGTCTCACCTTATGACGGCGGACGAAAATCAAAGGCCTGTGCGTCGTTTTGGTGAATCAGCCGGTTTATCTTCTTCTCCCCAGTGGGGAGAAGTGCCGAGCGATGCGAGGCCGGCGCATTAGGAGTGCTTGGCCCCCTCATCCGGCGCTTCGCACCACCTTCTCCCCGATGGGGAGAAGAGGGAACATGCTGGCCTTTCAGCTGTATTTCTTGTTCTGCCGGTTGGCAATCAGGTCATCGACAACAGCGGGATCGGCGAGCGTCGAGGTGTCACCGAGTGAGCCGAAATCGTCTTCGGCGATCTTGCGCAGAATGCGGCGCATGATCTTGCCGGAACGGGTTTTCGGCAGGCCGGGCGCGAACTGGATCTTATCCGGCGAAGCGATGGCCCCGATTTCCTTGCGGACATGGGTGATCAGCGCCTTGCGCAGCTCGTCCGAGCCCGTTTCTCCGACCATCAGCGTTACATAGCAATAAATGCCCTGTCCCTTGATATCGTGCGGATAACCGACGACAGCGGCTTCCGACACCGAATCATGGCTGACCAGCGCCGATTCGACTTCCGCCGTGCCCATGCGATGGCCGGAGACATTCAAAACGTCATCGACGCGGCCAGTGATCCAGTAATAGCCATCGTCATCGCGGCGGCAGCCGTCACCGGTGAAATACTTGCCCTTGTAGGTGGCAAAATAGGTCTGGATGAAACGCTCGTGATCGCCATAGACGGTGCGCATCTGGCCCGGCCAGCTGTCGGTGATGCAGAGATTGCCGTCGGCCGCCCCGTCGATCACCGTGCCTTCGCCATCGACCAGCTGCGGCTGAACGCCGAAGAACGGGCGAGTGGCCGAGCCGGGCTTCAACGCCGTGGCGCCGGGCAGGGGGGTGATCAGGATGCCGCCCGTCTCCGTCTGCCACCAGGTATCGACCACCGGGCAGCGGCCCTCGCCGACCACGTGATAGTACCATTCCCAGGCTTCCGGATTGATCGGCTCGCCGACCGAGCCAAGCGTGCGCAGCGATGTGCGCTTCGAGCGGGTGACGAAAGCGTCGCCCTGCCCCATCAGCGCCCGGATGGCGGTCGGTGCGGTGTAGAAGATGTTGACCTGATGTTTGTCGACCACGTCCCACAGACGGCCGGCATCCGGATAGGTGGGTACGCCCTCGAACATCAGCGTCGTGGCGCCATTCGCAAGCGGACCATAGACGATATAGGAATGGCCGGTGACCCAGCCGACATCGGCCGTGCACCAGTAGATATCGCCCTCGTGATAATCGAAAACATATTGATGCGTCATCGAGGCATAGACGAGGTAGCCACCCGTCGTGTGCAGCACGCCCTTGGGCTTTCCGGTCGAACCCGACGTGTAGAGGATGAACAGCGGATCTTCGGCATTCATCTGCGCCGGCGGACAAACCGCATCGACGTTGGCGACAGCCTGATGGTACCAGATGTCACGCTCGGGGAACCAGGCGATCTTGCCGGCCGTACGGCGAACGACGATCACCGATTTGACCTCGACGCCGCCGCGCGCAGCGATCTCAATAGCCTGGTCCGTATTGGCCTTCAACGGGATCGGCTTGCCGCCGCGCAGGCCTTCATCGGCTGTGATGACGACGGTGGATTCGCAGTCAACGATACGGCCGGCCAGGGCATCCGGCGAAAAGCCGCCGAAAACGATCGAATGCACCGCACCGATGCGCGTGCAGGCGAGCATCGCATAGGCGGCTTCCGGAATCATCGGCATGTAGATGGTGACGCGGTCGCCCTGTTTGACGCCGTTGGCCTTCAGCACATTGGCGAGGCGGCAGACGTGCTCATGCAGCTCGCGATAGGTGATCTTCTTGTCGTCATAGGGATTGTCGCCCTCCCAGATGATCGCCACCTGATCGCCGCGCTTTTCCAGGTGACGGTCGATGCAGTTATAGGAAACGTTGGTGACGCCATCCTCGAACCACTTGATCGAAACATCGCCCTCGAATGAGGTATTCTTGACCTTCGTATAGGGCGTGAACCAATCAATACGCTTGCCATGCTCGCCCCAGAACGCTTCCGGATTCGTGACACTTTGCGTGTACCAGGCCTGATAGGTCGCGTCGTCGATCAGGGCACGTTTCCCAGCGGATTCCAGGATCGGATAGGTTTTGGCAGACATCGTGATTTCCTCCCTGCGCAGGCAGTTTCAGGCGGCACATCTCCTCGTGCTCGCCCGCTTCGGGCGCCATACATATCAGGTCAAAGCACGGCGTCCATTAGACAAAAGGTCATTTCTTCAAGAAGAATTGCATTTCTGAGAGGACGAGGGTATAGAGGCGCTAATTTCCCGGAAATTAAGTGGTTACACCCCCACGGCCCGCGACACCGGCGCGGACGGACAGAAGGACTATATCCATGGCTCAACAACTGCTTATGCCCAAAGCGACGGCCGTATGGCTTGTTGACAACACTGCCCTGTCGTTCGAACAGATCGCCACGTTCTGCAAGCTGCACCCGCTTGAAGTCAAGGCAATCGCCGACGGTGAATCCGCGCAGGGCATCAAGGGTCTCGATCCGATCGCCACCGGTCAGCTGTCCCGCGACGAGATCGCCCGCGCCGAAGGAAATCCGAACCACAAGCTGAAGATTTCCGAACCAAAGGTTCGCGTCCCCGACAACAAGCGCAAGGGCCCGCGCTACACGCCGGTTTCCAAGCGCCAGGATCGCCCGAACGCCATTTTGTGGCTGGTCCGCAACCATCCTGAACTGAAAGACGCCCAGATCTCGCGTCTCGTTGGCACCACCAAGTCGACGATCGAGCAGATCCGCGAGCGCACCCACTGGAATTCGACCAACCTGACGGCGATGGACCCGGTAACGCTGGGCCTGTGCACGCAGATCGATCTGGACCTTGAAGTCGAACGCGCCAACAAGGGCCGTCCGCTGCCGACCGCCGCCGAACTCGGCGCGACGCTGGAAGCCTCGAAGGAAACGGAAAAGCTGCCGTTCTCCTACGAGCGCGAGGAAGAAAAAGAAATCGACGCCGACGCCGTTTTCTCCAAGCTCAAGGCCCTCAAGTCCGACCGCAAGGACGAAGACGAAGACGACGCCTTCTGATTGGAGCACATCGCTTCCAACTGCAAAACCCGGATCGGCTGATCCGGGTTTTTTGTTTTCAGCGGGCATGTTCTGCCGGTTAAAGCGGCAATCTGCCTTGGGAAGGCGCAAACGACGAATGCGGCAACAATCTCCGGAGCGGCTCAGCGCTGACCGCATACATGGGCTTGCGATCAATCCGGCGATCGGGAAGGATAGTGAGCACGAATCTTGCTTCGCTCGCAGCATCGGTCTGACCCGCATTGGGGCAAATCGTTTCCCTTAACGTCAAATCCAGGATCCCGCATGCCCCGTCTCCTTTCCATTCTCGCCCCGATCGCGGCGGCAGCCTCCGCCGTTCTTTCCACGGCCACGATCGCCTCCGCCGCAGATGCCATTGCGCCAAAAGTTCTCGTCGTCACCATGTTCGGTGAAGAAGCGAAACCCTGGATCGAAGCGCGCAAGCTGGACACGAAGATAAAGGTTCCGGGCCTGTCGAAGGAATATCCGGACGTTGCCTGCGACGCCGATGGCCTGTGCGTCATGACCACAGCCATGGGCTTCGCCAATGCCGCAAGTTCCGTATCGGCCGTGGTCTACAGCGGTCTTTTCGACCTCAAGCAGACCTACGTCCTGATCGCCGGCATTGCCGGCGTCGATCCGAATGACGCAACACTCGGCTCCGCACTCTGGGCTCGCTATGCCATCGATGGCGGCTTGCGGCACGACATCGACCCGCGCCAAATTCCTTCCGACTGGCCAAACGGCATGGTGGCGCTGGGCGCCAAACATCCGGGCGAGAAACCCAAATGGGGTTCGGGAACCGAAGTCTACAAGCTCGACGAAGCATTGCTCGAAAAAGCGTTTGCGTTGACAAAGACCATCGAACTCGCCGACGGCGACAAGGCGAAAGCCTACCGCGCCACCTACCCGGCAGGCCCGGGCAGCAGCGCCCCTATCGTCGCGATCTGCGACACGGTCTCGATCGACACCTACTGGCATGGCTCGAAGATTGCAGAGGGCATGCAGGAATGGGCATCCCTGGTGACCGACGGCAAGGCGAACTATTGCACCACCCAGATGGAAGACAACGCGTCACTGACCGCACTGCGCCGAGGCGCCGATGCCGGGCTCGTCGATTTCAACCGGATTGCCCTGCTGCGCACGGCCTCCAATTTCGACCGCGAAGCACCGGGACAGACAGCTGCCAAATCCCTGTCGGCGGAATCCGGCGGCTTCCTGCCTTCCACCGCCAACGCCTACCGTGTCGGCTCGACATTTGCGAACGCCGTCATCGCTGATTGGGCGGCATGGTCGAAGGGCGTGCCCGGCAAATAAACGCGGCAATAGCGTACCCGATCGCCCGTGAGCGGCCGGGTACGCCAAACTGCCACCCTAGACTCCGGCTAAGGATTATTGCTTGCGTGCGGGAAGCCGATGCCGCGCATCTCCAACATCGCAGCAATTTCATCAAGTACGGCCGGATCATCGATCGTCGCCGGCATCTTCCAGTCCTCGTGATCGGCGATCTTCTGCATCGTGCCGCGCAAGATCTTGCCCGACCGCGTTTTCGGAAGGCGCTTGACGCAAATTGCCGTCTTGAAGGCAGCCACCGGGCCGATACGCTCTCGAACGAGGCCGACAACTTCCCTCTCGATATCGGCTGTTTCACGGGAAACATTGGCATTGATCACCAGGAAACCAGCGGGCACCTGGCCCTTGATCGGATCGGCAATGCCGATAACAGCGCATTCCGCCACGTCGGCGTGGCTGGCGCAGATTTCCTCCATCGCGCCGGTGGACAGGCGATGACCGGCGACATTGATGATATCGTCAGTACGCGACATGATGAAAATATAACCGTCCGCATCGATATAGCCGGCGTCGGCCGTGCGATAGTAACCCGGAAATTCGGCAAGGCAGGTGTCGCGAAACCGCTGATCGGCATTCCAGAATGTCGGCAGGCAACCCGGCGGCATGGGAAGCTTGATGACGATATTGCCCAGCGTTCCCGTTTCAACGGGATGACCGGCATCGTCGAGCACCTGGACGTCATATCCCGGTAACGGCACGGCCGCGGATCCATATTTGACCGGCAGCAACCCCAGACCGATCGGATTTCCGGCAACCGGCCAGCCCGTCTCCGTTTGCCACCAGTTATCAATGACCGGAACCTCAAGTTTCGCTTCCGCCCATGCCACGGTGTCGGGATCGGCACGCTCGCCCGCGAGGAACAGGGCCCGGAAATTTGACAGATCATGACGGCGGATCAGATCACCCTGCGGGTCTTCCTTGCGTATGGCGCGAAATGCCGTGGGCGCGGTGAACAATGCTGCCACGCGGTGCTGTTCGATCACCCGCCAATAGGCACCGGCATCGGGCGTTCCGACAGGCTTTCCTTCATAAAGGATCGCCGTACTGCCATTCAGCAGCGGTCCATAGACGACGTAACAATGACCAACGACCCAGCCGATATCGGAGGCAGCCCAGAAGACCTCGCCTGGCTTGATGCCGAAGAAATGCTGCATCGACCATTTGAGGGCCACCATATGGCCGCCATTGTCGCGCACGACGCCTTTCGGCTGCCCTGTGGTTCCCGACGTATAGAGAATGTAGAGCGGATCCGTGGCCAGAACCGGCGTGCAAGGGACGTCGGCTCCGCGCTGTTTTGCAGAAGTGGCCGACACGGCAAAATCGATATCCCGGTCGGCCTGCAGCTCTGCCTGAAGCATCTTGCGTTGAAAAACGAGGCAATGCGCCGGCTTATGCTGGCTGATCTCGATAGCCGCATCAAGCAGCGGCTTGTATGCAATCGTTCGTCCAGCCTCGATGCCACAACTGGCAGAGACAACCAGCTTCGCCTCGCAGTCGGTGATCCGCGTTGCAAGCTCGCTTGCCGCAAACCCGCCAAAGACGACGGAGTGGACGGCGCCGATACGGGCCGCCGCCAGCATCGCAAACACTGCCTGCGGGATCATCGGCATATAGATGATAATCCGGTCACCCTTGGTAACACCGAGATCACGATAGACCGACGCCAGCGCCACCACTTCGTCGAGCATGGCGCGATAGGTCCAGTGTTCCACTGTGCCGGTAACAGGGCTGTCGTAGATCAGGGCGTTCTGATCGCCGAGACCAGCTGCAACCTGACGATCGAGGCAATTGAAACAGGTATTGGTTTCACCGCCGGGGAACCAGCGTCCGTAGACACCTTGGTTCGAATCAAAAACCCGCTCAAAAGGCACAAACCAGTCGATCTCTCCGGCCGCATCGGCCCAAAAGGTTTCGGGATCCCGTTTCCACGCGCCATAAACGCCGGAATAGCTGCTCGCCATTGCCGTCTCCTCCACTCCATACCGGGCGAACCCGGCCTCCGGAGCGGAGCATAGGAGATTGGCTGGGGACAGAGAAGCCAGACGAAAGCGTTAGACCCGCAGCTCCTCCCGGAATCAGCGGGTTCCGAAGATCGCCGAGCCGACACGCACGCTTGTGGCGCCAAACTGCACCGCGACATCGAAATCGCCGGACATGCCCATCGAGAGCTTTTCCAGGCCGCACCGTTCGGCAAGCTTGGCAAGCAGGGCGAAATGCGGGCCGGGGTTTTCATCTGCTGGCGGAATGCACATCAGTCCTTCCACCGGAATACCGATCGTTTCGCGGCAAAGCGTCACGAAGGCGACGGTATCATCGGGCGCGATGCCGGCCTTTTGCGGCTCAAGCCCGGTATTGACCTGAACATAGAGGCGGACGGGCTTGTTCTGCCGGGTGATTTCCGCAGCGATGGCCCGGGCAATCTTTTCGCGGTCGATGGTCTCGATCACATCAAACAGGGACACGGCGTCTGCCGCCTTGTTCGATTGCAGCGGTCCAATCAGATGAAGCTCGATGCCGGTGTTTTCCGACTTCAGCTCCGACCACTTGCCTTGCGCTTCCTGCACCCGGTTTTCACCGAAGATCCGCTGCCCTGTTGCAATCACGGGGCGGATCGCATCGGCGTCAAAGGTCTTGGAGACTGCAACGAGCGCGGCGGAACCCGCAGGGCGGCCAGCGGCCTCCTCTGCGTCGCGAATCCGGCTCAGGACATCGTTCAACCGTTCTTCTACGCTCATCGCCATCGTCTCCATCACTGTCCGGCACACATGGCGCAATAATCAAACTGAACGGGACTGCCAAGCCGTAATCGCCGGATGCCGGCCTAAAGCTTCAAAGTTTTGCCTCAAAGCCTTCCAAAACTTGACGCTACGCTTGTTTCATGGTGAAGGTCACGCCAAATATTGCAGGGGTTGATTTCCCCCCGCCCCAATTTCCGGAACATGAATCCTATGGCTACCGAACGTTACAATCCGCGCGATGCTGAACCCCGCTGGCAACAGGAATGGGATCAGAAGAACGTCTTCACCACAGACAACAACGACCCGCGCGAAAAATATTACGTGCTCGAGATGTTCCCCTATCCGTCGGGCCGGATCCATATGGGTCATGTCCGCAACTATGCCATGGGCGACGTGGTGGCGCGCTACAAGCGCGCACGCGGCTACAATGTCCTGCATCCGATGGGCTGGGACGCATTCGGCATGCCGGCTGAAAATGCCGCCATGGAGCGCGGCGTGCACCCGGCTGCCTGGACCTACCAGAATATTGCCTCGATGAAGGCACAGCTGAAGGTGATGGGCCTGTCGCTCGACTGGTCACGCGAGTTCGCCACCTGCGACGTCGAATATTATCAGCACCAGCAGCACCTGTTCGTGGATTTCCTCGAAAAAGGCCTTGTCTACCGCAAGCAGTCGAAGGTTAACTGGGATCCGGTCGATAACACGGTTCTCGCCAACGAACAGGTGATCGATGGCCGCGGCTGGCGTTCCGGCGCCCTGGTCGAACAGCGCGAACTGACGCAGTGGTTCTTCCGCATCACCGATTTCAATCAGGACCTGCTCGATTCGCTCGACACGCTGGATCAATGGCCGGAAAAAGTCCGGCTGATGCAGAAGAACTGGATCGGCCGTTCCGAAGGCCTAACGATCCGTTGGGAAATCGTCCCGGGAACGGCACCCGGCGCGACCGAGGTTGCGGTTTATACGACACGGCCGGACACGCTGTTTGGCGCGTCCTTCCTGGCAATCGCGGCCGATCATCCGTTGGCGCGCCAGGCAGCCGCGGATAATCCCGAAATCGAAGCCTTCTGCGAGGAAACCCGCCGCGCCGGTACATCGCTCGCAGCGCTGGAAACGGCCGAGAAGAAGGGTATCGATACCGGCATCCGGGTAAAGCATCCGCTTGATCCGGATTGGGAACTGCCCGTCTACGTCGCCAATTTTGTGCTGATGGACTATGGCACGGGCGCGATCTTCGGCTGCCCGTCGGGTGACCAGCGCGACCTCGATTTCGCCCGCAAGTACGGCCTGCCGGTTGTTGCCGTGGTGATGCCGAAGGACGGCGACGCTGCAAGCTTTGCGATTGGCGATGAAGCCTATGTCGGCGACGGCGTGATGATCAATTCACGCCATCTCGACGGCCTGACGATCGAAGAAGCCTTTGACAAGGTAGCTTCTGGCCTGGAGCAGGTCTCGCTCGGCAATGCACCGCAGGCTGAGCGCAAGGTCAATTTCCGCCTGCGCGACTGGGGCATTTCCCGCCAGCGCTACTGGGGCTGCCCGATCCCTGTCATCCATTGCGATGACTGCGGCGTCGTCCCCGTGCCAAAGGCTGATCTGCCGGTCAAGCTGCCTGATGATGTGACATTCGACAAACCGGGCAATCCGCTCGACCGTCACCCGACATGGCGTCACGTAACCTGCCCGCAATGCGGCAAGGATGCGCGCCGCGAAACCGACACGATGGATACCTTTGTCGATTCCTCCTGGTATTTTGCCCGTTTCACGGCACCATGGGAAAGCAAACCGACGGATCCGACCGCTGTCGATCACTGGCTGCCTGTCGACCAGTATATCGGCGGCATCGAGCATGCGATCCTGCACCTGCTCTATTCGCGCTTCTTTACCCGGGCAATGAAAGCCACGGGACATGCCGGTCTTGACGAGCCTTTCAAGGGCCTGTTCACCCAGGGCATGGTCGTGCACGAAACCTACAGCCGCGGCGAGGGCGCCCAGCGCGAATGGGTAACGCCGGCCGAAATCATCATCGTCGAAACCGACGGCAAACGGCAGGCAAGCCTGATCGAGACCGGCGAGCCGATCACCATCGGGTCGATCGAGAAGATGTCGAAGTCGAAGAAAAACGTTGTCGATCCCGACGATATCATCGCGTCCTATGGCGCCGATACCGCGCGCTTCTTCGTTCTTTCCGATTCACCACCCGATCGCGACGTGATCTGGTCGGAAGCCGGCGTCGAAGGTGCGCATCGCTTCGTCCAGCGCCTGTGGCGGCTGATCTCGGAAGCCGCCGATGCGCTGAAGGCGGTCGAGGCCAAGCCCGCGTCCAACGGCCCAGCCCTTGCGATCTCGCAGCTGGCTCACAAGACGCTGAAGGCCGTTCAGGCCGACTATGACAAGCTTGCCTTCAACAAGGCCGTGGCGCGGCTCTATGAGCTCGTCAACGCGCTTGCCAACCCGTTGACGCAGGTTGCCGCCGGAAGCGCAGATCAGGCAACCACGGCAGCGGTCAAGGAAGCAACGGCAATCCTGATCAGCCTCGTTGCGCCGATGATGCCGCATCTGGCCGAACAGTGCTGGCAGGAGATCGGCGGAACAGGCCTGATCGCCCAGACGGCATGGCCGGTCTATAGCGAAACATTGGTAGCCGAGAACGAAGTGACCATGCCCGTGCAGATCAACGGCAAAAAGCGCGCCGATTTGACAATTGCGCGCGATGCAGATCAGACTGCGATCGAGAATGCCGTCCTGGCACTCGAGCCGGTCAAGACTGCGTTGAACGGACAAAGCCCGAAAAAGATCATCGTCGTGCCGCAGAGGATCGTGAATGTTGTTGTCTGAAAAAGCTCAAAGATACCTGCGGCTTCTGGCTTTCAGCACGCTCGCGGCTCTCGCCGGTTGCCAGGTCAAGCCGCTTTATTCGGACGGCCCGCAGGGCAAGCCTGCAAAGGCGCTCGCCTCGATCGAAATCTCCGAAGCTGATGATCGCGTCGAGCAGGACGTGCGCAATGCGCTGATCTTCCTGACCTCGGGCGGCGCTGGCGAGCCGGTGAACGCACAATACAAGCTGGCTCTGAATGTCACCAGCAAGATACAGGGCGTTCTGTACGACCAGAACACCAAGGATGATAATACCGATACCGCGAGTGCGGCTCGTGTGGTCGTCATGGCCGATTATAATCTGACACGCGCCGATACGGGTGAAACCGTCCGCTCCGGCAACCGGACCGCTGTCTCGCTTGTCGATTTTCCGGGCCAGGAATTTGCCAAGGTTCGCGCCGCCCGCGATGGCGAAAAACGGGCTGCCAAGGAGCTGGCGGAGATCATCCGTGCCGACCTCGCAGCAGCGCTCGGCCGCTGATCAATCAGCGCGTAAGGTGGCGGTATGACCGAGATCAAATCGCACGAATTCGATCAGTTCCTGCAGCGTTCGTTGCGGGACAACCGTATCTATCTGATCTACGGTCCTGACCGCGGCCTCGTTTCCGAGCGCGCCGGCCAGATCGCGGCGAAAAGCGGCGTCGCACTCGACGACCCGTTCTCGTTGATCCGGCTTGATGGCTCCGATTTGCAGCAAAGCCCTGGGCGACTGCTGGACGAGGTCAATACGATCGGCCTGTTTGGCGGTGAAAAACTCGTCTGGATTCGCGCGTCGGGAACAGAGAAAACGCTGGTAGACGGCCTGACCGCGCTTGCAAGCCAGCCGCCGGACGCGAGCTATGTCATTATCGAGGCTGGTGATCTCAAAAAGGGAACCGGCATTCGCAAGATCGGCGAGACCAGCCGGTCGGTGGTATCGGTTGCCTGTTACAGCGATGATGCGCGGGCGGTGAATGGCTTGATCGACCAGGAGCTCGGGCTGGAAGGCCTGCGCATATCGCCTGCGGCGCGGGAGCGGCTGAACGAAGCTCTTGGCGGCGACCGGATCGCCTCACGCAACGAAATCCGCAAGCTGGCCCTGTATTGCCGCGGCATGGCCGTGATTGAAGAAGAACATGTGCTGGAGATCGTCGGAGACGCCAGCGCAGTTTCCGTCGATGATGCGATAGATGCCGTTCTCAAGGGCGATGTGGACGGTCTTCAACACGCGATCCGCAAGATCGTTGCATCGAAGACTGCGATCTTTCTCGTCCTGCAGGCCTGCCTCAAGCAGTTTCAACTGCTTGATCTGATGCGCTCTGAGATGGACGATAAGCGGCAGCAACCGGCTCAGGTCGTTGCCACACTCGGCCGTCATCTGCATTTTCGCCGCAAGCCGTTAATCGAGGCTGCATTGAAGACCTGGACCCTTCCGGCAATCCGGCGGGAACTGGGCCGGCTGCAAACGGCAATTTTTCAGAGCCGCACCCGCCAGAGCCTGGAAGACAGCATTGCCATGCAGACATTGCTGGCGATTACGCTGCAATCAGCCCGTAGATAGACTATCTATCTGATATTATTGTATATTCGCAGATAATTTCGTATCCGAATCGATATCAGCGCCGCTCCAGCAATCGGCAGATCTCTTCCAGCTGGTCGAGCGTCTTGTAGGAGATCCGCAGCTGCCCGCCGGACGCCTTGTGATTGACGGTCACGTCAAGTCCCAGGCTGTCGGACAGTGTGCGCTCCAGCGCCAGCGTGTCGGCGTCCTTTTCCTCCTTGGGGGAGGGCTTGCCGTAGCTCGGGTCACTCTGGGCGCGGATATCGTTTTGCGCCAGCCGCTCGGTATCGCGGACGGAAAGACCCTTGGCAATGATCGAGCGGGCCAGTGTCACCGGATCGGACGTCGGGATCAGAGCACGAGCATGGCCGGCGGACAATGTCCCCGACGACAGCATGTCCCGAACCGGCTCCGGCAGCTTCAGCAGCCGCAGGCTGTTGGCCACATGACTGCGGCTCTTGCCGATGATTTCACCGAGATCGTTCTGCGTGTACCCGTGTTCGGCGATCAACTGATCGTATCCCAGCGCTTCTTCAAGCGGGTTGAGATCGGATCGCTGGACATTCTCAACAATGGCGATTTCCAGAGCCGTGCGATCATCGACGTCCCGAACGATGACGGGAATATCGGTAAACCCTGCCAGCTGGGCTGCACGCCAGCGGCGCTCGCCAGCAATGATTTCATAGCGTTCATCAGCGATGGTACGCACGACGACGGGCTGGACGATACCGTGTTGCCGGATCGAGCTTGCCAGGTCCTGCAGTTCGGCCTCATCAAAGGTTCGCCGTGGATTGCGCGGGTTGCGGGCGACAAACTCGATCGGAATGCGCCGGTCAGCATTGACGGGCGCAACAGGGCCGCTCGTTTGCAAGGGCTGGTCCATTTCACCGATCAGCGCCGCAAGACCGCGTCCAAGTCTACGTCTCGAATTGTCGTCATTCATGATCAGTACTCACACTTATCGTTACGATATCGAATCAATTGCCGCTCAAGCCGCCTTCCGCAGCCGTTCGCGTTGAATCACTTCCGATGCCAGTTGAAGGTAGGCCTGGCTACCCGCACATTTCAGGTCATAGAGGATCGCCGGCTTGCCATAAGACGGCGCCTCGGAAACGCGCACGTTGCGAGGGATCAGCGTATGATAGACCTTTTCGCCGAGATGGGTCCGTACATCGTTGACCACCTGCTGGGCGAGATTATTGCGGGAATCAAACATGGTGAGGACGATACCCTGAATATCCAGCGCTGGATTGACCGTCCTGCGCACCTGGTCGACGGTTTCCAGCAGCTGGCTCAGGCCTTCCAACGCGAAAAACTCGCATTGCAACGGCACCAGCACGGAATGGGCGGCGGCCATGGCATTCATCGTCAGCAGGTTGAAGGACGGCGGGCAATCCACCAGAACGTAGGAATACGCGAGCGCTTCGGGGGAGGCGAGCGCCCTGCGCAACCGGAAAACCCGATCGCTGGCCGCTGAAATTTCCATCTCGACGCCGAGAAGATCCATCGTCGACGGAACGATTGAAAGGTTGGGGACCACGGTATCCTGCACGACTTCGGCGATACCATGGGATCCAACCATCAACTCATAGGATGACAGCTTGCGGTCGCGCCGCTGAATGCCAAGCCCGGTGCTGGCATTACCCTGCGGATCGAGATCAACGATCAGGACTTTTTCACCGATGGCAGCCAAAGCGGTTGCGAGGTTGATGGCCGTCGTGGTTTTCCCAACGCCGCCCTTCTGGTTGGCAATCGTGATGATCCTGTTTTTCTCGCCTATCATGCCGCATTCCGCCGTTATTGAGTTTTGCGCAAAAGATTTGCGATTTCGAGAACCACGGAGTCTGGCTCGACGACGCTCTGATATTTTACCAGATCAAATTGAAAGCGGCTAACAGCTTTGTCGACTTCCTGCTGATAATCCCGGCCTTTGTGGAAGAAAGCCCGTGGTTTGTTGTCTGCGGTCATCCATGGAGCGCAGTAATCGAAGAGTTGGCTGAGGTCTGCAAGCGCCCGCGCCGAAATCGCATCGCATTGCGGAATGACATTAACGGCATCCTCGATGCGAATCGGGTGCACAGAGCCGCGTCCGCCGGTTTCATTCAACGCCACACGAAGGAATGCCGCCTTCTTGTTATTGCTCTCGACGAGATGAACCCAGCCGTCTCCGAGTTCGGCCAGGAAGATGGCGGTGATAATACCGGGGAAGCCGCCACCACTGCCGAGATCGACCCATCGTTTCGGCCCCGGAAACAGCTGAAATATTTGGGCGCTATCAGCAATATGCCTCTGCCAAAGATCCGCCAACGTCGATGGCGCTACTAAGTTGATCGACTTTGCCCATTTCTGGAAAAGGCTGGAAAAATGTTCGAGCCTTTCGGACGTTTCACGTGAAACACGTAATCCGTTTAGCTCACGGGAAGGACTCGCAATCATTGAATCGCCTGTTTCAAATACGCCGCTGAAGTGTGGTTTGCCTTGCGCATATGCGCCAGGATCAACGATATAGCAGACGGCGTAATGCCGTCTACCTTCATGGCCTGAGCCAAATTGCGCGGCTTTGCAGCCTTCAGTTTCTGTTTCAGTTCATTCGAGAGACCCGAAAGTAACTGGAAATCGAAGTCGTCTGGGATGACGCGATCTTCTTCGCTGCGGACACCGGCAATGTCTGATGCCTGACGCTCCATGTAAACGGCATAGGTCGCATCGATCTCAAGGGCCTCCGCAAGTTTGCTATCAATCGTAGATAGTTCCGACCAGACGGTGCTCAAGGATTGGATCGAGTGATCGGCATAGGAGAGAAGCTCAAACGCTGACCGGCGCTGTCCATCCAGATTCAGTTTCAGTCCGTGCATACGACCTTCGGTCGGGGTTACCGTCAAAGACTGAAGCAATTGTTTATTGCGGTCGATATCTGAGACCCATGTGTCAAATTTTGCCGCTCGCTCCGCCGAAACACAGCCGAGTGAAATCGCTTCCGGTGTGAGCCGAACATCTGCATTGTCTGCTCGCAACGACAGGCGATATTCTGCCCGGGATGTAAACATCCTGTATGGCTCTGCCACACCCCGCGACGTGAGGTCGTCGATCATTACGCCGATATAGGAATTGGTGCGGCTGAACAGATGGGGTGCGCTACCGGCACACAGCAAAGCAGCGTTTAACCCGGCAACCAAGCCTTGCGCGCCGGCCTCCTCATATCCTGTCGTGCCATTGATTTGACCGGCCAAGAACAGTCCAGGGATCTTCATGACTTCCAGTGACAAGGAGAGCTCACGCGGATCGACGTGATCATACTCGATGGCGTAGCCCGGTAGCAGGATGGAGACATGCTCCAATCCTGGTATCGTTCTGATAAATGCTTGCTGTACGTCTTCCGGCAGCGAGGTCGAAATTCCGTTTGGATAAACGGTATCGTCATCAAGGCCTTCCGGTTCCAGGAAAATCTGATGACCGTCACGCTCGCCAAACTTGACAATCTTGTCTTCGATGGAAGGGCAGTATCTCGGACCAACGCCTTCAATCTGTCCCGAATACATTGCCGATTTCAGCAGATTGTCCGAGATGATCTTGTGTGTTGCATCCGTCGTTCGCGTCACACCACAGTCGATCTGGCGGTTGAGGATGCGGTCGGTCATGAAAGAGAAGGGCACCGGATCTTCGTCTGCACCCTGGCGGCCAACCGATTGCCAATCAATCGTCTTGCCGTCCAAACGCGCCGGCGTTCCCGTCTTCAGGCGCCCAAGCCGCAAACCGAAGCGTTCCAGAGTAGCGGACAATCCGAGTGAAGGATCTTCACCAACCCGCCCGGCAGGAATTTTACGATTGCCGATATGAATGAGGCCACGCAGAAACGTACCCGTGGTCAGTACCGCAGCGCCGCCGGAGATATGACGGCCGTCAGCAAGAACGACACCGCAGACACGGCCATTCTGCAGTTGCAGATCAAAGGCATCACCTTCGACAATATCGAGGTTTTCGATCGCCTGGATTTCGGCCTGCATGGCCAGCCGATAAAGCTTTCGATCGGCCTGTGTGCGTGGACCGCGAACTGCCGGGCCTTTACGGCGATTCAGCAAACGGAACTGGATACCGGCGGCATCGGCGACACGGCCCATGAGACCATCCATCGCGTCAATCTCGCGCACCAGATGTCCTTTGCCCAGACCACCGATCGCGGGGTTGCAGGACATCACGCCGATCGTATCCCGCTTATGCGTGATCAAGGCAGTTTTGGCGCCCATACGTGCCGCAGCACTGGCCGCTTCGCAACCCGCATGGCCACCGCCGATGACAATAACATCATAATCGTACATTCTAAACCGTCTCCATCACGGTATTTCGGTAGCGAATCGTTTCACGTGAAACATGCGCCGAGACTCGCCAACGTTGCATACGCGATTGCATCTCACTTTCCGATGCAAAACTCTGAAAAGATGACACCGAGCAGATCTTCAACATCCACGCGGCCCGTTATTCGACCGAGGGCATCACCGGCCTGGCGCAGATACTCGGCTTGAATATCAAGTCCACGATTTGATTGTACCAAACTCATCTCGATAGCTGAGTGAGCTTGTTGCAGGCAACTCACGTGCCTCTTACGGGTCGGCAACGAAAGCGCGTTTTGACCAGAGAGCTCCGGCAGAAAACCTGTAACGACCTCGATAAGCCGATCAATGCCAGCGCCCGTCACCGTCGAGATCAGCACGTCGGCGCTGGCGTTATCCCATAAAAGAGGCGTTCGATCAATCTTCGTGCCAATGCGGATGACCGGCTTTGCCGTACCAAGTTCCTCCAGTGGAACAAACCCTTCGGGTGTGTCCGCGAGCAACAGGATAACATCTGCCTGATCGATCGTCAGATAGGCGCGCCGAATGCCTTCCTGTTCAACACGATCGGCAGTCTCCCGTAACCCGGCTGTATCGAACAGTTGAACACGGAATCCGGCTAAGGAAAGATCAACTGAAAGAATGTCGCGTGTGGTTCCGGCGACATCGGTGACGATTGCCACATCCCGGCGTGCCAGACAATTGAGCAAACTGGACTTTCCGGCATTCGGCTCGCCGGCAATGACGATCTTCAGACCATCGCGAATGATCTCCGCAAGCCCAGCGCCCTCCAGATGCGCTCCAATCTCTGCCTTCAGATCGCGCATGTCTGCCCAGATTCTGTCTGCAACGGAACCTGGAACATCATCTTCATCGGCGAAGTCCAGTTCCGCCTCGATCATCGCTCTCGCATGGGTCAGTCTACGCGCCCATCCATCGTAGGTCGTCGAGAGCTTGCCGCTTGAATGCTCCTGCGCAAGCCGCCGCTGCATCTCCGTCTCTGCTGAAATCAGATCGGCCAGGCCCTCTATCTCGACCAGGTCGAGTTTGCCATTGTGAAACGCGCGCCGTGAAAATTCGCCGGCCTCCGCGTGCCGCAGTCCGGGTTGTGCTTCGAGTTCCGCAAGGATGGCGTTCACGACTGCCCGGCCACCGTGCACCTGCAACTCTGCGCAGTCTTCCCCGGTAAAGGATGAGGGAGCGGCAAAGTAGAGAACGAGACCCTGGTCGAGCACTTCACCATTTCGAGTCCGAATCGATCGCAACGCAGCCTGCCGCGGTGCGGGGAGGGAACCGCACACTTCAGCCAAAACCCGTGATGTCTGCGGTCCGCTGATACGAATGACAGCGACACCCGACGGCAGGGCGCCGGAGGACAAGGCATAGATCGTATCTGACATCATCTGTGTCGGCTGGTTCAACGCGTAATCCCTTATCGCCGTCGCAACATCATGACAGCGCTATTTCCAAATAGTGAATCCGGCAAAAGAATCCGGCTAGGCAGTTTTCAGTAGAAACACAAAAGCCCAGGCTCAGCCTGGGCTTCGTGCAAAATTGTGACCACGGATCAGGTGTTCATCGAATCGAAGAAATCACCGTTGGTCTTCGTCTGCTTCAGCTTGTCAATCAGGAACTCGATCGCATCGGTTGTTCCCATCGGGGCAAGGATGCGGCGCAGAACAAAGATCTTCTGCAGATCCTGGCGCGGCACCAGCAGGTCTTCCTTACGGGTACCCGACTTGAGGATATCCATCGACGGGAAGATACGCTTGTCGGCGACCTTGCGGTCGAGCACGATTTCCGAGTTACCCGTACCTTTGAATTCTTCGAAGATGACTTCGTCCATGCGGCTGCCGGTATCGATCAGGGCCGTCGCGATGATCGTCAGCGAGCCGCCTTCCTCGATATTGCGGGCGGCACCAAAGAAGCGCTTCGGGCGCTGCAGGGCGTTGGCGTCGACACCACCGGTCAAGACCTTGCCCGATGACGGAACAACCGTGTTGTAAGCGCGGCCAAGTCGGGTGATCGAATCGAGCAGGATGACGACATCGCGGCCATGTTCGACAAGACGCTTGGCCTTCTCGATGACCATTTCAGCAACCTGGACGTGGCGTGTTGCCGGCTCATCGAAGGTCGAGGAAACGACTTCGCCCTTCACCGAGCGCTGCATGTCCGTCACTTCTTCCGGCCGCTCGTCGATCAGAAGAACGATCAGATAGCATTCCGGATGATTGGCAGTAATCGAATGGGCAATGTTCTGCAGCAGAACGGTCTTACCGGTGCGTGGCGGTGCGACGATCAGGCCACGCTGGCCTTTGCCGAGCGGTGCAATCAAGTCGATGACGCGGGCGGACAGATCCTTCGAGGTCGGGACTTCGAGTTCCATCTTGAAACGCTCGTTCGGGTAGAGCGGCGTCAGATTGTCGAAATGAACCTTGTGGCGAATCTTTTCGGGATCTTCGAAATTGATTGTGTTGACCTTGAGAAGCGCGAAATAGCGTTCGCCTTCCTTCGGACCACGGATCGGGCCTTCGACCGTATCGCCAGTCTTCAGCGAGAAGCGGCGGATCTGTGAGGGCGAGATATAGATATCGTCGGGACCAGGCAGATAGTTGGCGTTCGCCGAGCGCAGGAAGCCGAAGCCGTCCTGCAGCACTTCGACGACGCCTTCGCCGATGATTTCGACGTCCTGGCTTGCCAGCATTTTCAGGATCGCAAACATCAGTTCCTGCTTGCGCATGACACTGGCGTTTTCGACCTCGACCGATTCGGCAAATGCCAGGAGATCGGTTGCAGTTTTGTTTTTAAGTTCTTGTAGCTTCATTTCAGCCATGAAGGGGACCACACTTGGAATTCGGAAAGGAAAGTCGGCGTGCTTGATGTAAGGGGAGCTGCAGCGGAAGGGGCAGGCTCGTAACGTTTACACATGCCACGAAAGAGGAGATGGCGGGAAAATAGCGACTCACTCGTTGCACCGCAAGGGGGCAACGAAAATTACCGGAAGTTTCCTTCTCCAACGTTCAAAGCTCAAAAAGGTTTCACCACCGCCATGATGACGATCAGGATCATCAGCAGCGTCGGCGCTTCGTTCATCAGCCGCCAGTAACGGGCGCTATGGGTATTTTCATCGCGCGCAAAAGCTCTCACCGCACGGCTGAACATCACGTGGACGCCGGTCAGGAGAACGACCAACAGAAGCTTGGCATGCAGCCAGCCGCCCTGAAAACCATAAATGCTCCAGGCAAGATAAAGACCGAGTACCCAGGTGATCATCATCGCCGGGTTCATGATGACCTTCAAGAGCCGCTGTTCCATCATCTTGAAGGTTTCCGACTGCTCGGAACCGGCAGCAGCGTCGGTGTGGTAGATGAACAGCCGCGGCATGTAGAGCAGGGCTGCCATCCACGACATCACCGCAATGATGTGCAGCGCCTTGATCCAGAGATAGAGATTATCCGGCTGCCAGATGAACAGCCCGGCCAGCAGCGCGACGAACAGGCCGATCGCGATAAAAGCGCGGGTGCGGGCCCTTTTTCCTGGCCGGATATCCGTCTGGCGCTCGATCATCGTGCCGCTCCGCGAACACGGGCAACCAGCTGCGTAACGTGGTCTGGATCGGCCTGTGGCGTAATGCCATGGCCGAGATTGAAGATCAGCGGACCATTTCCAAGCTTTTGCAGGATCGCGTCGATCCCGTCATCCAGCGACTTTCCGCCGGCCACCACCCGCATCGGGTCGAGATTGCCCTGAACCGGACCATCCTTCTGGAGATCGGCGGCAAAAGACAAAGGCACGGACCAGTCGAGGCCGATCGCATCCGCGCCGGTTGCCTGGCGGTAATCCTTGAGCAGAATTCCCGCGCCCTTGGCAAAGGCAATGATCTTCGCCTGAGGGCGACGGGCTCGAACGCTGTCGACCATCCGGCGAACCGGCTGGACGGCATAACGAAGAAATTCCTCTTCGCCGAGCACGCCCGCCCACGAATCAAATATCTGAACTGCATCCGCGCCCGCATCGATCTGTTCGACCAGATAATCCGCAGAGACCTCAGCGAGCACCGCCAGCAGCCGATCGAAATCTTCGGGGTTCTGGTATGCAAAAAGCCGTGCCGGCGCCTGGTCAGGCGTTCCTTGCCCGGCAATCATGTACGTGGCGACGGTCCAGGGGGCGCCACAGAAGCCGAGCAGCGTCGTTTCATCCGGCAGTTCGCGGCGCAAACGGCGAACCGTCTCCATGACCGGCTGCAAATGGGCGGATACGGGCTTAACATCGAGTGAAGCAATTTCCGAAACGTCGATCGGATCCATACGTGGTCCATGCCCTTCCTCGAAGCGAACATTGCGCTTCAGGGCATCGGGAATGACGAGAATGTCGGAAAACAGGATGGCTGCGTCAAACGCATAACGCCGGATTGGCTGCAGCGTCACCTCAACAGCCATATCGGGCGAATAACAGAGATCGAGGAAGCTTCCGGCCTTGGCCCGGGTCTGCCGGTATTCCGGAAGATATCGACCGGCCTGCCGCATCAGCCAGATTGGGGGAGGTGAGAGTGTTTCACCCTTCAACACCTGTAGGACCTTAC
This sequence comes from Hyphomicrobiales bacterium, assembly GCA_900473685.1. GTDB lineage: Bacteria > Pseudomonadota > Alphaproteobacteria > Rhizobiales > Rhizobiaceae > Pararhizobium. Next base: position 182,811 of record UCNE01000023.1, read on the forward strand.
GGCTTTGCGCAGTCACCGGACACGTTCTCCCATTCTAAAAGATATCTATATCTAAGGATTCTATTTCTTAGAGTCTGTGACTATCAAGGATTAAACCCCGTCCGACACTTTTCCACATGCTGGAGCGTTCAATAGAATCCTTTGCATAGTTTTGCCATGCGACAGATAGGAGCGGGGACAATTTCGAAAAACGGTGAAGAGTCATCAGCTTGGTTTGGATTTCGAAATGGTGCCGGAATGTGGACGGCTTGTGGATAACGTTGAAGATTTGCAGATCGATGAGTCTTCTCCACATGCCGGCGGAATCCAGCTCCCCAGAATCCAGATTGTGAATAACTCGCAGGTTTTCCCCTTGCCTTCGAACCCGCCCGGTCCTTAGCTATCGCTGTCCCGGTTTATCAACAGCCCACGGAGAATAGCGTGGAGAACCAGAAAAACTATTTCCACCTGCACTTGATCTCCGATTCGACCGGCGAAACGCTGATCGCCGCGGGCAGAGCGGCCGCCTCGCAATTCCAGTCGGCGCATGCGCTCGAGCATGTCTATCCACTGATCCGTAACCGCAAGCAGCTGATGCAGGTGATGGAGGCGGTCGATGGCGCGCCGGGGATCGTGCTCTATACGATCGTCGATCGCGAACTTGCCGATATCATCGACGTGACCTGCAAGGAGATGGGCTTGCCCTGCGTTTCGGTGCTGGAGCCGATCATCGACCTTTTCCAGTCCTATCTTGGCGCGACGTCGCGGCGGCGGTCCGGTGCGCAGCATGTCATGGACGCAGATTATTTCGCCCGCATCGACGCGCTGAATTTCACCATGGATCACGATGATGGGCAATTGCCGGCAGATTTCAACGACGCGGATGTCGTGCTGATCGGTATCAGCCGGACATCGAAAACCCCGACCAGCATCTATCTCGCCAATCGCGGTATCAAAACCGCCAATATTCCGATCGTGCCGGGCGTATCTCTACCGGACCGGTTGATGGAAGCAACCAAGCCGCTGGTCGTCGGGTTGATCGCGACGGCGGACCGGATCTCGCAGGTTCGGCAGAACCGCGTTCTGGGTACGGCGGCACACAGCTATCATGCCGAAGAATATGTCGACCGCGCCTCGATTGCCGAGGAACTCAAATATGCGCGCTCGATTTGTGCCCGCAACAACTGGCCGATGATTGATGTGACGCGCCGGTCGATCGAGGAAACGGCTGCCGCGATCGTTGCCCTCCGGCCCCGGCTGCGCTAAGGCGAATCCGGTCAAACAGGATATATGACAATGGCAGGCTCTCTTGTCCTCGCTTCGGCGAGCCCGTTCCGGCGTATGTTGCTCGAGAACGCCGGCATACCTTTCCAGGCAAAGGCGGCCGATATTGACGAGCGGGCGATTGAAAGCCAGGTCGAGCAGCAGGGGTCTTCCCCCGAAGAGGTCGCGCTCATCCTTGCCGAAGCCAAGGCCCGCAATGTCGGGCAGCATTTTCCGGGCGACATCATTATCGGGTCGGACCAGACCATGTCGCTGGGTTCGCGGGTCTATCACAAACCGGGAGATATGAATGAGGCGCGCGACCATCTGTTGTCGCTGTCCGGTCAGGTCCATCAGCTGAACAGCGCTATCGTGCTGACCCGGGGAAATGACGTGCTCTGGAAACACGTTTCCTCCGCCCGGATGTCGGTACGGGTTTTGACCCCCGCCTTCATCGAGGCCCATCTTGGGAGGGTCGGAAACAAGGCCCTGGCCAGCGTCGGTGCCTATCAGCTGGAAGGCGAGGGCATCCAGCTGTTCGATAAAATCGACGGCGACTATTTCACAATTCTCGGGCTGCCCATGCTGCCGCTGCTCGCAAAACTCAGGAATCTACGGGTGATCGATGCGTGATTCACGTGAAACATTTGTTAACCACGCCTTTGTCACGGGCTATCCGATCAAGCATTCCCGCTCGCCGCTGATCCATGGATATTGGCTGAAACAGCTTGGATTGCCGGGAAGCTACAAGGCCCACGCCGTATCTCCGGAAGAATTTCCTGATTTCATCGCTTCGCTGAAAAATGGCCAATCCGGCTTCACGGGCGGCAATGTGACGATCCCGCACAAGGAGCTGGCTTATGCCTTGTCCGACCGGCCAGATGCGTTGAGCACCGAGCTTGGTGCATCCAACACCCTGTGGGTCGAGGACGGACTTGTGCATGCGACCAACACGGATGGTTATGGTTTCAGCGCCAATCTCGACGCGCGCGCGCCCGGATGGGATAACTGTCGGACAGCCGTCATCCTTGGGGCTGGCGGTGCCAGCCGGGCGGTGATCCAGGCGGTCCGCGATCGCGGCGTCAAGACGATCCATGTCATCAACCGCACGGCAGCCCGCGCCCAGGAACTGGCTGACCGGTTCGGGCCGGCGGTGCATGCGCAGCCGATGGCGGCGTTGTCCGAGGTCATGACCGGCGCCGGCCTTTTCATCAACACCACGTCGCTCGGGATGGATGGGACGGAAGTGCCGCAGATCGATTTTACCGTCATGGCGTCCGGCAGTATCGTGACGGATATCGTCTATGTCCCCTTGAAAACGCCGATCCTGGCGCAAGCCGAGGCGCAGGGTTTTGCGACGGTCGACGGGCTTGGCATGCTGCTGCACCAGGCCGCACCCGGTTTCGAAAAGTGGTTCGGCAAGAGGCCGACGGTCGATGCAGCCCTGCGCCAGATTATCATCGACGACATGGCGAGCCACGCATGATCATCCTCGGGCTCACCGGATCGATCGGCATGGGCAAATCGACCACCGCGGCGATGTTTGCGGAGATGGGTGTGCCGGTCAACGATGCCGATGCCGTCGTGCATGCGCTCTATCAGGGCGAAGCGGTCGCGCCGATCGAGGCGGCCTTTCCCGGAGCCACGACGGCGGGCTCGGTCGACAGGGCAGAACTCTCCCGGCAGCTGGCGACCGATCCGGCCCTGTTCAAGACGCTGGAAGCGATCGTCCATCCGCTGGTGCGGGAAAAGGAACGGGCATTTCTCGATCATCATCGAGCAGCAGGCGCCGCCCTCGTCGTCCTCGATATCCCGCTTCTGTTTGAGACAAAGGGCGAAAACCGTGTCGGTGCCGTCGCCGTCGTCACCTGCGATCCGGAGATCCAAAGGCAGCGGGTATTGAAAAGGCCGGGGATGACGGAAGAAAAATTCGCCCTCATCCTGTCACGTCAGGTCCCGGACCGGGAAAAACGTGCGAAAGCGGATTACATCATCGATACGGGCCATGGACTTGATTCGGCCCGCGACCAGGTGGCGGCGATCGTCCAGCGGCTGACAAGCCAGAAGAGGCCATGATGCGCGAAATCATTTTCGATACGGAAACGACAGGTCTCGACAACAAGCTCGACCGCGTCATCGAAATCGGCGGTGTCGAACTCGACAATCATTTCCCGACGGGCCGGACATTTCACGTCTATATCAATCCCGGCGACCGCAAGGTGCATCCGGATGCCTTGGCGATCCACGGCATCTCGGACGAATCGCTGAAGGATAAGCCGAACTTTGCCGGCATTGTCGAGGAACTGCTCGAATTTTTCGGCGATGCGCGCTGGGTCGCGCACAATGCGACCTTCGACATGGGGTTCATGAACGCCGAATTTGCCCGGCTCGGTCTGCCGGCGATCACCAATGATGTGGTTACCGACACGCTGGCATTGGCCCGCCGCAAACATCCGATGGGTCCAAATTCGCTCGATGCACTATGCCGGCGTTATGGCGTGGACAACTCGCACCGCGCCAAGCACGGCGCATTGCTCGACTCCGAACTTCTCGCGGAAGTCTATATCGAGCTGATCGGCGGCCGCCAGACGACATTCGGTCTGCATTCCAGCGACGGCAACGGCCAGACGTCGGATGTGGATGATGTCATCGTGGTCGCAGGCCAAAGGCCGCATCCACTCGGCTCCCGGCTGACTTCGGAAGAGGCGGAAGCGCACACTGCGCTGGTCGCCAAGATGGGCGCGAAAGCCATCTGGGCCAAATACGACGGCGCCAAATAAAAATGCCCGGTCGATGACCGGGCATTGATGCAGTGTATCTGGCGGTAGCTGCCGGATCAGTTCGCGGTCGTGGAAACCTGCGAACGAACTTTTTCTTCAGCCATGCGCTGAGTGAACATCTGGGCAAAATCGATCGGGTCGATCATCAACGGCGGGAAGCCGCCGTTGCGCGTCGCGTCGGAAACGATCTGGCGGGCAAACGGGAAGAGCAGGCGCGGGCACTCGATGAAGAGCAGCGGCAGCATGTGTTCCTGCGGAAAGCCTGTAACGCGGAAAACGCCGCCATAGGACAGTTCGACATTGAACAGCATCTTGTCGCCGTCCTTGGCTTCAGCGTTCAGCGTCAGGATGACGTCGAATTCCGCATCCGACAACGGATTGGCATTGACGTTGACATTGATGTTGATCGCCGGTGCCTTTTCGCGCGCCTGAAGCGAACGCGGTGCGCCCGGGTTCTCGAACGAAAGGTCCTTGATGTACTGGGCCAGGATATTCAGGGACGGGCTCTCAGCAGCGCCGCCGTTGGCAGTGGATGCAGTATCGGTCATAAGGCCTTTTCCTTCGGACATGAAATTTGGTGACGCATCTAGCATTTCGCACCAGGGCTTACAACCCGGTGCCGCCGTTCACTTGAGGCGGTCGCGCTCGTTCGGATCGGTGCGGCCCCGGCCATAGGTGCGCGAAAATTCGTCGTCATCAAGATCGATGACATTCGGACCGGCACGGTGTCCTGTGTCCTGACCTGCCGCCGGTCCCCGGGAAAATCCGCGAGGCCCGGCCGCCATTCCGGTGGTGACGATCGTCAACCGGTTCTTGATCAGCGACCAGCCCAGATCCCTGACGGCCGGTATGAAGAGAAGCAGTCCGATGATGTCGCTGATGAAGCCGGGAATGATCAGCAGGAAAGCCGCGACGACGATCATCACGCCATGAACGAGTTGCCGCCCCGGATCGGTCCCGGTCTGCGAGGCCTGCTGGATCTTCCTGAGGACGCCGAAACCCTGGATGCGCAACAGCACTGCGCCGGCGATAATACTGGCCAGAACCAGAAGCAGCGTCATGCCGACGCCGATTTCGCGGCCGACAAAAATGAACGCTGCGATCTCAGCCAGCGGCATGAAAAGAAAGAGGATCGGTATTATCAGGGAACGCATTGTGCTCACTCAGAGGTAAGATGCGCCGGTTTCAAGCGAACCGGCAATTGCAAAGAAGTGATATAGCCATTTGAATGATCGTGTCATGCAGACTATATGGGATGATCGCACGGCATATTAACAGCGGTTCTGGGTGGAAATGGGCTCTTTCGACTTCGTCACATTGTTTTTCTTGGTCGCCGCGGTGATCATATTCCTCCAACTGCGCAGCGTCCTGGGCAAGAGGACCGGCAACGAACGTCCGCCGGTTGATCCCTATTCGCCGCGCGAAGCCGCTGATGGTCCGGAGGCTTCCGGCAAGGTGGTGCAATTGCCACGCCGTGATGGCGCCGGCGAAGAGATTTCCCGCTACGCCGAAATCGACGCCTTCACCAAGGCAGGCACGCCGCTGAACGACGCGCTGCGCCGGATGGCCGACGCCGACCCGTCCTTCGATCCGAAGGAATTCGTCAACGGCGCCAAGATGGCCTATGAGATGATCGTCATGGCTTTTGCCGATGGCGATCGCAAGACGCTCAAGGGTCTCCTGTCCCGCGACGTCTATGACGGCTTTGATGCGGCAATTTCCGAACGCGAAAGCAAGGGCGAAATGGTCAAGTCCACCTTCGTCGGCATCGAGAAGGCGGATATGGTGCATGCCGAGATCAAGGACAGCGAAGCCAACATCACGCTGCGCATCATCAGCCAGCTGATTTCGGCGACCTATGACAAGGCCGGCGCGATCGTCGATGGCGATGCCGAAGCAGTTTCCGAGGTCAACGACCTCTGGACCTTCTCGCGCGATACCCGTTCCCGCGATCCGAACTGGAAATTGATCGCGACGGAATCGGAAAACTGATCAGGACTTAAGGCACGGCGGCGATGGATTTCGATTTGCAACGGGTCGACTTTTCCGACCTTCCCGGTTGGCTTGCCGACGATCCATCACCGCTTCTGCCGGCGCTTGAGCGCTGTCGCCGGCAGGTTACGGAGGTCAAGCCGCACAAGACGGCATCGCTTGGTATTTCCACCGCCGACCTGATGCCTGCCTATGAGGCGGCTGAAAAGACACGGCCGCACGATGAGGCCGAAGCCCGTGCTTTCTTCGAAGAGCATTTTGCTCCATTCAAGATTGTCCGTCACGATGGCAAGCCCGGCTTCGTCACTGCTTTTTTCGAGCCCGAAGTTCTGGTCAGTGCGACACAGGACGAGACCTTCCGTTTTCCTTTTTATAGCCGTCCGCACGATCTCGTCGAGATCGATGACATCAACCGTCCCGGCGGCATGGACCCGTATTTTGCTTTTGGGCAGCAGACGGATGGGACGATTTCCGAGTATCCGGATCGCAAGGCCATCGAACAGGGATATCTTGCCGGGCGCGGGCTGGAGATCGCCTATGCCAGATCCAAGACCGATGTGTTCTTTGCCCATGTTCAGGGTGCCGCCCGGCTGGTCTTTCCCGATGGTTCGATGCAGCGGGTAACCTATGCCGCCAAGACCGGCCATTATTTCTCCGCCACCGGCAAGCTTCTGATCGAGCGCGGCAAGATCGATGCTGCAACCGTGTCCATGCAGACGATCAAGCAATGGCTGGACGATCATCCGGATGAGGCAGATGAAGTGCTGTGGCACAATCGTTCCTTCATCTTTTTCCGCGAAGCGGAGGTTGACGATACCGGGCTTGGACCGGTCGCAGCAGCCAAGGTGGCGCTGGAGCCGGGCCGCTCGCTGGCTGTCGACCGGCTCATCCACACCTTCGGGGTTCCGTTTTTCATCTCGAGCGACAGCCTGACCTCGATCGAGGGTGGCCATCCGTTCCGCCGGCTGATGCTGGCGCTCGATACCGGGTCGGCGATCGTGGGTCCTGCACGCGGCGATATCTTCACCGGCTCCGGCGACGAGGCAGGACAGTTGGCCGGTGCCGTGCGAAACGACGCCGATTTTTTCATTTTCATCCCGAAGGCCGCGGCGGCAAGATACGGTCATGGCTAAGGGAAAGAAGCTTACCAGCGAAGATCGCATCCTCTGGGGCAAGGTCGCCCGCACCACCCGCCCACTGCCCGGGCGCATGGATGAGCTTGCGGAGTTCGAGGAGCCCAAACCCGAGCCTCAGCCGGAAAAACTGCCGATGCCGGTGATCCGGGAAGGCAAGTCACTCGCCGACGCCTTCGGTGCTGCTCCACCACCGGAAGCCCCGAAACGCCCCGCCCGTTTACACCATCCGCTTGAAAAGCCGGTGAAGCGCAAGCTCGCCAAGGGTCATCTGGCCATCGAAGGCCGGATCGACCTGCATGGCATGATCCAGAGTGAGGCACATGGCCTGCTCTTACATTTCCTGATGCGGGCCTATGATAGTGGCCTGCGGCATGTGCTTGTCATCACCGGCAAGGGGACGTCGCTGGGCAGCGACGGCGCCCTCAAGCGGGCGGTGCCGATGTGGTTTTCGCTGCCGGAATTCCGCATGCTGATCTCGTCCTACGAACCGGCCGCCCGCAACCATGGTGGCGACGGCGCGCTTTACGTCCGCCTGTCGCGCCCGAGAGGCATGGCCCCATGACCCCCTTCGGCGACGCGGTGCGTCGGCTACGGCAAAAGAAGGGTGTTTCGCAAAAACAGATGGCAACGGCGATCGGCGTATCGCCCGCTTATCTTTCGGCACTGGAGCACGGCAAGCGCGGCGCGCCGAGTTTTGAGTTCCAGCAAAGGGTTGCCGGTTACTTCAATGTCATCTGGGATGATGCCGACGAACTGTTCGGAATTGCCGCCATTTCCGATCCAAAAGTGGTGCTGGATACCGCTGGTCTACCGTCGGCGCATACAGCCTTTGCCAATCGGCTCGCGGGCCGCATCCGTGGCTTATCCGGCGAAACCATCCGCATCCTGGAAGATGTTTTGGAAAAAGCCCGCTTTCCTGATAAGGAACTCTGATGATCCCCTGATTTCTGCCGCTTTCAGGCTGCATGGGATTTGGAACTATGGACAAAATCCCTATATTCGGGGAGCGCCATCGAGGGGTGATTCGCACGGAATCCGAGCCCGTAGACATGGCATCGTAACCTGGAAAGACCTATAGCCGCATGACCGATTTGCCTGAAACCGAAGCCGGCGCAAACGCCGAATATGGTGCCGATTCCATCAAGGTCCTCAAGGGCCTCGATGCCGTCCGCAAGCGGCCGGGCATGTATATCGGCGATACCGACGACGGTTCCGGCCTGCATCACATGGTCTACGAAGTCGTGGACAATGCGATCGATGAAGCGCTGGCTGGTCATGCCGATATCGTGACCGTGACGCTGAATGCGGATGGTTCGGTGACGGTGACCGACAACGGCCGCGGCATCCCGACCGACATTCACAAGGAAGAGGGCATTTCGGCAGCCGAAGTGATCATGACGCAGCTGCATGCCGGCGGCAAATTCGACCAGAACTCCTATAAGGTCTCCGGCGGTCTGCATGGCGTCGGCGTCTCGGTCGTCAACGCGCTTTCGGTCAAGCTGCAGCTGAAGATCAAGCGCCAGGGCAAGATCCACGAAATCAACTTTACCCACGGCGTTGCCGATGCACCCTTGAAGGTGATCGGCGACAGCAATGGCGCGACCGGAACGGAAGTCACCTTCCTGCCGAGCACCGAAACCTTCACGATGATCGAGTTCGATTATGGAACGCTGGAGCATCGCCTGCGCGAGCTCGCCTTCCTCAATTCGGGTGTTCGCATTCTCCTGACCGACAAGCGGCACTCCGATGTCCGCGAGACTGAAATGATGTATGACGGCGGCCTCGAGGCCTTCGTTGCCTATCTCGACCGGGCGAAGAAGCCGCTGGTCTCAAGGCCCGTCGCCATTCGCGGCGAAAAGGACGGCATCACCGTCGAAGTGGCGATGTGGTGGAACGACAGCTACCACGAGAATGTTCTCTGCTTCACCAACAACATCCCGCAGCGCGATGGCGGCACCCATATGGCCGGCTTCCGCGGCGGCCTGACACGCCAGATCATTTCCTATGGTGACAGCTCCGGCATCATGAAGAAGGAAAAGGTCACGCTGACAGGCGAAGATTGCCGCGAAGGCCTGACCGCCGTTCTCTCCGTCAAGGTTCCGGATCCGAAATTCTCGTCGCAGACCAAGGACAAGCTTGTCTCCTCGGAAGTTCGCCCCGTCGTCGAAAGCCTCGTCAACGAAGCGCTCAGCACCTGGCTTGAAGAGCATCCGGGCGACGCAAAAATCCTCGTCGGCAAGGTGATCGAGGCCGCCGCTGCCCGCGAAGCAGCCAAGAAGGCGCGCGAACTCACCCGCCGCAAGGGCGCATTGGATATCTCCTCGCTGCCCGGCAAGCTTGCCGACTGCTCCGAGCGCGACCCGGCCAAATCCGAACTCTTCCTGGTGGAAGGGGATTCCGCCGGCGGTTCCGCAAAACAGGGCCGTTCGCGTGAAAACCAGGCGATCCTGCCGCTGCGCGGCAAGATCCTCAATGTCGAGCGTGCCCGTTTCGACAAGATGCTGTCCAGCCAGGAAATCGGCACGCTGATTACGGCGCTCGGCACGTCGATCGGCAAGGACGAGTTCAATCCGGACAAGCTGCGTTATCACAAGATCATCATCATGACCGATGCTGACGTCGACGGCGCCCATATCCGCACCTTGCTTTTGACTTTCTTCTTCCGGCAGATGCCGGAACTGATCGAGCGCGGCCATCTCTTCATCGCCCAGCCTCCGCTCTACAAAGTGGCGCGCGGCAAGTCGGCGCAATATCTGAAGGACGAAAAGGCGCTGGAAGATTATCTGATCTCCACAGGCCTTGAAGACGCGGCACTTGAACTCGGCTCCGGCGAAGTCCGGGTCGGACAGGATCTGCGTGAAGTCATCATCGATGCGTTGCGTTTGCGCACGCTGATCGAAGCGCTGCATTCGCGCTACAGCCGGTCGGTTGTCGAACAGGCGGCGATTGCCGGCGCGCTCAATCCGGAGCTCAATCAGCATGCCGAGCAGTCGGAAGCAACGGCAGCCGAGGTTGCCAAGCGCCTCGATCTGATCGCCGAGGAAACAGAACGCGGCTGGACGGCTATCGTTGCTGGTGATGGCGGCCTGAAATTCGAGCGCATGGTGCGCGGCGTCAAGGAAGTCGCCTCGCTCGACATGGCGCTGATCGGATCGCAGGATGCGCGTCACATCGATCTGATGACCCCGCGCCTCAAGGAAATCTATGCCATACCGCCGGTTCTGAAGCGCAAGGACGGCGCGATCGAGATCAGCGGTCCGCGCGCACTTCTCGACGCCATCTTCGCAAGCGGCCGCAAGGGCCTGTCGATGCAGCGCTACAAGGGTCTTGGTGAAATGAATGCCGAGCAGCTCTGGGAAACGACGCTCGATCCGAACGTCCGTTCGCTGCTTCAGGTTCGCGTGCCGGATGCCACCGACGCCGATGGCCTATTCTCGCGCCTGATGGGTGATGAAGTCGAGCCGCGGCGCGATTTCATCCAGGAAAATGCGCTCAGCGTCGCCAATCTGGATATTTGAAGCAGGCGGCTGTCGCTTCGTCGTCTTATTGAAAACCGCGCCTTCCAGATCTGGAGGGCGCGGTTTTCTTTTGTCAGCTTATTCGGCGATGAAGGTGCCGTTGAAAGCGATCTCGGCAAGCGGACGGCGCGGGCTTGGCGTTTCGCGGGCCTGCAGGAAGTCGGGCAGCTGCGCCTTGTCGCCGAGGCGGCCAATGGCGGCAGCGGCTTCAACGCGGTAACCGCCGGGGATACCGAGGATCTCCACTGCCTTGTCGAAATGCAGGCCGGTCATGCCATGCGCCTGGAAGCCGAGCAGATGGGCCTGATGGGCGATCGCGCCCCAGGCAGCACCGGTATCGAAGCTGTGGCTGTAGGACAGGGCCTCTTCGGCCGCACCCGGTGCGGCGAAGTGGGTCTTCGAAACCAGGATGACCAATGCCGAGGCGGATTTCGCCCAGCTCTGGTTGAACTCGTTGAGGATCGGGAAGATCCGGTCCCACTGTTCGGTGCCGCGCAGCGCATAGACGAAGCGCCACGGCTGGGAGTTGTAGGCGGAAGGCGCCCAGCGGCCGGCTTCCAGAATGGTCAGCAGTTCGGTTTCGGAAATGGTCTCACTGGTGAAGGCGCGCGGCGACCAACGATTGAGAAAACTCGGCTCGATGGGATAGTCTGCCTGGCGGTAGTTGCTGGTGGTGGTCATGGCATGTTCCTGTCTTGGGAGGTCGGAGGGCCGGAATTCGATAAGCGGACGAAGTCCGCATATAGCGATTGGATAGTCTGGTAATAGACTCCAGTTTGGAGACGGACTGTTTCTAATTTGACGACAGCGGCCAGGCGCGTTGGTCGACTGCCGGGCGCGCGGCGAAACAGACTGCAGAAACGCTCTTCTGGGTTATTGTCGAACGCCAGAAAAAAGTTGTATAAGTTCTGTAGATTTTCCGAAGCAAAGGATTTGCTGCTGATGACCGTAACCTTGAAAGACCCTTCGCTGTTTCGCCAGGCCGCGCTCGTCGGCGAAAACTGGATCGAAGCCGATCCGAAAAATGCCATCGAGGTGAACAATCCAGCGACTGGAGAGATCATCGGCCGTGTGCCGAAGCTCGGTGCAGCAGAAACAAAGGCGGCCATCGAGGCCGCACGGATCGCGCAGAAGGGCTGGGCCGCAAGGACAGCTAAGGATCGCTGCGCCGTCTTGCGCAAATGGTACGACCTGATGATCGAGAACAAGGATGATCTCGGACGCATCCTGACGCTTGAACAGGGCAAGCCGCTGGCGGAAGCGACCGGCGAAATTGTCTATGGTGCCAGCTTCATCGAATGGTTTGCCGAGGAAGGCCGCCGTATCTATGGCGACATGATACCGGGTCATCAGCCGGACAAGCGTATCATGGTGATGAAGCAGCCGATCGGCGTCGTCGCGGCGATCACACCGTGGAATTTCCCCAATGCAATGATCACCCGCAAGGCCGGTCCCGCGTTTGCCGCCGGTTGCGCCATGGTTCTGAAGCCGGCGTCGCAGACACCGTTCTCGGCCATTGCCATCGCGGTTCTGGCTGAGCGTGCCGGCCTGCCGAAGGGCCTGTTCAGCGTCATCACCGGTTCGGCCGCGGCTATCGGTGCGGAAATGACCTCCAACCCGATCGTCCGCAAGCTGACCTTCACCGGCTCGACGGAAATTGGCACCGAACTCTACAAGCAGAGCGCCCCGACCATCAAGAAACTCGGTTTGGAACTCGGCGGTAATGCACCTTTCATCGTGTTTGATGATGCCGATCTCGATGCGGCCGTCGATGGCGCGCTGATCGCCAAATACCGCAACAACGGCCAGACCTGCGTCTGCGCCAACCGTATCTATGTTCAGGACGGTGTCTATGATGCCTTCGCTGAAAAGCTGGCAACAGCGGTCGGCAAGCTGAAGACCGGCAACGGTTTTGATGAGGGGGTCATTCTTGGGCCGCTGATCGACAAGGCAGCGCTGAACAAGGTCGAAGAGCACATTGCCGACGCCCTAAAAAAGGGTGCACGCATTCTGCAGGGCGGCAAGCCGCACGCGCTCGGTGGCACCTTCTTCGAGGCAACGATTCTGGCCGATGTCACAAAGGACATGGCGGTAGCGAAGGAAGAAACCTTCGGTCCGCTGGCGCCGTTGTTCCGCTTCAAGTCCGAGGCAGATGTCATCGAGCAGGCCAACGATACCGAATTCGGTCTCGCCTCCTATTTCTATGCCAAGGATCTGTCGCGCGTCTTCCGGGTCGCTGAAGCGTTGGAATACGGCATGGTCGGCGTCAATACCGGCCTGATCTCGACGGCTGAAGCACCATTCGGCGGGGTCAAGCTCTCCGGTCTTGGCCGTGAAGGCTCGAAATATGGCATCGAGGAATTCACCGAGATCAAATATGTCTGCCTCGGCGGCATCGCCTGATTTTCCAGTCAGGACCTGATCTGCCAGTCAGGTTTTGGAACGAACCGGCCGGATAACTCTGGCCGGTTTTTTCGTTTGACGATACAAAGCCATAAAAGACAGCAGGAGACAGCCATGCCCGCCCCGAAAAACACGTTTAAGGCCGCGATCCGTGAGGACCGTTTTCAGCTCGGTCTCTGGGTCGCTCTGGCCAGTCCTTATGCCGCGGAGATCGTTTCGGGCAGTGGCTATGACTGGCTGCTGATCGATGGCGAGCATGGGCCGAACGATATTCCCCTCCTGTCGGCGCAGATTCAGGCCGTGGCCCGCTCCGGCAGCCATCCGATGGTCCGGCTTCCGGTCGGTGAAACCTGGCTGATAAAGCAAATCCTCGATACCGGCGCCCAGACATTGCTGATCCCGATGGTGGAAAGTGTCGAACAGGCGCAGGCTCTGGTGCGTGCCGTGCGTTACCCGCCGCATGGTGTACGCGGTGTCGGCGCAGCCCTTGGCCGGGCCTCTCAGTTCAGCCGGATCGGCGATTATCTGGAGACCGCCAACGATGAAATCTGCCTGATCGTGCAGATCGAGAGCCGTGCAGGTCTCGCAGCACTTGATGATATTGCAGCGCTTGATGGGATCGACGGCTTGTTCATCGGCCCATCCGATCTGGCGGCGGACATGGGTTATCTCGGCCAGCCGGGGCATCCAGACGTAACCGCGGCGATCAAGGACGCCTTTGATCGTATCGGCAAGGCGGGCAAGGCGCGCGGCATCATGACGCTCAGCCTCGACCAGGCCCATATGTATCGCGCGATGGGCGCGGACTTCATGGCGATCGGCACCGATGTAACGCTTCTTGTCAGCGCCACGACCAGGTTGCGGGACGATTTCCTGGCTGGCGGGAAAGGTGATGCCAAACCGGTTGCCGGCTACTGATCAGCGGCTTTCTATGATCGCGGTGAGCTTCGGCATGGCGACATCCGGGCTCCAAGCTCTGAAATCACCAAGCCGCCGGGTGATTTTCTCTGCATGGTGATTGGCGATATCGCGGATGCGGTGGTCCAGAAACGGATTGCGAAACCGGTCGAGTGTCAGAGCCACGTAACTGGCAGCCTCGCTGCCAAGATTCTTCGCGGCAAAGCCGGGAATCACTTCGGTTTCGTAGATTTCTAGCAGAGCGGCGAGCACGACCGGATCTTTCAGGATGGCTTTCACGGTTTCATCCTGAGGACGGCCGGTCTTCAGCCAGATATCGGCCAGCACGGTATGGCCGAGATTGAGGATGTGCAGCTTGAGCTTTTCGTATGGGGTCAGGTTGTCCACTACCAGAATGCAAGGATGCTTGCAGGGCGGCTTCAATCCCGTTTGGGCCTCGATGGCCCAGAGCGCATAGGGTTCCGCCACGGCACCGGCCGGATCCAACGGTTCCGATACAATCCGGTCAACCAGCGTGTTTCCCCAGATGACTTGGGTTTCCAGCCATTCGGCAAAATCAGTATCGGCAATACGCTCGGCCTGAAGACGCAGGATCACAGCCTTCAAGGTATCGCCGTTCCGGCCAATCAATTCGCAAGGCAGCACGGTGATGGGCTTACCCCCGGCGCGATAGCGTTCGTGAAGCAGGATCAGCAGTTTTCCGGGAAATGACGATGGTATCTCTGTTTCCAGGTCGTCGTTGCCGACGGCATAGCCTGTGTCTCCGGTGTTTGAGACCAGCACTTCAGCTTCCGTGGCCACGATGTGCTTGATCGCCTCCCAGTCGGACGCTGTCGACAGAGCCCGGGCAACACTTGTCACCTGCTGGGTACGATCGATTTCGACACCCTCGACGATCCCCCGAACGATAACGGGAAAGCCGCCCGGGACCGCCAGCGCCTTCAGCCGTCCGGCGCGTTCCGCTGAGCCTGTGGTCTGGACGACAGTGATCTTGCCGAGGGCCTCACCCTTTTCCAGCGCCTCGCTGACAAAAAGGTCGGCATGGGCCTGCAGGAAGCGGCTGGTTCCAAACTGGACGATGGGTGTGATCATGATATCTGTGAATCCGGCTATTGAATGGATTGGAGCAGGGTTTCCCGTGCCGATTTCAGATGGCGGCGGCAAGCAGTTTCGATGCGCGCCGGATCGCGGGACCGTAAGGCGGCGATATAGTCGAGATGTTCTTCGAGCGCTCGGGCATTGCGCTCGCGCGCATTCGTCTTGTTCCACTGATAGTGATAGTGAAAGACGATGGTGATGATGTCGTAGAAATCGACGATAAACCGGTTGCTGGATGATGTGTGCACCAGAAGATGGAAGCGTTCGTCGAGTTCGGAGAATTCCTTGTAGCGATTGTCGATGTCGGCGAGGATTTCGTGATGCAGGGTTTCGATCCGGTCGAGATCGGCCCAGGCCGGATGATCTGGGGCAAGAGCTGCGAAGCTGGCGGCCGAGCGCAGCTCGAACATCTCGCGCACTTCCGTCAATTCCAGCGCGAACTCGCGGGTAAATCCCTTGAGAATCCAGTGGCTGTTCGGGCGTTTTTCGATCAGGCCGAAGCGGCTGAAGCGGATCAGGAACTCGCGCACGCTGGTCGTACCGGTGCCGATATCGCGGGCCAGTTCCAGCTCGTTGATCTGCATGCCGGGCTCGGCGCCGCCGGCCAGAATCCGGCGCATGAAACTGCGCTCGATGATGTCGGACAGTGAATCGGTTTCTTCCGCCGGATAATAATCCTCCGGTTTCGGCTGACGCAAAACCACTTTTGCCCGCTTGTCCCAGGCCAGCAATTGCAGCTCTTCCATGCGCGTCAGGATGGCGCGGACGGTGGTCCGGCTGACGCCGAGCGTCGTACCAAGCTCGGGCTCGGACGGCAGGCTGGAGGTTTCCGCCAAGAGCTTGAGGCAGCGGTTGAAGGCGTCCTTGAAGACGGTATTCTGTTTCGCCATGACTGTGTTGACCGGATGTGGGTTTCGCTAAGCCCGATACGCGGGCGTGGTTTGCAGGTGCTCTATCCGGTCCGCCTGATCCTGTCTTTGATTTTACGCTGCGATTTCATGGTTGTTTCGTCCCCGATTTGTTTTGGCGCGGTCCTTGGCTTGTTGCTTGAGCCCGCGGCCCCATAATACCCATTGACGGCAAACTGTCTATTGTGGATAAAAGACAAAATGAATGACGAGCTCATTCGGATAAAAACCGTCCAGGGAGATACCAAGGGTGACCGCACCTTCCTTCATCGTTTTGTCGCCGGAAGACAATGTCGCCGTCGCGTCGCTGGCCATCGAAGCGGGTGGCGAACTGCCCGGTGGCGTCCGCGCAACCGGCAAGATTGATCCCGGCCACAAGGTGGCGATCCATCCCGTCCATATCGGTGAACCGGTGGTGAAATACGGCCAGGCCATCGGCCGGGCGATAGTGGAGATCGCCGCCGGCGATCATGTCCATTCGCACAATCTGGCCTTCGATCAAGACCGGTTGTCGATCGGCGCGCCGGTGCCGCCGGAAGCGGCCAGCATCGCCGACAAGGCCCGGACGTTCATGGGCTATCGCCGCGCCGACGGCCGTGCGGCGACCCGCAATTTCATCGGCATCATCGCCAGCGTCAACTGTTCCACCACCGTCTGCCGTGCCATCACCGAGGAGGCCAACAAGGTCATCTTGCCGCGTTATGACGGCATCGACGGTTTCGTGCCGATCGTCCATGATCAGGGCTGCGGCATGAGTTCGACCGGCGACGGCATGAAGAACCTGCACCGGACCCTTGCCGGCTACACGCGCCATGTAAATTTCGGTGGTGTGCTGATGGTCGGTCTCGGCTGCGAGGTCAACCAGCTGACGCTGTACGGTCAGTCAGGCGCCGGTGCCGGCAAACGGCATTTCAATATTCAGGATGCGGGTGGTTCGCGCCGCGCCGTTGCCCGCGCCCTTGGCGTGCTCGAAGAAATCGCCCAGGAGGTCGGGACGGCGAAGCGCATTGCGATCCCGGTCAGCGAAATCATCGTCGGACTGCAATGCGGCGGCTCGGATGGGCTTTCCGGCATCACGGCGAATCCGGCTTTGGGTGCGGCAGTCGATATTCTCGCCGGTGCCGGCGGTACCGCCATCCTGTCGGAAACCTCGGAAATTTATGGTGCCGAGCACCTGCTGCGCAGCCGCGCTGTCAATGATGGCGTCGCGGAAAAGCTGGATGGGCTGATCACCTGGTGGGAAGAATATGTCGCCATGCACGGCGCATCGCTCGACAACAATCCTTCGCCGGGCAACAAGCGCGGTGGCCTGACGACGATCCTTGAAAAATCGCTCGGGGCTGTCGCCAAGGGCGGCCGGTCGCCGCTGACGGCGGTCTATCATTATGCCGAGCGGGTGACGGAACACGGCCTCGTCTTTATGGATACACCCGGCTACGATCCGGTCTCGGCGACGGGGCAGGTGGCGGGCGGCGCCAATGTCATCACATTCACAACTGGCCGTGGAAGTTGTTTCGGCTCGCGTCCCTGTCCATCGATCAAGCTGACCAGCAACACGGCGCTCTATCGCGCCATGGAAGAGGACATGGACATCGATTGCGGCACCATCGCTACGGGCGATGCAACGATTGCCGGGATGGGCCGCGAAATCTTCGACCTGATCATCGACACGGCGTCCGGCAAGAAAACCAAGAGCGAGCTGTTCGGCTACGGTGACAATGAATTCGTGCCCTGGCATCTGGGTGCGACACTCTGACGGGGAACTGTCGGAGCGGAGGAGAAAATAATGCTATTCAGAAAAATCGGCCAGACGGATCTGTCCGTCAGCGAATACAGCTTTGGCACGGCGCCGCTCGGCGGCATGTACCGTGTTTGCCCGCGCGAGACGGCGATGGAAACGCTGGAGGCTGCCTGGTCTGCCGGGCTGCGGTTCATCGATACCGCTCCCTGGTACGGCTTCGGTCTTGCCGAACGCCGCGTCGGTGATTTCCTGCGCGATAAACCTAAGGGCAGTTATGTTCTGTCGACGAAGGTCGGCCGGCTACAGCGGCCGGTGCCGGACGACAGGGTCCCGAGCTACGGTTTTGTCGATCCGCTGCCGTTCGATACGGATTACGACTATTCGTATGACGGCATCATGCGGTCGGTCGAGTTCAGCTATGCGCGCCTCGGCCTCAACCGGATCGATATCCTGTTCGTCCACGATATCGGTGTCTACACGCATGGTGCCGAGCGCAACGCGGTCTATCTTCGCCAGCTGCTGGATGGCGGTTTGAAAGCGCTGGAACAGCTGAAATCAAGCGGCGCCATCGCCGCCTATGGGCTGGGCGTCAACGAGGTGCCGGTTTGCCTCGATGTGATGGGCGAGGCGGATATCGACTGCATTCTTCTGGCTGGGCGTTATACGCTTCTCGATCGCACCGCCACCGCCGAACTGCTGCCGCTGTGTGAGAAAAAGAAAACATCGCTGGTGGTTGGCGGCGTTTTCAATTCGGGTATTCTGGCAACGGGTCCGGTGGAGGGATCACATTTCGACTACATGCCGGCGACCCCGGACGTGCTCGACAAGGTGAGGGCGATGGAAACGATTGCGCGATCACAGGGACTGCCGCTGGCGGCGCCCGCCATCCAGTTTCCGTTGCAGAGCCCAGCGGTTGCCTCGGTCCTGCTCGGAACGGCCAAACCGTCGAGCCTAGTACGCAATATGGAACTGACAGAGCGGCGTCTGCAGCCGGATGATTTCACGGAATATGACGCGCATACGCTGGTGGCCCCGGAACTCGGCACGGATGCCGTCCGGGTTTAGCCGGCTTTCAAGAGACAAAGGAAAACGGAATGCTCAAGGGAATACATCCATTGCTCGGCCCGGAATTGCTGCATGCGATCCGCACGATGGGGCATGGGGACGAGATCGTCATTGCCGATGCCAATTTCCCGGCCAGCAGCATGGGTCCAAAGGTCGTGCGCGCCGATGGTGTCGATGCGCTGGGTATTACCGAGGCCATTCTGGCGCATATGCCGCTCGACACTTTCGTGGATGAATCAGCCTGGCGCATGGAAGTCGTCGGTGATCCGCAGGCGGTGCCGGAGGTCTGCGTCGAATTCCAGAATCTGGTCACCAAACTGGCCGGTGATTTCAAGGTTGTGCCGATCGAGCGCTTTGCCTTCTACGAGCGCTCGCGCAAGGCAGCCTATATCGTCGCGACGACCGAATTCCGGCTGTACGGCAATATCATCCTGAAGAAGGGCGTTGTGCATCCGCAGGAACTCTACCGCGTCTGACGCGGTGCGCAACCCGGCCCATGGAGGTGGGCCGGTTCATCTTCGTGATGAAAAACAGAGACTTGGCGTTGGGAGGAAAACAATGTTCAAGGGAAGTTTCGAACGCTTGCAATTTCGAAAATGCTGAGATAGCTTGCCAAGGCAAAATGTTTTTTATGGATAAAAGATCGAACTGTTAGCGTCTTGCGGCCCGGTCTGAGGAGAACTGAACAAGACGTTGTTGGAGGAGAACAACACCATGACCCTTATGAAGAATATCCTGTCCCGCCGCGCCTTTACCAGCCTGGCCGGTGCCGCTGTTTTCGCAACGATGATGCCGATGGCGTCGTTCGCGCAGGACGTCACGATCCCGATCATCGTCAAGGATACGACGTCGTTCTACTGGCAGATCGTTCTAGCGGGCGCCCGCGCGGCCGGCAAGGATCTTGGTGTCAACGTGCCGGAACTCGGCGCCCAGTCGGAATCCGATATCAACGGCCAGATCACCATCCTGGAAAATGCCGTTGCCGGCGCACCTGCTGCCGTCGTCATCTCGCCGACAGAATTCAAGGCTCTCGGCAAGCCGATCGATGAAGCAGCCAAGGCCGTGCCGATCATTGGTATCGACTCCGGCGCCGATTCAAAGGCCTTCACCTCCTTCCTGACCACCGACAACACCCAGGGCGGCCGCATTGCCGCTGACGGTCTTGCTGCCGCGATCAAGGAAGCTACCGGCAAGGAAGAGGGCGAAATCGCCATCATCACCAGCCTGCCGGGTGTCGGTTCGCTGGATCAGCGCCACAACGGTTTCGTCGAGCAGATTACGGCCAAATATCCGGGCCTGAAGGTTGTGGCTGACAAATATGCTGACGGCCAGGCAACCACCGGCCTCAACATGATGACTGACTTGATCACCGCTAACCCGAACCTCGTCGGCGTCTTCGCGTCGAATCTGATCATGGCACAGGGTGTTGGCCAGGCGATCGCTGAAAACAAGCTCGGCGATAAGGTCAAGGTCATCGGCTTCGATAGTGATGAAAAGACGGTCGGCTTCCTCAAGGAAGGTGTTCTCGCCGGCCTCGTCGTGCAGGATCCGTACCGGATGGGCTATGACGGCATCAAAACCGCTCTCGCCGCTTCGAAGAAGGAAAAGGTTGAGGCCAATGTCGATACCGGTGCGAACCTGGTGACCAAGGCCAACATGGCCGATCCGAAGATCGACGCCCTTCTGAATCCGAAGGTCAACTGATCGAAACAAGACGGCAGGCCGTTCAAGGCGGCCTGCCGGTCTGTCGCATAACACCATCCGGACCTGTTTCAGCAAGGCCTGACCGTGTTGAAGCAGGTATCGGATTGGGGAGGAGAGCCGCCATGACAGGACTTTATGATGTCAGCCACCGGCACGACAATGGCGCGACGACAATTGCCAAGCATCCTGTCCCCAAGGGGCAGCCGATCCTGGAATTGCGCGGCCTGCAGAAGAAATACGGTGCTGTCGAAGCGCTGAAGCCGGCAAATATCACCTTTCTTTCAGGTGAAATCCACGCGATCGTCGGCGAGAATGGCGCCGGAAAATCAACCCTGATCAAGCTTCTGACCGGGGTTATCCGGCGAACCTCGGGCGAGGTCTTCTGGTGCGGCGATGCGGTGCAGCTTGCGACGCCGAACGAGGCGATTTCCCGCGGCATCAATGCCGTGCATCAGGAAGTCGTGCTCTGCCGCCATCTGTCCGTCGCGGCCAATATGTTTCTGGGCGACGAGATCAACAAGAACGGCCTGATGCGCAAGCGCGCCATGACCGATGCGGCCCAGGCCGTGCTCAACGATCTTGGCTTCAACCTGCCGGCCGCCGCCCTTCTCAGCGACCTGACGATCGGCCAGCAGCAGCTGGTGGCGACGGCGCGCGCGGCGATGCGCGGCACCCAGTTTCTTATTTTCGATGAGCCGACCGCCTACCTGACCCGCCAGGAATCGGCGCAGCTCTTCCGCCTCATTCGCCGCCTACAGGCCGAAGGCGTGACGATCGTCTATATCAGTCATCGCATGGAAGAGGTTTTCGAGCTGGCCGACCGGGTTTCGGTGCTGCGCGACGGTACCCATATCGGCACGCGCAAGATTGCCGAAACCAATGATGCCGAACTGATCTCGATGATGATCAACCGGACCATCGAACAAATTTATCACAAGGAAACGCTGCCGATCGGCGCGACGATCGTCGAGACACGCGGCCTCTCCGGGCCGGGTTTCTCGGATGTGTCGCTGTCGGTGCGGGCAGGGGAAATCGTCGGGCTTTATGGCCTGATCGGTGCCGGACGCAGCGAATTCGCGCTCGGCCTCTATGGCCGCCAGCCGTTGAGCGCAGGTGAAGTCCATTGGCAGGGCAACAAGGTCAGAATCCGCAACGAGCGTGATGCGATGGACCTTGGTATTGCGCTCGCGCCCGAAAGCCGCCGCGACCAGGGGCTTTGCCTCAACCTGCCGATCGGGCTCAATATCAACCTGCCGGTGTTCGACCGGCTGTCACGGGGCCTCACCATCAATCGCGGGCGTGAGATCGAGAATGCCGACCGGCAGATCAAGGATCTGAAGATCAAGACGCCGACGCGGCGTGTGCTGGCATCAGCGATGTCGGGCGGCAACCAGCAGAAGATCGTCATCGGAAAATGGCTGAGCCACGGCGCCAAGCTGTTCATCTTCGACGAGCCGACAGTTGGCGTCGATGTCGGCACCAAGGCGGAAATCTACCGGTTGTTTGCAAGGCTGCTGGAGCAGGGAGCGGGCATCATCCTGATCTCCTCCTATCTGCCGGAGGTTTATGAGCTTTCGGACCGTCTGCATGTGTTCCGGCAAGGGAAGCTCGTTGCCAGCCACACCTATCGCAGCGCCTCGCACGAGGAAGTGCTGACCCAGGCCATCGGCGTTTAAAATTCAGAAAAGACCGGACAAGAAAATGCGTGGAGGGAAATCATGAGCGTAGAGACAACAACGGAAACCGCACCGGTGCCGAAGAAGGGTATGAACATCCTGTTCGGCCTGACCCTGCTCGGGCTCTTGCTGTTTCTCTGGCTGCTGCTCGGTCTCTCGACCACGAGTTTCTGGACCTCCAACAATATCAGCAACCTGTTGCGTCAGGGGTCGATGACGGCGATCCTTGCGGTGGGTCAGACATTCGTCATCATCACCGCCGGTATCGATCTGTCGGTCGGCGCCGTCGTCGGTTTCTCCAGCGTCACTGTGGCCTGGCTGTTGCAGCACGGCGTGCCGCTCTGGCCGGCCATGGGCATCACCCTTCTGGTCGGTGTTGCGATCGGCGCTTTTCATGCGTTCGGCATCGTCCGCATGGGGCTTCCCGCCTTCATCATCACGCTGGCGACGCTGACTTCGCTGCGCGGCATCGGCCTTCTGGTGACCAATGGCTCGACAATCTCGATCAGTGACGAGTCCTTTACCAATTTTTCCCGCGCCGATTTCCTTGGTATTCCCAGCCTATTCTGGATGGTGATCGCCGTGGCCATCCCAGCTTATATCTTTCTGCACCTGAGCCGATGGGGCCGTTATCTCTTTGCCGTCGGCTCCAACAGCGAAGCCGCACGTCTCTCCGGCGTCAATGTCAACCGGACGATCTACCTCGCCTATATCCTGTCTTCCACCTGCGCCGCCTTCGTGGGCCTGCTGCTCGCCTCGCGTATCGGCATCGGTAACGCCACCCAGGCTGAAGGCTGGGAACTGCAGGCGATCGCCTCCTCGGTCATCGGCGGTACCAGCTTGTTCGGCGCGGTCGGTTCGGTGCATGGACCACTGCTCGGCGCCTTCATTCTGGCGACCATCAACAACGGCGCCAATCTGCTCAACGTCAATGCGTTCGTGCAGCGCATCATCACCGGCGTGCTGATTATCGTCATCGTCTATTTCGATCAGCTGCGCCGCCGCGGTTCGCGCTGACCAATCTGGGATGCCGGCCGGTTTGATCCCGGCCGGGTGCCGTTGCCATCCACCCATCTCTGACGTGAGACTACAAGGAACTACCTGTCATGAAAGCGGCTATCTGCCCGGAACCCGGGCGCCTGGATATCATCGACAGACCAGCGCCGGGCGCGCCGCCAAAAGGCTGGGCCCGGCTGGCGGTTAGCCATGTCGGCATCTGCGGCACCGATTATCATATATTCGAGGGCAAACATCCTTATCTGGAATATCCCCGGATCATGGGCCATGAAATCTCGGCAACGGTGATCGAATCCGGCGAAGGAGTTTCGTTGACGCCGGGCACGGCCGTCATCGTCAATCCATATCTCTCGTGCGGAACGTGCGTCGCCTGCCGCAAGGACAAGCCGAACTGCTGCACCGCAATCAAGGTTCTGGGCGTGCATACTGACGGCGCGCTGTGCGAGGAAATCCTCGTCCCCGAAACCAATCTCTATCCGGCCGGCGATCTTTCTCTGGAGGCGGCGGCAACTGTCGAATTCTTGGCCATCGGTGCCCATGCCGTTCGCCGTTCGCTTGCGCCGGCCGGATCGCGGGCTCTGGTCATTGGTGCCGGACCGATCGGCTTGGGAGCAGCGCTGTTCTCGCGCATCGCCGGTCATCAGGTGACATTGCTCGATGCCAGCGCCGAGCGTTTGCAGATGGCCGAAGAGCGGTTGGGGTTTGCGGCGGGTATCTTGGCCGGAGATCGCGCCTTGGAGGCCGTGCTATCGGCCACGGGTGGCGACGGTTTCGATGTGGTGTTCGACGCCACCGGCTTTGGCGGTTCGATGGAGAAATCCTTCTCGTTCGTTGCCCATGGCGGTTGCCTGGTTTTCGTCAGCGTCGTGAAGGATGACATCCGCTTCTCCGATCCAGAGTTCCACAAGCGGGAAATGATGCTGGTCGGCAGCCGCAATGCGACACGGCAGGATTTCGAGCATGTGGCGGCCTCCATCCGCGCCGGGCATGTTCCGGTCTCCTCGCTGATCACACATCGGACAACTCTGGATGCCGTTGTCACCGACCTGCCGCGCTGGGCGCATGAAAAGACAGGGCTGATCAAAGCCGTGGTCAAGGTTTTCCCTTAGCCGGAATGGCTGAGCCGTGCGGTCTCTGGCGTCGATAGTCTCGGGCAAGCGCTTTTACTTACTATCAAGTCCTCTGTGGCAGGCTGGGCCTTGTCATAGAGGCGCTGCGGCATATTTATTGCGTCGCACAAGAAAAGTGCTAGTGTCGGCCTCGCTTGCGGACACGAACACGAAGAATGCAAGGTTGCGTCCGGTTGGGAGCGGCGTTGTCGTTTACGGTAACAAGGAGAACGCTTCCAATGTTCTACCAGATCTACGAACTCAACCATGCGATGATGGCGCCCTGGCGCGCTGCGGCAGATGCCATGCGGCTGGCCTACGCCAATCCGCTCAATCCTATTTCACATACCTATATGGGCAGGGCGGCGGCTGCCGGTCTCGAAGTTTTCGAACGCACGACGCGCCGTTACGGCAAGCCGGAGTTCGGCCTGCCCGAAACAGTTGTCGATGGTGTGCCGGTCGCGGTCCAGGAACGTATCGTCTGGCGCGAGCCGTTCTGCAATCTTATCCATTTCCAGCGCGCGTTACCGAAGGGCAGGGCATCCGATCCCAAGGTTCTGATCGTCGCGCCGATGTCCGGCCATTATGCGACGCTGCTGCGCGGCACTGTCGAAGCGCTGTTGCCGCAATCGGATATCTACATCACCGACTGGATCGATGCCCGCACGGTGCCGTTGACCGAAGGCACGTTCGATCTCGATGATTACATCGACTACGTCATCCAGATGCTGCATTTCCTCGGGCCTGACACGCATGTCATCGCCGTCTGTCAGCCGGCGGTGCCGGTGCTGGCGGCAGTTGCCTTGATGGAAGCCAATGACGATCCGCTGTCGCCGTCTTCGATGACGCTGATGGGTGGGCCGATCGATACACGCATCAATCCGACAGCGGTCAATCAGCTCGCCAAGGACAAGCCACTCAAGTGGTTCCGCGACAATGTGGTGATGCCAGTGCCGTTTCCGCAGGCAGGTTTCATGCGTCCGGTCTATCCGGGCTTCCTGCAGTTATCCGGCTTCATGTCGATGAACCTCGACCGTCATCTGACGGCAACGAAGGATTTCTTCGAGCATCTGGTCAAGAACGACGGCGACGCTGCCGAAAAGCACCGCGATTTCTATGATGAATATATGGCGGTAATGGATCTGACGGCGGAATTCTACCTGCAGACCGTGGAAACCGTCTTCATGCGCCATGCGCTGCCGAAGGGCGAGATGATGCATCGGGGCCAGCGGGTGGATACGACGGCGATCCGCAAAGTGGCGCTTTTGACGGTCGAAGGTGAAAACGACGATATTTCCGGCGTTGGCCAGACACAGGCGGCCCAGACGATCTGCACCAATATCCCCGACAATATGCGCCTGCACTACATGCAGCCGGATGTCGGCCACTATGGTGTTTTTAACGGCTCGCGTTTCCGCCGCGAAATCGCACCGCGCATCGCCGCGTTCCAGCGCGAACATGCCCGCAGCGCCAAGCCGGTGCGCCGGGTTATTAAAGGCGGCAAAACCGCCTGAGCGCGCAACATATCGATTTCATGGATCGATATCAGAGGCTTGCCGGATTTTGCGGACAATTGTCTTGCACAGGGGTGAGCCTCTTCCCATCTCGTAATAAGCGGGCCCCAAGGAGAGGCCCACTTTTAGCGAGGACTTCTGAACATGAACCAATCTGCATTGATCCGTCCTGACTGGACGCCAGCGACCATTGCCATGATGGTGCTCGGTTTCGTGATTTTCTGGCCGCTTGGGCTTGCCATGCTTGCCTATATCCTGTTCGGCGAACGGCTGAAGGGCTTCAAAAGAGATGCCAACAACAGCGTTGACGGGTTCTGCTCGTCGTTCAAGCGCAAGAGCCAGCGTTATGGCCGTCCGAACTTCGGCACCGGCAATGTCGCCTTCGACGACTGGCGAAATGCCGAGCTCGCCCGCCTCGACGAGGAACGCCGCAAGCTCGACGAAATGCGCGAACAGTTCGACGACTACGCCCGCGAACTGCGCCGCGCCAAGGACCAGGAAGATTTCGACCGTTTCATGCGCGATCGCAATTCCGGCGGCTCCGGTTCGGTCCCGGGCTTCCCGGCCAACTGATCGGGTAATCCGCGAAACAAACAAAACCGGCATCCGCAAAGGTGCCGGTTTTTCTTTTCTATGCAGTCTTGCTTGTTCAGGATCATGCGTCCTTCAAACGAATCGGTTATCAAGACACTCATGTTCTCCCTGCTTCGAAAGCCGCGTCAGCCCAAATCCCCGCCACCACCGGTGACGCGGACGATTGACGTTGCAGGCAAGGTGATGCCGCTGACCATCCGCCAGAATGCCCGCGCAACACGGATGACCCTGCGCATCGAACCGGGCGGCCGTGCCTTGAAGATGACCATTCCGGCCGGATTGCCCGAACGCGAGATCAACGCCTTCCTCGATCGCCATCAGGGATGGCTGATGACCAAGCTTGCCCGGTTTTCAGGCGAGAGTGCGCTGGAGGAGGGCGGTACGATTCTTCTGCGCGGCGTTGCCCACCGGATCGAGCGGACCGGCAAGCTGCGGGGCCTGACCGAGGCGGTGATCATCGATGACGAGCCGGTGCTACTAGTCAGTGGTACGGAAGAACATCTGCGCCGCCGGATTGCCGATTTCCTGAAGAAGGAAGCCCGCAAGGATCTCGAGCGTCTGGTGTCGGTTTACGCCCGGATGGTCGGCCGCAAGGTGAAATCGCTGAGCTTCAAGGATACGCGTAGCCGCTGGGGCTCCTGTGCTGCTGACGGCGCCCTGAGCTTTTCCTGGCGCATCGTCATGGCACCGCCGAAAGTGATCGACTATCTCGCCGCTCATGAAGTCTCGCATCTGCGCGAGATGAACCACGGGCCGGATTTCTGGGATCTGTGCGAAGAGCTTTGCCCGGCGATGGACGATGCCAAGCGCTGGCTGAAGCGCAATGGCACCATGCTGCACGCCATCGACTTCGATTGAGCCCGTGTGGCCTTAGCGCCGGTACTGGTTACCCAAGGCTTCCCTGATCTTCTCGTCGGTCTTGTACTGGCTGAGCGCATAGACCGACCAGATAGCGGCCGGAATCCAGCCGATCAGCGTAATCTGCAGGATCAGGCAGACAATACCGGCAATCGGCCGGCCGATGGTGAAAAACTGAAGCCAGGGCAGGATGAGGGCAAGCAGCAGGCGCATGATGGTCTCCGAGTGTCTGCTCCGGATATAGGAAGCCATATCGGCCATACAACGGCTAAAGCGTATAGGGGATGCGCACGAAGGGAGAACCGGCTGCAAAATCCTTGGTGTTGCGCGTGATCAGCAGCATGTCGTGGGCAGAGGCCGAGGCCTCGATGATCGCATCCGGCAGTTTGATGCGCCTTTTTCGCCGCAACGTTACCGCGAGATCGGCAATCGGTGCGGTCAGTCCGATCAAGGCAAAACCGTTGAGAAATACACGGGTTCCGGCTTGCGTCTCTTCACTCGCTCCGGCCATGACTTCCATCCACGAGATGATGCTGATGGCGCTGTCTTCATAAAGAGCAAGTTCATCGCGCGCCTGCGGAATACCGTTGAGATAGTCGATCAGGATGTTGGTATCGAACAGCGCTCTTACCATTCGCTACGAACTTTCTCCTGGTAGGATAGCCCGTCTATGCCGCCGTCTCCCCAGAGCCCGAATGCATCGTCGATCTCAACACGGCGCCGGCGCTGAATGTAATCGTCGACCGCCGCCCGGATCACAGCCGCCCGCGACAGCTTCTCCTTACGTGCGATTTCTTCAAGTGCCTGTACTTGAAGCTCGGTAATGTCGATCAAAGTTCTCATCGGCAGCATCCTATATATCGATATATGATATCATTTTAGTGTGACCTTGTCATCTACGTGTTCGCGGAAGCCCGCAATTGTCGGTTTTAAGCTCGACTCCGGCGGCATTTCATGTCAGTTCGCTGTGCATGAAAACGGAAGTCAAAATTTGCGGACTGAAGACTGAAGAGGCCGTGGATCGGGCCGTGGCGCTCGGTGCGGGCTATACGGGTTTCATCTTCTTTCCGAAGAGCCCGCGCAATATCGAGCCCGACGATGCCGGGCGGCTGGCCGAGCGCATTCGCGGCAAGGCGAAGATCGTCGCCGTCACCGTCGATGCCGATAATGATGACCTCGACGAGATCATCTCGGCGCTGTCGCCGGACATGCTCCAGCTTCACGGCAACGAAAGTCCCGAGCGTGTCCTGAACGTCAAGGCCGTCTACGGATTGCCGGTCATCAAGGCGCTGTCCATTCGCGACGCTGATGATCTGAAGCGTATCGAACCCTATATAGGGATTGCCGATCGCTTTCTGTTCGACGCCAAGCCGCCGAAAGGCTCCGATCTACCGGGTGGCAACGGTGTGTCTTTCGACTGGAAGCTTCTCGATACGCTTGACGCAAGCGTCGATTACATGCTTTCCGGTGGTTTGAACGCGGAGAATATCGGCGAAGCCATGGCGCTGACGGGCACCAAGGCCATCGATACATCCTCTGGTGTGGAAAGCGCACCGGGTGTGAAGGATCTGGGCCGCATGGAAGAATTTTTCGATGCCATCGCCCGCGCGGAAGCGGATATGGCCGAAGCATCGGCAGGGAGAAGCAAGTGAACGAGACGCCAAACCTGAATTCGTTCAAGACCGGCCCCGACGAGGATGGCCGCTTCGGCATTTTCGGCGGCCGTTTCGTTGCCGAAACCCTGATGCCTTTGATCCTCGACCTGCAGGACGAATGGAACAAGGCCAAGACCGATCCGGAATTCCAGGCTGAGCTGAAGCATCTCGGCGCCCATTATATCGGCCGCCCCAGCCCGCTTTATTTCGCTGAGCGCCTGACGGCCGAGCTTGGCGGCGCCAAGATCTATTTCAAACGCGAAGAGCTCAATCATACCGGCTCGCACAAGATCAACAATTGCATCGGCCAGATACTGCTCGCCAAGCGCATGGGCAAGACCCGCATCATCGCGGAAACCGGTGCCGGCCAGCACGGTGTGGCCTCTGCCACCGTTGCCGCCCGCTTCGGCCTTCCGTGCGTCGTCTATATGGGCGCCACCGATGTTGAGCGTCAGGCACCGAACGTCTTCCGCATGAAGCTGCTCGGTGCCGAGGTCAAGCCGGTGACGGCCGGTTCCGGCACGTTGAAGGACGCGATGAACGAGGCGTTGCGCGACTGGGTCACCAATGTCGATGACACCTATTACCTGATCGGCACCGCGGCCGGACCGCATCCGTATCCGGAAATGGTCCGCGACTTCCAGTCGGTGATCGGTATCGAGGCCAAGCAGCAGATGCTGGAAGCCGAAGGCCGTCTTCCCGATCTGGTCATTGCCGCCGTCGGCGGCGGATCGAATGCGATCGGCATTTTCCATCCGTTCCTGGATGATGAATCCGTCAAGATTGTCGGCGTCGAAGCCGGTGGCAAGGGGCTGGAAGGCGACGAGCATTGTGCCTCGATCACGGCTGGATCGCCGGGCGTGCTGCATGGCAACCGTACCTACCTGCTGCAGGACAGCGACGGCCAGATCAAGGAAGGTCACTCCATTTCGGCCGGCCTCGATTATCCCGGCATCGGCCCGGAACATTCCTGGCTCGCCGATATCGGCCGCGTCGAATATGTGCCGATCATGGATCACGAAGCGCTGGAGGCTTTCCAGACGCTGACGCGTCTCGAGGGCATCATCCCAGCGCTGGAGCCGAGCCACGCGATCGCCGAAGTGATCAAGCGCGCGCCAAAAATGGGCAAGGACGAGATCATCCTGATGAACCTCTCCGGCCGTGGCGACAAGGATATCTTCACCGTCGGCAAACTGCTTGGAATGGGGCTGTAACAGCATGACCGCACGCATGGACAAACGATTTGCCGATCTGGCAGCCGAAGGCCGGCCGGCGCTGGTCACCTATTTCATGGCAGGCGATCCGGATTTCGAGACGTCGCTGGCGATCATGAAGGCTCTGCCGTCGGCCGGTTCCGATATCATCGAGCTCGGCATGCCCTTTTCTGATCCGATGGCCGATGGCCCGGCAATCCAGCTGGCCGGACAGCGCGCGCTGAAGGGCGGCCAGACGCTGGTCAAGACGCTGGAAATCGCCCGCCGTTTCCGCGCCGACGACAAGGACACGCCGATCGTTCTGATGGGATACTACAATCCGATCTATATCCACGGCGTCGACCGCTTTCTCGACGATGCGCTGGAAGCGGGTATCGACGGCCTGATCGTTGTCGACCTGCCGCCGGAAATGGATGACGAGCTGTGCATTCCGGCTTTGAAGAAGGATATTAACTTCATCCGCCTGGCAACGCCGACCACCGACGACAAGCGGTTGCCGAAGGTTCTCGAAAATACCTCCGGTTTCGTCTATTATGTCTCGATGAACGGTATCACCGGCTCGGCTCTGCCGGATCCCGCCCTTATCGGCGGTGCCGTGCAGCGGATCAAGGGCCATACGAAACTTCCGGTCTGCGTCGGCTTTGGTGTCAAGACGGCTGAGCATGCGCGCGCAATCGGCGCGTCGGCGGATGGTGTCGTTGTCGGCACCGCCATCGTCAACCAGGTGGCGTCCAGCCTGACCGGGGACGGACAATCAACAGGGGCAACGGTACCGGGCGTGGAAACGCTGGTTCGTGGCCTCGCAGCCGGCGTTCGTTCCGCGAAACTTGTCGCGGCCGAATAAATGCCCATATTCTGGGCCACGACCGGTTTTGACTATTCAGGAGTTTGGATTTGAACTGGATCACAAATTACGTTCGACCGAAGATCAACTCGATGCTCGGCCGCCGGGAGGTTCCGGAAAATCTCTGGATCAAGTGCCCGGAAACCGGCGAGATGGTGTTTCACCGCGATCTCGAGGAAAACAAGTGGGTCATCCCCGCATCCGGCTTCCATATGAAGATGCCGGCCAAGGCGCGGTTGAAGGACCTGTTTGATGATGGCGTCTACGAGGCCCTGCCGCAGCCGAAGGTGGCGCAGGACCCGCTGAAGTTCCGCGATTCGAAGAAATATGTCGATCGCCTGCGTGACAGCCGCATCAAGACCGATCTGGAAGACACGATCGTTGCTGGTGTCGGCCGCTGCCGTGGCGTCAAGCTGGTTGGCGTCGTACATGAATTCAATTTCATGGGCGGCTCGCTCGGCATGGCTGCCGGGGAAGCGATCGTCAAGGCCTTCGAAAAGGCCATCGCCGAAAAATGCCCGCTGGTGATCTTCCCGGCTTCGGGTGGCGCACGCATGCAGGAAGGCATCCTGTCGCTGATGCAGCTGCCGCGCACCACGGTTGCGGTCCAGATGCTCAAGGAAGCAGGCCTTCCCTATATCGTCGTGCTGACCAACCCGACCACGGGTGGCGTGACCGCGTCCTATGCCATGCTGGGTGATCTGCATCTGGCCGAGCCGGGTGCTGAAATCTGCTTTGCCGGCAAGCGCGTCATCGAGCAGACCATTCGTGAAAAGCTGCCGGAAGGTTTCCAGACATCGGAATACCTGATGGAACACGGCATGATCGATATGGTGGTGAAGCGTCACGATATTCCCGATACGCTGGCCCGCGTGCTGAAAATCCTGACGAAGAAGCCGGTGGATGCTGCAAAGCTCAACGGCAGTGCAGCGCTTGCCGCCATTCCGATGGCAGCCAGCGCCTAAGTTTTCTGCGCGTAGCGCGGCCGGGATTGACCGGCCGCCCGCAAGCTATTTAAATCATTTGAGATTGGCTCGTCTTGAGCGCGCTTGAATGCGCGCCCGGCGCTCCAGCGGCAGTTGGAGGAGCGGTAATGACGGCGGTACAGGTCTCTGAGGCTGGGCAGGAAATCGACAAGCTGCTGGCGCTTCATCCGAAGGGCTTCGATCTTTCCCTTGACCGGATCACCCGGCTTCTCGATGTGCTCGGCAATCCACAGGACAGGCTGCCGCCGGTCATTCATGTCGCCGGTACCAATGGCAAGGGGTCGGTCACGGCCTTTTCCCGTGCCATCCTTGAGGCCGCTGGCCTTAGCGTCCATGTCCACACCTCTCCGCATCTGGTCAATTGGCACGAGCGTTATCGCCTTGGCAAAAAGGGCGAACGCGGCGCACTGGTCAGTGATGCCGTTCTGGCGGATGCCGTTCGCCGTGTCGGCGAAGCCAATGCCGGGCAGAAAATCACCGTTTTCGAAATCCTCACGGCCGTCACCTTCGTATTGTTTGCCGAGCATCCGGCTGATGTCGTCATCATCGAGGTTGGCCTTGGCGGACGCTTTGACGCCACCAATGTCATTAAGACCCCCGCCGTTTCCGTGATCATGCCGATCTCGCTCGATCATCAGGCCTATCTCGGTGATCGGGTTGAACTGATTGCCGCTGAAAAAGCCGGGATCATGAAGCGCGGCTGCCCGGTGGTGATCGGCCATCAGGAAGAAGATACCGCGCGTGATGTGCTGATTTCCATTGCGGAGCGGCTGAAATGCCCGCTCTCGGTCTATGGACAGGACTTCATGGCGCACGAGGAATTTGGACGTCTGGTCTATCAGGATGAATTCGGCCTGGCCGACCTGCCGGTGCCACGCCTGCCGGGCCGCCATCAATATGCCAATGCCGCTGCGGCTATCCGCGCCGTCAAGGCAGCCGGGTTCGATATCTCCGATGCTGTCATCGATAAAGGTTTGACCACCGTCGAATGGCCGGGCCGCCTGCAGCGTTTGACCGAAGGCAACCTAGCGCGTCTGGCGCCGCAGGGGTCGGAAATCTGGGTCGATGGCGGGCACAATCCCGGCGCTGGCCAGGTCATTGCCGAAACCATGGCCAATCTGGAAGAGCGTGACCCGCGGCCGCTGTTCATGATCATCGGCATGATCAATACCAAGGATCCGGTCGGATACTTCCAGGCCTTCAAAGGCCTTGCCGAACAGGTCTTTACCGTGCCGATTCGCGGCTCGGACGCCGGAATAGACGCAGTGGCGCTCGCCGACGATGCGGCTTCCGCCGGGTTCGAGGCAAGCGCGATGTCGACGGTGGCTGAAGCGCTTGGCGCGATCACGGCGATGTTCAATGACGACCCAGCCGCGCCCCGCATCTTGATCGGCGGCTCGCTCTATCTGGTTGGCGACGTTCTGGCCGACAACGGCACGCCGCCGAAATAATAGCGCTGCGGCGCTCCATCCGAATGTCTGAACAGAGAAAACCAATGCACGACGATAATCCCGAATTGCCAGAGGGCTACTCCCCTGTCCCGGCCGGCAAGGTTGCCAATGTGGTGACATTTCTGGAGATGCGGCAGCGTCCGGCGGAAACGGCGGCACAGCCGGACCTGTCACTCACGCTTGTGCGCCTCGGTCCGCAAAATCTTGATATCTACCGCCGCCTGTTCCGCGATGTCGGTGAGGATTGGCTGTGGGGGTCGATGCTTGATGTCAGCGATGACGCGGTGCGCGATATTCTCGCCAATCCGTCGATGGAAACCTATGCGCTGCGCGACGGTGACCGTGATGTCGGCCTGCTCGAACTCGATTTTCGCGTCTCCGGCGAATGCGAAGTGGTCTATTTCGGCATCGTCAAGGATGCGATTGGCAAGGGAACCGGCCGCTTCCTGATGAACCTGGCAATCGCCAAGGCCTGGGCGCACCCGATCGAACGGTTCTGGCTACACACCTGCACGTTCGATCATCCCGCCGCTGTCGGTTTCTATCAGCGCTCCGGCTTCAAGCCTTACAAGTTGATGGTCGAGGTCCACGATGATCCGCGCCTGACGGGCCTGCTGCCGAAAACCGCCGCTCCGCATGTTCCATTGCTGGAACCTGCTGCCGGCGTTGCATGATCTGCAGGCACAAAAAAAGCCCGGGAAACCGGGCTTTTTTATTCCTTGAAATTTCACTTACGCAGCAGCGTTGGAAATCCACGATGTCAGGGCTGTCTTCGGTGCGGCGCCAACCTTGATGTCGGCAACTTCGCCGGCCTTGAACATGGCGAGAGTCGGGATGGAGCGCACGCCATACTGGGCGGCGATTTCCGGGTTCTCGTCGATATTGACCTTGGCAACCTTGACCTTGCCGGCCAACTCAACGGAAATTTCTTCCAGGCTCGGAGCAATCATCTTGCACGGGCCGCACCATTCGGCCCAGAAATCAACGATGACAGGCTCGACGGAGTTCAGGACTTCGTCCTGAAAATTGGAAGTATCGACTTTTACGGTAGCCATAGGCTGCTCCTTGGTTTCGAAATCGGCGTTCTTCGAACGGTTATCCATCATGTGATGGTTGAGCGTCAGCTTTTCAATCCCATTCCTATCTCACTTTGTCGCGAGGTCCACAAGGCTCCTGTCCAGCATCGACTCCGGCAGCGCGAGAACGGTGGGACCTCCGGTATAGATCAAGGCGCACTGGATGCGGTGATCCGGATAAAGCGGCTGCAGCAGGGCGCGGTAGATGGCCAGCTGGGCGCGATAAACGAACGGTACCGCTTCGGCAGATGCCGGGATCTCGCGATTGGTCTTGAAATCGGCAATGATGGCGGTGTTTGCCGATACCGCCAGCCGATCGATCCGGCCCGACACCGCAAAATCCCTGGCACCGAGCTTGAGTGTGCCCATCACGGACACCTCCGCCCGGCTGCCTTCGGAAAACAGCGCGGCGAGTTCGGGATGCTCGATCACCTTCAACACCGATTGGGTCAATGCCTGACGTTGCGGGGCGGACCAGCGCGGCACCGAGCGAAGCAGGTAACGTTCCGCTGCCGGCCGCCGCTCTTCCGGTGCGATCGACGGCAGCACCTGCAGGAACCGGTGCAGGATCGCCCCGCGCAACAGCGATGTGTCGGCGCCAGGTTTTTGCGAGAACAGGGCGGAGCCGACAATGGAGCCGCTGTCGTCCTCGTCGATTACAGCACCGGCCCCGGAAGGGCTGAGAGGTCGCGGCAGATGTTTTTGCGGCGGCAAGGGCTGCAGCAGCGCTCGAGGCAGGCTGCCGCGGTTTGCTTCCGCAGTCTCCTTGTTCTGTTCCTGAATCTGCAGATCACGGCCGGACGTGGTAACTTGCCAGCGATAACCGGTCCATTCCTGGTCGCCGCCTGAAAACGTCATCGGCGCACTGCGGCCGCGCTCGTCGGCAGACAGGCTGGCGGTCACCATCGCATGCCAGCTTTCGGGATTGTCGCGTTTGCCCTGATAGCCGCAAACGATCAGACGGTCGGCGGCACGCGTCATGCCCACATAGAGCAGCCGCCGGTATTCCTCCTCGGCGGCGGTTTTCAGCTTGTCGGTATTTGCATCCACCAGCGTATTGGACGAAGCGCCCGGCGGCCGCCAGACGGGCAGTGGCAACGTGTCCGGATGATCGTCCTGCTTGATCATCCGGAGGCCGGAGACGTGCTGTGAATTGAATGCCTTGCCGCCGCCATCGACCAGGAAGACCACCGGCGCCTCCAGCCCCTTGGCGGCATGAACGGTCATGATGCGGATCTCGTTGCGCTCCTTGTCCTGTTCGCGCTTGACAGTCGGCGCTTCCATCTCCAGGCCGGAAATGAACGCCTGCAGGCCGGGAAGGCCGTTCTTTTCGTGGTCGAGGGCGAAGGTCAGGAACTCGTCGAGGATATCGCTGACCTCGGTGCCGAGCCGTCCAAGGTAGGCGGCACGTCCACCGTCCTGACCCAGAATCTGGGCGTAAAAATCATGAACGGGCAGGGTGCGCGACAGAGACCGGTACCGCTGCAGCTTCTGCAGAGCAGGATGATAACGGCTCGCCTCGTCGGTGCCGGAATCCAGAAGGTTTTTCCAGACGCTGACGGTTGGCGGCCTTCCAACCGCCAACGCGGCGATATCGTCTTCGCCGAGATTGAACAGCGGGCTTTTCAAAACGGCGGCCAGCGACAGGTCATCCTGTGGCAGAAGCACGAAACGGCCGAGCGCCATCAGGTCCTGCACCGCGATGTGGTTGGTCAG
This sequence comes from Hyphomicrobiales bacterium, assembly GCA_900473685.1. GTDB lineage: Bacteria > Pseudomonadota > Alphaproteobacteria > Rhizobiales > Rhizobiaceae > Pararhizobium. Next base: position 219,026 of record UCNE01000023.1, read on the forward strand.
CACCAACCGGTCGGCACCGGCAACGGGAATGTTCTGCCGGGTCTTCAGAGCACGGGTCAGCGCATTGACGAACGCGTCGCGCTTACGCACGAGAACGATGACATCGCCCGGCTGCATCGGCCGTTTGACGCCTTTCTCGATTATGGTTTCCCGGCCAATCCATCCGGCAAGCACAGCGGCAATGCGCTGCGCCAGAATATTGGCTGGCGCATCTTCGGGCGTTGCGTCAAAGGCGGCGGTCCAGTCGTCCTCCTGAATGCTGTCGGCCGGCGCGATTGCATCCCAGACCTCAACGAGGCCGGGGTGGCCGATACGGTTGGACGCATGCACGACGGCATCATTGCGGGCGCTGAGGCCACGGGCATGGGCCGGATTTTCGAACACGGTATCGACGGCCGAGAGCACATCTTCGGTCGAGCGGAAGGAGAGTTGTAGCCGGATCGGACTGAAGGTCTTGCCGCCGTCACGGACCCGCCGTTCGGTCTCGATGCTCTCGTTGGAAAACCGCTCGGGCCGGGCGCCCTGGAACGAATAGATCGACTGCTTCTCGTCGCCGACAGCAAACATCGTCCGATTGCCGCCGCGCGCTGTTTCGCCGGAGAAGAAATCCTCGGCGAGCGACTGGATGATCGTCCATTGCACCGGGCTGGTATCCTGCGCCTCATCGACGAGGATATGGTCGATTCCCTGGTCGAGCTTGTAGTGGATCCAGCGGCTGACATCGCCGCGCGACAAAAGCGTCGCCGTGCGGTTGATAAGGTCATCGAAATCCAGCTGGCTGCGGCTTTTCTTGATGTCCTCATAGTCGTTGTTCAGCCGATCGGCGAGCACCAGTGCGGCCTTGGTCGCCTCGAACATCGCAATCAGGTTGAGCCTGTCGATGGCCGCGATGATATGATCGCGGGCAGCATTGACAAGGTCCTCCAGATCCGGCGCCTTGTCGCGCATTCCCTTGGACAGGAAAGTCGAATCGGCTTTCGGTTTGCCCGCCTTTGTGAAGAACAGTTCCTTCAGCGCGTTGTAGCGTTGCAGCGGATCGGCGAGCTTGGCAGTTGCCCGCAGGCCATCGGCAAAGTCCGTAACCTTGGAACCGCCGGCTGACAGCGCCATGCTGATATAGCGTTCGAGCGCTGCGCCGTTAAGTCCCTTCAAGGGCCAGAATCCGGCTAATGCCGTTTGCGTTGTTTCATCAGGTCCAAGGCTCAGGGCCAGGCGAAGCGCCGGATCGATGCCGCCCTTGCTGGCGGCGTCATCGAGAAACAGCTGGATCGGCGTGCGTTGCGCAACTGTCGCCGACAGCAGTTTTTCCAGCCCGGTATCGTCGGCAAGATCGAGCACCGTGGCAAAAGCCTCCGTCAGCTCGTGGTCGTCCTCGCTTGCGGTGGCCGTCAGCAGCGCCCGCCGTGCATCGGCCAACAGCGTGGCAGAGGCGCGGTCGTCCAGAACGGAGAAATGACCGGCGACATTCGCTTCCAGTGGAAATTGATGCAGCAGTGCTTCGCAGAAGGCGTGGATCGTCTGGATTTTCAGGCCGCCGGGTGTTTCCAACGCGCGCGCAAACAGGCGGCGGGCCTCCTGGCGTTTCAGAAGATCGGGCCGCTCGCCCTCGATCGCCGCGATCTTGTCGTCCAGGGCGTTATCATCCAGTGTCACCCATTCGGCCAGCCGCTCGAACACGCGGTTCGACATTTCCGATGCCGCGGCCTTGGTATAGGTCAGACAGAGGATCGCCGAGGGCCGGCAACCGGAGAGCAGAAGCCGGATAACGCGCTGTGTCAGCACATGCGTCTTGCCGGAGCCGGCATTGGCGGAAACCCAGGCGGAGCGGGCAGGGTCGGAGGCGAGCGCCTGCTTGGCCGAGGTCCAGTCGAGCCAGGCCTGCGGCGTCGGCTCGAGCGGGCCGAAATCGTCATCCTTCATTGCTGTCATCCTCGCCTTCCGCCGTTGCCCATTCGGCAACGCGGGCCAGATGGTCGTATTCGCCGCCGTAATCGCGCTCCTTCTGGACGATCAACCGCGAGGCGAAGCCATATTTGCCGCTCATCAGGGCAGCCAGAAGCCCGGTCAATTCCTTCAGCGAATCCTCGGCCAATTGCTCGGCCGACTTGTTCTCGACATTGGCGCGCTCCTTGGCATGCTCGTTGTTGACCTCTTGAACGGCAAATCGTTCGCCGGGTTTCAAGCGGACGTAAAGCAGCGATTGCGGATGTTTTGCCCCTGTCTTCTGGAAGGCACCGGCCTTCAGCGCCGCCGCCTCCAGGGCCAACTGTGGATCCAGCAGGGCACGGGCCTCGTTGGGCGAGGGGTTGGATCCGGTCTTGTAATCGACGATCACAGCGCTGCCATCGCCGAGAATGTCGATCCGGTCGGCAATGCCGGTCAGCTTGATGCCGGACACACCAAGCTCCATCGATGCATAGAGTTCGGTAAAGCTGTTGCGGATATCGGCCTGGCGGCTGATTTCCCAGTCGATAAAGGCCTTGCCGACGGCAGCAAAGCGCGGCCGCCAGACAATGTCGATATGGGCGGGTAGGGCCTGCTCGTCAAAAGCCTCGTTGAGAATCCGGCTCATTTCCTCCTGCGCTTGCGGCGAGGCGGCATCCAGTTTGCCGCGCACGAACCGCTCTACGATCTTGTGATACAGCGTGCCGCGTTCGGCAGCACCCGGATCGCGGTTGAACGGATCGATCGGCTGCAGGCGCAGGATTCGCCGCGCATAAATGGCGTAGGGGTCTCGCCGTAGCCGGCTCACTTCGCTGAAGGAATAGCTGCGCGGCTGGTGCTCCGCCGATGGTTTCGGCTCCGGCCGTTTGGCCAGCGGCTGGGTCACACCTTGATCGAGCATGCCAGCCCATTGCTGATAATCCCGCCCGTTGTCACGCAACGTTGCCGCAAAAGGCTTGCCGCCGACCGCGAGAAGCCGCTGCAGCCAGCGGGAGGCGACGGTCGGGGTTGCGCCCTTGCGCATGGCGCGGGTCAAAATGAGCTTGCGCGTGCCGCAAGCCATCTGGAAATCGTGCGCCAGCTGGCCGATCCGCCGTTCCGGCGGTTCAAGCCCCATCGATGTTTTCATGGTGCGTGACAGGAAGGGATCATTCGCCGTCTGGCCGGGCCAGGTGCCTTCGTTCATGCCGCCGAGAACGACCAGATCAACGCTCTGCAGACGGGATTCGAGTGCGCCGAAAATGAATACGCGCGGATGACGCATCGAGCGCGGCTTGATCGATTCGCTCGCCGACAAGGCCTCCACGATATCGCTCCATTGCGGCCCGTCCGCCGTCAGCTGGCCTTCTGTCTCGATGACGGAGCGCAATTGTGTTGCCAGTGCTTCGCCGGCTTCACCTGACCAGAGCCCGGCGAGACTGCCTTGCTCATCGATGGCGACCGCTTCCAGCGCAGCGCCGGTTTTTTCGGCCCATTGCGACAGCGGCAAGGCTGCTGTCAGCCCCCGGCCGCTTCTGTGATGGCGCACCAAGGTCCCCGCCAACGGCTCGGCTGCCGCGGCAATGCGCCGGGCAAGATCGCGGGCCTGCTCGATGGCCTCGTCATCGATCTGGCCGCGCCATTCCGGCAGGTGCTTCTTGCCTATTTCGTGCTGCAGCGTCTGGTCGAGAAGGCTTTCCAGTTCCGAAATATCGGCGCTGCCGGTGCCGCCACGCAGCGCCATCAGTTCCAGCGTTGTTGCCGCACTATTCATCGCTTCGGCAGAAAGGCCGAAACGGGCCAGCGGATGCTTGAGAAGCGCCACGATCGACACCGGATCGCCCGGCCGCAAGGAAGCTTCCAACAGCAAACGCGCCAGACTGCCGGGTCCGGTGGAGGAAAGCGGCGTACCAGCGGAATCGTCAGCTTCGATGCCGAAGCGCATCAGTTCGGTGGCCACGCGGCGAGCCAGATCACGGTCGGGTGTGATCAGCGCCGCCTGGCTGTCCTCATTGCCGTGCAGCGCAAGCCGAAGCGCAATGGCGATGGCGGTTGCCTCCTCGCGCTCGTTGGCCGTTTCGATCAGCGCCGCGTCGGCAAAGGCGGCCGCAAGCCGGACAGGATCAACGTCGCTGCGCAGTGCCGTCCAGTTGCTGGTCGCCTGGACCGGCAACAGGGCGTGGGAAATCAGTTCTGCCCGGTAATCGAGATCTGTCTGCGAAGCGCCGAGCACCGCGACGGTCTGCCGGGAAACCTCCATGTGCTTCAACAGGCGGAAGAACCCGTATTGCGGATGGCTGCGGCTGGCCGAATCCGGCCTGCCGGCCTGCTTCTCGGTTTCTGGCGCGATCATCTTCCATTCGGCGTCGCTCATCGTCTGATCGAGGCCGGGAAGAACGATGGTGCCGTTGGGAAGCTTCTGGACCGCCGCAATCAGCTTGGCGGTTGCCGGGATCGAGCCGGTAGACCCGGCAATGATGATCGGGCCGGTCACCTTGCCGCTGGCGATCCGCAAGGCTTCGGCCTCAAGGATGGCGTTGCGGTGGCGGGCGGGAGAGGATTGTTTCAATTCCTCAAGCCGCGCCGGCCAATAGACGCTGGCAATCTTCAGAAATGCCAGCGTCAGCTGCCACCAGAGCGCATGGTCGGCGTCTTCGAGCCTATCGAGCGCGTCCCAGTCCAGTTCCTCCGTCTCCATCGCGTCGATGATCTCGGAAAGATTGCGCGCCAGCCAGATGGCGTCGGCGGGGCTGGCCGGGGCGATCAGCGGGCTTTCCGCGTGCACGTCGAGCACGGCCTTCGGCAGCCGGTTTCGCCAGGCAAGGATCAGGCAGCCAAGCTCGATCAGCCGGGCGATGTTGGGCAAAGGCGGGGCGAGATCGAGGATCGCCGGGATTTCGGCATCGAAGAAGCCGCTATCATCGTCGGTTTCACCCAGCGCCCGGATCATCGGCAGGATCGCCGAGCGTCCGCCAAGGCAATCCACCAGTTCGGAGCGCAGCACGCGGGCGGAGCGCCGGGTCGGCACGAAAATGGTCACACCGGCAAGCGACAGCGGATCAGCGGCATCATAGCGAAAACCCGGAACCAGATCACCGGAACACAGCTTTTCGACCAGCGTCTTCAGGAAGGGAAGGCCGGGCGGAATGGTAAAGACATTGGAGACCATGTCCGTCACGTCCTCAGGCTCCTGTTGCAAACTGGCGGATCGCGTCTTCGGCCTGGCCGATCGCCTGGGGCGTGCCGACGGTTAGCCAGTGACCATCGAGAACGACGCCGAAAAGGCGGCCTCGGGCGATTGCTTGGTCGAAATAGATATTGAGATTGAAGGCATCATCCGGGGCGTCAGCGAAAAGGCGGCTGTGCAGGGCGATGGCGCCGGCATAGACGACAGGATTGTCCATGCCGTCCTTGTAGCGCGACAGCCGCCCTTCGTGATCCAGCGAGAAATCCAGCTTGCCATTGTGTCCGGTCGTATCTTCGTTGCGCACGCAAAGCAGCGCCATGTCCATCGTTTCGGGATCGAAGAAGGATGCGAGCCGTTCGAGATTGGAAGGCTCGCCGGGCTTTTCTCCAACCCAGAACAGGTCGGCGTTCATCACGAGAACCGGCCCTTCCGGTAGAAGCTTCAATCCCTTTGCCAACCCGCCACCGGAGTTCATCAGCGCCGCCCGTTCATCGGAGATGACGATGTTTGGCCGGCCCCGCTCAGCCAGATGCGCTTCCATCCGGTCGGCGAAATGATGGACGTTAATCGCTGCCGTGGTCACGCCTGCAGCTTCCAGAAGATCGAGCACATAATCGATCATCGGTTTGCCTGCGATCGGAACCAGCGGCTTTGGCATGGTATCGGTAATGGGGCGCAGGCGGGTTCCAAGTCCCGCGGCAAGCACCATGGCGTTTTCGATGATGGACATGGGCGCACGCATTCCGCTGAAGCTTCAGCCGCTGATTCGGCTTAAAGGATTCCAGCCTTTATGCACCAATCGCGCAAGGGTGCGAGCGCTTCGTGCCGAAGCGCCACTTCGAGATAGGAAAATGTCCGCGGCATGTGCTTCATGTAGGAGGGCTTGCCGTCGCGCTGCATCAGCCGCACCCAGATGCCCACGAGCTTGCAATTGCGCTGGGCGGACATCAGATGCCAGTCGCGCCGGAACGTCGCCTCGTCGAAAAGACCGAGAGCGTGGCGTTCTGTACAGTAGAGCGACAGCATCGCGTCACGCAGGCCGGGTTCGATCGTGACACGGGCATCCTGCGAGATTGACGCGACGTCGTAGGCGGTCGGGCCGATCATCGAATCCTGGAAATCGATGATGCCGATCCGCTCAAAACTAGAGCGATCGCCGCGCCAGATGATGTTCGGCGAATGGAAATCGCGTAGCAGCAGCTTCTTTTCCGATGAAGCCAGCAGGTCGATCAGCTGGTCCCAGACGGCGAAATAACCATGACGCTCGGCATCCGAAGCCTTTTCGCCGCGCTTCCAGGGAAGGTACCAGTCGAGCAGCAGGCTGGTCTCGATCTTCATCGCCGTGCGGTCGAAATCGGGGATATGGTGGATGACGGCGCCGAGGGAAATATCCCGTGTCACCGGCTGCGCATGCAGATGCGCCAGCACGCGGACGCTTTCCAGATAGCGCTCGGCAATCGGTTGTCCCTTGGCGTCGAGAATATCCTCGCTGCCGAGGTCTTCGATCAGCAGGATGCCGGCATCAAGATCGGCCTCGTAGATATCCGGTGCGCAAAAGCCCTTGGTCCGAATATCGTGGGCGACGGCGACGAAGGGGATTACATCTTCGGCGATATGGGCGAGCTGCTGATAATATTTGCCGTCCTGAAGGATGGGGCCGGCCTTGTGCCGGGCCGAGTCCATCAGGATACGGATGGGTTCGCCGGGCATGCGGATGTGTTCATAGGCACGTGCGGACGCATCGCCGCTCAGATGCCGACGCTTTGCGTTGCCATGTCCGCGCTGTTTGAGAAAGGTGCGGATGGCCAGGCTGCGTTCAATTCGTGCGAGGGCGGCGGCTTCGCCGGTGATCGTGACGGTGCGTCCGTCGCCAAGATGAGAAAAGGTGGCGGTCAGCCGTGACTTCGGCAGCGCTGCCAGGGCATTTTCCGGCCATTCCACCAGGCAGATACCGTCGGACAGGGCCTCGTCGAAACCCAGCTCGTCGAGTTCCGAAACGTCGGCCAGCCGGTAGAGATCGAAATGCGAAACGGGAGTACGAAGGTAGTAGCTTTGCACTAGCGTGAAGGTCGGGCTCGGAACCTCCAGCTCAGCGTCATCGGCCATGGCGCGCAAAAAGGCGCGTGCCAGTGTCGACTTGCCCGCACCAAGATCGCCCGATAGCGCGAGACAATCACCGGCCTTCAAGGCCAATGCCAGGTCTTCGCCGAACTCGATCGTGGCTGCCTCGTCCTTGAGGATGAGCTCGATCACTTGCATTATTCCGCCGCGGCGATTTGTGGCAGCTCGCCGGATGGGATGCGGCAGGTCACTTCCGTGCCTTCGCCTTCGCGGCTGCGGATCGACACGGTGCCGTGATGCAGGCTGACGAAGCTTTCGACGATCGACAGGCCAAGGCCGGCGCCGCCATGCTGGCCGTGGCTCTCGAACCGCTTGAACACGGTGTCGAGTACGTCCTGCGGAATGCCGGTACCGCTGTCGGTGACGCTGAAGACGAAATCGCTGTTGTCGCGGCGGCACTTCAGGCTGACGGTGCTGCCGTCGGGGGCAAAATTGGCGGCGTTGGTCAAAAGCTTGATGAGGATCTGCTTCAACCGTTGATGATCGGCGACGAACAGGCCCAGCATATCCGGTGTATCGATCTGCAAGGTGACGGCGCTTTCCTGCAGCCTGTCGGCCATCTGCAGAGACACTTCGTCGAGGAAATCGGTCAGGTTGATTTCCGACAGGTCGAGCTCGACGATACCAGCGTCGACGGTCGCCAGATCGAGGATATCGTTGACGATCGTCAGAAGCAGCGAGGATGACGTCGAGATATGCTCAACATATTCCGCCTGCCGTTCCGTCAGCGATCCGAAGGCCGGTGTTTTCAGGAGGTCGGCAAAGCCGATGATATTGGTCAGCGGCGAGCGCAGCTCATAGGACACGTGCTGGACGAAATCATTCTTCAGATGGTCGGCCATGCGCAGCGCGTCGTTCTTTTCGGTCAGCGCGCGCTCGACCCTTGCGCTGTCGGTGATGTTGACGAAGGTCAGCATGGTCTGTGCGTTGGGCAGCGGGATGACGGCGAAATCGAGGATCAGGCCGGTCCGTAGTTCCAGGATCCCCTGGCAGGACGGGCGCTCGTCGTCAAAGCTGGTGATGAGATGCGAAAACCGCTTCCAACCATCCGGCTGGTCGTAGGATGGCGCACAGGCCAATTCGATGGCGCGGATATGCGTGCCGGGCTTTGCCTCGATCTCGCTGACGCCCCAAAGCGCGCGGAATGCCGGGTTGGACAGCTTGATGCGGCCATCCGGGCCGAACACGGCGACGCCTTCCGACAGATGGTCAATGGTCTCGCCCTGAACCTGGACAAGCGTGTTGTAGCGGGTTTCGAGATCGACCTTTTCCGTCAGGTTCTCGAACACCCAGGTTGCGCCGCCTTGCGGGCGGGCGGTTGCGAACACGCGCAGGGTCTGGCCGTTGGGCAGATGCCAGAGGTCGGATTGCGTCTCGATCGCCTGATAGACGGCGAGCGCCCCATCCTTCCACTGCTTCCAGTTCAGCTGTTCCGGCAGCTTGCCGGCGGCGCGCAACCGGTCGAGGATTTCGCCATTGCCCGGCTTGCGCTCGAGGAAGCCCATGTCGAGATCCCACAGGCGCTGGAATGCCTGATTGTAGAATTGCAGCTGCTGGCTGCCGTCGAAGATCGCCACGGGCGTCGCCAGATGATCGAGCGTTTCGGCATGGCTCTTCAGGGTGCGGTTGAGTTCCTCGCGGACGGCCTCGACGTCTGAGACGTTGATCGCCATGCCCGCCGATCCGCTCGTGCTTTTGGCGTCCACCACATCAAAGAACGTCCGGTTTCCACGCACGACGGTGGAGACCTTTTCGCGATAGGGCGAATCATAGGTGCTGATGACGCGGATCTTTTCGCGGGCAACGGTTGCCAGAAGCTCGCGGCTTTCCTTGATGGCGGCGGAGGGATCTGCGGCTTCAACGGCCTCGGCATACGCCTCGTTGACCCAGAGAAGCCCGCCATCCTGCCCACGCTGCCAGACTGGCAGATCGATGGCGTCGAGCAGTGTATTCAGGTTGGACAGAGCGCCATGCAGACGGTCGCGTTCCATCTTCACTTCCGCAAGCTCAGCCCGCAGGTTGTTCAGCGCCACGAACCGGACGAAGGCCCGGCCGCCGGAAACGCGGCCCTGTGCCTCGATGATTTCGCTGCGGCTGGTTTCGACGATGAGATCGAAGCTTTCGGCATTGGAGCGCAGCCGTTCGATGGCTTTCTCCAGGTCCGACGCCGACTGGGATTTGATCCAGCGGCCAAAGGCGAGGAAATCGCGGTCATCCTGCGGCGCACCGGTTTCGGCCGGCAGCTGACCGAGGAATTCGGGTTTGTTCGACTGGCCTTCCCAGACGACGATGCGGCGGTTCTTGTCGGCAATCAGCGCCTGGAAACGGGAAATCCGGTGATTGGCGTCGGCAAGCGCGGTGTTCAGCTCGCGGTTGTCGGTCTCCATATTGCCGCGCTGGCGGATCAGCCAGATGGCCGAGAGCATGGCGGCAGAAATGACACCGATCAGCACGGAGAAGGTGACGACTTCGGACGAGCCGAAAAGGTTGGCTTTTGCAGTACCCTCGGCTGCCGCAGAGGCGGGGCCGGCGCAAACCACGAGCGTCGAGCTTGCCATGAACCGGCGCAACAGGGACGGAATCCGGCCGCCGGCGCGTTTCAAAGGACCTGTTTCCATGGCGTGCTTCCCCGTTTGTACCACATTTAATCAATGCGCCGGAAAGTCCGAATCACGTGATCATCTGTGTATTCAATACTTTGAAGCGTGCCCCGGCCTTTCGGCGGCGTACGTTCAAAGCTCTTTGGTCCGGTTGCAAATCGCCACGCAGTGCTAAATCGAAATCCCGCCAAGGCAGGCCTCGTTCAATTCCGATTGCAGTCCGGCATGTCTTCGTCTGTTTGCCGCCTCAACGACAAGACACCCCATCCGTGACGCGTCTGTTCCGCATCTTCGTCACGAATCATGTGCCAAAAACATACGCCTTCGGGGAATCCTCGGGAAGGGCGGAGCAAAAAAAGAGGCCGCGATCTTTTGTCAAGATCGCGGCCTCTATATGTTGTGGATTATCCGGGTAAGGACTAGTAGCGGTAGTGTTCAGCCTTGAACGGGCCTTGCGGCTTCACGCCGATATAGCCGGCCTGCTCTTCCGAAAGTTCGGTCAGCTTGGCGCCGAGCTTGGCGAGGTGAAGGCGTGCGACCTTCTCGTCGAGGTGCTTCGGCAGGATGTGGACGCCCTTTTCATACTGCTCACCCTTGGTGAACAGCTCGATCTGGGCCAATGTCTGGTTGGTGAACGAAGCCGACATGACGAAGGACGGGTGACCGGTGGCGTTGCCCAGGTTGAGCAAGCGGCCTTCCGACAGAAGGATCATCCGGTTGCCCTTCGGGAACTCGATCAGGTCGACCTGCGGCTTGATGTTGGTCCATTTCAGGTTTCGCAGTGCGGAAACCTGAATTTCGTTGTCGAAATGGCCGATATTACCAACGATCGCCATGTCCTTCATCTCACGCATGTGGTCCATGCGGATGACATCCTTGTTGCCGGTCGTGGTGATGAAGATATCGGCCGAGGAGACGACGTCTTCGAGCTGAACGACTTCAAAACCGTCCATAGCGGCCTGCAGGGCGCAGATCGGATCGACTTCCGTGACCTTGACGCGGGCGCCGGCGCCAAGCAGCGATGCGGCAGAACCCTTGCCGACGTCGCCGTAACCGCAGACGACGGCAACCTTGCCGGCCATCATCACGTCGGTGCCGCGGCGGATACCGTCGACCAGCGATTCCTTGCAGCCATACTTGTTGTCGAACTTCGACTTGGTAACCGAATCGTTAACGTTGATCGCCGGGAAGGGCAGCAGGCCCTTGGCATGCAGCTGGTAGAGACGGTTGACGCCCGTGGTGGTTTCTTCGGTCACGCCCTGGATGGCGCCGCGCTGCTTGGTGAACCAGCCCGGCGAAGCGGCAAGGCGCTTCTTGATCTGGGCAACGAGGATTTCTTCTTCTTCCGATTCCGGCTTCGAGAGAACGTCCTCACCGGCTTCGGCGCGGGCGCCGAGCAGGATGTACATGGTGGCGTCGCCGCCGTCATCGAGGATCATGTTGGAAACGCCGCCATCGGCCCACTGGAAGATCTGGTCGGTGTAGGTCCAGTAGTCTTCCAGGCTTTCACCCTTGATGGCGAAAACCGGAACGCCCGTTGCGGCAATCGCAGCGGCAGCATGGTCCTGCGTCGAGAAGATGTTGCAGGAAGCCCAGCGAACTTCCGCACCGAGCGCTACCAGCGTCTCGATCAGCACGGCAGTCTGGATGGTCATGTGCAGCGAGCCGGTGATACGGGCACCCTTCAGCGGCTTGGATGTGCCGAATTCCTCGCGGCAGGCCATCAGGCCCGGCATTTCCGTTTCGGCAATGATGATTTCCTTGCGGCCGAAATCGGCAAGGCCGATATCTGCAACAACGTAGTCGTTTTTCGTGCTCATGAGAGTCTCCGGGCTGGTGCCATGCACGAAGTCCTGACGTTTTGGCAGGGCCTGGCAGGGCGCACTAGAATTCGGCACTTCCCGCAGTCTGCAGGAAGTTTGTCCCTCAATTATCAGGAAACGCGAAAAGGAGCAACAGGACATAAAGAAGTCTTTATGTCTTTATGTGGCCCCGCCCGAGGCTAGATTTCTTCGCCGAACTTGTCGGCAACCAGGGCGTCGAGTGCATCGAGAGCCTCCTGTGCCTGACGGCCGCTGGAGGTGACGGAAACCGAACAGCCGGTGCTGGCGGCCAGCATCATCAGGCCCATGATCGAGGTGCCGCCGACGGTCATGCCGTCCTTGGAGACGTGGATCTCGGCATCATAGCCTTCGACCGTCTGGACGAACTTGGCAGAGGCGCGGGCATGCAGGCCACGCTTGTTGACGATCAGGAGGTCGCGGGAGAGGGTCATGACCGGCGTCCCGTTATTTTCCACTGAGGACACGGCTTGCGACATTGATGTATTTCCTGCCTGCTTCGGACGCTTCAACGAGTGCCTTGTCCATATCGCTTTCGCCTCGGACACCGGCCAGTTTGATCAGCATGGGAAGATTGACACCGGCAATGACTTCAACCGTGCCGCTTTGCATGACCGAGATTGCCAGGTTGGACGGTGTGCCGCCAAACATATCTGTAAGGATGATAACGCCATTGCCTTCGTCGGCTGCAAGAACAGCGTGCAGGATATCCTGCCGGCGCTGGTCCATATCATCCTCGGGGCCGATGCAGACAGTCTCGATTGACTTTTGCGGACCAACGACATGCTCCAGCGCATGACGAAACTCTTCAGCCAGCTTGCCGTGTGTGACAAGCACAAGTCCGATCATGGTGTCTTCGCTCCAACTGCATCTGCAAATCTATAAGGAGGGTCAGATATCGCAATGCAGCAATTTCGTCCACCTTTAGGGCGGCCATCTTGGCAAGGAAAAGCCGAATGGCAAGTTAAAAATCCGGAAATGCTGCTTTAAAAGGCATCAATGTCCTTGAAAATCGGCATTTTGAGGTAAAATCCGCCGTAAAATCTCAAAGGAATTCAAGCCTTCGGCCAGGGGAAGGCGATGCAAAGGCAAAAAATCACCGGACGGCAAAGAAAACCTCTCATTTTCCGGGGGTAAACGTGGTTCAAATGGCGGTTTGATCGGCAGAATGGCACAATCGATCACCGCGGCCGGTATCGTCTCGATAGTAACAATCCCGGCGCCACGGATCTCCGCCAGGCCGGCAATCGAGGCGGGACGGCGGGCGATGACACGGCCGTTGCACACCGAAATCAGCACTTGATCATCCGAAACCAGAGCGGCAAACAGCCCGGCATTTCGCGCCGCCGTCAGGCAGGAGAGCGCCAGTGTGGTCTTGCCGCTACCGGACGAACCGACAAACAGGAATCCCTGGCTTCCAAGCACCACGGCGGTCGCGTGAACATTGACCGCCGCGCTGGTCACGCGTGGTTCTCGATCGGAAGGGAAAGGATGAAGCGGGCACCGGTAATCTTGCCGGTCGCATCCATCATGTTTTCGGCTTTCAGCGAGCCGCCATGGGCTTCGGCGATCTGGCGGGAGATGGAAAGGCCAAGGCCCGAATTCTGGCCAAAATCCTCGCCGTCCGGCCGGTCCGTGTAGAAGCGCTCGAAAATGCGGTCGATATCTTCGGCCTGGATGCCCGGGCCATTATCCTCGGCATAGATGATGCAACGGCTGCGGGTCCGGGTCAGGCGCAGGACGATGCGTCCGCCCTGGTCCGGAACAAACGACCGGGCATTTTCGATCAGGTTGGTGATGATCTGGCCGATGCGCAGTTCGTAGCCGCCGACGTCGAAACGCGCCTTCGGATTGTCCTTGCGCTCGACGACGAAGCTCAGCTCGACGGCTTTCTTGCCGCTGCGGATCTGCCGGGAAATATCGACAAGGCCACCGAGCAGCTTTTCCAGGTCGACGGCCTTGGCGTCGCTGCGGGCAAGCTCGGCATCGAGCCTCGAGGCATCGGAAATATCGCTGATCAGCCGGTCGAGGCGGCGCACATCATGCTGGATGACGTCCATCAGCCGTTTCTTGGAATCGTCGGTACGGGCGAGCGGCAGCGTCTCGACGGCGCTGCGTAGCGAAGTCAGCGGGTTCTTCAGTTCGTGGCTGACATCGGCGGCAAAATTCTCGATCGCGGCGATACGGTCGTAGAGCGCCGTCGTCATTTCGCGCAGCGCAACCGAAAGGTTGCCGATTTCGTCCTGGCGTGACGAAAAATCCGGAATTTCCTCGCGCTCCTTGGCGCCGCCACGCCGCACGCGGATGGCGGCGGCCGACAGGCGGCGCAAGGGGTTGGCAATGGTGCTCGACAAGAGCAGAGATAAGATGACGTTGACGAGGGCGGCGACGCCGAAGACGCGAATGATCGCCAGCCGCTCGGCATGGACGATCTTGTCGATATCACCGGCCTGCGTTGACAAAAGCAGCACACCGAGAACCGCGCGGAACCGCTGAACGGGCACGGCAACGGAGACGATCAGCTCGCCCTTTTCGGTGACGCGCACAACAGCGCCGCGAACGCCGGTGAGTGCGTTCATGACTTCGGGATAGACAGCGCCGTTGCCGCCGGGCGGCTCCTTGTAGAGCGGCATGTTGCCAGGTTGCAGCACACGGTTGAACCAAGCGTTCAGCCGTTCGGACCATGTCACGGGCTCGGGGTCGATCGGCGGCAGGTCGAAACGCAGCACTTGACCGCCGGTATAGAGATGGCGGGAATCCAGCAGAAGGTCGGCATCTGCGTCAAACAGTCGGGCACGGGTGCGGGTCGGCGATATCAGCCGCCGCAATACCGGTGCAATCCGTTCCTGGTTGATCGGGAATTCGAGATCCTCGTCGCTGGGCAGCGGCGTGATGCTTTGGCCTGCCTGCAGTTCCAGCAGCTTTTCGGGATCGATGGTGATCGAGTTGGTATCGACGGAGGCGGATGCAGCGATTGCGCCGGCGATGATTTCGCCTTGCGTCAACAGGCTTTCAACCCGCGCCTCGGTCAAACCTTCGCGGAACTGGTTCAGATACATGATGCCGCCGCCGAGGACGAGCAACGCGACAAGGTTGAAGAACAGGATACGGCGCGTCAGGCTGGAAAAGACGGCATTGCCGAAGATACGGCGAATCAGCGTGAACGGATGCGCCCACTTGCGGCCGGCGGCCGCCCGTGTCTCGCTGTCATCCATATCGATATTGCGCAAGACTTCGACCAAGCCTTCAACTCCCGCTTTCGCGGCTCCTGTATATCAAATGCGGTTTCTCGGCCGCTGCAATGGCGAGCCTAACTGCCGTCCGCCCAAGGGCAGGAGAATACGGCCTTGTCTCTCACTTTGGCGCGGAGCCCTATCATACAGCTCGGCCCTTGACCACGCCAGACTTGCACATCGTGGTGATGCCCGGCGTGGTAGGAAGGTAAGGTCTGGCTCAGGCCGATTCGCGGAAGCGGTAGCCGACGCCGTAAAGCGTCTCGATCATATCGAAGTCGTTATCGACCATCTTGAACTTCTTGCGCAGCCGCTTGATGTGGCTGTCGATGGTACGGTCGTCGACATAGACCTGCTCGTCATAGGCGGCGTCCATCAAGGAATCGCGGCTCTTCACCACGCCGGGGCGTTGCGCCAGCGAATGCAGGATCAGGAATTCCGTGACAGTCAGTGTCACGGGCTCGTTCTTCCAGGTGCAGGTATGGCGTTCCTGGTCCATCGACAGCTGGCCGCGCTCCAGCGAGCGGGCCTGGATATCGGCTGCGCTCTTGGCCGCGCCGCTGCCGGTGCTCGCGGCAGCTGCCGCCTCCCGGTTGGCCGAGCGGCGCAGGATCGCCTTGACGCGTTCAACCAGCAGTCGCTGCGAGAACGGTTTGGTGATGAAATCGTCGGCGCCCATCTTCAGGCCGAACAGTTCATCGATCTCCTCATCCTTGGAGGTCAGGAAGATCACCGGAATATCGGATTTCTGGCGCAGGCGGCGCAGAAGCTCCATGCCGTCCATGCGCGGCATCTTGATATCGAAGATGGCGAGCTGCGGCGGCCGGGCAAGCAGACCGTCGAGCGCCGAGGCACCGTCGGTATAGGTTTCGACCTTGTAGCCTTCTGCCTCCAGTGCAATCGACACCGAGGTCAGGATATTCCGGTCGTCATCGACAAGTGCAATCGTCTGCATCGTATAGGGCTCCACCATTTCGCTGCGCCTCCGAGGCCGTCCCGGTTGTCCGGGCTGCTGCGGCAAGACGCGTTTCATGAGTATAAAGGTGGAACAAATTGTGGCGAAGTAAAATGCAAAAGCAACCGATGCCGCTGTAAGGGGACGTCTCCCGCCCAAAATCGCCGTCTGAAAAGGCACGATTCAACCGATTAAAAAAGCGATATTTTCTTTTAAATCGATTAATATACTGAAATCATTGTATTTTTTACGACAGCAATCTTGTCTTTTTGGCTTCATCCTTTTATGGTTGCTAACATTCAATGTTCTGTCGGCAAACCACGGAGGAAAGCTGGACCATGAAGGAACTCGGCATTCGCAACCCATCCCTTGGGCTGGAATCAATCGGTTTCACCAACCTGGACATGGTTCGGTACAACTTTGGCACCGCTGAACTCTATGAGGAAATCCTGCGCCGCAGCGAAGCGCAGCTGACCGCGGATGGTGCCGTTCGCGCGCTGACAGGCCAGCACACGGGCCGTTCGCCGAAAGATAAATTCGTCGTTCGCGATGAAAACACCGCCGATCAGATCTGGTGGGACAATAACAATGCGATGTCGCCGGAGCACTTCGCCATCCTGCATCAGGACATGCTCGATCATGCCAAGGGCAAGTCGCTCTATGCGCAAGACCTGATTGGCGGCGCCGATGCGGAAAATGCCTTGCCGACACGCATCATCACCGAGTTCGCCTGGCATTCGCTGTTCATCCGCAATCTTCTGATCCGTCCGGAAAAGGCATCGCTTGCCGCCTTCGTTCCGCAGTTGACGATCATCGACCTGCCGGACTTCAAGGGCAATCCTGCCCGTCACGGTTGCCGGACCGAAACCGTGATTGCCTGCAATTTCACCAAGGGCATTATTCTGATCGGCGGCACGTCCTATGCCGGCGAGATGAAGAAGGCCGTCTTCACCATGCTCAACTACCTGTTGCCGGCCAAGCGCGTCATGCCGATGCATTGCTCGGCCAATGTCGGCCCGGATGGTGACGCAGCCGTGTTCTTCGGCCTTTCGGGTACCGGCAAGACGACGCTGTCGGCCGATCCGAAGCGCACGCTGATCGGTGATGACGAACATGGCTGGGGCGAGCATGGTATCTTCAACTTTGAAGGTGGCTGCTATGCCAAGACCATTCGCCTGTCGGCTGAAGCCGAGCCGGAAATCTTCGAAACGACACGCCGTTTCGGCACGGTGCTTGAAAACGTCGTGCTCGACGAAAACCGCAAGCCGGACTTCAACGATGGTTCGCTGACCGAAAACACCCGTTGCGCCTATCCGCTCGATTTCATCCCGAATGCCAGCAAGTCGGGAACAGCCGGGCATCCGGGCACGATCATCATGCTGACGGCCGATGCTTTCGGCGTTATGCCGCCGATCGCCCGTTTGACGCCTGACCAGGCCATGTACCACTTCCTGTCCGGCTACACCGCAAAGGTTGCCGGCACGGAAAAGGGCGTGACTGAGCCGGAAGCGACGTTCTCGACCTGCTTCGGCGCGCCGTTCATGCCGCGTCATCCGTCGGAATATGGCAATCTGCTCAAGGCTCTGATCGCCGAACATGGTGTCAATTGCTGGCTGGTCAACACCGGCTGGACCGGCGGCGCCCATGGCACCGGACATCGCATGCCGATCAAGGCGACCCGTGCATTGCTCGCCGCCGCACTTGATGGCTCGCTGGCCTCGGCCGAATTCCGCATCGACAGCAATTTCGGCTTTGCCGTGCCGGTGGCGGTACCGGGCGTCGATAGCAGCATCCTTGATCCGCGTTCGACCTGGAGCGATGGTGTTGCCTATGACGCGCAGGCCCGCAAGCTGATTGATATGTTCGTCGCCAACTTCGCCAAGTTCGAAAACCATGTCGACGGCAGCGTCCGCGATGCGGCTCCCGGCGTGAAGCTCGCAGCGGAATAAAACAGCCCTCACAGAGGGTTGCAGATGATGATTCACGTGAAACCCGGCACGAAAGTGCCGGGTTTTTGCGTTGCCTGCCGGTTCGCGCGTTTTCAACGTCTGTTTCCTGTGAGATAGAGCGATGGAAGGATGAAAACGACATGGCCAGCGATCCGCTTTATATCAACGACCGCATTGTAATCGCCGGCTGGGAACTGACGGAGCAATTCGTGCTGGCCGGTGGGCCGGGTGGACAGAACGTCAACAAGGTCTCGACCGCGGTTCAGCTGTTTTATGGCATCGCTGCCTCGCCGGCCTTGCCGGAGCGGGTGCGTGACAACGCCATCAAGCTCGCCGGCCGCAGGGTTTCCAAGGAGGGCGTGCTAATGATCGAGGCCAGCCGATTCCGCAGCCAGGAGCGCAACCGCGAGGACGCGCGCGAACGGCTGAAGGACCTGATTCTCAAGGCCGCCGAGCCGCCACCGCCGCCGCGCCGGAAAACCAAACCGACCAAGGGCTCGATCGAGCGGCGGCTGAAGGAAAAGACCGGGCGGGGCGAAGTCAAGAAGATGCGCGGCCGCCCGCAGAACGATTGATCGCGGCAATTTTCATCCGGGCCTTGTTTTTTTCCCATCACTGCACTCTGTTAGGGTTGAAGAAACCCGCAAAAGGAGATGCGCCATGGGTCTGTTCAGCTTTATCAAGAATGCCGGCAAGAAGCTCGGCATCGGCGGCGATGACGACGCACCGGATGTCGAAGCGGTGAAGAAAGAACTGGCCTCCCACGATCTCGGCACAGATAAGGTCGATGTTGCCGTCGAAGGCGACAAGATCGTGCTGACCGGCGTGGTGAAGGACCAGTCCGCCTTTGAGAAGGCCGTTGTGGCCGTCGGCAATACGCTTGGTATCTCGAAGGTGGAAGCCGCGGAACTCAAGGTCGCTGATGGTGCTGCAGCGCCTGTCGCGGCCAAGGAGCCGGTTTTCTACACGGTCAAGAAGGGCGACAACCTCTGGAAGATCGCCGAATCGCAGTACGGCAAGGGCAAGGGTGTGAAGAATACCGTCATCTTCGAAGCCAACAAGCCGATGCTGACCCACCCGGACAAGATCTATCCCGGCCAGGTCCTGCGTATTCCGGCCCTGGATTAACCCTCATGAAAAGGCTCAGCGCAGTTCTGCTGGTTTTCCTGGCTGCCGCGGCAGCGATTTTCAGCGGGCCTGCGCTGGCTTTGACGTTTCGTGAACCCGCCAAAGGCTCGGCGGAGCGGGCTGCTATCATGGACACGCTTCGCCCGGCGGTCGAGGCCGAGATGCGCGGCTCGGTCGAATTCGTGGTCACCACCATCCGGGTGACGCCGAACTGGGCCTTTGTGCAGGTCGAGCCACAGCGGCCGGGCGGTGGCGTGATCGATCCGGAGCAAACCGGTTTTGCTGGCGATACCGACATGATGGATGGGCTGACGGTCTATGGGTTGATGGGCTTTCAAGCGGGACGCTGGAACCTGATTGACCACATGGTCGGCCCGACCGACGTCGGCTACGCCGGCTGGCAGCAACGCTACGGCGTTCCTGCTGCCTTGCTCGGGCTGGAATAGGTTTCCCATGAAGGCGCTGCCCCAAGGTGTCCGGCACATTCCGGATTTTCTCGACCGGGAAAAGCAGGAAGCTTTGGTCGAGAGCATCCGGACCGTCGTGGCGGAAGCCCCGCTGTTCGTTCCAGCCATGCCCCGCACCGGCAAGCCGATGTCCGTGCACATGACCAATTGCGGCTCGCTCGGCTGGGTGACGGACAAGGAACGCGGCTATCGCTACCAGCCGGACCATCCGGTCACCGGCAAACCATGGCCGGCGATGCCGGACGTACTGCTCGATATCTGGCGTACGGTGTCTGGCACCTCAAAGGAGCCGGAGGCCTGCCTCGTCAATTTCTATGCCGACGATGCCCGCATGGGCCTGCATCAGGATCGCGACGAAAAGGATCTGGAAACGCCGGTCGTGTCGATTTCGCTCGGAGACAGCTGCCTGTTCCGCGTCGGTGGCACAGAAAGGACCGGTGGAACACTGTCGTTCAAGCTTTCGAGCGGCGATGTCGTTGTGCTGGGCGGCGAGGGGCGTCTCGCCTTTCATGGCGTCGACAAGATCTATCCCAACACGTCGACATTGCTGAAAAACGGCGGCCGCATCAACCTGACGCTCCGCCGCGTCACGCTGTAAGCGTCAGAGCTTGCGCAGCGCTACGGTCTCGGTGAGGTGATTGGGGCCTTTTTGAAGAATAAGATCAGCGCGCGGCCGTGTCGGCAGGATGTTCTGGCGCAGGTTCTTCAGGTTGATGTTCTGCCAGAGCCCCTCGGCGATCGTCAGCGCTTCCTCTTCACTCACCTGCGCATAACGCTTGAAGAACGAATCCGGATTGCGGAAAGCGGTCTGGCGCAGCCGCATGAAGCGGTTGACGTACCAGGTGTGGATCAGGCTTTCCTCGGCGTCGATATAGATCGAGAAGTCGAAGAAATCCGACACCATCGGCACGATCTTGCCGTCAGCGGGCAAATTGCGCGACTGCAGGACGTTGATGCCCTCGAAAATCAGAATGTCGGGACGGTCCACCACCTGGAACTGGTCGGGCAGGACGTCATAGCTGAGATGGGAATAGCTAGGCGCGCGGACATTCGGCTGTCCGGCCTTGATCGCCGACAGGAAGCGCAGCAGCGCACCGATATCGTAGCTTTCCGGAAAGCCCTTGCGGTCCATCATGTTTTCCCGCAGCAGCGTCGCGTTGGGATAGAGAAAGCCGTCGGTGGTGACCAGATCGACCTTCGGGCTCGATGGCCAGCGCGACAGAAGCTCGGCCAGAATACGCGCCGTGGTCGATTTGCCAACGGCCACTGATCCGGCAATGCCGATGACGAACGGCGTCTTGGCATCGTTGGACATGCTGAGGAAGGCCTGGCGCTGTGCAAACAGCTTTTGCGAGGATTCCACATGAGTCGACAAAAGCCGCGACAGCGACAGGTAGATGCGCCGGACTTCGCTGAGGTCGATCGGGTCGTTCAGCGAGCGCAGCCGCTGGACCTCATCGGCAGACAGGGTCAGCGGCGTGTCTGCCCGGAAATGCGACCATTCCTCAGCCGAAAAGAACCGGTAGGGCGAATAGTCCTTGTTGTCGAAATGATCCGGAATATCGGCCGGCGCGATGTCTTTTGCGGCGATGGTCATGACGTCTACCGGCTTGCCTTTTCCTGGAGGCCCGACTGGCTGGTGCGCCGTTCGAGCTCATCCATCACATCCTGCAACGGAATATCAGCAATTTTCAATACGACCATCAGATGATAGACCAGATCGGCACTTTCGGCGATCAGGTTGGTCCGGTCGTTGGAAATCGCCGCGATCACGGTCTCGACGGCCTCCTCGCCAAGCTTCTTGGCGGCCTTCGCCTGCCCATGGGCAACGAGCTTGGCGGTCCAGGATTCGTCGGGTGACGCTTTCGCCCGCGTGGCGACGATTGCTTCAAGATCGGAAAGGCTGAAATTGCTCATCTGTCTTTGTCCTGAAGCTCAATCGAGCCGCATGGCGATGCCATGCTCTGCCATATAGCGCTTGGTTTCGCCGATGCTATAGGTGCCGAAATGGAAGATCGACGCGGCCAGTACCGCGGTCGCATGGCCGTCGCGAATGCCCTCGACCATGTGATCGAGCGTGCCGACGCCGCCGGATGCGATGACTGGCACGGAGACCCTGTCGGCAATCGTCCGGGTCAGCGCGATATCGTAACCAGCCTTGGAGCCGTCGCGATCCATTGAGGTCAAAAGCAGTTCGCCTGCGCCAAGCTTGACCATCTTTTCGGCAAAGGTGACGGCATCGATGCCGGTTGCCTGACGGCCGCCATGGGTGAAGATTTCCCAGCGGTCTTCCTCGCCGGGCTTTGAGACTTTCTTGGAGTCGATCGAGACGACGATGCACTGGTTGCCGAACTTGTCGGCCGCTTCGGCGACGAAATCCGGATTGCTGACGGCAGCGGAGTTGATCGACACCTTGTCGGCCCCGGCCAGCAGAAGCTTGCGGATATCGGCGACGCTGCGGACACCCCCGCCAACGGTCAGCGGCATGAAGCAGTGATCGGCCGTGCGGGCAACCACATCGAAGATCGTGTCGCGATTGTCGGAGGAGGCGGTGATGTCGAGGAAGCAGAGTTCGTCGGCACCGGCAGCGTCATAGGCCTTGGCCGATTCGACGGGGTCACCGGCGTCGATCAGGTCAAGGAAGCTGACACCCTTGACGACACGGCCGTCCTTGACGTCGAGGCAGGGGATAACGCGGGCTTTGAGGGTCATGCCGCTTTTCCTTTGGCGTTCCGGATGAGCGTCAGTGCTTCCGCCGGATCGATGCGTCCATCATAGAGCGCCCGGCCGGAAATCGCGCCTTCCAGCTTGGCCGCATCCGGCTGAATCATGCGGCGGATATCGTCCATCGAGGCGAGGCCGCCCGAGGCGATGACGGGGATGGAAACGGCATCGGCCAGTTCCAGTGTCGACTCCCAGTTGATACCGGTCAGGATGCCGTCGCGGTCGATGTCGGTATAGATGATCGCCGAAACACCGGCGCCTTCGAACTTTTGGGCCAATTCGATGACGCCGAGTTCGGACGCTTCTGCCCAACCCTCGACCGCCACCTTGCCGCCCTTGGCATCGATACCGACGGCGACCTTGCCGGGGAATTTTTTGCAGGCCTCGATCACCAGCGCCGGATCGCGCACGGCGACGGTACCGAGGATGACGCGCGCAAGACCACGCGACAGCCAGTTCTCGATATGATCGAGCGTGCGGATGCCGCCGCCCAACTGTACCGGGTTTTTCGTGGATTTCAGGATTGCATCAACGGCAGCGCCGTTGACGGTTTCACCGGCAAAGGCACCGTTCAGGTCAACGACATGCAGCCATTTAAAGCCTTGGTCTTCAAAAGCCTTGGCCTGGGCGCCGGGATCGGGGTTGTAGACAGTCGCCTGTTCCATGTCGCCGAGCTTGAGGCGCACGCACTGGCCGTCTTTGAGGTCGATAGCGGGAAAAAGGATCATGTCAGGGCTTCCAGCGCAGAAAATTCGAAATGAGGGCGAGGCCGAGCGTCTGGCTCTTTTCCGGATGGAACTGGGCGCCTGCTGTGTTGTCCCGGGCAACAAACGCCGTCACCGTGCCGCCATAGGCCGTGGTGGCAATCAGGTCGTCCGAGTTTTCGACCGCCAGATGGTAGGAATGGACGAAATAGGCGTGCAATCCGTCCTCGCCGGTGGTGATGCCGTCAAACAGCGCATGCGGCTTCCTGAGCGTCAGCGTATTCCAGCCGATCTGCGGGATCTTCAGCGATGGGTCGGAGGGAACAATTTCGACAACGTCGCCCTTGATCCATCCAAGCCCCTGCGTGGTGGTCTTTTCCAGGCCGCGCGCCGACATCAACTGCATGCCGACACAGATGCCGAGAAACGGACGGGCGGATTGCTCGACGGCGTGCGCCAGTGCTTCACGCATGCCGTCGACGGCATCAAGGCCGCGGCGGCAGTCGGCATAGGCACCCACACCGGGCAGAACGATCCGGTCGGCACTGGCAACGCGATCGGCCTTGTCGGTCAGCTCGATCGTGGCGTCGATGCCCGCTTCACGTGCTGCCCGTTCGAAGGCTTTGGTTGCCGAGCGCAGATTGCCGGATCCATAATCGATGATCGCAACGCGCATCAGCGTTCTCCATAATTCTCAAAAAGGCCGACGGCGGCGCGATTGCCGCCCGTGGCTGCCGCCGTAGCGGCCGGCAAAACCGGCGGCTGCCAGGTGCCGGCGGTATCGGCGGTTTCCGCTGTCGTGTGGTCGTAGATCATTTCGGCGGTCGGCAGGTCATCGGCGGTGATGACCGATTGCAATGTCCAGCCTGCAGCTTCCAGGCGGCGGGCGACAAAGGCCGGACCTTCAAGCGCGACAAGCAGGCGCAAGGCCAGCTCGATCAGGAAACCGGCCAGGCTCGGCTCCGGGGTCGCGAAGGCAACCAGCCCCTGCAGGATGGCGACAGCAATGCCCGCCACCCATTGGCGCTGGAACAGAAGCCAGATCGCCGGGAAGATGAAGGCAATCCAGGAAAACTTGTCGGCGATGAACCGGGCGTCCACGTCAGTTCGCGGTGCGCCGGGAGATGTCAGAACCAGATAGGAGGCCATATCAGCCAACTTTCAAACTGGGCCGGATCAGACCAGCGTTCCCTTGGTCGAGGGAACGCGGCCTGCCTGGCGCGGATCGATCTCTGTTGCCGTACGAAGTACGCGGGCAACGGCCTTGAAGCAGGTTTCGGAGATATGATGGTTGTTGGCGCCATAGATGTTCTGCACATGCAGCGTGATGCCGCCGTGCTGGGCCAGCGCCTGGAAGAATTCGCGCACCAGTTCGGTATCGAACGTGCCGATCTTCGGTGCCGAGAAATCGACGTTCCAGACGAGGAATGGCCGGCCGGAGACGTCGACGGCCGCACGGGTCATCGTTTCGTCCATGGCAAGGTCCAGCGAAGCGTAGCGGGTGATGCCGCGGCGGTCGCCAAGTGCCTTGGAAAGGGCCTGGCCGATGGCGATGCCGGTGTCTTCCACGGTATGGTGATCGTCGACATGACGGTCGCCCTCGGCAACGATGTCCATATCGATCAGCGAATGGCGGGAGAGTTGCTCCAGCATATGGTCGAAAAAGCCGACGCCGGTGGAAATCCGCGACGTTCCGGTGCCGTCGATATTGACGGACACAGTCACCGAGGTTTCGTTGGTCTTGCGCGAAACGCTGCCGGTGCGGCTCATTTGCTTGTCGGCCATCAGGTTCTCCCGAATGTAATAGAGCCGCTCCTTATCAGGCGGTGGGCGAAATATCCAGAACTGCCGCCATGATTCTCGCAAGCGCGAAAGGCGGCCTGATTGAGGATGCGATCAGAGTGCGGCATGGGCTATTTGCAATCGGCAAAAGCGCTCTTACATAGGTTTCAACAGGGCCGATGTACGGCTCTTCGAAAAGCCCGCAAGCCGGGCAGGGTGGTTTCATGACAACGATTATTACCGTCCGCAAGGGCGGACAAGTGGTGATGGCCGGTGATGGCCAGGTAAGCCTCGGCCAGACCGTGATGAAGGGCAATGCCCGCAAGGTCCGCCGTCTGGGCAAGGGCGACGTCATCGCCGGATTTGCCGGTGCAACGGCCGATGCCTTCACGCTGCTGGAGCGGCTTGAATCCAAGCTTGAGCAGTATCCGGATCAGCTGATGCGCGCCGCCGTAGAGTTGGCCAAGGACTGGCGCACCAACAAGTATCTGCGCAATCTCGAAGCGATGATGCTGGTGGCCGACAAGAACATCACGCTCGCCATCACTGGCAATGGCGATGTGCTCGAGCCGGAACACGGCACGATCGCCATCGGTTCGGGCGGCAACTATGCCTTCGCCGCGGCGCGGGCGCTGATGGATTCTGACAAGTCGGCCGAGGAAATCGCCCGCAGGGCGATGGAGATCGCCAGCGATATCTGCGTCTACACCAACGGTAACATCATCGTCGAAAAGCTCGATGCCGCGTAATCGCGAAGCAGTTCCGCGTAACCGGCGTATTTTTGAAAGAAGATCATGACCACATTTTCCCCCCGCGAAATCGTGTCGGAGCTCGACCGGTTTATTATCGGCCAGCATGACGCAAAGCGCGCCGTCGCCATCGCGCTGCGTAACCGCTGGCGCCGCCAGCAGCTCTCGGATGAGCTGCGCGACGAAGTCATGCCGAAGAATATCCTGATGATCGGCCCGACCGGCGTCGGCAAGACGGAGATTTCCCGCCGTCTGGCCAAGCTCGCCGGCGCGCCCTTCATCAAGGTCGAGGCAACGAAATTCACCGAAGTCGGCTATGTCGGCCGCGATGTCGAGCAGATCATCCGCGACCTCGTCGAAGTCGGCATCGGCCTGGTGCGCGAAAAGAAGCGCGCCGACGTCAAGGCCAAGGCGCATCTGAATGCCGAAGAGCGCGTTCTTGATGCTCTGGTCGGCGCGACCTCCTCGCCCGCCACCCGCGACAGCTTCCGCAAGAAGCTGCGAGCCAACGAACTGGACGACAAGGAGATTGACATCGAGATTGCCGATACGGCAACGCCGGGCGGCGGCTTCGAAATCCCCGGCATGCCCGGCGCCAATATCGGCGTTCTCAACCTGTCGGAAATGTTCGGCAAGGCGATGGGACAGCGCACCAAGAAGGTTCGTACAACCGTCAAGGAAAGCTATGGCATCCTGATCAACGACGAATCCGACAAGCTGCTGGATAACGAAGAGATCCAGCGTGAAGCCGTGCGTTCGGCGGAGAATGACGGCATCGTTTTCCTCGACGAGATCGACAAGATCGCTGCCCGCGATGGCGGTATGGGCGCCGGTGTTTCACGTGAAGGCGTGCAGCGCGATTTGCTGCCGCTGGTCGAAGGCACGACGGTTGCGACCAAGTATGGCCCGGTGAAGACCGACCATATCCTGTTCATCGCGTCCGGTGCCTTCCATGTCGCCAAGCCGTCCGATCTTCTGCCCGAACTGCAGGGCCGCCTACCGATCCGCGTCGAGCTGAAGGCGCTGACCAAGGAAGATTTCCGCCGCATCCTGACGGAAACCGAGGTCAGCCTGATCCGCCAATACAAGGCGCTGCTGGAAACCGAAGGCGTCGATCTGGACTTCACCGAAGACGCGCTGGATGCGCTGGCCGATGTTGCGGTCAAGCTCAACACCAGCGTTGAAAATATCGGCGCGCGCCGCCTGCAGACGGTGATGGAGCGGGTTCTCGACGAAATCTCCTATGCGGCACCAGACAAGTCCGGCGAAGCGCTGAAGATCGATGCGGATTATGTGCAGAAGCATGTCGGCGATCTCGCCGCCAATACGGACCTGTCGCGTTACATTCTGTAAATTTGCAACGGACGTTTGTTAACGATTGGGGCACTTGCTACAATGGCAGGTGCCCTTGTTGTTTGTGATACCCATACGCGATAAGGCTTCCGCCGGTGCCGGGCATAATTCCGGCACGATTTTGCCGCATGCGTCCCGGCCCATCCGGAACGTCAAGACAGGTTCACAGGAAAAAGATCGTGCGCCCTATCCTTCACATGCTTCTCGTCGCGGCAATGATTGCCGTTACCGGTCCTGCCATGGCGGACGGCATTCGTGTGGTGCCTGAGGGCAACCGGTATCAGGAGCAGCCGGACGTGCCGGGCGCATCGGTGCGCCGGACCAAGGCGGGCAGAACCTCCTTCGATGCGAAATATGACAAGGTGCGCAATCTGCTGGCCAATGACAGCAAGCTGATGAGCAAGATCAAGTCGACGGCGCGCGCCTATGGCATCGATCCGATCCATATGATCGGCGCGATCGTCGGCGAGCACACCTATAATGTCGACGCCTATGACCGGCTGCAATCCTATTACGTCAAGGCCGCAGCCTATGCCGGCGACAGTTTCCGCTTTGGTTATGAAGGCGAAACGGTGGCGCAGTTCGTCGCGCGCCCTGAATTTTCTAAGTGCGAAGGCAAGAAAAGCTCCTATGCGCTGTGGACCTGCCGCGAAAGCGTCTGGGACAGCCAGTTCCGCGGCAATACGGTCGGCGGCACGTCCTATCCGAACAATCGCTTCAGCGCGGTGTTCTTCCAGCCGTTCTTCGCTGGCCAGACCTTCGGCCTTGGCCAGATCAATCCGCTGACGGCCCTGATGCTGACCGACATGGTGTCGCGCGTGTCCGGCTATGACCGTCTCGACGAAAACGATGCGGCCGGCGTCTACAAGGCAATCATGGATCCGGACCAGTCGCTCGCCTATATGGCCGCCTCGATCCGCCATTCGATCGACGCCTACAAGTCGATTGCCGGCATGGATATTTCCGATAATCCCGGCATTACCTCGACCCTTTACAATGTCGGCAATCCCGACCTGCGCGCCGCTGCACTTGCCGCGAAGAACAAGGGCGGAGCGGTGCAGTGGCCGGAGGAAAATTATTACGGCTGGCTGGTCAACGACAAGCTTGCTGACCTCAAGGGCCTGCTCTAGTTTTCCTGAAATAGCCACACCTTCGTGCGAAGGTTGCGGCTGGAGCCGTCAGCCAGTGGCGGCGTCCGGAAAGCTGTCACCCCATGGACATGAGACCAGAACCGTTCGAACCACCTGCGCCGATCCCGCGCACGGTGCCGCCGTCGCGTCTGCAGATCATCCGCACGGTCATGCGCAATCCGCTGGAACTGTGGGGCGAACCTTCCTACACGCTGCCATGGATTAATACGAAATTCGTCACCCAGCGCACCCTGATCGTCAATGATCCCAATCTGATCCGCTATATCCTCGTCGAGAATGCCTCGAATTATGAAATGTCCAAGGTTCGCCGCCTGATCCTGCGGCCGATCTTGCGCGACGGCCTGCTGACGGCCGAAGGAGAAGTCTGGAAGCGATCGCGCAAGGCCATGGCACCGGTGTTCACGCCCCGG
The DNA here is from genome assembly GCA_900473685.1 of Hyphomicrobiales bacterium. GTDB lineage: Bacteria > Pseudomonadota > Alphaproteobacteria > Rhizobiales > Rhizobiaceae > Pararhizobium. Next base: position 247,303 of record UCNE01000023.1, read on the forward strand.
CACGCACGCGGCTTTGCCAAGCAGATGCTGTCGAAGACCGAGGAATATGCCGCCAAGTATGACGAGGCGGCATCGGCCGGGGAAACCGTCAATATCGCCACCGATATGACAGAGCTGACCTATCAGATCCTGTCGGAAACATTGTTTTCCGGCCAGATCGCCGCGGAGACAGAAGGGTTCGCCGACAGTGTCGAGCGGTTGCTGCACCGGATGGGCCGTGTCGACCCGATGGACATTCTGCTCGCGCCATCCTGGGTTCCCCGGCTCACCCGCATCGGTGGCGCCAAGGTCATGGCCGAGTTTCAGGGCATCGTGGCGGAAACCATGGATCAGAGGCGCCAACTGATGCGCACGGACCCGGGAGCAGCGCCGCAGGATTTCCTGACGCTGCTGCTGCAACTGGAGCGGCCGCAGGGCCTTTCGACTGATGAGATCGCCGACAATATCCTGACCTTCATTGGTGCCGGCCATGAAACCACGGCGCGGGCGCTGGCCTGGACGCTCTATTGCGTCGCCAATTCCCCGCATGTGCGCGCAAATATGGAAGCCGAGATCGATACCGTGCTGTCGAGCGGCGCCGAGCCGGTCGACTGGCTTGATCTGATGCCGCATGTACGGGCGTCGTTCGAAGAGGCGATGCGGCTCTATCCGCCGGCGCCCTCGATCAATCGTGCCGCCATCGAGGCCGATTCCTGGACCTCCCCCGAGGGTGAGCGGGTGGATATTCCCAAGGGGATCGCGGTTCTGATCATGCCGTGGACGCTGCATCGCCACGCACTCTATTGGGAAAAGCCACGCGCCTTCATGCCGGAGCGCTTCCTGCCGGAAAATCGCGACAAGCTGCACCGGTTCCAGTACCTGCCGTTCGGGGCCGGGCCGCGCATCTGCATCGGTGCGACGTTTGCCCTGCAGGAGGCGGTGATTGCGCTTGGTGTGCTGATGAAGCGCTTCCGGTTCGATGTGACCCCGCAGACAAAACCCTGGCCGGTGCAGCGGCTGACCACCCAGCCTAGGGGCGGGCTGCCGATGAGGGTGTCGGCGCGCTGAAGGTTTTTCCCGGTGTTTCCGATTGCACGGCGCGGATCGGTGAATCGGAAGCCACCGGCTCCTGCATCTGCTTCTTTGGCCGCTTGATTGCCTTGATCGCCGCGCAGGTGGCGTCGCCAACACCCTCGCAGGGCTTGTAGACGACGATCTCGCTGCCGGCGCCATCGTCCCAGACGGCCTGGATGGCCAGCGTCTTTGCCTCTCCGGCCGGCAGCGAGATGTAGATATACTCGTTGGTACTGCTGTCGGGCAGGTTGAACGGGATCTGCGGATTGCATTTGCCAAGCGGGAAGCGCTTGTCGAGTGTATCGGAATTGACCGAGTAGCGGATTTCCGAGAGCCGGCAATGCATGGTCTGCAGCGCGGTGAAATAGATCAGCTGCTTGTCGTCGTAATTGCGGAATTGGATCCAGCCGGTCGTCTTGTTGGCGTCGAGCATCGCCTTGTAGATGGCGACGTCCGGAAGAACTGGCTTGTATTCCTCTTCGTCATCCGCCTCCTGGGCGAAGGCGGGGAGCGAGAGGGTGCCTGTGATGGCAAGCACCAGGCACAGCATGCGTGAAAAACCGGTCATGCCATGAAGCTCCTCGTTTGCCCGTCGCTCAGCCTCTTGCCGATGTCGGCGAAGCAATGGCCTTTCGCTGAAAGATGTCATATCACCTCATCCATATCCTTTGAAGCCGGGTTTCCGGTCCTGCCGAATGGACGCTCTCGTGACTGACCACCTTCTCCTCGGTATCGATACCGGCGGAACCTATACCGACGCGGTTCTTTTCAGTGAAACCGACGGCGTCGTCGCCAAGGCAAAGGCGCTGACCACGCGCCACGATCTCTCGGTCGGCATCGCCGGCGCCGTCGAGGCTGTGCTGGAACAGGCAAGGGCGCCCGCATCGGCGATCAGCCTTGTGTCCCTGTCCACGACGCTCGCAACCAATGCGCTGGTTGAGGGGCAGGGCGGCCGCGCCGGTCTGGTGATGATCGGTTTTGCCCCGGAAGACCTGAAGCGCGACGGCCTGCAGGAGGCGCTGGGCACCGATCCGGTGATCTTCCTGCCTGGTGGCCACAATGTCCATGGCGGCGAAACGCTGCTCGACATGACGCTGCTTGATGAAGCCCTGCCGCAGCTTGCAACAGAGGTCGCGTCCTTCGCTGTGGCCGGTTATTTCGCTGTGCGGAATCCGGCTCACGAACAGCGCGTGCGTGAGCGTATCCGCGAAGTGTCGCATCTGCCGGTCACCTGCAGTCATGAGCTGTCCTCCAAGCTTGGCGGCCCCCGCCGGGCGCTGACGACCCTTCTCAATGCCCGCCTCGTCTCGATGATCGACCGGCTGATCGGCGCCTGTGAAGGTTTCCTGAAAAGCCGCGGCATCGATGTGCCGATGATGGTCGTGCGTGGCGACGGCGCGCTGATCTCAGCGGCGGAAGCGCGGCTGCGACCGATCGAAACCATTCTCTCAGGCCCCGCCGCAAGCCTTGTCGGCGCCCGGCATCTGACTGGCCTCGACAATGCCGTCGTTTCCGATATCGGCGGTACCACGACCGATGTCGCGGTACTTGATCAGGGCCGTCCGCGACTGGACGGCGAAGGCGCCGTCGTCGGCGGGTTCCGCACCATGGTCGAGGCGGTTGCGATGCGCACCTTCGGTCTCGGCGGCGATTCGGAAATCCGCATCAACGATCGCGGCCTGCAGGCGAAAATCGATCTCGGCCCGCGCCGCTTTCTGCCGCTCAGCCTTGCGGCTGTGGAGCATGAGGATGCGGTCATTTCCGTGCTCGAGCGCCAATTGCGCACCGCCCATGTCGGGCGTCACGATGGCCGTCTGGCCGTGCGGACCGGGCTTCCCGATCATCTGGCTAGCGGCCTGCAGCCGCAGGAAACGGCTCTGTATGAGCGCATCGGCGCGGTGCCGGTGGCGCTGGAGAGCCTTTTGACCAGCACATTACAGAAGGCGACACTGGACAGGCTGGTGGCGCGTGGCCTCGTCCATATCTGCGGCCTGACCCCGTCGGATGCCATGCACGTGCTGGGGCGGCAGAACCAGTGGAACGCCACGGCGGCCCGGCTGGGCGCGGAACTCGCAGCCCGTGTCAAGGACGGGTCCGGCAAGCCGATCGCTTCTTCTGCGGAAGCGCTGTCGGAGATGATCGTCGCCCGGCTGACCCGGCAGTCTGCCGAAGTCATTCTCTCTTCCTGCCTGTCGGAAGATGGCGCGGCCATCGATCCTGCGGTGTCGCTTGCCGTCGATCGCGCGTTGAAGCGTGAGCCGGGCATTGTCGCATTTTCGCTGTCGCTCGATCGCCCGTTGGTCGGGCTTGGGGCGTCCGCCCCGGTCTATTATCCGGCTATCGCCGATATGCTCGGAGCCGAATCGTCGATCCCGTCCGAAGCCGGGGTCGCCAATGCCGTCGGCGCCATCGTCGGCCAGGTGCGGGCCTCGGTTACGGTGTTTGTCACGGCGCCGGAAGAGGGTATCTTCATCGTCAATGGTGCAGGTCCGAGCAGCCGGTTCCTGGATCAGGAGCAGTCTTTCGTGTTCGCCCGCGATCGGGCGCAAGCCGCAGCCCTGGCATCGGCCCGGTCAAACGGCGCAGACGAGCCGGCCTTGGTGATGCGCGAGGAAATCGACGCTCCGGAAACTGAGGGGAGCCGAAAGCTGATCGAGGCGCGGTTCACCGCCACTGCCAGCGGCCGCCCGCGTGTGGCCCATGATTGATTTGTTCTGATTTGGAAATAATTCTTCGCATTTTTGCTGGATTGACAGGGAATGAAACCGTGAGAGACTGCGGCCTCTCAAATTCAAGCGTTAATTCATGGAGTTGCCGATGGGCCGGATAGAAAAGAATGGGTTGGGAATCGATGCGGATCTGCATGAATTCCTCGTCAAGGAAGCCTTGCCCGGCACCGGCGTCAATGTGGACGCGTTCTTCGCGGCCTTTTCGCAGATCGTCCATGATCTCGCGCCGAAAAACCGCGAGCTTCTGGCCAAGCGTGATGCGTTGCAGGAAAAGCTCGACACTTGGTACCGCCAGAACGGCGCGCCGGTCGATATGGCTGTTTATGAAGGTTTCCTGAAGGAGATCGGTTATCTCCTGCCGGAAGGCCCGGATTTCACGGTTTCCACCAGCAATGTCGATCCGGAGATTGCCACCATTGCCGGGCCGCAGCTCGTCGTTCCCGTCATGAATGCGCGCTATGCGCTGAACGCCGCCAACGCGCGCTGGGGTTCGCTCTATGACGCGCTCTACGGTACCGATGCAATTGCCGAGGATGGCGGTGCTGAAAAGGGTAGGGGTTACAACCCAGTTCGCGGCCAGAAGGTCATCGACTGGGCGCGCGGCTTTCTCGATGCCAGCGCACCACTGTCGTCCGGTAGCTGGAGCGATGTCAACGCCTTTGCTGTTGATGGTACATCGCTGTCGATCTCGACCGGCTCAGGCCCGGTCAAACTCGCGGATGCCGCTCAGTTTGCCGGCTATCGGGGCGACAAAGCCTCGCCGTCGCATCTGCTTTTGAAGAAAAACAACCTTCATATCGAGATTGTCATCGATGCCTCGACGCCAACCGGCAAGGACGATGGCGCCCACATTTCCGATGTCATCCTCGAATCGGCCATCACGGCGATCATGGATTGCGAGGATTCCATTGCTGCCGTCGATGCCGAAGACAAGATCGTCGTCTATCGCAACTGGCTGGGTCTGATGAAGGGCGACCTGCAGGAAGAGGTCAGCAAGGGCGGCAAGACGTTTACGCGCAAGCTCAATGCGGATCTCGGCTTTACGGCGCCGCAGGGTGGCGAGATTTCGCTGAAGGGCCGCGCGCTGATGCTGGTGCGCAATGTCGGTCACCTGATGACCAACCCGGCGATCCTTGACCGCGATGGCAACGAGGTTCCGGAAGGCATCATGGATGCCATGATCACCGGCCTGATCGCGCTCTATGATATTGGCCCGGGTGGCCGCCGGATGAATTCGCGCGAAGGCTCGATGTATGTCGTCAAGCCGAAGATGCACGGCCCGGAAGAAGTCGCTTTCGCCTCGGAAATCTTCGGCCGCGTCGAGCAGGCGCTCGGCATGGCTGCGAATACGATGAAAATGGGCATCATGGACGAGGAACGCCGCACGACGGTCAACCTCAAGGAGTGCATCCGCGCTGCCCGGGAACGTGTCGTCTTCATCAATACCGGCTTCCTCGATCGCACCGGCGATGAGATGCACACCTCGATGGAAGCGGGTCCGATGATCCGCAAGGGTGACATGAAGCAGGCGGCATGGATCGCGGCCTATGAAAACTGGAACGTTGATATCGGCCTCGAATGCGGCCTGTCCGGGCATGCGCAGATCGGTAAGGGCATGTGGGCGATGCCCGACCTGATGGCTGCGATGCTGGAACAGAAGATTGCTCATCCGAAGGCTGGCGCCAATACCGCCTGGGTTCCGTCGCCAACGGCCGCGACGCTGCATGCGACGCACTATCACAAGGTCGATGTTTCCGCTGTCCAGGCAGACCTGAAGAGCCGGACGCGGGCGAAACTGAGCGATATCCTCTCGGTTCCGGTCGCCTCGCGGCCGAACTGGACGGCAGACGAAATCCAGCGCGAACTCGATAACAACGCGCAAGGCATTCTCGGTTACGTCGTGCGCTGGGTTGACCAGGGCGTCGGCTGCTCCAAGGTGCCTGACATCAACAATGTCGGCCTGATGGAAGACCGCGCCACGCTGCGCATCTCCGCCCAGCACATGGCCAACTGGCTGCATCATGGCGTGGTCACGCAAGCGCAGATCGTCGAGACGATGAAGCGCATGGCCGCGGTCGTCGATGGCCAGAATGCCGGGGATGCAGCCTATACGCCGATGGCCGGTAACTTCGATGGTTCGATCGCATTCCAGGCGGCGCTCGAACTGGCCCTGAAGGGACGCGAGCAACCAAATGGCTACACCGAACCGGTCCTGCACCGCCGCCGTCTGGAGCTGAAGGCAAGCGAGGCGGCGTAAGGTTGATATGGAGCTGGAAGATTCCCCCGCTCCATATTCGCCCGGTCAGGCGCGCAAGTTCCTTTGATGATCAAGCGCCAACAGCGCGCTCCCACTTCTCCCCACGGGGAGAAGTGCCGAACGCAGTGAGGCGATGAGGGGGCAGTCCGGCACATTCTGAGTGTTTGGCCCCCTCATCCGGCCCTTCGGGCCACCTTCTCCCCGAGGGGGAGAAGAGGGCGAAAACCGCAGGCGGCTCCGCCGTGCGAACGCGAACCCGTGCGATGGGCACCGATGGTATCCCAGGCCCGAATCAAAAATCCCCGGACAAGCCGGGGATTTGAAAACGCTACATAGTTCGAAGCAGAAATTACTGCTGGACGATAACGTGGGTGTTCTTGCCCGGACGAACGCGGGCATAGAGGTCGATGATGTCCTGGTTGATCATGCGGATGCAGCCGGACGAAGCGGCGGTGCCGATCGAGGCCCATTCCGGCGAACCGTGGATGCGGAACAGCGTGTCCTTGCCTTCATCGTTAAACAGATACATGGCGCGCGCGCCGAGCGGGTTGCGCAGGCCCGGCCCCATGCCGTTTTCGACATACTGGGCAACGTCCGGCTTGCGCACGGCCATTTCCTTCGGCGGATGCCATGTCGGCCATTCCTGCTTCCAGGCAACATAGGCGCGGCCTTCCCATGCGAAGCCGGCCTTGCCGACGCCGATGCCGTAGCGAACGGCCTTACCGCTGGGCAGCACGAAATAGAGGAAGCGGTTCGGCGTGTTGACGATGATCGTGCCGGGCTTTTCAGCCGTGGCATAGTCAACGATCTGGCGGTGAAAACGCTCGTTGACCTTGTTGATCGGGATGGCCGGAAGGGCGTAGCCGTGATCTTCGACCGGGCCGTAGCCATCCGAGAAAATCTGGTTGGTTGCTACTCTTTCGCCGATGGGAGCGATCGGCGCCGTGGAGCAACTGGCCAAGGCGAGTGTAGCCGCGAGGCTGCACAGCAGAACTGCATTGCGGAAGCGCATGGGAATCTCTTAAAATGAGGCAAGACTATCTGGGCCGTTTCGACCACCAGTGATTATGGTTTATTTGCGATTGCTGCTGGATTGCAAGGGAATGCGTTGCGGCATTTTCTTGCGGCAGTGCAAATTCCCGGCGGATTGTTTTTTTGCAACAAAAGCGGCCTCGTGCGAGAGTTTAATGAATGGCGATTCTTTCTATTCACAACGATAGCCCTCTGATCGACGGGCGTCAGTCGCAACGCGCACTGATGGTGCGCCGGGGCGTGCAGCGATTCTTGCATGAAATGCGCCATGCGGTGCTGCCGGAACTGACGCTTGCCAGCGGCAGGCGTGCCGATCTGATTTCCATTTCGCCGAAGGGCGAGATCTGGATCGTCGAGATCAAGACGTCGATCGAGGATTTCAGGGTGGACCGCAAATGGCCGGACTACCGGATGCATTCCGACAGGCTGTATTTCGCCACGCATAGCGGCGTGCCACTCGATATCTTTCCGGAGGAATGCGGGCTGTTGCTGTCGGATGGCTATGACGCGGAGATGATCCGTGATGCGCCGGAACACAAGCTGCCGGCGCCGACCCGCAAGTCGGTGACCACAAATTTCGCCCGCGTCGCTGCCCAGCGGCTGATGCTGGCGGAATGGGCTGCGGACAGGGCAGGCGACCCGAACATGCGCGACATCGTTTCGGGCTCGCTGGACGGCGAAAGCTGAGACGCGCCGTTATTTCGGCGCGCGTTTGGCCAGGATACGCTGCAGCGTGCGGCGATGCATGTTGAGCCGGCGGGCGGTCTCGGAAACGTTGCGCTCGCACATTTCATAAACGCGCTGGATATGCTCCCAGCGCACCCGGTCCGCCGACATCGGGTTTTCCGGTGGTTCGGCGCGCTCGCCGGCTCTTTGCACCAGGGCTGCAAAGATGTCGTCGGCATCGGCAGGCTTGGCGAGATAGTCGACGGCCCCGAGCTTCACCGCGTTGACGGCGGTGGCGATATTGCCATAGCCGGTCAGCATGATGATGCGCGTGTCGTCGCGCCGGGCGCGGATCGCCTCGATGACGTCGAGGCCGCTGCCGTCGCCGAGCCGCAGATCGACGACCGCATATTTCGGCGGGCGGGTCTTGGCCTTGGCGATACCCTCGGCAACCGATTCGGCGATATCGACGGCAAAGCCACGGGTTTCCATGGCGCGAGCCAGGCGGCGCAGGAAGGGCGCGTCATCATCGACGATCAGAAGGGACGTGTCAGCGCCGATCAACGAAGCATCGCTCGGTGCAGCACCTGCCTGTTCGGGAAGTTTTTCCGTCATGTCGCAATCCTTGGTGCAGTCTCTTGTTGGTGCACTCTATGTAAGTTCGCTTATTCCCGCTACCGGACGCCGTAAAGTCATTTTGACAGTTTTGTATCCATCAGACTGCGCGGCCATTCGACGCTGACGCGGGCGCCGGGCTTCTCCGGGCTGCGGTTCTCGAAGGTCAGCTTGGCGCCGGAGCGCTCCAGCAGCGTCTTGGCGATGAACAGGCCGAGGCCGAGGCCACCGGCGCTGTCATCCTTCTGCCGCTTGGTGACATAAGGCTCGCCGATCCGGCTAAGGATATCCGGCGCATAACCGTCGCCATCGTCCTCGATCACAACTGAAACAATCGACGGCGTGTGGGTGACCGTCACCGTCACTTCCTTCTTGGCATAGTCGACCGCGTTCTCCAGTAGATTGCCGAGCCCGTAGAGAATACCGGCATTGCGGTTGCCGACTGGCTCCTTGGCGCGGTCGCCTCGCTCGACAAGATTGATCTGGATGCCGAACTCGCGATGCGGCGCCATGACCTCCTCGATCAGGGAGGACAGCGGCAGATGGCGCATATGGTCTTCGTTTTCCGACGACAGCGTCGTCAGGCGCCGCAGGATATCGCGGCAGCGCTCGCTCTGGCTGCGCAGCAGATGGACATCCTCGCCGAAGCGCGGATCGTTGCCCAGTTCGCGCTCCATCTCCTTGGCAACGACGCTGATGGTGGCGAGCGGCGTGCCGAGTTCGTGAGCGGCGGCGGCGGCGAGGCCATCGAGCTGCGAAAGGTGTTTTTCCCGCTGCAAGACCAGTTCCGTCGCTGTCAGCGCCTCGGACAATTCGCTGGCTTCCAGCGAGACGCGGTAGGTGTAGAAAGCTGCGAATGCTGTGGTGGCAACGATGGCGACCCAGAAACCGGCGGTCAGGACAGTCGGCACCAGGAGGACGACGCCCGGATACCAGGGCAGGGGGAAGGGGGAGAAGGCAAGTGCCGTAATGCCGAGAATGGCAAGGCTTGCCAGCGCGATGCTGTGCCACTTCGGCTGCGATGCGGAGGAAATGATCACGGGCACGCAGACCAGCGGCGCAAACGGGTTGGCAATCCCCCCGGTGATGAACAAAAGCCCGGTCAGCTGGGCAAGATCGATGCCGAGCAGTGTGAAGGCCGCCGGTGGCTGCAACCGGTGTGTCGGCGGGTAGCGGATGGTGAGATAGGCGTTTACCGAAGCGAGCAGGGCAATCAACGAGCAGCAGGCGATCAGCGGCAGGGGAAACTGCAGCCAGAAGGCCGTGATGATCACCGTGATCGACTGTCCGCCGACCGCCAGCCAGCGCAAGCGAACGATGGTCTGCAAACGCAGCACGCGGCTTGTGGTGGTTTCTTCCCCGTCGAGTGCCGCCGCTATCATCCGGTTTCCTGTCGTCAATGCCATCGAAGCCTCATGTACCACGCGGTTTTGCCCGTGTCGTCGGCGGCGCGTTCGCCGGATCTTCCGGCCAAGGGTGTTTCGGATACCGGCCGCGCATGTCGGTGCGCACATCTTTCCACGACCCGGCCCAGAAACCGGGCAGGTCACGCGTCATCTGCATCGGCTTGTGGCCCGGCGAGATCAGCTCCAAAAGCAGCGGCAATCGCCCGCCGCCAATCGACGGATGTGTCTTCAGGCCGAACAGTTCCTGAACGCGGATCGACAAAACGGGCTCGTCGCCATCATAGCGGATCGGATGGCGCTGACCGGTCGGTGCTTCGAAATGGGTCGGCGCCAGCCGGGCAAGATCCCGGGCAACATCATGCGGCACCAGTGACTGCAGCCCTTCGGAAAGACTGCCCGCGCTGATATCGTCGATACCGCGCGTGTCGCGCTGGAAAGGCACGAACCAAGCATCCAGCTGCGACAGTAAGCTGTCATCCGACATATCCGGCCAGGGTTCGCCGAGCGTGCGATAGAGAAAGCCGATACGGTCACGCAATTGCGCCGCTTCCTTGGAGAATGGCAGGACCGCAAGCCCAAGCTGGCGGACGCCATCGGCCAGCGCCCGGGCCGCCGGCTCGCCCTTCGGTTTGCTGAGCGGCGTCTCGTCGAAAATGATGGCGCCAAGCCGCGTCACCCGCCGCACCCGGACCTGCCGGCTCGGCCGGTCAAAGAAGGTCTGGTCTTCCGGGACGATTGCTTGCGGCATATGCGCTTCGACATCGGCGCGGGTGATTTCCGCTGCCGCCAGAATGCGCTGCCCGCCCGCCCGGCCGGTCAGGTCGGCGATAACAAGCATGGAAGCGCCCGCCAGCCGCTCGGTCTCCGGCAGTTCGGCTCCACGGCCATTGGCCATGACGAAGCGTCCGCGTCCGCCGCGTTGCAAGGCGATCCGGTCGGGAAAGGCCTGCATCAGGAGAATGCCGGGTTGAACCGGATCGTTGGAATCCCTGCTCGCGTTCAAGCCCTTGGCCATCCGGCGGGCCAGCCCCCGCGAGGCATCGGCCCGGTCGCCGCGCTCCGACTTGAACCGCCGCAACCGGTCCTCGAGATCGATGCTGTTGCCGCCGAGACCCTGCTCGGTCAAAACCACAGCCAGAAGAGATGCTTCATAGGCCTGGCCATCTTGCGCGGCTGAAACGGCCATGGCGGCAAGGCGCGGCGGCAACGCCAGCTGCCGGATCTGCTTGCCGCGCGCCGTCAGGGCGCCATTGGCATCGAGCGCGCCAAGCTGAACAAGCAGCGCCTTTGCTTCCTGCCAGGTCGTTGCGGGCGGCGGATCGAGAAAGGCAAGGCCGGACGGATCCGTAACCCCCCAATGGGCAAGATCGAGCACGAGGCCAGACAGATCGCTCGAGAGAATCTGAGGCGGGGTAAACGCAGGCAGCGCCGCTGTCTGCCCCTGATGCCAGAGACGGATGGCGATGCCTGGCTCCGTGCGCCCGGCGCGACCCGCCCGCTGATCGGCGGACGCGCGTGATACCCGCACAGTCTCCAGCCGGGTGATACCGGTCGAAGCCTCGAAGGCGGGAAGCCGCTGCAGCCCACTGTCGATGACGATGCGTACGCCGTCGATGGTGATCGAGGTTTCGGCAATCGAGGTCGCCAGCACAATCTTACGCGTTCCTGATGCGGCGGGGCGGATCGCCGCGTCCTGCTCCTTCTGGCTGAGATTGCCGAACAGCGGCGTGATGATGGTTTCCGCGCCAAACCGGCCGGCCAGCCGTTCAGCCGTGCGGGTGATTTCCGCCTGTCCCGGCAGGAAGGCCAGGATCGAGCCGGTGTCTTCGCGATGCGCCTCGGCGATGGCGCGTGTCACGGCGTCCTCCACACGTTCGCTCGATGGCCGTTCGCGATAACGAACCTCCACGGGAAAACTGCGCCCCTGGCTCTCGATCACAGGCGCGCCACCCAGCAGCCGCGCAACCCGTTCGACATCCAGTGTCGCCGACATGACGATCAGCTTCAGATCGTCGCGCAGTGCCTGTTGCACATCGAGTGCCAGCGCCAGCCCGAAATCCGCATCCAGCGAGCGCTCGTGAAATTCGTCGAACAGCACTGCCGCAACATCAGGCAATTCCGGATCATCGAGCAGCATCCGGGCAAACACGCCTTCGGTCACCACCTCGATACGGGTCTTCGCCGAAATCCGGCTGTCGAGCCGCATGCGGTAGCCGACCGTATCGCCGACACTTTCACCAAGCAGGCTTGCCATGCGCCCGGCAGCGGCGCGGGCCGCCAGCCGGCGTGGCTCAAGCAGAATGATCCGACCATCGCCGCGCCAGGGCTGGTCCAGCAGAAACAACGGCACAAGCGTCGTCTTGCCAGCACCAGGCGGCGCCGACAGCACGACCGCCGGAGCTTGGTTCAACGCCTGGCCAAGTGCGGGCAATATGGCTTTGACGGGTAGATCGGGGAGAGCGTTCATCATGTTCATCGGCGGCTATCCTCGCCGATCACGATGACAGGTCCGCCAGCGGCGTCCGCGTCCGCCTGATCATGCGTGACCAGAACAACCGGCAGGCCAGCGGATTTTGCGCGCGCGAAGATCAGTCCGCGGGTTTGCTGCCGCAGGTCGCTGTCAAGTTTCGAAAAGGGTTCATCAAGCAGCAGCAGGCGCGGTGCAGATAGCATCACCCGCTGCAACGCCACCCGGGCTTTCTGTCCGCCGGAAAGCGTGGCGGGATCGCGGTCGAAAAACCCTTCGAGCTCCACATCGATGAGTGCCTGCTCGACCATCCGTCGCCGCTGGTCACGCCGTGCGATCGACGGTGTCAGTCCGAACAGGAGATTGCCGCCAACCGAAAGATGCGGAAACAAAAGCGGGTCCTGGAACAGCATGCCGCACCGGCGTTTTTCAGCGGCAATACCTGTCAGGTCGTCGCCATCGATCAGGATACGGCCGCTGCCGGTGAAAACTGGGTCAAGAAAGCCGCCAATGTACGCAAGCAGCGCCGATTTCCCGGCGCCGGATGGTCCCATGACCGTCAGGATTTCGCCCGGCCGGACATGGGCTGACAAAGACAACAGCGTCCGGCCGTCAAGGGCGATGCAGATCGCGTCCAGATGCAGGCCGTGTGTCGTGTCGGGTGTCATTCAAATCCTCATCGCGCGCCGGTCGCGGAATAGCAAGTGCGGCACCAGCGATGCAATCAGAAATCCGCCGAAGGGCACCAGCGTCTGCAAAAGCGCATAGACGCCGATCGCCCGCCGGTCGCCACCGGACGACAGTGCCACCGCCTCGGTCGTGATGGTGACAATCCGCCCGGCGCCGATCAGAAGCGTCGGCAGATAGAGCCCGGCAGAAACCGCAAAACCGACGGCAAAGGCCGTCAGGCAGGCCCGCGTCAGCATCGGCAGGCGGATTTGCAGCAGGATCTGCAACGGCGATTTGCCGAGCCCGGTCGCCAGCGTTTCATAGCGCCGGTCGAGCGCCTGCCAGGGCTGTGACAGGGAGAGAACGACGTAAGGCAGCACAAAAATCAGGTGCACGATCAACAGTAGAGGAAAGGACGCGGCAAACCCCAGCGACACACTGAGGATCTGCAGGCCGAAGACGAAGCAGAGTTGTGGCACGATCAGCGGCAGATAAAGCACGCTGCGCAAGGCGCCGCCGTCGCGATGGCCGCCTTGCCACAACAGGCCAATCGCCAGCAGAAGGGCGATGGCCGCAGAACTGCTGGCAAGCGAGATCGTCGTTGTGATTGCCGTTCCGGCCTGCGGCAGGGCGCGCAACCAGGGCTGAAGCGTAAAACTGTCCGGCAACAGCGCGGGAAACGGCCAGAGACCGGCAATCGACCAGACGAGGAGCGTGGCAAGACCGAGGAAGACGAGCCCCGCCGACAGGGCCATGGCGGCGCAGGCTGAGCGGCGCAACAGCCGGTCGTCAGCCTTGCGAACACCGGAACCGGACATCCGTCGCAGCAGCACGGATCCGATCTGCTCAAAGGCCAGCCAAGTCACCATCGCCACCACCGTCAGTCCGAGTTGCAACAGCGCCCCCGCCGACGCGAGGAACCGCATCCGCAGATCGCTATCGGCCATCCATTCGGTGATGCGCACGGCAAGGGGTGCGGGCAGCGCCGGACCGAGGATCATCGCCACATCGACGACCGAGCTGGCATAGGCCAGCACGGCAAAGACCGGCAGCCGGATCTGGCGGTAGAGAAGCGGCCAGACGCTGATCAGGAATCCGCGGATGCGGCCATAGCCAAGACTGGCCGACAGGTGCCGCGCCTGGAGGAGTGGCACCTGCGGCAGGGCCGCCAGTGTCACCAGAAACAGAAACGGCATTTCCTTGACGATCAGCCCGGCCATCATCGTCAATCCCAGCGGGTCCTGTGGCACCAGCCAGTCGGGCGTGCTGACATAACCGGTGAGACCGGGTGAGACGAGGCGCATCGCCAGGCCGGAGGGTGCAACAAGGAAAACAAGGCCAAAGGCCGCGGCCGCATGCGGAATGGCAAGCAATGGCGAAACCAGATGCTGGATACGCGAAAATATCCGTGTTCCCGCATATCCGGCGGTAAACAGCATGACGATGGCGAGCGACAGGCCGGTGGTGACGATTGCGGTCGCAAAACTGATCAGCACCGAGCGCAGCAGGTGCGGCTGCGCTGCGAGTTCCGCAAAATGGGAAAGGGTCAGATGGTTGCCGCCAAGTGCCGGCAACAGACCGAACGCAGGTCCAACCGTCCCCGCAAGCCCGGCCAGGATCGGCAAGCCGATCATCGCCAGCACGAGGCCCGATATACTGAACCGGCGGATCACGGTTTTGCCGTTGGCCATCGGACGGCCAGGATTATCTTCAGTTCGCCGCTCCATAACGCTTGATCCATTCGGCCTCGATGCGCGTCATCCAGTCGGGATGCGGTTCGGCCAGCACCGGCCCGAGCTTGCCCGGCGGCAGTGTCGCGACACCCAGGTCAAGTGCTGCAAACGCGGTCCTGTCCGCCTCCGGCAGCTTGCCCAAAGCCAGCACCGTCGGGTCCCCCCAGATTTTCGGGTCCTGTTTCCGTAGCTGCGCTTCCGGCGACAAAAGGAAATTGGCCAGCACCAGAGCACCTGCCTTGGCGTTGGCATTATAGGGAATGCCAACGAAATGTGTGTTGCCGAGCGTCCCCTTTGAAAACACGAAGGAGCGGACGGTCGCCGGCAGTTCACCGGCGGCAATGCCGGCCGACGCCTCCGCCGGGTTGAAGGCGAAGATGATATCGAGTTCGCCATCGGCGAGCTTCTGCTTCATATCAGGATAGTTTTTTGGGAAGGCCTTACCCTTGCGCCACAAGAGTGGATGCAACTGATCGAGATAGGCAAACAGCGGCGCTACATCCGCATCGAAGGTTGCGTCATAGACCGGTTTCTGCAGCTTCGCCTTGTCGGCGATCAGTTCGCTCAGCACCTGCTTCAGAAACGACGAGCCGATGAAATCCGGCGGCTGCGGATAGGAAAACCGGCCAGGATGCGCTTGTGCAAAGGAAAGCAGGTCCTTGGCCGAATCCGGCAGGTCTTTTTGTGGTGTTCGCGCCTTATCATAGAAGAATACCAGCTTTGCCGCCCCCCAGGGGCTTTCCAGTCCTTCGGTCGGAATAGTAAAATCCGTTGCCGTCGTCGGCTGGTTGTCGATATCGACCAGACCCCAGTTGGGAAGATTCGTTGCCCAGTCCGGAGAAAACAGCAGGTCCTGGCGCTTCATCGCGGCAAAATTTTCGCCATTGATCCAGATGAGATCGACGGACCCGTGCTGGTTTTTCCCCGCCGTCTTTTCGGCAAGCACCGTCGTTACCGCCTTGGCGGTATCGTCCAGCTTGACCTGCACGACGGTGACGCCATAGCGCGCCTTCACCGCGTCGCCGGCCCATCGAATATAGGCATTGATATTGGGCGAGCCGCCCCAGGCATTGAAATACACGGTTTCGCCACGCGCCTCGGCCAGCATCTGATCCCACTTGGCCGCATCGGTGGCCATCGCCGGTCCGGGCGCCGTCAGCGCCAGCGGAGCCAAAAGCACCATCCGCGTAAACATCCGCCGTGTCGACCTTATCATGCTTCCCCCAGCCTGCGCTCGAAATGTGCGGCTCCAACCTAAGCCAAGGCTGCGATCCGTCAACGCCGGCAGGTGTCAACCACCATCACGATCCGGTGACGGGCGCTCAACCGCGCCGTGACCGCTCAAAGGCAAGGACAGCGCCCGCCAGATCCTCGAGCGCTGCGCCGACGGATTTGAACAGGGTGATTTCGTCCGGGCTGGTTCGACCCGCATGACGGCCGCCGGCCAGCTCGGCCAGGTCCGCCCGAACGGAGCCTGCGGCAATGATCCCGGCCCGCAACGGCTGGACCAGGTCGCCGCCTTCGGTGAGTGCCCCGTCGCGCGTATCGACGAAAAGCGTGGCGCGCTCGACGGCGCGGTCGTCGCTCTCGCGCATGCTGGGCTTGAAGGCGCCGACAAGGTCGAGATGCGCTCCGTCCTTCAGCCAGTCGCCGCGGATCAGCGGTTCGGATGAGAGGGTCGCACAGGAAATGATATCGGCCGTGCGGGCGGCGGCCTCTATATCCGTGGTAACAGAGACGGTGATACCGGGGAGATGTAGCTCTGCTGCGGTCGCCTCGGCTTTACGGGCATCGCGCGCCCAGATCATTACCTCGGAAATCGGCCGCACCGAAGCATGCGCCTCGATCAGGTTCTGCGACAACCGTCCGGCGCCAACCATCAACATGCGGCGCGCATCCTTGGTGGCGAGATAGTCTGCGGCGAGCGCCGAAGCGGCGGCCGTCCGGCGGGCGGTAAGCTCTGCACCGTCGATAATGGCGAGGAGCTGGCCGGTCTTGCCGGACGAAAGCAGATAACTGCCATGGATGGCCGGCAGGTTCCGCGTACCATTCCCCGGAAACACCGAAACCATCTTGACGCCGATATAGCTGCCCGGTTGCCAAGCGGGCATCAGAAGCAGGGTCGCGGCATCTTCTCCGGGAACTTCGACATCATGATGATGGCGCACCGGCATCTCGCAACCGTCGCGAAACATCGCTCTCAGCGCCGCGATCAATTCGCCCCAGGGCAATTGCGCGCGCGTTTCGGCTTCATTCAGGACCAGCATCTGTCTCTCCCATGATAAAAGTCGACGGACATTAACAGGGTTTTCGAGGTGACCAAAGGACGGGATGTTTTGATGGTGCGCGGACCACGCATAACTTGAGAAAGGCGCCAAACGGGTCGTTTCCTATTT
>UCNE01000046.1 GCA_900473685.1 Hyphomicrobiales bacterium
TACTATTATCCTATAAAAGTAAGAAAGCCATGTTTTTAAACATGGAAGCATGAATTAGCAGTTCTTGCAATCTTTCTTGGTGAATAAGGAGGTTTATTTCCTGTTGTCAGATTCACAGTCTAATGTTTTTTGTAAACTATATTCACATATTGTCAGGCCTGTAATTAGTTTTGGACTGGTAGTTAGAAGAATAAGTGGAATTATGTGAAGGGCTATTAGTGTTAGTTCTCGTGTGTGTGAGGGTTGGAGGTTAATTATATGGTTGGTTAGTTTGCCGCGTTGGGTGGTAATAATTATGTATATTGAGTATATACCTGTAATAATAATGTTAATTCCTATAAGAATAATGGTAAAGTTTGATCAAGAAAATAATGATATGGTAATGAATAATTCTCCTATTAGATTGATTGAAGGGGGTAGAGCTAGATTAGCTAGACTTGCTATCAGTCATCATGTGGCTATAAGTGGGAAGACCATTTGAAGTCCTCGGGCCATGATTATAGTACGGCTGTGGATCCGTTCGTAGTTGGAGTTTGCTAGGCAGAATAGGAGTGATGATGTGAGGCCATGTGCGATTATTAGTATTGTTGCTCCTATGAAGCTTCATGGAGTTTGGATTATGATTGATGCAATAACAAGTGCTATGTGGCTAACTGAGGAGTAGGCGATTAGTGATTTTAAATCTGTTTGGCGTAAGCAGATTGAGCTAGTTATAATTATTCCTCATAGGGAGAGAAGGATGAAGGGGTATGCTATATATTTTGTTAGTGGGTCTAGAATAATGGAGATGCGAATTATTCCGTAACTACCTAATTTTAGAAGAATAGCTGCTAGAATTATTGACCCAGCAATTGGAGCTTCAACATGGGCTTTTGGTAGTCATAGGTGAACTCCATATAATGGTATTTTAATAAGAAATGCTATTATGCATGCCAACCATAGTAAGTTGTTAGATCATGAAGCGTCTAAGGTGTGTGTTGTGAATGATAAAATTATGAGGTTTAGGGTTCCTACATGGTTTTGGATTAAGATGAGGGCAATTAGCAGTGGAATAGAACCGATTAGGGTATAAAATAGGAAATAAATCCCTGCGTTTAGGCGTTCAGTTTGGTTCCCTCATCGGGTAATAATAATAAGTGTTGGGATTAAGGTTGCTTCAAATAAAATATAAAATATAATTAGTTCAGTTGCTGAAAAGGTTATGATTAGGAGAATTTGTAAGCTGATTAGTATTGAGATGTAGAGTTTTTGTAGTACGTTATTATCTTTTTTTAGGTGGTTTTGGCTAGCTATTAATATTAGTGGCAGTAATCAGGCTGTTAAAATAATTAATGGTGTGGATAGGGGGTCTGAGGAGAATATATTTGAAAAGTTTTTATAATTTTCGTCGGTTTGTCATAGAAGTGTTAGGCTGGTTAAACTAATTAGAAAACTATATGAGGTTACGTTTGTTCAGGTTTTTTTAGGGCTTGATAGTCAGGTTAGTGGTAGTAGCATTAGTGAGGGAAGAATAATTTTTAGCATTGTAGTAGGTTGAGATTTTGGACGTAATCTGTTCCGTACGTGTTTGAAACTTTTACTAGTAGGGCTAGTCCTACAGCTGCTTCGCAGGCTGCGAAAACTAAGATGGTGATGGGGATTGGTATGGAGCTTATGGAGTTGGAGTTTAGGGAAGTTACTGAAGTTATAATAAATAAGGATAATACTATGCCTTCCAGGCATAGTAATGTGGATATTAGGTGAGAGCGAAATATAAGTGTCCCTAGAAGTGATAGTGAGAAGGCTATGGTGAGGTTGAAGAAGGTAGATGGCATATTGGTAATTATGAACATCATCATAATCTAATGATTTCGACTCATTAGATTATGATGATGTTCATAATTAC
>UCNE01000002.1 GCA_900473685.1 Hyphomicrobiales bacterium
GCTCAAATTTGCTCTTTGCCATGGGGTCAAGTTTCCTGTGATCAATGAGAATGCACCATACCGGCGGCGCCGGTTTGGGGAGGCGTTTAAGGGTTTCGGGCGGAATGCGCAAGACTTAATTATTTTGCGCGCCGCCAGGCCCTTGAGGCCCGGATAACGCCTATGTAGGAATGAGAACACACAATTCCAATACCAGTCACATCGAACGCAGAAACGGCCCCGAATCAAAGATTTATGGAAACGTCTTAAAGCGGCACAGGAACGGTACAAAACTTAGGGAAATTTTACTGGAGCGGGTAGCGGGAATCGAACCCGCGTATTCAGCTTGGAAGGCTGCTGCTCTACCATTGAGCTATACCCGCGGGTCAAGATCCGTCTGACAGAATGGTGGAGGGAGTTGGATTTGAACCAACGTAGGCTGAGCCAACGGATTTACAGTCCGTCCCCTTTAACCACTCGGGCATCCCTCCATTATTCTGTCGGGATCAAGCGACCAAGCTTTGCAGATCAAGGTGTTGTTTGCCGGGGCAAGCCGTTCCTTCAATCTGCGCCGGGTATATGACGGCCCCGTTTCCTCCTGTCAACACGGCGCCTCAGAAAAAGTTGGGAAAATCGCGATAAAGATTGCGAGCCACCGATTTCGCGAAAAACGGTTCCACGCGAACCGCAACGTCAGTATAAGACACGCATGAGCAAAGATAATCCGGGCGACAAGAACGCCAAAGACACCCATTACGCCACTCTTCGCCGCGCGCATCGCGACGCCAAGCGCGAACGCGGCGAAATTCCGACACCCGTACAGGACAAGCGCAGCAAGAGAAGTGCTGCACCTGACTGGAAGGCGCCGCAACTGGCACCTGACCAGGTTCTGCTTTACGGCATCCACACGGTGCGCGCCGCCCTCGACAACCCCGATCGCAAGATCACCAAGCTTTCGGTGACGCAGAATGCGCTGGTGCGGCTGGAAACCGGCCCGGTCGAAGAACTGGGCTTTCCGGTGGAGATCGTCACGCCGCAGGATCTGGACAAGATCCTCGGACCGGACGCCATCCATCAGGGCGCAATGCTGGAAACGGCACCCCTGCCCGTCCGCCGTCTTTCGGCACTCAATGACAGCCCGCTGATTCTCGTCCTCGACCAGGTCACCGATCCGCACAATGTCGGCGCCATCATGCGCTCCGCCGTCGCCTTCAACGCTGGCGCCCTGATTACGACACAGCGTCACAGCCCGACCGAATCGGGTGTCATGGCCAAATCGGCCTCCGGCGCGCTGGAAATGATCCCTTACATCCAGATCACCAATCTGGCCGATGCGCTGGAAGAACTGCACAAGCTCGGCTTCGTCTCGATCGGTCTTGATTCGGAAGGCCCGGCACCACTTGAACAGACGCTTTCCGGCGCGAAGATCGCACTTGTTCTGGGGGCGGAGGGCAAGGGATTGCGGCAGAAGACGCGCCAGACCGTCAACGCGCTTGCCCGTCTCGACATGCCCGGCGCCATCAAGTCGCTGAATGTTTCAAATGCGGCCGCGATCGCCATGTATGCGGCCCGCGGTCACCTCGCCAAGGCCTGACCGGCCGCTACTGCGTCAAAGGCAGTACGGCAACCGACAATCGCGCTTCGGGACATTCGTCCCGCAGCTTGCGCCAGGTCATGACATTGAGTTCTTTTTCGCAACGCGCCAAATAGGCGGTGTCGCCCACCCGGATGCAGGCCGTCTGGCCGAGTTCGAGTTTCGAACCATCCTTGTTTCTGCAGGTGCAGATCGGATCGGCGGCAAAGGACACGGCAGAAGACGTTCCGGCAAGGATCGGAACAAGCGCGACCATCAAAAGTGCAGGAACGCTTTTCATAAGCAGAGTGTAATACAAAAAATCCGAACGTCCAGCGGATTGGCGTCCGGCACGCCCTGACAGGCCGGTACCGGCGTGCGCTAGGCCGAACCGAAAGCTCAGGCCGTCTTCAGGAACTCCGTGCGCAGTACCAGACCCTTGATCTTGGCATGACGGTACTCCACCTCGTCCGGGTCTCCCGTCAGATGAATGCCCTTGATCGTCGTGCCGCGCTTCAAGGTTTCGGACGTGCCCTTGACCTAGAGATCCTTGATCAGGGTGACGTTGTCGCCCTCGACGAGAATCGTACCGTTGCTATCCCTGACATCCGTCATTGCCGTTCCAATCTCTATTCTAGCGGGCGAAGCCCTGTGAGCGGGGCTCTGCCGCCTCGCGGCATGTGAGTCCAGCCTATGCAGAAACGGCTGAGTGGAACGGCCAAAAAGCCGGGCAACGACTGCCCGGCTTTTTCATTCACCCCGGTTGGGTCGAACAGTCAGGCGGCAATATCGAAATGCCCGCGGCCGACGATGGCCTTTTCAGCCTCGGTGATCGCGGCTTCCTTGGAATCCGGGCTGATGGCCAGGCCTTCGGCCCGGACGAATTCGACGTCGGTGATGCCGATGAAACCGAATACCGTGCTAAGATAGGTTTCCTGGTGGTCCATGGCGCTGATCGGGGACGCACCGGAATAATGGCCACCGCGGGTCGAGGCGACGATCACCTTCTTGCCCTTGGCGAGGCCCTCGACACCCTCCGCAGTGTAGCGGAATGTGGTGTCGGCAACGAGAATGCGGTCAATCCAGGTCTTCAACTGGCTCGGAATGGCGAAATTGTACATCGGCGCACCGATGACGACGACATCGGCAGCGAGGAATTCGTTGAGCGAGGCGCGGCCCGCATCAAGCTCGGACACCAGCGTCGCATCGAGACCTTCCGGATTGGCGGAGGCCGCCATCAGATGCGAGCCGTTGAGGTGGGCAAGCGGGGCGGCGGCCAGATCGCGGTAGGTCACGCTGTCACCGGGACGCTCGGCCTTAATCCGTGCGACGATCGATGCGGTCAGGCGGCGGGAAACGGAATGATCGCCGAGAATACCGGAGTCGATATGGAGAATGTTCATTGTGGCACCTTTGTGTGCTTGTGTGGCGTTTGGTGCATCACATATGAATTTAAAACAATCAGCTGATAAGCCAGCCCTTTTTCGACAGGGCGTTTCCTGATAGAAACAATGACGGTCAATCATCGATGGATATGAAGGTGTGACATGCAGGACCTGAATGATCTGGCGCTTTTTGCCGCCGTGGTGAAACACAAGGGGTTTTCCGCCGCCGCCCGCGCCCTCAACGTTCCGAAATCGAAGCTCAGCAAGCATGTCGCGCGGCTGGAGCAACAGCTCGACGTCCGCCTGCTCGAACGCTCGACCCGCAAACTGCGGGTAACCGAAATCGGCCAGGCTTTCTATGAACGCTGCGAGATGATCCTGTCCGGCGTCGAGGCGGCCGAAGCAGTGGTCGCGGCGGCCAAGAGCGAGCCGGCCGGTGTTGTCCGCCTCGCCTGCCCGATCGGCTTCACCCCCATGGTCGCCTCCATCCTGCCCGCCTTTCACCGGCGCTATCCGGGTGTCCGCCTGCTGATCACCACCACCAATCGCCGGATCGACCTAGTCGAGGAACGCATCGACATCGCGCTTCGCGCCCGCGACCAGCTCGATACCGACCATAACCTGATCATTCGCAAGCTCGGCGAAGCGCGCCAGTTTCTCGTGGCAAGCCCGGCGCTGATGGCACGGATCGGCAATGTGACGATCGATACGCTCGGCACCATGCCGACACTGTCGATGAACGAGCAGCATCTTTCCGATACCTGGCGTTTGAACCATACCGATGGCTCGTCGCGTGACATCCCCCATCAACCCATCATCGGATGCGGCGATTTCGGCATTATTGAACGGGCCGCCATCGAAGGCGTCGGTATCGCATTGCTGCCGGATCACCTGTGCGGCCGCGGAATCAGAACCGGTGTGCTGGTGCCGGTCCTGCCGGACTGGAGTTCGAATGCCACCATTGCCCATCTGGCCTTCACCTCGCGCCATGGCATGCTGCCGTCTGTGCGGGCGCTCATTGACTTCCTGGCCGACCACATGCCGGACGCGATGTCGCGCTGCACGGAAATCGACCCCAAGCCGGCAATGCTGGATGCTGCAGAATAAAGGATGCCACCTGAACGGCCTGGCTTATGATGCGGACGTTCCAAACAACCGAATCATAACCAGCGGAGGCAAGGGGAATCATGACGCGAGAGCGGCGGCGGCGTATTATCCGGCGACGGCGGACAGCTGTCGGTATCGTCCTCGTCGCAGCCATCTCCTTTCTGGCAGGCATGACCGACGCGGCGGGCCTGCTGATCGCCGGTAGCTTCGTCTCGTTCATGAGCGGCAACACCACTCGCGCCGCCGTCGCGTTCGCCGATGGGCAAACGGCCTATGCCGCTATTCTTCTCGGCAGTCTCTTGATGTTCGTCGCCGGTAACGCGCTTGGGATCGTTATCGCCCATAAAGCGGCCCGGCGGGCGTTTCGCATCCTGGCGGGCGCGGCCGTGCTGCTTGCACTTGCCGCCATCATTACCGATCCGGATCTTGCAACGTTGCAATTCTATGCGATCGTGCTGGCCATGGGGCTCGTCAACGCCGCCGTCGAGCATATCGAAGGACTGCCCATCGGACTGACCTATATCACCGGCGCCCTCTCACGCTTCGGAAAAGGCATAGGCAGCTGGCTGGTCGGCACGCCGCGGCGCGACTGGGGCATGCAAATCGTTCCCTGGATCGGAATGGCAGCGGGCGCCATATGCGGCGCACTGTTCGAGCGGGCGCTCGGCGACGGCGTGCTTTGGCTGGTCGGCACGCTGGCGGCGGCACTGGCGATACTTACCTTCTTCATCCCGCCGCGCCTGCAGCAACGATTCGCTACCCGCACACTCCCTCCCGCCGCCAAAACCCCGATGACAAAATCCGCCCTTTGATCACCGCAAATTTCGGCGAAACCATCGCCTCAACCGGCACAGATGTGAAAAACCAGGCGGCTAATCGCATTTTTGCTTTACACACGATCAGAATATGGTAACTCCCAGCCGCAAGTGCTGCCCTTATAGCTCAGTTGGTAGAGCACCTGATTTGTAATCAGGGGGTCCCGGGTTCGAGTCCTGGTGGGGGCACCATTTTTCTTTTCAATGCCTTAGTGGGCATCAGTTAATCTAAAATCTCAACTACATTTCTGGTCAGGGTAACGTTTCGGGTAACTGAAGCAGTTTAGAGCTTCACCCTTGTCTTGGGCTTATTCGCTGATTTCTTTTTCACAGCAGCTGGCCGCGCAGCTCGCGCCTTGGCCGCCCGCTCCTTGCGTAGCTCCTCATACAGCCTCTCCAAGTCGGCAAAGGCGTCGTCCATCTCCCTCTCGCCCTTATCGATCTGCAGGCGCTGGTCGAGGAGCCTTGACGCTGCCACCTGGAGAGATCCGCGAATCATTTGCCGCCTGGCTAACTGACGCAGCCCCCGGAAAGTCTCGTAGTCCTCGATCTGATCGTGCTCCAGATGTATCGCGGAGGCAATGGAATATGGAGAAACCCACCTCCCCGCCTTCTTGTCAAAGCTGACTGCAGCGTTGAGCACATCGGCGCATTGACCAACTATGTCTTCCGGCCGGCCGGCGCCACGAACCACTCTAATGATGTTCGCGGCCAGTTCAACTAAGGCTTGATCGACAATTTGCTGCGCAAACCCGGTGTCGATCTGGGTTTGGCTGTTTTCGGCTACGACCTTGAACTTTGGCTTTTCGTCATCTGGCATGCTGTCTGCCTCCAATGGTTGAAGGCAGAGTGAGCCGACGGTTTGATTAATAGCAAGTCGCCGACCCCTTACTTACCGATATCCACAGCGGCTGGTTAAGAACGCCGCCCTTCCAAGTCGGCGTTCATAAACCAAACGCCGCGGCCGGTTGATGCTGCATGGACGTGGGCGATGAACTTGGACCCTGTGGCTTGATGCCAGTCATCCATGGCATAAGATAGCTCGTGAGCAAGACGATCGACGCGCGAGACGGGCCGCTGGTCCTCTTCTGGGCTCGCCATAAATCCAAAGCGCAACCGATCAACGTCGGGCCAGATATACGCCTGCCATTGGCCGTGGTCGCATTGCGCCATAGTCGCGGCTAGCTCTTTCGCCAAGCGCCTGGCCTTCACCCACGGATCCTGTTTGGCTGCCGCGTCAAAGTATCCCACCGCGGCGCTAAGAAGGGAACTTACCGATGATGGGCTTGAAAAATTGGTCGTCTCGTCAGCGGCCAAGCGCAAGGCAGCGAGCGCTCCTTCGAAGGTGGAGGCGGCTCCTGTCCAGTCCTCTATCGCTTTCATAGGACGGCCGTAGGTGTTCTCTGCGGCGGCGTCGCTTTCTTCGTCGGTATTGTAGCGGCCTGCGTTAAAGGCAGCCGATCCAGCCAGATAACCGTTGACCAGTTCAAGGATTGGATCGACATCCTTCCCCTCCCTGCTTGGAAGACTGTTGCTTCCCAGAGACGTCATCATCTTTGCTACGTTCCGCGCCACATGGGCCTGGTCATCCGCGATGGTGTTCGGCGCCGCTGGCGTCGCTTTACTTACGGAACGGTTGGAGTTATTTCGCATGCTCTCAGCTCCCTGTATAACGATTTTCGTTAATCAAAACGTAATCCGTTACGGCTAGGCATGTCAAACGATTTTCGTTATACATGGTGAAAATAGTTACAGGAGTGTGCATGCTCGTCCCAGAACAATGCAGGGCCGCAAGGGCCTTGGCCAATATATCGCAGGATGAGCTGGCGACGGCCGCCAAGGTTGGCTTGTCGACCGTGCGCAATTTCGAGGCCGGACGGTCGGTGCCTGTCGTGAACAACTTGGAAGCGATCAAGCGTGCATTAGAAGCCGCCGGCATAATTTTACAGGGTGACGGGGAAATTGTCGACGGTGGTCCGGGGGTGAGGCTCGCGAGATGAAGGTAAACGAAAAATAACTGATGGCACATCCAATGCCTAAACTACGAGGAAACGATATTGATAAATTACCATAAAAATATTAGCGGGATGAAATTGACGTTTGATATCGTTCCCGCTGATGAGCGCTCTATAGACGAGATTGCGTTTGCCTATCTCGTAGCAATGAAATGTAGCGGCGACTATTCTACGGCAAAAATATTCTCTGGCGATGAACCTGATGACAAGGCCTTGGAGCTGATTGTGACTTTCAGTTCACTTCGAGATCTGAACGAAGCTGAGGACCACTGCAAAAGAAATATCGAAGATAGAGAGATTGTCCAAAGCTACCTGGGCGCATTGGACAAAGCCGATCCACACCGCGTTATGACAAAGAAGATTCTAGCTTCCGCTGTTCCTGCGTGACGTGCTACATTTCTTCCTGCCGGCGATAGCTGCCCGGCTTCGGGGATGCCAATCGAACGGTCCCCGACAGTATCTTCCACGAGGTTACCAGCCTGTGGAGTGGACCCGGGCAGCGCCGCCGCTCTCTTCACCGACAACTTGACTCCAGCGTGCATCCTGTCAGGTTGCCCCCTTTAAGTCGCAGGGGGAACAATGATCAAGAAATTAGCTATTGCAGCAACTGTCGTTCTGACGGGATGCCAAACTTTCGAAAGCATGGATGCGGGTTTGGCGACGCTGAACGGTAAGCCGTACCAGGCAGCCTTTAACGTGCTCGGGTTCCCTGACGCAGAGTCGTCAATCGCTGGGAAAAGAGTGTTCACTTGGAGCAAGTCCAACGCTGGCTCGTACTCGGTTCCGACATACAATACCAACACTGCATATGTTAACGGGACACCTGTCTTCATTCAATCACAAGGCTCGCAGACCGTGAACTACGATTACAATTGTCGAATTGACGTGATTGTTGGATCGTCAGGAATCATTGAGGGTTCCAAGTTCGATGGCAACATCGGCGGATGTGAAAGCTGGGGCCGCCAACTAGGTGCGCTGGTGCCGAAGCAGAAAAAGCCGGTTTAATCTTGCCCACCATTTGAATACGACTATGTTGGTGTTATCTGATCTGCAGACTAGGGATGGTACTGGCTGAGGATCACAGGCAAAGGCTGGGTTTTACCCGGCCTTTTTCCTTGCCCTATAGCGCCCCGCTGGCGAGCTTCTCACGTCTGGTAAGTCTTCGCTCCGCTTTCAACTCAATCGGCGCGTCTGGGGCTATCTGAGGCTCTACGCGAAATCCATTCCCCAACTCGTCAGCCTGGCGCTGCCGGCGTATGCGATCGGCGATGATAGCCGCGGTTCTGATCTCATCTCGGGTAGCATCGAACTGGCGCCGCAAGGTGCCAATCTGCACATCGGTCAGGAACCGGTACCGGCTTGTGGCCAGCTTCTCTGCAATTTGCTGGATCATGGCCGGCTACCACATTCCGCCATCCTTCTTCTCCCTATTCCAGTATTTGAGATCATTGTTACCGGTGACCTCTTTCCTCTGTCTCAGGGATCGCTTCATGTATCCGGGGCTGGCGGCTTCTCTCATCGAGTTCAGAAACAGATAATCCAGCGCTGGCCGGACGTAAAAAAGGTTCAGCGGGAAAACGGGATTATTCCAAAGGCCGAAGTTAATGAAATCCGAAAAGCGCACGGCGTCTTCAGCGCCGAGGGTTGCGTCTCGCGCTTTCATCCCCAGCTCGAGGAGTTCCGCTATTCCGCCGATCGCCGGGCCAATTGCTGTTTCCGTCAAGCCAGCATGAAACCTGTTTACCTTTGTCATATGATCGTCTCCTAGCTCGGTGGTTGCCATTCGGGATTTACGGGTGGATACGGCCCACCGCCGCGCAAGAACGGGCCTAGAAGCTTCATAGCGGCGTTGTCGTCTTCGCTCATGGCTCCGATCGTCCCGGCCGGCGTCTCCCCCCCTGTGACCAGATGCATCGCCTCCAGGCAACTGGCCGGGATCGGAGAAATGATCGGCGGGCTGAGTTGGCCCACCAGGTAGACCGTTTCTCCGGAATCAGATTGATGTGTCCCAAGGAAAATCTTGGTCACGCCCAATAGATCGCTGGCGCCGAGCGATCGAGTGAAGGCGAGGAACGGACCTTCCCGTTTGAACACCACCGCGACAATGCAGCCGAGGTTTATCTCGGCCTGCGGGTCGACGTTCAGGAAGCTGCCATCTGGCACGAGGTCACCCAAGCACGTGCCGCAGTTATAGAACTCGTAAACGGTCATTGGCTCATCCGATGAATGTCAGGTAGAAATCTACCGTGCCGCCGCGCCGGTTCTCAAAGTAGAGTTTCCCGTCGGTGGCATTTGCCCTCACTGTGAATTCCACGTCCGTCCCTGTCGTACCGGACAGCGAGCCGTCCGTGTTCAGAGCTGTGAAACCAACGGGCTCCGTTCCAATGCAGACGCACTGAGCGCCACCTGTGGTGCGGAAATCCACCAGCGCCCGAAGCAGTGACGTTGCGCTGGTAATTACGACAACTCCGTAGGCCTTTGGAGGCGTCACAGAGACCGCCGTGTCGTCCAGCAGAGTGTACTTCTGGCCTTGTATGGCTGCATTCTGAATCGACTTCGTGCGCAGATCCGTAACCCCGCCGCCGAATGAAGCAAACGTGTTGCCGGCCGCATAGATCTGCTGGGGCGTGCCAATAACCGTTTTCAGGTTCACATGATCGCGCAGTGTGAGATTGATGCTTGAGAACGACGCCATATTCGGATCGACAAGCCCACCGGTTATGAACGAGCCATTCACGGAGACCTCAATTTCACCCGTCAATTCATTGTTTGCGACTCGGAAGCCCACCGTTGGATCGATACGGATCACATATTCGTTGATGACGCCGTGATGCTCAATTCCCGTGAACGACCAATTAAAGCAATTGCGCGGGGCGCCAGTCGGCCCGGCATCGTCTCCAAGCGCACGACCGCGCCGAACGACAATAACGTTGTCGACATTTCCACTGTGCACGAAGCCGTCGATCTTGAGGTTTCGTCCGTGGCCCCAAATCATCGCGCCGATGTTGCCGCTAAGACCGTAACCGCAGCGAGCCGCATAGTCCGTCGGATAGCCTGGGGACGTGTTCGGGTAGGTCGCATCGTTTCGACCGCGAATGTTGCTGATGCTGACGTTCTGCGCTTCCAGAAAGTTTATGATACCGGACTTCTGTTGATCAGAAGGAATGATACGCCAAGGCGAGTGGCCTGCGTTTTCATAAGTGAGATCGGCGGCGATTATCATGCTGTCGTCGCTATCGCCGTCTGGCGAAGCCGACGAGTTGACGCCGGCAATCGTGAGCAGAGACCCGACGTTCTTGGCCGAGCATCCCGTAATTTGGATTGGCGAAGCACGCTTCTTCGCGCCGTTGCTGTACGTCCCATCCACGCCTTGCGCAAAGAATGAGGTTCCGGAGTCTTCGACATGAACGCCGGTCATCCGCCCGTTCGTCACGCCCTGCTCAAAGTTCCAACCCTTCCCGCCTGTGCCAGATGGCACCATCTTGTTGGCCTGGTAGTTTTTGACAATTCCGCGAAGGATTGAGATCGATGAGACACCAGCAGCAAAGCCGCCGCCGTTGTCATTCCAACCTGCCAGAATTTTGGTCCCGGCAGTCGGATTGCTGCCCCAAGCGGTGGAATGGGTAGCCGTCCGAGTTGACCCGACATACGCCGTTACAATCCGCAAGCCGCCGGCATTGGCTCCGGTCGTGTCCTCAAGGCAGAAGCCCAGATAGGTGCCATCGACGGCAGAAGCTGCCGAGGTGAATGTCAGGCTGGTGCTCGTAGAACTGGCGACTTCAAGCTCAATCGGAGCCGGGAAAAGCGACCCGTCAATCTGTGGGTTGACGAGGCTGATGTTTGCCATGATCGAGGCCGCATCAGCCGACGTGTTCCGCAGGTTCTCGATGAACGAACCGGACGTGGAAAAAGCCGTCTGCCGGGTCCACGCCCCGTTGCTCCAGCATATTTCAAGATCATCTTCGATCGTGAGTTCACCGGCCACGCGCATTGGTCGCGACATGGCAACGACAGACTTTGACGCGGCCCCCGCGTCCCACGCGGCTTGAATTGCTGTCTTGTCGTCAACGACCCCGCCCAATGCGCCATAAGCGGGGTCGAACGGGCTGATAACCTCCGTTGAGCGATTGGCAATTGCTGAGCCAGGTCCAATGTCGAGCAAAGCCTTGACCTGCGCAAATGTCTTCGTCTCGCGGGCAGTCCCGGCCGGGTTGTCGACCAACATGGTGTTGGCCACGATGGCAGGTGCAAGAACCGTGAGGAACAGATCCCAATATGCGTCTTCGGCCGGGATATGGTTCTGCCCGCCCTGTGCCGCAATCCAGATGCTGCCGTTGTACCCAACGACATCACCGATACGATAGATCGATGCCGGGTTCCACTCGCCTCTCCACGGCACGCGGCCGAAGAGAGTTGCACTCGTCACCTGCTGCCAGTTGGCGCCGATCGCGTTCCACTCCTTGAGGACGGCCGGATCGGTATTTTTGTCGAGCCAGAGCTTGCCCAGATCGATCGGCGGAGATGTCCCGTCGACCATGTTGTCCAAGAGACCGGAAGCCCGCATTGCGGCCAGGACTTGCTCAGACCAACGGTTGGCGTACCCATTGCCGTTGCGCAGAGTCCTGCTGTCTCGCATGAAGAACGCGTAGTCGCGTGTATCGTCAAATTCTGTTGCCATCGTCCACCCCTTTACCGAGCAAGGTGCCTTACGATCGCCTTGACCGCCGACGGGCTAAGGTTGTCGTACCATGTGGTGAAGGATGTAAAATCGGCTTCGTCTGATAGGTTTTCGCGGAATCGTGCGATGCGAGCCCATACTCGGCCCACCTTTACGGCGGCCAACGGCCCCCATTCCTTGAGCAATTCAGCGCCAGGCAGAGACGAGCCGAACACGGCCATATCTGCAGATGACGCCGGCCTGGCACTCCCCAGGCTGCCGTTCTTGATTTCGTTGTAGACGTGATACCGGGCGCGCTCAGTGAGGCTGCGATCGAACTTTTCCATGAACGCCCGTTGGTGACGGGCATCTCCCAGCTCGCGTGCGATGGCGCCGACGTCGCTTTGGACCTTCCTGAGCTGAGTTTCGAAACCACCCGGCGCGCTGCGCCATGCGGATACGAGCGCGGCACCCTCGGCCGTGGCCTGGAACATCTGCAATGAGCGCGACGCTACCAACGGCACCGTTGGTGAATCGTCCGGGTCGACATCGCCGGCTTCCTCGGCCCTCAGTTCGGCCAGCTCCTGGTCAAGACCTTCGCGGAAGTACCGCGCGCGATCCGTCGCCATGATGCGCTCGATCTCCGCGCGACGGCCAGCCGATGGCAGGCGGTGACCACCCTCGCCACCGCCTGCCCCGTAGCCACTGCCCCCGGTATCGGAGACAGCGACCGGACCGCCTGAGCTGGATACGAGGTCGTTACTCATTGGCCGCTCTTCTGCGGGTGAAGAAGGACAAGCTCGCGTTCCGCAAGTTGCGGTGTCGCCGCCGGCTGGGTCATGCGACGCCCGTCTGCCTTGCGCTCGACGCAGTAACCGGATCCATTCCAGATGACGCGGTACACGTCATCCTGAAACAGAGCATCAAAACGCTCCGGAAACGTGGTGATCCGGGGGCGGGCAAGAATGGCCCGATTGCGGTCTGCGTCGGCCACGATAGCCTCGGCAATCCAGGATTCGTCAAACGAGACGATGTAGAGATGATCATGCCGGCGCAAGGAATTCTGCGTGGTCTGCACCTTGCGCCAGAGCGAAGGCTCTTTCAGATCGTCAGCGACGCACTCCGCGGGCAGCCGGACGAGGAAGTCACGCCAGGCAAATCCGTTGTTGTTCATCGTGACCAATGCCGGGTTGATCGCCGGCGGCTGCCGTGGCGTCAGGTCGGCATCATCGACGGGAGAGATTTTGAGGCCCATGTTCTGTCTCACTTGTTCGAGTAGGTGGGTTGAAGCGCCTTCTTCACGGCCGGCGCCAAGAGCTTTTCCTCTGCCGTCCGCCATTCGCCGGCCCAGCAATCAAGGGGACCAGGGAAGGAGATTGAGCCGTACTCGTAGCCACCGTTCGTCAGCAGTGGTCGCATGACGGCAGTAAGGCGGCGGGAGAAACGCTCATTGATGCCCTCCGGAGGGGTATCCAGCGACACGACGCCCACGGACCGCAGTTCCCTGTCCAGCTTCTCCGAATAGGTCTGTACGTCGCGGAGAGCCACCATCATCCCGATAGCGGCGCTGTGGGCAGCTTCGACGGCATCAAGGCGCAAGCGTTCAAACTCCCGCACCTTGTCACGCGCGGCGTCACGACGCTTCTCAAGGGCGACCTCTAGCGCTTCACGCTTGCGACTAGTCGCCTCGCCTTCCGCGACCCTGATGGCGTCCAGATCAATTTCAAGCTCGGCGATCTCGTCGTCGCCGGTGAATGCTTCGTTGTCGAGCAGGGCTACGCCGCGCCGGTTCTTGAGTTCCTGCAGACGGGATTCGGTATAGCGGCGCCGATCGGCCAAGGCGTTGATGGTGCCTGGCTGCATCTCGATAGGATCGCCATCAAATGTCAGTGTGTTCAATGGTCTTGTCCTTGTCATACTCTGCCAGGCCATTTTCGACGGCGAAGGCGGCCAGGCCGGAGGGAAGAGGCAACCCCTTGAGCGTCGCCTCGTTGATGGAGAAGGCAATGCGGCGGGCAATGTCGCGCTTGTCGGCGGCACTGGCGAAGCCGAGTTCCCATCCTCCGATAGTGATGGTGGAGCGCACGCCGCGGATGTAGGAGCCATCGACGGGCGCCATGGGCCGATCCAGGTGGCCGAACAGGCCAGCCTTGACCTGTAGATCCTGCAGGATGCGCCGCAACGAGTTGGATGTGGTCTGGTAGTCGGCAAGAGCCGTCGGCGCTGCCTTGCCAGCCTTGGCAAAGGAGGCCTCGGAGCGCTCAAGCTCGACCGTCATGGTGGCTGCGCGCCGGATCAGGCTCTTGACGGTCTGGGGGAGCGATGACGGGTCGTCGCCGACATCCTGGCTGTAGAGCTGGATCAGATCGGCGAAGCGTCTGGCCCACTTTCCACGCCCGTCCATATCGCCCAGCTTTCCGTTGGTGACACGGCTACGACCGGGGGGCTTTCTGGGGGCTTTGTCGGGGCTATCTGCCACCATGTTTTGCGCTTCTCGTTACCCTGACGATACCCAAACCGTCATATTGATCCGATAAAAGCACTTTAACATGCTGATAAATCAGCCAAAAGGCACAGAATACTCGCTGATAGGATATCAGGAGCTAACATATCAAACCGGCATGGGCGGAGACGTAGAATATATGCCTAAATTCCGAGGGCGATCGGAAAGCCGTCCGAAAAAGAATGTTGAGGCACACAAGGTAAAGGGGCACCTAAGCACCCCTTTTTACGCGCGTTGTGATGTCACCTAAACCTTGCCTACGCCGCCTTGCTGCCGAGAGGAATGATCTTTCCACCTGATCTATTCGGTATCCCATAGATCGCTTCCATGGCTGCCTTGTGGATCGGGGCGGGCATCGCATCAATGAGGTTTGACGGCTTCGTGTCTGCCCATGCGAAAAGGTCGAGTTGCTTCATGCGCTTGCCCTCGCTTCGGTATCCCATGGTTCGATGTCGTAGAGGGTCAGGTGGCCGGCCATGTACATATCCAGGCATTTTTTCATTTCCTCGGGCGGGCAGCCCCGGCTGATGAGGATCGTTTTCCCCTCTTCAAGCGTCTTCGGCTTGGGGAGAGGTCGCGTATACGTATCCTTTTTTCCTTTATCCAGAGCAGAATCGTGTGCGGGTGGTTCTGAACCTGATGATGACGGTGATTCTGAATATGAAGGTGATTGTGATTGTGGTTGTGATTGCTTTCCATCGGCTTTGTATTCGGCTTTATGCCGATCATAAGCCTGGCTTTCCATCGGCTTTCCATCGGCTTTATTTCCACGCCCTCCCTTTTTGCCGTTTGCAGAGAGGTTCGCGTGCTTCGCCTCTGACTGTTTTCTGACATTGGCTGTTCGAGCGTGGTGCCAAACCCAGTCGAACATGGGCGCCAGAGCATTCCTGATCTCGGGCCACCGATCGCGATCTACGCGAGTTATCCGCATCAGGCGATCCTCATCCGACGGGAGTTCCCCGTGCTGCCACTGGTGAAGCCTGAGGAGCATGTGCGCACCGTATTCCTCGGCGCTGAGGGCCTGCGCCTCGGCGAGCTCGTCGCCTATATAGATTTGCATCCATGGGAGATGGGTCATGCGTGAGCGCTCCTATTGATCCGGTAGCGCGTTGCCATCGCACACACCTCACAAGCCTCCACTGCCGTCAAGTTGAACCTGGAACGCAGTGTCGGAATGACAGGGTGTGGTTCTGGTTTCTGTTCGCTCAGCCAGCGTGCGGCTTCCTCGACCGCGGCTGAGTGCTGGTGGTCGGCGCCGCTCATGCCGTCACCTTCACGCGGTCGCGCTCCCATGCGGTGAGATCCTCCTCTTTGAAATACTTCCGCCGACCGACGACCATTGGCTGAGGAAAGTTGAGGTCTGGGTTCTTCTCCCAGCGCCACATGGTCATTTCGGAAATCTGGTAGCGCGCCTTTACCTGCGGACGAGTTAGATAAGCCTGCTGCATCGCATTTTCCTTCCGTGCATATCGTGCGTATCGTACGCACATAACTAGAGATATCACGATTTAACTTGATTACAAGAGTTTCGTGTGCACGATACGCGTCCTATCGCAGAGGGGCACCAGATGGCACGTCCGAAACTCGGAGAAGGCGACACAGAACGCCTGCACATGAAATTGTCGGCTGACGAGATCGAGGCGATTGACGACTGGAGGTACAAGAATCGCGTTCCATCCAGGTCGGAGGCGGTCCGGAGGCTTTGCCAAATGGCACTGCATGCGGACCCGGTTTTCCTGGACCTTATGCAGATGCTCACAACGGATTTTGATTTCAACGCAGACCCACAGATTCGCAAGCAAACCTACCTATCAGCAGCGCAAGCCTGGGTCAGTTGGAAGGTATTGAAGCAAGGCGAAAGCCTCGATGAAGCGCAAGACACCATCGAGATGATGAACCGGCTTGTTACTGCGAAGCGCGGACAATCGAAATAACATTGGTGTCGGTGCCGTCACCAATGATCCCGGCCACCATATTTGCCCAGGCCGATAGCGCGCGGCGCTTCTCGTCTGCATAGCTGTACCGGTTATAGGTGGCGGCCACGCCCTTGATGGAGCCGCTCTTGTGGTTGAGCACGGCCTCGACCACGTGGACCGGGATACTCAACGACGCCATTCCGCTTGCCGCGGTGCGCCGTAGATCGTGGATGCGCCAAGGCGTCGCCGTAACGGCCTCAGGATCGTCACCACGCTCGGCGGCTTCCTTCTTGGCAATGGACAGCATTTCAGCGTCAAGCCTCTCCTTGGCCTTGGAGAAGCCGGAGATTGGCGTCTCGCCAGTCGTGGTCAGCAACAGCTTCTTCTTGCCATCAATGACCGGCATTGCGTCGATGATCGAGACGACGGCCGGAGCCAGCGGAACGTGATGCTCTTTGCCGTTCTTGGCTCGCTCCTTGGGGATGGTCCACAGAGGCTGTTCGACCTTGAGGCTAAACTCGGTACGGGATGCTCCGGCCACTTCCTCGCGGCGCTGGCCGGTCAAGAGCAGCAGTTGCGTCATGGTGCCGAACGGCCAGCCCACGGCCTTAGCGGCCTTCCACACGAGCCGCAGCTCATCGTCAGCGAGAACACGGTCCCGGCTAGTCTCCTGCCCCTGCGCCTTTACGTTGACCGCCGGCGATGCTGTGATGATGTCGCGCTCGATAGCCCAGTTGAAGAATTTGCGAAGCAGCGCCAGCACCCGGTTCGCCATGATCGGTGCGCCCCGGTCGTTGATGTCATCGAGCAGGCCGATGATCTCCCGACGCGTAATGCTCTGTACCTGGCGCCCTTTCCACTTCGGCTTGATCTCGGCCTCGATAATGCGACGGCTTTCTTTTGCCGACGAGGCCTTGTTCTTCACGTCGACATGGCGGGTCAGGAAGTCATCAAGGATCGTTTCGATTTGGTTTTGCTCGGCCCCTTGGATTGACCGGGCGAGCCTCTTCTCGTCTCCAGGGTCCCTGCCCTCGGCCACGGCCCGAAGCGCAATGCCGGCGGATTTCCGAGCGTCAGCCAGCCCAAAGCGCGGATAGGCACCGATGGTGTGTTTTTTTGTTTTGCCGCCAAACCGATACCGGACAGCCCAGCTCATTGCGCCAGACGGCTGCACCACGAGGTAAAGGCCAGGCAGACCGCCATCGGGGATTTCACGGCGCGAGATATCCGCTTTCAACGCCTCGATCGATTTTACTGTGAGCGCTTTTGCCATTGCCTTGCCTTCAGGGGTAACATCCGGGTATCAAAATTGGATGGTAGGATATGTTAGCTCCTGATGTTATCAAGGTAAATTATTCGAACTGCAAGCCTTATTTTTCAGGGGTTTTATGATGACGTTTGGGGGATGCTGATATATGTCAGGGGGTAACAGGCCTCTAATTTGTAATCAGGGGGTCCCGGGTTCGAGTCCTGGTGGGGGCACCATTTTTCATATGTCCGCCCCGGAAACATGGGTAACAGATTGTACCTAAGACATGGGTGACAACCTCGTTCCGAACGGGTTGTCTGTGGTTTACAAAGTCCTCTGTTCCATATCGATGTATCCTACATCATACCGCATGAAGCTGACGGGCCAAATGCCGTCATCGACTTCCTTGATTCCGAGCCTTTGACCGGCCATGACAATAGAGATGTTCATCTTCTTGCGAAGCATGCAGATGGTGGCAGGCTGGCGCCCTTGATCAGCGACCAGTAGCGCATGGTAGATCGATGTCACCTCCACATTAGTGACGTGCTTCACGCTTTGGACTGGAAGGCCCATGGAGCGGCGATAGTCGTCATAGACCCGGCGTATCCCTTGTTGGTTTCGCCGCCGGGGTCCGCAAGATGGTCGACATAGCCGCCTTCATGCACAACACCTTCGCCAAGGCGCGATCAAATTCACCCATGATGATGTCCTTTGATGGTGGAACAGAAAAACCCCGCTCGAAGGCGGGGTTCTTGAATATTATTCAAATGATGTGACTGGCTTTTAGCCCGCTTCCACCTGTCGCAGAAGCACGTTGCTTCCGCCAAACCCAAGCGTTGCCAAATACTTATGGTAGTCTTTCGCCGTTTCCGACTTCACCGGCGCCGCCGCCATTGCCAGCGTCTCGTCGTTCACGTCCGTATAGGTCGAAACGAAGAAATACCGAGGCGACATCATGTGTTCGCCGCAATGAAGCATGGCCGAGTTGGTAATCAGAACGTCGCCGGGATCGGTCGCCACCCAAACAACGTGACGATCAATCTCATCAACAGCCGAAAAATCCTTCGTCTTGCGCAACTTGGCCAGTTCATCGCGGTGCGTGTCAAACCATTCTATGGGCTGCTTGTTGCCGACACGCTTGCTCTGCTCAGCAAATATCTTTTCATTATGGCTGAACGGGATCGCCCCGAGCATCCCACCCTGCATATTTTCCGACGCGCAGTAATGAAGAACGCGGACAACACGCTTTTGAGGATCTACAATATTATAGATCGAACCTGGCTTTTCACAAAGCTGCCGATAGTCGCGATGAAGCCCACGGGCGC
Source organism: Hyphomicrobiales bacterium (assembly GCA_900473685.1). Taxonomy (GTDB): domain Bacteria; phylum Pseudomonadota; class Alphaproteobacteria; order Rhizobiales; family Rhizobiaceae; genus Pararhizobium. The sequence goes on from UCNE01000002.1 coordinate 18,525, forward strand.
TGTAATGTGCCGCCACCGAACTGCCGAACTCGGTGGTATTGTTGCCAAGAATTTTCTGGACAATGTCACGGACATGCTTGTTGGCGGCATAAGGCCAAAACCTTTTGTCGTTGAGAACCGGGGATCCCCCAGTAAACCCCTTACTATTGCCCTTGAAAATTTCTAAATAATCAAGAGGCTTTAGGTTCGATGTCTCAATGCAGATTTTCTGCAAATCTGCACTTTCCTGTGCTGTATAAACGCCACGAACCTTCACGATGTTGAACTTATCGAAAAGTGCCGCAATTTTGTCCGCAGGCATGCTGTTTGCGTCGGCCACTCCGAAAGTTGGGATCAGGCCAAAAGGGTTCATCCCGCGGGAAAATTCATCGAAGTACGTTCCGAGCCTTCGTTTAGCTCGGGCAGATGGATATACGGTAGGCTCCGTGGCGTCCGCCTGGACTGTCGTATTCATTGGGCAACTCCCCCTTGCCGTCTTCAACCATGAATTGATTGTTAGGCAACGAGTATGCCTCGTCAAGCGCATAGGTTAAATATAAGCAAACCGTCATTTTAAAGTCATGTTTTCAACATGCCATAGAACGTCGCTAAATGCCGATCGCAGGCTTCATCTTGATTGTAACCGTCGCTCCACGGCGATTTTCCAGATATATTTTCCCATCTGTGAAAGCGCTAAAGATAAAGTTGGTATCTGTTCCCGTGGTCCACGTTAGAACGCCCGTTGCAGAAGCGGGCCAGTCATCACGCGGCACTAAGGCAGTGCTGTGGAATATGTCACCTTATCCGCGCAAGTCGCCCGCCGCGCTGGCATACTCATAGGTGCCGGCTGCTCGATCCGGAGTCCAAGAGCGTGAAGTATTGCATGCCCGTAAGGTCTTCTTTCCCGGCGACCGTCGAGATATTGTTGTGGACACCCGGACTGAGGGACAGCCACCAATCTGGCTACATTGTCGGAAGCGTCGGCCCATTACGGCATCTAGGTTGACGTGCCTAATATAATCCGAATATTGGCCACTCAATAGAGGAAGTTGAGATTGCTATCGGATATGCCATATGCATCGGCTGCTACCGAAACTCCTAGTGTCTTGGTGCTAATCAATGAGGCATATAGGGCCGCGGCAATGGGGGACTTGGGCCTTGCTGTCTGCAAATTTCGGGCGGCGCGATCGGAACTGCTTTCCTACGTCAAGCCGCAGCAACTCGCAGTGGCAATTTCCTCAATTAATAGAAAATTGGCCGTCGAATCTCATTCTTTCGAAGCCTACGCTGCAGGGTGCGCGAAAGCACGTGGTCGCCCAACAGTCTTGCTTTCAGATTCTCTGGGCCTGCCTCGGGAAGGTCCCGGCGAAGCGGATAGCTTCGAAAAGACTTATACCAGTTTGATCCTTCGAGCCACGGGCGAACCGGTGCAGCCCATGTTCCGGCGGCTGGGAACTTCCTGGGATGTGGTCGATGCTCTAGTAAATAGAGCTCATTTGAACAATGCGGATGTGCTAATCCACATTGGTCTTAATGACTGTGCGGTGAGGATGTTTCAGGAGAAGGAGAGAATAGCTCTGACCCTTGTCTCCGAGTTTTTGCGCGAACGCTTTCTAAGATTTATTAAGGCATACCGAACTCATATCGTGCTATCGGACCTCGACTACACTTACACACCGCTGCACGTGTTCCGAGACCGCCTTCATAGATCGGTGGACATTGCTCGACGTGCCCGTGCGAGGCAAGTTTCGATCGCCACGATAGTTCGCCCCTCTGAGAAGTTTGAAGCGCGAACTCCACGGATGGCCTGGAATTTCGATCGTTATAATTCTGTGATTAGAGAGGTTTCAAACCAATTGGGAATTAATCTGATCGATATTGATCACATTTGCCATGAGCATGGCGCAGGAAAAGCGCTGTCCAACGACGGTATGCATTTTTCAGCTGAAGGGCACAAGCTTATCGCAAATGCGTACCTGCAATCGACACTCTAAATCGCAGTGCGCATAGTTTAGTGTCACCATCACGTCAACGGCTTCATTATCGGATCAGAACGCAAGTAGGGCGGTTTTTGTCTCGGACACCAATTGTACCCCCTGTTCTTAACGGGGCTCAGTCATAGAATTCACGCAGCTATTTTTAGTTTCTGTGCGGGCGTAATGCTGCCGATACCCATATTGGGTCGTTCGTTGTTGTAAGTCCATAGCCACTGTGTGGCAATCTCTTGCACCTCCTCAATGCTTTCGATGATGTGTTGGTCGAGCCATTCATGTCGGACAGTGCGGTTATAGCGTTCGACATAGGCATTCTGCTGGGGTTTGTCAGGCTGGATGTGGCTCAAGGCGATTCGCCGCTTCTCCGCCCATTCCATCAGCTTGCCGCTGACATATTCCGGCCCGTTGCCGACACGTATTGCCGTGGGGCTTGCCGCGCCATTCAATGATCAGGTTCAGGCTGCGGATGACGCCCTCGGCAGGCAACGGGAAATCCACTTCGATGCCCAATCCCTCGCGATTGAAGTCGTCCAGAACGTTCAGCAGCCGGAAGTGCCTGCCGTCCTCAAAGCGATCCGCCATGAAGTCCATGGACCAGACCATGTTCGGTGCTTCCGGCACAGCCAAAGCTTCGGGCTTGTCTCGCTTGAGTGGCTTGATCCTCAAATTCAATTCCGGCTCGCGATAGATGCGATATACATACCCGCTTATGGTTCCAGCGATGCCCACGGACATTACGTCGATAGCGAAAGCACAGGCCGAAGACCCAGCTCTTCTTTGTCCGCGTCGCATGATCAATGCACGAGATCGTGCCTATATCTTACGATTTTTTATTTCCAAATGAGAATTCACGGCTGGCGAAAACTTCACAACGCCTGTTTGTCATTTGCCCTCGAAGCCCGATTTCCTACTCGTTTAAATCGGCCAACAACCAATAGCCGCGCCCGAAGGGAAATCCGCAAAGAGACCCACCGATATAAGCGTCTTGCAAGGCGGCCGGTACGGCGATGTGATCAAATTAGAGCTGAAGCGATGCTGCCCTGAATTCCCTGACCAGCGCGCGACAGTGGCCCCAGCCATGGCAGGGTCACTCGACACCGCTGAGGTGCAGTAGAGTTCCCCTTTGGCCTGAAACCAGACAATTCTTACCCTTGCTGTGTGCGCAGCATTTCCAACGCACAAAAATCCTTATGTATTGAATGCTTGGTGAGCTTATCCGCGTTTCGCGTAAGGTAGCGATCCGGAGGATATGCAATAACCACTTAGAATCAGGCCGCGGCGAGTCTATATGCGGTCGCGATAGGCCGTTGGAACTGGTTTGAATGCCTGAGTGACAGGCCCTCGGCACGAAATAAGGAATGAGAAGCATGACGGCAGACGTTCTGGCTGCGAGCGGCGGCGTGAAGCAGATAATTTGCATCAACTGGGGCACGAAATACGGCGCGCCGTTTATCAACCGGCTCTACGCGATGGTGGCGCGCAACATTACGCCGCCTTTCACCTTCACGTGTTTCACCGACAATCGGGAAGGTCTGCGACCGGAAATTCTGCTGGAGGACTTGCCGCCGCTGGACATCGAAAAGATGCCGGTTAAAACCAAGGGGATTTGGCCCAAGGCACGCCTTTGGGGACCGAAGTTGGGCAACCTGAGCGGCCCGGTCCTGTTCCTGGACCTCGACCTCGTGATCGTCGGCTCACTCGATGCCTTCTTCGAAGCAGGAGGACCGGATGACGTGATGATCGCCCAGAATCAGACGACGCCATTCGAGCGGCTCGGCCAGACGTCGTTGTTCCGGTTTCCGGTCGGCAAGCTTGTTCCGCTGCAGGAAAAGTTCCGGGCCGACCCGCAGGGCGTCGCCGACAAATATGAATTTGAGCAGCGTTTCGTCACCCGCAACGCGCCGGGCGGCGTCAAATTTTTTCGCCGCCGCTGGGTTCTGCATTTCAAGCAGGATTGCCGCTGGCCGTTTCCCTTGAACTACGTCCTCGCTCCACGCCTCCCCGCGGATGCCCGGGTCGTCCTGTTCCCGCGCAACTTTTTCCCGCAGCATGCAATTGACGGCCAATTCGGCTTGAAAGGACGTGCCACAACACCTCTCGATCACGTTTTGGGCGTGTTTGATGCCGGCCGGAGGAAAGGCAAGGCGCCGTTCAAATACCTGCGCCAGTATATCCTCCCGACGCCATGGGTCGCCGATCATTGGCGGGAGTGACGTTCAATCTTCCCTTCCCCATGATGTTCTTTTGTGCATGATAATATCTGTATTCTGTCTAACGACGCGTTCTGTCGAACATTCAGATGGACCATATTTCAGGCCCTTCCGTTTGGAGCGGTCCACAGCGTAAAACAGACAGGCATTTCATGGCTCGCACGTTCAAAACCATCGCGTTCGCCGCTTCCGCCACCGACGAGGCACAGGCGGCGGAGGCAGAACTGATCGCTCTGTACGGCCAGGAAGATCCGGCGGAAGCGGATGTGATCGTGGCCCTTGGCGGCGACGGCTTCATGCTGCAGACACTGCACAAGACGATGAATTCCGGCAAGCTGATCTACGGCATGAACCGTGGCTCGATCGGCTTCCTGATGAACCGCTACAGCACCGAAAACCTGCATGAGCGCCTGGCTGAGGCCGTCGAGAACACGTTCCGGCCGCTTGAGATGAAGACCACAGACGCCGACGGCAACACGTTCAAGGCGCTGGCGATCAACGAAGTCTACCTGTTCCGCCAGTCCTATCAGGCAGCCAAGCTGCGGGTCGTGGTCGATGACCGAGTGCGGCTGGAGGAACTGGTCTGCGACGGCGTCCTGCTCTCCACACCCGCCGGCTCGACGGCCTACAATCTCTCCGCCCATGGCCCGATCCTGCCGCTGGAAGCGCCGCTTCTCGCCCTGACACCGGTCAGCCCCTTCCGGCCACGGCGCTGGCGCGGCGCATTGCTGCCCAACAAGGTGACCGTTGATATCGATATTCTCGAACCCGAAAAACGCCCGGTCAACGCGGTCGCAGATCATATCGAGGTCAAGTCGGTGGTGAAGGTGCGGATCGCCGAATCGGAAAACAAGACGGCGCATATTCTGTCGGATCCGGATTACTCCTGGTCGGACCGTATCCTTGCCGAACAGTTTTCCAATTAGAAACGGCAGCCGCTCTGGCCGTGTCCTGCCGCAATGCTTTGATTTCGAATCGATTTCGGCCGAAAACTGTGACAGAGTTGAGCGTGTCTTGATGCCCGCAACGGATTAAGGCACCAGAGCATCCAGCTTTTCACACGAGTTTACCCGAGGTGGTGATGATGCTCCCAATCCGACGTTTCAGCGCTCTTTCGCTTGAGCAGGAGCTGCGCTCGTTCGAAGTGAAGCGGCAAGCAATCTCGCGGTCTGTTCAGTGTCTGGCCGCTTTCGTTGTCATGCTGCCCTTGGCTGCGGGATCGCCGGTCAAGGCTGATGAAACTGTGCTGATGCCCGCCAACATTATTTTCGTGACAAGCACGGGATATTGGGAGGAAAGCAGCGATCCGTTGGCTATCCTGGATCCAAAGGCTGGCACGGCAGTGGACAGTCAACCGGCAACAGCGTCACCGGCTCAACGCGGTTATTACAAGCTGGTTGCGGTACGGCAGCCTGAGGGCAATGCCCACATCTTCCTGCAGCAGGTGGCGCTGGATGCTGGTGGCCCCAAAGTCATTTCGTCGGCGGAACTCGAGGAGTTTTCCGCAATGAAGGCCTATGTCACGGATATCAGGCCGGACACATCCGATGGCGTCGCCGCCCAGCCGGGATTGTTTGCTACGGTCTATCTGAAAACCGACCCGGCTGCAGTCGAACCCGAGACGTGGACCGTGCTGATCGATGATATCGGCGATATCAAGGTCGAGCGCGAGACGAACTGACCGCCTGGACATAATCCAAATGAAAAAGCCGGACGATGAATGCGCCCGGCTTTTTCATTTTTCAGACGATGCGAGACACCGCTTACGCCAGATCGTCGATCATGGCATCGGCGCCACCGTTGACGCGGTGGGCGAGTGCCGCTTCCATGAATTCGTTGAGGTCGCCATCGAGCACATCATCAGGCGCGGTGCTGGAAACGCCTGTGCGCATGTCCTTGACCAACTGGTAAGGCTGCAGCACGTAGGAGCGGATCTGGTGGCCCCAGCCGATATCGCTCTTCGATGCCGCTTCGATATTGGCCGCGTCTTCACGCTTCTTCAGCTCGGCTTCGTAGAGACGGGCGCGCAGCATGTCCCAGGCCTTGGCCTTGTTCTTGTGCTGCGAACGCTCCTGCTGGCACTGCACGACGATACCGGACGGCATATGCGTGATACGCACGGCCGAGTCGGTGGTGTTGACGTGCTGGCCACCGGCGCCGGACGAACGGTAGGTGTCGATACGGCAATCGCTCTCGTTGATATCGATCTGGATCGAATCGTCGATGACCGGGTAAACCCAGATCGACGAGAACGAGGTGTGGCGGCGGGCGTTGCTGTCGAACGGTGAAATTCGCACCAGGCGATGAACGCCCGATTCGGTCTTCAGCCAGCCGTAAGCATTATGCCCCTTGACCAGCAGCGTTGCCGACTTGATGCCGGCTTCTTCGCCGTCATGAACTTCGAGAAGCTCGACCTTGTAGCCCTGGCGCTCAGCCCAGCGCGTGTACATGCGCAAGAGGATGTTCGCCCAGTCCTGGCTCTCAGTACCGCCGGCACCGGAATGGACTTCGAGATAGGTATCGTTGCTGTCAGCTTCGCCGGAGAGCATCGCTTCCACCTGGCGGCGGGCGGCTTCAACCTTCAGTGCGCGCAGCGCATCTTCGGCTTCCTTGATGATGTCGGCGTCGCCCTCTTCCTCACCGAGTTCGATGAGGTCGATGGCATCCTGCATCTGCCGCTCGAAGGCGCGGACACCATTGATGCCGTCATCCAGCTGCTGGCGTTCACGCATCAGCTTCTGTGCTTCGGAAGCGTCGTTCCAGAGGTTTGGATCCTCTGACTTGTTGTTCAACCAGTCCAGCCGTCTTACCGCCTGATCCCAGTCAAAGATGCCTCCTCAGCAGGCTTACGGCCTGCTTGATTTCGTCGACAATATTTTCGATTTCAGTCCGCATGGTTCCGCTTCTTGCGTTCGTATGGAATGTGCGCCGTGAATAACGGCGCTCGCCGCTCGTGTAAAGAGCAGCGGGCGCTGGTGAATAGGAAGGGGCTGGTTAAAACAGGCCGCTGGAACCGCGATTGATCGCATCATTTGCCTGCGGCGAAGCCTTTAGAATCTCTTCCGGAGGGATGTACTGGTCGGCCCCACCGATGACCGAGAAGGTATCGGCCGGGCCGGTGCCGGGCTTGAAGGCCTCGATGATCGTATCCGGATCACCTTCTGCCGCTGCCATGCCGGTCTTGCGGTTGACCGGGATCAGGCTCATGCCTTCCGGTACGACGAACTTGCTGGGGCGGGTGCCCTGCGTCGCGGCCTGCATGAAATCGTTAAAGACGGGAGCAGCAAGACCACCACCGGTCGCACCGCGTCCAAGCGGCGCCGGGCTGTCGAAGCCGAGATAAAGGCCAGCCACCATGTCCGGCGTATAGCCGACGAACCAGGCGTCCTTTTCATCGTTGGTCGTACCGGTCTTGCCGGCAACCGGGCGGTCAAGCTTGATCTTGCCAGCGGCGGTGCCGCGGGAAATCACACCTTCCATCATCGAGGTGATCTGGTAGGCGGTCATCGGGTCGAGGACCTGTTCGCGGTTGTCGGTGAGAACCGGCTCTTCCTGATCCTCCCAATCGGCGGCATTGCAATTGTCGCAAGTACGCTCTTCGTGACGGAAGATCGTCTTGCCGTAACGGTCCTGGATGCGGTCGATCATCGACGGCTTGATCTGCTTGCCGCCATTGGCAAGCACGGAATAGGCGGAGACCATGCGCAATACGGTTGTTTCGCCCGAGCCGAGCGACATGGCGAGCACCGGCAGCATCTTGTCGTAGATGCCGAAGCGTTCGGCATATTCCGCCACGAGGTTCATGCCCATGTCGTTGGCAAGGCGAACCGTCATCAGGTTACGCGACTTTTCGATGCCGAGGCGCAGCGTCGAGGGACCGGCCGAACCGCCGCCATAGTTTTCCGGGCGCCAGACCTGGCCACCGGTGACGAGTTCGAAGGGCGCATCGAGAATGACGGACGCCGGCGTATAGCCATTGTCGAGTGCCGCTGCGTAAACGAACGGCTTGAAGGACGATCCCGGCTGGCGCATCGCCTGCGTCGCGCGGTTGAATTCGGACTGGCCGTAGGAGAAACCACCCGTCATGGCCAGAACACGGCCCGTATGCGGATCCATGGCGACAAGGCCACCCTGCACTTTCGGCGGCTGGCGAAGGCGATACTCTCCGGCAGCATCGGTCGGCTCGACATAAACGACATCGCCCGGACCAACGACGCCTTCCGGCGACTTTGCAGATTTGCGTTCACCGGTTGACGACCGGTAGGCCCATTGCATGTTCTTGGCGGTGATATGGCCGGTCACGCGGTCGGCGCCGATTTTGCCGCCTGCCTCTTTTTCCGGCTGGATGCCGATGTCGGCACCGTTGCCATCAACGGAGAGTACGACGGCCAGCTTCCACTCGGGAACATCCGACAGCGCAGTCAGCTTGCCGAGCGGCTCGCCCCAGTCCCCGCCGATCTCGATCGACTTCATCGGACCATGGAAACCGCGGCGCTCGTCATAGGAGACCAGCGCGCTCTGCAGCGCCCGGCGCGCTTCCACCTGAATGCGCGGGTCGAGCGACGTGCGAACAGACAGGCCGCCTTCGTAAAGGGCATTGTCGCCGTAGCGCTGGATGATCTGGCGGCGGACTTCCTCGGCGAAATAGTCGGAGGCGAACAGGTGCGACCCGCCACGGCGGACGCTGACGCCGAGCGGCTGCTTCTTGGCTTCCTCACCATCGCTCTTGGCGACATAACCATTTTCGACCATGCGGTCGATGACCCAGTTGCGGCGCTCGATGGCCGCCTCGGCCCTGCGGAACGGATGATAGTTTGCCGGCCCCTTTGGCAGCGCTGCAAGATAGGCCGTTTCAGCGATGGTCAGTTCAGTCACCGACTTGTCGAAATAAGTGAGAGCCGCGCCGGCGATGCCGTAGGAATTCAGACCGAAGAAAATCTCGTTGAGGTAAAGTTCGAGAATGCGGTCCTTGCTGTAGGCCTGCTCGATGCGGAACGACAGGATGGCTTCCTTGACCTTACGGTCGATCGTCTGGTCGGCGGAAAGAAGGAAGTTCTTGGCAACCTGCTGGGTGATGGTCGAGGCACCGACCGGACGGCGGCCGGAGCCGAAATTCTGCAGGTTGACAAAGATCGCGCGGCCAAGACCGGTGATATCGACGCCGGGATGCTGGTAGAAATTCTTGTCTTCGGCCGAGATGAAGGCGGCCTTGACGCGATCGGGAATAGCCTGGATCGGCAAATAGAGGCGGCGCTCGCGGGCATATTCGGCCATCAGCGCACCGTTGCCGGCGTGGACGCGGGTTGTTACCGGCGGCGCATAGCTGTTCAACACTTCATAATCTGGCAGGTCCTTGGTCACATGGCCAAGATAAATGGCAGCTGCCGCGGCAACGCCGAGCACCAGAAATGCGCCAATGCCGAAGAAATATCCAATCAGTCTGATCATCAGCCAGGTACCGGTATCCTGTTGTCGTTATCTATGCGGAGCACACGCTGCCGGTGGGCCTACCCCGCACCTTGCCCGAATGCAATCACGCCAACGAATTAAAACAACGAATGAAACGCCTTCCGGACGGCCGGCGACGTTTCTCCGCGCTGCACGTTTACGACCGGCGATCGTCTTTCAGATCACCCGCCGCGCAATTCAGGCTTCCGGATAGCGACCGGATTGTGAGGAAAATAGGGCTTGCGGCAGATTAAACATAGGTCATCCCGTTGAAAACGATATCGCTGTTACTCTGGCGACACAAATCACAACACGCGGTATTGCCGGTCCAAACCTTGGACCTGCAACCGCTGCGGCCCATCCAAATCACCATCAGCCGCCGTTTGCGACCGCCTCGCCGCGATAGGCGCGCACCGCGACGGCCAGCCGATCAGCGACCTTGCTGCGCCAGACCGGATCGACGAGGAGCTTTTCATCCTCCTTGTTCGACAGAAAACCGAGCTCCAAGAGAACCGACGGCACGTCCGGTGCCTGCAGCACCCGGAACCCGGCATGACGATGCGGATTGTTGATCAGATTGATCTGTCCCTCGAAGGAGGAAACGACGGAACGGGCGAGATTGACCGAGAACGCCTGCGTTTCGCGGCGGGTCAGATCGATCAGGATGTCGGCGACTTCGGCCGGTTCGCTCTTGAAGGTAACGCCGGCAATCTCGTCCGACAGGTTTTCGCGGGCTGCAAGATTGGCTGCCAGATGGTCGGACGCCTTGTCGGAGATCGTATAGACGGTGGCGCCGCGAATATCGCGCTGCTTCAGCGTATCGGCATGGATGGAAATAAACAGGTTTGCACTGTGCTGGCGGGCAACCTGCACACGTTCCGGCAGGGACAGGAACTCGTCCTTTTCGCGCGTCAGGAACGCCTTGACGCCCTTCTCCTTGTTCAAGGTCTCGACCAGCTGCGTGGCAAAAGCCAGCGTGACGCTCTTTTCCTCCATCTTGGTCTCGGCGCCGATCGCACCGGTATCGATACCGCCATGGCCCGCATCAACTGCGACCACGAATGCGCCGGGCGCCGCCGGTTCGACCAGCCGGTCGGTTTTCGTCGTCGTGACAGCGCCGGTCCACTGCTGCTCTTCGATCAAGCTGGCGAAGCGCTCCTTGGTCACCCGCTCAGCGTCGAGAACGAGGCGAAACCCCTTCCCTTCTTCATCGGGCTTCACGTCGGCGACGGCAATGCCGACAGGTTTGCTTGCGGTCAGCACCACGCGGGCGCTGCCAGGGCCCATGGCGCCATAGCGGATTTCGGTGAACAGGCCGCGCGCCTTCAGGTCGTCCGGCTTCAGGCCGAAGGATGTTTCCGGCAGATCGACAATGACACGCGGCGGATTGGCAACATAATGGACGAAGAAGATTGGCTTGCGGTCGAAATCGATCACCACCCGCGTGCGGGCATCGTCGCCGGCAATGCGCGCACCATAAGCGAGCAGCGGCTGGTCTGCTGCATGAGCGACTGGGACGGCTGAAAAAAGCAAGAGGCCCAGCAGGCACCGCCGTATCATTGCTGACAGGATCAAATCTGCTCTTCCTTGTTGCATTCGCCCGGCTTGTTTCATTCGTCTAGCCGTCCGCCGGAACCTCTGTCGGAAAGTCACCCGCAATCCGGTCACAGCGCCTCGTTTCGGGGCATACCCCTACATCTGGCGCGTTGCGGCCTGTAGCATCCATGACGCCATATGGTTAACCAAACCTTGCGGCCCCGTTTTTCACGCTTTGCTTTCCCCAGCTCTCAAGCTAGGCCGCCTGCCCTCTTCCAACGATGTCAATGGACATCAGAAGGACGGCAAACAGGCACTCCGGCAGTACACACCCCTCCAAGCGAATCAATCAATATTATGGCGGTTCCGGCTTTTCCCTTGCCATTGTGACATAGAAAACATAAAAGCCTTGCAGGGAGAAAGTGTTGACGGGATAGAATCGACGACCGGCAGCCAAAGGGTCTTTAAAGCCTTGGCGCCAGAGCGTGATCGGGACGGGTAAAAACCGCTTCAACGCAGATCACGTCTCGGACAAGCAGTCGCGCTTCATCCGCCGTCGCTCCACTTTTTCTTCGCATGCTGAATCGAGAAATTCCGGCGGTGGCCGGAGCGTTTATGGTGACGATCACCGCAGGCCCGTGACCGGGCACATTCATCGGGCCTTCGTGGCCTACTACATTGGCATTCTTGTTTGGTCATTGACGTTGTCCCAGCAGTATCGGTCAGAAGTAAACAGGCCCCGGAACGCAACTGTTCCGGCTGCCGTCTGGCTGTTGGACAATCTCCCCAACCCTACAGGAACATTCACATCCGGCGAAAAACCTGAACTGCATGGAAAGTCTCCTCCGGGATGCCACTTTCCTGCCGTTTCCAGGGTGCGCCGAGGAGCACCACTTCCATGGCAGAGAAAATGCTTATCGACGCGTCTCACGCTGAAGAGACGCGCGTCGTTGTCGTACGCGGAAACCGCATAGAAGAATTCGACTTCGAATCCGAACACAAGAAACAGATCCGCGGCAATATCTATCTCGCGAAAGTAACGCGCGTAGAGCCGTCGCTGCAGGCAGCCTTCGTCGATTACGGCGGCAACCGCCATGGCTTCCTGGCCTTTGCCGAAATCCACCCCGACTACTACCAGATCCCGCTGGCCGACCGTCAGGCCCTGCTGCGGCAGGAAGCCGAAGAAGCGCGCCGCGACGACGACATCGAGCATGTCGAAACCGGCACAGACCTCGGCCCTGATTCCGAAGAGGAAACTGTAGAGACGGCCGTAGACAACGTCGTCGAAGTTATCGAGACGGCCGCTGAGCCGGTCGAGACAGTGGAAACTGCCGCCGAGACCGAAGAAGAAAAGCCGAAGGCAAAAGCCAAGCGCCCGCGCCGCAGCAAGAAGGCCGTCGCAGCAGAAGCCGAAGCGGCCGCCGCTGAGGCCGATGGCGAAGAAGGCAATGGCGGCGAAATGGCTGCCATGGTCGATACCGACAGCATTTCGGAAGACACCCGCGGCGGACGCCGTGGCCGTGATGACGACGATGATGACGACGGTCATCACGAAGAAAAGGAAGTCATCGAATCCGTCGGCGCCGAAGACGCCATGGAAGAAGTGCCGGACCGGCAGGTCAACCGCCGTCCGCGCAAGCAGTACCGCATCCAGGAAGTTATCAAGCGCCGGCAGATCCTGCTCGTGCAGGTTGCCAAGGAAGAACGCGGTAACAAGGGCGCAGCCCTGACCACTTATCTGTCGCTGGCCGGCCGCTACTCGGTCCTGATGCCGAACACGGCGCGTGGCGGCGGTATTTCCCGCAAGATCACCAACCTGCCGGACCGCAAGCGCCTGAAGGAAATCGCCCGCGCGCTCGACGTGCCGCAGGGCATGGGCGTCATCCTGCGTACAGCCGGCGCCAACCGCACCAAGGTCGAAGTCAAGCGTGACTTCGAATACCTGATGCGCCTGTGGGAAAACGTCCGCACACTGACGCTCTCCTCCACCGCCCCCTGCCTCGTCTATGAGGAAGGCTCCCTGATCAAGCGCTCGATCCGCGACCTTTACAACAAGGATATCAGCGAGATCATCGTTGCCGGTGAAGAAGGCTACAAGGAAGCCAAGGGCTTCATGAAGATGCTGATGCCGAGCCACGCCAAGGTGGTTCAGCCTTACCGCGACGTGCACCCGATCTTCTCGCGCTCGGGCATCGAAGCCCAGCTCGACCGGATGCTGGTGCCACAGGTAACGCTGAAGTCCGGCGGCTACATCATCATCAACCAGACCGAAGCGCTGGTCGCCATCGACGTCAACTCGGGCCGTTCGACCCGCGAACACTCGATCGAAGACACGGCTCTCCAGACCAACCTCGAAGCAGCCGAAGAAGTCGCCCGCCAGCTGCGTCTGCGTGACCTTGCCGGTCTCGTCGTCGTCGACTTCATCGACATGGAAGAAAAGCGCAACAACCGCGCTGTCGAGAAGCGCCTGAAGGACCATCTCAAGAACGACCGCGCCCGCATCCAGGTCGGCCGCATCTCGCATTTCGGCCTGCTCGAAATGTCGCGCCAGCGTATCCGCGCCTCGGTTCTCGAATCGACGATGCAGGTCTGCTCGCATTGCAACGGCACAGGCCATGTCCGTTCGCAGTCCTCCGTTGCCCTGCATGTCCTGCGCGGCGTCGAAGAATATCTGTTGAAGAACACCACGCACAACATCACCGTGCGTACCACACCGGATATCGCGCTCTATCTGCTCAACCACAAGCGCGGCACGATCATCGATTATGAAGAGCGCTTTGGCGTTCAGATCATTATCGAGGCGGACGCTCATGTCGGTGCGCAGCATTTTGCCATCGATCGCGGCGAAGCTGTCGAGAACCCGGTCAAGATCGAGCAGATCATCCAGTTCGAGCCGGAAATCGATGAAGACGACGATATCATCATCGAAGAGGATATCGAGGACGACGAAGAACTCGTGGCCGAAGCCAAGCCGGAACGCGCAGAGCGGGCCGAGCGCAGCGAACGGACACCTGCTGCCGAGGGCGACGAACAGGGCAACCGCAAGCGCAAGCGCCGCCGGCGCCGGCGTGGTGGCCGCCCGGGTGGTGATCAGGGTGCCGAAGCCGGTGTCAGTTCCGAGGATGCTTCCGATGAGGATGGCGACGAGGACGAAACCGATGACGTTGCCGCACAAGCAGGTTCTGAAGACGCCCAGGACGCTGGCCTGAGCGAAGAAGAACGCCAGAAGCGCAAGCGCCGCCGTCGCGGCAAGCGTGGTGGCCGCCGCAACCGTCCGGACGAGGCAGAAGGTGAAAACCTTTCAGCCGACGGAGAATCCGCTGGCGAAGAAGCCTCGACGGATGCGCCGGAAGCGGAAGCTGTGGTTTCAACCGAAGCTGTTGTCGCCGTTGCTGTGGAAGAGATCGCCGAAACCCCGGTTATTGCCGAGGAAGACGTGAAGCCGGCCAAGCCGAAGCGCAGCCGCAAGAAGGCCGTTGCCGCCGCCGAAGTGGCAGTCGTGGAAGAAGCGCCCGTCGCAACCGCCGATGCGGATGCCCAGGCTGCTGTCGAAGCCAAGCCCGAAGTGGTCGCGATCGTCGAGGAGCCGGCTGTCGAAAAGGCTGCCGCAGATCTCGAGGAAACCAAGCCGGTGCGCGCCAACCGCGATATCGAGACGATCGCCAGCGAGCCTGTGGTCAAGTCGTCCACCGTCCAGAAGGACGAAGGCGACGCCGAGCCGGCAAAGCCCAAGAAGGGCGGCTGGTGGCAGAAGCGCGGCTTCTTCTGAGCCGAAGCCGATACCTGAGACATGAAAAACCGGCCAAGCGATTGGCCGGTTTTTTCGTTTGGGCAACCTGTTCCATAAGGAACTGCGGAAATATGAAAACTACAGCAGAGTGTGTTCTGCTGGACGAGATCGGCTCGGCCGGCTCAGCCAGAGGAGGCAATCATGCGACGTTTCCTTGTCGCAGCGGCGCTTGCCGCCATTCCTACGCTATCGCTTGCAGCAACGTTCCAGGCCGACGGCAAGAACCGCCAGCGCTACAATGATTTTTACTACGGCAGGTATGACACAGCCTTTGAACCGGTCTGCGTGACCAGGACAGTCCGAACGACGGACGAACAAGGCAATCGCGTCATCCGGAAAGTTCAAATCTGCCGCTGAGTTTGGTTATCGACCTGTGCTGCACACATGCGCGTTCGCTGGGCGCGCATGAAACGCTGCAGGGCCGCCACCACTTCACTTCGCAATCTGATTCACGGCCGTGACAGAGTGAATCCGCAAAACCCTTTAGCGGACTGAAATCATTGCAGGATCATGCCAGCCAGCGGGCGATGCGATCCATCGCGTCGACCATGTCAACGTGTGCGCCAGCGTAGGAAAACCGCATCGCACGATGGCCTTCGACAGGATCGAAATCCAGCCCCGGCGTTGCCGCGACATTGATCTCGGCCAGCATCTTGCGGGCAAATTCCATGCTGTCATTGGTGAAGCGGCTGACATCGGCATAGGCGTAGAAAGCCCCGTCCATCGGCGAGGCGATGGTGAAGCCGATCTCCGGCAGGCGCTTCAGCAGGAGGTCGCGATTGGCGGCGTAGGATGCTTTGTAGACATCTAGCTCCGCCTCGCAGCCGAGTGCCGCTTCAGCGGCGATCTGCGACAGTTCCGGCGGCGAGATGTAGAGGCTTTGGGCGATCCGCTCGAAGGCGCGGACCCGGGATTCGGGCAAGACCATCCAGCCGATGCGCCAACCGGTCATGCAGTAATATTTCGAGAACGAGTTGATGATGACGGCCTCATCGGTCACGGCCAACGCCGTCGTCTCTTCGCCGGCGAATGTCAGGCCGTGATAAATCTCGTCCGAGATGAAGGCGATATCGTTGGCGTGGCAGTAATCGGCCAAGGCCTTTAGCCCTGCTCTGCCGGTCACCGTGCCTGTCGGATTGGCCGGGCTGGCGAGCAGAACGCCGTTCAACGGCCTTCCCGCTTTTTTGGCCGCCGCTTCCAGGTTTTGTGGCGTCAGTGTGAAACCGCTTTCGGCGTCCGCTTCAACCTCGACAACGGTCAGGCCGAGGGCCGCCAGGATATTGCGATAGGCCGGATACCCCGGACGGGCGATGGCGACGCAATCGCCAGGGTCAAACAGGGCCAGGAAAGCCAGATTGAAGCCGGCCGACGATCCTGTTGTCACGGCAACACGCTGCGGATCGATATCGACGCCATAGCGGGTGCGATAATGGCGGGCGATTGCCAGCCGCAGCGATGATGTACCGAGCGCGTCGGTATACCCGAGACGGCCGTGCTCAAGTGCCGTTCGCGCGGCCTCCAGTGCCGCCTTCGGCGCGGGATGGCTCGGCTGACCAACGGCCATCGAGATCACCGGATAACCGGCTTCGCGGCGTTTGGTGGCTTCGGCCAGAACGTCCATGGCATGGAACGGTTCAACGGAGCTGCGAACGGAAAGAGGCTTCAACGGCACATCCTCGATATTTTTGACGTGACAGGCATGTGCCTGATCGCAAAGGCCTTCACAAGTGCGCGAGCGCCGCATTTCCGCCGATTTTGCGGTTTCGTTTGGCGCCGCGCCACCCTATGGTCGGCGGCGATATTCTGTTGTCCTTCAAACAAGCCTGTTGACGTGGCCTTAGTACTTGAACGACAGACTGCAGCAACGAAAGACAACGAGGACCATCATGGCATTTAACGCCCGCAAGTTCATCGCCGCTTCGCTTATCCTGTTGACGGCGAGCGCTGCTATCTCTCCAGCAGCCTACGCGCTGGATGCCAAGCAGAAGCAGGAAATCGGCGATTTCATCAAGGAATACCTCGTCGCCAATCCGGAAATCCTGCTTGAAGCCCAGCAGTCGCTGAAGAAGAAGCAGGCCGACGAACAGTCGGCGCAGGCGCAGGCCGCCATCAACGACAATGAAAAGGCGATCTTCCAGTCGCCCTATGACGTGACGCTCGGCAACCCCAATGGCGACGTCACCATCGTCGAGTTCTACGATTACAATTGCGGCTACTGCAAACGCGCCTTGTCCGACATGGAAACCATTCTCGAAAAGGACAAGAATGTCCGTTTCGTCTTGAAGGAACTGCCGATTCTCGGACCGGACTCGATGGCGGCACATAAGGTCAGCACCGCATTCCGCGCAATCGCGCCGGAAAAATACGGTGATTTCCATCGCGCCCTGCTCGGCGGCGAAGACCGTGCTAACGAGGAAACCGCAATGGCCGTTGCCACCGGTCTCGGCGTTGCCGAAGCCGATCTGCGCAAGAAAATGGCCGAAAACACCCAGGACGATGCCGTCAAGCAGGTCTATACGCTCGCTAACGATCTCGGCATCACCGGCACGCCGTCCTACGTGATCGGTAAGGAAGCGGTCTACGGCGCCGTCGGTGCCGAAGAGATTGAAACGAAAGTCACCAACGTCCGCACCTGCGGCAAGACCGTCTGCTAAGGCCCCTTTTGGGCAAGGCGGCGCGTTATGGCTTGTGGACAAATGCCGAGGGGGGCCAAAGGGCTTTTCCTCGGCTGTTCGCCGGTCTATAGGTAGCGCTCGATTATCGGACCGGACCCCTTATGCCATCGACCATTTTCGTGCTGAACGGCCCCAACCTCAACGCGCTCGGTAAACGCGAGCCCGGTATTTATGGGGGCCAGACACTGGCCGACATCGAAGCGATGTGCGTCGAGCATGGCAATACGCTGGGCCTTAACGTCGTCTGCCGCCAAAGCAATCATGAGGGCGACCTCATCGACTGGTTCCATGAGGCGGGCAGCGTCGCTCAGGGCATCGCCATCAATGCCGGCGCCTACACCCACACATCGATTGCGCTGCACGATGCGGCCAAGGCGATCGGCATTCCGGTCGTCGAAGTACATCTCTCCAATGTTCATGCCCGCGAGGAATTCCGGCACAAATCGATGCTGGCACCAGCGGCGAAGGGCGTGATCTGCGGCTTTGGCGCCGACAGTTACATTCTTGCGCTCAATGCGCTAAAGACACTCACACAACAGACGAAATAAAAAGAACACGAGGCTCATATCCCATGGCTGACAAGAAACCCGGCATCGACCAGTCGCTGATCCGCGATCTCGCCAACATCCTGAACGAAACCGATCTCACCGAAATCGAAGTGGAACAGGACGACCTGCGTATCCGCGTTTCGCGCGCCGGTACGCCGCAATACGTGTCCGCTCCTGTTCCGGTCGCAGCACCGGTCCAGATCGCGTCCGCTGGCATTTCCGCGGTCTCGGCTGCTGAACCTGCGCGGACCTCCAAGAACGCACTCACCGCACCGATGGTCGGCACGGCATACCTGTCGCCTGCCCCGGGCTCGCGTCCGTTCGTCGAAGTCGGCGCCACCGTCAAGGAAGGCCAGACCATCCTGATCATCGAAGCCATGAAGACGATGAACCAGATTCCGGCGCCCCGCTCCGGCAAGGTCACCGAAATCCTCGTTGAAGACGGCGCACCGGTCGAATACGGCGAAGCGCTTGTCGTCATCGAATAGGCCGCGCAGATGATTTCAAAAATCCTCATCGCCAATCGCGGCGAAATCGCCCTTCGGGTGCTGCGCGCCTGCAAGGAGCTCGGCATCGCCACCGTTGCGGTTCATTCGACCGCCGACGCCAATGCGATGCACGTGCGCCTTGCCGACGAAAGTGTCTGCATCGGCCCGCCGCCATCGCGCGACAGCTATCTGAACATTCACCAGATCGTTGCTGCCTGCGAGATCACCGGCGCTGACGCCGTGCATCCGGGCTACGGCTTCCTGTCTGAAAATGCCAAGTTCGCCGATATCCTCGACGCCCATGGCATCACTTTCATCGGACCGACCGCCGATCACATCCGCATCATGGGTGACAAGATCACGGCGAAGGAAACCGCGAAATCGCTCGGCATTCCCGTCGTTCCCGGTTCTGCCGGTGAAGTGAAGCCGGAAAACGCGCTTGAGATCGCCCGCGAAATCGGCTTTCCGGTGCTGATCAAGGCGACTGCCGGCGGCGGCGGACGCGGCATGAAGGTGGCCAAGAACGAGGACGACCTGTCAGAGGCAGTGTCGACCGCCCGTGCCGAGGCGCTTGCCGCTTTCGGCAATGACGCCGTCTACATGGAAAAATATCTCGGCAAGCCGCGCCACATCGAAGTCCAGGTCGTTGGCGACGGTGAAGGCAATGCCATTCATCTCGGCGAACGTGACTGCTCGCTTCAGCGCCGCCACCAGAAGGTCTGGGAAGAAGCCAATTCACCGGCGCTCAATGTCGAGCAGCGGATGAAGATCGGCGAAATCTGCGCCGATGCCATGCGCAAGCTGAAATACCGCGGCGCCGGCACGATCGAATTCCTCTACGAAAACGGCGAGTTCTTCTTCATCGAGATGAATACCCGCCTGCAGGTCGAGCATCCGATCACCGAAGCCATCACCGGTATCGACCTCGTTCACGAGCAGATCCGGGTTGCTTCCGGCGGCGGTCTGTCGGTGACGCAAGACGAGATCGTCTTTTCCGGCCATGCCATCGAATGCCGTATCAATGCAGAGGATGCGCGCACCTTCGTGCCCTCACCCGGCACGATCACGCATTTCCATGCGCCGGGCGGTCTCGGCGTCCGCGTCGATTCGGGCGTCTATCAGGGCTACAAGATCCCGCCCTATTACGACAGCCTGATCGGCAAGCTGATCGTGCATGGACGCACCCGCGTCGAATGCATGATGCGCCTGCGCCGCGTGCTGGATGAATTCGTCATTGACGGCGTCAAGACGACCTTGCCTCTGTTCCAGGACCTGATCAACAATCAGGACATCGCCAATGGCGACTACGACATCCATTGGCTGGAAAACTATCTGGCCCAGTCGGCCGAATGAGGTTTTGAATGAAAGGGACCCGCAGCAGGCAGCCGGACATTACACCGGATTTGCTGTTGCGGGCCTATTCCATCGGCCTGTTCCCGATGGCCGACAGTGCTGACGATCCCGAACTGTTCTGGGTCGAGCCTGAATTGCGCGGCATTATCCCGCTCGACGATTTCCACGTTTCCAAAAGCCTAGCCAAGACGATCCGACGTGCACCGTTCGATATCCGTTACGACACGGCGTTCGAGCAGGTCATGGAAGGATGCGCCGCCCCTGCCCCGGACCGCCCGACCACCTGGATCAACGCCAAGATCCTCTCGCTTTATGCGACATTACACAGCATGGGCCATGCGCATTGCGTGGAAGCGTGGGAGGAGGATGAGCTGGTTGGCGGTCTCTACGGCGTGTCGCTTGGCTCGGCCTTCTTCGGCGAGAGCATGTTTTCACGCCGCACCGATGCCTCAAAAATCTGCCTTGTGCATCTGGTGGAGCGCCTGCGCAAACAGGGGTTTGTCCTGCTCGATACCCAGTTCACCACTGAGCATCTGAAGAACTTTGGTGCGATCGATGTGCCGAAAGCGCGCTATGAGAAGATGCTGGCGCGGGCCATTGCTTCGCCTCACCTGAAATTCTGAAAATCGAAAAACCGTTACTGCTTGGCAGCAGAGTCCGGTGGCGGCAGGTCGGACTTTGCCTTGCAGCTGTTCAGCCAGACGTCATAGACCGGATGCTCAACGGCATTCAGGCCCGGGCTGTCGGCAAACATCCAGCCGGTGAAGATGCGGCGGATCTTGCGGTCGAGCGTGATCTCGTCGACTTCGACGAACGTGTCGGTCTTCGGCGCTTCGGTATCGTCGCGGCTATAACAGACGCGCGGCGTCACCTGCAGTGCGCCGAACTGGACGGTTTCGCCGATATAGACGTCGAAGGTAGTGATGCGGCCGGTGATCTTGTCGATGCCGGAAAAGACGGCGACCGGATTGGTAATCCGCGCGGCGTCGGCGGCCGTCACCATGGAGAGAATAGCGGTTCCGGCAATCGCGAACAGCGAGGCTGCCGCAAAGATCCGGCGCTTTAGAATTCGCTGACTTGAAACTACCATTCTAACGCCCGTCTCCCGCGCAATCCCCGGCCAAAGTGCCGGGTATCAGGCGCTAAACATCAAATGTGGCCGCGGCATGATGCCTGCGGTGCAATCGCGAACAACTGTTTGCAGATCCGGTTCAGGAACGTGGCGTCCAGGCATCATAGTCGCCGGTGACGCGCGGGCGTTCGCCGGTGGCGTTGATCGAACCCGGCGGCCGGTAGGCCTGGGCGGAGCCGGTGCCGTTCGGCTGGTGCGGCTTCTGCCACTCGCGCGCCTTGTAGCTTTCATCAGCCGGCGAAACGTCGGTGCGGTGATGCATCCAGCCGTGCCAGCCCGGAGGGATGGCAGAAGCGTCGGCATAACCGTTGTAGATCACCCAGCGGCGCGTGCGGCCTTCGGAGTCCTTGCCGCCCTGATAATAGACATTACCGGCAGCATCTTCGCCCACCCGCTTGCCGAAGCGCCAGGTGTGAAAGCGGGTGCCGATCGTCTGTCCATTCCACCAGGTAAAAATCTGCAGCAGAGACTTCATGATGTCCGTCCTTGACCGCGCCAAAATCCGCGCGGGATATCCTAGAGTGTTGTTCCGCTTATGCCGCGCAGCCTGCCGCTTGTCCAGCGATTCCGTTGCAAAGCCGCTATTTCAACCGAATCTTGAAGCCGAGATGAGAACGCTCGAACCCGACCCGTTCATAAAACCGGTGGGCATCGATGCGCTCCCTGTTGGAGGTCAATTGCACTTTGGAGAGCCCCTGGGCACGCGCCGCGTCGACGGCAAACCGCATCATTGCCTCGCCGATCCCCTTGCCGCGCATATCCTCCCGGGTCTGCACGGCCTCGATCAGCAGATTGGAACTTCCCCGGCCCGACAGCGTCGTCAGTACCGTGGTCTGGAACGTACCGACCACCGCGCCATCCAGTTCGGCGACATACAGTGTCTCGTTGGGTGTCGCCATAATGCGCTCAAATGCCGCTAGATAGTCAGGATAGGCGTCCAGCGCAGTGGTATCGCCGTGACCACCGATCGGATCGGAAGCAAACAGGGCGATGATCTCGGGGAGGTCTTCGCGGTTGGCTGTCCTGATCGACACATTCAATTTTGGTGCGTGCATGTCTTTCGATTCCCGATTTCCGGCCGTGGCTTGCCAGCAGATGAAGAAGGAAATGTGACAAGCACGGAGTAGCCCCGGTCGAGCTTCAGTCGAGAGGCTTTTCCATCACGATGGTCGCAATACCCCAGGTATCCGTTCCGGTCCCTGCCCTGACGAAGCCATGCGCCTCATAAAAGCCGATGGCTTTCGCGTTGTTTTCCTCAACCTCGACCCGCATCGTGCCTGCATAGGGAAAGCAGGTTTCGAGCTCGGCAAAGATATCGCGGGCGATCCCCTGCCGCTGGAATTGCGGCAGGACGTAGAGCTGATGCAGCACGGCCGTTTCATGCAGTGTCTCGGACATTGAGGCAAAGCCCATGCCACCGATCACCTTGCCGTCGTCGGCGACAAGGAACTCGCCGTTCTTGCGCTGAAGATTGGCCTTCAGCGCCGCCACGGAGTGCCACTTCGCCGTCATCTCGTCGATTTTTTCGGCGCCGTACTGCGCATCATAGGTGGCGTGGGCCGTCTCGCCGAGAAGCGCCGAGACTTTCGCCAGATCCCGCTCCGTAGCTGTGCGGACGAAGAACATGTTTTGGGCCTTTCAATCGCAATTCCGGACGGAAAACCGCGTCACACTTTTCCTGGAATTGCTCAGTCCTCAATGCCGAGCTTGGCCTTGACCAGCGCCTGTACGGCCTGCGGGTTGGCCTTACCACCGGTCGACTTCATCACCTGGCCGACGAACCAGCCGGCCAGCGACGGCTTGGCCTGAACCTTGGCAACCTGATCCGGGTTTGCGGCAATGATTTCGTCGACGGCCTTTTCGATGGCGCCGGTGTCGGTGACCTGCTTCATGCCACGGCTTTCGACCAGCTCGGCCGGGTCGCCGCCTTCAGTCCAGACGATTTCGAACAGGTCCTTGGCGATCTTGCCGGAGATGACTTCCGACTTGATGAGATCGAGAATGCCACCGAGCTGGGCAGGCGAAACCGGAGTCTCTTCAATGGCTTTGCTGGCTTTGTTCAAGGCGCCGAGCAGGTCGTTGATCACCCAGTTGGCGGCAATCTTGCCATCGCGGCCAGCAGCCACCGCTTCGAAATAATCGGCAATCGCCTTTTCCGAGACGAGCACCGATGCGTCATAGATCGACAGGCCGAGATCCCGGACAAAACGCTCTTTCTTGTCATCAGGCAGTTCCGGCAGATCGGCCTTCAGCGCTTCGACGAAGGCATCGTCGAATTCGAGCGGCAGAAGGTCCGGATCGGGGAAGTAGCGATAATCATGCGCGTCTTCCTTGGAGCGCATCGAGCGGGTCTCGCCCTTGTTCGGGTCGAACAGGCGGGTTTCCTGGTCGATCGAGCCGCCGTCTTCGAGAATACCGATCTGGCGGCGGGCCTCATATTCGATCGCCTGGCCGATGAAGCGGATAGAGTTGACGTTCTTGATTTCGCAACGCGTGCCAAAGCCTTCGCCCGGGCGGCGCACGGAAACGTTGACGTCGGCGCGCAAGGAGCCTTCGTCCATGTTGCCGTCGCAGGTGCCGAGGTAACGCACGATCGAACGCAGCTTGGTCACATAGGCCTTGGCCTCGTCGGACGAGCGCATGTCGGGCTTGGAGACGATTTCCATCAGCGCCACGCCCGAACGGTTCAGATCGACATAGGACATGGTCGGGCTCTGGTCGTGCATCGACTTGCCGGCATCCTGTTCCAGATGCAGCCGCTCGATGCCGATTTCGATATCCTCGAACTGGCCCTGACGGTCCGGGCCGACCGAAATGACGATCTGGCCTTCGCCGACGATCGGATCCTTGAACTGGGAAATCTGGTAGCCCTGCGGCAGGTCCGGATAGAAATAGTTCTTGCGGTCGAAGATCGAACGCTTGTTGATCTGCGCCTTCAGGCCAAGACCGGTGCGGACCGCCTGCTTGACGCATTCCTCATTGATGACGGGCAGCATGCCGGGCATGGCGGCGTCGACCAGCGAGACGTTGGAATTCGGTGCATTGCCGAACGTCGTCGATGCACCCGAGAACAGCTTCGAATTGCTGGTCACCTGGGCATGGACTTCCAGGCCGATAATGACTTCCCAGTCGCCAGTGGCGCCCGGAATATAGCGTTTCGGTTCGGAGATGCGGACGTCGACGAGGGTCATGGAATGCTCTTCTGTAAGCTTCAATTCGTGTGTCTCTGGGTAGAACAATTGGCTATGGCGTGCAAGGCTTGTCACATCCGGTGTGACGGTTTGGGCCTTATCGCCGGGCGTTTGCGATCTGTTCAATTTTTTGCGGCACTCTATCCGCCATGACCACCTGCCTCACACTCGCCGCTCTGTTGCTCGTTCTGAACATCGTGACGTTCTGCGTCTTCTGGTGGGACAAGGCGGCGGCGCGCGGTGGAAAGTGGCGCATCGCCGAAAACAAGCTTTTAAGCCTGGCGTTTTTCGGCGGCAGTCTCGGCGCCCTCGCCGCCCAGCGGCTGTTGCGGCACAAGACCCGCAAGGAGCCATTTCGCACCCGGCTTGCTGCAATCCTCGTGCTGCACGCAGCCGTTGCCTCCGTCGGGCTTCTGGCTCTGCCATGGGTGCTCGCCGGTCACATTTTCCATTCCTGATAGCTAACGCATAATCAACCGCCTCCTTGACCCGGTCGCCATGGCTTGACTTGCACCTCTATTCGTAACTATTATTATTACATGAAAAGAAACAGCCGACTTTCCGCGGTGCTGCATGCACTGCTTCACATGGCAGAACGCAACGCGCCCATGACGTCGGACGAGCTGGCCACCTGCCTGCAGACAAACCCCGTCGTCGTCCGGCGCACCATGGCCGGACTGCGCGAAGCGGGCCTCGTCATCTCCGGCCGCGGCCACGGTGGTGGCTGGACGCTCGGGCGGCCGCTGGAAGACGTCACCATGCGCGACATTTACACGGCGCTGGGCGAGCCAATGCTCTTCCAGATGGGCAATGTCACGGAAAGCCCGGGCTGCCTGGTTGAACAGGCCGTCAACCATGCGCTGGACGATGCATTTCGCGATGCCGAGGCCATGCTGATTGCGCGGCTTGGCGAGGTGACGCTTGCAACGCTCGCCGACGACTTCAAGCGGCGCTTTGCCGAACACCGGGCCGCGCTGAAACAGCCCGGCTAACACGCCCCTCGACACAAACGTCACCCGCCCCGGATCTCCCAAAACTTCCGGCGGGCGGAGCTATGGAAGGAACAAGCATGCAACAGGACGCAGTCATCATCGGCGGTGGTTTCGCCGGATTATCCGCCGCCTATATTCTCGCCCGCGCCCGGCGGCATGTGACGATCATCGACAGCGGCACGCCGCGCAACCGTTTCGCAGCCCATTCTCACGGCGTTCTGGGACATGATGGCAAATCCGGCCTGGAGATCTTGGCGGATGCGCGTGAGCAGCTTGCCGCCTACCCCACAGTAACCTTCATCGAGGGCGCAGCTGACTCTGCGGAAGGCACAATCGATGATTTTGATATTGGCGTTGCCGGATATGGTACGGTTGCTGCCCGGCGGCTGCTTCTGGCGAGCGGCATCGAAGACCGCCTGCCCGATATCCCGGGCTTAGCCGAGCGCTGGGGCAAGACGGTTTTGCATTGCCCCTATTGCCACGGCTACGAAATCGGCGGCGGGCCGATCGGGGTTCTGGCGACACAGCCAATGTCGGCGCATCAGGCAGCCGTCGTTGCCGACTGGGGCGATGTCACGCTGTTTACCAACGCAATGCCGGAACCGGACGAGGCAACGCTTGCCCTTCTCGAACGCCGCAATGTCGGCCTCCAGCCGGGTGCAGTCAGCGTGATCGAGACAGGCACCTGCGACAGGCTACGCGTGCGGCTGGAGAATGGACGGACCTTCGACGTCAAGGCGCTGTTCGTCGCGGCTGAACTGCATATGCGCGGTACGATCGCCGAACGCCTCGGCTGTACCGTGCAGGACACGCCAGCCGGCAAGATCCTCATCACCGACGCCGTCAAGGCAACCAGCGTCGCCGGGGTCTACGCCGCAGGCGACAATGCCCGCGCCTTCGGCAACATCACGCTTGTTTCCGCCGACGGCGTCATGGCCGGTCTTGGCATGCATCAATCGCTGATGTTCCCGTCACATTCTTGACGGGACGGCATTCCTTCGCTTAAAAGCGGCCGTCCTTATGGAGTTTTGATGTTTTCTATATCTGAGATTGCCTGAAGGCCCCTGCGCGCAAGTTTGCTTGTGCGCTCGGGCCGAGAAAACGAAGCCCTGACGTTCGACTGAACGGCAGACCCGTTTTCATGCGTTCAAGCGAACGCTTTTCGGATCTCAACATCAATGAACATTTCACGCGACGAACAGCGTATTCTGCATCTTATGGCCCAAGGCGGCCGCATCGAAATCATCCGCTCGGAGACAAAGACGATCGAGGAGGCCCGATGCTTCACCCGCGACGGCTGGCTCTATCCCGGTTTTGGTTTGGAGATGTTTCGTAAACTGAAGCAGAAGAAAGCGATTTCTTCATCCGGCGGCAAGCCTTACCGGATCACCCAACGCGGCCTCATTCTCGTGCGCCCGCAATTGAACAACCGCTGACAAGACAAAACCGGCGAGACCGTTCATTCGGTCTCGCCGGTTTTTTTAATCGCTGCTCAGAACCACTGCTTATCCTGATGGACAGCAGGCTCCCGCAGCGTCTTCGTCAAACCAACCGATTCGATATCCCGGTCGAGCTTCGGGGCATAAGCCGTCGACAGCGAACTGACCGCATAGCCATGCTTGCGAAAGAAATCGATGGCCTGAGCATTCTGTGCATGTGTCTTGAGCGCAGCAGCCTGAAAGCCATCAGCCAATATTTTGCGCTCCAGATCGGCAAGCAGGGATGATCCAAGACCGCTTCGCTGCAGCGCGGGTGTGATCCAGAGGTCGGAAATCGTCCCGTCCCTGTCTTCACGCGCCGCCCAGCCGGCAACCGCGCTACCGTTTTCGATAACGCTTACCAAAAACCAGTTCGAACGCAGGAAGGACAAAAAGGACAGTTCGGCCACCCGGCGCATAGCGCCTGCATCGGCAACGCCGGAAACGGCTTTTTCCCAGGCCTGCAAACCTATGTCGACAAGCACGGGCACGTCTTTTTCATCGGCGTGGCGAATCATGAAGTGCCTTTCTCGTTTCATGAAACCATCCAAATCGATACTTGGCCAGTCGCCGCCGCGTCCGGCTTCATCCGAAAACCACCGGACGCACGCCGCCGCCGGTGCTGCGATCGGCCAATCTGACGCCTCAGATCTTTTCGCAACTCGTTGTCGTTATGCCTTCCACCATTTGGCCCGTCCGACCAATAAGCACTTGTGAGTTACTGGGCTCATCCATTCAGATGAAATTCAGTCCAAATGACAACCTTTGCACCACTGGCCACCGTTGCTCCTTTGAGCGATGATTCCTGTCGCCGGACTGTCTGCTCAACGCGACAACGATCCCGCCTACTACCAGAGAAACGATGGTGCCGCCCGAGTTCCTTCCGGGACGGGGTATTGGCAACATTTTTCGAAACGGAGAAGAAAATGGTATTTTTCAACGGGATGAAAAGTCTACCCACGCAATGGGCGATGGCCATCAGCCAGCGTATGGCAGATGTTACGACGCTTGATTGGCTCTATCTCATAAATCCGATCAACATCGTGATTGGCAGCAATCGCGGCGACACGCTCAGCGCAAAAGCCCAAGGCGACGTTGTCGCCGGACTGGGCGGCAACGATACCCTGAACAGCGCGTTCAACCGAACGGCACTACTCGGCGGCAGCGGCAATGACAAACTGACGACCGAAATCATCGTCCCGCTGCAAGGCGCCCAAGCTGTTCACGGGCTCGCGATCCAGAGTGGTGATGCGGGCAACGATACGCTCAACGCCATCGTCAGCCTTCAGGGCGGCAACGTCACCCTGCACGACAGAGATCTGACCGCAAAGATCTTCCTGAACGGCGGACAGGGAAACGATCTTATCTCGGCAAAGGTGGATTTGCTGCTGCCGGTATCCGGAAACGTCAGGCTGGAGACCCACATTCTTGGAGGGAGTGGCAACGATATCATCAATGCCGTTGCTGATGCCCACGGCGCACTCGACAATCAGGTCGTGAAGAATTGCATCGCCGGGGGCACCGGTAACGACAACATCACGGCGCAGGCAAAAACGGAATTCAATGGGTCTGTCGCCGAAGCCATCAACATTCTCAGCGGCGGGAGTGGAAACGACGTTCTCGATGCCTCGGCCCTTGGGATGTCCAATGGCACCAAGCTGGTGTCGAATACCCTTCATGGCGGCGAGGGCAACGATGTTCTCAAAGCCTATAATCTAACCGATTCCAACTCGCGAGCACCGGTCGGCATAAACGAACTCTGGGGTGAACAGGGTAACGACATATTGAAAGCGACGCATGTCACCGACGGCGAGAACACGATCACAGATGTTACCAGCCGCCTGGATGGCGGAGAAGGAAATGACAGCCTCAGTGCAGTTTCGACAGCGCGTGGCGGATTTGTCACCGCTTTGAACCAGTTGAAGGGTGGCGAAGGAAAAGATGTCCTAGTAGCCCGTCTCGACGCCGACGCGCACGGCGGACCCGGCTTTCCAGGCCATGACCTTTACAATGTTTCCAATGTCCTGGATGGAGGATCAGGAAATGACCGCCTCGAAGCCTTTCTCTCCGTGAAAGCTGCCGATGCTGCGCCAGATGGTTCCCAGGCCGTGAACCGTCTCTACGGCGGCTCCGGCAACGACACGCTGCTGGCGACAGTCGGGAGCGATTCAGTCGGAACGAGTTTTCTGGATGGCGGCTCGGGAAATGATCATCTCACCACCGTCGGCGGCTCCAGCAATGTTCTCAAGGGTGGCGTGGGAAACGACACGCTGACAGGCGGCACCGGCAACGACACCCTGATTGGAGGCAACGGTTCCGACAGGTTCGTTTTTGCTCCGCAAAACGGACATGACACGGCCGACTTCCAGAAGGGCAAGGATATCATCGACCTGAAGGCCCTTGCCGCAATCGGCATTCACCATTTCGGCGATCTGGACATCGAACTGTCCGGAGGGAGCAGCATCCTTCACTTTGATGCCGGCAACGATCTCACCATTGCCGGGGTGGGCAATCTGGGTGCAAGCGACTTCTGGTTCGCCTGACTGGATTCACATTTCGCGGCTGTGCCGAATTCGGCAGAAAACTGCAAACGCCTGTCACAGGTGCTGAAACGCCGAACGGCCGGGTTGAAGTCTCAACACGGCCGTTCGATGGATCGTCATCGCTCAAAATCGACGTTATTCAAAAATCACCACCACTTGGCCGGCTGGAACTTTCCGGCGGCCTGTTCGATGACATGCGCCGTCTTAAACAGTGTTTCTTCCTCGAACGGCTTGCCGATCAGCTGCAGGCCGAGCGGCAGGCCCTTGTGGTCGAGACCGGCGGGAACGGCGATGCCCGGCAGACCGGCCATGTTGACCGTCACCGTGAAGATGTCGTTGAGGTACATCTTGACCGGATCGGACGCCAGATCCTCGTCGGCAATGCCGAAGGCGGAGGACGGGGTGGCCGGCGTCAGGATCGCGTCAACACCGGCGTGGAAGGCCAGTTCGAAGTCGCGCTTGATCAGGGTGCGGACCTTCTGGGCCTGCAGGTAATAGGCATCGTAGTAGCCTGCCGACAGCACATAGGTGCCGATCATGATACGGCGCTTGACCTCGGTTCCAAAGCCTTCAGCGCGGGTCTTTTCATACATGTCGGCAATGTCCTTGCCGTCAACGCGCAGGCCGTAGCGGACGCCGTCATAGCGGGCAAGGTTGGACGAGGCTTCGGCCGGGGCGACGATATAATAGGCCGGTAGCGCATATTTCGTATGCGGCAGGCTGATATCGACGATCTCGGCGCCGGCGTCCCTCAGCCAGGCAATGCCCTGCTGCCACAGCGTTTCGATTTCGCCCGGCATACCATCGACGCGGTATTCCTTCGGAATGCCGATCTTCATGCCCTTCAGCGATTGGCCAAGCGCGGCTTCGTAATTGGGCACCGGCAGATCGACGGAGGTCGTATCCTTGGCATCGACGGATGCCATCGACTTCAACAGGATGGCCGCATCGCGCACGTCGCGGGCGATCGGACCCGCCTGGTCGAGCGACGACGCGAAGGCGACGATGCCCCAGCGCGAGCAGCGGCCATAGGTCGGCTTGATGCCGACGGTGCCGGTGAAGGCTGCCGGTTGGCGGATCGAGCCGCCGGTATCGGTCGCGGTCGCGCCAGCGCAGAGGAAGGCGGCAACGGCTGCGGCCGAGCCGCCCGAAGAACCACCCGGAACCAGATCAAGGTTCGAGCCATTGGCACGCCAGGGGTTTTTCACCGGGCCGTAATAGGAGCTTTCGTTCGACGAACCCATGGCGAATTCGTCCATGTTGAGCTTGCCGAGCATGACGGCGCCGTCGTTCCAGAGGTTCTGGGTGACGGTGGATTCGTAGCGCGGCTTGAAGCCGTCGAGAATGTGGCTGCAGGCCTGGGTATGGATGCCTTCGGTGCCAAACAGATCCTTGATCCCGAGCGGAATGCCTTCGAGCGCACCAGCCTTGCCAGCGGCAATGCGGGCATCCGACGCCTTGGCCATGTCCCGGGCCTTGTCCGGTGTGGTGACGACATAGGCATTCAGTGCGCCATTGGCTGCGTCGATCGCGCCGATATAGGCCTCCGTCAGTTCGACGGCGGAGATTTCCTTGGAGCTCAGCTTGGTGCGCGCTTCAGCGATGGTCAGGCGGGTCAGGTCGGTCATGGCAGGCTTTCAAAATCGGGTGCGTTCGGGCGGCGGCAGCGGCAAAGGCTTATTCGACAACCTTCGGGACCAGGAAGAAATTGCGGTCCTCGTTCGGCGCATTGGCGACGATATCCTCCGCCTTGTTGCCATCGGTCACCGCATCGACGCGCTTCTTCATCGCCATTGGGGTCACGGATGTCATCGGCTCGACGCCATCGACATTGACTTCGGAAAGCTGCTCGACGAAGCCGAGGATACCGTTCAGTTCGCCGGTCATGCGCTGCGCTTCCTCTTCGGTGACGGCAATGCGGGCAAGGCGCGCGACGCGCTTCACGGTGGCGAGGTCTACGGACATGGGTGTCTCCGGTCTTCAAGGAACTTTCCCCCGCTATAATAGCCGCAGTGCTGCCACGCAACGGGGGAATGCAAGTAGAGCCGCCTAGACGGCAACAATGCCGCCGACTGCGGGCGCTTCCACCTTCACTGACGCGCCATCCATGCCGGCGATGAACAGATCCGGTGTCTGGTCGATGATGCCGAACGAGCCGTAGTGGCAAGGCAGAACCGTTGCGAACTTGAAGAAGCGCTGGCAGGCGAGCGCTGCCACGGCACCGCCCATGGTGAACCGGTCACCGATCGGTACCAGGCCGATTTCCGGCTGATGCAGCTCCTGGATCAGCCCCATGTCGGAGAAGATATCGGTATCGCCCATATGATAGAGCGTCGGCTCGTCCTCGAAATGCAGCACCAAGCCATTGGCATTGCCGAGCGAATGCGAGACGCCGTCCTCGGTCAGTTGCGCCGAGGAATGCAGCGCATTGACGAAGGTGGTGGAGAAGCCGTCGAGATGGATCGTGCCGCCGGTATTGCCCATTTCGATTGCCTTGACACCCTTCGAGCCCAGCCAAGCCGCCAGATCGGCATTGGCAACCACGGTCGCGCCGGTTTCCCTGGCGAGCGCAATCGTATCGCCGACGTGATCGCCATGGCCGTGTGTGAGAAGAATGTGGGTCAGGCCAGCAGCCGCATCCTTGCGCGAAGATTCGTCAAAGGACGGATTGCCAGTGAAGAACGGATCGATGAGGATTTTCGATTTGGCGGTTTCCAGATGGAACGCGGAATGTCCGAGCCACTTGATCTTCATGGAAATACTCCTTGATTTGCAACAGGAATTGGCAGTGGGGATGATTTGGTGCCAGGATAGGGATATGGATCACCCGAGTAATCCTAAAAGACCGAATCGGCAAATCACATGGCTGTTCTCAGCATCGAAGACCTCGCAACCGCCCTCCTGCCCAGTCAGGCCATCGCAGGCCTTGATCTCGGCACCAAGACGATCGGCATCTCTGTGTCCGATCTCGGGCGCCGCTTTGCCACGCCACGCGACGTGATCAAGCGGGTGAAGTTCGGCCTGGATGCGCAGGCGCTGCTGGCCGTGGCCGAGAAGGAAAGGATTGCCGCCTTCGTCATCGGCCTGCCGATCAACATGGACGGGTCTGCCGGTCCGCGCGCCCAGGCGACAAGGGCATTCGTGCACAACATGGCGCAGAAGACAGACCTGCCGTTCGTCTATTGGGACGAACGGCTATCGACGGTGGCGGCCGAGCGGGTGCTGATCGAGATGGATGTTTCGCGGAAGAAGCGGGCGGACCGGATCGATTCGGCCGCCGCCTCGTTCATTCTTCAGGGCGCGCTCGACAGGTTGGCATCCTTGGCAAAGGCTGCTGCACCCGATTCGTCTTTCTGAGCGGACGGAAAGCGCTTGTTGTACCAGGCGCGGATCTGGCGGCGCTTGCGGTAGGCAATGATGGCAAACACCAAAAAGCTGTCGAAGACGATGGCGCGCGCCACCAGCGGCGGAATGGTTTCCGGCGGAATCCCGAGCACATTGCCGTAGATAGCGAAGACCAGGTCATGCGCCTGCCGCGTCAGCATGAAGATGCCGAAACTCATGTCGTAGTAGGATAGCCCGTACCAGCCGGTGAGCAGGATGACCGGGCACGCCCAGAGGATAAGAAACCACTTCATGCTGTTCTCCCCTCCACGAATGTGCCGTGCTTGACCTGCGCCGACAGCCAATCCAGAGCAAGCAAGCTCACGAGAATGACAGCCGGAACCGCCAGATCGAGCGCAAGGCTCGCAAAAAACATCGTCATGATGATGACCAAGCCAGTTCTCACCGAACGTGCTCCATTCCGCAAAGTTAAAAATCTCTTCACGGCCACTCTTGCCCGTTAACCCTGACCGCGCAACGTAAACCATTTGTTAAGGTTAATTTCCGGGCGTTGTGTTGCCGCGCTGTGGACAAGCAGCTATCGGTGGACTCCTCCCCCTCCTTCGGGCCTTCTTCCCATGACGATCATCTTCGAAAGCATCCTGCCGATATTCCTGCTTGTTTCGCTGGGTGTCTGGCTGAAACGTTCATCGCTGGTCGACAACACGCTGTGGGAAGGACTGGAGCAGCTCGGCTATTACGTCCTGTTCCCTGCCCTGTTGTTTTCGACGCTGGCAACGGCTGATTTTGCCGGCATGAAGACGGATGCGACGGCACTGGCAACAATCGGCAGTATCACTCTGATGTCCGGAGCGCTGTTGCTGCTCTGGCCGCTGCTGCGCGCCCGCCATGTCTCGTCCGCCGCCTTCACCTCGATCTTCCAGACGGCGACGCGCTGGAACGGTTTCATGGCGCTGGCCATCGCACAGAAACTCTACGGGCCGCTCGGCCTCAGCCTGACGGCGCTGGTGATGACCTTGGTGATCATCCCGATCAATCTCTACAATATCGGCGTGCTGATCGGCTTCAACGGCGGCCCCAAGGGCTTGCGATTCTTCGTTTTCAAGATCGCCACCAATCCGCTGATCGTCGCTTCGGTGCTGGGTATTTTGCTGAACTTTGTCCAGGTTCCCGTCTACGGACCGGTGCTGACCGCCGTCGAGATGCTGGCCAGTGCCTCGCTCAGCCTCGGTCTGGTCATGGTCGGGGCTGGGCTCAAGGTCTCCGACGCGTTGCGGCCAAGCATGGTTGCCCTGCTCGCGGTCTTTCTAAAACTGATCGTCATGCCGGTGTTCATGGTCGGCACCGCTTATCTGCTCGGCATTCGCGGCGATGCGCTGCTGGTAATTGCGCTTGGCGCCAGCGTGCCAACGGCGATGAACGGGTATCTGCTTGCCAAGCAGATGGGGGGCGACGCACCGCTCTATGCCGCGGTCGCCACCATCCAGACCGTCGTGTCGTTCTTTACCATTCCGCTCGTGCTGACGGTGACCGGTTATATCGCCGCCGGATAGAGCAGGTCGACGATATAGGCGGAATCAAAACGCGAATCGAGCATGCCATAGGTCGAGCGCCAGCCGGCCGCCAGCCGCGATTCCAGGAACGCATCGGCAATCCGCCCTGCCCCGAGCCGGTAGAGTTCGGCGGCCGCGGCAGCCAGTGCCAGCTGCTCGACCAGCATGCGGGCGGCCCCTTCGTCACGCTCGCAGAGTGATGCCGCCGCACGCAGCACATCGACGGTTTTCTTGGCGGATGGGCCGAGATCGCGACTGATCACCTGGAACAGCAGTTCGAACAGATCCTTGCCACGGGTGAGCACGCGCAAAACGTCCAGCGCCATGACATTACCGGAGCCTTCCCAGATCGCATTGACCGGGGCTTCTCGATAATGCCGGGCGATCGGCCGTTCCTCGACATAACCGCTGCCGCCGATGCACTCCATCGCCTCGGCGATCAGCCCGGGCGCAATCTTGCAGCTCCAGTATTTCGCAACCGGCGTCATGATCCGCGCATAGGCCGCGTCTTCCGCGCTGTCGCGTGCCTTGTCGAAGGCTTCGGCGAGACGGAACGACAATGCGCTGGCGGCTGCGACATCGAGCGCCATGTCGGCCAGAACCCGCGTCATCATCGGTTGCGCTACCAGCGGCTTGCCGGAGACCTTGCGGCCCCGCACATGATGCACGGCTTCGGCCAGCGACGCCCGCATCATGCCGGCGGAGGCCAGCGAGCAATCCAGCCGCGTCAGCGTCACCATGTCGAGAATAGTACGGATGCCCGCATCCGGCGAACCGAGCACGAAGCCGAACGTATCGGAGAATTCGACCTCGGATGACGCATTCGAGCGGTTGCCGAGCTTGTCCTTCAGCCGCTGGAAACGCAGGCCATTGGCCGAGCCATCTTCGAGAAGACGCGGAACGAGGAAGCAGCCGAGACCATCACGGGTTTGCGCCAGCATGACGAAGGCATCGCTCATCGGCGCCGACATGAACCACTTGTGGCCGTTGAGGCGATAGATCCCCTCACCAACGCGCTCAGCCGTCGAGGTGTTGGCGCGCACATCCGTGCCGCCCTGCTTTTCCGTCATGCCCATGCCGATGGTGACGGAGGCTTTCTGCATCCACGGCCGGTTGGACGAATCATACTTTCGCGACAGGATCTTTGGCGCCCATTCCTTCTGGACAGCCGGAGACGCCGAGATCGCAGCCACCGAGGCGCTGGTCATGGTCAGCGGGCAAAGATGGCCGCATTCCAGCTGCGCCGTCAGATAGAAACGCAAGGCGCGCGCCTTGTGCGAGCGGCCGCGCTCGTCGGCGATGTTTTCCCAGGCAGACGCATGCAGGCCTGACGTCACCGAACGGCGCATCAGCGCGTGCCAGGCGGGGTGGAATTCCACCTGATCCAGCCGCTCGCCGCGCGGCCCATGGGTGCGCAGCTTCGGCACGCCCTCATTGGCCATGCGCGCCAGATCCTGCGCCTCCGGTGAGGTCACGTAACGGCCGATCGTCTCGAAATCGTCGCGCAAAGTGCGCGGCATCGACGCGGCAATGTCGACCAGCAGCGGGTCGGAGCGGAAGGCATTGATCCCCGACCAGGGTTTCGGCTGGTTCAGATCGGCTAATTTCTGTTCGGTGCGGTTCAGAGTCATGCCGCGTTTCTAACCCAAGTCCCCATGCTTAGGAACAGCAGCGGCACGGGATAAATGCTGCTTCCCGCAACAATTTCTCTGCGGTGCGCAAGGGCCACAAAACCGGTGCCACAAAAGCGTGGGTATGCGACGGGTTTGCACAGCCTTTGCCTTGCCGCGTGGCGCTGCAGTCATTATAGACCCTCGCAACTTCACCAAATGAGGCGGCTCCCCATGGATTTCTTTCCGCATCGCCACCTGCTCGGCATCAAGGGCCTGACCGAACAGGACATCACCGTCCTGCTCGACAGGGCCGACGAAGCCGTCAAGATTTCCCGCCAGAGAGAAAAGAAGACCACGACGCTGCGCGGCCTGACGCAGATCAACCTGTTCTTCGAAGCCTCGACGCGGACACAATCCTCCTTCGAACTGGCCGGCAAGCGGCTGGGTGCCGACGTGATGAACATGTCGGTCAGCAACTCGTCGGTCAAAAAGGGCGAAACGCTGATCGACACGGCGATGACGCTGAATGCGATGCACCCGGATGTGCTGGTCGTGCGCCATTCGTCCGCCGGTGCCGCCGCCTTGCTGGCCCAGAAGGTTTCTTGCTCAGTCGTCAATGCCGGCGACGGACAGCACGAGCATCCAACCCAGGCGCTGCTCGACGCGCTGACCATCCGCCGCGCCAAGGGCAAGCTGTCGCGCATCATCGTCGCCATCTGCGGCGACGTTTTACATTCGCGTGTTGCCCGCTCCAATATCCTTCTGCTGAACCAGATGGGCGCCCGCGTCCGCGTCGTTGCACCGGCAACACTCCTCCCCTCCGGCATCGCCGACATGGGTGCCGAGGTCTACCATTCAATGGAAGAAGGCCTGAAGGATGCTGACGTGGTGATGATGCTGCGCCTGCAGCGCGAGCGCATGGCCGGTTCCTTCGTCCCGTCGGTGCGCGAATATTTCCGCTATTACGGGCTTGATGCCGAAAAGCTGAAGGCCGCCAAGGAAGACGCGCTCGTCATGCATCCCGGCCCGATGAACCGGGGCGTCGAAATCGCTTCCGAGATCGCCGATGGGCCGCAGAGCGTCATCGAGCAGCAGGTTGAAATGGGGGTTGCGGTGCGTATGGCCGTGATGGAAACGCTTCTTCTTTCGCAGAACCAGGGGCCACGCACATGAGCAACGCCCTTGTCCTGAAAAACCTGCGCATCATCGACCCCTCGCGCAACCTCGATGAGACCGGCGATATCATCGTTGAAAATGGTTTGATCGCTGCCGCGGGACAGGCTGCCCAGAACCAGGGCGCTCCAAAAGGCGCCGAGATCAAGGACTGCACCGGCCTCGTTGCCGTGCCCGGTCTGGTCGATGCCCGCGTCTTCGTCGGCGAACCCGGCGGCGAATATCGCGAAACCATCGAATCCGCATCGCGGGCTGCCGCCGCCGGCGGCGTCACCTCGATCATCACCATGCCCGATACCGATCCTGTCATCGACGACATCGCGCTGGTGCAGTTCGTCCAGAAGACGGCGCGCGACAAGGCGCTGATCAATGTCTATCCGGCGGCGGCGCTGACCAAGCACCTCGACGGAGAAGAGATGACCGAGTTCGGCCTGCTGCGTGAAGCCGGTGCCGTCTGCTTCACCAATGGCCGCCGCCCCGTGCACGACACGCTCGTCCTTCGCCGCGCCATGACCTATGCCCGCGAATTCGGCGCTGTCATCTCGCTCGAGACGCGCGACAAATATCTCGGTGCCGATGGCGTCATGAATGAAGGGCTGCTCGCCAGCTGGCTTGGCCTTTCCGGTGTGCCGCGCGAAGCCGAAATCATTCCGCTGGAGCGCGATCTGCGCATCGCCGGACTGACCAAGGGCGCCTATCACGCGGCAAAGATCTCGCTGCCGGAATCGGCCGAGGCGATTGCTACCGCCCGCAAGCGCGGCGCCAACGTCACCTGCGGCATCTCGATCAACCATCTGACGCTGAACGAGAACGATATCGGCGAATACCGCACCTTCTTCAAGCTGTCGCCGCCGCTGCGCGGTGAAGACGATCGCGTTGCGATGGTAGAAGCGCTGGCCAATGGCACGATCGACATCATCGTCTCCTCACATGATCCGCAGGACGTCGACACCAAGCGCCTGCCGTTTGCCGATGCTGCCGACGGCGCGATCGGGCTGGAGACCTTGCTGGCCGCGGCACTCCGCCTCCATCACAGCGGCACCGTGCCCCTGATGCGGCTGATCGATGCCATGTCCACCCGCCCAGCCCAGATTTTTGGGCTTGATGCCGGTACGCTGAAGCCAGGCGCCAAGGCCGACATCACGCTGATCGATCTGGAAGAGCCCTGGATTTTCGGCAAGGACGCGATCGTGTCCCGCTCGAAAAACACGCCGTTTGAAAATGCCCGCTTTACCGGCCGGGCCGTTCAAACCTATGTTGCCGGAAAACTGGTTCATTCGCTTTAATTGAGCGCGTTGCTTGCCCTTCATCCGCCCTAGCGGGCACCTTCTCCCCGCAGACGAGGAGAAGGTAGAACGGCAAGCTTCGTCGTTCCCTCTCCCCACTTGCGGGGGGAGGATGAGGGCAATTTCCGCCGCGGCGGAATTGGGGAGGCAATAGGTGTCTGACATATTTTCCTGGCAACTCGGGCTGGCGCTGACGGCCGATGTTGCGATTTTCGGCTATCTGCTTGGCTCGATCCCCTTCGGCCTGATCCTCACTCGCATGGCCGGGCTTGGCGATGTGCGAAAAATCGGCTCCGGCAATATCGGCGCAACCAATGTTCTGCGCACCGGCAACAAGAAGCTGGCGGCAGCGACGCTGCTACTGGATGCCCTGAAGGGAACTGCCGCTGCGGCAATTGCCTCACGCTGGGGGATCGAGGCGGGTATCGCTGCGGGCTTTGCCGCTTTCCTCGGCCATCTCTATCCTGTCTGGCTCGGCTTCAAGGGTGGCAAGGGCATAGCCACCTATATCGGCGTGCTGCTCGGACTGGCGCCGGTCATGGTTCTCGTGTTCGCCGCCATCTGGCTGACCTTGGCCAAGCTCACCCGCTACTCCTCCCTCGCGGCGCTGGTTGCAACGCTGATTGTTCCGGTTGTATTGTTGGCAACAGGCTATGGAAAGATCGGCCTGCTGTTCGTGGTGATGAGCATCATCACCTGGATCAAGCACCGGGCAAATATCCAACGGCTTTTGGCCGGCACGGAAGGCCGGATCGGGGAAAAGGGATAGGTCAGAATGTCGAACGGCAGCGCAGGACGAAACGGGATTGCGCTTTCGGAACGACAAAGGATCGCCTGGCTGAGGCTGATTCGCAGCGACAATGTCGGGCCTGCAACCTTTCGCGACCTGATCAATCATTTCGGCTCTGCAGAAACGGCACTTGAAATGCTGCCGGAACTATCCCGCCGCGGCGGCTCCACTCGTGCCATCCGGGTCGCCTCCACTGCCGAGGCAGAAAAGGAGCTTACCGCCGCCCACCGTTTCGGCGCCCGTTTCATCGGCATCGGCGAGCCCGATTATCCCCCC
Source organism: Hyphomicrobiales bacterium (assembly GCA_900473685.1). GTDB lineage: Bacteria > Pseudomonadota > Alphaproteobacteria > Rhizobiales > Rhizobiaceae > Pararhizobium. The sequence continues at coordinate 57,918 of UCNE01000002.1, forward strand.
ACCTTGCGCCAGATCGACGGCGCGCCACCGCTCCTTGCCGGCAAGGGCAATTCGGCCACCGGCACCGTCCCTTCTCTCGGCATCGTCGGTTCGCGCAATGCCTCGATCAGCGGTGCGAAATTCGCGGCGATGATCTCGCGCGATGTCGGGCGGGCCGGATACTCCATCATATCGGGGTTAGCGCGGGGCATCGACACGGCAGCCCATCGCGCCAGCCTGGAGACAGGAACCATCGCAGCGCTGGCCGGTGGTTTGGATCAGCCCTATCCGCCCGAAAATATCGGCCTGCTGGACGAGATAACCGATGGCAATGGCCTGGCGATCAGCGAGATGCCGTTCGGCTGGGAACCGCGTGCCCGCGATTTCCCCCGGCGCAACCGGTTGATTGCCGGCGTCAGCCTCGGGCTTGCCGTCGTCGAAGCGGCCTCACGGTCCGGCTCGCTGATTACCGCGCGTTATGCCGCCGATTTTGGCCGGCTGGTCTTTGCCGTGCCAGGTTCGCCGCTCGACCCGCGCTGCCATGGCACCAACGGGCTTTTGAAGGATGGTGCGATCGTCACCACGGAAGCGGCGGACATATTGCAGGCGCTTGCACCGCTCAGCCGCATCGATCTGTTCACACCACCGCAGGCAGAAGAGCCGGGCGAACATGATGCGGGGCCGATGGCACCGCCGCCGAACGAGAACGATCGCGCGCAGATCACCGATGCACTGGGACCAACGCCCGTCGAGGTCGACGACATCATCCGCCACACCGGCCTTTCGGCATCGGCCGTCTATTTGGTGCTTTTAGAACTGGATCTTGCCGGACGGCTTCACCGGCATCCCGGCGGCCTTGTTTCCCTCAGCATTGGAGAATGACAGCTGCCTTTTGCCGGACAGGATATCGCTGGCTTCGGCAAACGCCATTTCGATCAGGTAGCACAGCATATCGGCCCCTTCGTGGGCGGCGACGCCGCGAAGCTCTCCCAGCATATGCCTGATATAGGCGACCTTTTCGCGAGCCTGTGCTTCTTTCCTGCCGGCCCCGGTTGAATTCGGAATCATCGGTTTTCCCTGTGGTGTACTCAAGACAGGCGCATGATCGTCGAACGGAACACCATACAACACCGTTCGGTTGTGTTGGCATCCACCTCAAGACAAGGGTCCAGAAGCATCACCGGCTGCCAGTGTCCCATGAGTCAGATACTACACTCCAAAGACGATATCGCATTTATCTTTAATTGCAATACACATGTAATCCCCTATAAGTTGCATCACGTTGTGGTCGCTTATTTTGGACGCAGCACTTGACCGCAGACGAATCCCTGTCCATGTCGGGGCATCGATATTTCCCATTGTGCCGCCTCTCCCCGGCCTGGCACAGCTTTGAACGGTTGCTTTGAGAATATGACCATGAATGTCGTCGTCGTGGAATCGCCTTCAAAGGCGAAGACCATCAACAAATATCTGGGGCCGGGTTACAAGGTTCTCGCCTCCTTCGGTCACGTCCGCGATTTGCCGGCCAAGGACGGCTCGGTTCTTCCGGAGGATGATTTTTCCATGCTCTGGGAAGTCAGCACCAAATCCGCCAAGCACATGAAAGATATTGCCGATGCCCTGAAATCGGCTGACCGCCTCATTCTCGCAACCGACCCGGACCGCGAAGGGGAAGCCATTTCCTGGCACGTGCTGGATCTTCTGAACAAGAAGAAGCTGATCGCCGGCAAGCCTGTCCAGCGCGTCGTCTTCAATGCGATCACCAAAAAGGCCGTGCTCGACGCGATGGCCAATCCGCGCGATATCGATATCCCGCTGGTCGATGCCTACCTGGCGCGCCGGGCGCTCGATTATCTCGTCGGTTTCAACCTGTCGCCGGTTTTGTGGCGCAAGCTGCCGGGTGCCCGCTCGGCCGGCCGCGTGCAGTCTGTCACGCTGCGCCTCGTCTGCGACCGCGAAAGCGAAATCGAGCGTTTCGTATCCGAGGAATACTGGAACCTTTCGGCGCTTTTGAAGACACCGCGTGGCGATGAGTTCGAAGCCCGCCTGGTTTCCACCGGCGGCAACCGCCTGCCTCCGCGCGGCGTGACCAATGGGGAAGACGCCGGCAAACTGAAAGCCTTGCTCGAAGGGGCCGCCTATACCGTCGAGAGCATCGAAGCCAAGCCGGTCAAGCGCAATCCGTCGCCGCCCTTCACCACCTCGACACTGCAGCAGGCCGCCTCCTCCAAGCTCGGGTTTTCGGCATCGCGCACCATGCAGGTGGCGCAGAAGCTCTATGAAGGCGTGGAACTTGGCGGCGAAACCGTCGGTCTCATTACCTATATGCGTACCGACGGTGTGCAGATGGCACCGGAAGCGATAGACGCTGCACGCAGCGCCATCGGCGACCAGTTCGGCAGCCGTTACGTGCCGGACAAGGCCCGTATCTATTCGACCAAGGCGAAAAATGCCCAGGAAGCGCACGAAGCGATCCGCCCGACCGACTTCACCCGCATTCCTGACCATGTGCGCAAGTTTCTCGATGCCGATCAACTGCGTCTCTACGACCTGATCTGGAAGCGCGGCATTGCCAGCCAGATGGCGTCAGCCGAAATCGAGCGGACCACCGCCGAGATCACCGCCGACAACAAGGGTGACAAGGCTGGCCTGCGGGCCGTTGGCTCGGTCATCCGTTTCGACGGCTTCATTGCGGCCTATACCGATGCCAAGGAAGATGGCGAGCAGAGCGACGGAGACGACGAGGATGGCCGTCTCCCCGAAATCAACGCGCGCGAAAACCTCGCCAAGCAAAAGATCAACTCGACCCAGCACTTCACCGAGCCGCCGCCGCGCTATTCGGAAGCATCGCTGATCAAGAAGATGGAAGAACTCGGCATCGGCCGCCCTTCCACCTATGCCGCGACCGTAACGACGCTGCTTGATCGCGAATACATCGTCAACGACAAGCGCAAGCTTATCCCCGAAGCCAAGGGCCGGCTGGTAACGGCTTTCCTTGAGAGCTTCTTTGCGCGTTACGTGGAGTATGATTTCACGGCGTCGCTGGAAGAAAAGCTCGACCAGATCTCTGCCGGCGAACTTGACTGGAAGGACGTTCTTCGCGATTTCTGGAAGGATTTCTTCGCCCAGATCGAAGACACCAAGGAACTGCGTGTCACTAACGTGCTCGATGCGCTGAACGAAGAACTGGCACCGCTGGTCTTCCCCAAGCGCGAAGACGGCAGCGATCCGCGCATCTGCCAGGTCTGCGGTACCGGCAAGCTGTCGCTGAAGCTCGGCAAGTACGGCGCCTTTGTCGGCTGCTCGAACTATCCGGAGTGCAACTTCACCCGTCAGCTGTCATCCGACAGCAATGGCGGCGATGAAGCGGCAGTCTCGAACGAGCCACTGGCGCTCGGCAAGGATCCGCATACGGGCGAGGAAATCACCCTGCGCTCCGGCCGCTTCGGCCCCTATGTCCAGCGCGGCGATGGCAAGGAGGCCAAGCGTTCGAGCCTGCCAAAGGGCTGGACACCGGCTAGTATCGATCATGAAAAGGCGCTCGCCCTCCTGTCGCTGCCGCGCGATATCGGCGCGCATCCGGAAACCGGCAAGATGATTTCGTCCGGCCTTGGCCGCTATGGACCGTTCATCCTGCACGATGGCAAGTACGCCAATGTCGAAAGCATCGAGGACGTGTTTTCGATCGGCCTCAACCGCGCCGTCTCCGTGCTTGCCGACAAGCAGGCCAAGGGACCTGGCGGACGCGGGGCCTCGGCTGCGCCGCTGAAGGAAGTCGGCGACCATCCTGATGGCGGACCGATTACCGTCAAGGATGGCAAATACGGTCCTTACGTCAACTGGGGCAAGGTCAACGCGACATTGCCGAAAGGCAAAGACCCGGTATCGGTGACGATGGAAGATGCGTTGCTGCTGATCGCCGAGCGCATTGCCAAGGGTGGCATCAAGCCAGCCAAGGGCAAGGCAACCAAAGCCGCCGCCAAGCCCAAAGCCGCAGCGAAAACCGATACAGCGGCCGCCAAATCGGCCAAGCCCAAGGCAGCGGCGAAACCGAAAGCCGCGGCAAAGCCAAAGGCTGCAGCCAAGCCCAAGACAGCTGCAAAAGCGAAGAAAGACTGAACGTGACCAGAAACCCGCGCGATCGAACCGAACGGCCCGGAAAACCCGCAGTCCGGATCGGACGCGCGGGCAAGAAGGTCATCATGCCCACAGACGACACCGTCATCATTCATGGCGCCGTACCGCCGCGCGACGTGCTGATGCGGTTCATTTCGGAAAACCCGGACAAGGCGTCGAAGCGCGAGATCTACAAGGCTTTCGGCCTGAAGGGCGAAACGCGCATCGAGTTGAAATCCCTTTTGCGCGAGATGGAGCAGGACGGGCTTCTGGAAAAGAAGCGCAATTCGCTGGTGCGCCCTGGCGCCCTTCCCCCCGTCACCGTTCTCGACATCACCACCCGCGACAAGGATGGCGAACTGATCGGCCGTCCGGCAGAATGGCCGGATGATGCGGGCGTCGCACCCGCCGTTTCGATCCGTCAGTCGAGTGTTGGCCAATCCAAGGGCAAGATGCCCGTTGGTGGCATTGGTGACCGGGTTCTGGCGAAGATTTTCCCCGCCAAGGATCGCGGTGGACCGGCCTATACGGCACGCATCATCAAGGTGCTCGACCGCAAGCGTAACAACAATGCAGCACTGGGCGTCTTCCGGGAAATGCCCGGCGGCGGTGGCCGGATCATGCCGATCGAAAAGCGCGGCGAGGAAATGCAGGTCGATGCCGAGCATCAGGGACCGGCCAAGGACGGCGATCTGGTCGAGGTGGAAATCGTCCGCTCCGGCCGTTTTGGTCTGCCGCGCGCCGCCGTGAAAAACGTCATCGGCTCCGTTGCTACCGAAAAAGCGATCTCGATGATCGCCATCCATGCGCATGGCATTCCCTACATCTTCCCCGACAGCGTCATCAAGGAAGCGGATGCCGCTGGCCCCGCCACGATGTCGCACCGCGAGGACTGGCGTTCGCTGCCGCTGATCACCATCGACCCGGCTGACGCCAAGGATCATGACGACGCTGTGCATGCGGAGCCTGACCCCTCGCCCGACAACGAAGGCGGCGTCATCGTCACCGTCGCGATCGCCGACGTCTCCTGGTATGTGCGGCCGAAATCGGCGCTCGACCAGGAAGCCGCCAAGCGCGGCAATTCCGTCTACTTCCCCGACCGCGTCGTACCGATGCTGCCGGAGCGGATTTCCAATGAACTCTGCTCGCTGAAACAGGGCGTCGACCGGCCGGCGCTTGCCGTGCGCATGCGGTTTTCCAAGGAAGGCCGCAAGGCTGGCCACACCTTCCATCGCATCATGATGAAGAGTGCCGCCAAGCTCTCCTACAATCAGGCGCAGGCGGCGATTGATGGCAACCCGGACGATCAGACCGGACCGCTGCTGGAGCCGATCCTGAAGCCGCTGTGGAACGCCTACGCGATCCTGACGCGCGGCCGTGACCGGCGCCAACCGCTCGAACTCAACATGCCCGAACGCAAGATCGTCCTCAAAGACGACGGCACTGTCGACCGCGTCTTCGTGCCGGACCGGCTCGATGCCCACAAGCTGATCGAAGAGATGATGATCCAGGCCAACGTGGCCGCAGCCGAGACGCTGGAGATCAAGCGCCAGCCACTGGTCTACCGTGTCCACGATGCGCCGTCGCTCGCCAAGCAGGAGACGCTGCGCGAATTTCTGGCGACGCTCGACCTCTCGCTGGTCAAGGGCGGCAACCTGCGCTCCAACCATTTCAACGGCATCCTCTCGCAGGCTGCAGACAAGCCGTTTGAGACCATGGTCAACGAGATGGTGCTGCGCTCGCAGAGCCAGGCGATCTACAGCCCGGAAAACATCGGCCATTTCGGCCTGAACCTGATGAAGTATGCCCATTTCACCTCGCCGATCCGCCGTTATGCCGACCTGATCGTGCATCGCGCACTGGTGGGCACGCTGGGGCTTGGCGAAGGCGGCATCACACCGGCCGAAGAAGCCGCGCTGAACGATATCGCCGCCGAGATTTCGACCTTCGAACGCCGGGCAATGGCCGCCGAGCGTGATACCGTCGACCGGCTGATTGCCCATCACCTCAGCGGCCGGGTCAACGAGGAATTCGACGGACGCATATCAGGTGTGACCAAGGCGGGACTATTTGTCACTCTTCCGGCCTATGGCGCAGACGGGTTCGTGCCTATATCTACGCTGGGACGCGATTATTTCATCTATGACGAGGTCCATCAGGCCCTTTCCGGCGAAAAAACCGGACTTGGTTATCGTCTTGGCGATCAGATCCGCGTCAAACTGGTGGAAGCCGTGCCGCTTGCCGGCGCGCTCCGCTTCGAGATGATCAGCGAAGGACGCAAGATGCCGACGGCAACGCGCTCCTTCCACAAGTCCGGCCGCAGGGATCGCAGCGGCGCTCGCAAGATGCCGGGAACGCGACCACCGCGCGGCAAGCGATAGAGGATGTGAGGAATTTGCCTTGCGTCCGCAGAATGAGGATATGGACATGCAGGCAACTGGCAGCACTCCGGAAACAATCCGCTTCGAGCAGACACGCGAAGTCGATCGTCCCGTTGGACGATCGATCAAGCGCGGACTTCTGAACAAGTGCCCGGCCTGCGGCAGCGGCAAGCTGTTCGGCCGCTTCCTGAAGACCGTGCACGAATGCTCGGCCTGTGGCGAGCAGTTGGACCAGCATCGCGCCGATGACTTTCCGCCTTACATTGTCGTCACCATCATGGGCCACATCGTGCTCGGCGGCTTCATGGCCACCGAAATGCTCCTGCCGTTGTCGAACTGGGGTCATCTGGCCATCTGGGTACCGATCACCATCATCGGCTCGCTCGCAATGATGCAGCCGGTCAAGGGCGGTGTCGTCGGCCTGCAATGGGCCTTGAAGATGCACGGCTTCGGCGGTCACGACGATCAGCCGGCAGATGCCCTGCCGGCCCCGGACCGGACTGCGTGACAGCCAGCAGTGACGGGCCGGACAACGGCCCCTCCCTCGATAATGTCAAAATTCGGTCGCCGCGGCCGCGCGATGCCGCGTCGATCATGTTGCTCGACCGCTCGCACGGGCCGGTACGCGTGCTGGTCGGCAGACGGCACAAGGCGCATGTCTTCATGCCGAACCTGCATGTCTTTCCTGGCGGACGCCGAGACCGGGACGACCACAGGCTCCCGTTTCATGGCGACATCCACCCAGACGTGCTGGAGCGCATGAAAACCTGCTGCAAGAACTCGACCTCCAATAGCCGCCTCCGCGCCATCGCGCTTGCTGCCATCCGTGAATTGCACGAAGAGGCAAGCATCGCCATCGGCACCAAAGATGGCGGAAACACTCTGTTACCTTTCCTTCCCGATCTGACAAACTTGCGCTATATGGCACGGGCGATTACGCCGCCGGGACATCCGCGCCGGTTCGATACCCATTTCTTCGCCCTGTTCACGGACGAGGCGGGCGTCGATCCGGACGATATCCGCGACAGCCGGGAGCTCGAAGATTTGAGATGGATTGATGTGAACGATGTCTCGGCCGTGCAGTTGCCGGACATTACCGAAATCATCCTTGGCGACTTGAGGGCAAGCCTTCAATCGGACGCATCTCTGCCCTTTGGAAGACCGGTACCGTTCTATTACACGCGTCATGGGCGCTTTGTCCGCGACCTCCTCTAGGGAATTTCACTGCATGTCACAGCCGCCGTCCGGCACGCCTGCGCCGGTTGAGGAAATTCACTGGCCATCGCTGATTGCCGCCATCGCCGCCATCACGGCCGTCGGAATCGCGATCGGCCTCGGCCTGCCCCTGCTCAGCATCATCATGGAAAAGCGCGGCATTTCCTCGACGTTGATTGGCCTGAACTCGGCGATGGCAGGCCTTGCCTCGATGGTGGCGGCAACCGTCACGGCCAAGATCGCTCACCGCTTCGGCGTCGCCAATACGATGCTGCTGGCCATCGTTTTTGCCGCGATCAGCGCCCTCGGGTTCTACTATATCGAAAATTTCTGGCTGTGGTTTCCGCTGCGTGTCGTCTTTCACGGCGCCATCACCGTGCTGTTCGTGCTTTCCGAATTCTGGATCAACGCCACGGCCCCGCCAAGCCGCCGCGGGCTCGTGCTCGGCATTTACGGTACGGTTCTGTCGCTTGGCTTCGCAACAGGCCCCCTGCTCTTCTCCATCCTCGGCAGCGACGGTATCCTGCCGTTTGGCTTTGGCGCCAGCGTCATCCTTTTGGCGGCGATACCGATCTTTCTTGCCCGCAACGAAAGTCCGGATCTCGACGAGAAGCCGGAGCTGCATTTCATGCGCTATGTGTTCCTGGTGCCGACCGCCACCGCCGCCGTGTTCATTTTCGGCGCGGTCGAATCGGGTGGCCTGTCGCTGTTTCCGATCTACGGCACCCGCAGCGGCTTCTCCGAATCGCAGGCAGCCCTGCTTTTGACGGTCATGGGCATCGGCAATGTGATTTTTCAGATTCCGCTGGGCTTGCTGTCGGATCGCATGAAGGACCGGCGAAATCTGCTTGCACTGATGACGGTTGTCGGCCTGATTGGTGCGCTCTGTCTGCCCCTCCTGCAGGGAAACTGGTGGCTGATGGCGATCGTACTGCTGTTCTGGGGCGGCTGCGTCTCTGGCCTTTATACCGTCGGCCTCAGTCATCTCGGCTCACGCCTCACCGGCGCCGACCTCGCAGCCGCCAATGCCGCGTTCATCTTCTCCTACGCAGTCGGAACCGTCGCTGGCCCCCAGGCCATCGGTGCTGCCATGGATATTTCGGGGAATAACGGTTTTGCCTGGGCAATTGCCGGATTCTTCGGGCTTTATGTGGTACTTTCCGTGGTGAGAATCGTTTTCAATCCAAAACGGACTTGACTTTTCGGGCGCGATTTGTAGTTTCGCGCCAAGTTTGCCGGGACCCTTCCCTTGGAAGTCCGCGGCTTTGTTTTTTTATAAAGGCAGGACGACCATGGCGAAAGCTGCAAAAATCAAGATCAAGCTGCTGTCGACGGCCGACACAGGTACCTTCTACGTAACATCGAAGAACAGCCGCACGAAGACGGACAAGATGTCCTTCACCAAGTACGACCCGGTCGTACGCAAGCACGTTGAATTCAAGGAAACCAAGATCAAGTAAGATCTGGTTCCATTGAGGAATTGAAAGGCGCCGGCTGAAAAGCCTGGCGCCTTTTTTCTTGGCCTTCTTTCCGGAGCGGCCGCCGCGTGAAAAGCGGCCGCGCCAGGACAAGCCTCAAAACAAAAAACGCCGCCCCCATGACAGGGACGGCGTTTTCAATGGGCGTCGGCTGACCGCGACCGCGGCACGAGGAACCGCATTGGCAACAGATCAGCCGACAAACCCCACGACCCAGGAGATGCGGCGGACCTGACATCATGGGGTAACTGATGGGAGTTTTTCTCCCTTGCCTTCAGAATTGACCGAAAATAAAAAAAAATCAATGAATTCTTAACTACGGCACAAGGCAACACGCGGGCATGGTTAATTTTACCATTACCTTATATATCATCCAACAGATATTCCGGAGCCACCGATCCCCGAACATGATCTCATTTAAAGTAATATTATTGTTTCATAATTTTACGGAATGGCAACGCGGCACGCGCCAATAAGCTGCCGCGCATATTTAAACATATGAATTTATTGATCTAATAAAAAATCCGAAATTTCTAATCGATAAATCTCAATCTAAAATAGCAAATATATACAATCTACCGCGCCACCTAAGCGCGAGAGAGGGTCATCAAGCAAGCTTTCCGCTTAACTTCCGGCGCCGAATCGCGAGCAGTTTCTTTTTCTGTGGAAAACTGCGCGAAGCTTCGAAATCATGGGCTGCTTCGGCTCAGGCGGCAGCGGCAACCACCTGGTTGCGGCCGTTGTTCTTGGCCTGATAGAGCGCCATATCAGCGCGTTTCAGCAAAGCCTCGGCCGTGTCGCCTTCCGGGTTCAGAGTCGCAATACCGAGCGACGCGGTTATCGACAGGGGCGTATCGGAATTCGGCAGGGCGAAACTCCTGTCCTCGACAATGCTGCGCAGGCGTTCGGCGATTGCTGCGGCCGCATCTGCCGGTGTGTCCGGCATCACGACGACGAACTCCTCGCCGCCAAAGCGGCAGGCAAGATCGGCGCCACGCACCGTCGAGCGGACGCGATGGGCGAAATCACGCAGCACCTCGTCTCCGGCATCATGACCATAGGTATCGTTGACGCTCTTGAAGCGATCGATATCGGTGATGCAGATCGACAGCGGCCGGCCACGGGCAAGAGCACGGTCGATGAGAACCTTCAGATGATTGTCGAGATAGCGGCGATTGTGCAACCCCGTCAGCCCGTCCGTGACTGCGAGCTCGATGGTCTGCTTGACGCTGGCGCGCAGCCGGTCGTTGCAGTGCTTGCGGCGGATCTGCGTCAGGCTACGGGCAACCAGCTCGTTCGGATCGACGGGCCGCATCAGATAGTCGGTGACACCGAGATCCAGCGCGCGAACCACCATCTCGTCATGCCCCTGCTCGGCAATGATGAGAAGCGGGATATAGCGCGTGCGCTCCAGCGAGCGTAGCTGCGAACAGAGCCGCAAAGGATCGTAGTCGTCGAAATTCGAATTGACGATCACCAGATCGAAACTGTTTTCGGCGGCTTCGAACAAGGCAGCCTGCGGATCGGACATCGCCGTCACGTTCGCGACCGGCTTTAGCGCACGGATGATGCGTTCCTGCGAACTGCCCCTGCCGTCGACAAGCAGGACATTGCCGAACTCGTCGGGCCGGTCCGATGCGGTCATATCCTGCAGGCCGACATTGTGGGCAGTTTCGGCGCGAAGGCGCAGTTCGTCGCTGACATTCTTCAGCCGGACGAGACTTTTGACCCGCGACATCAGCTGCAGATCGTTGACCGGCTTGGTCAGGAAATCGTCGGCACCGGCTTTCAGCCCCCTCACCCGGTCGGACGGCTGATCAAGGGCTGTCACCATGACGACAGGAATATGCGCGGTGCGCGGGTTTGACTTCAACCGTTCGCAGACCTCAAACCCGTCAATACCCGGCATCATGATGTCGAGCAGGATGAGATCAACCGGTTGTTTCTCGCAGATTGCCAGGGCCTCATAACCATCGGCCGCCGTCAGGACGTCAAAATACTCCGCCACGAGACGCGCCTCGAGCAACTTGACGTTGGCCGGTATGTCATCAACGACAAGAATCCGTGCAGTCATGCAATCTTTCCTGCCAATAAGCGCCTGAAACAGAAAGCCCATTCCGCTTCCAAATTCGTCTCACGCGCAACAATATCGTTGCGGGGCCTTGTTGTTGAAAGCCCCGGGCGCCGCATCAGGCATCACCCAAATAAGTCTTGATCGTCTCAATAAATTTCGGCACCGAGATCGGCTTGGACACATAGGCTTCGCAGCCGCCTTGCCGGATTCGCTCCTCGTCGCCCTTCATCGCAAATGCCGTGACCGCAATGACCGGGATGACATGCAATTCGTCGTCTTCCTTCAGCCATTTCGTCACTTCGAGCCCGGAAACCTCCGGCAACTGGATGTCCATCAGGATCAGGTCCGGCCGGTGTTTGCGCGCAAGATCAAGGGCTTCCATACCATTGCGGGTCTGGATGGTCGTGTACCCGGATGCCTCGATCAGGTCACGAAAGAGCTTCATGTTCAGCTCATTGTCTTCAACAATCATAACCTGCTTGGGCATTTCGATCCCTTGATTTACGGTTCCGGCTTGCACGGCTGCCGCATCGCTATAAGTTGCGACGCGGTTGGGCTCACTGGTCCCGGAAGCTTGAAGCTAACGCCATTTGGTTGAAAAACAGGTAATATCCAGTGAAAAAATTACCCGAATGCAATAAGGACGAATACGCGTGACCCCTGCTGAAGAAACGGCGATCTCTATTCTCGCATGGTTGGCAAACGAGCCGGAACTGCTGGGGCGGTTCCTGGCATTGACGGGCACCGATCCTTCGTCGCTCCGCCATGCCGCCGCTGATCCGGGCTTCCTTGCCGGCGTCGTCGATTTCCTGATGGGCCATGAGCCGACGCTGCTGGCTTTTTGCGCGGCGACCGGCACCGAGCCTGAAGACGTGGTGCGCGCCCATGCCATGCTGTCCGGCCCGGACAATCCGGGAGATTTCTGATCCGTGGCGGATAGCCTCGACCTCAACCATATCCACTTGGCGGACCGGCCGCTGATCGTCTGCGATATCGATGAGGTCGTGCTCGAATTCCTGACGCCGTTCCGCAATTTCCTGCTTTCGTCCGGCCGCGATCTTTTGCCCCGCTCCTTTCGCCTGCATGGCAATATCGTCGATCTGGACAGCAGTCTGCCGGTCGAGGATACGGTCACCAGCGACCTGCTGGAGACATTCTTCCGGCTGCAGGACCAATGGCAGACGCCTGCCGATCTCGCCGTCGATACCCTGGCCGGACTTTCCGCCGATGCGGATATCATCTTTCTCACCGCCATGCCGCCACGCCACACCGCGGTTCGCCGGTCGCTGCTCGACCGCCACGGCTTGCGCTATCCCCTGCTTGCCAGCGAAGAGCCCAAGGGGCCGACCATCAAGCGCCTGCACGATGCCCGGGATGTGCCGCTGGTGTTCATCGACGATATCCTGCGCAATCTGCAATCCGTTCAGACCCATGCGCCGGATTGCCTGCTGATCAACCTGATGGCGAACGCAGAGTTCCGGGCGCTGGCGCCGGATCCGGGCGACGGCATCGCAAAGGCCGGCAGCTGGACGGATGCAGCCGCGATCATCCGGACGCATTTCCGGCGCTGAGTGCCGGCCGGCAGACCGGTGCTGGGCAAAAAAATCGCTCAAGCTCACCTTTCCTGGAAAGGTCGGCAAGATTGCCTTTCCATGCCTTGAGACTCGTCAGTTTAGGGGGTATCGTGAAAATGTTCAACTTTTGTTCTGATCCATGCAAACAGACGCGCAGCAATTTCCGGGCTTTTGCCGAGACTGCCTGACGGGCCAGCCGGCCGGCATTCGCCGTTGCCGGGCCTGCGGCAGCCCGCGCCTGCTCTATCATTCCGAACTCTACCAGCTGACGCTCGCCCATATCGACTGCGATGCCTTTTATGCGTCGGTGGAAAAACGCGACAATCCGGACCTTGCCGACAAGCCGGTGATCATCGGTGGCGGCAAGCGCGGCGTGGTCTCCACCGCTTGCTACATCGCCCGCATCCATGGCGTCCGTTCGGCCATGCCGATGTTCAAGGCGCTGGAGGCCTGTCCGCAGGCTGTCGTCATCAAGCCGGACATGGAAAAATATGTGCGGGTCGGCCGCCAGGTGCGCCTGCTGATGCAGGAACTGACACCGCTGGTACAGCCGCTGTCGATCGACGAGGCCTTTCTGGAGCTCAAGGGCACCGAGCGGCTGCATCACGATCCCCCTGCCCGGACGCTCGCAAAATTCGCCCGCCGGATCGAACAGGAAATCGGCATCACTGTCTCGGTCGGCCTGTCCTATTGCAAGTTCCTCGCCAAGGTGGCGTCGGATTTGCAGAAGCCGCGCGGCTTTTCCGTGATCGGTGCGGCAGAAGCGCTGGATTTCCTCAAAGACAGGCCGGTGACGCTGATCTGGGGTGTCGGCAAGGCCTTTGCAGCCACCCTGGAGCGCGACGGCATCCGCACCATCGGCCAGTTGCAGACAATGGAGGAAACCGACCTGATGAAGCGCTATGGCACGATGGGCCAGCGCCTCTACCGGCTATCACGCGGACAGGACGAGCGTACCGTCGATATCGACGGCGAAGCCAAGAGCGTTTCCTCGGAGACGACCTTCAACGACGATCTCTGCGACTACGACGATCTGGTCACGCATCTGCGCCGGTTGAGCGAACAGGTGGCACACCGGCTGCGCAAGGCCGACATTGCCGGCCAGACGGTCGTGCTGAAGCTGAAGACGGCCGACTTCAAAAGCCGGACGCGTAACCGCCGCCTCGACAGCCCGACCCGGCTTGCCGACCGCATATTCCGCACCGGCATGCAACTGCTCGACAAGGAAGCCGACGGTACCAAGTTCCGGCTGATCGGCATCGGCGTCTCCGACCTTTCCAACCCCGACCTTGCCGATCCGCCCGATCTCGTCGATACGCAGGCGACCCGGCGCGCGGCGGCCGAAGCCGCGATCAATACCCTGCGCGACAAGTTCGGCAAAGCGACGGTCGAGACCGGCTATACCTTCGGAAAAGGGCGGCGAAAGTAGCCGGCTTCACATTCCCGTGTTCCGTACGGAACTGCAAAGTTTCCTTAAACCTCTCAGGCTAGGCTCATCTTCTGTTTCCTGCGCCCGGATGTTCCTGATGGTTTTGCGTTTTACATTTGGTCTCGGCTTCGCCCTCGCTTTATCTGCCAGCGTTGCGTTTGCCAGCGAGAAGGCACCCCTGCAGATCGTTGTTTCCAGGGACCAGCAATCGCTGGTGGTCTATGACGGCAATACGGTGGTCGCCACCTCGAATGTTTCGACGGGAAAAGCCGGCCATTCGACGCCCACAGGCATTTTCTCGATCCTGGAAAAACGCCGCTTCCACAAATCGAACATTTATTCGAATGCGCCGATGCCGTTCATGCAGCGGCTGACCTGGTCGGGCATCGCACTGCACGCTTCCAACCACGTTCCGAGCTATCCGGCCTCGCATGGCTGCGTGCGGATGCCGGACGCCTTTGCCAAGCAGCTGTTCAAGATGACGGGGCGCGGGGCGCATGTCCTGATCTCGGACCGTCAATTGACGCCCGTGGCCATCTCCGATCCGTTCCTGTTCCAGCCCAAGGGGAAAGAGCCGGAATTGCTCTCGGACGCCACGCTGCGGCCAAGCGTTTCGCAAGTTCAAACGCAATCCGTCGAAGTGGCCACGATCGAGCCGACACGGGAAAAACCGGCGGCCGTCGAAACGAAACGCGAACCGCCGATCCGGATGCTGATCACCCATCGCGGTCTGCGCGAAATCACCATGGATATGCAGAGCCTGCTCAACGAACTCGGTTATGCCGCCGGCCTTGCTGATGGCTATGCCGGCGTGCAGACGACAGACGCCATCAAGGCGTTCCAGGCTGCGGAAAAACTGACCGTCGATGGCAAGCCGACGTCCGTCTTTATCGATGCACTCTATGCCAAGGCGGGCAAAGGCAAGCCGCCGAACGGCCAGCTTCTCGTTCGCCGCGATTTCGAGCCGCTGTTCGAAACACCGGTGTTGATCGACAAGCCGGAAATCGCGCTCGGCACGCATTTTTTCCAGTTCCAGAACGTCAGCGCCGCCACCGGCAAGGGTGAATGGTTCGCCATGACGCTCGACAACACTTTGCCTGGCCCCATGAAAAAGCGCCTTGGCATCACCGTCGAGGAAGACCCGATGGCCTTCAATGCTGCCGAGCGCACGCTTGACCGGATCACAATGCCGGACGAAACGCGCCAGCGGATCGAGGAACTGCTCGCCGAAGGTTCGTCGCTGACCGTCTCCGACATGGGGCTCGGCCAGGAAACAGGTGCCGGCACGGATTTCGTGACCGTCACCCGCACCCGCTCAAAACCCTGACGGCGTGATTTATACCAGTTCGACGTCGATGACCCCTGGCGCCGTCCGCAGCGCCGCAGCGATCTCAGGCGAGATACGATAGCGCTCGTTCAGCTCTACCTCGATCTCGCGCTGGCCATTGTCCTTGATGACGATAAACGACACCAGGCCCTCGCCGCGCGCATTCAGATGTGTCGCGACCGAGCGCAACGGGCCGCTGTCGCGAACATAGACGCGCAGTGCCTTCTGCATCTGCAGCGACCGCTCTTCCAGTGACTGCAGGGTCTGGATACGCATGCCGATACCTTCCGGCCGTTCCTCGGCCTGCACCGTCATGACCAGCGATTTGCCTGGCTCCAGCAGGTCGCGGTATTGGTTGAGCGCTTCCGAAAACAGAACGGCCTCGAACTGGCCGGTCGAATCGGAAAAGGCAATAATGCCCATCTTGTTGCCGGTGCGGGTCTTGCGCTCCTGCTTCGATGTCACGGTGCCCGCGAGCCGCCCGGCGGCCGCCCCTTTTTTCACCGACGCAGCGAAATCGGCAAAGGTCTGCACGCGGATCTTGTTCAACAGCTCATTGTAGGTATCGAGCGGGTGGGCAGACAGGTAAAAACCCAGAACCTGGAATTCGCGGTGCAGCTTTTCCGATGCGAGCCATGGGGAATAGGGCGGCAGGTTGATCTTTTCCGGACCAGTCGCAGCACCCGCGCCGAACATGTCGCTTTGACCGCTGATCTTGTTGGCCTGGGCGATCTGGGCAAAACCGAGAATGCGATCGAGGCCGCCCACCAGCTCCGCCCGGTCGTAACCGAAACAATCGAAGGCACCGGCGCAGATCAGGCTGTCGAACACCCGCCGGTTCAAAAGCTTCGGGTCGATCCTCAAGCAAAAATCCTCGAGATCGGCGAAAGGTTCATCGCCGCGCACGTCAACGATATGATCGACGGCCGCTTCGCCGACGCCCTTGATGGCGGCGAGCGAATAGTAGATCCGGTTGTCGCCGGTTTCGAAACGGCGGAACGAGGTCTGTACCGATGGCGGGATCACCTCGATATCGAGCCGGTTGGCATCCTGGCGGAAGTCGTTGATCTTGTCGGTGTTCGACATATCCAGCGTCATCGACGCGGCGAGGAACTCGACCGGGAAATGCGCCTTCAGGTAGGCCGTCTGGTAAGACACGATAGCATAGGCAGCGGCGTGCGATTTGTTGAAGCCGTAGTTGGCGAACTTGGCGAGCAGATCGAAGATCAGGTCTGACTGCGGCTTGGAGACGCCGTTGTCGACGGCCCCCGTGACGAAACGGGTGCGCTGCTTGTCCATCTCCTCCTTGATCTTCTTACCCATGGCGCGGCGCAGAAGGTCGGCTTCGCCGAGCGAATAGCCCGACAGAACCTGGGCGATCTGCATCACCTGCTCCTGGTAGACGATAACGCCCTGGGTTTCCTTGAGCAGGTAATCGATCTTCGGATGGATCGATTCGATCTCTTCCTCGCCGTGCTTGCGGGCATTGTAGACCGGGATGTTCTCCATCGGACCAGGCCGGTAGAGCGCCACCAGCGCGATAATGTCTTCGATGCAGTCCGGCCGCATGCCGATCAGCGCCTTGCGCATGCCGGCACTTTCCACCTGGAACACGCCGACCGTGTCGCCCTTCGACAGCATCTCGTAGGTCTTCGGATCATCAAGCGGTAATGCTTCGAGATTGACCTCGATGTTGCGCTTCCGGATGAAATCGACGGCGACCTTGAGCACGGTCAAGGTCTTCAGACCGAGGAAGTCGAACTTGACGAGGCCGGCCTGCTCGACCCATTTCATATTGAACTGGGTAACCGGCATGTCGGAGCGCGGATCGCGGTACATCGGCACCAGCTGCGACAGCGGCCGGTCACCAATGACGATACCGGCGGCGTGCGTCGAGGCGTGGCGGTAGAGGCCTTCGATCTTCTGGGCGATATCGAGCAGGCGGCCGATCACCGGCTCCTTGTCGACTTCTTCCTGGAAGCGCGGCTCTTCCTCGATGGCCTTCGACAGCGGCGTCGGGTTGGCCGGGTTGTTCGGCACCAGCTTGCAGATCTTGTCGACCTGGCCATACGGCATTTCAAGCACGCGGCCGACGTCGCGCAGTGCTGCGCGCGCCTGCAGCGAACCGAAGGTGATGATCTGCGCCACCTGCTCACGGCCATACTTGCGCTGCACGTAACGAATGACTTCTTCGCGCCGGTCCTGGCAGAAGTCGATGTCGAAGTCGGGCATTGAAACGCGGTCCGGATTGAGGAAGCGTTCGAACAGCAGCGAGAAGCGCAAGGGGTCGACGTCGGTAATGGTCAGCGCATAGGCAACCAGCGAACCGGCACCCGAACCACGCCCCGGACCGACCGGAATGTCCTGCATCTTTGCCCATTTGATGAAGTCGGCAACGATCAGGAAGTAGCCCGGAAACTTCATCTTCTCGATGACCGACAGCTCGAAATCGAGCCGCTCGCGATAATCCGTCTCGGTATAACCGGCCGACAGGCCGAGCTTCTGCATCCGGTCTTCCAGGCCCTCGATCGCCTGGCGGCGCAGCTCGATCTCCTCGGCGCGCTCGGCTTCCTTCGGATCGTCCGTCGCGCCTGTGAAGCGCGGCAGGATCGGTCCACGCGTCTTCAAGACGAAGGAACAGCGCCTGGCGATCTCGATCGTGTTGTCCAGCGCCTCCGGCAGGTCCGCAAACAAGGCCGCCATGTCCTTGCGGCTCTTCAGGTAATGATCCGGCGTCAGGCGGAAGCGGCTGTCATCCGACACCATCGCATTGTGGGCGACGGCCATCAGTGCGTCATGGGCCTCGAATTCGGCCGGCGACGGGAAGAACGGCTCATTGGTTGCCACGATCGGCAGTTCAAGCTTGTAGGCGAGATCGACGACCCGGTTCTCCTGGCGGCGATCATATTTGCCGTGGCGCTGCAATTCGACATAGAGACGGTCTCCAAAAACCGCGGCAAGCGCCATCAGCCGTGTTTCCGCCAGCGCATGGTGTCCCGATTTCAAGGCCATGTCGACCGGCCCGCCAGAGGCGCCGGTCAGCGCAATCAGCCCCTCCGCCCCGCCTTCCTGCAGCCAGGACAAGGCGATACGAACCGACTGGTTTCCTTCGCCGCCGAGATAGGCCCGACTGACGATATCGACGAGCCGGACATAGCCGGCATCCGTCGCTGCGATCAAAACGATAGCCGGCAGCTTGGCCAGATGCTGGGCGTGGCCGCGCTTGTCGCCCTCGCCTTCATCCTCCATGTCGATCGCAAGCTGGCAGCCAATCAGCGGCTGCAAACCATCGTCCATACATTTCTGGGAGAATTCGAGTGCTGCAAACAGGTTGTTGGTATCAGCAATACCGATGGCCGGCTGGCCGTCGGCAACGGCCTTGCCGATGATCTTCTTGATCGGCAAAGCCCCTTCGAGCAGCGAAAAGGCAGAATGGACGCGAAGATGAACAAACTGGGGAGATACGCCGCCCGGAGTGGCGCTATCCCACTGCTTGTCGTTTACCGCATCTGCCATGGCACACCCCGATTCCTATCAAGGCCTCAGGATATCCCGTTTCCACCCGCAGATGTCCAGTTTTCATCCACTATGCGGCAGCATTTTCAAACCGGACATGGCTTGTCCACAGTCCCAGCCCCTCCCCATTTCCGCGCGGCGGCGAATGCGCAGAAATGGCCGGTGGCTGCCGCCGTTTTTACATCCCGATGACAATGATCGAAAAGCTGGCGATGAACATGGCGATGGAGGTCAAAGCGGCGAGATCACGAATGAAGTCAGTCATTGGTTGGCTCCCTTTTCCTTTATGTTCTCATAATGTTCTATTTATGTTCACGCGTCAAGCAGCAACTGCAAATCTTCGGTACGCCAGAATGGGAGATGGTAAACACTTTCCATCCGCTGCTCTCGGCGAGACAGCCGGTATCTGGACGCCGGCCGGATGGCCGATTAGTCTGCGCTCCAAACGCAAATCGGGGAATGATTGATGAAGATGTCACTGGCCGTAATGACGACACTGCTCAGCCTATCCGCGATTGCGGCACAGGCGGCAGACGCCATCGATCCGGATCGCATAATCTATGCTGCAACGGGCGATTGGGACAAGGACGGCAGTTCGGACCTGGCCATGCTGGTGGCGCCAGCAGCGGGCAGCGATGAGGATAACGCTGTTTATATCTATCTCAATGACGGCCGCACTGACCGGCTGAAACTGAAGACCGTGGTGCCGAACAAGGTCTGGGGCGATCTGATCATGGCCGGGCGGGCGCCATCGATCAGCGCCCTTCAGAATGGCTCGATCCTGATTACCACCCACAACGATTCCATCGGCCGCGACCGCTGGGAACAGAAGCTGACGATCGCCTATCGCAACTTCGACTTCGCCGTGGCTGGATATACCTACACGTCCTATGACACGCTCAACCCGGACGATACCACGGACTGCGATTTCAACGTGCTGACCGGCAAGGGTATGCGTAACGGCAAGCCGATCGCGACCAATGGCGAGCTGATTTTCCTCAAGGACTGGACAGACGATCGCGGCCAGAAGGTCTGTGGTGTGGAGTAATTACCCACAGCCCGCGTCTCCGGTACGCGGCCAGACCTAGAGCTCGACGACCTTGCCATCCTCGATGGTGACGCGACGGTCCATGCGGGAGGCCAGTTCGTAATTGTGGGTGGCGATCATGGCTGCCAGGCCCGACTGGCGCACCAGCGCCTCCAGTGCCTCAAAAACGTAACCGGCGGTTTCCGGGTCGAGATTTCCGGTCGGCTCGTCGGCCAGGAGCACCAGCGGCGCATTGGCGACTGCGCGGGCAATGGCGACGCGCTGCTGCTCGCCGCCGGACAATTCCGACGGGCGATGTTCGGCACGGTGGCCGATGCGCATGTAATCCAGCAGTGCGGCCGCACGCTCACGCGCCTCGGCCTTGTTGAGACCGGCAATCAGCTGCGGCATCATGATGTTTTCGATGGCCGTGAATTCCGGCAGCAGATGATGGAACTGGTAGACGAAGCCGATGTCGTTGCGGCGGATGGCCGTGCGCTTCTCGTCGCCGAGCGTGCCACAGGACTGGCCGTTGATCAGCACTTCGCCGCCGTCAGGACGCTCGAGCAGGCCGGCCAGATGCAACAGCGTCGACTTGCCGGTGCCGGACGGCGCAACAAGCGCCACAGTCTGTCCGCCATAAAGCGAAAAGTCGGCGCCCTTCAGGATCGACAGGGTTTCGTCACCCTGGCTGTAGTGGCGTTCGACGCCGGAAAGCTGCAATGCCACGCGCGCATTCATCGTGTCTGAAATCCCCAATTATTCGTAGCGCAGAGCCTGAACCGGATCGAGGCGCGAAGCGCGCCAGGCCGGAAAGATCGTGGCAAGAAAGGACAGGCCGATGGCCATGAGCACGACTGATGTGGTCTCGCCCAGGTTCATGTCGGCCGGAAGCTGGCTCAGGAAATAGAGTTCGGGATTGAACAGGGTCGTGCCCGAAATCCAGGAAAAGAACTGGCGGATGGACTCGATATTGACGCAGACGATCACGCCGAGCAGAACCCCCGCCATGGTGCCGACAATACCGATCGCCGCCCCTGTCATGAAGAATATCCGCATGATGGCGCCCGACGATGCGCCCATGGTGCGCAGAATGGCGATGTCGCTACCCTTATCCTTCACCAGCATGATCAGGCCGGAGACGATATTGAGCGCCGCCACCAGAATGATCAGCGTCAGGATCATGAACATGACATTGCGCTCGACCTGAAGCGCAGAGAAAAAGGTCTTGTTGCGGTCGCGCCAGTCGCTGATCAGCACCTGGCGGCCCGCCGCATCCTCGATCGGCTGGCGCAGATCATCGACCAGATCTGGATTGGTGACGAACAGCTCGATCGACTGAGCGATGCCTTCGGCATTGAAATAGAGTTGCGCTTCTTCGAGCGGCATGAAGATGATCGAGGCGTCATATTCCGACATGCCGATCTCGAAGATCGCCGAGACGGTATAGGATTTGACGCGAGGATTGACGCCCATCGGGGTGATGTCGCCTTCCGGCGCCACCAGCGTGATCGTGCCGCCGGCGGTAATGCCGAGTTGCTGGGCCATGCGAGAGCCGATTGCAACGCCGGTGCCAGCGGCATAACCGACGAGATCGCCGGACTGGATATGATCGGAAATCGACTTCATCTTGGCCAAATCGTCGGCCCGCACGCCACGCACCAGCGCGCCCGTCCCGGCGCCGCCCGGACCGGAGGCCAGCGTCTGGCCTTCGATCATCGGGATCGCCATGGTGACGCCCTTGACGCCGGAGAACTTGGTCGCGAGATCGGCGTAGTTATCGAGCGGCCCATCCAGTGGCTGAACGATCATATGGCCGTTGATGCCGAGGATGCGCGAGATCAGCTCGGTGCGAAAACCGTTCATCACGGCCATGACGATGATCAACGTCGCCACACCGAGCATGATGCCGATGAACGAAAACCCGGCAATCACCGAAATAAACGCTTCCTTGCGGCGCGAGCGCAGATAGCGCCAGGCCACCATGCGCTCGAATGTGGAAAACGGACGGCTCGACGGCGCCTGAGCGGTCGCTGCCTTTTCCTGTTCTAGCGTCGCAGCGCTCATTCCCTGGTCCCTTATTTCGAGGCGGTCAGCTTGTTGATGGCAGCCTCGATCGTCAATGTTTCGCGGGCGCCGGTCTTGCGGTCCTTGAGTTCGACCTCGCCACTCGCCACCGAGCGTGGACCGGCAATGATCTGCGTGGGAATACCGATCAGGTCGGCGGTCGCAAACTTGGTGCCGGCGCGGTCGTCCTTGTCGTCGTAGAGCGTATCGAATCCTGCGTTGCCCAGCGCAGCATAGATGGTTTCGCATGCCGCGTCGCAGGCTTCGTCGCCGGATTTCATGTTGATCACAACCGCATCGAACGGCGCGATCGAGGCCGGCCAGATGATGCCGTTCTCGTCATGCGAGGCTTCGATGATGGCAGGAACCAGCCGGGTCGGGCCGATGCCGTAGGAGCCCATATGCACCGTGTGCTCCTTGCCGTCGGGGCCTTGAACCTTGGCGCCCATGGCTTCGGAATATTTGGTGCCGAAGTAGAAGATGTGACCAACTTCGATACCGCGAGCCGAGACCTTCTGGGCATCGTCGATGGCATTGAAGGCTGCTTCGTCGTGCATCTCGGAAGTGGCGGCATAGAGCGACGTCCACTTGTCGAAGATCGCCTTCATCGCAGCCGCATCCCAGAAATCGGTATCGTCGGCCGGAATGTCGAAATCGAGGAAGTGCTTGTGGCAAAACACTTCCGATTCACCGGTATCGGCAAGGATGATGAATTCGTGGCTGAGATCGCCGCCGATTGGGCCGGTATCGGCGCGCATCGGAATGGCGCGCAGACCGAGCCGCGCGAAGGTGCGCAGGTAGGCGGCGAACATGCGGTTGTAGCTGTCCACAGCGCCTTCGCGGTTGAGATCGAAGGAATAGGCGTCCTTCATCAGGAATTCGCGCGAGCGCATGGTGCCGAAGCGCGGGCGGCGCTCGTCGCGGAACTTCAGCTGAATATGATAGAGATTGAGCGGCAGATCCTTGTAGGACTTGACGTAGGAACGGAAGACGTCCGTGATCATTTCCTCGTTGGTCGGGCCGTAGAGCATGTCACGCTTGTTGCGATCCTTGATCCGCAGCATTTCGTCGCCGTAAGCGTCGTAACGGCCGCTTTCCTGCCAGAGTTCGGCCGATTGCAGCGTCGGCATCAGGAGTTCGACGGCGCCGGCGCGGTTCTGCTCTTCCCGGATGATCCGGGTCACCTTGTCGAGAACCCGCTTGCCGAGCGGCAGCCATGTATAGATGCCGGCCGACTGCTGGCGCACCATGCCGGCACGCAGCATCAGCCGGTGCGAGACAATTTCCGCTTCCTTCGGGGTTTCCTTCAGAATGGGCATGAAAAAGCGGGACAGGCGCATGAACGGGTTCCAGAAGTTAAAAGCACTTCGCACTATCTTTGGAATCGGGCGAAATAACGTTGAGCCTGCAGGCCCTGCGCACGTGTAAAGCGCGCAAACCGGACACTGCCGTTTGACTGTTTGCCGCGATGATCCGGCCAGCTGATTCCAGAAGGGGACGCACCGCGCTCAAGCGTTCATAGACGCTTCGCGGCAGGAAGAAAACCCGTCATCTTCTTTGACAAGACATGGGACCGAGCCTGGAAATTCAAGGCAGGGAAAAACAAAAAACCTGCGTCAAAAAGGCACGGTAGTAACAGGATTTTGACAGAAGTTGTCAACGGAAAAATTTTACTAGAGTGTAGCAAAAATGCAAAAAAATCGGATGACAACGCATAATGTTTGGGCTAGTTTTGGCCCACAAAAGAGGCAGGGAGATTAAATTCTTGTCGATTTCGCGGTCAAGTCTTGGGAGGATAAGATCTTAGGCGCGGTTATACGCAGCCACCGGTAACGGATAAGGATCACGCGATACTTTAAAGAACAAGGCTTTTAGCCTTGTTTTTTTTTGACTTTTATACTGCATGCCAGAGAACAATAGCGCGCTGACGCCTGAATCGCGGCAATTCTATGGTGCTTTTGTTGGCGCGTTGAGCGAGTGACCGGTAAGCTGCCGCTATCGTAGCGTCAGCTACAGCGATTATCCCTCAATAGAATTTCGGAGCAAACTGCGGGATTGAGTCCAGGCCATAGCCCATACGGACCGAAAGCACATACCAGATCGCATGGATCACCGCAGCGAGTACCGAGGTCATCAGGAAGACACGAAGTGCACGAAAACGCGCGGGCGCACTTTCGACACTGCCCGGCACGACTTCATTTTCCTCTGCCTGCGTCCGCAAGCCGATCGGCAACACGATGAACAAAGCCAGCCACCAGATGATGAAGTAGATCGCGAAGGTGGAAAAGATCGGCATGGTGGTCTCTCGTTACGAAGGGAGATGAACGTCTCGCCTCTCGGCATTGCGCGCGTGAGCGGCGTTATAGCGCTTTCGCATCCGCCCGACAAATACTGCGCCCGATAAATACCGGCACGCGGTCTTCTGTCACACCTGCTCGAGCTCGATCAGCGTGCCGAAGAAATCCTTCGGGTGAAGGAACAGCACCGGCTTGCCATGCGCGCCGGTCTTTGGATTGCCATCGCCAAGCACCCTGCCCCCCGCGGCCGCCAGACTGTCACGCGCCGCAAGAATGTCCGCCACCTCGTAGCAGATATGGTGCATGCCGCCGGAAGGGTTTTTCGCAAGGAATGCCGCAATCGGTGATGCAGCGCCAAGCGGTTCCAGAAGCTCGACCTTGGTATTTTCAAGCGTGACGAAGACGACGCTGACCCCGTGCTCCGGCAACGCTTCCGGCTCTGTCACCGAAGCGCCGAGCACCGACCGGTATCGCTCCACCGCTTCGGCAAGATCCGGAACGGCAAGAGCGATATGGTTGACACGTCCGAGCATTGGATCCGATCCCGGCCTATCAGAGCTTGTTGATGAACACGGTGACAACTGGCTTTTTGCCCCAGACGTCGTTGGCCGTGCCGCGAATAGCCCGGCGTACCGCTTCCGTGACCATGGCAATATCCTTGCGCTTGCCGCGCGGGATGCTTTCGACGGCGCCCAGAACCGCATCATAGAGCGTGTCGTTCATGTCCTCGCCCTCGTCGTCGAATTCGGGCAGGCCGATCGGAACAACGATCGGATCAGCGGCGAAATCGTAGCGGGCGTCAAGCTGTACGTTCACCGCGACATGGCCGGCGAAGGACAGTTTGCGCCGTTCGCCGATGCCCATCTCCTCGAAATCACCGATCAGGCTGCCGTCCTTGTAGATGCGCCCGTGCGGCGCTTCGCCGATGACGGTCGCCGGTCCCGGAGCCAGACGCAGAATATCGCCGTTGCGCACCCGCGGAACGGTCTTGATGCCAGACTGCAGGCCAAGTTCGGCCTGGGCGGTCAAATGGGCTGCTTCGCCATGCACCGGCACCAGCATCTGCGGGCGCGTCCACTGGTACATCTGCTGCAGTTCGTTGCGGCGCGGATGGCCGGAGACATGCACCAAGGCTTCGTTATCGGTGACGATATGGATCCCCTGTTCGATGAGACCGTTCTTGATGTCGTTGATCGCCTTCTCGTTGCCGGGAATGGCACGCGAAGAAAACACCACCGTATCGCCAGCCGTCAGCGCCACGTTGCGCATCTCGTCGCGCGAGATCTTGGCGAGTGCCGCGCGAGACTCGCCCTGGCTGCCTGTCAGGATCACCACGACCTTGTCGCGCGGAATATAACCGAACTCGTCTTCGGCGATGAACGGGTTCAGCCCTTCCATCAGACCGACATCGCGGGCGACGTCGCAGACGCGCTTCATCGAACTGCCGAGCAAAAGCACGTCGCGGCCGGCTTCAGCTGAAGCCTTGGCGATCGAGCGGATGCGGCCGACATTGGACGAAAAGGTGGTGATTGCCACCCGGCCCTTGGCGTTCTGGATGATCTTGGTGAGGCTGGCCGAAACCTCCTCTTCCTGGGGCGATACGCCATCGCGCATCGCATTGGTGCTGTCGCACATCAGCGCCAGCACGCCCTCGTCGCCGATGGCGCGGAACCGCGCCTCGTCCGTCAACGGACCGAGCGACGGCTTATGATCGATCTTCCAGTCGCCGGTATGGACGACATTGCCGAGCGGAGTGCGGATCACCAGCGACATCGGCTCGGGGATCGAGTGGTTGACGCCAACGGCTTCGATCTCGAACGGACCGACATTGATACGGTCGCCTTCCTTGAAGATGGTGATCGGCACCTGGGCGCGGCTGCGCTCATAGGAGCGCTTGGCTTCCAGCATGCCCGCGGTAAACGGCGAGGCATAGACCGGCACGTTGAGGCCTGGCCACAGGTCGGCCAATGCACCGTAGTGGTCTTCGTGGGCGTGGGTGATGATGATGCCCTTCAGGTTCTTGCGCTCTTCGGCAAGGAAGCGGATATCGGGCAGCACCAGATCGACGCCAGGCAGGTCTAGGCCCGGGAACGTCACGCCGCAATCGACCATGATCCACTGGCGGTGGGCGGGCGAGCCATAGCCGTAAAGGGCCAGGTTCATGCCGATTTCCCCAACTCCGCCCAGCGGCAGGAAGACGAGTTCGTCTTGTTTGCTCATTGATTGATTGCGCCTTATGTCACCCAAAATGGGTTCTATCCAAAAAATACATCGCCCGCGGCGATGCGTTGAACCATGCCTGCTCCGAGATCGAGCATCAGCCGGCCGTCTTCATCTATGCCTTCGAACCGTCCGGAAAGCGAGCGATCCGGCAGGTTGACTGTAATCTTCTGGCCAATCCCGCCTGCTGCGGACCGCCATTGTGCAATAATCTCTGCAATGCCGTCGCCGCGGTTCCAGGTGTTCAACGCATCGGCAATGCTGCGGAACAGATGGGCAAACAATTCATCCGGCGAAACTGCTGAACCTTCGGCCTGCAGACTGGTGACCGGATAGAGCCCCTGTTCCGGCACCAGCGCGACATTGATGCCGCAGCCGATGACCAGCGCATGATGCCCGTCCGGTAGCCCCTCGCCTTCCAAGAGGATACCGCAGCACTTTTTACCTGCAATCAGAATATCGTTCGGCCATTTGATCGAGACCGGATTGGCACCTACCGGCATCACTGCCTGGATCGCGCGATGGACCGCCACGGCGACCGCAAGCGGCAGGGACTGCAGTTTCTCCATCGGCGCCGGGTCGATCAGAAGCAGCGAGGCATAAAGATTGCCCGGTTCGGACGCCCAGTTGCGGCCTCGCCGGCCACGGCCGGAAATCTGCCGCGTCGCGGTGATCCAGTGAAATCCCGGATCACCCGCACGCGCCCGGATCAGGCATTCCGTGTTCGTCGATCCCACGTCACCAAGTGCGGTGTGCCGGAATTGATCGATCGAAACCCTGCCGATCCGGTCTTGTCCTGTCAAAAGAATGTCCGCGCAGCAACTTCAGCCGCCGTGCCGATCGGTCCACCGATCAGAACATAGGCAAGAACGAACAGACCGGAGAGGCCGTAGACCAGGCGCAGCACGCCCGAAGGACGGGCAAACTCATCCTTGGCTTCATCGAACCACATCACCTTGATGACACGCAGGTAGTAGTAAGCGCCGACGACGGAGGCGAGAACACCGATGATCGCCAATGCGTAGAGATGCGCTTCGATCGCCGCCATGAACACGAAGTACTTGGCGAAGAAGCCGGCGAGCGGCGGAATGCCGGCGAGCGAGAACATCATCACGGTCAGCACAGACGCCATCAACGGGTTGGTCTGTGACAGGCCGGCGAGATCATCGACGCTTTCGACATGATTACCGTCCTTGCGCTTCATCGCCATGATGCAGGCAAAGGTGCCGAGCGTCATGACCATATAGACCAGCATGTAGATCAAGACGCCGCGCACACCGGCCATCGAGCCGCTGGACAGGCCAACGAGCGCATAGCCCATGTGACCGATCGAGGAATAGGCCATCAGTCGCTTGATATTTTTCTGGCCGATGGCGGCGAACGAGCCGAGCAACATCGAGGCAATCGAGATGAACACGACGATCTGCTGCCAGTCGGTGACGATCGGCTCAAACGGCATAATTACCAGGCGGATCAGCATCGCCATGGCCGCAACCTTCGGGGCGGCGGCGAAGAAGGCGGTCACCGGTGTCGGAGCACCTTCATAAACGTCCGGCGTCCACATGTGGAACGGAACAGCGGAAATCTTGAAGGCAACGCCTGCGAGAATGAAGACCAGACCGAAGACCAGGCCGAGCGAACGGCCTTCTGCCGACAGGGCAGCGGCAATGCCTTCAAAACCGGTATGGCCGGTAAAGCCATAAACCAGCGACATGCCATAGAGCAGCATGCCGGAGGACAGCGCGCCGAGCACGAAATACTTGAGGCCCGCTTCGGTCGAACGCAGGTTGTCGCGGTTCATCGCGGCAACGACGTAGAGCGCCAACGACTGCAGTTCGAGCGCCAAGTAGACCGAGATCAGGTCGTTGGCCGAAATCATCAAAAGCATACCGAGCGTTGCCAGCACGATCAGAACGGGGAATTCGAACCGGTCGATACCGCTCGAACGCGCCTCGCCCGCCGACATGATCAACGCCACAATGGAGCCGAACAGCGTCAGCACCTTCATGAACTTGCCGAACGGATCGGAGAGGAAGGCGCCGTTGTAGGCCTGGCCATCGCCGGTCTGCCAGATCAGCCAGGCGCCGGAAACGGCGAGCAGGCCAACCGCAAGCCATGTCACCATGCCCGACGATTTCTCGCCGGAAAAGACGCCGATCATCAACAACACCATGGCACCGACCGCAAGGATCAGCTCGGGGGTCGACAGGTGCAGGCTCAGAAGGAATGTTTCAGTCGTCATTTCAATCCCGTCCTGTCGTCAATTTGCCGAAAGCGCAACGTCATGCGCTGCCTGCACGGCCGCAGTGTAGTTGTTGATAAGCACGTCCACGGAGGCTGCCGTCGCATCGAACACCGGAGCCGGATAGACGCCGAAGAAGATGGTCAGCACGATCAGCGGATAGAGAAGCGCCTTTTCACGGCCGGAAAGATCCAGCAGCGATTTCAGCTTTTCCTTGTCAAGTGTGCCGAAGATGACCCGGCGATAGAGCCACAGAGCATAGCACGCCGACAGGATAACGCCGGTGGTGGCGAAGAACGCAACCCAGGTGTTGGCCCGGAACGTGCCGAGCAGCACGGTGATTTCACCGACGAACCCGGACGTGCCAGGCAGGCCGACATTGGCCATGGTGAAGATCATGAAGGCCACCGCGTATTTCGGCATGTTGTTGACGAGGCCGCCATACGCGCTGATCTCGCGGGTATGGGTGCGGTCGTAAACCACGCCGACACAGAGGAAGAGCGCGCCGGACACTAGGCCGTGCGAGAGCATCTGGAAGATCGCACCCTGCACGCCTTGCGTATTGGCGGCAAAGATACCCATGGTCACATAGCCCATGTGGGCAACCGACGAATAGGCGATCAGCTTCTTGATGTCGGACTGCATCATCGCCACCAGCGAGGTGTAGATGATCGCGACGACCGACAGCGTGAAGACGAACGGTGTGAAATAGTCCGACGCCAGCGGGAACATCGGCAGCGAGAAGCGCAGGAAGCCGTAACCGCCAAGCTTCAGCAGAACGCCTGCCAGGATGACGGAACCGGCCGTCGGCGCCTGAACGTGCGCATCGGGAAGCCAGGTATGGACAGGCCACATCGGCATCTTCACCGCGAACGAGGCGAAGAAGGCCAGCCATAGCCATGTCTGCATCTGTGCCGGGAACTGATAGGCAAGCAGCTCGGCGATATCGGTGGTGCCAGCCTGCCAATACATCGCCATGATGGCGAGCAGCATCAGCACCGAGCCGAGCAGCGTGTAGAGGAAGAACTTGTAGGCGGCGTAGACGCGTTCCTTGCCGCCCCAGACGCCGATGATGATGAACATCGGGATCAGGCCTGCTTCGAAGAACACGTAGAACAGCACGATATCGAGCGACACGAAGACGCCGATCATGAACACTTCCAACAAGAGGAAGGCGATCATGTACTGCTTCAGGCGCTTTTCGACCGACAGCCAGCTGGCCACGACGCAGAACGGCATCAGGAAGGCCGACAGCACGACGAACAGCATCGAAATGCCGTCAATGCCGAGATGGTAGGAAATGCCAGTACCAAGCCAGGCATGCTTCTCGACCATCTGGAAGCCGGGGTTCGAATTATCGAAGCTCCACCAGATCCAGCAGGATAGCAGGAAGGTAACGATCGTCGTCAACAGCGAGATGTTCAGGATATTGCGGCGGCCGGAAGCGCTGTCTTCACGCGTCAGAAGCAGAAGAGCAACACCGACCAGCGGCAGGAAGGTGACCGCGGAGAGAATGGGCCAATCGGTCATCAGAAGGAGCTCCCGAGCATCATCCAGGTAACGAGCGCCGCAATGCCGATCAGCATCACGAATGCGTAGTGATAGAGGTAACCGGTCTGCAGGCGAACGACGCGGTCAGTCACGTCCATGACGCGAGCGGCGATGCCGTTCGGGCCGTAGCCGTCGATGATCCGGCCATCGCCTTCCTTCCACAGGAAGGTGCCGATGCGCTTGGCAGGACGAACGAACAGGAAGTCGTAGAGTTCGTCGAAATACCATTTGTTGAGCAGGAACTGGTAGAGCCCACGATGCTGCTCGGCCAGATACTTTGGTGTCTGCGGCGAGCGGATATACATGTACCAGGCGGTGACGAAGCCGAGGATCATGGCGATGAACGGGCTCAGTGCAACCAGGGCCGGAACGT
Source organism: Hyphomicrobiales bacterium (assembly GCA_900473685.1). Classification (GTDB taxonomy): domain Bacteria; phylum Pseudomonadota; class Alphaproteobacteria; order Rhizobiales; family Rhizobiaceae; genus Pararhizobium. The sequence goes on from UCNE01000002.1 coordinate 88,784, forward strand.
GGTGGAAATGCTCCAGCAGTTCGTTCTCAGGCGACGTGAACAACGCCCCCTGCCAGAACTCGGCATAGTCGTGACCATAGAAATAGCCTCCGAACACCATGCCGGCGGCAATCGCGCCGATAGCCAGAAGGAACAGCGGCAGCAGCATGACCATCGGCGATTCGTGCACGTGATGCATGACTTCGTGCGAAGCGCGCGGCTTGCCATAGAAGGTCATGAATATCAGGCGCCACGAGTAGAAGCTGGTGAAGCAGGCAGCGATAACCAGCATCGTGAATGCAAAACCGGAAACCGGGGAATGCGATGCGTAGGCAGCTTCGATGATGATGTCCTTGGAAATGAAGCCAGCGAAGCCGATCCCGGAGAACGGGATGCCGACACCGGTAATGGCCAGCGTGCCGATCATCATCATCCAGAACGTCCACTTGATGTGCGGACGAAGCCCGCCCATGTGGCGCATGTCCTGCTCGCCGTCGACGGCATGGATGACCGAGCCGGCGCATAGGAACAGCAGCGCCTTGAAGAAGGCATGCGTGAACAGGTGGAAGATGGCAGCGCCATAGGCGCCCGTGCCGAGAGCCACGAACATGTAGCCGAGCTGCGAGCAGGTCGAATAGGCGATGACGCGCTTGATGTCGTTCTGGACGAGACCGACGGTCGCGGCAAAGAACGCGGTGATCGCGCCGACGACGGTGACGACCACCAGAGCTGTATGCGACAGTTCGAACAGCGGCGACATGCGGGCGACGAGGAAGACACCGGCGGTGACCATGGTTGCGGCATGGATCAGCGCCGACACAGGGGTCGGGCCTTCCATGGCGTCCGGCAGCCAGGTGTGCAGCAGGAACTGCGCCGACTTGCCCATCGCGCCCATGAAGAGCAGCAGGCAGACGGCGGTGATCGCATGGGCCTTGTCGAGATGCATGCCGAACAGGTTGATGACGGCTTCGCCACCTTCAGCAGCGCCTTCAGCCGGCAGATAGCTGGCAGCGGCGGCAAACACGGTTTCGAAGCTGATCGAGCCGAACAGATAGAAGACGCCGAAGATGCCGAGCGCGAAACCGAAGTCACCGACGCGGTTGACGATGAAAGCCTTCATCGCGGCAGCCGAGGCCGACGGCTTCTTGTACCAGAAGCCGATCAGCAGATAGGACGCCAGACCAACGCCTTCCCAGCCGAAGAACATCTGCAGCAGGTTGTCCGAGGTCACCAGCATCAGCATGGCGAAGGTGAACAGCGACAGATAGGCAAAGAAGCGCGGCCGATGCGGGTCGTGGTGCATGTAGCCGATCGAATAGAGGTGAACCAGGCAGGACACTGTGTTGACGACGACGAACATGACCGCCGTCAGTGTATCAACGCGGAAGGCCCATTCTGCATCGAAGCTGCCGGACTGGATCCAGCGCATCACGGTGACCTTGATCATTTCCGCCTCGCCGAGCGCGACGTGGAAGAACACGATCCAGGACAGGACCGCGACAATGATCATGAAGCCGGTGGTAACGTATTCCGAAGCCTTGGCGCCGATCGAGGTGCCGAACAGACCCGCGATCAGAAAGCCGATCAGCGGCAGGAAGACGATGGCTTGAATAATCGTATTCATTGGCCGCTCAGCCCTTCATCATGTTGACGTCTTCCACGGCGATGGAGCCGCGGTTGCGGTAGAAGACGACGAGAATTGCAAGACCGATGGCGGCTTCCGCGGCCGCGACGGTCAGAATGAACAGGGCGAACACCTGGCCGGTAATGTCGTTCAGGAAATGCGAGAACGCGACCATGTTGATGTTAACAGCCAGCAGGATGAGTTCCACCGACATCAGGATGACGATGACGTTCTTCCGGTTGAGGAAGATGCCGAAGACGCCCAGTATGAACAGGATGGCGCTGACGGTCAGATAGTGGGAAATACCGATTTCCATGATGAGTTCCTTGACCTCGCGTCCGTCTTAAAGGCCCTGCCCCGACTTCACCTTGACCACTTCAACAGCGGTCTTAGGCGAACGGGCAACCTGTGTGGGGATATCCTGGCGCTTGATGTTGTCGCGATGGCGCAGCGTCAGGACGATGGCGCCGATCATGGCGACCAGAAGAACCAGGCCGGCAATCTGGAAGAAGTAGACGTAGTGCGTATAGAGCACGTCGCCGAGTGCAGCCGTGTTGGTTCGGTCCGTGATCGCCGGGATCGGCATCGATATCGACTTGGCAATTTCCGGCGAGAACGAGCTGCCGCCGACCACGATGATCAGCTCGGCTGCCAGCACCAGCCCGATCAGCGCGCCGACCGGCGCATATTCAAGCACGCCCGACCTCAGCTGCGTGAAGTCGATGTCGAGCATCATCACCACGAAGAGGAAGAGAACCGCGACGGCGCCGATGTACACAACCAGCAGAATCATCGCCAGAAACTCGGCGCCCGTCAGAAGGAACAGGCCGGCGGCGTTGAAGAACGTCAGGATCAGGAACAGCACGGAATAAACAGGGTTCCGTGCAGAAATCACCATGAACGCCGACGCAACCGCGACGAATGAAAAAAGATAGAAAAAAAGAGCCTGCAGACCCATGATCGGTGCCTTTTTCGTCTTCCCCGGGCAGGCATGGCACCAAGGCCATCCTTCCCACTGGCGCACCGGTTCATGCCGGCCACGCCCAAGATCAGTGTAACGCCAGCCTTAAACGGCAGGCGCAGTCCCTATGCAAAGTCTCAGCGGTACGGCGAGTCGATTGCAATGTTGCGGGCGATTTCACGCTCCCAACGGTCGCCGTTGGAAAGCAGCCGGTCCTTGTCGTAGTAGAGCTCTTCGCGCGTCTCGGTGGCGAACTCGAAGTTCGGGCCTTCGACGATCGCGTCGACTGGACAGGCTTCCTGGCAGAAACCGCAATAGATGCACTTCACCATGTCGATGTCGTAACGGACCGTGCGGCGCGTGCCATCGTTGCGGCGCGGGCCAGCTTCGATGGTGATCGCCTGGGCAGGACAGATCGCTTCACAGAGCTTGCAGGCGATGCAGCGTTCTTCGCCATTCGGATAACGGCGCAGCGCATGTTCACCACGGAAGCGCGGGCTGACCGGGCCTTTTTCAAACGGGTAGTTCAGCGTCGACTTCGGTGCGAAGAAATAGCGCATCGACAGGAAAAACGCGTTGACGAATTCCTTGAGGAACAGCGAACTGACGGCTTGCGACAGACTTGCCATCATCAACCTCCAAACGTGCCGGCCTGGGAGGCGCCGGCTGATTTTGCGAAACGGTGCGTAAACATCAGGCCCACACCACCAGTTTCAGCACAACTGCAACAATGAAGACCATGGCGAGCGACAGCGGAAGGAAGACCTTCCAGCCGAGGCGCATCAGCTGGTCATAGCGATAGCGCGGCACGAAGGCTTTCACCATGGCGAACATGAAGAACACCATCGAGGACTTCAGGATGAACCAGATGATGCCCGGAACCCAGTTGAGGAACCATACATCGACCGGAGGCAGCCAGCCGCCAAGGAAGAGGATCGTCGTCAGCGCGCACATCAGGCAGATGGCGGCATATTCGCCGAGCATGAACATCATGTACGGGGTCGAGCCGTACTCGACCATGAAGCCGGCAACCAGTTCCGATTCCGCTTCGACCAGATCGAAGGGAGGACGGTTGGTTTCAGCCAGCGCCGAGATGAAGAAGATGATGAACATCGGGAACAGCGGCAGCCAGTACCAATCCAGGAAAGATCCTGGCAGACCCATCATCGTGCCGAGACCATCGCGCTGTGAATCAACGATATCCGTCAGGTTCAACGAACCGGCGCACAAAAGAACGGTAACGATGACGAAGCCGATCGAGACTTCATAGGACACCATCTGGGCAGCCGAGCGCAGCGCCGAGAGGAACGGATACTTGGAGTTCGATGCCCAGCCGCCGATGATGACGCCGTAAACCTCAAGCGAGGAAATGGCGAAAACATAGAGAATGCCGACATTGATATTGGCCATCACCCAGTTGTCATTGAGCGGGATGACCGCCCAGGCTGCCAACGCCAACGTCACGGAAACCAGCGGCGCCAGCAGGAACAGGATCTTGTTCGAACCGGCCGGGATGACCGGCTCCTTGAAGACGAACTTCAAAAGATCGGCGAAGGACTGGAAAAGTCCCCACGGGCCTACCACATTCGGTCCACGGCGCATCTGCACAGCGGCCCAGATCTTGCGGTCAGCCAAAAGGATGTAGGCGATGAAGATCAGAAGCGCGACCAGAAGCAGCAGCGACTGGCCGATCATGATGGCCGTTGGCCAGACATAGGTCGAAATGAAAGCGTCCATTTTCGTCTTATTCCTTCGCGCTCATTCCGCCGCAGCTTTGAAGTTGTTGCGTGCCAAAGCCGAGCATTCGGCCATGACGGCGGAAGCTCGTGCTATTGGGTTCGTCAAATAGAAGTCTTTGACCGGAGACGCAAACACCGATTTGCCCATCTCACCGGCTTTTTGTGCAAGTGCGGCAATTTCACCGCTTGCACTCGTCGCGATCATGTCGATCGCGGCGAAATGCGGGTGCGCTTCGTAGAGTTTTCCGCGCAATTCGCCAAGCGAATCAAACGGCAGCTTCTTGCCGAGCACATCGGACAGCGCACGGATGATCGCCCAGTCCTCGCGGGCGTCGCCCGGTGCGAAACCGGCGCGGTTACCCATCTGGACGCGGCCTTCGGTGTTGACCCAGAGGCCGGACTTTTCGGTATAGGTCGCACCCGGCAGAATGACGTCGGCGCCATGTGCACCTTCGTCGCCATGCGAACCGATATAGACGGTGAAGCCTGCGGTCTTGCCGGAGAAATCCATTTCGTCGGCGCCCAGCAGGAACAGCACGTCCGTGCCATCAAGCATCTCGGCAGCGCTCTTGCCCCCCTCACCCGGCACAAAGCCGAGATCGAGACCACCGACGCGCGAGGCGGCGGTGTGAAGAACGGCAAAACCATTCCAGTCTGCAGTGACAGCGCCAACGGCACCTGCGAGCTTCGCGGCTGCGGCCAGAACCGAAGCGCCATTCGCGCCGGAAATCGCACCCTGACCGATGAGGATCATCGGACGTTCGGCCTTCTTCAGCACGCTGAGGAACTTGCCCTTGCCGCCGACCAGTTCGGCCAGCGATTCCGTGCCCGCGCCGAGATACTCATAGGAGTAACGCAGTTCAGCCGGTTCGCCGATCACGCCGATCGGGAAATTAGCCATCCGGAACCGCTTGCGGATACGGGCGTTCAGAACCGAGGCTTCAAAGCGCGGGTTCGAACCGATGATCAACAGCGCGTCGGCATTTTCGATGCCCTGGATCGTCGGGTTGAACAGGTAGCTTGCGCGGCCGAACGAAGGATCAAGCGCTGCACCATCCTGGCGGCAGTCGATGTTCTTCGAGCCGAGCGAGGAAATAAGTGCCTTCAGCGCGTACATTTCTTCAACAGACGCCAGATCGCCGGCAATTGCGCCGATCTTGTCGCCGCTGGTCTTGGCAACCGCGCCCTTGATGGCGGCGAAGGCCTCGTTCCAGCTGGCGGGCTGCAGACGGCCATCCTTCTTCACGTAAGGACGGTCGAGACGCTGCGTCTTCAGGCCGTCCCAGATGAAGCGGGTCTTGTCGGAAATCCACTCTTCGTTGATCTCTTCGTTGACCCGCGGCATGACGCGCATGACTTCGCGGCCACGGGTATCGACACGGATTGCCGAGCCGACAGCGTCCATGACGTCGATCGATTCGGTCTTGCCGAGTTCCCAAGGACGGGCGTTGAAGGCGTAGGGCTTGGAGGTCAGAGCGCCGACCGGGCAGAGATCAACAACATTGCCCTGCAGCTCGGACGTCATCGCCTGCTCGAGATAGGTGGTGATCTCGGCATCTTCGCCGCGGCCGATCAGGCCCAGTTCAGCGATGCCTGCGACTTCGGTGGTGAAGCGGACACAACGCGTGCAGTGAATGCAGCGGTTCATCACGGTGCTGACCAGCGGGCCGATATACTTGTCTTCGACAGCGCGCTTGTTTTCCGTGTAGCGGGTCGAATCGACGCCGAAGGCCATTGCCTGGTCCTGCAGGTCGCATTCGCCGCCCTGATCGCAGATCGGGCAATCGAGCGGATGGTTGATCAGCAAGAATTCCATCACGCCTTCGCGGGCCTTCTTGACCATCGGCGTGGTCGTGAAGACTTCCGGCGCTTCGCCGTTCGGGCCGGGGCGCAGGTCGCGCACGCCCATGGCGCAGGAAGCTGCCGGTTTCGGCGGCCCTCCCTTCACCTCGATCAGACACATGCGGCAGTTTCCGGCGACCGACAGCCGCTCGTGGAAACAGAAGCGCGGAACTTCGGCGCCGGCCTCTTCGCACGCCTGCAGCAGCGTGAAATGATCCGGGACCTCGATCTCTTTTCCGTCGACTTTCAGCTTTGCCATCTTAGTCTCAATCCTGTCTTTCGTTCACCAGCGTCAGCGGCGAACAGATATTATTAGGCACGCCAATCTTTGAGCTAAAACCACCGGTTTCCGCCCGAAACTCAATCTCAACCCTTTGTCAGGGCCTTTGCCTGCGCGACCCAGCCGTCCCGCGCGATCCGGCCAGCAAAACCCAGCTGGTCGTCGATGCGCTGCACGTCCTTATCACTCCACAAAGCGACATCGGCATAACGCCGCACGCCCATTCCATTCAAAACCTGCTCCAGCTTCGGACCGATGCCGGAAATCCGCTTCAAGTCGTCCGCCTGCGTTTCGGCAACGCGGGCAACCTTCTGTCGCTTCGGCTTTTCAGCCTTGGCCGCAACAACCGCAACCGGCTCCGCAGCAACTGGCTTGGCCTTTACCGGCCGAGTCTTGCCCGGAGCCTTGGCAATCACCTTCGGCTTCACTACCGGCGAAGCCTTCACGGCAATCATCGGCGCTTCCGCTGGCTTTTCTACCTTTGCCACCGGCACTTCATCCGCCGCGACGCCGGTCTTCTGCGCCGTTTCGGCCAGCCCCTGCATCGCACCGAGCATGAAGCCGGCGATCTGGCTGGTCATTCCGAAACCGATCGCCGTTACCGCTGCCATTGCCGCCGCCGGGTGCTGCATCAGCGGATGCAGCTGTCCGTTCGGCATGTTCTTCAGCCACTCGGCCATGCCGAACGGGTCATCGCCAGCCGGCGAGCCGGATGAGGTTGCGGCAGATCCTGTCTGCGTTCCCCTCCCCGTTTCGGTCCCCGGCCCGGCCATATCTTTTACTCCGCCGCTGCCAGCACCGCGCCATGCGACGAGGCGTTGCGGGTGTATTCGTCGATACGTGCTTCCATCTCCGGACGGAAGTTGCGGATCAGGCCCTGGATCGGCCATGCGGCCGCGTCGCCGAGCGCGCAGATGGTGTGACCTTCGACCTGCTTGGTAACGTCGAACAGCATGTCGATTTCACGCTTCTGGGCGCGGCCCTGAACCATGCGTTCCATGACGCGCATCATCCAGCCGGTACCTTCACGGCACGGCGTGCACTGGCCGCAGCTCTCGTGCTTGTAGAAGGCAGCGAGACGCCAGATAGCCTTGATGATGTCGGTGGAGCGGTCCATGACGATGATGGCGGCGGTACCGAACGACGACTTGACGTCGCGCATGCCGTCGAAATCCATCGGTGCGTCGATGATGTCCTCGCCCTTGACCACCGGACAGGACGAGCCGCCCGGAATGACGCCGAGAAGATTGTCCCAGCCGCCGCGGATACCGCCGCAATGACGCTCGATCATTTCGCGGAACGGCGTACCCATCGCGTCTTCGAACGTGCACGGCTTGTTGACGTGACCGGATACCATGAACAGCTTGGTGCCGACATTGTTCGGACGGCCGATGGCCGAGAACCACGAGGCACCACGGCGCAGGATTGTCGGGGCAACCGCGATCGATTCGACGTTGTTGACCGTCGTCGGGCAGCCATAGAGACCCATGTTGGCCGGGAACGGCGGCTTCAGGCGCGGCTGGCCCTTCTTGCCTTCGAGGCTTTCCAGCAACGCGGTTTCTTCGCCGCAAATATAGGCGCCGGCGCCGTGATGGACATAGATCTCCATGTCCCAGCCGAGCTTGTTGTTGGCGCCGAGAAGACCGGCGTCATAGCATTCGTCGATCGCCGCCTGCAGCGCTTCGCGCTCGCGGATATATTCGCCGCGCACATAGATATAGGCGACATGCGCACCCATGGCGAAGCTCGCGATCACGCAGCCTTCGATCAGCGTATGCGGATCGTGGCGCATGATATCGCGGTCCTTGCAGGTACCGGGCTCGGATTCGTCGGCGTTGACGACGAGATAGTGCGGGCGGCCGTCGCTTTCCTTCGGCATGAAGGACCACTTCAGACCGGTCGGGAAGCCAGCACCACCACGGCCACGAAGGCCGGAAGCCTTCATCTCGTTGATGATCCAGTCACGGCCCTTTTCCAGGATCTGCTTGGTGCCATCCCAGTGGCCACGGCTCATGGCGCCCTTGAGCGACTTGTCATGAAGGCCGTAGATATTGGTAAAAATGCGATCTTTATCGTCGAGCATGGTTCACCTAACTTATCGCGGCTTCTTGCCGAAAACTTTGATGTATTCGGCTTCGCCGCCCTTGGCCAGCGCCTTGGCTTGCTTGACCCAATCGTCGCGTTCAATGCGGCCCTTGAAATTCAGATAGCCGTCCACCCATTCGCGCTCGGCCTTCTTCCAGCCTGCAACCTGCGCAAACGTGAAGATACCAAGCTCATGGAGCGTGCCCTCAATCTTCGGGCCAACGCCGGAGATCAGCTTCAGATCATCCAGTGCATCCGGCTTGGCAATGCCTGCGGGACGGTTCTTGTCATCGAGCGACGGCTTTGCAGCAGCGGCGGCAGGCTTTGCAGCACCACCTTCAGCCTTGGTTTCGCCGGAAACCTTGTCGTTCGCAGCGGATTCGGATTTTGCCGTCACCGGCGTCTTCAATGTCGGATCAGTTTCCGGGGCATCCGTTTTCGGGCGGGCGGCGTTCGATGGCGGCACGCTGACGGCTGCGTCATCGCTGGCCTTCTTGGCGCGCGGTGCAGCCGGTTTCTTTTCTGGGGCGAGCAATGTGACCGGACCGCCGACAGGTGCGGAGAAGATACGGTCGATCTGCGGGCCTGGCTTGACGTCTGCGCCCTTGCCTGCGTCGAAACGGTCGATGATGTATTCCAGCTGCGGAACCGTCAGGTCTTCATAGGTATCCTTGAAGATCATCACCATCGGGGCGTTGACGCAGGTCCCCTGACACTCGACCTCTTCCCAGGACAGCGTACCGGATTCGTTCGGCGTCAGCGGATTGGGATGAATGCGCTTCTTGCACAGGCTGATCAGCTCTTCCGAACCGCGTAACATGCACGGCGTGGTGCCGCACACTTGGACGTGCGCGCGTGTGCCGACCGGCTTCAGCTGGAACTGGGTGTAGAAGGTCGCAACTTCGAGCACGCGGATATAGGGCATGGTCAGCATGTCGGCGATGCTTTCGATCGCCGCCTTGGTGACCCAGCCATCCTGCTCCTGCGCCCGCATCAATAGCGGAATGACCGCAGATTGCTCGCGGCCCTTCGGGTATTTCTTGATCGTGGCCTTGGCCCAGACGGCGTTGTCCTTGCTGAACGCAAAGGCCGCTGGCTGGACGTTTTCTTCGGCTAGTCGACGAACGGACATTCTTCCCGCACCTTATCAGTTAATCGAACCGCACCGCGATGCCGTCAGGGTGACGAATTCGCAGGCATAGGCTGACTGGTCTTTTTGCAAAAATACGATGTAGCGCGTGCCGTTCGGCACTGCGGCCCTGATCTCGTAACCCTGGCTCAGAAGCCTGCCCATGCCGCTGCCCGACGAACCGCTTATCGCAGGATCGCCGGACGTCGGTGCGGTTTCCTGCGCAAAGGCGGGAGCCGCAGCAAGCATCGATGCCAAAATTGTCAGGACCATCCTGCGCATCAACGATCAACCTCGCCGAACACGATATCGAGCGAGCCGAGAATGGCGGATACGTCCGCCAGCTGGTGTCCGCGACAGATATAATCCATGGCCTGAAGATGAGCGTAGCCTGGGGCGCGGATCTTGCAGCGATACGGCTTGTTGGTACCGTCAGAGATCAGGTAGACGCCGAATTCGCCCTTCGGCGCTTCGACGGCCGCATAAACCTCGCCTTCGGGCACATGGTAGCCTTCGGTATAGAGCTTGAAATGGTGGATCAGCGCTTCCATCGACCGCTTCATCTCGCCACGCTTCGGCGGCACGATCTTGCCGTCAAGCGACGACACCGGTCCGACCTTGGCATCGCCCAAAAGACGGTTGACGCACTGGCGCATGATCTTGGCTGATTCGCGCATTTCGATCATGCGGATCAGGTAACGGTCGAAGCAGTCGCCGTTCTTGCCGATCGGAATGTCGAAATCCATGTCGGCGTAGCATTCATAGGGCTGCGACTTACGCAGGTCCCAAGCGGCGCCGGACCCACGAACCATAACGCCGGAAAAGCCCCAGGCCCAGGCATCATCCAGCGTCACGACGCCGATATCGACGTTGCGCTGCTTGAAGATGCGATTGCCGGTCAGAAGTTCGTCGATATCGTCAACGGTCTTCAGGAACGGATCGATCCACTTGCCGATGTCTTCGACCAGCTCGTGCGGCAGGTCCTGGTGGACGCCGCCCGGACGGAAATAGGCCGAGTGCATGCGTGCGCCGCAGGCACGCTCGTAAAACACCATCAGCTTTTCGCGCTCTTCAAAGCCCCAGAGCGGCGGCGTCAGTGCGCCGACGTCCATGGCCTGTGTCGTCACGTTCAAGAGATGCGACAGGATACGGCCGATTTCCGAATAGAGAACACGGATCAGCTGGCCGCGGATCGGCACCTCGGTCGCCGTCAGCTTCTCGACAGCCAGTGCATAGGCATGCTCCTGATTCATCGGCGCGACATAGTCGAGCCGGTCGAAATAGGGCACGGCCTGCAGATAAGTCTTGGTCTCGATCAGCTTTTCGGTACCGCGATGCAGAAGACCGATATGCGGATCGACGCGTTCGACGATTTCGCCGTCAAGCTCGAGAACAAGCCGCAAAACGCCGTGCGCCGCAGGGTGCTGTGGTCCGAAATTGATATTAAAATTGCGGACGTTATGTTCGTTCATTGCCGCTTGCTCCAAGCCTGACAAGCCCGCATGTTCGCGAGCCCCCGGCCTTCATTTCACTTCGCGTTTGCTTTTTCATCGCCAGGCAGAACGTAATCCGTTCCTTCCCAGGGCGACATGAAATCGAAATTGCGGAATTCCTGCTTCAGTTCGACGGGCTCATATACGACGCGCTTGACTTCATCATTATAACGAACCTCGACGAAACCGGTGGTCGGGAAGTCCTTGCGCAGCGGATACCCCTCAAAACCGTAGTCGGTCAGGATGCGGCGCAGGTCCGGGTGGCCGGTAAAGAGAATGCCGTACATGTCGTAAGCTTCGCGCTCGAACCAGTCGGCGCCCGGATAGACGGCGCAGGCCGACGGCACCGGTTGATCTTCGCCGGTCGCAACCTTGACGCGGATGCGCAGGTTCTGCTTCGGCGACAGCATGTGATAGACGACATCGAACCGGTCCGGACGCTGCGGCCAGTCGACGCCGCAAATATCCGTGAAGTTGATGAAACCACAGCGGGCATCATCGCGCAGGAACGTCAGAAGCGCGATCAAGTTGTCGGCCGTGGATGTCAGCGTCAGTTCGCCATAGCTGATGACAGCATCCGAAATCAACGCACCGCGTGTTTCGCGGATATAAGTAGCAAGTCCGTTCAGGGCTTCACTCATGTTCAAGTCCCCTGCCCTTACCGTTCGATCGTGCCTGTGCGGCGGATCTTCTTCTGCAGCAGGAGCACACCGTAAAGGAGCGCTTCTGCCGTGGGAGGACAGCCCGGCACATAGATATCGACCGGCACGACGCGGTCACAGCCGCGCACTACCGAATAGGAATAGTGATAGTACCCGCCACCGTTGGCACAGGAACCCATCGAGATGACGTAACGCGGCTCCGGCATCTGGTCATAGACCTTGCGCAGGGCCGGCGCCATCTTGTTGGTCAGCGTGCCAGCGACGATCATCACGTCAGACTGACGCGGTGAAGCGCGCGGTGCAAAACCGAAGCGTTCGGCGTCATAACGCGGCATCGACATCTGCATCATTTCGACGGCGCAGCAGGCCAGACCGAACGTCATCCACATCAGCGAGCCGGTCCGGGCCCAATTGATCAGCTCGTCTGTCGAGGTAACCAGAAACCCCTTGTCGGCGAGTTCATTGTTGATCTCGCCGAAATACTTGTCATTGCTGCCGATCAACTGGCCGGTCGAGGGATCGACGATCCCCTTCGGCTTTGGCGCAACGAGCGTCGTGCTGGATGTCAGTTCCATTCCAGCGCTCCCTTCTTCCATTCATAGATAAAGCCGATGGTCAGGACCCCGAGGAACGACATCATCGAGAAAAAGCCGAACCAGCCCATGTCCTTGAACGATACCGCCCATGGAAACAGGAAAGCCACTTCAAGATCGAAAATGATGAAGAGAATCGACACGAGGTAGAATCGGATGTCGAATTTCATGCGGGCGTCGTCGAATGCGTTGAAGCCGCACTCATAGGCCGAAAGCTTTTCGTCGTCAGGCGCCTTGTAGGCGACGGCGAACGGCGCAATCAGCAGCGCCAGCCCGATAACCAGCGAAATACCGATGAAAATCGCGATCGGAATGTAGGAGCCGAGAAGGTCTGTCATTGTATCCGTCCCTGCCTGCGAGGCGCGCTGGAGAAGCGCAAAACAAAGGCTCACAGGCCGAAAAATATGTTGCAACGCCAAAGTGGTTAGCGCAGCCAGCGCCGCTGTGCAAGCCTTCAGAACGGTTTTCACCCCCTTGTATGGCGGGAATGAAGGCTGGCCAAAAGCTAGCATCTCCGGCAGACCGGCGCAAATGCTAGGGAATCCCGGCCGGGCCATACGGGACAGACCGCCAAGCCCTTGCACGGCAACACCGGGGACATATGGTCGCGCTCGCTAAAATCGATTGAAATCGAGACCGGAAAACCCCGGATCTGGCACACAGTGACGTGCCCGCCGCGCAGGCAGGAGCTGCAACGAGAGCGCATGGCCCCTATCCATCTTTTGCATGGGTGGGGCCACTGCCCGGCTCGCCGTTATCCGAAAGTCCATCACCGAAATACCCGCGCCCCGAGCAATAAACACAATCTCCGCACAAGTCTGATTGAATAAAGTATTGCTAATGGAGGCGAGCTTATGGACGGTATCCCCTGGCGCGAGAGTGTTCTACTGGAGCTGAACGGCCGCCAAGACGTCATCACCGTTTCCAGTTCGCTGGAAGCCGCTGATCTACTCCTCAACAAATGGCCGAAGAAGCGTGGCCCCAGTTACAAACTGGCGGTCATGACCTGCCTCGATTCCTTTCGAGGCAAGCAACCAGCCGAACTCGTCCGCCAAGACCTGATCGCAGCAGCAATCGAAGCCCATATTTACGTGAAGCCCAACACCACCAGCCGGTGAAACCCTGACCGGGCGCTGAAAACGCATATCGAAAGACGTGCAAGAACCGACCGGGACCAGAGGTCCCGTCGGCTTTCAAATCACACTTGCATTTGAAATCTTAGCGGAAAATGGCGCGAGTGACGGGGCTCGAACCCGCGACCTCCGGCGTGACAGGCCGGCACTCTAACCAACTGAGCTACACCCGCGCATTATTGTACAAACCACCCGGACATAAGCAGAAACTGCTATTCTTGAAATGGCGCGAGTGACGGGGCTCGAACCCGCGACCTCCGGCGTGACAGGCCGGCACTCTAACCAACTGAGCTACACCCGCGCATTTCATTTCAAGTCGTCCAGATGCTTTTGCATCCGCTCGAAGCGGCTAGGCCGTTTCGATGAGCGGCTAACTACGAGGTTCGTCTTTGGGTGTCAAGCAGGTTTGGAGACAAAACAGTGACAGCCATCGAATTGTTTCCACAGGCTCGAAAAAGCACCCTTCCAAATTTCTCGTGCGTCACCGAAGCGCTTCCGCTTCCATCATAATTTGCCGCGCCGCCCTTCCCTTTTGATCTCGATCATGGGAGCGCCGGTTTTCCACATCCGATTTATTGGGCAATACCAGCGATCCCGGGACTTTGAAAAAAAATCGAAAAAATCTTCCAATCCGCTCTTGCGGTTTTCCGCCGATACGCATAGATCACGGCCACCGACGCGGCAGACACTGCTTCTGCTTCGCGAAGGGCGATTAGCTCAGTTGGTAGAGCGCCTCGTTTACACCGAGGATGTCGGGAGTTCGAGTCTCTCATCGCCCACCATTACTTCCTTTTCCTTCCAATTTTGAATTTCTAGAACCGCATTCTCTGTTTTGCGCGCTTTCTTAAACAGCCTTTTTGAAGGCTCTTGTCAGAAGGCAAAGGCGTTGCCATCTGTTGCGAGCGAAATACCGGAGCTTTCCAACTTTATGAATGGCAGGCCGGGACTGATTATCTCGATGGTGAGAGGGACGTATCACATGTGGAAAGCAATTCTGGCAGCAACGCTTGCCGCAGGTCTCACCGCCTGTAACGCGATGCCGGAGATAGCCCCCATTCCCGGCAGCATCACCTATGGTGGCCAGCCGGCAACCAAGCTGACCAAAGCCCCGGTCGGCAGCGTCGTTCATCACCAGCTGAATGATCAGTACGGCAAACGGGCCGAAGAAACCTATATCATCCAGCCCGACCGCTCATTGCGGCTGGTGCGCAGGCACCAGATCATCGATCCGAACTGACGCCGCCCGCGTCAGCGGACGGGTTTGCCGCGTATCGGCTAGACCTCTTCCTTCTTGCGGACCGGGGCCTTGCGCTTGGGCTCCTCCGGGGCTTCCGGCATGTAGGTTTTCTCGCCCTTCGGGGTCGGGGCCAGAAGGTTTTTCAGCGCCGAAAGACGGTCTTTCAGCAGTGGGCGAAAACGTGTCGCACGATAGGGCATGTCGGCCGCGCCATAGCCTTCCGGGCCGTCGTCATTGCCGCGATGGATTTCCGCCAGTTTCACACCGATGAATTCGCCGTCGATATAGTGCTTGTAGGGGCCAACCCAGCGGATGGTGTAGATCTGCCCCTTGCGGATGCCCTGATCGATCGAGACGTTCTTGAACTTGTCGTCGATGCAGACGACCTTTTGTCCAACATGGAAATTGTACATCGGCAAACCCTTCGCCGGTTCGCCCGGCGCAAGATCGCCGGGACCGTATATGTTTGATCGTCAGATAGCCGTTTTCACCATCGGTTTGCAACGAGAAGGCTATCGGAAACGCCAGTCACGCGGAACGGTGCGGCCGATCCTGGCCAGACGAACCGTCATTGCCCTGATATTGTGCGTCGGTGACATGCTCCATCCAGTCGACGGCCTTGCCGTCGAGCGCTTCCTGGATGGCGATATGGGTCATGGCTGTTGTCGCTGCGGCGCCATGCCAGTGCTTTTCGCCCGGCGGGAACCAGACGGTATCCCCTGCCCTGATTTCACGAATCGGTCCTCCCCATGTCTGGGCAAGGCCGCTGCCGGCGGTGACGATCAGGGTCTGACCGAGCGGATGGGTATGCCAGGCCGTGCGCGCGCCGGCTTCGAATGTGACACAGGCGCTGCGGACACGGGCGGGTTCCGGCGCATCCAGGACCGGGTCGAGCCGCACGCTGCCGGTAAAATACTCCGCCGGCGGGCGAACCGACGGACGTGATCCACAGGGCTTGATCTCCATGATGCTCTCTCCTTTGGCAAAAGTCGCCGGCATATCCACAGCCAGCCGCGTTGAAGGCTACAGCATAGCGCGTTCCGGCCGGATGTCCCGCATGCCGTGACCGCATACAGCCTCGTCAGAAGCTCTTACAATGTATGGATCGTCGCGTCCGGGCAGGCCTTCAGCGCGATATCGCAGAGATGCTGGTGGTGGGTCAGATAAATCACCTGCCCGACGCCGGCCATATCGCCCATCAGCGAAAAGGCATGCTGCGCACGTCCATCATCGAAGGTCTCCATGATGTCGTCGGCGACGAACGGCAGCGATTCGCGGGTGGCGGCGATCTCGTGATAGCCGGCCATGCGCAAGGCCAGGTAGAGCTGGAATCGCGTCCCCTTGGAAAGGTCCCGCGCCAGTTTGGAAGCACCACCGGCCGCATTGGCGATCAGGAACTCCTCGCCCTTTTCGGCCTGGGTCGTCAGCCCGGCATAATCGCCACCGCTGATGGCGCTGAAGGCCGTGGACGCCCGCCGCATCATCGCGCTGCGATGGCGTTCGCGGTAGAGCCGCAGCGCTGTTTCACCTGCGAGGATGCCAGCACGCAGGCGCAGATAGGCGATGGCGCGCTCTTCGATCTCGGCCAGAACGGTGCGGCGGCGCTCGTCGATATGGGCGGCCGCATCGCTGCCACCGATGGCTGCGAGCACCTTTTCCGCATCACGCCGTTCGGCATGCAACTCGCTGGCATCGCGGTCGTGCTGTTCCCAGCGCGTTTGCAGTTCGGCCATGCCGAGCAACAGGCCGTCCTTGTCGAGCGAACTGAGAATCAGTTCGGCTTCATCGGCCCTGGAAACACCCAGGCGGGCGGCAAGATCGGCTTCGGCTTCCACGATCCGCCCGCGCAGGCGCGCCCGGCTGTTGGCCGATTCGAGATGCGTGGCGACCTCGGCCAGCGTGGTGCAGCCAAACAGATCCAGCATGCCACGTTTCTGAGCGTCATGGCGCTGCCGTGATTCGATCAGCAGATGTTGCTCGGCAAGACGCGCATCATTCTCCTCGGACAATTGCCGGAAAAGAACATCCCGTTTCTCGGCTTCGGCAAGCCGTTCCCGGATCAGGCGGAGATCAATCAGAGGATCGGCTGCGGCTGTCAGGGAGAGCTTAGCGGCAAGCGCACCAACCATTGCCGTAAACGTTGCCTGATCCCGGCGCATCCCATCGATACGGTGATCCAGGTCCGCCTTGCGCTGGATAAGCTTGTCGAGGTCCTGAAGCACCGCAAGAACGGGAACCGCTTCCTGCACGGATGCGGTCCTGCCGTTTTTCGCCAGCCATGTTGCTCCGGCGGTTTCTTCCCATTGCGCGGCCCATCCCGCCATGCCGGCATCCGCGGAAGCCCATGCGGCTTCCCGCGCGTCGAGAGCCGCTTGCGTCCGCTCGATCATTTCGGCTGCAGCCGTCTGTGCGTGGCGAGCCGACTGCAGCGCCGTCAGGGCGCGCTCGGTGAAGGCCATCGCGTCTTCCAGCCCGTCAGGCGCGTTTCTATCGAGCCTGTGCTCGTGAAGCATCCGCGTCAGGCGCTGCAGCGCCTTTTCTTCGTCAGCCTTGGCAATCCGCAAATCCTGTTGCGCCGCCCGAAGTTGGCTGCGCGCATCCAGCGCCGCCACGCGGCGGGTAAGCCAAGTCACCAACTGGTTCAGCTTGGTTTCTTCCGGCAGGCCGCAGCCAAGAGCGGCGGCGGAAATTTCGGACCTGAGACCGGCAATGGCAGCAAGAGCTGCCCCGTGTTGCTGCCGCAGCGCCAAAAGCCTGCCATTGCGCTCGGCGATGGAGAGGGAAAGTGCCCGCACCTGGGCAAGGTCCTGCGAACGTGCAAGCCGCAGTGCCGCCGCCTCGTCGTCTTTGCGCAATGCCGATTCGAACATGCGCGCCGTCTCGCTGTCCAGCCGCCCGGCATGCGCCTGCCAGGCCTGGTCTCGCGCCTGCCGCAACGTCAACGCTTCGTCATCAGCGGCAAACCCGCCTGTCCGCGTCAATTCGGCAAACCGTGCCTCCTCGGCAGCGGCCAGCGCCATCTCTTCAGCGATCTTGTCATCCAGACGTTTCAGCTGCTCGGTCAATGCCGTTCGTCGGGCGGTCCACTCGGCAATCTCGCTCTCGCCGGGTATGGCAAGCGCCGCCAGACCGTCCGCATCAAGCGGTGACGGTGCAAGTGCCGCAAGCCTGTCGGTCAACTGGTCTTCGAGCACCAGCATCTGCCGCGCCGCCGTCTGTTGCCGCAGCAGGCAATCATTCTGCCGCAGGCTTTGCAGGACATTGGCAAGGGACGCCGGATCACCAACATCCTGCACAGCAGTGTCCGCCGTCCCGAGCGATGCGTGCGCCTTCATCGCGTCCGCATTTGCATCCATGGCCAACTGGCGTTCATGGGCTGCGGTAACCAGCCGTTCGTTCAAGGCCGGGTATTTCTGCGCCAGATCCTGGATGCGCCCAGTGACAGCGGCAGGAAGAATGAGTGCCGCCGCATCGTCGATATCGCTTCGGTCCAGCCGTGCGAGACAGACGGCAATGTCGGCCGCGATCTTGCCGCGCTCGTCGAGGCGATTCGGCATATCGGTCGCGGCCGTCCGATAGCGTGCTTCCAATCCGGATTGTTCGAGATCGCGAATGTCGGCGGCAAGCGCAAGCACGGCCGTATCCCGCTCGATTGCAGCGATCGCCGCTGCCCGCCTGCCGATGTCGCTCTCCAGCTGCTCCAGCCGGGCGCCAATCTCGGTTTCCTCGCGCTGCAGCTGCGGCAGCATGCCATGCCAGGCGGACGGTGGTTCGGGCGTATCGCCGAAATCGGCCAGTTCGGAGCGGAGACCACGCAGCCGCGCCAGAAGCGGCAGGCTCTCGATTCGATCGCGGGCATGATCGAGCGATACCTGCAGTTCCGCCCGCGCCTTGACGGCAGCCTCGTGCCGTTCGGCAGCGGCGTCGCGTGCCTTGCGCAGGCTGGCGAATTCGCGGGCATTGACGTCTATGGCGTTCCTTTCGTCCTTCAGCACCTCCAACTCGGCCTTCAGCTCCGCCAACCGGTGCTTGCGGCCCTGTGGCTTGTAGAACGCATCGGCCTGCGCCTTCAGCCCGGACAGGATGGCGCTGCTGTCCGGCAGGCCCGAACTTGCCGAAAACAGCAGGGCGCCAAGCTCGCCCTCGCTTTTCAGAATGCTTTCGCCGCCCTTCTCGATGCTGTCGTCATCAAGGGAGAACATCATCTGATAGGTCGCCCGGTCGATCGAGCCGAGGGCTGCCGAAAACAGATTGTCCGGCAAGGGCTGGTCGTCCGGCCCCAGCAGCGAGTTCTGCTTGCGCTTGATTCGCGCGACAGCATGGGTCCGGCCGCCGGTCTCGAGGACGCCGCCGATCCGCATGGTCTCATAAGGATGCAGAAAGCCATAGGTGCTGCGGTTGTCGATCCCGAACAGCAGATCGAGAAAGGCGGAAAACAGTGTCGACTTTCCCGCTTCGTTCGGACCGTAGACGATATGAAAATCCGGGTTCCCGGGACGCGCGGCCCCAAAATCCAGGCTGCGCCCGGTAAACTTGCCGTAGCGGATGAGGTCGAGACGATTGAGGCGCATCAGCGGTCAGCCTCCCCGCCGTGCAGATGGGCAAGCACATCATCGCTGCCGGCCTGGGCAATGGCATCGGCGAGCCGCGCCGCACTTTCCTCATCGCCAGCCAGACTGTCGCGCAGCTCACGCGGCAGCTGCTGCAGCAGCTCCTCCAGCATCAAGCCCGCCTCGCGGCGAAACGCATGCGAGGGCAGCACGTCTGACCGGATGAGACCCGCCAGCTCTTCGACCGGATCGGGACCGGACAGGGAAACACTGGCATCGACGCCACGGCATTCAATATCGATCTTCTCGATCCAACAGCCGGAGAGACCGGCAGCAAGATTAGCGATTTCGGCAGACAGCAAGTCGGGATCCCGCCGCAGCTTCCAGGCAAGCGGTGTCGAACCGGTCAGGGAAAGGCGCACAATGAGATGATCAGCCTGCGTGCGATGCCTGAGCGCCGAGAGTGCGTCGCCGGCCGTGTCCAGCATCTGCCGCCAGTCCTCAACGGCGCTGAGATCAACCGCCAGCCGTTCGAATACGGCGTGCCCGACATCATGCTCGCGATGCGCAAGGCGGCCGTCGTCCCCAACCGTTACCAGCGTCACCGTCTTTGGCCCCGCCTCGTTGATGTCGCGCCCTTGCGGCATGCCGGGCATGACGATTAACGGGGCCTCGGAATGCACCTGGCGCATATGGACATGGCCGAGCGCCCAATAATCAAACCCATGCCGCGCAAGCTCGGCGACGCTGGTCGGCGCATAGGGATCATGGCCTGGCGTACCGGCGAGGCTGGTATGCAGCATGCCGATATTGATGGCATCGGCGACCGGCGGCTGGAACGATGGCAACAGGCTGTCGGGCGCATGCGGATTGGCAAAGCTGATGCCATGGATATGAACGCCACGGCCATCGCCGAGGGACTTGGCCAGGACCGGCTTTGCCCGGCCAGCAAACACATGCACATTGGACGGAAAGGTCAGCTCGCGCGTCATCGCCGATTGCGAATCGTGATTGCCGCGAATGAGGAAGACCCTGATTCCGGCCGCTTCCAGCCGGCGCAATTCGCTCGCCAGATAAAGCGCTGTGTTCATCGATGTCTGCGAGCCGTCGTAGAGATCGCCCGCGATCAGCAGGGCATCGACCGCCTCCTCCAGGCACAGATCGACGATCCTTGCCAGTGCGGTCCGCGTCGCGCCGCGCACCAGCTCGGCGAGTTCCGGATTTTTCAGCGCAAGACTACGCAAGGGTGAATCGAGATGAAGGTCGGCGGTATGGACGAAACGAAAGGGCATAACCGACCATGACCCGGCGTCCGGCCTCGCGTCAATGCCGACGGTGGCCCGCTCCCATGTCTATTCAGCGCTTTCGTCGCAGCAACATTCTTGGGGAGATACGGGACCTTGGCACAAGGGTGGCGATTTAGACTTGACTATAACGCTAACAATACCGTCATTTGACATGGCCCCTCATAATATCCATATGAAACATCATGAAATCCACATTTGAAGTCTCCGACAAGCTCTTTGAGCTCTACCATCGCGTTCACCGCCTCATCAACGAATCGATGACGGAGGAAGGCGTGTCGTTGGCCCGCAGCAAGTTCCTGTTTTTCCTCAGCAAGCTTGGCCCCTGCCGGTCGACTGATATCGCCGGCGCGCTGAATTTTGCGCCGCGGACGGTGACAGAAGCCATCGATGGGCTGGAGCGCGACAAGCTGGTGGTGCGCAAGCCGGATCCGGAAGACCGCCGGGCAAAGATCGTCTCGATCACCGACGTCGGCCGCATCGTTCTGGAAGCCGCCGAACATCCGCGCAAGCAGCTGATCGAGGAGATCTTCTCGGCGCTTGACGACCAACAGCTCGACCAGATGCATGACATTGTCAGCCGGCTGGTCGTCAAGGCCGAGGAAATCCGCAAGCGCAAGGAAACCGAAGAGGCTGGCGGCAAGGCGGCCGAATAACCGGCTCGCTCGCCACGGCCTTTTGCTTGAAAAAAGACCAAATAGAAAAGGCCGGAGCATCATGCTCCGGCCTTTTCCGTTTCCAGGACTAAAGCGATTACATCGCGTTCATCGTACCGATCGAGAAGAACAGGGTTTCGCCCGAGGAATCATCGACACCGTCATTGTCGGTGACCACGAAACCGTTGCCGGCCGCATCGACGGTGAAGCCTTCGACCTTGTCGACGACATAGCCATTGGGGGCCTTCAGATCGGGGATGAAGTCACGAACCTCTTCCTTCTTGACGACCGGCAGGTCGCCGCCGAGCTTGGCCGGCTTCAAGTCGGCCAATGCCACGCGGTAGAGCTTCTTCAACTTGGCGGCCTGGCCGATCAGGTTATCGCGCTCGATGATATAGGCATAGTCGCCGTGAGCCGTGATTTCCGAAAGGCCGACCCAACCGCTCTCCGTCTTTTCGAGCGGGTAGCGCACAGCGCCCCATTCCTTCGACGAAGGCTTGTAGGAAACGAGCTTGACGAAGCCCTTTTCATCGTCACCCCATTCGCGCTGAACGGCCATCCACAGCACCATGTCGTCGCCTTCGCCGACGCTGGTAATGCCTTCGAAGCCGAAGCGCTTTTCGTGGGCGCGCAGCTCGGCCGGAATAGCGATCTCCTTGTCGATCTCGCCCTTCTTGTTGACGTGAATGATCGCGTGGCTGACGAGCTTGTCGGCATCGCCTTCGTTGGCCAGCCAGTAGCCGCCTTCGCCATCCGGCGTCACACCTTCGCTGTCAAGCTTCTGCGCAGCGGCACCATTGCGGGTGATGCGCAGCGCATCGACGATCTTTGCCGGCTTGGCGGTCGCGTCGATCGTGAAGATCGTCGGCTGCGAGGCGTAGAAGGAATCGTTGACCGCGACGAGCATGCCCGGCTTGTCCTTGACCGGAGCGAGACCCGAAAGCGCGCCAAAACCGATCAGTTCGCCGTCCTTCTCGGTGGAGACGATCTGCGGATAGGCGGATTCACCTTCAGCACGCTCATAAAGCATCACATGCGAACGGGCGCCGCCATCTTCGACGAGATCGACTTCATTGGCGGTCGCCAGAAGATTGCGGCCCGGGATGGCCACGGCGCCTTCCGGGCTTACGCCGGACGGCAGAAGCTGAAGCAGCTCAGGCTCTGCGCCGGTGTCCTTGTAGACGCCGACGATGGAAGCGCGCTCGGCCAGCACGAAGAACAGGTTGTCGTCGCCGAACTTGGCGGCTTCCAGGCCTTCAGGCTCCACACCCTTCTTGTTGCGCTTGTCCGGGTAGTGGCCGATCTTGGCGATCTCGCGTTCAAAGCCCGCGCCGTTTTCATAAAGAACCTTGCCGTCCTTGCTGAAGATCGTGAAGCCGCGGGCGCCGCCCTTCCAGTCGCCTTCATTGGCAATGACGAGGCGGTTGTCGTCCAGCCACTTCACGGCGTCGGGCTCGCGCGCGACGTCCTTCATCTCGCCGGTGAACTTCAGCGCGCCGTCCTTCTTGGTATCGACGCCTTCAAGGCTGGCCGTGCCGGCCGAAAAGTGCGATTTCACCGTACCGGTCTTGCCGTCGATGATGACGATATAGTTGTTTTCCTGCAGCGTGAGAGCAATCTCGTCGAGGCTGTTGAAGGAAACGAATTCCGGCTCCGGATCGTCGCCGGCCACGTCGGCAAGACCGGTCAGCGTGACATGCTTGATCGAGCCGCAGTCAACCGCGCCATCCTTGAGCGACAGGAGGACGAGATCACCGGCAGGCATCTGCGGCAGGTCGCCGTCATTGACCTCTTCATCGCGCTCGTTCTCGATGGCGATGGCAGCGATCGTCTTGTCCTTGTTCAGCGCGATCGAGTCCGGCTGGCCGCCGAGATCGCAGGTCGTGTCGATCGCCTTGGAGGCGAGGTCGACCTGTGCGACGAGGCCCGACGGCTTGACGAAGCTTTCGCGCGTGTTGACGGCGACGAGCGCCTTGCCCGAGGCGACGGCAACGGATGTCGGTTCGCCTTCGAAGGTAACGGACCCGGCCGCCTTAGGGGCCTTGGCGTCGGTGATGTCGATGATGCCGATCGCCTTGTTCGGGCTGTCGGAATAAACAAGCGTATTGCCATCTTCGGAAGCGGCGATGATTTCGGCCGAAGTCGGCGTCGCCTTGTCCTTGCCCTCAGGCAGGTTGTCGGCAACTGCGAACGACGCGATGCGATTGAAAACCGGCTCGGCG
This sequence comes from Hyphomicrobiales bacterium, assembly GCA_900473685.1. GTDB lineage: Bacteria > Pseudomonadota > Alphaproteobacteria > Rhizobiales > Rhizobiaceae > Pararhizobium. Next base: position 112,273 of record UCNE01000002.1, read on the forward strand.
AGAGCCACGGATGCCGTCGAGGCGGCAAGCGCTGCGGCAAGGGCCGCAGTCAACGAAAATCTCTTCATGATAAACCCCCTTGGTAAATCGGATACCGGGGCGTTTTGATCGTGCTCTGTAACAGGCGCATGACAGGGGGAATAGATTAGTCATTGGGCACGAACGGGTGGCGAAATGCCATCCGCAAACGAAAAGAGGCCCGGGGAAAACCCGGGCCTCAAATCAACCTGCTATCGAACCGTTGGCGTTTTCGCCACGGTGCTGCAGACGAAACATGAAACTTAGTTCACGGCGTCCTTGAGACCCTTGCCGGCCGAGAACTTCGGCACGTTGCGGGCAGGGATATCGACTTCTGCGCCAGTGGACGGGTTACGACCCTTGGATGCTTCGCGGCGGCTAACCGAGAAATTGCCGAAGCCGACGAGGCGAACGTCGCCGCCGTTCTTCAGTTCTGCCTGGATAACGTCGAAGATTGCATCAACTGCAGAAGATGCGTCGGTCTTCGAGAGTCCGGCCTTCTCGGCAACTGCGGACACGAGCTCATTCTTGTTCATGTTTCCACCCCTTTCAATACTGGTTCGAAACGACTCAATTTTCAAGCCGAGGGCAGCATACGCGCGACCCCCGCCTTGGCAAACCCAATCGCTCCGAATCCCATGGAATGCAAGGCTTTGCGCGGGGTTTTACATAAAAAAGACCGGCAAAAATGCCGGTCTTCCACTGTTTCCGCTCCAAATCAGTACGCAACCTGCGGCACGCACCAGTTCGAGCTCAAGTCAAGTACCTAGTGGGCAATCGACGCGCCGGCGTCATCTGCCGGATCGGCTACCGCAATCGGCACGGCCTGCTTGGACGCATCCCACTCGATCGCCACCGGAACCCGGACCAGCGCGTGGCTCAACACCTCGCCGATATGGGAGACCGGAATGATCTCCATGAGGTTCTTCACGTTGTCCGGAATATCCGCCAGATCCTTGGCGTTTTCTTCCGGGATCAGCACCTTCTTGATGCCGCCGCGAAGCGCTGCAAGCAGCTTTTCCTTGAGACCGCCGATCGGCAGGACACGGCCGCGCAGGGTGATTTCACCCGTCATCGCCACGTCCTTGTTGACGGCAATACCCGTCATGATCGACACGATCGCCGTTGCCATGGCCACACCGGCGGACGGACCGTCCTTCGGTGTCGCACCTTCCGGCACGTGCACATGGATGTCGCTCTTGTCGAACAATGGCGGCTCGATGCCGAAGTCGATCGCACGCGAGCGGACATAGGATGCCGCAGCAGAAATCGATTCCTTCATCACGTCGCGCAGGTTGCCCGTCACCGTCATGCGGCCCTTGCCGGGCATCATGACGCCTTCGATCGTCAGAAGCTCGCCGCCGACTTCCGTCCAGGCGAGACCCGTGACGACACCGACCTGGTCGGTGCGCTCGGCTTCGCCGTGGCGATAGCGCGGAACACCGAGATAGTCGTTGATGTTCCCGGCCGTGACTTCGACCTTGGTGGTCTTGCCCTTGAGGATCTCGGTCACGGCCTTGCGGGCAAGCTTCATCAGCTCACGCTCGAGGCTACGTACACCGGCTTCGCGGGTATAGGTCTGGATCACCGCAGACAACGCACCGTCCGTCACCGAAAATTCCTTCGGCTGCAGGGCGTGGTCGGCGATCGCCTTCGGCAACAGATGCCGCTTGGCGATTTCCAGCTTTTCCTCTTCCGTGTAACCGGCAATCCGGATCACTTCCATGCGGTCCATCAACGGCGCAGGGATATTGAGCGTATTCGCCGTGGTGATGAACATCACGTTCGAGAGGTCATATTCGACCTCCAGATAGTGGTCCATGAACGTCGAGTTCTGTTCCGGATCCAGCACCTCCAGGAGAGCCGACGACGGATCGCCGCGGAAGTCCTGGCCCATCTTGTCGATTTCATCGAGCAGGAAGAGCGGGTTGGACTTCTTGGCCTTCTTCATCGACTGGATGACCTTGCCGGGCATCGAGCCGATATAGGTGCGGCGGTGACCGCGGATTTCGGCTTCATCACGAACGCCGCCGAGTGCCATGCGGATATATTCGCGGCCGGTCGCCTTGGCGATCGACTTGGCAAGCGAGGTCTTGCCGACGCCCGGAGGACCGACGAGGCACAGGATCGGCCCCTTGATCTTCTGCGAACGCGCCTGCACCGCCAGATACTCGATGATCCGTTCCTTGACCTTGTCGAGGCCGAAGTGATCGAGATCGAGAACCTGTTCCGCGTGGTTGAGGTCTGTCTTGACCTTCGACTTCTTCGACCACGGGATGCCCAGCAGCCAATCCAGATAGTTGCGCACGACAGTGGCTTCCGCCGACATCGGGCTCATCTGGCGCAGCTTCTTGACTTCCGCGTCGGCCTTTTCACGGGCCTCCTTCGACAGCTTGGTCTTGCTGATGCGGTCTTCCAGCTCGGCCATCTCGTCGCGGCCTTCCTCGCCATCGCCAAGTTCCTTCTGGATCGCCTTCATCTGTTCGTTCAGGTAATATTCGCGCTGGGTCTTTTCCATCTGGCGCTTGACGCGCGAGCGGATGCGCTTTTCGACCTGCAGAACCGAGATCTCGCCTTCCATGAAGCCGAGCGCCTTTTCAAGGCGCAGCTTGACGCTGGTCGTCTCGAGCATTTCCTGCTTTTCGACGATCTTGATGGAGAGATGCGATGCAACGGTATCGGCCAGCTTCGAATAGTCTTCGATCTGGCTGGCAGCGCCGACGACTTCCGGAGAAATCTTCTTGTTGAGCTTCACATAGCTCTCGAATTCAGACACCACCGAACGGCTCAGCGCTTCGACCTCGACCGGATCTTCTTCCGGCTCGGACAGCGGGTGCGCCGTTGCTTCATAGAATTCCTCGCGGCCGGTATAGCCGTCGATCTCGGCGCGCGCACGGCCTTCGACGAGAACCTTGACGGTCCCGTCAGGCAGCTTCAACAGTTGCAGCACGTTGGCAATGGTGCCGATCTGATAGATCGCACCTGGTTCCGGATCGTCGTCGCTGGCATTGATCTGGGTGGCAAGCATGATCTGCTTGTCGGTGCCCATGACTTCTTCCAGTGCACGGATCGACTTTTCACGGCCAACAAACAGCGGCACGATCATATGCGGGAATACCACGATATCGCGCAGCGGCAGCACCGGGTAGGTCGCGCTCTCGATTGCCGGGGACGTTTTGCTCGTCATGTCATTTCCTTTCCGTCCCGTTTCCGGGCCCGTTACCCGAAGCGTTCAAAGGCGCTTCCGGTCTTCATTCTTTCCACTGTCAGGTGGAGTGTGTGACGTCTGTTTTCAACCCTTTGCCGACTACCGATCCGGGAGGCGGCGTAGTCGGATAGTAAACGGCATCTGACTGTTGCGGGCCTTGCCGCGGGAGTTAACGCACACGCTTCGTGCCGGGACACATCGACACAGAATCGTTACATAATCGCGTTGTTGACCGCGTTTAGCAATCACTGATTCTCTCGAATTTTCATCTGACCGCTACGCCCAGCAATCAGGCTTTCAGCAGATGGATATCCGCAAAATATGCAGGGCTGGCCTGCACTTATTGCTTATGGATTACCTTGCCCGGCCGGAGAGTTCGAGCCGTACAGCACCTTCCCGCATAAAAAAGGCCCGCACATGGCGGGCCTTTTTGAAAGCTGCTGAACCGGTCAGGCCGAAACGTTGGCCTTCTCGTCGGCACGCTCCGAGTAGATGTAGAGTGGCCGGGCGGAACCCTTTACTACCTCGTCGGAGATGACGACTTCGCGAACGCCTTCCAAGGTCGGCAGTTCGAACATCGTATCGAGCAGAATCTTTTCCATGATCGAGCGCAGGCCGCGCGCACCGGTCTTGCGGACGATCGCCTTGCGGGCGATTTCGCGCAGGGCGTCCTCGTGGAAGGTCAGCTCGACGTCTTCCATTTCGAACAGGCGCTGGTACTGCTTGATCAGAGCGTTCTTCGGCTCCGACAGGATCTGGATCAGCGCAGGCTCGTCGAGATCCTCGAGCGTTGCCAAAACCGGCAGACGGCCGATGAATTCCGGGATGAGGCCGAACTTGACCAGATCTTCCGGCTCCAGCTCGCGCAGCACTTCGCCGACGCGACGGTCTTCCGGCGACTTCACCGAAGCGCCAAAACCGATCGAGGTCTTTTCGCCACGCGCCGAAATGATCTTGTCGAGGCCGGCAAAGGCGCCGCCGCAGATGAACAGGATGTTGGTCGTGTCAACCTGCAGGAATTCCTGCTGCGGATGCTTGCGGCCACCCTGCGGAGGAACGGATGCGACCGTGCCTTCCATGATCTTCAACAGTGCCTGCTGCACGCCCTCGCCCGAGACATCGCGGGTGATCGACGGATTGTCGGACTTGCGCGAGATCTTGTCGACTTCGTCGATATAGACGATGCCGCGCTGCGCCCGCTCGACATTGTAGTCGGCAGCCTGGAGCAGCTTCAGGATGATGTTCTCGACGTCTTCGCCGACATAACCGGCTTCGGTCAGTGTCGTGGCATCGGCCATCGTGAACGGCACATCGATGATGCGCGCCAGCGTCTGGGCAAGGTAGGTCTTGCCGCAACCGGTCGGGCCGACGAGCATGATGTTCGATTTTGCAAGCTCGATGTCGCTTCCCTTCGCGGAATGCGCCAGACGCTTGTAGTGATTGTGGACGGCAACCGACAGGATGCGCTTGGCCTGCTGCTGGCCAATGACGTATTCGTCGAGAACCTTGATGATCTCCTGCGGCGTCGGAACGCCATCGCGGGACTTGACCATCGACGTCTTGTTCTCTTCGCGGATGATGTCCATGCAGAGTTCGACGCATTCATCACAGATGAACACCGTCGGTCCGGCAATCAGCTTGCGGACCTCATGCTGGCTCTTTCCACAGAAGGAGCAGTATAGGGTATTCTTGGAGTCACCGCCGTTGCTACCGCTGACCTTGCTCATATCACTTTCCTTCCAGCACGCCGGACACCTCGAACAAGGTGAAACGGACTACTCAACCCGCCCCGCACATTTTCCGCGTTGATCGCGAAAAATCATGGCGCTCTCGGGAGTACGAACCGGACTCAAACAACCATGTTTGTTGTCCGGCAGCAACGAATCTCCCACCGAATATCAAATACCGAATGCTAGGACTTCAAACTTCAACATAGCATTAACGGTCGATATTAACGGCTTTGGCCTGCGGATAAAGCCCTATGAGAGTTACAATTGTGTCACAAATGCATCTATCCGCACACAAAAGCTTGAATTTACGCCTCCGGCGCCGATTCCATGGCCTCACGTGACGTGATGACCTTGTCGACGACACCCCAGCTCAGCGCTTCGTCCGCAGTCATGAAGTGGTCACGATCAAGCGTCTGTTCAACCTCTTCATACGTCCGGCCGGTGTGCTTGACGTAGACTTCGTTGAGGCGGCGCTTCATCTTCAGGATATCGCGGGCATGCCGTTCGATGTCGGATGCCTGGCCCTGGAAGCCGCCGGACGGCTGGTGAACCATGATGCGGGCGTTCGGCGTGGCAAAGCGCATGTCCTTGTGGCCGGCGGCCAGAAGCAGCGAGCCCATGGATGCGGCCTGGCCGATGCACAGCGTCGACACGGCGGGCTTGATGAACTGCATCGTATCGTAGATCGCCATGCCGGCGGTGACGACACCACCCGGCGAATTGATGTAGAGGGCGATTTCCTTCTTCGGGTTTTCAGCTTCGAGGAACAGCAGCTGGGCGCAGATCAGCGTCGCCATCTGATCTTCAACCGGACCCGTCAAAAAGATGATGCGTTCTTTCAGGAGACGCGAAAAGATATCGTAGGAGCGCTCACCGCGATTGGTCTGTTCAACGACCATCGGCACCAGAGCCATAGCGGTATCAACGGGATTTCTCATGTCAAACCTTTGTCAATCTGGCGCGCAAACCCTTTTGCGCACCGGGAATCATCGGGAATATCTCTTGTCCATACATAGAGTGTCCAAGTACCCGACTTCAAGTCGCGAAGTCTTCATAACGTTAATACACGTCCCCAACCGCAATGTTGCACGCCAAGCGTCCGCAGGATCGTTTAGCGGGTTCTAACGGTCAGGATAGGGGCAAACCGCCATTTCTGCTTTTCCACACAGGCTTTGGCGCATTCTGAGTGAAAAATCGGTAAATGCCGGTCAGAGTTGCGATTCAATCGGCAAAATGCCGATAATCCCCGCTGTCAGACGGCGCCAGAAACCGGCCTCCGGCTCGCGGCGAAGCACACGCGCCGTATCGCCTTCGCGATCGTGCCAGCGCAGACGTCCGTTGTCGAGCGACAGCCGGAAGCTGTTTTCGGGGCTGCTTTCCGCATCGAAAATCGCCTCGACTTCTTTCACCAGTGCCGGATGGGTGAAGAGAACGCCCATTTCCGTATTCAAGGAGGCCGAGCGTGGATCGAAGTTCATCGACCCGACGAACCCGGTTTTTCCATCGACCGTGAACGCTTTGGTATGAAGGCTGGCGCCGCGCGAGCCGAACAGCGACATCCGCTGTGGATCGCCGGTTTCATGCGTGGCCTTCAGTTCGAACAGCACTGCGCCGCCCCTCAGCAGAGCCTTGCGATAGTTGGCGTAGGCACCGTGGACCGCTGCGACGTCGGTGGCAGCCAGAGAATTGGTCAGCACTTCGACCTTGACCTGCCGCTGCACCAGCCTGGCGATTTCGGCGATGCCCTGCGTACCCGGGATGAAATAGGGCGAAATCACCCGGACGCCCTGCTCAGCCGACGTCAGCGCCGGCATCAGTTCCCGCATGACCCAGTTGCTGCGCTTCTGCAGAAACGCCTTTTCCGGCGGGTCCGATACCAGCATGGCAGCACTGGTCCAGTGCAGCGCCGTGCCGACCGGCAGAAGGGCGTTTTCCGGTATTACCTTTTCGACATGGGCGAGATAATGTCGGCCACCCGGCCTCGCCGCGACGGTTTCAAGCTTGGCCCTGAACGCCGGCAAATAATGGGGGCGCGGCGTGCGCAGCAAACCGATCGGCACCACGACGGGACTGTTCCAGTAGCGGTCGAAAACGGTCGAGGCATCCTCGGCGACAGGCCCCAGCATCCAGACATCGAGATCGCGGAAATTCGACTGCTCATCCGCGTCGAAATAAGCGTCGCCGATGTTGCGGCCACCGGCGATCACCAGGCGCCCGTCGGCAATCCACTGCTTGTTGTGCATCCGCCGCGTGGCGCGGAAAGGCCGCATCATCATTTCCAAGCCGCGCTTGAAGCGATCGGTGCGCGCACGGCTTGGATTGAAAAGGCGGACTTCGATATTATCGTGACCATCCAGCGCCAGGCACATGCGGTCGTGCAGACCGGCATTGATATCATCAAGCAGGAGCCGCACCCGGACGCCGCGATCGGCTGCCGCCAAGACTTCGCGGATCAGCATCCGCCCGGTCAGATCGTTCTTCCAGTAATAATATTGCAGATCGAGGCTGCGCCCGGCCAGGCGCGCCGAGACGGCCCTCAATGCAAAGGCAGCGACATTGTCGGAGATCAGCGAAATTCCGTTGAGGCCGGCATGCTCTTCCAGGAGAGGTTCTGCCAGCCGGTCGAGTTCCGTCTCAACGCCTTGCGGCTGCAGCGCGGACGAAGCCTGTCCCTGGAGCCGCCGCCCGAAACGGCCATAGGTATAAACGGCAACCAGCGCCAAAAAACCGAACACAGAAGCGGACAGAGCGACGATATGGGCGCGCATGCGACTACGGCCTGTTGATCATGGTTGAGCGGCGGAAACCGCTTCGGCCCGATTTCCCTCACCCAGCGCCGCCTTGAGATCGATATAGGCCTTGATCGGCAGATGATCGGAGGCGACGCGCGACAGCGGCGTGTTGTGGACCTCGACGGCCGTGACCAGATTGTGCGGGCTGCCCATCACCCGGTCCAACGCCAGAAGTGGAAAACGCGAGGGGAAACTCGGCACCGCCGTTGCGGCATGATCGAAAACGGGGCTGAGCGAGCTCAACGCCGAGCGGCGGCCCATCCGCCACTCGTTGAGATCGCCGATCAATAGCGTCGGCCGCTCTTCCGCCTCGCTGATGGCGGCAATGATCGCTTCCGCCTGGCGGGCACGGGAATGCCGCAGCAGACCGAAATGCGCGGCAACGATGCGCAGTGGACCGGCCTTCAGATCGAGATCGACGACCAGCGCGCCACGCGGCTCGACGCCGGGCAGCTTCAATTGATGAACCTTGGCAACAGCCCCTTCTCGCAACAGAAGCACATTGCCATGCCAGCCGTGCCCCTTGGCGGAAAAGGCCGCAATCGGCACCGCGATCAGGTGGCAGTCGCGATGCAGCCGCTCCAGATCGAGCAGCCCTGCCCGCTCGCCGAACCGCTGGTCGGCTTCCTGAAGCGCAATGATGTCGGCGCCAATTTCGCCGATCACGTCGGTGGTGCGGCCGGGATCGAAGCGATTGTCGGTGCCAACGCATTTATGGATGTTGTAGGAGGCGATCACCGTATCGCCACGCTCGCCTGCCGGATCCCTGCCCGCCAGCGACACGCGCTTTCCGCGGATGGCGGCCAGAATGCCCCCTGAAAGGCTGGTATGCGACGAAGCCATAGTCTCTCTCTGGTCGTTGCCGTTCATCATCCAAGACATAGACATGTCGCTCAGCAAGGCAAGACGATATCCGGCGCAAGCGCGTTTTTCGCCATCCGGCCGGTGATTTTCCGGGTGGGGAAATCTGGTAGTGGCGTGACAATCTCCTTGTCGGCCCCACCATCCTGGCCATAGATCAGAGCGTAGCACGCCATGACATCCAGTGAGAATGCAAATGCCCGCACCTTCAGCCATTTCCATCACGCCCTCGGCCCGCTCCGCCAGCATCGACGTCCGCGATCCGCAATTTTACAAGAACCCGCTCGCAGCATATGCGCAGTTGCATGCGCAATGTCCGTCGTTCTTCTGGGAAGAGCAGAAGCAATGGTATTTTGCGGGCTACGACCAGGTGAACAGCCTGTTGCGCGATCGCCGCTTTGGCCGGCAGATCCTGCATGTGGCAACGCGCGAGGAGCTGGGCCTGCCGGAGCCGAAGCCGCATCTGGCCGATTTCGACCGGCTGGAGGCCAGTTCCCTGCTTGAGCTTGAGCCGCCGGCCCATACGCGGCTGCGCACGCTGATCAACCGCGCCTTCGTCTCGCGCCAGATCGAACAGCTGAAGCCCGAGATTGCTGTCCTCTCCCACTCCCTCATCGACGGGTTCGAGAAGGACGGTCAGGTCGAGCTTTTGAAAGCCTATGCCGAGATCGTGCCGGTCACGGTGATTGCCCGCATGCTCGGCGTGCCGGTCGAGATGGCGCCAAAACTGCTCGACTGGTCGCACCGGATGGTGAAGATGTATGTGTTCAATCCATCGTTGGAGACCGAACACGATGCCAACGCCGCTTCGGCCGAGTTCGCCGATTACCTGAAGGGTATCATCGACTGGAAGCGCCAGAACCCGGCCGACGATCTCCTGACCCATATGATCACCACCGAAAAGGACGGCGAACGGCTGTCAGACGACGAACTGATCTCGACGGCGGTGCTTTTGCTCAATGCCGGACACGAAGCCACCGTGCATCAGCTGGGCAATGCGGTGCGAACGCTGCTTGAGACAGGAACATCGGCAAAGGGCGTGTTTTCCAGCGATACGGCCACCGAACGCACCATCGAAGAAACAATGCGCTATGCCGCCCCCTTGCACATCTTCCAACGCTACGCCCTCTCCGACATCGAACTTGAGGATGGTATCAGCCTGAAGAAGGGCGACAAGATCGGCCTTCTGCTAGGGGCTGCAAACGTCGACCCGCAGAAATTTACCGATCCCCTCGCCTTCCGCCCCGACCGGAACGAAGGCGCCCATGTATCATTCGGCGCCGGCCTGCATTTCTGCATCGGTGCGCCCTTGGCACGGCTGGAACTGAAACTGTCGCTGCCGATCCTGTTCGAACGGCTGCCGGGCCTTCGGATGACAGCTGAGCCTCAGATCAAGGACAGCTATCATTTCCACGGCCTGGAACGGCTCGAACTGGAGTGGTGACGCTGCTGACGGATGTTGTCCGCAAAATCGTACAACTCGGGAACGAGATGATGTTCCTCATCGTCTTCGTGGTGTATCCGCTGGCGCTGTTGTCAATGATCGTTTTATCGCTCAGGCCGCACCTCGGTCGCCTTCCCTTTTGGGGACTAATCTTCTCAAATGCGGTTTTTTGCTACTGGCTCTCCACAGAAGGAGCCGGGAGCGATGATCGCTTCGGACTTGGAGTGGTGATCTCCTTTTCCGTCATCCTGTTGTTCTTGATTTGCTTTGCCATCGGTGTCTCGATCCATACTTTTGGGAAAAAGGAAAAGACAGCGGAAAACCGTTCGATGGACGTGCTGTCGGCGCTGATAACATCAGCCCCGATACCGCTAATACTGCTGTTTCCACTGGGTATTTTCGCGCGCTGGAATGGCGTTCTTGTTTTCGTTCTGCTGGTCGGCGTTGTTCTCGCCTTGGCCCTTCTTGCTTTTCGGAAAGTGCCCGATCGCCCGCAAACGATGCCGTTTGATCGCTTTGATTTATCCTGCTTGGTGCTCGCGGCCACGCTGACGCTGTCTCTTGCCGCCGCGCTTGCATCGGCTACCGCCGTCTGGGCAGAAGCGGAAAGAACTGCGGGAGGAAATCCCTACTGCCTGCAATCCGGAAATCAGCCGATTACAACCCTGCTGGATGCCTCGATTCTAACGTTTCGAGAGCCACGGTACAACAGCAATGGCCCCCGCTACCTGCGAAATCACGGCTTGCTCGTTGTGGATGCGCCGGAAGGACGGCACGTTTTCAACTGGTCTTATCGTAAGACCGCCTTCATGCCAGAATCACAATACGATTTCTCCACTCCCTCGGCACGGCCGGAGGTTGTGTGCATTCCCGGCGCGTAGCTCAAACCCGAATGACATAGTCCTTGCGAGTCGTTTCAATCACTTCCCAGGTTCCCTTGAAGCCGGGTCTGAGAATCATGCTGTCGCCGGCCTTCAGATGCGTTGCGGCACCGCCCTCTTCGGTCACGATCGAAACCCCGGACAGGATGTGGAAATATTCCCATTCGTCGTAGACGATCCGCCACTTGCCGGGCGTGGCTTCCCAAATGCCAGCATAGATGCCGCCTTCGGCTTCCTCGAAATTCCAGGTGCGGAATTTTGGCGCGCCGGAGATCAGCCTCTCCGGCGCCGGGGCCCCTGCTTCAGGCTCGAGAGATGCCGGATCGAATGTCAGTGCGTGGGTCATGAATGCTCCGCAATGGACAAAGAGGTGGCCGGCGAACCGGCCACCTCTGGGTGGATCAGGCTTTCGCCAGCGACTGTTCGAGATCGGCGATGATGTCGGCGACATCCTCGATCCCGACCGACAGGCGAACGACTTCCGGACCAGCGCCGGCTGCCGTCTGCTGTTCCGGCGTCAACTGCCGGTGCGTCGTCGAAGCCGGGTGGATGACCAGCGAGCGGGTGTCGCCGATATTGGCGAGATGCGAAACCATTTCCAAGCCTTCGACAAAACGCTTTCCAGCCTCGTAACCGTCCTTCAGGCCGAAGGTGAAGACGGCACCGGCACCGCGCTTGGAATATTTCTGCTGCAGCGCGTAATTGCCATCGCTCTCAAGGCCCGCATATTTCACCCACGCGACCTTGTCATGGCTGCTCAGCCATTTGGCGACGGCCAGCGCATTGTCGCAATGGCGCTGCATTCTGAGCGGCAGCGTCTCGATGCCGGTCAAAAGCAGGAAGGCGTTGAACGGCGAAATCGCCGGTCCGAAATCGCGCAGGCCAAGCACCCGGCAGGCGATCGCAAAGGCGAAATTGCCGAAGGTCGCATGCAGCACCATGCCGGCATATTCCGGACGCGGTTCCGACAGGATCGGATATTTGCCGGATTTCGACCAGTCGAACGTGCCGCCATCAACGATGACGCCGCCCATCGAATTGCCATGGCCGCCCATGAACTTGGTCAGCGAATGCACGACGATATCGGCACCGTGCTCGATCGGCTGGATCAGGTAAGGCGTGGCCATCGTGTTGTCGACGATCAGCGGCAGGCCGTGCTTCTTGGCAACGGCGGAGATGGCAGCGACATCGACGAAGGTGCCGCCCGGATTGGCAAGGCTCTCGATGAAGATTGCCTTGGTGCGGTCGTCGATCTGGCTTTCGAACGAGGCGATATCACCCGTATCCACCCAGCGCACCTGCCAATCGAAGGACTTGAAGGCATTGCCGAACTGGTTGACCGAACCGCCGTAAAGCTGACGCGCTGCCAGGAAATTGTCGCCCGGGCTCATGATCGCGTGGAACACCAGAAGCTGGGCCGCGTGGCCGGAGGCAACGGCAAGCGCTGCCGTGCCGCCTTCAAGCGCCGCCACACGCTCTTCAAGCACGGCCTGGGTCGGGTTCATGATTCGCGTATAGATATTGCCGAAAGCCTGCAGGCCAAACAGCGAGGCCGCGTGATCGGTATCGTTGAAGACGAAGCTGGTCGTCTGGTAGATCGGCGTTGCCCGCGCGCCCGTGGTCGGGTCCGGTGCAGCGCCCGCGTGAACAGCGAGCGTGTTAAAACCGGGTTTGTTCGTCATGGATGTGTCCTCCCTTGAATCAAGTTCGGCGCACTATTTCAGAGGCGATACCATGCGGTCAAAGACTGTTTTGCCTGATTTACTCGCCGGGCGAGCAAGGAATTCCAAAACGCGCTTTCGTGATCCGGAAATCAGCCGACCAGCCGCGGATACTCGATCGCCGGACAGCGGTCCATCACCACCTGAATGCCATTTTCCTCAGCCTTTGCCGCAGCTTGGTCGTCACGGACGGCCAGTTGCGCCCAGATGAATTTGGGCCGGATTTTCAGAGCAAGGATTTCATCAACCAAGGCCGGAAGCGCATCGGCGGCGCGGAACACGTCGACCATGTCGATCGGCTCGGGAATATCGGCAAGCGTCGCATAGACCGTCCGGCCTTGAATTTCCTTGCCGGCCTGGCCCGGGTTGACCGGGAAAACCGTATATCCCTTGCGTAGCAGGAACGCCATGACACGGTGGCTCGGCCGTTCGGCATTCGGCGATGCGCCAACCAGGGCGATGGTTTTCGTCGAACGCAGAATGTCGGTCAGATAATAGTCCGGATACACATCATGATTCATCGTCGAATTCCGCGCCTGCAATCTTTGGGCCGATAATTGGGACAGCATTCCCCCCTGTCAACCGATCACATTCGCGTTTGCACGTAAATGCGCGGGAGGCAACGGCTGCCGGGTGGCCAAATCTGGCCCTGCGTCAAAAGCGCATTGCTTTTCAAGGCTCGCCGCCGCAAAACTCAACTGCTGCGCCTTTTTCTCGCCTGCCTCCGTCTTCTCGCATTTCTGAAGGTTTCCCGTGCCTCTCGACGTCATCGCTCTCGTTCTGTTCGGAGCGCTCCTGCATGCGACCTGGAATGCACTGGTCAAGGCCGGAACGGAAAAATCGCTCGATGCCGCGATGATCGCGCTCGGTGCGGCCGTCGTCGCCCTGCCTTTCCTGCCCTTCATGCCCTTGCCGCATCCGGATGCCTGGCCGTTCATTCTGGTCTCGGCGCTGTTCCAGTTTGCGTATTTCCAACTTGTCGCCGCAGCGTATCGCGCCGGGGATATCGGTCTCGTTTATCCGCTGATGCGCGGCGTTGCCCCCCTTTTGGTGGCGGCAACCAGCGGCGCGATCATCGGCGAAAATCTGTCCAGTGGTGCAATTGCCGGCGTGCTGACGATCTCGACCGGCGTGCTCACCCTTGCCTTCGAGGCGCGCAAGGGCGGCACCCGCGCCATCCTTCTGGCGCTTGCCAATGCCGTGGTGATCGCCAGTTACACCTATGTCGACGGCATCGGCGCGCGGCTGGCGCTGAACCCGATTTCCTACACGCTGTGGATGGCACTTCTACCACCGGTTCTGCTGTTTTCCTGGGCGTTTGCCAAGCGCGGCTTTGCGCCGGTGCTGTTTCACGTCCGTAATCAATGGTGGCGCGGCCTGATCGGCGGTGGCGGCTCGATCGGCGCCTACGGCCTGGCGCTCTGGGCGATGACGAAGGCTCCGGTCGCAACGGTCGCGGCGCTGCGCGAAACATCGATCCTGTTCGCCATCGTCATTTCGATCGTCTTCCTGAAAGAACGCGTCAGCCTCTTCCGCATCACCGCCGCCTGCCTGATCGCGCTCGGCGCGTTGATGCTGAAACTGGCTTGAAAAAACCGTCGAAACGGCTTATGTACAGAATCCTGTACAGAGGATCTGTCATGAACGTCATCAGCTTTTCCGAACTCCGCGCCAACATGGCAAAGCACTTCGACCGTGTCGAAGAGGATCACGACGAACTGATCGTGACGCGGCAAAACCGCGAACCGATGGTTGTCATTTCGCTGAGCGATTTCGAAAGCTGGAAGGAAACGATGTATCTCACATCGAACCCCGTCAACAAGGAACGGCTACTGCGATCCATTGCCGAGCTTGACGAGGGCAAAGGCATCGAAGTCGATTTCGACGCACTTTTGTCCGAGAAATGAAAATCCAGTTCTCGCAGGATGCGTGGGAGGACTTGCAATATTGGCTCGCGACTGACAGCAAAACCCTGCAGAAGATTCTGAACCTACTGAAAGAGTGCCAGCGCACCCCATTTTCCGGCACAGGAAAGCCTGAACCTCTACGAAATGAGCTTAAGGGCTGGTGGTCTCGCCGGATCACGCAGGAGCATCGGATTGTCTACCGGGTTTCAGGCACCGCCGAAAACCAGACGCTTGAAATCGCGGCTTGCCGAAGCCACTATTCCTGATCTCCCTTCCACTCCGGCGTCCGCTTGCCGAGAACCGCATCGATCCCCTCCTTGGCATCCGCCTTCAGCATATTCTCCACCATCACGCCGGTGGCAAAGTCATAGGCTTCGGTAATGCTCATTTCCGCCTGCTGATAGAATGCCCGCTTGCCGGTCCTCAGCGCCTGCGGCGATTTCGAGGCGATGACGGCGGCGTATTTGTTGACCACCTGCTGCAGGTACTGTTTTGGCACGATGCGGTTGACGAGCCCGAAATCCTTAGCGGTCGAGGCATCGATGGTTTCGCCGGTGAGCAGCATTTCCATCGCCTGCTTGGGGTGGGCGGCACGCGACACCGCAACCATCGGCGTCGAGCAGAACAGGCCGATATTGACGCCGGGCGTGCAGAAGGTCGAACTATCGGTGCAGATCGCCAGATCGCAGCTTGCCACCAGCTGGCACCCGGCGGCCGTTGCCAGGCCGTCGATCTCCGCGATCACCGGCTGCGGCAGCTGGTTGATCTTCAGCATCAGATCGGCACAAAGCCGCAACGACTTTTCGAAGAAGGCCCTGCCCTCGTCCTTGTCGGTGCGATGTGCCGTCAGCTCTTTCAGGTCATGACCTGCGGAGAACAGGGAACCGGAAGCTGCCAGAATCACAACCCGGATGTCATCGGATAAGGCAACGGCATCCAGTTCCGCGGTCAGCGCCTCAAGCAGTGCGATCGACAGGACATTGGCCGGCGGATTGTTGAGCGTCAGCCGCAGCACATTGCCGGAAAGCTCGCGCAGCACCGGGCCACGGGGTTCTTCCTTGTGCAGGGGAACGATATCCGCCATCTCTCTTCTCCTTTGTCTCAACTGTCGTCACGGCTTACCGGGATCTGCGTTTGGTACGCTGCTGGACGCACCGTTTCAAGCGCGGCCTAACGCCGATAGGACTTTCGTCCGGGTTGCCCTTGCTGCCTGCCCGCCGCTAATAGATCCCGACCCTGGGAGTGAACCATGCCTTTGGAACCGATCCTCACCGTTGTCGACCTCAATCACTTCCTCGAAACGGATTTTTCCGAGGTGCATACCGATGGTAAGATCTTCGAGGTCATAGCGACCGGCCCGGGCTTTGCCACGATGCGGCTCGATCCGCAGGAAAAGCACCTGCGTCCCGGCGGCACCGTCTCGGGCCCCACGCTGTTTGCGCTTGCCGATGTGACGGCCTACATCGCACTGCTTGCCCATATCGGCCCGGTGGCGCTGGCCGTCACCACCAATCTCAACATCAATTTCCTCAGGAAGCCCAGGCTTGGGCCGCTGCAATGCACCTGCCGGATTCTGAAACTCGGCAAGCGGCTGGCTGTGCTCGACGCCGCGATTTCAGAGCTCGATGGCGAAGAACTGGTCGCTCATGCCACCGCAACCTATTCGATTCCGCCAAGGTAATTTGTGGTATTAAAATACCCCACAATCAACCTATTGTTTTCTAACAGTAATTTTTCCAGACGTCGAAACCGGCAATCTTGACCGCATTTCATCCTTTGCGTATAAGCCGCACCAGATCGCGGTCCCTTGGGGCCGCTTTCATTTTTGGCTGGCTGAAGCCTGCCGAATTCAAGCAACAAGAAACGCCCGGCGGCAACGTATCGGGTTCAAACGAAAGAGTTTTAACATGTCAACCTTCGTTCAGAAGCCTGCAGAGGTGGAGAAGAAGTGGATCCTCATCGATGCCGAAGGCCTCGTTGTTGGTCGCGTCGCTTCCCTTATCGCCAACATCCTGCGCGGCAAGAATAAAGTCACCTACACCCCCCACGTTGACGATGGTGACAATGTCATCGTGATCAACGCTGAGAAGGCTGTCCTGACCGGCAAGAAGTACACCGACAAGAAGTACTACTGGCACACCGGTTACCCGGGCGGCATCAAGGAGCGCACCGCGCGCCAGATCATCGAAGGCCGCTTCCCGGAGCGCGTTCTCGAGAAGGCTGTCGAACGCATGGTTCCGCGTGGCCCGCTTGGCCGTCGCCAGATGAAGAACCTGCGCGTTTACGCAGGCACGAACCATCCGCATGAAGCACAGCAGCCGACTGTCCTCGACGTCGCCAAGCTGAACAGCAAGAACACAAGGAGCGCCTAATCGTGGCTGATCTCTCTTCTCTGAAAGACCTCGGCACGGCGACTGAAGCAACCGCTTCGGCTCCGGTTCATGTCAAGAAAGTTGACGCCCAGGGCCGTTCCTATGCGACCGGCAAGCGTAAGAATGCCGTCGCCCGCGTCTGGGTCAAGCCGGGCTCCGGCAAGATCACCGTCAACGGCAAGGAATTCGCAAACTACTTCGCCCGTCCGGTTCTGCAGATGATCCTGCGCCAGCCGATCGTTGCTGCTGCCCGTGACGGCCAGTTCGACATCGACGCAACGGTTGCAGGCGGCGGTCTTTCCGGCCAGGCCGGTGCTGTTCGTCACGGCATCTCGAAGGCACTCACCTACTTCGAACCGGGCCTGCGCACGGCTCTGAAGAAGGGTGGCTTCCTGACCCGCGATAGCCGCGTCGTCGAGCGTAAGAAGTACGGTAAGGCTAAGGCCCGCCGTTCGTTCCAGTTCTCGAAGCGTTAATCGTTTCGAAAATCTCGATTTGGAAAAGGCGGGCTTTGTCCCGCCTTTTTCTTTGGCCATTTTTTAAAGCGGAAGCTCCGTCGAGAACTTAAGCTCCCGGAGAACAAAACTCGATACGACCGTGCGCACATGCGGATTGCGCATCAGGTATCGCGTCATGAACGCCTCGTAGCTTTCCACATCGCTCGCCCGGATCTTCAGCATGTAATCGAATGCGCCGGAGAGCGCATAACATTCCATGATTTCCGGCCGCTCCAGCACCACGGACGCAAACGAGGCGACCGCTTCCTCATGATGATCTTCCAGCGTCACATGGGCGATGACGCAAAGTTTCAGATCGAGCTTGCCGGGATCGAGCAGCGTCACGCGCTTGCGGATGACGCCATCGGCCTCCAGCTCCTGAATCTTGCGCCAGGCGGAACTCTGCGACATGCCGGCCTTTTCAGCCAGTTCCGCCAGCGACAGGCTGCCATCGGCCTGAACAAGCTGCAGAAGCTTGCGGTGGAAATTCCCAGTTTCTTTCATGACTTTCATATTCTCCGAAAAATCCTGCCAAGATTATGGAGATACGCAGCACGAAAGAAAGAAAAATCCTTCGATCCCGGAGCATAATTGCGCTGACACACGCATCTGGGAGGATCGACGCCATGACCAAGGAAAGCAGCTACACCGCAAAACTGCCCGGCCCGGACGGGATCTATCCCTACACCAGCGAAGAAGACGCCATCTGGGGTGAGCTTTACGGGCGGCAGATGAAGCTGCTCGCCGGCATGGCCTGCCGGGAATATCTGGATGGGGTCAAAACCCTTGGGCTGACACCGGACAAGGTGCCACAGCTTGCCGATGTCGACCGCCGCCTGCATGAGACCACCGGATTTGGCGTCGAAGGCGTGCCTGCCCTCATTCCTCCGTCGCGCTTCTACGAACTGCTGAGCCAGGGCAAGTTTCCGCTCGCCACATTCCTGCGCCGCCGTGAGCATATCGACTATATCGAGGAACCGGACCTGTTCCACGAAGTGTTCGGCCATTGCCCGCTGCTGACCAACCAGAGCTACGCCAATTTCGTCCGGCACTTCGGCGAGGCCGCAGTCAAGCTTGGAAAAGGCTATTCCTGGCACCTGTTCCGCATCTTCTGGTTCACGGTCGAATTCGGCTTGATCAACACGCCGCAGGGCCGCCGCTGTTTTGGCGCGGGCATTGTTTCGTCGCCGAGCGAAGCCAAGGCCGCGATGGACGGCACGGAATGCGAGTTCCGGCCGTTCGACCTGATGAGCGTGCTTCGAACCCCCTACCGGATCGATATCGTCCAGCCGATCTACTATGTCATCGACAGCTTTGCCGATCTCGAAGCGATCGTATCGCAGGATATCGGCGGCATGATCGACAAGGCCAAATCGCTGGGCGATTTTGCCCCCGCCTTCGAAGCCAAGGCCTCGTGAGAACTGATTATAGGGCGAGGCCTGTTTCGGGGTCTTGCCTTCCAGCCGCCGATTGTCCAACGTCTGCCCAGACAACAGACGGGACCGATCATGGCCAACAAGACGATAGACCACGCCATTACTGCCACATCGCTGAAAAGCGCTGCAACCGACCCGACCCATGCGGGCATCCTTTCCTTCATGCGGCGGCGATATAGCAAGAGCCTGGACGGCGTCGATGCCGTCGTCTGGGGCATCCCCTTCGATGCTGCGACCTCCAATCGCCCCGGCGCCCGTTTTGGGCCGCAGGCCATCCGCCGTGCCTCGGCGATCTTCGACAACGATCCGCAATATCCGTTCGACCGCGATCTGTTCGAGGACATGGCGACGATCGACTATGGCGATTGCCTGCTCGACTACGGTCACCATGCCGCCACGCCGGAAACCATCCGCTCCGAAGCGGAGACGATCCTCAAAAGCGGCGCCTTCCTGCTGACGCTTGGCGGCGACCATTTCGTCACCCTGCCGTTGCTGCGCGCCCACGCCGCCATTCACGGCCCCCTCTCCCTTGTCCAGTTCGATGCCCATCAGGATACCTGGGCCGACGAGAAGGGCCGTATCGACCACGGCTCCTTCGTCGGCCGCGCCGCCCGCGAGGGCCTGATCGATACCGCAAGCTCGATCCAGCTTGGTATCCGCACCCATGCGCCCGAGGATTGCGGTATCCGCATTCTCTACGGCTACGACATCGAGGACATGAGCGCCGCCGAGATCGCCGATGTCATACTGCATCATGTCGGCGACCGCCCAACCTACCTCACCTTCGATATCGACTGCCTCGATCCCGCCTATGCGCCGGGCACCGGCACGCCGGTCGCAGGCGGACCATCCTCGGCAAAGATCCTCTCGGTGATCCGCAAGCTCGGAGCATTGGTCATCAAGGGCGCCGATGTGGTCGAGGTGGCTCCGGCCTATGACCATGCCGATATCACCGCCATTGCGGGCTCCACCATCGCAATGTATATGCTCGGCCTTCATGCCGAACAGCTGGCGGAGCGGCGCGGATAGCGGCGGAGCCCGCCGTGTTGTCAAACTGATTCAATTGCATGCCAAAGTGATTCCGCAACACCCGATAATCCCTTGGCAGGACAGGATAAAACCATGAAACCGAAGATCTTCATCGATGGCGAACACGGCACCACGGGCCTGCAGATCCGCACGCGTATGGCTGGCCGCTCCGATGTGGAATTGCTGTCCATTCCGGAAGCGGAGCGCCGCAATGCCGCCATTCGCGAAGATCTCTTGAACAGCGCCGATGTCGCCATCCTCTGCCTGCCCGACGACGCCTCCAAGCAGGCGGTCACCATGCTCGAAGGCAACAACAAGGTGCGCATCATCGACACCTCGACGGCCTATCGCATCGCGCCGGACTGGGCCTATGGCTTTGCCGAAATGGACGCAGCGCAGACAGCGAAAATCCGCGATGCCCGCCTCGTCGCCAATCCCGGCTGCTATCCGACCGGCGCCATCGGCCTGATCCGTCCGTTGCGGCAGGCCGGCATCCTGCCCCAAGACTATCCGGTCACGGTCAATGCGGTTTCCGGCTATACCGGCGGCGGCAACCAGATGATCGCCCAGATGGAAGACCCAGCCAATCCCGATCCGATCAGTTCGCCAAACTTCCTCTACGGCCTGACGCTCAAGCACAAGCATGTGCCGGAGATGCAGATCCACGGCATGCTCGACCGCGCGCCGATCTTCTCACCATCAGTCGGCCGCTTCCCGCAGGGCATGATCGTGCAAGTACCGTTGTTCCTCGATCAGCTGAACGGGGGCGCAACGCTCGAAACCATCCACGCTGCGCTTTCTGCCCATTACGCAGGCCAATCGATCGTCGAGGTCGTGCCATTGGACGTCAGCGCGAAGATGGCGCGCGTCGATGCCGTCGAGCTTGCCGGCAAGGACACGATGAAGCTGTTCGTGTTCGGCTCGGAAGGCGGCGAACAGGTCAATCTGGTTGCCCTGCTCGACAATCTCGGCAAGGGCGCTTCGGGCGCTGCGGTGCAGAACATGGACCTGATGCTGTCGGCCTGAGAGACATAGCAGCGCGGAGCGCCCACCGGGCGCTCGCTCACGCGCAGGGGTATTTGAACTGACATGGGCGAGACCGGCTTTTTCGCGACCCTTCTGGCAAAAATCGCCACCGCGTTGCCGGAGCATGGGCTCTATGCGCTGCTTGTCTGCACCTTCATTGCCGGTCTTGCCCGCGGCTTTTCCGGCTTTGGCGCGGCACTGATCCTGATCCCGGTCGGCGGTTCCATCGTCGGCCCGAAGATCATTTCGCCGGTTCTGCTGGTGATCGATACGATCGCGGCAGCCGGCATGCTTCCAGCCGCCTGGCGCGGTGCCAACCGGCGCGAGGTCTTCACCATGGCATCCGGCGCCCTGATCGGCGTGCCGCTTGGCACAGCGGCCCTGGCACTGGCCGACCCGCTGATCCTGCGCTGGGCGATCACCGTCGTTTCGGCACTGATGCTGATCCTGCTGGTCTCCGGCTGGCGCTATCACGGGCAACCGCGCGCGCCGCTGACGGCCGGTGTCGGCGGCATAGCCGGAGTTTTCAGCGGTGCAGCACAACTCGGCGGCCCACCGGTCGTCGCCTATTGGCTGAGCGGCGCCAGCGACATGCTGGTCATCCGCTCCAACCTGATGCTCTATTTCGTGATTTCCTCGGCGCTGACAGCCGTAACCTACCTGATCGGCGGCCTGTTCGTCGAACAGGTCTTTGCGCTGACGCTGGTCGTCCTGCCGCTCTATGCCGGCGGTCTTTACGCCGGCTCCCGCCTGTTCGGCCTCGCCAAACCCTCGACATTCCGCATCATCTGCTACGTCCTGATCGGCGCATCCGCCATTCTCGGCATGCCCGCGCTGGACGGCCTGCTGCGCTGATCAGGTGCGGACTTCGATTTCCAGTGGCCGCGGATATTCGCCGATAAACGCCCGCCAGTGAGCGATGGCGAAGCCGAGCACCACCAGTGCACCGCCCTGATGGGCAACACCCCAGCCGACCGGTACCTGCAGGATCAGCGTCGTGATACCGATGACCGCCTGGATCGTCACCAGCACGAACAGCAGAACGGACCGGCGCGCATGCGTCGTTTCCGGTGCGTTGCGCAAAGAGGCGATCATGTGCATCAGCACGAAGGCGAACAGCACATAGGCACCGATACGGTGGACGAACTGCACGGTCTTCGGATTCTCGAACAGATTGAGCCAGGCCGGTTGCTGGATGAACAGGTCCGATGGCACCATGGAACCATCCATCAGCGGCCAGGTATTGTAGGAAAGGCCCGCATCAAGCCCCGCCACCAGCGCGCCGAGGTAGATCTGGAACAGCGCCATGCAGGCGATGATCGCAGCCATTTTCCTTGAGCTTTTCGTCGGCGCCGGATCGTTGGCATGCGGCGCCAGTCCCCTGCCGATCCAAATGCAGGAGACGAAGATCAGACAGGCAATGATGAGATGGGTGGCCAGCCGGTACTGGCTGACCTCTGTGCGATCGGCAAGGCCGGACGAGACCATCCACCAGCCGATAAAGCCCTGAAATCCACCCAGTGCCAGAATACCCACCAACGGCAGTTTCAGGCGCGGCTCGATCTGGCCGCGGATCCAGAAGAAGGCAAGCGGCAGTGCGAAGATCAAACCGATCGAGCGGGCCAAAAGCCGGTGTGCCCATTCCCACCAGAAGATGGTCTTGAACCCTTCTACGGTCATGTCGCTGTTGATCTGCTCATATTGCGGGATCTGCTTGTAGAGCTCGAACTCCTCCTGCCATTCGGCGGCGTTGAGCGGCGGGATGACGCCGTGGATCGGCTTCCACTGTGTGATCGACAGGCCGGATTCCGTCAGCCGCGTCGCGCCGCCGACAAGCACCAGCCCGAACAGCACCAAAACGACGATACCCAGCCAAATCCTGATCTGGGTGCGATTGCGGCTGACCGTATCGATCTCGCGCATAAGACGCTGTTGCGTCGCCAAATCCGTGCTTGCCATCGAGGCCTCCACTTATCGAAACACGCAGGCATCCCCGGAAGGCGGCGATTTGTCTGAAGACCTGCGCATCAAAAGCGTTGATTTGCACCAGAGCAGCATGCAAAACAAGGCTTACCCCTTTGCGGCATGCCGTCGCGGCCAATTGTCCTGCGAAACCTGCCAACCGGAAAGACCTGAATGCCTGTACGCCTGAGAAAACTGATCGGCACCGTTCTGATCATCATCCTCGTCATCGTCTATGCGCTGGCGGCCACCACTTTTGCCTCGCTGCTGCTTGGCACGTCGCCGTGGTGGATCCATCTCGCCTATTTCTTCTTTACCGGCCTGTTGTGGATCCTGCCCGCAATGCTGATCATCAAGTGGATGGAAAAGCCCGCCAAACCACGCTGAACCGAAAGACGAGACCATGAAGATCGCAGTGATCGCCGATATCCACGGCAACGACCTTGCCCTCGAAGCCGTGCTTGCCGACATCGCGGCGCAGGGTATCGGCGACGTGGTCAATCTCGGCGATCACCTGAGCGGCCCGATGAATGCGGCCCGCACGGCCGATATTCTGATGGCGCGCCGTTTCCCGTCGATCCGTGGCAATCACGATCGCTGGCTGGTGTCGCTTGAACCGGCCAAGATGGGGCTTTCCGACAGCATGGCCCATGCCGAGTTGCAGCCGCACCATCTCGACTGGCTGCGCGCCCTGCCCGCGACACTGGTTCACCGGCAGGAATTGTTTCTCTGCCATGCAACGCCCAAGGACGATCTCACCTACTGGCTTGAGGACCTGACGGCCGAAGGCGTGGTGCACATGTCCGGCCGGGAGCGCATCGAAGGCTTCGCCAAGGGGATCGACTTTCCCGTCATCCTCTGCGGCCACACCCATATTCCCCGCACTGTGCGGCTTGCCGACGGCCGGTTGATCGTCAACCCCGGCAGCGTTGGCTGTCCGGGATATGACGATGACGAACCGGTCTTCCACAAAGTTGAGACCGGCTCGCCCGACGCATCCTACGCCATTCTCGAAAAGACGGACGGCAACTGGAACGTTGCCTTCCGGCGTGTTGCCTACGATCACATGGCGATGTCGAAGCTTGCCCGTTCACGCGGCCGTACCGCATGGGCAAACGCGCTCGCCACGGGCTGGGTTGGCGATTAAACCGCCTTTTCGAGCGCCTCGATATCCGCGCCGGTGATTGCGGCAATGTGACGGGTGACCTTGTCAACCGGCCAGTTCCACCAGGCGACGGCCTGAAGGCGTTCGACAATATCGTCAGGAAAACGCTGTTTGATTACCCTGCCCGGATTTCCGGCGACAACGCTGTAGGGCGGCACATCCTTGGCGACCACCGCGTGAGCGCCGATGATGGCACCATTGCCGATTGTCACGCCGGGCATGATCGTAACCTTGGTTCCAATCCACACATCGTTTCCAACCGTCGTGTCACCCCGGTAGCCGCTGGCATAAAGGCCGAGGTCGAAACCATCGCGCCATGCACCCGGAAAGACGCTGAAGGGATAGGTCGAAAATCCCTGCATAGCATGATTGGCGCCGTTCATGATGAACGTCACACCCTGGGCCAGCGCGCAGTAACGGCCGATATCCAGCCGGTCGCCGATGAAATCATAGTGGTAGAGGACGCATTTCTCCTCGAAATGCTCCGGCCCTGCCGGATCGTCGTAATAGCTGAAATCGCCAACGCTGATCAGCGGCGAACGGACGATATTCTTGAGAAAGCCGACTTGCGGAAAAGCAGCAACAGGATGGACCGCACCGGAATCCGGCGTGTCTTGATGTTCAGGCATGGGGATACTCCACCTTTATGTCCAACGGTCATGGTGACATAGAGCGGTCTGGAAACGCGCAGAGATTGCCGCGAATTGTCCAAACCTTGTTCAGTGGCGCATCGGTCTCTCCATGAAAACAGACATCGGTTGTAACAGGGATGGCGTCAAAAATCCAACGCCTCGTCAATCCCGGCAGCCTGCTGGCGGGGGCCGGTTGATCTTATCCATTCGGTAACCGCTTTTGGTGAAATCCGGGGCAGCCTGCCGGCTACCCGTGCCATTTAAACGAAAATAAGGGCATGCTCGGCTTAGATGCGATGTCATCCCGTTCCCGGAACAGCAAGCGATCATGACCGACGTGGACTTCAACATCATGCCCGTTAGCAAGGCTCGCCGCCATGTCTGGCATGGCCGTCGTGGCCAGGTGCGTGACATTGCGCTTGCTCAGGAGCTGACGCTAAGCGTGCATGTCGACATGCAGGCGCTGGAAGCCGATTGGCGTGCACTGGAGGCTTCTCCGGCCACATCCTTGCATCAGGGCTTCGACTGGTGCGCCGCCTGGGCTGCAACCCATTCCAATCAACTGCTGTTGGTGCGTGGCCGGATCGGCCAGAAGACTGTCTTCATCCTGCCACTTGAACTTGTCCGTGGCCGGTTCTTCCGCACCGCGCGGTTCATCGGCTCGCCGCACAGCAACATCAACACCGGGCTCATCGCTGAGGATTTCGATCCGGTCACCTGCAAGAAGCCGGCCGCCGAGCTGATTGCCGATCTATCAGCCAAGCTGTCGCGCGTCGCCGATATCGTGACGCTGGAGAAGATGCCGTTCGACTGGCACGGGACGCGCCATCCGCTTGCCTCGCTGCCGGCGGTTCGCAACCAGAATGCGTCGTTCCAGCTGCCGCTTCTTGAAAACTTCGAAGCGACGCTGGCCCAGCTCAATGCCAAGCGGCGGCGCAAGAAATTCCGCGTTTCGGAAAAGCGGCTGGAAGCGATGGGAGGCTACGAGCACATTGTTGCCACCACCTGCGCGGAACGGCGGCAGATACTGGATCTGTTCTTTGAGCAGAAAGCCAACCGCTTCAAGGCGCTCGGCCTGCCGAACGTGTTTCAGGATGCGGAAACGCAAGCGTTTTTCCATGCACTCGCGGCGGTGGAACCGACGGATGAAGGCCAGCCGCTCGAACTCAATGCAATCCGTTTGCGTGAGCAAGGCAATGGCCGCATTGTCGCCATTGCCGGATTATCGCGCAAGGGCGATCACGTCATCTGCCAATTCGGCTCGATCGACGACGATATTGCCGCGGACGCCAGCCCGGGCGAGCTTCTGTTTTATCTGATCATCCGCAAATGCAACGTCGAAGGGATCACCCTGTTCGACTTCGGCATCGGCGATCAGGCCTACAAGCGCTCCTGGTGCACGGTCGAGACGATTCAGCGCGATATCGTCCTGCCCTTGACGCTGCGCGGGCGCCTCGCAGCGTCAGTGCATCGCGCCGCGGTCCGGCTGAAATCCGGCATCAAGAAAAACAAGAAGGCCTATGCCTTTCTTCAAAGACTGCGCCAGCGTCGGCAAGCGCCAGGCACGACTGCTACGCCGGACATCGACAGCGACTGAAACGGTCATTGTTGATCAGGCTGCCTTGCGGCCTGACGTTCCCGATTGCGGATAACCCGTTCCCGTCATCAGCACGATCTCGCCAAAGCCCGCCTCGCCGAAACCGGTGATGAGGTCGATGATCTCCTCGTTGCCGACATCTGGCGCCGAAATGATGATCTGCGTATCAAGCGCGCGCGTCACCCGGCTGATCGCGTTGACATCGGCAGGCCCGCATTCGATCAGCACCGTGTCATAGGCGTTCGCCAAAGCATCGATAATCATCTGCAGTCGCTCGATGCCGCGCATGGCAACCACGGGATCGGCATCGCCCTGCGGAATGATGTGCGCGTCCGACAGCCGGTCCGCATGGATCGTTTCCGTGAAAGGAACTTCGCCGACCAGAAGGTTGGTGATCCCGGCGAGATCGGCCGTCTGGGTCATCAGCTGCGTCGGGCATGCCGAGCCGGTGAGATCGATCAGCACGATCTTGCGTCCGTCCTCGGCCACCAGCCGCGCCAATGTCACCGCATTCGCCGACCCGTCGTCGCCGGCGGGCGATACGGAGATCGCGACACGGACATCGTCAGTGGCCAGATGGCCGGCAACCGAGGCAATCGAAAAATCATCTTCTTCCGGTTCCGCAAACTCAGGCTCTGCCGGTTCCGGCTCGACTGCCGCCGCCATCACGGGTTCGCGGGCAATGATGGGTGCGGCCTGTGCGGGCACCGGGCGGGCGACGGCTTCCGGCATCGGCTGGATGACCGCCGGCTGGATTTCCAGTGGTACGCCGTCAAAAAATTCTTCGTCCCTGCGCCCGGCAGGCCGCAGAGCCCGGCCGCTGAACAGTTCGGAAAGCATGATCACGACACAGCTGACCAGGAAGCTGGCAAAGGCCGCAACGATGGTAATCGGCAGGACCTTGGGGAAGCTCGCCTCGGTCGGCTCGACCGCCTGCGAGATGACCCGGGCATCCGCCGGCGCGGCATTTTCGCCGCTGCGCGATGTCGCCTCGCGATAGCGCGCCAGGTAGGTTTCCAACAGCTGCCGCTGCGCCGTTGCTTCCCGCTCCAGCGCACGCAACCCGACTTCATCCTCACCGGCCTTGGCGGATCTTGCCTTCAACGTGTTGAGCTGGGCAACCAGCTGGCGCTCGCGCAATTGGGAAACGGTCGCTTCATTTTCAAGGCTGCCGAGGATCTTCTTGGTTTCACCGAGAATCTGGGTTCTGATCCCCTGAAGCTGGGATTTCAGTCCCTTCAGGCGGGGATGCCCGTCAAGCAGCGTGGTCGACAGATCGGCAATCTGCCCCTGGATATTGGATTCGGTTTCCTTCAGCCGCTGGATCATCGGCGAAGCGA
Organism: Hyphomicrobiales bacterium; assembly: GCA_900473685.1. Lineage (GTDB taxonomy): Bacteria > Pseudomonadota > Alphaproteobacteria > Rhizobiales > Rhizobiaceae > Pararhizobium. The sequence continues at coordinate 139,891 of UCNE01000002.1, forward strand.
CGACGTCGTTCAGAGTATCGACGGCACGGCCACTGGCAAGCGCGGTACGGACGTTTTCCGCACGTGCCTCGGCATTGGCCCGCTCGCCACGCACGCGGGCAAGCTCGGTCGAAATGTCGTTCAGTTGCTTGGTTGCGAATGTACCGCCGGTTTCGCCGGTCAAAAGCAGATCGGACGATGCGCGATAATCGGCAACCTTGGCCTCCGCATCGCGGACCTTTTCGCGCAGATTGGCGATTTCCGGCTCCAGCCAGCGGCTGGCCTCCGAATTGGAATCGAGCTTGGCGCCGCTTTGCAGCGACAGGAAGACCTTGGCCATCGCATTCGGGATCGCCGCAGCCAGCTTCGGGTCTTCCGAGGTGAACTGCATCGCGATCACCCGCGATTTCTCCACCTGATAGACCTGCAGCTTCTTTTCGAACTCCTTCAGGACGCGCTCTTCGGGCGGCAGGTCGAGTGGGTTCTTCTTGATGCCGAGCATCACCAGGATGTCGGAGATCGCCGACGGGTTGGTGGTCGGATCGAATTCCGGCAGCTCATAGAGCTTCATCTCGCGGGCAACCTGCTTGATCAGGTCGGCCGAGCGCAGCACCTGTACCTGGCTGGCGATGCCCGACTCGTCGAATGGGCTGTCAGCCGACTGCGTCTGGACCTGATTGGTACCGCTGAACTCGGCCTGGCGCGATTCGATCAGGACACGCGCCTCGCCCTGATAGTCGGGACTCATCAGATTGGCACCGACAAAGGCAAGGCCACCGAACGCAACGGTTGCCAACAGCACCCTGCCCCGCCGCCGCCAGATGGCGCGGAAAAGCCCGGCGAGATCGATATCTACATCCTGATGACCGTCGTTGACGCCCGGCATGCGTTTTACCTCGAACCTTCACAACTCCGCGCCACCGTAAACAAACATGGTAACGCAACAGTTAATGAGATTCTGACGGTGCAACCGGCGCGCAGCATGCGAACAGGTGCCCAAACAGGCTGCCCCCGTGAAATTATTCGCGGCCTTTACCGCCTATTAACCCTAACGGATTGATAACATCAGGCCAAGACATGGTTTCTGGAACGCGAGAGCCCGATGACATCCGCACGACTGAAAACAGGCCCGGCCTTGGCCCTACTCTCGCTGTGCCTTGCAATTTCAGGGTGCAGCAGCTACCAGCCGGCGCCCAAGGCTTTTCACGAAGCCACCATCCAGCCCTACCGCGTCGATAGCGGCGACAGGCTGCGCATCAGCGTGTTCGAACAGGCGGGTCTCACCGGCAGCTATACCGTCGATCAGGCGGGCTATGTTGCCTTCCCGCTGATCGGCGCCGTCCCATCGCGCGGCCATACCCTGCCCGAAATGGAAAAGACCATCGCAGCCAAGCTGCGCGAAGGCTATTTGCGCGATCCGGACGTAACCATCGAGGTCGACCGCTACCGCTCCGTGTTCATCATGGGCGAAGTCGGCCAGGCGGGGCAGTATTCCTATGTCCCCGGCATGACCGTCCAGAATGCCATCGCCGTTGCCGGCGGTTATTCGCCGCGTGCCAACCAGGCCAATGTCGATGTCACCCGCAAGATCAACGGCCGCATTCTCACCGGCCGTGTCTCGATCTCCGACCCGATCATGGCCGGCGACACGATCTATGTACGTGAGCGGCTGTTCTGACCGCATGCCGGACCCCCAGCCGCTCCGCATCATTCACTGTTTCAGGTCGCCCATTGGTGGAATTTTCCGCCATGTGCGCGATCTTGCGGAAGCGCATGCGCGGCAGGGTCATGAGGTCGGCATCGTCTGCGACAGCACGACGGGCGGAAGCTACGAAGATGCCCTTTTTGACGAGATAAGACCTTTTCTGGCACTCGGTCTCGTTCGGCTGCCGATCCGCCGGTCCATCGGCCCATCGGATTTGGGCGCACTGTGGAGAAGCTACAAGGAAATTAGGAGTTTGCAGCCGGATATCCTGCACGGTCACGGCGCCAAAGGCGGCGCCCTGGCCCGGATCATCGGCTCAGCCTTGCGGGTGAACAGGTATTGCGTTGCCCGCCTTTATTCGCCGCACGGCGGCAGCCTGCACTATAACCGGTCAACGCTATCCGGAAGGGCGGTATTCCTGCTGGAGCGCCTCCAGGAATATCTGACGGACGCAATCGTCTTCGTCTGCAATTTCGAGCGCAAGACCTACGAGGCCAAGGTCGGAAAGCCCCGCCCCCGCAGCGAGCGCATCTACAACGGTATCGACGACCGCGATTTCGAAATGGTCTATGCCCGGCCCGATGCGGTGGATTTTCTCTATATCGGCATGCTGCGTGACCTGAAGGGACCGGATCTCTTCATCGATGCCTTTGCCAGAACCGAGCGCAGCATCGGCAGGCCTCTTTCGGCGATGATGATCGGCGACGGACCGCAAAGGGCGGAATACGAACAGATGATGCTGGAACGCGGCCTTGGGCGGCGCATCGAGATGCTGCCGGCCATGAGGGCACGCGACGCCTTCGCCTTTACCCGCAATGTCGTCGTACCGTCGCGCGCCGAATCCATGCCCTATATCGTGCTGGAGGCTCTTGCCGCCCGCAAACCGGTGATCGCTTCCAGAGTTGGGGGCATTCCGGAGGTTCTCGGCACCGGCAGCGCCGCACTTGCCACATGCGGCGATGCGCAGTCGCTTGCCGACGTGATGACCGCGGCGATGACGCAAAAGGACTGGGCCGCGAAAGTGATGCCGGAGGCCGAAGCCTTCAAGGCTGCCTTTGCAACCTCGACGATGTCCGCCAGCATGATGCGGCTCTACCGCCAGCTTGTGCCGGAAAGGGCCAGCGGGCGCAAAACACCCCCGGGAAACCCGTAAACGTTTCTTAGGGGCTTTCTGCTATCCCGAAGGGACACAACGGCCCGGGCGGATATCATGAACCAGATCGACAAACCGGAATCTTTCGACACCGACGCATTGCGCAAGAAGATTTCCGAAATCCGGACCACTGCGCCCGGCGAGAAGCGGGAAGATGAGCCGAAGCGCGAACTCAATCCGCTTGCCCGCAGGATTGCGTCGCAGTTCCGCACGGATACCTATTCTCCCAATATGATCATCGGCCTGATGCGGCTGTTCGAATTCACCGCATTGTTTGCCATCGGCTATGCCATCCACATGATCTATGTCGCACCGCCGCTGAATGAATTGCTCGGCTATTGCGCACTGATCGCCGGAGGCGCTGGGCTGACCGTGATATTTCTGCAGCTTTGCGACGGCTATCAGGTTCCGACATTGCGTTCGGCCTCCCGTGCCATCCCCCGGCTGATCGGCTGTTGGACACTGGCCTTCGCCTCCATGACGCTGGTGCTGTTTCTCTTGAAAACCGGCGAGAGCTTCTCGCGTCTCTCGTTTGGCGGCTGGTATGTGCTGGGCGCTGTCTTCCTGATCGCTGAACGCGCCTTTGTCGCATTTTCCATCCGCCGCTGGGCGCGCAACGGCATCATGGAACGCCGTGCCGTCATCGTCGGCGGCGGCCAGCCGGCCAAGGACCTGATCCGCTCGCTCGAACAACAGACCGACAACGACATCCGCATCTGCGGCATCTTCGACGACCGCGACGAGCGCCGCTCGCCTGGCATCATCGCCGGTTATCCGAAGCTCGGCACCGTTGCCGAACTCGTCGATTTCGCCCGCCTCACCCGCATCGATATCCTGATCATCGCCTTGCCGCTGTCGGCGGAGAAGCGCATTCTCGAACTTTTAAAGAAGCTGTGGATCCTGCCGGCCGACATCCGGCTTGCCGCCCATGCCAACAATCTGCGTTTCCGTCCGCGCAGCTATTCGCACGTCGGCCAGGTACCGATGCTCGACATTTTCGACAAGCCGATCGCCGATTGGGATTCGGTCGCCAAGCGTATTTTCGACGTGTTTTTCAGCATCGTCGCCCTGGTTCTACTCTGGCCGGTGTTCATCGGCGCTGCGATTGCCGTGAAGCTCAGTTCGCCCGGCCCGATCATCTTCAAGCAGAAGCGCCATGGCTTCAATAACGAGACGATCGACGTCTACAAGTTCCGCTCGATGTACACCAACATGAGCGATCCGACGGCGCGCAATGCCGTCACCAAGGGCGATCCGCGCGTCACCGCCGTCGGACGCTTCCTGCGCAAGTCCTCAATCGACGAATTGCCGCAGATCTTCAACGTGCTGCGCGGTCAGCTGTCGCTGGTCGGGCCGCGGCCACATGCCGTACTCGCCCAAACCGCCGATCGCACCTATTCCGACGTCGTCGAAGGGTATTTTGCCCGCCACCGCGTCAAGCCGGGCGTTACCGGCTGGGCGCAGATCAACGGCTGGCGCGGCGAGATCGACAATGACGAGAAGATCAAGTTCCGCACCGCTTTCGATCTCTACTACATCGAAAACTGGTCGTTGTGGCTGGACCTGAAGATCCTGTTCCTGACGCCGATCCGGCTTCTCAACACGGAAAATGCCTATTGAGCACGCCAGCCGCCATGTCTGCCGCGGGATTTCGCCCGCAGATGGCTGCCGTCGCCATCATCGGCTCGGCCATGGTGACGTTCGGCGTCTTTCTGTCGGGCTTCGTCATTGCGGAGCCCGCGCCGTACGAAGTCTTCATGGCGGTCCTGATCGGGACCTGGTTTATCTTCGGGCTGAAAATCTCGCGCTCCGTCGCGCCGCTTCTGGCGCTGCTTATCCTGTTCATGACCGGGGGCATCCTGTCGCTGACGGTGATGAGCGATCTGGCGACGGCACCGATGTACATGGCGGTGTCCGGCTTTCTCTGCCTCTCCTCGGTGTTTTATGCCGCGATCATCGAAGCCCGGCATGAGCGGCTGAAACTGATCTTCGACGCCTGGGTCGCCGCCGGTGTCATCACCTCCCTGCTCGGTATTCTCGGCTATTTCGGCGCGATCCCGGGGGCAGCGAACTTTACGCTCTACGATCGCGCCAAGGGCGCATTCCAGGACCCCAACGTCTTCGGTCCATTTCTGGTCGCGCCGTCGCTCTACCTGATGTACCGGCTGCTTACGGAGCGCATAACCACGGCGCCCCTCAGAGCCGTTGCCATCCTGATCATGGCGCTCGGGCTGTTCCTGTCGTTCTCGCGTGCCGCCTGGGCGCTTTATCTGTTCTGCGCCTGCGCACTCGTCTTCGTCATGCTTCTGAAGGAGCGCACCGGCGCATTCCGTCTGAAAATTCTCGTGCTTGCGCTCAGTGGCGCTTTGCTGATGGTCGTGGCGCTCGTTGTCGCCCTGCAGATTCCGCAGGTTGCCAACCTGTTTTCCAGCCGGACGCAACTCGTGCAGGAATATGACGGCGGCCATCTCGGCCGTTTCGATCGCCACAAGATCGGCTTCCTGATGTCGATGGAAAAGCCGCTCGGCATCGGCCCGATGGTGTTCAGCACGATGTTTCCGGAGGATGAGCACAATATCTGGCTGAAGTCGCTCACCTCCTACGGCTGGCTGGGTTTCGTCTCCTATGTCACGCTGATCGTCTGGACGGTGTCGATGGGCTTTCGCTTCCTGTTGCTCGACCGTCCATGGCAACCCTATCTGATGATCGCCTGGATCGTGCTGATCGGTCATGCCGGTATCGGCAATGTCATCGACACCGACCATTGGCGGCATTTCTTCCTGTTGCTCGGCGTCATCTGGGGTTGCGGCGCCCTGGAATACCGCCACCGGCGCAGAGCCGGGTTCCCGCAAGTCCACCGCCCCTCCCCGGCGCCAACGCTGCGTTAACATCAACCCTGTACATAGGGTGTGGGCCGGCTCCATATCGCGACCGGCGGCGGATTGTCAGAATGAACATCGATTCCCTAATCGCCGAGGCTGAAGGCAGGCTGCGCATCCTGCAGGTGCTGGAGCCGAGCGGTGGTGGATCAGGCCGCCATTTTCTCGACCTCTGCCGCGGATTGCACGAACGCGGCCACCATGTCGAAGCGGCCTATTCGCCGCTTCGCGCCGAAGACGCGTTTGTCCGGGAACTGAAATCGCTGGGCCTGCCTACCGTACACGCGGTTGCGATGAAGCGCTCTCCCGGACTGTCCGACATTGCCGCCCATCGCGCGTTGCGTCGCATCATCAACGGCGGCGCACCATTCGACATCGTGCATGGTCACAGCTCGAAAGCGGGCGCACTGACCCGCCTGCGCCTGCCCGGCCTTCACGCGCCGCGCGTCTACACGCCGCATGCGTTCCGCACCATGGATCCGACGCTCGGCAGGATCGGGCGGCTGATCTTCGGCAGCATCGAAGCCATCCTTGCCAAGCTGTTTACAGATCACCTGATCTGCGTGTCCGACGATGAACATGCCCATGCCCTGTCGCTCGGCGTGCCGCAACGCAAGCTATCGGTCATCATCAACGGCGTGGCGCCGCCGCCGCTCGACATGGCAAACACCGTACGGGCGAGTTTTGGCATTTCCTCCGATGCCTTCGTCTTCGGCTTTGTCGGCCGGTTGTCCTATCAAAAAGCGCCCGAACGTCTGATCGAGGCCTTTCGCAATGCCGCCTCGCGGTTGCCCAATGCCGAACTGATCATGGTCGGCTCCGGCGAACTCGAGCAGGATGTTCGGGCGGCCATCGCCAATAGTGGCCTCCAGAAGCGCATTCGCCTCACTTCGGCCTTCACCGGCCCGCAGGCGGTTCCCGCTTTCGACGTGCTGGTCATGCCCAGCCGCTATGAGGCCATGTCCTATGTCATGCTGGAGGCGGCCGCATCCGGCAAACCGATCGTCTCCACCGATGTCGGCGGCGCCTCGACCGCGATCGACAAGAACAGAAGCGGCCTAATCGTCCCCAATGACGGCGACACGGCCAAGCTTGCCAATGCCATGGTGGAAAGTGCCGATTCGCAGCGGTATCGCCAGCTGACGCAGGCGGCCCTTGGCCGGATGGCGAATTTCTCGATGGGCCAGATGATCGACAAGACCGAGGCCGTCTACCGGCGGCTCGCTGCTAGCCGGTAAGCGCCCGGCGAATTGGACGCGATGCCGGCATGGCTGGCCGTGCCATCAGCCTTGAGCGCACCAGCCCTGCTTGCCGCCAGACGTCCGCTGCGCGAGCCCTTCGGAAACCAGCATATCTCCGATCGAACGTCCCCGCCCGACCGTGACCTCAGCACCAGAACCGGACACACTGGCCAACTGGACATCACCCGCATTGAGGATTTCCCAGAGCCGCTTCTTTGCCAGCGAGCCGAGCTTGCGTTCGTTGTCGCATTTCGCCTGTTTTATGCGCGGTGCCTGAATGCCGGAAATCTGCACCTTTCGCCGCCCGTACCAGAACGTGCCGCCATCGACGACGCAGTTCTCCAGCGTTTCGGTGCAGAAATAGAACGCCCCTGGCTTGCGCCCGCTGTCCACGCTTGCAGGCGGCTGCAATGCCGCCAGTTCCACGGGGCGCATCGCGGGCATTGCAAGAGCAGGCTTTGCAACGGCGAGCCGTGGCTCCACTTGTTTTTCAGGAACAGACCGTTTTTCCAATGGCCGCGGCTTGGCGATCGACGCCGTATAGAAGGGAGCGGCCACCGGCAGGATGACGGCCCGATGCTCATAGGCAAGCACCGCGCTGACCGACAAAACACCGGCCAGATACCATGGCCACATGCTGGCCTTGGTCTGCTTGCGGCTTGTCCGCCGTTTCTGGCCTTTTCTAACCGCCGTCTTCGCCATCATTCAATCCCCGATTCGCCAGCGCATTATCGGGGCAAGGCATTGCCGAAAACTTTAAACATCCCGAAAATTCATCGCTGCGGCCAAGATTGTGCCGCATCCGGCAACGGCGAAACGCCTCTCCGCTTTTTGCAGCGATTTACAGCATTTTCCGAAATCAGGGCTTGCGCGCCAAGTCCCGATTATATACGCCTCTTTTCGGTTCGGAGCGTAGCGCAGCCCGGTAGCGCACTTGACTGGGGGTCAAGGGGTCGTGGGTTCGAATCCCGCCGCTCCGACCATTTTTCTCCTTGAAGTCCCTGTCATATAGCCTTTCCATTTCCTTCAGCTACCGGAAGAAACGGAATGAAAAGGCACGGGTCTTCTTTCCGTCTCCCCCCGCACCCCTCCAAAAATCCGAGGCGCGATAATCCTGCCCCCCGCAACATTTCGGATTCGTCCGCGCCTTGACGCGTCGGTCTTTTCCACACTGCCTAGACGATGAAAAAATCGGCGTTGGTCATCGCCAGGCCGTGAGCAACGGTGGCGAACTGTACGGCCGCAGTTCCGCCCGCACCGTCCTTGTCGTAGCTGAGGGCGCCGGTCGACGTGTTGTAGATGATCCGGTCGGATGCATCGGCGGCGGCAGCTCCGATATGAAAGGCAGCGGCGGCCAGTGTGCCGGTGGCGCTGAGCGCGGTGAAGACAGCGTTCTCAAGCCGGACTGTGTCGTTGACCACAACAAAATCGCTGATCGTATCGATGTTGGCCGGGCCAAGCGCGCTATTGAAGAAAAACGTGTCGTTCCCGGCTCCGCCGATCAGGACATCATTTCCAAGCCCGCCGTTGATCAGGTCGTTTCCCGCGCCACCGGATAGCCTGTTGGCGTGGTTGCCACCGAATATCTGGTCGTTGTACTGGGTTCCGATCACGTTCGGTATGTTTGTCACCGTATCGGTGTTTCCGAAGCCATCCTTTGCGGTATCGGCCGGCAAGCCACCTTGTGCACCATTGCCAAGCAGGTTGACGATGACGCCCAGCGTTCCGCCACTGGCGGCGTCCCGGCTGTAATCGACCGTATCCAGGCCGGAATTTCCGTTGAGGAAATCATTGCCCCGGCCGCCGATCAACGTGTCGGCGCCGCCGCCTCCCCGGATCGTGTCGTTGCCAGCACCACCGTTCAGTACATTGGCCAAGCCATCGCCGGTCAGTTTATCCGCACCAGACCCGCCCGTGACATTCTCGACATTGCGGATCGTGTCTTCGGCGACGCCGCCAACGGTCACTGTCGCATTTATGGCGCCGTTGAGGGTCACGACGACGGCACCCGTCTTGTCGCTGTAAACCGCAGTATCCAGCCCCACCCCGCCGTCAAGCACGTCCTTGCCCAACCCGCCGCTCAAGACATCGTTGCCGGCAAAGCCTCTGAGAGTATCGTTGCCTGCGCCGCCATTCAGCGTATTGCCGAGGCCGTCGCCGTTCAGGGTATCGCCCGCCGAACCACCCGTGACATTCTCGATATTGCGGATCGTGTCTTCCGCGATACCGGCGATGCTGACCGTTGCGTTTGTGGCGCCGTTGAGGGTCACGACAACGGCGCCCGCCTTGTCGGTGTAGAGTGCGGTGTCGATGCCGGCTCCGCCATCAAGCGCATCCTTGCCGCCAGCCCCCTTGAGAATATCATTGCCGGCATAGCCAGAGAGGACGTCGGCCAGCGGCGTGCCGCTGAGGGTATCGGCGCCGCTCAGCACGAGACTGAGAAGCCCTTGCGTGTTGTTCTGCGCTGCATAGGTATGGACCGTTGTCGCAGCGATGCTCATGCCGGTGATCAGCAGCGCAGTGCTGTTGTTGATGACATACCGCACCGACGTCACGGTACCGCCAGTCGGTTCGTGTGCCGCATTGAACGTGAACCCGCTGCCCTGAAACAGGGTATAGTTCGCCGCGTTGTCGTAATATTTTGCCGATGTCGGCGATACCACCGCAAAATCGTAGTCGTACAATCCGTCGATCTGAAGCGTATTGAACTTGATGGGAAACGCGGTTCCACCGCTCACGACAGCCATTTCGCCCTCCAGCGCCAAGAGTACATGAGAATTTCCTCATATACTGCGAACCGATGCCCGGGTCGACCACTTGAAGCCTGCATAGCTCAAAGTGTTTAGGCGCTTATTTTGGCTGCGTCGGGCAGGATGCAGCCGCCGCCCGAAGCGGCGGCTGGCCATCAATGCACGGAAACGTCCGTCTCCGGTTCTTCCAGGAACGATTCGATACCGTCGCGCTCGACGGTCGCCAGAAACTCCTCGAAGGCTTCCTTGTCCGTGGCAAACGGTTCTTCCCAGACAGTCAGGCCTTCGTCCTGATCGATCACTTCCATCGTCCAGCCATCGGTGCTGCCTTCCTTGCGGAAGATGTCGACAAGCACGGTGATATCGTCTTCGGTAAACTCGCCGGAAAAATCGGAATGTTCGAGCTTCTGTTTCTTCGTCATGGTCATCATGCCTGTTTCGTATGGGTGACAGTGGCGGTCAGCCGGCCCCTTGAGCGTTCGCGTGTAGCGATACCCTCCAGCCGCTTGGCCGCCTCCTTGATTTCGAGAGGCGTGAAAAGAACGCGATAGTCCGGCCGTGTCATCGCCGCCTCCATCGACAGATCCGTTTTCCCGGCCTCGATCAGCCGTTCCAGACCGGTCGTTCCGGGTTTGAACACAAGCTCCTTCGCTGCCTCGACGCCGCCCTTCAGGATGACAAGGCGGCGAAACAAGACTGGCCGGAAACCGATTCCCGCGCAATGATCATAGAGCGCCAGCATCTCGCCGTGAAATTTCGCCTGCAGGGCCTTGGTCATATCGTTCTTTTCTCTATCGGGTCTTGGGTCCTGTGGAGATGCGCCAAGTCTTAGCCTGGGGCCTGATTACCGGAAGAAGACGACAGTCAAAAGACCTAGCGTTTACGCCTGAACGGCAATCTCCGCTTCGGCCGCAGCCGCCAGAAACGCTTTTCGCGCATCCTCCGCCGGACGCTTGCCCTCGACGACCTCAGCGCAGATTTCGAGCGCCCGATCCAAAGCCGGCCCGTCTTCCAGCGGCCAGTCCTCGATCATCGCCCAGGATGCCTCCGTAGTATTGGAGATCGTCACGTATTTGTCCGGCCCTTCCAGGGCGAGCGTCACGCTTTTCGTCCAGGGTTTTTCCATTGTCTCGCCTTGCTCAGAATTCAGTCGGGGTTCGTATCATGAACGGCAGGACGGCACGAGAAGAAAGGCGAGAGCCTCTATTGCCCCCTCCTCCGGTCTCAACGCACCTGATCGAGCAGACGCTTGCATTCCAGCAAGTCGTAAAGGGCCTCCTGCAGCAGCGCCCGGTCCTCCTTGCCGACCGATCCCTTGCCAACCGAGATTTCCGGCGCCTCGTCATTGCCGCCGACGAAGGAAAAGAACCGGCGGCTGGCCGGTGCCTTGGCGCGGCCGACAATCTGGTCTTCGTCGGGATTGCCAAGTTTCGGCTGGGCCGGTTCCTCGATATTGGCGGCAGCGAGCGCCTCGACGGTCGCCAGGTCACCGCTGGCTATGGCCGCGACGAACTTGTTGCCGTTCATCTTCAAGAGCTTCTGCACACCCTTGATCGTGTAGCCGTGATCGTAGAGCAGATGACGGATGCCCTTGAGCAGATCCACATCTTCCGGCCGGTAATACCGCCGTCCGCCGCCGCGCTTCATCGGCTTGATCTGCAGGAAGCGCGTTTCCCAAAACCTCAGGACGTGCTGCGGCAGGTCGAGATCGTCGGCCACTTCACTGATGGTGCGAAATGCATCCGGGCTCTTGTCCATGTCTTCCCCCATTCCGCGTCGAACATGCGCGGCATGCGCCACGCGACTCTGGTCGCGGGTCTGTATCGCCGTGACTGCGAATGATTACACGAATCATGCGCATTTCAACGGCTTATGGACGTGTTTTCAACCATTTTAATGATGGAACGTGGATTTAGGAGGCTGGCGATTGCGGTTTCAACTTGGCCTTGCGCTGCAGATGCGCCTTGAGCACGCGCTGCTTCAGCACGTTGGAGGCCTTGAACGTCATGACGCGGCGAGGAGAAATCGGTACTTCCTCGCCGGTTTTCGGATTGCGGCCGATGCGTTCGTTCTTGTCGCGCACCTGAAACGTCGCGAAGGAAGAAAGCTTGACGCTTTCGCCGCGCACGATGGCATTACAGATTTCGTCAATCACGGTTTCGACCAGCTCGGCCGATTCCGTTCGGGAAAGACCGACCTTACGGAAAACCGATTCGGCCAGGTCTGCTCGTGTCACCGTTTTTCCGCTCATCTTCCCCCACCGATTTTCTTAGATTATCGATTAGCCCGGAAAGAGTATTGCCCTTGTCCATTCCGGTCAAGCGTCTGCACCATATCACATTTTTTTACCAGCGCAGCAGCACGGAACCCCAGGTGAAGCCGCCGCCCATCGCCTCAAGCAGGACGAGATCACCCTTTTTGATGCGTCCGTCGGACGCCGCGACATTCAGCGCCAGCGGAATGGAGGCGGCTGACGTATTGCCGTGAAGATCGACCGTAATCACCACTTTCTCGAGCGGAATGCCGAGTTTCTTCGCCGAACCGTCGATGATCCGGCGGTTTGCCTGGTGCGGCACCAGCCAGTCGAGATCGTCGGCTGTCGTACCTGTCGCTTCGAAAGCGGCCTCGATTACGTCCGTGATCATGCCGACCGCATGCTTGAAGACCTCGCGGCCCTCCATGCGCAGATGGCCGACCGTACCGGTGGTCGAAGGGCCACCGTCGACAAAGAGCTTTTCCTTGTGGGCACCGTCGGAGCGCAGCTGGGCCGTCAGGACGCCGCGATCGGCGGTGGTGCCTGAACCTTCCTGGGCTTCCAGGATCAGTGCGCCGGCGCCGTCACCAAACAGAACGCAGGTCGTGCGGTCGTTCCAGTCGAGAATGCGCGAAAATGTTTCGGCACCGATGACGAGCACCCGCTTGGCGAGACCGCCGCGGATATAGGCGTCGGCGGTGGTGACGGCAAAGACGAAGCCGGAACAGACCGCCTGCAGGTCGAAGGCCGCACCATGATGCATGCCAAGCCGGTTCTGGATATTGACGGCGGTGGCCGGAAAGGTGTTGTCGGGCGTCGAGGTCGCAACGATGATCACGTCGATATCGGCCGGGGTCAGGCCGGCATTGGCAAGTGCGGCGCGCGCAGCTCCCTCACCAAGCGACGCAGTGGTTTCCCCCTCGCCTGCGATGTAGCGCTGGCGGATGCCGGTCCGCTGCACGATCCATTCGTCGGACGTGTCGACCTTCTCTTCGATTTCGCGATTGGTCATCACCCGTTTCGGCAGAGACGCCCCGAAACCGCGAACCACAGAACGGATCATGCTTTTCAAACCTCGTCTGCCAAGCCGGTCGCTGCACCTTCGGAAGGGCGCGAGGCATGGTATTTTTTCAAATCGTTTTCGATCTTGGCCTTCAGGCCGTTGCGGACCATGTCGTAGCCGACATCGATGGCGGCTGCGAAACCTTCCGCGTCGGTTCCTCCATGGCTCTTGATCACGACACCATTAAGGCCGAGGAAGACGCCGCCATTCACCTTTCGCGGATCCATCTTCTCGCGGACACGATCGAAGGCGCCCTTTGCAAAGATATAGCCGATCTTGGCCAGCAGCGTGCGCGACATCGCCGCGCGTAGATATTCGGCGATCTGGCGGGCGGTACCTTCGGCAGCCTTCAACGCGATATTGCCGGAAAAACCTTCGGTCACCACAACGTCGACGGTGCCGCGGCCGATATCATCGCCCTCGACGAAGCCGAAATAATCGATGCTGTCGATGCCGGCCTCGCGCAACAGGCGTCCGGCTTCCTTGACCTGTTCCTGGCCCTTGATTTCCTCGACGCCGACATTGAGCAGGCCCAGTGTCGGGCGCTCGACCTCGAACAGTGCGCGCGCCATGGCGCCGCCCATCAGCGCGAAATCCATCAACTGCTGCGCATCTGCGCCGATCGTCGCGCCGACATCGAGCACGATGCTCTCACCCTTGAGGGTCGGCCAGATGGCTGCGATCGCCGGGCGCTGGATCTCGGCCATCATCCGCAGACAGAACACCGACATCGCCATCAGCGCGCCGGTATTGCCGGCGGAGACCACCACATCGGCCTCCCCCTTGTTGACGGCCTCGATCGCCTGCCACATGCTGGCCTTGCCGCGGCCGCGTCTAAGCGCCTGGCTCGGCTTCTCGTCCATGGCAATCGCCAGTTCGGACGCATGAAATGTGCTGTTGGCCTTCAGCTTCGGATATTTTTCCAAGAGAGGGACACATTGGTCTTCAAGCCCGTACAGCGCGAAACGGATATCGGGATGCCGTTCAAGCGCCTTGGCGGCGCCGGGAATGACGACCTGCGGACCGAAGTCGCCGCCCATCACATCAAGAGAAATTCTGACCACGCGTGCCTTATCCTTTATTCCTGCCACACTGCATGTTTCGTCCCGGCGCAAGCAGTCTGAGCGATGGAGACACACGTGTTTTCATAACATTTGAGACGTAACGGCCCCACGCACTCGGGGCAAAACGGCCCAACGGGCTGGATTTCGGCCAAAATACCGTTTTTCGCTGGTGTGACAACAGAATTGTGCCACACGCCGCCGTTCACTCAGTCCTTTTTCCAATCCTTGAGAGCAGCGAACGGATTGGGGCGGACATCATCTTTTTCGCTGCTTTCGATCCGCTCGCCGAAGCTTGCCCCGGCTTTGCGCGGATAGGGATCGATGGCGAGTGCCGCATGCTCGGTAACGGCAACGCCGACATCGATGGTATCGCCGGTAAACATGTCGGGAAGATCGGGGCCTTCCGGATCGAGAATCATCTCGCCGCTATCGTTGGCAGCGATCCGCGCCAGCCGGGAACCCTCCGGCACGAAGATCGCCTCGACGGGCTCATCGATCAACGCTTCCACCGGCTCGAGCGTCACGACGCAGGCCTGGACGATCTTTGCCTGGACACGGCCCTTGACCTTGACGCCATCCTTTTTCCACCGGGCGATCTGAAGCTCGGCTGCCAGCGACTGAACCTCCAGCACGCCCCAAAGGGCCTGCAGCGCCTTCAACTCGGCGCCGTTCGCCTCAAGGCGCACCGTCACCGCATTGGCGGAAATATTGCCGACCTTGACCGGGTAGGAAAATGCAGGCTTTTCATCATGGTTCATTGTCTGGTCCTTTCGGGCGGGAATACCGCCCAAGATAGTGCTGCCGGCCATTATACGGCGCTGCCCCCGCGTCGTCTTGGACGCATATCAGGCGGCGGCCTGAGGCAGGTCGATCCGGCCGGTTTCTACGACATCCTCTGTCTCCAGCGCAAGCTGGGCTTCGGCGGCCAGCAGATAGTCGGCAAGCCCGAGCATCGACAGCGTCTGATCATCCGTCTGCGGATGGAAATTGCGCTTCAGCGCGGCGGCCAGTTCATCCCGATCCCCACGCTCGAGGGCGGCTGCATAACTCTCAAGCCGGCCGTAGAACATTGAGGCAAACTTCTTCATGCGCTTGGGCACCCCGACATCACCGACGCCGAGTTCGCGGATCGAATGATCGACGTCCTCGAAGAACGCATCGATGATCTCCTGGGCGATCTCCTGGCCGGCGCGCTCAGAACTGCGGGTGCGGCGGAAATACAGGATCAGCGATGCCGACAACATCTCGAAGCGGCCCATCACCGTGTCCGGCACGTCAAGGTCGGTATAAAGATACGGGCGCCGGGCGGCGGCGGTCAAAAGCGCGTATTGGCGCTTAACAATGGCCACATTGCCGTTTTTTTTGCCGAACAGTCCGAATATCATCATAAAGCCCAAGTTTGCCTGCTTCAAAATGCACAGGCCTGCGCATCCTGTTATTGCATGATTGCGGAAGCTGGTTTACCGAAGCAGGCACGAAATGCAATGGCGCATCTGCCAGCGTTACCTTGGGGGAGATGTCGTTGACGAAACGGTATTTCAGGTCAGACATGAAATTTCTGAATAACGTCGCTTTTACATTGGCAATTTGCGTAACTACCCTTACCGGCTGCAAAACAGCCGAAGTGCTGAACACCAGCCAGACAATCAATCAGGGCTATGTTGTCGATCAGGAAACGCTGGCGCTTGCGCCGGTCGGCTCCAGCCGCGAGCAGGTGCTGCTGTCGCTCGGAACACCGTCGACGACTGCAACCTTCGACAATGAAGTGTTCTACTACATTTCCCAGAAGCGCCAGCGCCCGGTCGCCTTCATGAAGCCGAAGCTGGTCGATCAAAGCGTTCTGGCCGTCTATTTCGACAAGGACGGCGTCGTCTCGCAGCTGGCGCACTACACCATGCAGGACGGCAAGGTCTTCGACACGATTTCCCGCACCACGCCGACAGGCGGCAAGGAAATGACCTTCCTCGGCCAGCTGCTCTCCGGCAACGGTATCGGCAAGAGCATGGCGAAGTCGGTCCTGGGCAACGCCAACAACCGGTAACCGGCAGCGCAGCCAGACGCGTTTGCGAACGTCAAATGAAAACCCGCCGGAGAGATGTTCCGGCGGGTTTTTCATTGTCTATGGTCTTTTACCCGCAACGCCTGGCGCCGCTGCGGGCCGGGTCTCAAGCCACTATCCAGCAAGAACGGCTAGAAGCAGAAGCGCGACGATGTTGGTGATCTTGATCGCCGGGTTGACGGCGGGACCAGCGGTATCCTTGTAGGGATCGCCAACCGTATCGCCTGTCACGGAGGCCTTGTGGGCTTCCGATCCCTTCAGGTGGCGGGTGCCGTCCTTGTCGACGAAGCCGTCTTCAAAGCTCTTCTTGGCATTGTCCCAGGCACCACCGCCCGAAGTCATCGAGATGGCGACGAAGATGCCGTTGACGATGACGCCGAGAAGCGAGGCACCGAGGGCCGCAAAGGCCGACGCCTTGGAGCCGGAGATCAAAAGCACGCCGAAATAGACGACGACCGGCGCCAGCACCGGCAACAGCGACGGCACGATCATCTCGCGGATCGCCGCCTTGGTCAGCATGTCGACCGCACGGCCATAATCCGGCCGGTCGGTTCCGGCCATGATGCCCGGCTTTTCGCGGAACTGGCGGCGAACTTCCTCCACCACAGCGCCCGCCGCACGGCCAACGGCCGTCATGGCGATACCGCCGAACAGGTAGGGGATAAGACCGCCGAAGATCAGCCCTGCGACGACGTAGGGGTTGGAGAGATCGAACGAGATCGTTCCGACATCGGCGAAGTATGGATACTTGTCGCCATTGGCGGCAAAGTATTTCAGGTCATTCGAGTAGGCCGCGAACAGAACCAGGGCGCCGAGACCGGCCGAGCCGATCGCATAGCCCTTGGTGACGGCCTTGGTCGTGTTACCGACCGCGTCGAGCGCGTCTGTCGACTTGCGGACTTCCGGCGGAAGCCCAGCCATTTCGGCAATACCGCCGGCATTGTCGGTGACCGGACCGAAGGCATCGAGCGCGACGATCATACCGGCAATGCCGAGCATGGCGGTGACGGCGATGCCGGTGCCAAACAGGCCCGCCAGCTGGTAGGTGGCCACAATGCCGCCGACGATGACGATGGCCGGAAGTGCGGTGGATTCCAGCGACACGGCAAGCCCCTGGATGACGTTGGTGCCGTGGCCGCTAACGGAGGCCTGGGCAATCGAATTGACCGGCCGCTTGTTGGTGCCGGTATAGTATTCGGTGATGACAACGATCAGTGCGGTGACGACGAGGCCGAGAATACCGCAGATGAACAGGTTGGTGCCGGTAATGTCCTTGCCGGCGACAGTGCCGATTGAGCCCCAGCCGATGGTCAGCGAGGTGGCGGCACCGAGGCCGATGATCGACAGCAGGCCGGTGACGATCAGGCCCTTGTAGAGCGCGCCCATGATCGAGCCGTTGGAGCCAAGCTTGACGAAGAAGGCGCCGATGATCGAGGTGATGATGCAGGCGCCGCAAATGGCCAGCGGATAGGACATGACCAGGCTCAGATTGGCACCACCGGCAAAGAAGATTGCGGCCAGAACCATGGTGGCGACGATCGAGACGGCATAGGTCTCGAACAGGTCGGCGGCCATGCCGGCGCAATCGCCGACATTGTCGCCGACATTATCGGCGATGGTGGCCGGATTGCGTGGATCGTCTTCCGGAATTCCGGCCTCGACCTTGCCGACGAGATCGCCGCCGACGTCTGCACCCTTGGTGAAGATGCCGCCGCCGAGACGGGCAAAGATCGAAATCAGCGAGGCACCGAAGCCGAGCGATACAAGCGCATCGATGACCTCACGCGAGCCTTCGGCAAGCCCAAAACCAGCCGTCAGGATAAGGTAGTAGATGGTGACGCCGAGCAATGCCAGGCCTGCGACCAGCATGCCGGTGATCGCGCCGGACTTGAAGGCGATATCGAGACCTGCAGCAAGACTGACGGAGGATGCCTGCGCCGTGCGCACATTGGCGCGGACCGAAACGTGCATGCCGATGAAACCGGCCACACCCGACAAAACCGCGCCGATCAGGAAGCCGATGGCGGCTGTCACGGAGAGAAGAATCCAGGCACCGGCAAAGACGACGGCACCGACAATGGCAATGGTCATATATTGACGTGTGAGATAGGCCTGCGCCCCCTCGCGTATGAAGCCTGCAATCTCTTGCATGCGGGCATTGCCCTGATCGGCAGACAGCACCGATTGCGTTGCCCAGATGGCATAGACCACCGAAAGCAACCCGCATGCGATAACGCCCAGAAGTATGGTCATTTCGCAATTTCCTCCATTTAGCCTGCGGGCTCACTCCGTTCCGCCGGCCCCCAAAAAGCGCAGCAGGCCAAGCCTCCTCTTCAAGCATGGCCCGCATACGTGGCTGCAGAGTGCTGTGGCGAATCGGGATCGTCAAGCCGCGAAAACCGGAAAAACCCACGTTTTTCGGTATGTTGGCGGCGACTTACAGGGAGGGAATACCACTTTCGGGGGGAAATCTCAGGCCGTGCGCCGCCTTTCGGCGACAAACAGCGAAACGAGCAGCAAAAGGCAGAATGCCGTTACCGGCCAGACGGCGGCGCTCAGCATGTCCCAACCATAGGCCGTCAGCACCTTGCCGGACCCGAAGGAGGCAAGCGCCACGGCGCTGAACAGGATGATATCGTGAAAACCCTGCACCTTGTCGGCTTCCTGCGGCCGGTAGCTGGAGGCGACAATCGCGGTCGAACCGATGAAGCCAAAATTCCACCCGGCGCCCAGCAGGATCAGCGCGCCCCAGAAATTCCACAGCGCAATTCCGGCATGCGCCACCAGTGCACACAGCATCAGGATGACCAGGCCGCAGGCAACCACTCTTTCTGCCCCATAGCGGCTGACCAGCATGCCGGTAAAGAAACTCGGGGCAAACATCGCCAGTACGTGCCACTGGATGCCGAGCGTGGCCAGATCCTGCGAAAAACCGCAGCCGACGACCATGGCGATCGGCGCACCGGTCATCATGAAGGTCATCAGCGCATACGTGGAAATGCCGCAGACCATGCCGGTGAGAAAACGCTGGTTGAGCACGATCTCGCGCAACGGCCGGACGGGGCCGATAGGGGCAGCACCGGAAACAGGACGCAGGTCCGGCAGCCGCAGGAGCGCCAGGATGGCAATGGCCGCGAGACAGGTCGGAACCAGCGCGATGAAGGCACCGGCAAAAAACACCGGCGCCAGCGCATCCTTGGTCAGGATGACCAGCTGCGGCCCGAGCACTGCGGACACCATGCCGCCCGCCAGAATCCAGGAAATCGCCCTTGGCTTGTAGAACCGGGGGGACGCATCGGCGGCAGCGAACCGCAACTTTTGGGTAAAGCCGCCGGACACACCGGACACACACAGGCCCAGCGCAAAAAGCCAGAAATCGTTCAGAAACAGCGCGTAAGCGGCAAGGATACCGCCACCTGCGCCCAGAAGCGCGCCAACCATGAAGGCGGCCTTGCGGCCGAGAAACCGGGACATGGCGGCGACGCATATCGCGCCGAGCGCGACGCCGACGTTGAAACCGGTCAGCGGCGCGGTTGCCAGCGACTTGTCGTCGCCGAGCAGCTGATAGCCGGCGACGCCGCCGACGGAAAAGACGATCGGGCCGATGGTGCCGAGAATAGCCTGAGCCGCGGTCAGCAGATAGACATTGCGGCGGGCGCCGCGCAGTTCATGATCCATGCCCTGCCCCTCGCCTGCCTGCCCTGTCATTGCACGACCTTACTTCTTGACGTCGGTTCTGATCGTGCGGGCGATGCGGTCGAGCACGGCATTGACGAGCTTGGGCTCGTCCTCTTCGAAGAACGCCTTGGCGATCTCGACATATTCGGTGACGATAACAGCCACCGGAACATCCTTGCGTTCGCGCAGTTCGAATGTACCGGCACGCAGGATGGCGCGAACGGTCGAATCGAGACGCGACAGTGCCCAGTCGTCCTGCAGAGCCGTGCCGATCAGTGGATCAAGCAGGCGCTGGTCGCGCACGACACCGGCAACGATCGAGCGAAACCAGGAGGCATCCGCCTTCAGATAGGTATCGCCATCGATTTCCTGGCCAAGCCGATGGGCTTCGTATTCGGCGACGATCTCGAGCACGCCGGTACCGCCGACATCCATCTGGTACAGCGCCTGGACGGCCGCAAGACGGGCCGCACCGCGCTGGTTTGCCTGCTTGATCGGCTGGTCGGCCGGAGGGTTGGTCGGTGTGTCGCTCACTGTTCGCCGCCCAGCTTGATCTTCAGGTCGATCATGGTCAGCGCCGCACGGGCAGCAAAGCCGCCCTTGTCGCCTTCGGATTTCTTCGCCCGGGCCCAGGCCTGTGCGTCGTTCTCGACGGTCAGGATGCCGTTGCCGATGGCAAGGCTTTCGCTGACGGCAAGATCCATCAGGGCGCGCGAGGATTCGTTCGAGACGATGTCGAAATGGTAGGTCTCGCCACGGATGACCATGCCGAGCGCGACGAAACCGTCATACTCGGTGCCGCCATTGTCGATGCCGTCGAGGGCCATGGCGATCGCGGCTGGAATTTCCAGCGCGCCGGGAACGGTCACGACATCATAGGTCGCGCCGGCATCCTTGAGCGCCGAGGTGGCGCCATCCAGCAAAGCGTCGGCCATATCATCATAGAAACGCGCTTCCACAATGAGGATATGTGGTTTTTCGGTATCGGACATTTGTCACCTGTCTGAAATTGGGGGCCGGACATCTCCAGCGCAGGCGGCGGTCAAACCATGCCGGAGCCCGGTTGGCAAGCAATTTTCGCTGCCTGGGCTGATTTGGCAAGCCCGTGGCAAGCTATTGTAATCGAAAACGCTGAAATTGCCGCCGTCTTTTCAATCCGATGGCGGTTCTGTACAAGTTTGCCCGGAGTGGAGAAAAACATGGCAGAGACCCACAAACCCGTCATCAATCCCAGCGACCTCGAGCTGGAACATTGGCAGCAAGGTACGTTCTATGAATCCCGCGACGTATCCTTTGGTGTGCAGCTCGGTCTCAAGGATCTCGGCATCGGTTACAGCGAGGTGCCGCCCGGAAAATCCGGCTGCCCGTTCCACAATCATCATATCGAGGAAGAACTGTTCGTCATTTTGAGCGGAGAAGGCGAATATCGCTTCGGCCCGCATCGCTACCCCGTCAAACCCGGCGATGTGCTCGGCGCCCCCTCCGGCGGCCCGGAAACGGCGCATCACCTGATCAATACCGGCACCGTCCCCCTCACCTATCTTTCCATGTCGGCCAATGCGAAAGCCGAGATCGTCGAATATCCGGATTCCGGCAAGTTCCTGGCCAAGTCGCGGGCGACGCCGGATGGCAAGCCGGTCTTCCGTTTCGTCGGACGCAAGGAAAGCGAAACCGATTATTGGGACGGCGAGCCCGGAGCCTGATCGACTACAATCATCATTTCAACTGGACCGAAAAACCACATGCACAGCGTCCCTACCATCGAAACCGAACGTCTGATCCTGCGTCCCTATCGCCGTGACGACTTTACCGCCTACGCAGCACTTTTTGCCGACCCCGAAGTCACACGCTTTGTCGGCGGTATCCCGTTTTCACGCGAGCAGGCCTGGACGCGCTTTCTGCGCCAGGTCGGCATGTGGCACTATTTCGGCTTCGGCTTTCTGGTCTTGCAGGACCGCGCAACCGGCCAGTTCATCGGTGAAGCCGGCTTTCACGATCTCCACCGCGGTATCAGCCCTTCGGTCGAAGGCACGATGGAAACAGGCTGGGCGTTATCTCCGCGGTCACACGGCCAGGGCCTTGCGACCGAGGCTGTCAGCGCTGCCATGAAATGGGGCGACCAGCAGTTTCCGGCGATGAAGAAGACCTGCATCATCGATATCGGCAACCATGCTTCGCTGCGGGTAGCCGCCAAACTGCAGTTCAAGGAAACCGGACGGACGACCTATCATGGGGCGAACGTGATTTTGCTGGAACGGTAGGCCGCCAGCACGTCAGATGCAGGATCAAGCCTTTGGCGAACCGCTGATCCAGCGCGGCGCGCGCGTTTGCGCGCCCCTATCAATGCCATGCCCCTCCCATACTCAGGACAACCCCGCACCGTTCCGGCAGCGCCGAAATGAGAGGGCTTCACTACCGAAGAAGAGGTAGGACGGCTGACATTCGCCGCGGCCGCGATGTGTTATTTTTACGGGTCTGCAGCGGCTGCACACGTACCACCGATTGCGGCGATCCGCAGGATCGGCCTGCAGCAGAACGCAGGTGTCCGCACCATCGGCGGGCATTGTTAGTCCGCGTCAACGCTTGGGGGCCAATATGGCGAATATCAAAGTAAACAGCGGCTTCGGTTTTGATATCCGAGACATCGATTTCAGCGAAATCCTCAATGCGGTTTCCTATACCCGCAGCGCCACCAGCTTTGTCGCACAATACACGATGGGCAAGGAGGTTTTCCAGGGCACCGGCTTTGTCTACGACCGGATGAACGCGCCGATTGGCGGCACCGTCAAGAGTTATGCCGCTTGGCACCAGGCGACGCAGGCATTCCTCGTCGAAGGCATCAGCGTGTCCCTGAAGGCCGTTGTCGTGGCGGCACGGACGGCGACGACCAGCGATGACCTCAACCTGATCGCCGGGGCGCTTGCTGGGGCCGACACTTTCAAGGGCGGCGACGGCGCCGATTACATCAAGCTCTTCGGTGGCAACGATGTCGCGGCCGGGAATGGCGGCAACGACGTGATTTTCGGGGGAACCGGAAACGACATCCTGAGTGGTGGAGACGGGTCCGATTGGCTGAGCGGCGACGCCGGCGCCGATAAGCTCGATGGTGGCGCCGGTACCGACACCGCGTCCTATTCGACGGCGACGGCGGGCGTAACGGCAAACCTTGCCAATGCAGCGCTCAATACCGGTGACGCCAAGGGCGACGTCTACATATCCATCGAGCGGCTGACCGGCTCGGCGTTCGCCGACAAGCTCACAGGCGATGCCGGCGCCAACCTGCTTATCGGCGGCGCTGGCGCCGACCGGCTGGATGGTGGAGCCGGCATAGATACGGCATCCTATGCCGGTGCCGCCGCCGGTGTCACGGCGAGCCTTGCCAAAGCGGCGATCAACACTGGCGACGCCAAGGGCGACGTCTACGTCTCGATCGAATATCTCACCGGCTCCAACCATGCCGATAATCTTTACGGCAATACCGGCGCCAATCTACTGTCAGGCGGCACAGGCAATGACCGCCTGTTCGGCGATGCGGGCAATGACACGCTGATCGGCGGGATCGGCGCCGACAGGCTCGATGGTGGCACGGGGAGCGACACCGCTTCTTACTCCGGTGCGAGTGCGGGCGTGACGGCAAGTCTTGCCAGCGCTGCAGCCAATACCGGCGACGCCAAGGGGGATGTCTATGTTTCCATCGAAAATCTGTCCGGCTCGAGTTACGCCGACAAGCTCTACGGCGATGCCGCCGCCAATCTGCTGTCGGGTGGCTCAGGCAACGATCTGCTGTCTGGCAATGCGGGTAATGACATGCTTTATGGCGGGCTGGGTGCCGACAGCCTGACGGGTGGCGCCGGAGCCGATACCTTCATCTTCAAGGCCCCGGCGGAGACGACGGTCGCCGCGGCCGGCCGCGACACGATCTATGATTTTTCCGGCACCGGTGGCGACCGGATCAACCTGTCCGCCATCGATGCCAATTCGGCGGTAGCGGGCGATCAGGCGTTTACCTTCATTGGGACTGGCGCCTTTACCGGCAAACCCGGCGAACTGAACTATACCAAGCTGTCCTCGGACACCTTTATCTACGGCGATATCAACGGCGACAAAGTCGCCGACTTCGCCATTCACCTGGATGATGCCCTCGTCCTGTCGAAGGACTTTTTCATCCTCTGAGCAGGCGGCCAACTCAACAGCGTCATCGACGCGGAAGAACCGGGCGGGCAAAGACCCGCCCGCGCGCCTTCGAGATTAGACTTCTACGACGGACCAGACGCCCCCGGAACAAGCCTATTCGGCCTTCGGTGCCGGAAACTCTGCCAGCCGCGCGGCATAGCGGGCCATCGTGTCGACTTCGAAATTGACGAAATCGCCGGCCTTGCGCTGGCCCCAGGTTGTCACATCGAGAGAATGGCGGATCAGCAGGACATCGAAATCCGTGCCGTTGACGGCGTTGACCGTCAGCGATGTGCCATCGAGCGCGATGGAGCCCTTTGGCGCCACGAATTTCGCCAGATGTTCCGGCGCACGCAGGCGGAACCGCGTCGCCTCGCCTTCCGCTTCGACGGAGAGGATTTCGGCCTTACCGTCGACATGCCCGGACACAAGGTGGCCGCCGAGTTCGTCGCCGATCTTCAGCGAGCGCTCGAGATTGATCTTCTGGCTCGCGGTCCACGACGCAATCGTCGTCAGCCGCAGCGCCTCTTCCCAGGCCTCGACCTCGAACCAGCGGCCGTTGGCGCCCTCTTCCGGCAGCGTCGTGACCGTCAGGCAGACGCCGGAACAGGCAATCGATGCACCGATGTCGATGCCCTTGGGATCATAGGCGGTGGCAATGCGCAGCTTGATGCCCTCATCGAGGGGGGTGATCGTTTCGACAGTGCCGATATCGGTGATAATGCCGGTAAACATCAGAGGGTTCTTTCGTATTCGTAGGTGTCGAGGAGGTCGTCGCCAAAGGTATCCGTCCGCCGGTGAACGAAGCCCACCGGGATCAGCTTCCGGTCAAGTGGGGATGGCACCCCCTCCTCGCCAAGGGTCAGCGGCGCGGTAAACAGCAATATCCGGTCAACCAGCCCGTCATTGAGAAACTGTTGTGCCGTCCGCGCACCGCCTTCGACCAGAAGCGAGGATACGCCCCGCGTCGCCAGAGCCGCGAGCAGATCGGCAGGCACTTTCGGATCACAGACCACCACCTCGGCACCGGCCGCTTCCAATGCCTGCTGGCGTTCTGAAAAAGCGACCGATCCATCGCTTTGGCCGGTAACGATCAGGACCGGCACGCTGCGGGCCGTCTGCGCCAGCTTCGAGGTGACCGGCAGGTTGAGATCGCCATCGATGACGATGCGGAGCGGCGAGCGGAGCTCCAGCCCGGCGATACGGGAGGTCAATTCCGGATCGTCGGCAATGGCCGTGCCGATACCGACAAGGATGGCGTCCGTCTCGGCGCGCAGCCGATGCACGATCTCACGCGCCGGGGCGCCGGTGATCGGCACCTGCCCCTGCCCCTTGATGCCGATCATGCCATCGGCCGAAACGGCAAGTTTGAGAGTCACATACGGCCGGTTGTTGCGCTTGCGCATGAGGTAGCCCTCAAGCTCGCGCTCGCCCTCTTCTTCCAGCACACCGGTAATGACCTCAATACCGGCATCGCGCAGCATTTCGATGCCGTGACCCGAGACCCGTTCGTCCGGATCGACCACGGCGACGACGACCCGGGCAATGCCGGCAGCAATCAGCGCATCGGCGCAGGGCGGGGTCTTTCCGTGGTGGGAACAGGGTTCGAGCGTCACATAAGCGGTAGCGCCGCGTGCCAGCGGCCCGGCATTGGCCAGAGCCTGTGTTTCTGCATGCGGCCTGCCGCTCAAGGCCGTGACGGCGCTGCCGACGATCTTTGGACCATTCCCGTCATTACGGACAATGACGCAACCGACTGATGGATTGGAACCGGTGACACCGAGATGCTGGTGTGCAAGGCGCAGCGCCTCCGCCATAAACCGCTTGTCTTCCGCCGCGTCTGCCATATCGATGCCCATCCCCAACCCTTAAACGTCAAACGCCGCCCTTTCGGGCGGCGCCAAGTCTTGGCGTCGATCAGGCGCCGGGATCCCGGGCAATCTTGGCGCTGATCTCGGCGATCACCTTTTCGAAATCATCCGCATGGGAGAAATCGCGGTAGACCGAGGCGTAGCGCACGAAGGCAACGTCATCGAGACCTTTCAAAGCCTCGAGTACCTGCAGGCCGATTTCCTCGGACGGAATTTCCGTTTCGCCCGAGCTTTCAAGCCGCCGGACGATGCCCGACACCGCCCGCTCGATCCGGTCGCGATCGATCGGCCGCTTGCGCAGCGCGATCTCGAACGAGCGCAACAGCTTGTCGCGATCGAACGGCGCCTTGCGGCCGGTCTTCTTCAGGATCATCAGTTCCCGAAGCTGCACCCGCTCGAAGGTCGTGAAACGGCCGCCACAATCCGGACAGATGCGCCGGCGGCGGATGGCGGCGCCGTCCTCCGCAGGACGGCTGTCCTTCACCTGGCTGTCTTCCGATCCACAATAAGGGCAGCGCATTCGGGTTCCTTGACGAGAGCTGAAAGATTACATGTAGGGATACATCGGGAAACGGTCGGTCAGCTTGACCACCTTTTCACGCACACCCGCTTCGACCGTGGCATTGCCTTCATCGGAATTGGCGACCTTCAGGCCATCGAGTACTTCGACGATCAGGTTGCCGATTTCGCGGAAGTCGGCTTCCTTGAAGCCGCGCGTCGTACCGGCCGGGGTGCCGAGGCGAACACCGGAGGTAACGAACGGCTTTTCCGGGTCGAACGGAATACCGTTCTTGTTGCAGGTGATGTAGCCGCGGCCAAGCGCTGCTTCAGCCCGCTTGCCGGTGGCGTTCTTCTTGCGAAGGTCGACCAGCATCAGGTGGTTATCGGTGCCGCCCGAAACGATATCGAGACCGCCGGCCACCAGCGTTTCCGACAGAGCCTTGGCGTTCTTGACGATCTGGGCCGCATAATCCTGGAATTCCGGCTGCAGCGCCTCGCCGAAGGCAACGGCCTTGGCAGCGATGATGTGCATCAGCGGGCCACCCTGCAGGCCCGGGAAGACCGCGGAGTTGAACTTCTTTGCCAGATCCTCGTCATTGGTGAGGATGACGCCGCCACGCGGACCGCGCAGCGACTTGTGCGTGGTGGTGGTGGCAACATGGCAATGCGGGAACGGCGACGGGTGCTGGTTACCGGCAACAAGGCCGGCAATGTGCGCCATGTCAACCATCAGGTAGGCGCCGACTTCATCAGCGATCTCGCGGAAGCGCTTCCAGTCCCAGATGCGCGAATAGGCAGTGCCGCCGGCGATAATCAGCTTAGGCTTATGCGTACGAGCCTTTTCGGCGACCGCATCCATGTCGAGCAGGTTGTCGCCTTCGCGCACGCCGTAAGAGACGACGTTGAACCACTTGCCGGACATGTTGACCGGCGAACCGTGCGTCAGGTGACCGCCCGAGTTGAGGTCGAGACCCATGAAGGTATCGCCCGGCTGCAAGAGCGCCAGGAACACGGCCTGGTTCATCTGCGACCCGGAGTTCGGCTGGACGTTGGCGAAATTGACGCCGAACAGCTTCTTGGCACGCTCGATGGCGAGTTCTTCGGCGATATCGACGAACTGGCAGCCGCCGTAATAGCGCTTGCCCGGATAGCCTTCGGCATATTTGTTCGTCATGATCGAGCCCTGCGCCTCCAGAACGGCGCGCGAGACGATGTTTTCAGAGGCGATCAGTTCGATCTCGTGGCGCTGGCGGCCCAGTTCCTTGCCGATCGCGCCGAAAATCTCCGGGTCGGTATCGGCAAGCGTACGGGTGAAGAAAATATCGGGATTGACGGCTGAAACACTCATTGTGAAAGCTCCTCGAAAGACTGTGGCACGGTGTTTATCGTCCTCGCATGGCAAGGGCAATACGGGCTGTGCGATTTGCGCCATTTCCCCCATCTGCAGCGCCGGGAATGCGGCAACGACCAGCAACGCAAAAGGCTGCGCCCCCTTTCAAAGGGACGCGGCCTCGGTATTTTTAACGGCAGAACGGCTTATTGCGGCAGGTTGTCGCGCTCGACGGAACCGGCCGCCTGCTCGACGCCGGTGGTGGTCTGGAGCGCCAGTTCCTGCTCGCCGTCCATCTCGTAGATGTCGTCGCGGAACTGCACGATGCCATCGGTTGCCGCCCAGGCGGTGATGTACTTGAAATAGACCGGAACCTCGACCGCGAGCTTGATCGGAGAGTTCTGACCCGAGCGGATCGTTGCCTCGATCTGCTGACGCGACCAGCCGGGCGTGTCGCGCAGCAACCACGTCGTCAGGTCGCGGACGTTCTGAACGCGTACGCAGCCGGACGATTCGAAGCGGGCAAGCTTGTTGAACAGGCCCTGCTGCGGCGTGTCGTGCATGTACTCGTTGTTCGGGTTGTGGAAGTTGATCTTCGTCGACGCCATGGCGTTGGTCTTGCCCGGATCCTGGCGGAACGTCAGGTTCGGCGCCTTCTCGGCATTCCAGTCGATGGTTTCCGGGGAAACCTCGTTGCCCTTGCCATCGATCAGACGGATGGAATTCTTCTTCAGATATTCCGGATCCTTGCGCATCAGCGGAACGATGTCCTTCTCGACGATCGAGCGCGGAGACGTCCAATAGGGGTTGATGATGACTTCGTAGATCTTCGAGTTGATGATGTGGGTCTGGCGGCTGATGCGGCCGACAACGGCCGTATGGCGTGTCGCAACGCGGCCATTTTCGACGGCTTCGATATAGGCTGCCGGAATGTTGACCAGCACATAACGCTCGCCGAGATCGCCGGACATCGACTGCAGGCGGACGATGTTGGTATTCAGCTGGCCGAGGCGCACGTCGGCGGCAATGTTCATTGCCTTGATGGAATACTCGCCAAGCACGCCGTCGGCCGGCAGGCCGTGGCGCGCCTGAAAACGCTTGACCGCGCCATCGACATAGCTGTCGAAGGAATTGGAAATACCGGCGGATTGCGGCAGATCGCCCGAAATGATCAGGCGCTGGCGCAGAGCCTGCACGGAGGAATCGACAACGCCCATTTCCAGACGAACCGGCGAATTGACCTGCGGCCAGCCCCCGGCCGAAACGATCTGCTGGTACTGGCCAACGGCGTTCTGGGTATTGGTCAGTGTGTTCATACCGAAGATCGGTGAGTTCGACACGACCGCCGTGGCGCTGCGCGAAGCCTTGGCGTCGAATTGATCGTCCCAGGCGCCGCGGCGCGGTGCATTGATGATGTCGTCAAGTGCATCCTGCGCAAAAGCGCCACCGGCCCATGTTGCAGCGCCGAAAGCTGCGGCCGAGGCCAGGAAGCCACGGCGAGAGACTGCATCAATTCCGGGTTTTTTCGACATAATTCCTACCATCCAATGCTGCGATGCAAAACGCAGAGCTACCATGAATACGGTTAACAAACGTAAACTATACTTGCAGATCCCTGCCCGCAGTTCACATTTGTGAGAGTGCGAATGCAGCATGCGGCCAGTCGCCGATTGGCAACAGAAGCAACGCAGGGGTCGCATTTTCGTATCTCGTCGCTGTCACAGTAATATGGCCAATTCGTGTCGCCTGCCGGCAACTTGCAATCTCACCGCATTCGCCGTTGACCGGCGCAGCATTCCGGAGACACTGCATTCGCGCTTGAGCATCAAGGCGGCGATAGAAAAGGCCGCCCGGCTTGCATCCATCGTTATGATTTGGCGAAAATCGCGGGTGCGCGCTACGGGATTGAGCAGGACATCGATATGCACGTCCCGGCGAGCAAGGCTCCAAGCGGAGAACGCGGCTATCGGCTCGGTCAACGACGGCATTTTGCCATCCCTGCCGGCTTTTTGTGTATCCGCTTCTCGTCCTGCGGCCGCTGGGCCGCAGGAGAGGAGAAACAGCAGTCAGCTTTGGGCGCTGATCAGAGCTTGTAGAGCATCGTGTCGTTCCAGAAGCGGTCGAGGCGCTGCAGGAGCTTGTTCATCTGGCCGAACTCGTCGGTACCGATGCCGCCGACCTTCTGGATCGAGCCGATATGGCGTTCATAGAGCTTGGCGACCGTTTCGGCGATCTCCTGGCCCTCTTCCGTCAGGCTGATGCGGACCGAGCGGCGGTCGACGCGCGAGCGCTGATGATTGATGAAGCCGAGATCAACCAGCTTTTTAACATTGTAGGATACGTTGGAGCCGAGATAGTAACCGCGCGAGCGCAGTTCACCGGCCGTCAGTTCCGAATTGCCGATGTTGAAGAGGAGAAGCGCCTGGACGGCGTTGACGTCGGAGCGGCCCGACCGGTCGAATTCGTCCTTGACGACATCGAGCAGACGGCGATGGAGACGCTCAACCAGATGGAGCGATTCCATGTAGAGCGAGCGGATCGCATCTTCGTGGGGATCTTTGGTGGAAACGACCTGCGGTTTCATTTTGGTGTTCATGATGACTGCCTCACTGTTTTGTTTGGCGGTGTATGTTTCTCTTCCCGCCTTGAGGTAGACACTATCGAATACGTATAAAATTCTACTTAAACACCAGCCTTAACAGCGCCTTACTATCCACAGTCGTTGTGTCAGGGTAAATCAATTCTTGCAGCACGTGCCTGGCGTGCCCGCTGATAGAAGATCGCGGCCCGGAAAAGCACGAAGGTGACGGCCACTGCGGCGTGTGCGGCAACGAGCAAAGGCTTGGCCCCAAAAATCTGCGGATAGACCGCAAACATGACGGCTTCCGCCCCAGCCGCGACCACCCAGATGACCGGCCCCCAGGACACCAGCAACCACAATCCAAGAGCCGCCACGGGATAGACGACGGCAAGTGCGGTGGCTGCCACCCGCCACGGTACCGGCAGAAGGTCGAACCGTCCGCCGCCGCCAAACGAGAAGCCGATCAGCATCGCCCAATAGTTCAGGCCGAACCAGAAGCACGATACCGCCACCAGCCGCAGGAACAGTCCGAACAGCGTTTCGGTCAGCGACAGTTTGGGGACTTTTACAGAATCAAGGGCCATGGCGGCGAAGATAGGTCGCCGATGAGCGCTTTGCCAGACGGATATTTTTCACCGCCTCGAACGGAGCGGGCACAGTTACCGGCAGCTGGTCTCAGGCCCGGCGGACGATCCGGTACAGCGCCGCAACGATGCCGATGCCGAGAAGCGGCCAGCCGGACCAGAAGATTCCGTGCCACGTCAAGATATTGATCCCGGCAATGCCGAAACCGATGACGCCGAGACCCGCAAGGAGCCGGTCGAACCGGTTTTGAATCAGCACCCAGACCAGGGAGGAAAAAACCGCCAGCCCGAGGACCGGCCAGGCCGACCAGAAAACACCCTTCCACGACATGGCATTGATCGCGAACAGCACGGCAGCCGCAAGTGCAGCAAGCCAGAACATCGGGCGGCTGACCGCCATCAATGCCTGCAGCGGCGACGAGGCCGCGGATGGCATAGGCGAGCCGGCATCTACGTCAGCCTCTCCCCCGGAGCGATGCGCCGTATCGGCAGGCGGCAGTGTCTCGGAGGAGGCCTCGCCAATGCGAACGGCGTAGCTCGGTACCGCGTCGGCGATATTCTTGACTGCCAGAGGTCCGAGGAAATCGAAACCGACCGCTACTTTGTTGCGAACCTGATCGTAGACCGTATTGGAGATGACGATACCGCCGGCCGTTGCCGATGCCTGCAGGCGCGCGGCAATATTGACCCCGTCACCATAGAGATCGTCGCCATCGACGATCACATCTCCCAGATTGATGCCGATGCGAAACAGCATGCGCCCGTCTTCCGGCCGTGCCGCGTTCTGGTCAGCCAGTTCGTTTTGAACGTCCATTGCAGCCCGCACGCATTCAACGACACTTGGAAACTCGGCGATAACCCCATCGCCCCAGGTGTTGATCACCCGGCCGCCGTGTGCATCGATCAGACGGGCCATCGCGTCGCGGTAATGCTTCAGCAGCGCCAGCGTGCCTTCCTCGTCCTCTCCCATCAGGCGGGTATAGTCCTGCACATCAGCGCAGAAGATCGTTGTCAGCTTGCGTTGTGTCTCGCTCAGTGTGTCGCTCATGGTCCCCCACTCCTCACAGCCAGGCTCGCCGGGTTGCCTTATCAAGGATATGGGAATTGCAACCTTTAGTAAAAGCCTCTTCTGCAGCGCTAACAGATGACCGCAGCCGAAACAACCCGGCCTCCCTGTCTAAAGCCTGTTGTAAGCCGTTCGGCCGCAATCTGGAGGTTTCAACAAATTCGAACGTTGAAATTTGCCAGTCTTGCGCCGGAAAAAAGATTTCGGAATTAATGAAGTTAATTGCAGACGGGAGGGATGCCGGAGATTGTCCGTGTGCCTGCCGTGTAGCAGTGGGCCGGTAATCCAGAATTTGAATATTTGGCCTCTCCTTTTCGGAGAGGCCATTTTTTTAAATGCTGACGATTACCTGGTGTAGACGATCTTGCCGCCATTCGCCGCCGTCTGGATGCCGATGACATTTTCGAGCTGAACGTTTTTGGCTTCGAGCGTCGCCATCAGGGCGGGATCGTTCTGGATTTCGGTCTGGGCCTTGGTGATCGATTCCGGTGACGGGTTGCGATAGGTCGCCGGGATCGACGACGTATCCGTATTGGCATTGCCTTCCTCGCCGACATTGACGATCGTAATCATGTCGTCCGCCATCATCGGCGTGGTCGAGCTTGTGGTCTGCGCATAAGCGTAACCGCTGAGCGAGGGCGCGGAAAGGGCAGCCGCAAGGGCAAGTTTGACAGCAATCTTCATGGTCTTCTCCTTTGTTCCGGGGGCCGTTCACCGCTCGCCGGTGACTTGCATCAGGCCCCCTTGAGACGACACAACAACCGGATGGGGCTGGAAATGGTTCCATCATAACTGCGGTTTCACTACACGGAGGCGCGGGAACGCCCCGGGATTTCCGGTCAATGGGATCCAGGCAAACCAAGTGCCGATGGTTCAGACATAGAGAGGGTGACACTCCCTTACCCCACGAATCCCATTGCTAGGGACGATGAAACGCCGCACCTCAATCATTTTCCTTTGATCATCGCCCATGATAAACCGCGACCGACGCAGCTGACGAGAGACGATCGCCATGACCGACAAGACTGATACCGTTGACATCATTACCGGCCACCGCCGCATGCGCCGCAACCGCAAGGCCGACTGGAGCCGCCGCATGGTGCAGGAAAACCGGCTGACGGTGGATGATCTGATCTGGCCGATCTTCGTTGCTCCCGGCACCAACATCGTCGAGCCGATCGACGCCATGCCCGGCGTCAACCGGATGAGCGTCGACAAGGCCGTGGAAGCGGCAAAGCTCGCCGCCGATCTCGGCATCCCGGCGCTCGCGACCTTCCCGAATGTCGATATTTCGCTGCGTGACGACACCGGCTCCAACAGTCTTGCCGCCAACAACCTGATCAACGAGACGACGCGGGCGATCAAGAAGGCCGTGCCGAATATCGGCGTCATCACCGACGTGGCGCTTGATCCCTTTACCAGCCACGGTCACGACGGCATCCTGCGCGACGGCGAGATCGTCAACGACGAGACGGTGGCGCAGATCGCCAAGGCTGCCATCCTGCAGGCCGATGCCGGTGCCGATATCATCGCTCCTTCCGACATGATGGATGGCCGCGTCGGCGCCATCCGCCGGGCGCTGGATGCCGCCGGCCACCAGAATGTCGGCATCATGGCCTACGCGACGAAATTCGCCTCGGCCTTTTATGGCCCTTACCGTGAAGCGATCGGCACCAGCGGCCTGCTGAAGGGCGACAAGAAGACGTACTATATCGACCCCGCCAACGGCACCGAGGCGATGCGGGATGCTGCCCTCGACGTCGAGGAAGGCGCCGACATGCTGATGGTCAAGCCCGGCCTGCCCTATCTGGATATCTGCTGGCGGATGAAGGAAAGTTTTGGCCTGCCGGTCTTTGCCTATCAGGTGTCCGGCGAATATTCGCAGATCAAGGCAGCCGCCGCCAATGGCTGGATCGACGGCGAACGGGTCATGCTCGAAACCCTGCTTGCGTTCAAGCGCGCCGGTTGCGACGGCATCCTCAGCTATTTCGCCGTCGATGTGGCGCGCATCCTGTCAAAGCGCTAACGCCCGGTCAGACAGATCACGAATATCGCGCGCTTAAACAGGCGCGCGAAAAACTCTGACCCGGTTGCGGCCGGCCGCCTTGGCCCGGTAGAGTGCCGCGTCCGCATGGGCAAGCATATCGCTCCATGGCAGATGCGCCCCACCTGCGACCCCAAAACTCGCCGTCACCGTCAGCCGCTCTCCATCCGGCGCGGTCAGCGCATGGTTGGCGATAGCGCGCTTCAGGTGCCGCGCCGTGTTGGCGGCTTCGGCCAATGAACCCGTTTTGAACAGCATTGCAAATTCTTCGCCGCCGAAACGGGCGAGATGGGCTGACATACCGGCAGAACCCCGCATCAGATCGGCAATCGCCCGCAGAACGATATCCCCGAACGGATGGCCATAGCGGTCGTTGATCGACTTGAAGTGATCGACATCCAGCAGAACCAGGAAACGAGCAGCGTCCGCCACCTTTTTCTCGCCATAGGCCTCGAGGGCGCGGCGGTTGAGAAGATCGGTCAGACCATCTGTCGTTGCCAATGCCTCGAGCTTGCGGGTCAACAGCGCCCGCTCGGCAAGGCGTTCTGAAAGAATGCCGATAGCGCCATAAAGCCGCTGGATCTCCTTTACCTCACCAGGCGCCAAAGCCAAAGCTGCCGGACGCTCGTCGGCGAGCGCGATGACCGCCTGCGCTCCCTTCAACAGCGGACGCAGCATATAAACCTGAACCGAGGCGACCAGGCCCACCACAAGCAACAGAAGCACGGCCGTAGTCAGCCCGTTGCGGTAGAGAGCCGACAACGCGTCATGCTCCCGGAGCTCGAACTGGAGGGCGATCTCCTTGAAATAGATGTTTCGCATTTCGCCAAGCGGCTGCATCATCGCGACGTAGCGGTTGGTGAAACTCACCCCATCGAGCATGGACTGGCCGGTCTTGCCGCCAAGTCCCATCTGCTCGTCGATCAACGAAAGCCCTTGCCGCATGAACGTGTCTTCAGCTTGCGCCCGCATCGTCCGTATCGCCACCGTTTCGGGCAATGCGAGGGCGTTGGGGGCGAGCAGCTCCCATATCTCGAGCAGCCTGCCGCGTGCAGCGTTGCTGGCCGCCGTATCCTGCGGCGGCATTGCAATACCCGCCGCCATCGGTGCAATCAGGTAGGAACCGAGCCGCCCGGCATATTCGCGCATATCACTGAGCGCGATCCCCTGCACGATGATGGCGCTAAGTTCCTGGTTCTGCTTCAGGATTTCGCCACTTTGCCACGCGATGATTGGCTTGTAATAATCGCGGGCAACAAACATGGCTTCGATTGCGGCGCGAATTTCCTCGTAACTGCGCGCCGCGCGCGGCTTGTGTTCAAGCGCGGCGATCAGCGCACGGCCCGTATCGAGCTGAACGCGGACGCGGCTGATCATGTCGCCGGGAATGCCGCGCCGCTCGAGATTGTCCAGTGCTGCATCCGTATCCCGCATGAAGCTGCGCCACGCCCGCACCGCTTCGAAGCGCTTCTGTTCGGATGCCGTCATCAGGTTGTTGGCAGGACCACGCTCGGCCGAAATAAGGTTCGCCGCATTGAAAATGGCGGTAAACTGCCGCATGTCTTGCGCGCCCGACCGGGCTTTGCGGAAAGCTTCTATCGACGTCGAGAGTGTCGAGGTCGCGAGCAGCAGCGTGCAGACGATGGCAAGCACGGCCATGCACCAGAGACGCCCCCTCAGGCCGCCGAGCCGGCCGGCGTTGGTATCTGCATTTGAGCTGAGGGACATGGCGAAAAACCGGTGAACTGTCTGATATGCCGCTGCTTATCAACAAACCGGCTGGGAACCAGTGTGTTTTGGGAAGGTGAGCCTCCCAGATACGCAGGGCTGCCTCCCCGTTAGCATATTCGGATGAACGCAGACTGAAGCATCCGCCAAACCCGCCGCAGCCGCTGGTTTTTTCCAGGCTGCCAATTTGAAATTTATGGGAGCTAGGCTGCGAGGATTTGCATTTTAGCCGCCACTTCCCATATCAGAGGGAGAACGGAGATAAAGACATGAGCGTGCAGGACGAAAACCTCAGAATCCCTACCAACGACTGGCGGGCCTATCAGGGCGTGCTCAGCCGCCGCGTCATGGCGTTCATCATCGACTATGCCATTGTCGGGCTTCTCTGGATCCCCGCCGCCGTTGTCGTGTTCTTTCTCGGCATCCTGACGTTCGGACTGGGTTTCTTCCTTTATCCGGTGCTGTTTGCCGGCCTTGCGATGCTCTATTTCGGCATGACCGTGGGCGGCCCGAAACAGGCTTCGCCCGGCATGAACATGATGGGCCTCGCGATTGCCCGCACCGACGGCCGGCCGATGGATTTTCTCACTGCAATCGTCCATCTGGTGATCTTCTGGATTGCCAACGCGATTCTGACCCCACTGGTGCTGCTTGTCGGCCTGTTCACTGATCGCGGCCGTCTGTTGCACGATCTGCTCATCGGAACCGTCACCATCCGGCGCGATACCTTTTGATCCCTGCGCAGGAAGGGCTGCTGCTAAGCCAGCCCTTCCTCGCCCCACCTAAATCACGCTTTATTGCCTCGTAACGCGACAGTTCAAAAAGTCGCGATTGACCTTTTCTAATCTTGCGCCATGCTAATGTTATTCAAGCGGCCAAGAAGAGCGACCCCCGCGCCATATGAACACGCAAACTGCACCGTCTCCACAGTTCTACCTGACCGCGCCGGCAACCTGCCCGTATTTGCCGCAGGAGATGGAACGGAAGGTGTTTACCCATATGGTCGGCGAACGGGCGCCGGAACTCAACGATCTGCTCACTCAGGGTGGTTTCCGCCGTTCACAGAATATCGCCTATCGCCCGGCCTGCGAAAGCTGCCGGGCCTGTGTTTCCGTCCGCATCGTCGCCGGCGAATTTTCGCCGACCCGCTCAATGCGGCGTATCTTGGCGCTGAACAGCGACGTGGTCTCGACGGAATACCCGGCAGAACCCTCCAGCGAACAATATAGCCTGTTTCGCCGCTATCTCGACCACCGCCACCAGAAGGGCGGCATGTCCGACATGTCGGTGCTGGATTACGCGATGATGGTCGAGGATACCCACGTCAACACCAAGATCATCGAATACCGCCTCAAGGTCGAAGGTGACACGATCGGCAAGGCGAAGGGACCGCTAATTTCGGCGGCACTGACCGACAAGATGGGTGACGGCCTGTCGATGGTCTATTCCTATTTCGACCCTGATCTCGCCGACCGCTCGCTCGGCACCTTCATGATCCTCGACCACATCCGCAAAGTGAAGGAACGGGGCCTTCCGCACGTCTATCTTGGCTATTGGGTCAAGGGATCGCGCAAAATGGACTATAAAACAAAGTTTCTGCCGCAGGAGCACCTTATGGCCCAAGGTTGGGAGCGCTATACAGGATAAAGTGCCTCCACCTGACAGGACGAAATCTTGAGTGAACCCATCGATGCCGCCCACCACCGCCGCGGTCTTCTCATCACCGGTCTTGGCGGCCTTGCCCTCTCCTTCGACATTCCCCTGATCCGCTCTGCCGATGGCGAGGTCTGGTCGCTGCTGGCAGTCCGCAGCCTCTGCACCTTCGCCGTGGCGCTGATCGCGTGGGTGGTTCTCAACAAATTCCTCGGCCGCAAGATCGCCCTGGTTCCCGGCAAGGCGGGCTTGCTGGCGGGTCTGTTCTACGGCCTCGGCTCCTTCACCTTCCTTCTGTCCGTCTTCAATACCGCGACGGCCAATGTCGTCTTCATCGTCGCCTTCACGTCGATGTTTGCCGCCATCCTCTCCTGGGTCTTCCTGAAGGAACGCCCGTCAAATGCGACACTGGTGACCATGGCCCTGATGGTCTGTGGTGTCGGGCTGATTGTTCACGACGGCTTGAAGAGCGGCAATTTCTTCGGCGATGCCATGGCGGTCTGTTCCGCCTTGATGCTCGCCTCCGCCATCACCGTCAGCCGCGCCAGCGGCAAGGACATGGGGCTGGTGCCGCTGGCAACCGCGATCTTCCCCGCCATCATCGGTTATCTCTTGTCGCCGGCCGACGGCCTCGCGATCGCCCATCCCGGCTGGATCATGTTCGATGGCCTGATCATGATCCCGCTCGCCTTCTTCTGCCTCGCCACCGGCCCGCGCTATCTGTCCGCGCCGGAAGTCGGCATGTTCTATCTGCTCGAAACCATCCTGGCCCCACTGTGGATCTGGATCGTCTTCATGGAGGTCCCGACGTCGCAGACGCTGATCGGCGGTGCCGTGCTGATTCTGGCCTTGGTCGGGCATTCGGTGTGGCAGATGCGGAAGAAAGCGGCCGTGGATGCGTCGAACGAGTTTCCGTTTACCGGGTGAAATGGACGAGTAATTGCTGAGAAGCAAAATCAATGTTATAACGCGATTATAACATTGGAGTTTTGCCATGAACATTACCATCCGCAAGATCGGCAATTCCGAAGGCGTCATCATCCCGAAGGAAGTCCTTGATCGCCTCGGATTGAAAGCCGGTGACGAATTTGAATTGAAGGAAACGGGGAATACTCTCGAACTCGCGCCCCAGAAGGACGATCTTGCAGAACAATTGCGAGCAGCCAGGATTGGCATGAAAAAATATCACGTTGCGCTGCGTGAACTGGCGAAATGACTTCCGTCAAGTGGCTGTCGCGCGAAGCCATCGAGATCATACATCACGAACAGATATTGGAGCACGGTGGTTTGCCGGGGCTTAAGGATGCAAATGCCCTTGAGTCTGCTTTGGCGCGGCCGGTTAACAAAGCAGCCTATGGCGAAGAAGATATACACGCCCTCGCCGCTGCTTACCTTTATGGCATTGTGCGAAACCACGGGTTTTCCGACGGCAACAAGAGGACGGGCTGGCTAGCAGCGTTTACCTTCCTGCTGATCAATGGTTTTTTGATAGAAACAGAACAAGCTGACGTTATCGCATTTGTTCTATCCGTCGCCGCAGGAGAAATTGACGAAGTCGGCACGTCGCAATTCCTGCGGGATCACACCGTCCCGTTTGATTTCTGACGGCTGGATATCTGATCAACCCAACCGCCCACAGCTCCATCACCCCGTAAACTTACCACTCCTCGGGAAGCCCTTCGGCACGACCCTGCCAGCGGTGGCACGGTCGCCCAGCCATTCGGCCAGTTCGTCCTTGCTCTTGGTAAAGCTACGACCGGCGCTGTCGGCCCATGTCAGGCCATCCGATATCGCAAAGCAGCGGATGTCGGAAACGCCGCCGTCCTTATAGCGCTGCAGGCGCACGCCCTTGCCGCGGCCCATTTCCGGGATCTGCACCAGCGGGAAGACCAGCATTTTGCGGTTTTCGCCGACGATGGCGACATGATCGCCCTTGACCGGAATGACCAGCTTGGCCTCGTCCGGCATGGCGACGTTCATGATCTGCTTACCCTTGCGGGTGTTGGCGGCCATATCGCCTTCCAGCACCACGAAACCGTTGCCGGCCGCCGACGAGATCAACAGCTTTCGCGCCGGATCGTGAACGAAGGCGGTCAGCACGTCCTGATCGTTTTCCATATCGACGATGATGCGCAGCGGTTCGCCATGACCGCGTCCACCCGGCAGCTTGTCGCCGCCCAGCGTATAGGCCTTGCCGCCGGTGGTGACGACGAGGATGCGGTCGGTGGTCGAGGCCGGGAACGACAGCTTGAGCCCGTCACCCTCCTTGAACTGCAGCGTCGAGACATCGGAAATGTGGCCCTTCAGCGCACGGATCCAGCCCTTTTCAGAGATGACGACGGTGATCGGTTCCTTCTCGATCATCGCCTGCTGGATGGCTTCCAGATCGGCTTCCGGCGCATTCGAGAACAGCGTGCGGCGGCGGCCGATCTCGGTGGCCTTGGCGAATTTCTTCTTCACCTCGCCGATTTCCCAGGCGACGGTCTGCCACTGCTTTTCGTCCGACGCCAGCAGTGCCTCGATTTCCGCCTTTTCCTTCGACAGCGAATCGAATTCGGTGCGGATCTCGAACTCTTCCAGCTTGCGCAACGAGCGCAGGCGCATGTTGAGGATCGATTCGGCCTGCAAGTCGGTGAGCGTAAAGCGCTCCATCAGGGCGGGCTTGGGCTCATCCTCCTCGCGGATGATGCGGATCACCTCGTCGAGATTGAGATAGGCAACCAGGTAACCGCCAAGGATTTCCAGGCGGCGGTCGATGGCGGCCAGCCGGAAGCGCGAGCGGCGCTGCAAGACTTCACGGCGATGATCCAGCCATTCGAGCAGGACCTCGTTCAGCGCCATCACCTTGGGAACGCGGCCCATGGAGAGCACGTTCATGTTGAGCGGAATGCGGTTTTCCAGCTCCGACAGCTTGAACAGCGATTCCATCAGGATCGTCGGATCGACCGAGCGGCTCTTCGGCACCAGCACGAGACGGACGTCCTCGGCCGATTCGTCGCGCACGTCTTCGAGCAACGGCAGCTTGCGGGCAATTAGCAGTTCGGCGATCTTTTCGATCAGCCGCGACTTCTGCACCTGGAAGGGAATTTCGGTGACGATGATCTGGTAACCGCCGCGGCCGGTATCCTCGACCTCCCACTTGGCGCGAACGCGAAAACCGCCGCGGCCGGTCTTGTAGGCTTCGATAATGCTTTCGCGGCTGTCGATGATGATGCCGCCGGTCGGAAGATCCGGGCCTTCGATGCCACCGCGCTCCGGATTGTTCGGATCGAGCATCAGGTCTTCGATCGTCGCAGCCGGGTTCTTGATCAGGTGCAGGGCAGCATCGCAAAGTTCGTGCGCATTGTGCGGTGGAATGGAGGTGGCCATGCCGACGGCGATACCGGAAGCGCCGTTGGCCAGAAGATTGGGGAAGGCGCCGGGCATGACGACCGGTTCCTGGTCTTCCTCGTTATAGGTCGGCCGGAAATCCACCGCGTCCTGGTCGATGCCTTCGAGCAGAAGGCTCGCCACATCGGTCATGCGGGCTTCGGTGTAACGATAGGCAGCCGCACTGTCGCCGTCGATATTGCCGAAGTTGCCCTGGCCATCGACGATCGGATAGCGCTGCGAAAAATCCTGCGCCAGGCGCACCAGCGCGTCATAGACCGACTGGTCGCCGTGCGGATGGAACTTACCGATGACATCGCCGACGATACGGGCGCATTTCTTGAACGACGAATTGGAGCGCAACCCCATTTCGCTCATCGCATGGACGATGCGGCGGTGCACCGGCTTCAGGCCGTCGCGCACGTCCGGCAGCGCCCGGTGCATGATGGTCGACAACGCATAGGCAAGATAGCGCTCTTCCAGCGCTGCCTTGAGGTCAACCGGCTGAATATGATCGTCTCCGCCCGACGGCGGCAAAAGGCTCTGTCCCATGATTTCTTGCTACCGCAACAAACCCTGAACGGCAAGGATTGCAGGGGATTGCGCTGTGGAGAACCCAGGCGGGGACGTTATTCGCCCGTCCAAAAGATGACCGGCAAAACATCCCGCGCCATCCACCCCTCATGGTTGCGCGAAAGAGAATCGTTTACCAGCATCCGAAAAGCCGTTCGATTTCGCTGACGGAACTTTCTAAGAGCTGGAGAACAGCGCCTGACACACTTTTCATACGAATTAAGGCTTCCCGCGCAAAACATCGCCCATTGAAGCAATTCGAATATATTTCGGCCTTAATCCGTATTAGAAATGCCTTCGAAATTAGACCCTTACAGTTTAGACCTTTACAACGAGGAACCACTCCATGATGCCTACCCGCAACCTCCGCCTGATGCTGGCGAGCGCCGCTTTTATTGGCCTTTCCGGTCAGGCCTTCGCGCTCGACGGCGCGGATCTCGTCACCAAGTTGAACGCTGCCTATGCGCTCAATGGCGCAACCGTTGCCTATGAGAAGGTCGCCGTGGATGGCACGACCGTGACGCTCACCGGCGTCAGCGTCAAATCGACGGCTGCCCCGGGCAAGGATTTCAAGATCGGTGACGTCACGCTTGAAGGTGTCGAGGAAACCGACGGCGGCGGCTACTACGCCGAAACCGTGACGCTGCCGGATGTGGACGTCAAGGAAGACGAAACCGCGATCACGGCCAAGGACATCTCGCTCGGCGGCCTCAGCATCCCCGGCAACCCGGCAGGCGGCACGATCAACGATATCGTCCTTTACGAAACCGCTGCAACCGGCCCGGTCACGGTGACCGCCAAGGGCAAGCAGGTATTTTCGATGGACGAATCGGAAGCCAACCTGACGAAGCAGGAAAGCGACGCCGGTTTCGATTTTGACATGACATTCTCTGGCATCAAGGCCGATCTTTCCGATGTCCAGGACGCCAAGTCCAAGGATGCGATCGAAAAGCTTGGACTGACAAACCTTGCCGGCGAAATGACCATGAAGGGCAGCTGGGAAGTGGCCACCGGCAATGTCTCGCTGGAAGAATACGCCTTCGACTTCGCCAATGTCGGCCGCCTGGCGCTCGCCTTCGACATTTCCGGCTACACGCTCGATTTCATGAAGTCCGTGCAGGAAGCCATGAAGGCCGTTGAAACCAATCCGAATAAGGAAGAAGCCAACCAGGCCATGGGCCTGTCGATGATGGGCCTTATCCAGCAGCTCACTTTCAATAGCGCCTCGGTTCGTTTCGACGACGCGACGATCACCAAGCGTGTTCTCGACTACATCGGCTCGCAGCAGGGCACCACGGGCGACCAGCTGGCGCAGTCGCTGAAGGGCATGGTTCCGCTGATGATGGCGCAGCTCAACGTTCCGGAGCTGCAGAACCAGGTTTCGACCGCGGTCAACAGCTATCTGGATGCCCCCAAGAGCCTGACGATCTCGGCAGAACCGGCAAGCCCGGTTCCCTTCCCGATGATCATCGGTGCCGCCATGGGCGCTCCGAACACGGTGCCGGGCGTGCTTGGCGTCAAGGTTACCGCGAACGATTGATAATCATCGTTTAGACAACAAAAAGCCCCGGCCATTCCAAAGGATGGCCGGGGCTCTTTTGTATAAATTGCGCTATTCAAGAACCTGAATAAACGAGAGCTAGGCCACGGATGTGACCAAGCCCATTTGCGCATGCTCTCCCCTGACCTCTGCTGCCGGAACAACAGACCGGCAGGAGGAAAGCGCGTTCAAGTGGTTCGCATATTTGCGCGCCTCGTGAAGGCAATCACCAGATCAGCGTTTTCCAGCATCTTGCGATGCCGCATCTCCCTCCTCGCCCCACAAAGCGAGCCGCTTATCTGCGCCCCCCCTTCACGGCATCCAGAAAATGCCGACGCATGCCGTCGGCCAACGCCCAGAAAATTACGGCTCCGTCTTGGCCGCTTGACATGTTATATTTTTATAACATAATTTCTTTGGCGGCAGGATCGGCCGGGTGGACACGCCTTCCCGGCGGATGACCACGCCGCATTGCTACAACCAAATGTCCAGGAAAGGTGCTTCTCCATGTCAGTCAAAATACAAGGTGGCTTGAACATCGCCATGAAAGTTCCCTCGCACCAATATGATGCGGTCATCGCCTTCTATCGCGATGTCGTCGGGCTGGAACCTTTCGAGGAAAAGGCACCGGCAGTCGGCTTTCTTCTCGGACCGAACCGGCTATGGATCGATGAAGCACCGGGTTACACCCAGGCAGAGGTCTGGCTTGAACTGTTTGCGCAAGATCATCGCGGTGCGCTGGCCCGGCTAGAGGACGGCGGCGCCATTCGTTGCGACCAGATCGAGGATCTCGGCGAGGAATTCCAGGGCGGCTGGATCATGAACCCCGCCAACGTCGTTCACATGGTTCGCCAACCCGACGCCTGGTAACAAGCGCAACAAAAAACCCCGGCGTTTCCGCCGGGGTTTGACAATGACAGAGGCTTTCGCTCAGTCCTTCTTGAGCGGCGGGATGACCCGCAGCGACAATTCCGCAAGCTGCTTCGGCATGGCCGGGGCCGGTGCGTTCATCAGCAGGTCCTGCGCTTGCTGGTTCATCGGGAACAGCGTGATCTCGCGCAGGTTCTTGGCACCGAGCAGCAGCATGACGACGCGGTCGATACCGAAGGCGCAGCCGCCATGCGGAGGCGCACCGTATTGGAAGGCGCGGTACATGCCGCCGAAACGCTCTTCAACGTCCGTCTGGCTCAAGCCCACCAGCTCGAATGCCTTGACCATCAGTTCCGGCGACTGGTTACGGATCGAGCCCGAGGCAATTTCGAAGCCGTTGCAGACGGCGTCATACTGATAGGCCTTGATCGTCAGAGGGTCCTGCGTCTGCAGGGCCTCGAGACCACCCTGCGGCATCGAGAACGGGTTGTGGGCGAAATCGACCTTCTTGTCTTCTTCGCTCCATTCGTAGAACGGGAAGTCGATGATCCAGCACAGTTCGAACCGGTCGCGATCGACGAGGTTCAGGTCCTCGCCAGCCTTGGTGCGGGCTTCGCCTGCGAACTTGTAGAATTTTGCCGGATCGCCGGCGACGAAGAAGCAAGCATCGCCCGCTTCGAGGCCAAGCTGCGTGCGCAGCGCTTCGGTGCGCTCCTCGCCGATGTTCTTGGCCAGCGGACCGGAACCGGCAGTCGTGCCGTCTTCTTCCTTGCGCCAGAAGATGTAACCGAGGCCCGGCTGGCCGGTCGACTGCGCCCAGGCATTCATGCGGTCGCAGAAGGCGCGCGAACCACCGGTCTTGGCCGGGATTGCCCAGACCTCGACCTTCGGATCGCGTTCGATCATGCCGGCGAATACCTTGAAGCCGGAACCGGCAAAATGCTCTGTGACGGCCTGCATCTCGATCGGGTTGCGCAGGTCCGGCTTGTCGGAACCGTATTTGCGGATCGCCTGATCATACGGAATACGCGGCCATTCCTTGGTGACCGGCTTGCCCTCGGCAAACTGCTCG
The DNA here is from genome assembly GCA_900473685.1 of Hyphomicrobiales bacterium. GTDB lineage: Bacteria > Pseudomonadota > Alphaproteobacteria > Rhizobiales > Rhizobiaceae > Pararhizobium. The sequence continues at coordinate 184,671 of UCNE01000002.1, forward strand.
AACACGCCGGTCATGATCGGCGCCATCGTGTCCCAGACGTCTTCCTGGGTGACGAAGCTCATTTCCAGGTCGAGCTGGTAGAATTCGCCCGGCAGGCGGTCGGCGCGCGGGTCTTCATCGCGGAAGCACGGTGCGATCTGGAAGTAGCGGTCGAAACCGGCGACCATCAACAGCTGCTTGTACTGCTGCGGTGCCTGCGGCAGCGCGAAGAACGTACCGGGGTGAATGCGGCTCGGCACCAGGAAGTCGCGCGCGCCTTCCGGCGACGAGGCCGTCAGGATCGGCGTCGAATATTCGGCAAAACCGGCCGAGTTCATGCGCAGGCGCATGTCGGAAATGATCTGGCTGCGCTTGACGATGTTCTTGTGCAGCGTTTCGCGGCGCAGGTCGAGGAAGCGGTACTTGAGGCGGATGTCCTCCGGATAGTCCGGCTCGCCGAACACTGGCAGCGGCAGTTCCTTGGAAGCGGAGAGCACTTCGATCTCATGTGCGTAGAGTTCGATCTCGCCGGTGGCCATCTGCTTGTTGACAGTCTCGTCCGAGCGCGCCTTGACGGTGCCGTCGATGCGGATAACCCACTCGCCGCGCACGGTCTCGGCCGTCTTGAAGGCCGGTGAGTCGGGATCGACGACGATCTGCGTCATGCCGTAATGATCGCGAAGATCGATGAACAGCAGGCCGCCATGGTCGCGAACACGGTGGACCCAGCCGGAGATGCGGACAGTCTGGCCGACATCGGATTTGCGGAGAGCGGCACAAGTGTGGCTGCGGTAACGATGCATGATAATATCCTGGAACCGAGGGGCCGCGCGGCCACGCCAAAGCGCGCTGCGGCAGCGTCAAAATCGGGCGGAAAAGCGCATGGTGGGGCCGATTTGTCAAGGCCGGGCCAATTCCGCGATCGTATGCAAGAGGCGGCTCGTTGCGGAAACGGCGTGCGCGCAGCCCGGAACAAGCATGCCGGCAATTGCTCTGCGTTGAGTGTTTCGAAGGAATTTCAGACTACCATCACATTCAGGCGATACAATGCATCGCAAACACGATGCTCGGCCATGCAATGAACGACGAGCGTTGGAAACAGGAATCATGAGCGCCTCACCGAGCCTTCTCTCTTTGGTTACACAGAAGGAAAACGGCACGCTTTTTTCCCGCGAGCAGCTCACGTTCATCCTGTCCGCCCTGCCGGACCCGGCCTTCATCCTGACCCGTAGCGGCCGCTACGCGGCGCTGTTCGGTGGATCGGACCACCGGTATTATCATGATGGCAGTTCCCTTGTCGGACAGACGGTGTTTGACGTTCTGACCGAAGACAAGGCGCAATGGTTCACCCGGGAAATCCAGCACGCACTCGGTTCGAGAGTTCTGCACATCGTCGAATACAGCTTGGCGGGCAGCGATGTGAAAGGCTTGCAGGATACCGGACCAAGCCACCCCATCTGGTTTGAAGGGCGCGTTCAGGCGCTCGATTTTCCAGTCGATGGAGAGGATGCGGTGGTCTGGGTTGCCAGCAACATCACCGAAAAAAATGCCATCGAGACCCGGTTGCGCCTGCAGAGCGAAACCGATGCCCTGACGGGACTTTTCAACCGGCGCAAACTGATGGATGTTCTCGATAGCCGCTTCGAACTGTTCCGGCAGGACCACCATCCCACCGCCGCCTTGATGTTCGACGTCGACAACTTCAAGCATATCAATGATGTCTACGGCCATCCGGCCGGAGACCAGGTCCTCGTGCTGATCGCCAATGCCTGCAAGGAGGTTTTGCGGGGGAGCGATTTCGCGGCAAGGATCGGCGGCGATGAATTTGTCATCCTGATGCCGTCGATGCGGCGTGACCACGGCCATCTGGTCGCCGACCGCCTGCGCCAGCGCATTTCATCCGACCTGACACGGGCGCTGAACCTTTCCATTACGATCAGTGGCGGTCTTAGCGAATTTTCCCGCACGGATAAGACCTGCGACGAGATCCTCAAACGCGCGGACGACGGCCTCTACCGGTCAAAACGTGCCGGACGTGACCGGCTGACCGCTACCTGATGCAAACACCTCGTTCCGTTGTCTCAAAATTTCCATCCTGCGGGGAAAATCGTTAAATCCGCGCTGTCTTCACTCCAAAGAGGGGCTACAAGCGTATCCGGCACTCAAAATTCATCCGAGTCGCCGCCGAAATCCGGATTTTTCTTCGATGTCGCAGCTTCGCCCCCTCATCCCTCTCCTCATCACGGCCGGCATCCTGATCGGCGGCAACGGGCTGCAGGGAACCTACATTTCGCTGCGCGCCCTGCAGGAGGGGTTTTCCACCTCGCTGATCGGTCTTGTCGGCACCGGCTATAATATCGGCTTTGCCATCGGCTGCATCTATGTGACGCGCATCCTGCGTTCGATCGGCCATATCCGCACATTTTCAGCGATGGCGGCGATTGCCTCGGCGGCCTCGCTTGCCATGGTGCTTCTGATCGATCCGTGGTTCTGGTTTCTAATGCGGCTGATTGCCGGCATCTGTTTTGCCAGCCTCTTTGCCACCGTCGAGAGCTGGCTGAATGCGCGGGTTACCAATTCCAACCGCGCCCGCACGCTGTCGATCTACCGTCTGGTCGATCTGGGCTCGGTAACGGCGGCGCAATATCTGATCCCGACCGTCGGCATCGAGGGGTTTCAACTTTTTGCCATCGTTTCCATGGCGCTCACCCTGTCGCTGGTGCCGATCTCCTTTGCCGACCGCTCCAGCCCCGGCGCGCCGGAAGCGATCAAGTTCGATATCAAGGCGCTGTGGAACATCTCGCCGCTTGCCACGATCGGCTGCATCGTCGTTGGCCTTACCAATTCGACCTTCCGCTCGCTAGGACCGATCTATGCCGAGGGCATCGGACTGTCGATCACGGCAATCGCCACGTTCATGAGCGTCGGCATCATCGGCGGCGTGGTGCTGCAATATCCGCTTGGCCTCTACTCCGACCGGCTGGACCGGCGGCTGATCATCCTGTTTGCCACCTTCGGCTCACTGCTGGCCGGGCTGTTTCTCGCCTTTTATGCCGGCAGCGACGAATGGCTGAACTTCATCGGCATCTTCATCTTCGGTGCCTTCGCCATGCCGCTTTACTCGCTCTGTTCGGCCCATGCCAATGACCATGCCGCCGAGGGGCAGCACGCGCTGGTCTCGGCCGGCATGCTGTTCTTCTGGTCGTGCGGCGCCATCATCGGCCCACTGTTTGCCTCTTTCATGCTCGATATTTTCGGGCCGCAGGCGCTGTTCATCTATACCGCAGCCGTGCTGGCCGCTTTCATGCTCTACACGTTGCAGCGCATGACCGCCCGGCGCGCCGTGCCAACCGGCGAGCGTTCGATGCGGTTCCGCAATCTCTTGCGCACCTCCTCTTTCTTCAACAAGCTGGCCGCAAAGCCCGGGGACAAGAAATAGAACCTGCGGGCTGCGGCAAGATGCGCGCAAATGCCAATTGATGAATACCGGCATCAAGTTTAAACCGGGGCACCTCAATGTCCGGAATCCTGCCCATGCCGATTATCAGCCGCCGTACACTTCTGAAAGGTTCGGCTGCAGCCGCTGCCTCATTCGCCGTCGGCGGCGGGCTTGCGGCGCGCCAAGGCATTGCAGCGCCGGCACCGTTGCTGCTCAAGGCGCAATTCACCGAGGCACAGATTGCCAGCGACGGCATCACGCCGAAAATCATGACCTACGGAACAGGCGAGGCGCCGGCCACAGGCATGCCGCCGGTCATCCGCATGACGAAGGGCAAGCCCTTCGCCGCCCGGCTGGTGAATGCCCTGAACGAACCGACGACGGTCCACTGGCACGGCCTGCGCATCGTCAACGCCATGGACGGCGTACCGGAGATGACCCAGCCTTACGTCTATCCCGGCGACGGCTTCGACTATGCCTTCACGCCGCCGGATGCCGGAACCTTCTGGTATCATCCGCATTGCAACACGCTGACGCAGATGGGCCACGGACTGACCGGCGTCATCGTCGTCGAGAATCCCGATGATCCCACATTTGATGCCGAGATCGTTCTCAACCTGCGCGACTGGCGGCTCGGCGCCGGCGGCGCGTTCATCGCCCCCTTCAAGCCACGCGATGCTGCGCGGGGTGGCACCTATGGCACGGTGCGCACCACAAACTGGCAGCAAAAGCCGAGCTACGATGCGCCGGCCGGCGGCCTTGTCCGTGTCCGGATCGCAGATACAGACGTAACGCGCATCTATTCGCTCGCAGCAGAAGGTGCGCCGGCCCTGGTCATGGCGCTCGACGGCAATCCGGTCGACGCGCCCTACCCGCTCGATCTCCTCGATTTCGGTCCCGGCCAGCGTGTCGAACTCGTCGTGCGCATGCCGGACGACGAAGGCGCCGAAGTCAAGCTCGGCAATCTCCGTGGCTCCAACCCCTTCACGGTTGCCACGTTGCGTGCGACCGGCGCGTCGCTGAAGCGCGATATCCGCGACGTAAAACCGTTGCCCGCCAATCCGATTGCCGAGGCCGATCTGTCAACGGCGACCCGCATCCCGCTCGATTTCACCGCGACGGCCGAGCATGCACCTGTTCCCAGCATTTGCGGCAGCATTGGATATACGTTCTGGGCCATCAACAAGGTACCGTGGCAGGGCGATACGCCGGATCCGGGCGCACCGGTTTCCGAGCTGAAGCTCGGCAAAAGCTATGTGCTGCAGGTGAGAAACCGCACCCCGCATGCGCACCCGATCCACCTGCACGGCCTGAGCTTCCGCATTCTCAATTCCAACAAACGCACCATCCTGCCGCCACCGACCGACACGATCCTGCTTCTGCCCGACGAGCAGACCGAACTCGGTCTTGTCGCCGATAATCCCGGCGACTGGCTGCTTCATTGCCATATCATCGAGCACCAGAAGACCGGCATGTCGGGATATTTCCGCGTCGTTTGAGCTTTTTTCGTTGTGGCACCGGGCGCGAAGGGATACATCGGGTGAGTTTTTAACGGCCGCATTTCCGCCACAGTGATTGAAGTTTGATGATCGAGACAACCGCCGAACTTGCCGCCGCCTGCAAAACGCTGGCCAGCGGGGAATACCTGACAATCGATACGGAATTTCTCCGCGAGACGACCTTCTGGCCGCAGCTGTGCCTGATCCAGATGGCCGGGCCGGACATTGCCGTCATCGTCGACCCCATGGCCAAGGATATCGATCTTGCGCCATTCTTCGAACTGATGGCCAATACGGATGTCGTCAAGGTGTTCCATGCGGCCCGCCAGGACATCGAAATCATCTATAATCTGGGCAAGCTGATCCCGCACCCGATCTTCGATACGCAGGTTGCCGCAATGGTCTGCGGCTTCGGCGACAGCGTTTCCTACGACCAGCTGGTCAGCCGGATCAAGAGCGTCCATATCGACAAGTCCTCGCGCTTTACCGACTGGAGCCGCCGGCCGCTGACGGAAAAGCAGCTCGACTATGCGCTGGCCGACGTTACCCATCTGCGCGATGTCTACCTGCACCTGAAGGCCGAGCTGGAGCGCGAAAGCCGCTCGCTGTGGCTGACAGAGGAAATGGCGATCCTTGAAGCCAAGGAAACCTACGACATCCATCCGGACGACGCCTGGCAGCGCCTGAAGATGCGGCTGAAAAAGCCGATCGAACTCGCCGTCCTGCAGAAGGTCGCCGCCTGGCGCGAGCGCGAAGCGCGCAACCGCAACGTTCCGCGCGGCCGCATCCTCAAGGACGACGGCCTTTACGAGATCGCCCAGCAGCAGCCGAAAGACGTCGATGCGCTGTCGCGCCTGCGCACCATCCCCAAGGGCTGGGAGCGGTCTGCAGCCGGAACGGCCATCCTCGAGGCGGTCAATGCCGCCCTCGAACTGCCGAAGGCCGACATGCCGAAACTGCCGCGCCAGAACCAGGCGCCGGAAGGCGCCCAGGCTGCGAGTGAAATGCTCAAGGTGCTGCTGAAGCTGATCGCCGAAAAACAGGGTGTTGCCGCCAAGATCATCGCCAACAGCGACGATCTCGAGCGGATCGCCTCGGAAGGTCCGAAGGCCGATGTCGGTGCCCTGAAGGGCTGGCGGCGCGAGCTGTTCGGCGACACCGCGCTGAAGCTGATCAACGGCGAAGTCGCCCTGCGCTTCGTCGATCGCAAGATCGAGGCCGTCGAGCTTTGATTTACGCTGCTAGGGGTGCATCCTTGCACCCTTGGTGATCTTGTCGGCGATCTTCTTGTCGGCGTGTAGCGCAATGCCGACAACCTTGGCATCGTCCGGACCGAACCGGGCGAATATCTCGCGGTTTGCCACATCGTGACCGGTCGAAAACATCTCTTCGACATAGAGCGACGTCTTCACTTCGCGCTCCAGCGCACGGCGATGAATGGTGCTCATGGTCTTTTCGTCGGCAGAGAGCACGATGACCGGCTGAATACTCAGCGGGTTATAGACGTTGCCATCGGCATCGCGGTAAACTTCACCGATAATGCCGGGCTTTTCGGCAATGATGCCGCTGGTCAGGAACGCGGTGACGTTCAGCTTTTGCCAGACGGCCAGGTCCTCGCGCAGCACGATTGCAAATTTGGTATCGAACATGAATGCCAACTCCACTCTTGGGAACAGGACGCTTGAAACGTCCGGGGTCTCCATAGCCCGCGCCGGCAAGGACGATCTTGAACGTTCGTGCACATCGGCGATGACCGACAGCATCAAGGTCGCGCCCGTCTCGGATGGCATCGAGCGGATAGAGGCGCATTTTCATGGCGACGCCTTTGAACCGCATCGCCACGACACCTATGCGCTCGGCCTGACGCTGCAAGGCGTGCAGGCCTTCCGCTATCGCGGCATGGTTCGCTATAGCCAACCCGGCGACATCATCGTGCTCCACCCCGACGAACTGCATGATGGCGGCGCCGGAACCGACGAAGGCCTGCGCTACCGGATGATGTATCTGCCGCCGGAAATGCTGGCAGAGGCGCTCAGTGATACGCCGCGCGGCCTGCCCTTTGTGCCCTCACCCGTCATCGCCGACCGCACCTTTGCTGCCCATCTGGCGGGGGTGATGCACGATCTGGATGGTGCCATCGGCGGCCTGCAGCTGGACGAGATGCTGACCGGCATTGCCGACGCCCTGCTGCGGCATTCGGATGGCGGCGGCAAGGCATGGATGAAACGGACGGACCAGACCGCCATCCGCCGGGCCTGCGACTTCCTGCAAGCCCATTCCGATCGCCAGGTGAGCTCCGATGAACTCGAGGCCGTCACCGGTCTCGACCGCTTCACCCTTGCCCGGCAATTCCGCGCGGCCCTTGGCACCAGCCCGCATCGATACCTGGTGATGCGCAGACTGGAGCGGGCACGGGCATTGATCGGCAACGGCAAAACTCTCGTCGAGATCGCGCTCGATACCGGCTTTGCCGATCAGGCGCATTTCACCCGGCATTTCAAAAAGACCCATGGCATGACACCCGGCCGCTGGGCGAGCTTGTGCGGCCGGACATGAAGCGCCACAAACCGTTACACGAAATTGCTTGACCCGATCTGCCCAAATGGAACAATGCCTGCAAGCCCCGGGGGAGCGGAGCCGATTCATGAGAGAAATATCCCCGACAGAGAACTGGTTGCTGATCACGCTTGGCATGGCTTTGAGCGGTGTGATTTATGGCCTGATCGCCTTTCCGGGCGAGCCGATGATCATCGGCGCGGTCTTTGCCGTGTTCATGGGAGTGCCCATGATTGCCTTCGAGCGCCGGATCTTGTTCCGCCCGCTGTACCGGCGGATCGAGCGGCTTCCCACATTCGCCTACATCGCCGTGGCGTTGGTGATCTACGAGATACTGATGAGTGTCGGTTATGCAGCGGCAGCTCTGTTGAGGTGGGCGCTGAAGTTTATCGAGCCTAGATCACTGACAGACATCCTCGTCATGCCGTTCCATGTCTTTCTCTATGCGCTGGCCGTCTGCGCCTTTATCGTCTTCATCCTGCGCGTCCGCGACCTGCTCGGGCGCGATGTGTTCACCAGCATGCTGATCAGCCGCTACCGGCGGCCGGTGAAGGAGGAGCGTGTCTTCCTGTTCATCGACCTCGCCGATTCGACATCCTTTGCCGAAAAGCATGGCGACCTGCGGGCGCAGGAATATCTGAAGGCCCTGTTTGCCGCGTTTGCCGAACCGGTCCGGCGCCACAAGGGCGCGATCGACGATTATGTCGGTGATGCCGCGATCGTTACGTGGCCGCTCGAAAAAGGCGTCAAATTTGCGCGCTGCATTCGCTGCGTCTTCGACATCCTCGACGAGATCGAAGCCAATGCGGCCACCTGGCGCAAGAATTTCGGCCAGGTTCCGCGGCTGCGCGCCGCCCTGCACGGCGGTTTCATCATCACCGCGGAAATCGGCGTCGACCATCACAAGATCACGTTTTTTGGCGACACGGTGAACACCACGGCGCGGCTGGAGTCGCTGTGCAAGTCGCTGGGCAGGCAGGTGCTGATCTCCAGCGACCTCGCACAGCGCATCAAGCTGCCGGACACGGTCGCAGTCGAGGACCTGGGTACCCATGCCGTCAAAGGCCGTGGCCAGACACTCGGCGTCATGGCCTTGAAACGGCAGGAAAAAGTCGAAATGGCGCAAAGTTTCCAGCTGCCCGTCCCTGCTGAGTAAGCCCTGTCCCGGCCATCGTCACCAAAGCTTCATCCAGCCGTCAATTCGCCGACATCAATGCCCTGCTAAGCGGTACGCCTCGACCAACCGCTCAATGGGGATATGATGAAAAACGCTCTTTTCGCTTCCGTGGCTTTCGGCCTTCTGATGACATCGGCTGCTCTTGCCGAAGACACCGTCTTCCCGGCCAAGCTTGCCGCCCACGCCATCCTGCCCGCCAACACGATCATCGCCGCCCCTGCCGATGCGGCCGATTACCTGAAGACCTCCGGTAAGTTCACGACGCCTGACCGCAAGCGCACCGAGGCGCTCGGCACCGTGCCCGGCAAGGATGGCGTACGCCTCACCGGCCTGTCGCTGCCCTTCGACGGCCAGCCGATGCAGGGTTTTTCCGGCATCAAGACCATGCCTGACGGTACCTTCTGGAGCATGTCCGACAACGGTTTCGGCTCGAAGCTGAATTCGTCCGACACGATGCTGATGCTGCACAACATCAAGATCGACTGGGACGCGGGCAAGGTTGAAGCACTGAAGACGCTGTTCCTTTCCGACCCCGACAAGAAGGCTCCTTTCCCGATCGTCATGGAAGGCGCGGAAAAGCGCTACCTCACCGGCGCCGATTTCGACGTCGAATCGATCCAGCCGGTTGCCGACGGTTTCTGGGTCGGCGAGGAATTCGGGCCTTATATCCTGAAATTCGACCTCGACGGCAAGCTGACCGACGTGATTGCCACCACCGTTGACGGCAAGCCGGTGACGTCACCCGACAACCCGACGCTTACCGTCCAGGCCGATCCGTCGAAGCCGATGCCTGCACTCAACGTCAAGCGCTCCGGCGGCTACGAGGGCCTGGCCATGTCGAAGGACGGCAGCAAACTTTACGGCCTGCTCGAAGGTCCGCTCTGGACCGATGCCGAAACCGTCGAACAGGCCGAAGGCCGCCCGGCGCTGCGCATCATCGAACTCGATGTCGCGTCGAAGGCCTGGACCGGCCGCAGCTGGCTCTATCCGCTGGCTGAAGGTGGCGAGGCCATCGGCGACTTCAACATGCTGGACGACACGACCGCTCTGGTGATCGAGCGCGACAATGGTGCGGGCACGGTCGACAAGGCCTGCGCCGATCCGAAGGCACCGGCAGCGGATTGCTTCGCCGTCGGTTCCAAGGTCAAGCGCATCTACAAGATCGAGATGACCGACGAAAATGCCGGCAAGGCCGTGCGCAAGATCGGCTATATCGATCTCCTCAAGATCGCCGATCCCGACAACAAGAAGCGTCAGGGCGGCGGCGACGGCTTTTACGACATGCCGTTCGTCACCATCGAGAACGTCGATCGCGTCGATGACACCCACATCATCGTCGGCAACGACAACAACCTGCCCTTCTCGGCCGGCCGCTCGCTCGACAAGGCCGACGACAACGAGTTCGTCCTGCTCGAAGTCGGCGAACTCCTGAACGCCAAGTAGACCATTTGAAAAACGAAGGCCCTGCAGCATGAACTTGCAGGGCCTTACGGTTCATGATGAGGCGCGTTAAAGAACGAAATAGCCTTTGGACAACGTCATCGCGTCATCGAGATGAATGGAGAAATCGGCCTTCTTGTCGCCGTTGACGTCCGCGTAGACGAACGTGTCGGACGCTGTCTTTTCGTAGCGCAGTTCGCCGGCTTTTCCCTGAAATGCGCCGGTCCCAATGAAGACGAAGGCCTGATTTCCGGCGACGCCGTAGCGCGCGTCGATCGCAGACACGTCGATCCGGTCGCCACTGGCGCCGGAAAAGTCGAAGATCGTATCACGGCCGGCCGAAGCCACGGTCGATTCCCAGAGATCGTTGTAGCTGAACGTATCTGCGCCGCTGCCGCCATACAGATTGTCAGCACCGAAGTCACCGGACAGCACATCATTACCCGAACCGCCTACGATCCTGTCGTTGCCGAAACCGCCGAAGATGACGTTCGCCGCGCCGTCTCCCGTCAATGTGTCGGCGAAATATGAGCCGATCAGGCCTTCGACAGAGGAATAGGTATCGCCCTTGGCGTCGTTGGAATTCAGCGACGGCTTGCTGAGATTGGCGACAATGCCCTTGGCCGATCCGACGTAGGAAGCATAATCGCGTCCCGCTTCGCCGAGAAATTTGTCCGCGCCAGCGCTGCCCGCCATCACGTCGTCACCGCTGCCGCCCATCAGCACATCGTCGCCGCCACCGCCATCAAGAAAATCACCGCCGGCGCCGCCGACAAGAACATTGGAAGCCGCATTGCCATAAAGGCTGTCACCATAATCCGAGCCGATGATGCCTTCGATGGAGGAATAGGTATCACCCTTTGCGTCGCCGACATTAACGGAGGCATCCGCGAGGCTTGCCCTCACACCGGCCGTTGCGAGGACATAGGCTACAAGGTCGTGACCGTTGCCACCGATCAGCTTGTCCGCGCCTGTGCCTCCAACGAGCACATCGTCGCCGTCCTTGCCGTTCAGGACATCATTGCCGTCCAGCCCAAGCAGAACGTCGTTGTACCGGGTGCCATTGACGGTATCGGCACCGGCCAGCAGCAATGACAGAAATTGCCCGTCATTTCCGGAAAAAATGGCGTCTCCCAGCTTTGCGGCCGACATGCTGGCGCCGGTTACCGACATCGCGGTGATGCCATTCACCACAAGTTTCATGCCGGTTACGGTGCCCGCGGTTATATCGACGATTTCTCCGGCTTCGGATCTCACCGCCAGTTTGCTACCGGTAAACTGAACGTAGTTCTGCGGATCGTCATAGAGCTTCACGGTCGTCGAAGACCAGGCTCCCTTGGCGAAAAAGCCGAGGTAACCGACAAAGGGAACAAGCATATTGGATCCGGCACCGAGGTCGCCGTAAGAAATTATTGCCATCCCGACACCTTGAATCAGCCCATACTTGAGATATTTGGATCTAAATGCAGAAAATCAGGACTGTATAGAGCATCCCGCTCATTGCAACGAAGCGGGATGCCAAAATATTCGGGTTCGGCGCTCAAGACCGACAATAATCAGAAAACAAGCGGAGCAATCTATACGAAGCGGAACGCAATCCGCTTGCCGGTCAGCTTGCCAAGCTGCTGCAACCGGCCATCGAGGCGTTCGCCGGCGAATTCCGAATAGGCCGACGGCACGATGAATTCGAGATCCAGATCAGGTGACGACGATGGCCTGATATCGAGGTTGCGCACGACACCCGGCATCGACGCCGACAGCAGATAGACGACCCTCAGAAGGCCGCCGAGAAGCTTTGCCAGTTCCAGCAGGCGCGGCGTGGCGATGACGGCAAGCGGCTCGGTGGCACCGTCGTCGTTCAGGCCCTCGAACCGGTAATAGTTGGCAAGGGCGATATAGGCACGCCCCGCATGTGTGATGCCGTAGAACGTGCTGTGGGCGATGATGTTGAGCGCCTGCAGGCCACGATAATCCGGATGGGCGCGCCAGCTGATATCGGCAAGCAGGCATGCCGCCTGACGGTAACGGCCTTCCTCTTCTGTTTCGGTGATACCGAAATGCGGCACCATCTCGCCGCTCCAGTCGGCCAGTTCGCGGGCATGTTCGGGCGAGCGGGCGCGCAGGATGGCAATTTCGCGGGCAGCGGCCAGCAGCGGATCGTGCGCCCGCACGGTGTCGGACAAAAGCGAATAGAGATAGCCTTCGCGAACGCCGAGCGCCGAGAACGAGATCACCGATGGCTTCAGCTGGGCGATGACTTCCTGGAGCGCGACGGCGCCAAACGGCAGAAGCACGCGGCGGCTCTTGGAAATATGCGCGTAGGCCGGCGACTTGATATCCTTGGGCTCGATCACCTCCGGCAGGAAGGCCATGGCCTCCTGGAAGGAGATTTCGTAGCCCTGCATCATGTGCAGCGGATAGTTGCGCAGTTCCATATGCAGCTTGGCGATCGCGCGCCAGGTGCCGCCGACCGCATAGAAGGTGCGGCCGCTGGCATTCTGCAGCACCTGCGCACCCTTCAGGTAACGGCGCACATGGGCGCGGGCCTTGACGACCGATCCTTCAGCATGTTCCGACAGGCGGATACCGCCAAGCGGCAGTGTGATGCCCTTGCCGACCTCGGGGCCTAAGACATCGACAAGCTCCAGTGAACCACCGCCGAAGTCACCGACGACGCCATCGGGATCGTGATAGCCGCTGATGATGCCGAGCGCGGAGAAATAGGCTTCTTCCTCGCCGGTCAGGACACGGACTTTCTGACCGAGGATGATTTCGGCCCGCCGGATAAAATCAGGACCGTTCGAGGCATCGCGCGCAGCCGCGGTCGCCAGCACGAAGACCGTGGATGCGCGCGCCTGGGTCGACAATGCCCGGAACCGGTGCAGCGCTTTCAGCGCCCGCTCGACGCTTTCAGCGTCCATCCGGCCGGTCGCATCAATGCCCTTGCCGAGACCGCACATGACTTTTTCGTTGAACAGAACGGCCGGAGACCGGCTCAGCCCCTCATAGATCACCAGACGAATCGAGTTCGACCCGATGTCGACGACGGAGACCGGGGCAATACCAGGCAAACGCCCCTGGGCTTCAGACTCTACCATGCAATTCCAGTTTTATCTTCTGCGGCCGCTATCCCAGCCGGCAATTACCTTCGGCGTGCTGGATTTCAAGGCCTCTCCCCGCCCGGACAGGCTGGGATTGGTCATGAAATAGACCTGCGCATTGAACGGCTCGGAATCCTTGGCGACTTCCATGCGCCGCGACGTTCCGTCGGGAAGGATCTCGTAGCTCTGCTGGTTATCGATAAGATTGGCCAGCATGATCTGCGACAGGACCTGTTCATGCACAGTCCGGTTGATGAGAGGCACAAGGGTCTCCACCCGCCGGTCCAGATTACGCGGCATCATGTCCGCCGATCCGATATAGACGAGCGCATGCTCGGAGGGAAGCCCATGACCATTGCCGAAGCAGAAGATACGTGAATGTTCCAGGAAGCGGCCGACGATCGATTTGACCCGAATCTTGTCGGACAGGCCGGGAACCTGCGGCCGCAGGCAGCAGATGCCGCGCACCACCAGATCGATCTCGACACCGGCGCGGCTGGCCCTGTAGAGCGCATCGATGATTTCCGGATCGACCAGAGAATTCATCTTCATCCAGATCGACGCCGGCCGGCCGGCTTCGGCATGGGCGATTTCCTCGCCGATATGCTGCAGAATGCGCGGGCGCAGCGTATGCGGCGAAATCGCCAGCTTCATACCTGCTTCAGGCTCGCCGTAGCCGGTGATGAAATTGAAGATATTGGCCATGTCATGGGCAATCTTCGGATTGCAGGTGAAGAACGACAGGTCGGTGTAGATCTTCGCCGTCACCGGGTGATAGTTGCCGGTGCCGAGATGGCAATAGGTCCGAAGCTTGCCTTCCTCGCGGCGCACCACCATCGACATCTTGGCATGGGTCTTCAGCTCGATGAAGCCGAACACGACCTGCACCCCGGCGCGTTCCAGATCGCGCGCCCAGCGGATATTGGCCTCTTCGTCGAAGCGGGCCTTCAGCTCGACCAGCGCCGTCACCGACTTTCCGGCTTCCGCTGCATCGATCAATGCACGCACGATCGGGCTATCGTTCGAGGTACGGTAGAGCGTCTGCTTTATCGCCAGAACGTCAGGATCGCGCGCAGCCTGGAGCAGAAACTGGACCACCACGTCGAAGCTTTCATAGGGGTGGTGGACGACCATGTCCTTTTCGCGGATAGCGGCGAGGCAATCTCCGGCATGTTCGCGGACACGTTCGGGAAATCGCGCATTGTACGGCTCGAAGCGCAAATCCTCGCGCGGCGCCTTTGTAATCTCGGAGAGCGTATTGAGCGCCAGAAGGCCCGGCAGCACGGCAACGCGATTTTCCGGAACGCCGAGTTCACCGACGACGAACTGACGCAACTCGACCGGCATCTCGGAATCGATCTCGATGCGGATGACCGAACCGCGCCGGCGGCGCTTGAGCGCCGTCTCGTAGAACCGGACAAGATCTTCGGCCTCTTCCTCGACCTCGATATCGCTGTCGCGGATGATGCGGAACGTACCGGAGCCCTTGACCTCGTAGCCGGGGAACAGCCGCTCGATGAACAGGCTGACGGCATCTTCCAGCGTGATGTAGCGGATCACCGATTTTGCATCGGGCAGCCGGATGAACCGGTCGAGCGCCACAGGCAGGCGCAGAAGTGCCGTCATCGGCTCGCGGCCCCGCGTGCTCACCAGCTGCAAGCCCATGGTAAAGCCAAGGTTCGGGATGAACGGGAACGGATGGGCTGGATCGATCGACAACGGCGTCAGGACCGGAAAGATCGACTGTTCGAACTCATTGGCAAGCCAGCCGCGATCCTGCGTAGACAGCGAGATCGGCCGGACGATCAGAATGTCTTCCTTGGCGAGATATTGCTGCAGCACGGCGAGCGATGCCTGCTGCTCCATCTGCAGGTTGTCGATTTCCTTGAGAATGTCTTCCAGCTGTTCTGCCGGGGTCTTGCCATCCGGGCTGCGCACGACGACGCCTTGGCGGACCTGGCCTTCGAGACCGGCGACGCGGACCATGAAAAATTCATCGAGATTGGCGGCCGAGATCGACAGGAAGCGCACGCGTTCCAGAAGCGGATGGGCGGTGTTGAGGGTTTCCTCGAGCACGCGGCGATTGAACTGGAGCCAGGAAAATTCACGGTTGATGAAGCGCTCAGGGCTGTTCATCAGGTCGATTTCGTCGGCCACTGGCGCGTTTGCCGTCATTGCAGATGTCACAGTGTCCATTATCCCCGGTCCGCCTTTTGCTTTTCTCGAAGCAGCTAGCGCAGTTTGACGACCTAACTATGACAGTCAATCGATTTCGCGTGTCTTTCCAAGGGTGTCGAGCACTTCCAGTGCCAGTGCCCTGTTGATGCGGCTACCCCGTGCCAGCGCCAGGTGATCCAGCCGCTCGACGATCGTCTGGGCGGATTCCAGCGACCGCTCCATGCGCGCGACGATATAGCCGATCAGCCGGTCATCGACGGCGAGCTGGCGGTCGGCCAGGAGCTTGACCAGAACCTGCGCCAGCAGCTCATCATCGGGTTCACCGATCTCGACGACCGTCGCCGCCTTCAGACGCGAGCGCAGGTCGGGAAGCTCGACCGGCCAGGACATCGGCCAGAGACGGCTGGTGATCAACAGGCTGGTGCCGTTTTCGCGGACGCTGTTGATGACGTGGAACAACGCCCGGTCATCAAAACCCTGCCGGTCGGCGTCCTCGAACAGAACCGGGCCTGCCGCCGCAATCTCGGCCGCGTTGCTACCAGCGGCCGGATGGATAGAGGCCGCTTCGCTGTTTTCGCGCCAGATCGCCGCAAGGTGCGATTTGCCGGAACCGACCGGACCGGCCAGGATCACCACCGGCGACGGCCAGCGCGGCCAGCTGTCGATGATTGCCACGGCCGCCTTCAGCCGTTCGGACACGAGGAGATCGTCACGGCCCGTCTGGGGCTCGTGCCCGAAAACGAGCGGCAACTGTTCGAACTTGCGGACCATACGCGTTACTCTGGAAGCTTGGGACTTTTATGTTCCTGCTCGATGGTCAGGATATGGCGATTGCCGTGATAAAGCGCGCTGTCGAGATAACGGCCGATGCCGAAGCGGACGAGCACGCCGATCGCAGCCGCACAGGGAACCGCGACCAGCAGCCCGACGAACCCGAACAGGGCACCGAAGGCCAGCAGCGCGAACATCAGCCAGACCGGATGCAGGCCGACACTCTTGCCGACCAGCCGCGGCTGCAGGATGTTGCCCTCCATGAACTGTCCGGCAAAGAAGATCACCGCGACAATCACGATGTTCAGATAATCCGGCCAGAACTGCACGAGCGCGACGCCGAGAGCCAGCACCAGGCCGACCATCGAACCGACATAAGGAATGAAGCTGATCATGCCGGCAAACAGGCCGATCAGCAGGCCGAAATTCAGGCCAGCGAAGGTCAGCGAGATACCGTAGAAGAGGCCGAGAATGATGCAAAGCGAGCCCTGACCGCGCACGAACCCGGCAATCGTCGCGTTCATGTCGCGCGATATTTGGCGCACGGTCGCAACATGATCGCGCGGCACCCAGCTATCCACCCGGTCCACCATCCGGTCCCAGTCGAGCAGCAGATAGAAGGCGACGACCGGCGTGATCACGAACAGCGAGATAATGTCGAGCAGCGCAACGCCGGAATTCCACAATTGCTGGAACAGCGTGCCGAGGAAGCCGGCGCCCTGCTCGAGCAGCTTGGCGGAGTTCTGCTTGATCGTATCCATCTGCCCCGAAATCCAGTCGGGCAGCCAGGCCGCATCGGGACTGGTCAGGAATGTCTGCAGCATCGAAATATAACCCGGCATCTTCTGGATGAAATCGGCAGCCTGGGTAAAGACGATGGGGATTATGACGACAAGCGACAGCGCGAAGACGACGATGAAGCCGATCAGGATGACCACGGTCGCCATCAGGCGGCTGAGGCCAATTCGCTCCAGCCGGTCGGCGACCGGATCGAGAAAATAGGCGAGCGCCATGCCGGCGATGAACGGCAGCAGAATGGTGGAAAACACCATCAGGAACGCAATGAAGGCCGCAAGGAAAAGCAGCCAGAAAATGATCTGCCGCTGCAGCCCGCTGCCGCTCAATTTGTTGACCATACCGCTGTTCCGATGCCTTGCCGCTCGCGCCTCGCTGCGCCGCTTCTCTGGTTTGAGATAGGATGTGCTACCGATGATGGTCAAGCCTGTGGCGCAAAAGGGCCGGCAATGGCGGGCAAAACGTCAAAAAAGCGGGAGTAAACCGGGCAATATGCTTGCACTTGCGCCACCACCATGCCAATCGCAATCCAAATATGACGAGCCGGCGGAGATCAAGCCATGAGCGAGCCTGGAAAGAACGGTCTGACCTACAGCGATGCAGGTGTGGATATCGATGCCGGAAACCTTTTGGTGGAAAAGATCAAGCCGCATGTGCGCTCGACCCGGCGCCCCGGCGCTGATGGCGAAATCGGTGGCTTCGGCGGCCTCTTCGACCTGAAGGCCGCAGGCTTCAAGGATCCGGTCCTGGTTGCCGCCAATGACGGCGTCGGCACCAAGCTGAAGATCGCCATCGACGCCAACAAGCATGACACCGTCGGCATCGACCTCGTCGCCATGTGTGTCAATGATCTGGTCGTCCAGGGCGCCGAGCCGCTGTTCTTCCTCGACTACTTCGCCACCGGCAAGCTTGATCCAGACCAGGGCGCTGCCATTGTCGGCGGCATCGCAGCCGGTTGCCGCGAGGCGGGCTGCGCGCTGATCGGCGGCGAAACCGCCGAAATGCCGGGCATGTATGCTGGCGGCGACTACGATCTCGCAGGCTTTGCCGTCGGTGCTGCCGAGCGCGGCCAGTTGCTTCCGGCCGGCGATATCGCCGAAGGCGATGTCATTCTGGGCCTTGCTTCCTCCGGCGTGCATTCCAACGGCTATTCGCTGGTGCGCAAGATCGTTTCGCTTTCTGGCCTTGCCTGGGACGCGCCTGCCCCGTTCGGCGTGGGAACGCTGGCTGATGTTCTGATGACGCCGACGCGCATCTATGTGAAGCCGCTGTTGAAGGCGATCCGCGAGACCGGCAAGCTGAAGGCGCTTGCCCACATCACCGGCGGCGGCTTTCCGGAAAACATTCCGCGGGTGCTGCCGAAGCATCTCGCCGCTGAGATCGACCTTTCCGCCATCCAGGCACCGGCCGTGTTCTCCTGGCTTGCCAAGACCGGTGGCGTTGCTGCCAATGAGATGCTGCGCACCTTCAACTGCGGCGTCGGCATGATTGTCGTGGTCGCAGCACAGGATGCCGATCAGGTCGCATCGGTGCTGAAGGCGGAAGGTGAGACCGTCTTTGCGCTCGGCCGCATGGTCGCCCGCGACGAAGGCGCCGCCGGCACGATCTACAAGGGCACGCTCACTCTATGAACGAGACGGTGAAAGCGGCCCGCAAGCGGGCCGTGGTATTCATTTCCGGCGGCGGCTCCAACATGCTGGCGCTGGTCAAGGCTGCCTCCGCGCCGGACTATCCCGCCGAAATCGTCGCCGTCATTTCCGACAAGGCGGATGCAGGCGGGCTCGCCAAGGCGGCCGCGCTTGGCATTGCGACCTTCTCCTTTATCCGCAAGGACTATGAAAGCAAGGACGCCCACGAAGCAGCAATCCTGTCGGCACTGAAAACCCTTTCGCCCGACATCATTTGCCTCGCCGGCTACATGCGGCTGCTTACCGCCACCTTCATCAACGCCTACGAAGGCCGGATCATCAACATCCACCCTTCACTGCTGCCGCTCTTCCCCGGCCTGCACACCCATCAGCGGGCCATCGACGCCAGCATGACCGAGGCCGGCTGCACCGTGCATTTCGTCACCGAGGGCATGGACGAAGGTCCGGTGATCCTGCAAGCCAAGGTCCCGGTATTGCCGGGCGATACGGCCGACGATCTTGCAGCCCGGGTATTGGTCGAAGAACACAGATCCTATCCGGGAGCCCTGCGGCTGGTTGCCGAGGGCAAGGTGCGGATGGATGGTGGGCGGACTTTGCGGGACGCAGGTGGTTTCACGGAAGATCTATCGTAAATCCGGCCATCACCTTGACCCTTTTTACGATCATTCTTATCCTGTTGAAACCCAGGCCGGTCAACGGTGAGAAGTCCAGATGACCATTGAAGTCAAAATCGCGCACGCCGAAACGCATTTTTCCGAGTTGCTTTCCAAGGTCGAGGCCGGGGAAGACGTTGTGATTTCGCGCGGAAACGAACCGATTGCCCGCCTTGTTCGCATCGGTAGCCGTGAGGACAGGATCGCCGCCATTGAGGCTCTGAAAGTGGAACGTGCGCGCAACAAGCCTGTCAGCAGCGAAGAAATTCGCCAATGGCGCGATGAAGGCCGCCGCTGAAAATGAGCTTTGTTGTCGATGCGTCTATCGTTGCCGCTTGGCTTCTTCCGGATGAGAGCAACGAACTGGCGAAAAGGCACGCTTGGCAATGAGCAGCGAGGACGCGCTTGCTCCCGACCTGCTGTTGCATGAAATTCGAAATATCCTTGTCATGTCAGAGAGACGGAACCGCGTCACGGCCGACGGGGCTGCCAGCCTCCTGGTCCGCTTGCGAAGGGTTCCGCTCGTCATTGTCGAAATGAAAGACGATCTCGGTATTTTGCAACTAGCCAGAGAGCATCGGCTTTCGGGCTATGATGCAACCTATCTTGCCCTTGCCGTGGCGCACGATACTGCGCTGGTTACCCTGGACCGCAAACTTGATGCCGCAGCGCGTGTGGCGGGACTGAAAACGTTCGGTTAGCCCAGCCTCCCCCTATTCAACATCGCCCACTGCAACAGCATGATGGTCTTGCCATCGCAGATTTCGCCGCTGTCGATCATCGCCATGGCGTCGGCAAGCGGGACTTCCAGAACCTCGATATCCTCATCCTCGTGCGCCGCCCCACCGCCGTCTTCGGCGCGCACCGTCACATCGATGATCGCCGCGAAGAAGTGCACAGTTTCGGTCACGGCGCCGGGCGACATGAAGGCCTGGAAGACGGGGCGAACATCCGTCACCAGATAGCCCGTCTCTTCCATCACCTCGCGCTTGATCGCCTCGGCGGGATGATCGCCGTCGAGCAGCCCGGCGGGTGTCTCCAGCAGCCAGCCGGAATGGCCGTTGAGATAGGTGGGGATACGGAACTGCCGCACCAGGATGACACTGTCACGTTTGGGATCATAGAGGAGGATGGTGGCGCCGTTGCCACGGTCATAGACCTCGCGCTTCAGCGTCTTGGTGATGCCGTTCGAGCCGGTATAGTTGAAGGTGATGTTGCGCAGGTGGTACCAGTTTTGCGAAAGCGTCTCGTCCTTGAGGATCTCGACCTTGGCATTTTCAAATTTCGTCATCAGCAGTCTCAATCCTTGCGCAGCCATACGTGATTATCGTGGAAAGCAGCCCCACCGTAGGGGGCTGCGGCGTCGGCACCGGTGAGCACATTGATGCCCTCACCGTCCAGATGGGCATCATTGGGCCAAAGCCCCTCGGCAATCACCACGCCACGCCGGGCGCCACCGCCGAGTTTCGCGTGCAGGCGGATTTCGCCCCGCTCGTTGCCGATGCGGACGATATCCCCCTCGGCTACCCCAAGGTCTGCCGCATCCTGCGCATGGATCATCGCTTCGGGGCGAACTTCCTTCTGCAACGAGGACGGCGTTTCGGTAAAGGTTGAATTCAGGAAGGACCGCGCCGGCGACGTCGCCAGCCGGAACGGATGCGTCGCGGTCGCCACCTCGATCAGGTTGACATGGTCGGGAAACTCGGGCAGCAGCGCATGCGGGCCGAAGACGCCGAGCGCCTTTGGCGGCCGGTTCGGCGCCGGTGTTCCGGTCCAATCGGCCTTGAAGCGGAACTTTCCGTCCGGATGGCCAAAACCGCCGACGAAATGCGCGGTGTCGAAATCCGGCTGGACATCCAGCCATTTTTCCCGCTTCAGCGCCTCATAGCCGATGCCGTAATTGACCAGAATGTGGTCGATATGGTCGCGCTCGTTCAAGCCGAAACCGGGCCTGTCCCCAACCCCGAGCCGCCTTGCCAGTTCCTCGATAACGAACAGGTTGGTGCGCACGGTCGATGGCGGCTCGACCACCTTGGGGCCGAGCAGGATGTGCTGGTGGCCGCCGCCGCGATAGAGATCGTCATGTTCAAGGAACATGGTGGCGGGCAACACGATATCGGCGACCTTGGCCGTGTCGGTCATGAACTGCTCGTGTACGGCGACGAAAATATCCTCGCGCAGAAAACCGCGCTTTACCAAGCGCTGTTCCGGCGCGACATTGACCGGATTGGTGTTCTGGATCAGCATTGCCGTCACCGGACCGCGATGGCGCAGCGCCTCCGCGTCGCCGGTCAGCACCCGGCCGATCTGCGACTGGTCGAGCACGCGAATATCCGCATCCAGCATGGCCGAACCGACCAGTTCGCGCTTGTCGAACCGAAAAATATCGTTGTTGGTATGGAAGGCGCCGCCGCCTTCATGTTGCCAGGAGCCGAGCACCGTCGGTACCGAGGCTGCGGCATGAATGGCGACCGCGCCATTGCGCTGACGGGTGAACCCATACCCCAGCCGGAAATAGGTTTTGGGCGTGGTGCCGACGAGTTTGCCGAACGCTTCGATCTCGTCGACCGGCAATCCGGTGATGGCAGAGGCCCATTGCGGTGTGCGCGTCTGCAGATGATTTTCCAGCCCCGCCGGATCATCGGCATATTTTGCCAGGTAGGCGCGGTCGGCATAACCATCACGGAAAGCAATGTGCATGACGGCACAGGCGAGCGCCGCGTCGGTGCCGGGCTTCAGCACCAGCCCCATATCGGCCTGCTTGACCGTCGGGTTGTCGTAGATGTCGATGACAACGATCTTGGCGCCGCGGTCCTTGCGGGCCTTGATCGCATGGGTCATGACGTTGACCTGGGTCGAAACCGCATTGGTGCCCCAGATGACGACGCAATCGGATTTCGCCATCTCGCGCGGATCGGGACCGCGCAGCGAACCCGTCGCCATCGCCAGGCCGGTCCAGGCCAGATTGGTGCAGATCGAGCCGAAGAAACCGGAATATTTCTTGGCGTGACGCAGGCGGTCAATCGAATCGCGCTGCACCTGCCCCATCGTGCCAGCGTAGAAATACGGCCAGACGGCTTCCGAGCCATGCCGCTGCTCGGCTTTGACGAACGCACCGGCAATCTCGTCCAGCGCATCGTCCCATGACAGCTGTTGCCAGTTGCCATCGCCCTTGGCACCCTTGCGGCGCTGCGGCATCATCAGGCGGGCGGGATGGTAGATGCGTTCGGAATAGCGGGCGACCTTGGCGCAGATGACGCCCGCCGTATAGGTATTGGCGCTGGCGCCGCGTACCCGGCCGATCCGGCCTTCGGGTGTGACATCGACCTCCAGCGCGCAGGCCGAGGGACAGTCGTGCGGACAGACAGTGTGGCCGACGGACTTTTCTGGTTTTATAGGGGTCGCAACGTTCATGGCTTTTCTATATTGCATCGCGAAAGGGTCTCACAGTCCCCTTGGCCATCCATTCAAATATTTCATCGGGACGTAAGGGACGCGAATGAATTACCGTCACATCTACCACGCCGGAAACTTCGCCGATGTCCTCAAGCATGCCGTGCTTGCCCGGCTGATCGTCTACATGGCGCAGAAGGACAAGGCTTTTCGCGTACTCGATACCCATGCCGGTATCGGCCTCTATGACCTCTCGAGCGAGGAAGCGCAGAAAACCGGCGAATGGGTCGATGGCATCGGCCGCATTCTCGACACCGATATTCCGGCCAAGGCGAAAGCGATTCTCGAGCCTTATCTCACGGCCATCCGCGACCTCAATCCTGATGGCGGCCTGACGCTTTATCCAGGATCTCCGAAGCTGACCCGCATGCTGATGCGGCCGCAGGACCGGCTATCGGCAATGGAGCTGCATCCCGACGATTACGAGACGCTGCATCGGCTGTTCGACGGTGATTTCCAAAGCCGCATCACCGAGCTTGACGGCTGGCTGGCGCTCGGCGCCCATCTGCCACCGAAGGAAAAACGCGGCATCGTGCTGGTCGATCCTCCTTTCGAGATATCAGGCGAATACGAGCGGCTGGCCGACGGCCTGCACAAGGCTTACCGGCGCTTCTCCGGCGGCACGTTCTGCCTGTGGTATCCGCTGAAGCAGGGCGCGCCGATCGCCGAATTCCATGCCGCCTTGCAGGCATTGGAAATCCCGAAAATGCTCTGCGCCGAACTGTCGGTCCGCAGCGACCGCGACACGACCGGACTTTCCGGCTCCGGCCTGATCATCGTCAATCCGCCGTTCACGCTGAAGGGCGAACTGGATATCCTGCTCCCCTTCCTCAAGGACCGGCTGAAACAGGATCGCCACGCATCCGCCCGCGCCTTTTGGCTGCGCGGCGAGGAAATGCCGGAGCGCGATTGAACGGGGCTTGACGGTCCACCTGCAAGAGACGCAATCTGGCGGAACCTCGACTGGATGGATGAAGGGAGACGATCATGACACGAATGTTTGTCCCAGCTGTTCTTTTCTGTCTCGCGGCCGCCGCCTGCAGCACGGCGCAAGCGACGGCGGCCGATTATCCCAGCAGCAACACGGGCTACACTGCTGGCGCTTGCAGCAACCCGGCCGTGCTCGGCTTCATCACGTCCAATTTCGGCTACAAGGCGACCCATTATCTGAAAACCGATATCGCCATCGCCGATATCCGTGGCACCTACCAGAAACGGCTTGAGCCCCGCGATGAAACCCATGTTGTCGAGCGCGAATATTGCCAGGCGACAGCCACCACCACCGATGGCGAAAGCCGGGCGATCTGGTATCTCATCGAGCGGAACTGGGGTTTTGCCGGCATCGGTTCGAACGTTGAATTCTGCATGAGTGGGCTTGATCCGTGGTATGTCTACGGCGCGCACTGCGCTTCACTAAGGTGACATCTTTGACTTCACGTTTTGGCATTGTTGTCACCACCCTTTGTGGACTGTTCCTGCTTGCTGCCTGCAGCGGCGAAAGCGGGGATAACAACGCACAGGTCAAAAAAGACTCCGCGGCGTCTACCGCCAACACGCCGATCATCGGCACGCCGGGCACGCGTCAGAAAACCCAGGCCGTTCCGCTGGGTAGCGGCTTCGATTTCTACGTCCTGTCGCTGTCCTGGTCGCCGAGCTGGTGCCTGGAAAACGATCCGTCCGGGCGTTCGATGCAATGCGACCCGGACAACAACCACGGTTTCATCGTCCACGGCCTCTGGCCGCAGAACGAACGTGGATACCCGGAATTCTGCCGCACGCGGGAATCCGATCGCGTGCCCTATGCCCTTGGACGGACACTGTTCGATATCATGCCGTCGATGGGACTGATCGGCCATGAATGGCGCAAGCACGGCTCCTGCTCGGGGCTCAGCCAGAAGGATTATTTTGCGGTTCTGCGCACTGCGCGCGAAAAAGTGGTGATACCGCCGGCGCTGCAGTCGGTCGGATCCAGCCAGCGAACAAATGCGGCGCAAATCGAGACGGCACTGACATCGGCCAATCCGGGCCTGCGGCCTGATGCTCTCGCCGTCACCTGCGCGTCGGGCCGTGTCGATGAAGTCCGCATCTGCTTCAACAAGAATCTGAGCTTCCGCGCCTGCGGCGAGATCGACCGCACCGGCTGCAATATAAAGAGCCTCGAGCTCCCGGCGACGCCCTAAATCACCATGGACAATTGACGATCCAACGAAAGAAAGTACGCATGAAAATCTACTCTTCCCCCACCTCGCCCTATTCCAACAAGGTGCGCATGGCCGCGCGCTATGCCGGCTTTGCTGCAGAAGGCGTCCTCACGGACACCAACGGCACTCCGCACGACCTGATCGCCAACAACCCGCTCGGCAAGATCCCCACTTTGGTCACCTCCGATGGCAAGGCGATCTATGACAGCCGGGCAATCATGTATTTCATCGACCGCGAGACCAAGGGCAAGCTCTATCCGCGCAATGCAGAAAAGCGGACCGACGTGGAAATCCTGGAAGCGCTATGCGACGGGATCTGCGACTGCCTGCTGGCGATCGTCTATGAAAAGCGCATCCACCCGCCGGAAAAGATCCACCAGCCCTGGATCGACAGACAGTGGGAAAAGGCAGGCCGCGGCCTCGACTATCTCAATGCCAACCTGCCGAAGACCGGCGCCAAGCTGCATGCGGGCCATTTCGCGCTCGCCGCCTTGCTGCGTTACATCGAAGTCCGTTTTGCCGGCGAATGGCAGAAGGGCCGCCCGAAGCTGAAGAACTGGCCGCAGAAATTCGAGAAATTCTTCCCGGACTACGCGCAGTTCAAGGCCTGATACCCTGCCAACTGACTTTCGAAACGCAAAAAGGCCGGATCGCTCCGGCCTTTTTGTTGTTGACGATCCGATGGATCAGAACTTGACGCCCATACCAACGCGGACGCTGTGCTCGTCGTAACCCGACGAAACCCGTCCGCCGCCAATGCCGAAATCCTTCGAGCCGTAGTCGGAGTAACGATACTCGACGCGTGCCGTAACGTTGTCGGTCACGAAGGCTTCCGCACCGGCACCGGCCGTCCAGCCGAGTAGCGTGTTCTTGTCCGAGCCGCCGCCATTGGCCGTTGCCTTGACGCTGGACGCTGCGAGACCGGCCGTACCGTAGACCAGAACCGGGTTCAGATCGTAGCCGACGCGGCCGCGGACCGAACCGTTGACGCCCTGTTCCATGCGGCGGGCACGGTTGCGGGTGTCGTTGTCGCCGTAGTTGATATCGGCTTCCGCACCATAAACGATATTGCCGCTCTGCATGTTGTAGCCGCCATAGAGGCCGCCGCCGAAGCCGGCAGCACCACGGCCGCCCGTAGCGTCATACTCGCCGCGAGCCCAGTTGGCCGTACCACCGACATAGGCGCCCGACCAGTTCTTGACGGCCGGTTCGTTATATTCGGCAGCCGGAGCAGCCGGAACTTCGTCGATCGCATCGGCAGCCTGAACGGCGGAGAAGGCGATGAGGGATACGGCAGATGCCATAAGGGTGGTGATGAGAGTACGCATTAAAGTCTCCTTTACGAACCGATGTTCCGGACCCTCGCGGTCCCAAACTGATACATCGGGAAATTTCTAATTAACCCCGCCCGGTTGATGGAGAAATTGACAATCAAATGCGGATTCACAAGAGCTAAATTGTGAAATTTTAGAGGCAGAAGCATGGCTAAAATTCGATGTTGCTTCATCGCCACAGGGTAATTATTAACTACAAATCAATATTAACGAAATATATACTATAATCTCTCAAAACAATTCAATTTAGCGCGTTTGCATTAATTTTTCCGAAACGAATGCGTGAGGCCGTTTCGCTATATTGGCCCGCCTCCTATATCCTTGCAGCATGCAAAAATACGAATCGCACGATGGGACGCCGCGGGCTCCCTTGAAAACGGCCCTGGTGACCGGCGGTGCCAGGCGCATCGGCAAGGCCATTGTCGAGGATCTGGCCGCGCATGGCTTTGCGGTTGCCATCCACGCCAACACATCGGCGAACGAAGCCGAGGCGCTCGCAGCCGATGTTCGCGCACGCGGCGGCAAGGCCGCGGCAATCGTGGCGGACCTTGCCGATACCACCGCCGTGCAGACCGTGATGGAAAAGGCCGTCGCGGCGCTCGGGCCGATCGGGCTTTTGGTCAACAATGCCTCGCTGTTCAAGAAGGACAGCCTCGCGGACTTTGACGAGACGATCTGGGACCGGCATTTCGCCTTGCATGTCAAAGCCCCGTCGCTGCTCGCCCGCGATTTCGCGGCGCAATTGCCACGGGAGAACTCCGGGCTCATCATCAATATCATCGATCAGCGGGTCTGGGCTCCCAATCCGAGATTTTATTCCTATATGCTATCAAAATCGGCTCTTTTGACAGCAACGAAGACAATGGCCCAGACCCTCGCACCGGCAATCCGCGTCAATGGCATCGGCCCCGGTCCAACGCTGCCGAACGAGCGGCAGAACACCGCGGATTTCGACACCCAGGTCGCGGCACTGATCCTGAAGCGCGGGCCGCAGCTTGACGAATTCGGCCGGGCGATCCGGTTCCTGTTCGACACACCGTCGATCACCGGGCAGATGATTGCACTTGACGGCGGCCAGCATCTTGCCTGGGAAACGCCGGATATTTTGGAGATCGTGGAATGAACGGGCGCGTGTCCGGTGATGGCGGCATTCTCTATGATGAAAATGCCAGCGACGACGAAGACCTGATCGAGACGCCGGACGCGGCTGCGCCAGCGGCTATCGTCGATTGGGCGGAGACCAGCGCCATTCCCGACGGCTTGCGCGGCGCCGACCTGATCCAGGCCTTCGTCAAGCTTCTGCCCAACAGCCCCGGCGTCTACCGCATGTTCAACGAGGCCGGCGATGTGCTCTATGTCGGCAAGGCGCGAAGCCTGAAGAAGCGCGTCAGCAATTATGCGCAAGGCCGCCTGCATTCCAATCGCCTGACCAAGATGGTGCGCGAAACCGCCAATATGGAATTCGTCACGACGCGCACCGAGATCGAGGCGCTGCTGCTCGAAGCCAACCTGATCAAGCGCCTGCGGCCACGCTTCAACGTGCTTTTGCGCGACGACAAGTCTTTTCCTTATATTCTGGTGACGGGCGACAGCCGCGCACCGGCACTGTACAAGCATCGCGGCGCGCGCAGCCGCAGGGGCGATTTCTTTGGCCCCTTCGCGTCGGCCGGCGCCGTCGGCCGCACCATCAACTCCCTGCAGCGCGCCTTTCTGCTGCGCACCTGTACCGACAGCGTCTTTGAAAGCCGCACCCGCCCCTGCCTGTTGCATCAGATCAAGCGCTGCGCCGCCCCCTGCACCCATGAAGTCAGCGACGCCGATTATGCCGAGCTCGTCACCGAGGCAAAGGACTTCCTGTCGGGCAAGAGCCAGGCGGTCAAGGCAACGATCGCGGCGGCGATGAGCGAGGCCTCAGAAAACCTCGATTTCGAGCGTGCCGCCCTTTACCGCGACCGGCTGGCTGCGCTGTCGCATGTCCAGAGCCACCAGGGCATCAACCCGTCCAGCGTCGAGGAAGCCGATGTCTTCGCCATCCATCATGAAGGTGGCGTCTCCTGCATCCAGGTGTTCTTCTTCCGCACCGGCCAGAATTGGGGCAACCGCGCGTATTTCCCCAAGGCCGATCCGACGCTCACATCCGCCGAGGTGCTCAGCGCCTTCCTCGCCCAGTTCTATGACGACAAACCCTGTCCCCGGCAGCTCCTGCTCTGCGAGACGGTCGAGGAGCAGGAACTGCTCGGCGAGGCACTCAGCGAAAAGTCAGGCTACAAGGTCGCCATTCATGTGCCCCAGCGTGGCGAGAAAAAGGATCTGGTCGATCACGCCGTCGCCAACGCCCGCGAGGCGCATGGCCGCAAGCTCGCCGAAACCGCCTCGCAATCGCGGCTGCTCGATGGTTTCGCCACGACATTCAAGCTCGAGCGCATACCGCGCCGTATCGAAATCTACGATAACTCGCACATCATGGGCACCAATGCGGTCGGCGGCATGGTGGTGGCGGGGCCGGAAGGCTTCGTCAAAGGCCAGTACAGAAAATTCAATATCAAGTCGACCGACATCACCCCCGGCGACGATTTCGGCATGATGAAGGAAGTGATGACACGGCGGTTTTCACGCCTGTTGAAGGAAGAGGGAAAACCCGACCGCAGCGTCGAGATCGCCGAAGACGCCGCCTTCCCGGCCTGGCCGGACGTTATCCTGATCGACGGTGGCCAGGGCCAGATGACGGCGGTTCGTGCCATCCTGAAGGAACTGGATATAGAGGATTGTGTGGTTGCCATCGGCGTCGCCAAGGGTGTCGACCGCGAAGCCGGCCGCGAGCGCTTCTTCCCGCCGGCGGGCAGCCGTGACGGCTTTTCGCTGCCGCCGCGCGATCCCGTGCTCTACTTCATCCAGCGCATGCGCGACGAGGCGCACCGGTTTGCCATCGGCTCACACCGGGCGCGGCGCAAGAAGGAAATGATCAAGAACCCGCTCGACGAGATCGGCGGCATCGGCCCAACGCGCAAGCGCGCCCTGCTGCATCATTTCGGCACCGCCAAGGCCGTATCCCGCGCCGGGATCAACGACCTGATCGCCGTCGATGGCATTTCGGAGGCGGTAGCGCGGCTGGTCTACGATCATTTCCACGAGGATGGCGCGAAATAGAAATGGCGGCGGGCATCATGGCCCGCCGCCATTGCACTCCAGAACGACATCAAGCGGTGGCTAGGCCTTTGCGGCCTCATCGATCAAGGCTGAGACTTCGACGGGCATCGACGCCAGCGACGCATGGCTCGCCTTCAGCGTAATCACCTTCTTCGCACCGAGCCGGCCCGACATCCAGCGCTGGTTGTCGGGATGGATCATGTGGTCCTCGCTGGAAATCTGATACCAGCTGCTCTTGTTCTTCCATGCCGGATTGCTGATCTCGTTGCCGAACGTGCTGGCAAGCGGCGCCTTCTGGGTGATGCCCATCACGAGGCCTTCGCTGGCGGTGAGATCCTGGCAAAAACTCTCATGGTACTTCTCCGACTTGACCCAGAGATAACCGTCGCTGTCCGGCGCCAGATTGGCCGCTGCGGCCGGAGGATTTTTGCCGGTAATGCCGCCAGGGCTCTCGCCGGCGTCGGGCGCAAAGGCGGCGATATAGACAAGCCCCGTAACATTCGGCTGATTGCCCGCCTGGGTAATAACGGCGCCGCCATAGGAATGGCCCACAAGGAGAACCGGCCCATCGACCTGGGCAATCATCTTGCGGGTGCGTTCGGCATCGTCAGCCAATGAGGTCAATGGCAGCTCGACAGCCTTGATGGAACGATGACCCAGACGGGTCAATTCCACGATGACCTTGCTCCAGTGGGCTGCCCCGCCCCAGAAGCCGTGAACGAGAAGAATCGTCGGAACTTGTGCCATAAAATAATCTCCAGGTTATCGGATTGGAAATGACTGACAAGGATGGGTTATAATCTCATCCCCGCACTCAGAAAATCCCTTTTCCATGACCGGATTATGGCACCGCCATCACGTTGCCAGCCGCCCCAGACCGGACAGCATCCGGGTCAGTTCCGCCTGACGCCGCGTGCCTGTCTTGAGGAAAATGCGCTTCAGATAGGTGCGGACCGTTTCAAGCTTCAAACCCAGCTTTATCGCCACGGTTTCCAGGCTGGCACCGGTGGCAAGTTCACGCGCGACCCGGGCCTCCCCGGGCGTCAGATCGAACAGTCCGCTGAGGACGCGCATATCCGGCGCTCCGGCCGCGCCGACCGGCGTAGCAATCAAAACGGCAAGGCCTCTGGAAAAAATGTCGCGTGCATTCCGTCGAACCGGCATCAGGTGCAGGATCAAGGCCGGCGCATTTTCTTCCGCCGCCAACGGAATGGATTGCACGTTTGACACCTGCGCGACGCTCAATTGCTCCAGCGCCGTGAGAACCAGTCCATTCGCCGCAGGATTCTTCAACGAAATCCTGTTGCCGGCGCCGGTGCGGATGCGCGGCGCAAGTGCCTCCATATCCTCGTTCATGGCCAGCACCCGATTGTCATCACTGAGAACAACCGCCGGAAGCCCGATCAAGGACAGTGTCGACGTGATGCTCTGCGCCTGCCGGAAAATCATCCGCGACGAGATCAGTGCGGCGCGGGCAAGATCGCCTTTCAGGCTGTTGATGCGATCGAGCGCCTGAATTGAGAACGGCCCGTCCTCGCTGCGGGCAAGAAAATCAAAAACCAGCGTATGCCCCGAAGGTTCAGGCAAGACCGCTCCCATGCTCCAGCCAAGCCCGATCGGCCGCAGGAACGTGTTGTAGATGACATCGTCGACAATCTCGTCTGCGGTCATGATATCCACGTCGCGGGCAAAGGCCATCGGTGCCAACAGCATGGAGCGTTCCGGCCGCGGATTATGCGGCCTCGCATCCGTCCCGGCATAGCGCTCCATTGCTTCTTCGATGTTTGGCGAGCAGACCCACCGGATTGCCCCGCCCGTATCAGCAGTCAGGATGCAGGCCGAAAAACCGCTCACCTCTTCCGCCAGACTGGCACAGACATCCGGCCAAAGCTCGGGAATCACCGCAGCTTCGTAGATTCTATCGATCAGCGTCATGGCATCAGACATCATTTGCTCTTTGTTGGAGCATTTATTCGATTGTGCCCCAAGGAGAACGGTTTTGCCAAGCGCAATGCGCAAACCCACCAAAAATGGGGGGATTGGTTCACCGTGCGTTCAGACGAATTCCGCCATAATCCGGGCCGATCTCTAATGACTGGTTGACGCCGCTGTCACAAAGTCTTTCATCTGTCGCCAAAGAACTCGCAGAGAACCCGAATCGATGTCCACCACGCCTGCCGCCTACAACATCCCCAATCTCCTGACCTATGCCCGCATCCTGGCCGTGCCGTTGATCGTCCTGTGTTTCTTCGTGGAAGGCAGACTGCAGAGCTCGGATTTCGCCCGCTGGACGGCACTGGGGCTGTTTGCCTTCGCCTCGATCACAGACTTCTTCGACGGCTATCTGGCGCGCATCTGGAAGCAGACCTCGAATATCGGCCGCATGCTCGACCCGATCGCCGACAAGCTGCTGGTGGCGTCCGTCCTGCTGCTCGTCGCCGCCGATGGAACGATTGCCGGCTGGTCGATCTGGGCTGCCATCATCATTCTCTGCCGCGAGATCCTGGTTTCGGGCCTGCGCGAATATCTCGCAGCGCTGAAGGTCAGCGTACCCGTCACCCGCATCGCCAAATGGAAGACGACGATCCAGATGGTCGCCATCGCCTTCCTGCTGGCAGGCCCCGCCGGTGACAAGGTTTTGCCTTACACAACCGAAATGGGCATCGGCCTGCTCTGGCTTGCTGCCGCCATCACCCTCTACACTGGCTACGACTACTTCCGCGCCGGTCTCAAGCACATGGTTGACTGATGACCAGCATCAACCTCGTCTATTTCGCCTGGGTACGCGAACGGATCGGCAGAGGCGAGGAAACGCTGGAGCTGCCGGACAGTGTGGTGACGGCAGGCGATCTTCTCGCCCACCTGAAGACGCTCGGAGACGAATATGAAGCCGCGCTTGAGCATGAAAATGTCATCCGCGTCGCCATCAACCAGGAGCATGTTGAGCACGACGAAAAGATCGCCGGCGCACGCGAGATCGCTCTTTTCCCGCCGATGACCGGAGGCTGAGGCCGTGGCGCCCGTCACGGTTCGCGTCCAGCGCGACGATTTCGATCTTGCTGCGGAAGTTCGGGCGCTCTCGGCAGGCCGCCACGACATCGGTGCAGTCGTCACATTTTCCGGACTTTGCCGCGACGAGGCCGGCACGCTGGGTGTCCTGGAGCTAGAACATTACCCCGGCATGGCCGAGGCCGAAATCACCCGCATCTGCCATCAGGCCGTTGCGCGTTTCGACTTGCAGGCCGCCACCGCCGTCCATCGCTTCGGCAAGATCGCGCCCGGCGAAAACATCGTCCTTGTCATCACCGCCTCGCCGCACCGGCAGGCCGCCTTCGACGGCGCCAATTTCATCATGGATTTTTTGAAAACCGCGGCCCCCTTCTGGAAGAAGGAACATGGCGCCGATGGCAGCGAAGGCGGCTGGGTCAGCGCCAAGGACGAGGATGACAGCGCCCGGGACCGCTGGTCAAAGGATTGACCGGTCCAGCCGTCAGGGCTGAAACTGCTCCCTGCGGGTCAGCACCAAAAGCAGCACCAGGAACGAGAAGATCGCAAAATCCCGCCAGAGCATCGGCCCATAGGCACTCCACAGCGTTTCGCTCAATCCCATCGCCGCCGCACCTAATGCCGCCAGCACCGGTGCCGTCTGACCGCCGATCGCGGCGATGAACAGCACCTTGACCCCGAACACGATACCGGCGCCGAAATCCATCGTGCCATAATAGGCGGTAGCAAGAATGCCCGCGATCGCTGCCAGCAATGCCGAGAAGCCATAGGCGGCAATGAAGATGCGTCTGCCGTCGACACCGCACAATGCCGCCGCGCCCGCATCGTCCGACACCGCCCGCCATGCGCGGCCCCAGGCGGAGCGCAGCAGGAACAGCTGCCCTGCCCCGACGATAGCCAGCATCAGAGCCGTGTTCACCAGTTGCACCACCGTCAGCGTCACCGGAAACTGAGGATCGGGCCAGAGGGTCACCGGCGTGTTGAGGAACGGCGGCAGCCACAGGCTGCGTGTCTGCGCCGCGATCCGCGACAGTTCCATCAACACCAGCGCAATGCCGAGCGAAACGACCACCACCGTATTGGCCGAGGTTGCCGCCAGCCGGTGCATGATCGAGCGGCCGATCAAAAGCCCGGCCCCGAGCGTATAGACCAGCGCCGAAACCGCGCCGACGGCCAGTGCCGCCGGCAGAACCAGCCACAGGCGGTTCCAGGCAAAATCGGAAAACAGCAGGAAGATCTGCCCGGCAAAACCGAACAGCGCGCCATAGGTCAGGTCTGCCCGGCGGGTCACGGAAAAGGCAATCGAATAGCCGAAGGCCAGCAGCGCATAGAGGGCTGCGATAGGCAGGGCGCTGGCAAGCTGCTGCAGGAAATAGGCCATGACACATCCGCTGATGACAAAATCATTATAACTGGTAAAATACGTTTTACCAGTTAGGATATCGCATGACGTTTTCCTGGACCCAGCACCGTTTTGCCGGTGGCGCGCTCGCGCTCGATGTCGCCAATTCGGTGATCCTGCGCTTTGACCCCGAGCGCCGGATCGACCGCTATGCGGATCCCATTGCCATGAGCGACTTTGCCGTCGCGGCAAACCGGTTTTCGGCGGAAAAGGAACTGTTCGGGACACTGGAACCGGTGACACACGAAAACCGCGATGCGTTTCTCAATTTGCGCGAGGCCACCGACCGGCATTTTCGCGCCAATGTGCTCGGCGCATCCACCGGCGAAGACCTGGCCGACCTGCTCGACGCCGCCTCCGTCATCATCCGCAGGCACCCGGAAAAAATCGCACCCACGCCGCTCGATGCCGCCACCGCACGTTCGGCGTTGGCGCTTGCGACATTCAATGAGTCGGAGCGGCTGAAAATCTGCCCGAATTGCCAATGGCTGTTTCTCGATCGCAGCCGCAACCGCAGCCGCACCTGGTGCGACATGACGGTCTGCGGCAACCGCGCGAAGGCCAACCGCCACTACCGCCGCCAGAAGAAGGAGTTGACCGCATGACTGCCAAGCGCCTCACTGCCGCCCTTCTCGTAGCAATCACCAGTCTTTCCGCCTGCCAGCGCGAGACCGGCCCGGACCCGCTCGAACTCACCGGCAAGATGTTCGTCTTCAACTATCGCCTCGCCTATGCCACCTACATGATCACACTGACGAAGACCGAACAGGTCGCCGATGGCAGCACGGTTACCGCCACATTCGAAGACCCATCGGGCGGCCCGCCCCTTACGCTCGACCGCAAGCTGTTTCCAAAACTCGACAAGGTGGTTCTCGAAAGCCCGGATGTCACCTGCGTGAAGAAGCAAAAACCCTATGCGGTGACCATCGAGGTCAAAGGTCCTGACGGCGCCATCCTGCAGACGCTGAAGACCACGGTCATTTCCAACCTCGACCAGGATATCATGCCAGCCGAAGCGCTGGTCGTCGGCCCGGCCTATGACAAGAACCCGGACGTCTTCAAGAACGGCAAGGCGCCGGAGCATTTCCAGACGGCGAAATGCCCGGTTTGAGCCACCAAAACGAGAAAAGCCGGAGCATTTCCGCTCCGGCTTTTCTTCATTCATTTCAAGTCCTTCGGGCAAAAACCCTCAAGAATTGATTCAGCCGACGATTTCGGTGTCGGAGAACCAGTACTTGATTTCCTGGGCAGCGGTTTCCGGAGCGTCCGAACCGTGAACCGAATTTTCGCCGATCGACAGGGCGTGGGTCTTGCGGATCGTACCTTCGTCGGCGTTGGCCGGGTTGGTCGCGCCCATGATTTCGCGGTTCTTCAGGATGGCGCCTTCGCCTTCCAGAACCTGAACGATGGTCGGGCCGGAGGTCATGCCTTCAACCAGTTCGCCGAAGAAAGGACGTTCCTTGTGAACGGCGTAAAAACCTTCGGCTTCGCGGGTGCTCATCCAGACGCGCTTGGAAGCGACGACGCGCAGGCCTGCGTCTTCAAGCATCTTGGTGATGGCGCCCGTCAGGTTACGCTTGGTTGCGTCCGGCTTGATCATCGAAAATGTGCGTTCAATCGCCATTGTCTCAATTCCCTTGGTTTCCATAATCGGCGGCTTTTCCGCGAATTTGGCGGTTCAATAGCCGCCAAATCCGCGCAAAACAAGGGGGAGCGCCGAAGTTTCACGCCGCTGTCACAGAGCGCCCGGCACCGTTATGGAGATCGAGGCAGCGCTCGAACCAGTCAAGGACCGGATCGCCCGGCTCAAGGATCGTCTTCGGCGAGACGATGCGCGCCCATTGCAGCGGCCCAAAGACGATATAGTCGGCAAACAGCGGCGTTTCGCCACCGATGAACGGCTGTTTCTTCAGCGTGGTGCGCAATGGCTCCAGCTTGGCGGCAAAGGTTTTCAGCTCGCCGATCCCGGTTTCGGCCACCGCTTCCAAGCTCATCCCGAAGCGGGGTTCACGCGAGGTGCGGAAAAATGCCTGGTCGGCCGGGGCAAGGCTATCGTGGATATCCATCAGGATGATGCGGACAAGGGCCGGATGCAGCGTCAGTTGCGACCAGCTTTCGACGAACCGTGCCATTGCCTGACCGCCCTCGCCGCCAAACAGCGACGGACGATCCGGATACGCACTGTCCAGATAGAGCGCGATGTCGAAACTGTCGCGAACCAGCTGGTCACCGTCGCGCAGCACAGGCACCAGTGTCGTCGCACCGTTTTCGATCGTCGGTATCTGCGTGAACCCGACCGCCTTGGTATAGTAGTCGAGCCCCTTGTGGGCCAGCGACAGCATCGTCTTCCAGACATGCGGCGAAAACGGCCGGCTCTTGTCAGCGCCGCAGAGTGCGTAAAGGGTTCTGTTCATGCCTGTCCTCATCCATGGTGCGTGACCGAGCCCTATTCGAAACCAGCGCTCACGAACAATCAAATCAGTTAATTTCATGGATCGCATCACCCACCGCGATGCGAATTGGCGCTAGACTGTTGAGAATCTCTGGAGAACCGCGATGCTCGATCACTACAAGATGTTTGCCGATTACAACCGCTGGGCCAACCGGCTCGTCTACGAGGCCGCCGGCAAGCTCGACGACGCGCAATACCGCGAAAACAAGGGCGCCTTCTTCGGCTCGCTGCACGCGACGCTCAATCATGTGCTGGCAGCCGACCGGATCTGGATGAAGCGTTTTACCGGCACCGGCGAAGCGCCGAAAACGCTCGACGCCATCCTGTTTGATAATTTCGCCGCGCTTTCGGCTGCTCGCGCTGCAGAGGACGACCGCATCGTCGCCTTCATCGCCGGCCTCAGCGAAGACGCGCTTGCCGGCCACTTTACCTACACGCCGGTCAGCAACCCCGTCCCCGTCACCCAGCGCCTCGCGCCGCCGCTCGCCCATTTCTTCAACCACCACACCCACCATCGCGGCCAGTGTCATATGACGCTGACGGCGCTTGGTAAGCCAAGCCTTGGTTTGGACATGAGCTATTTTCTGCGGGCGCCGGAATACCGGCATTATGCGGAGTGAGGGACTGGCACTCTTTTAGCGTCATTTGAAACTGCTCTGAGCATTTTAATTCCTGGCCACGAGGGCGATACCCTACTGTAAGCCACCGAGTTCCTGGCCCGGTATTTGGTTGGCTTCAGGCGCCTTGATAACATGAACGAGCGGTGCCCCACTGCTCCCAAAACCGATCAACCAGTCACCGCAATCCTTTAGCTGCGCAACCTTTGAGAAGGTGCCCTTCAGCACCTCGGATGGCGCGGACGCTACCATCTCCACCCCCTTTCCTTTTTCAAAGAAAATTGTGCCTAGAGTCGCACCTGGCTCCATCGCGACCTTGGCAGCTTCAATATCCCAAAACTTTTCGGAGTCTCCGCATTTAACCTCCAGGGGATGAGGGTCAGGAGATGCACCATCTTCGCATCTGAACTTCGTACGCTTCAGCTTCTTGCTTTCAATGTCGAAAGGGTCGCCTGTACAAGGCTTGAATGTGACCAACTTCGCTTTGCGCGCGACAACGAAGCCGAAGATTCCACTCTCTCCGACAACTTCAAACGGCCCATCTCCGACTACAAGTTTTGCGATAATTGCATCTGCGTCATCTGCCGCCACGTAAGAGACGCTGCCAAGAAATACGCAGAGTGCCAGAACGCTATTTTTTACAAATATCTTCATCGCCGGCCCTCTCGCGTGCTCTATCGGCCATATAGCCAATCGTGCCATCCTGGTTTACTGCGAACATGGTTCCGTTTGCGCACGGCGCCACCGCGCTTCGACAAAGCAAGAACATTTGGTCTGTGAGGCCAATAATCTGGCGCAAACGCCTGCCGTCGCGGCATACTTTATACGCCTGATAAGCTGGGTCGGCGCCGTTCGGCGTGGCAAGTACAGAAATCGTTTGCGACTTTTCACCCCGCCACACGTACTTAGCCATCTCCTCTGCCGCATCGTTTGCCGCCCATTTTACTGCAAAAAGCATTCCCGCAATGATGAGCAAGACCATCAAGCCGGTCAGATTTTGGGCCCAAACTTTGGGTTTTTCGACTAACGAGCAGAAATAGGCAGCTATGGCCACAATCGCCATTGCAATGAGCAGGCACGGGGTTTGCAGCGGTATGAATGCGTACACCAACACGGTGGTGAAGGTGATATCGACTTGTGTTGCATCAATACCGAACTCGGCGAGATAACTCGACAAATATGCCCAGCCACTGAAATAGACTATCGCCACCGGAACAGCGGCAATCACTGCATCGGTCAACGCGGCTCTTATGCTCGTTCCTGAAGTCCCCATTGTCCACACGCTAACACACGTGCATGCCTTCATCCATAAGGTGACGGCGTGGGGAATAAGATTCATCGCCCCGCCCAGACTAGGCCTCTCATATCCTGCATGACCATCATCATACCCGTGGAATCGCACTGTCAAGGAAGCTTCATGGGAGAAGCGGATTCACCGTCGAATCTGGCGCTGGTCAGGCCCGAAGCAATGGCGCGCAACTCGCGCCTTCCTCACAGACCGCCCTACTCCGTACGGCATTGCCACGCTAACCGACACCCTTTTCAGCCCCCTACTCTCTGCAGACTTCCAATCCTCTGTTTTCGACCATCAGAGCCACCATCGCGGCCAGTGTCATATGACGCTGACGGCGCTTGGCGCATCGAGCCTTCCGCTGGACATGAGCTATTTTCTGCGGACGCCGGAATACCGGCATTACGCGGAGTGACTCAACCAGCGGAAATCATTCGCTTCTTCGCGACAGTCACATCACTGTCACAAGGCTTGAGCAAGTCAGCCGCGTCATAGTCCATTCATATTTTAAGAATGGAGCAGGACAACACCATGGATTGGTATCCCATCGAAGCGCTTGAGGCCGGCAAACTGGCGGTCCTGCATTTTGAAAACCAGAACGAACAGCGCTGGGTCGGATATATCCATGGTGACGGCATCTGCCATTGGCCGGAGAATGTGTCGGGCCGCCGCCCCGATGGCTGGCAGGATCTTTCCGCCCTGTTTGCGACGCTGCCCGACAGCGCAAAGCGGATCGTTTCCAAGGCGCTGTAGGCGCCACGCCGGAGGTTTCGCATCCGTTCTGCCCGCCGAGATGCCCCTGACCGGCGAAACGACCGGCGTCATGCAAAGCGGCGGAGCCGCCGTCGAAACGCGCGTCTTTGACGGTCTTTTAATCCCGATGGTTTATCAGCAATGTCTTGCAACCGCCGCGCATCAGCCGGCTTTGTGAAGGACACGCTATGACCGACAAGCCCCAGCTCGATGGCAATCAGGCGCAGAATGCGGCGATCCTGCTCAAGGTCGCCCAGACCATGGCAAAGCTTGGCGTCGCGCCTTTCCCGCGCAATTACGAGCTGTTCTATGAGGCGCTGTCCGGCCACAACCCACAGCTGAGCCGGGAATTTGCCGCCCTTGGCGCTCATCCCACACAAAACCAGATCGAACAGCTCGGCGTCAAATATCATCTCTCCGGTTTTGCCGCGATCGAGGCCGATACCATCCGTGCCGATACCGCCCGTTCTATCTCCGCTATCAGCCATGCGCTGAAGGACAGCATCGCCAAGAAGGAAGTCTTTGCCGCGATGTTGCGCAGCTTCATCAACCGCCTGGAGACCGATCCGGTCGCCGGCATGTCCGATTTCGCCGACGATGCCGCCCGCCTTCGCGATGCGGTTGCGGTGTTCGAGCGGGAGGAAAAGGCTTTTGCCGCAGCCATGAATGAGACGGTGACGCAACTTGGCGGTATCGACAGCGATATCGAGACGATGCGCAAGGCCGCCACCCGCGATCCCGTCACCGGCCTTCCCAACAGGATTGCATTTTCGGCCAAGCTCACCGCGCTCTACGACGACGGCAAGGCTGTCGGCCCGGCGGCGCTGGCGCTCGTCACCGTCGAGGGGCTGCGCGAGATGGGCGAGCGCCATGGCGCGACGACGGTCGAAAAGGCGCTGAAGAAGCTGGCGCCGGAATTCCGCAAATCCGTCAAGAAGAACGATTTCGTCGCCCGCATCGGCACCGACGAATTCGCCTTTGTCTTTCACGACGTGTCGGCAGACAATGCCGAAGCCATTGCGCAGCGGATCTGCGCGTCGGTCGAAGGCGTCCAGGTCGCCTTGCCGAACCGGGCGTTCACGACGCAAACCCTGTCGCTCTCCACCGGCATCGCCATGGCGTTTACCGCCTCCGGCGGCGTCGATCTGTTCACGCAAGCCGAACTGGCCTTGAGGGCCGTGCGCAGCGGCGGCAAGCCGGGAACTCTGGTGTTTTCGGCGGCAATCGGCGGCCGGACGAAAAAAACCTACTCGCCGCACGCTGCCTGAGCATACCGCAGCGCGGCAAACCCTTGCCTTCTCGGCTGAGTTCGGCCAAAACGCCGCCATGATCACGCTCAATAATGTTTCGGCCCGCATTGTCGGACGCCTCCTCATAGACCAGGCCACCGTCGCGCTGCCCGCCGGCATCAAAGCCGGGCTCGTCGGCAAGAACGGCGCCGGCAAGTCGACCCTGTTCAAAATCATCACCGGCGACATGGAAGCCGAAACCGGCTCGGTTTCGATCCCGAAGAACGCCCGCATCGGCCAGGTGGCGCAGGAAGCCCCCGGCACCGAGGAGCCGCTGCTTGAGATCGTGCTGAAGGCCGACAAGGAGCGCGAGGCGCTACTCGCCGAAGCAGAGACCGCCACCGACCCGCACCGTATTGCCGATATCCACATGCGGCTCGCCGATATCCAGGCGCATTCGGCCGAATCGCGTGCAGCCAGCATCCTGGCCGGTCTCGGGTTCGACGCTGCCGCGCAATTGCGTCCGGCCTCGTCGTTCTCCGGCGGCTGGCGCATGCGCGTGGCGCTGGCGGCCGTGCTTTTCTCCGAGCCGGACCTGCTTCTGCTCGACGAGCCGACCAACTATCTCGACCTGGAAGGCACGCTGTGGCTTGAGGATTACATTTCGAAGTATCCGCACACGGTCATCATCATCAGCCATGACCGCGACCTGTTGAATACGGCCGTCAATGCCATCATCCATCTCGACCAGCAGAAGCTGACCTTCTATCGCGGCTCCTACGACCAGTTCGAGCGCCAGCGCGCTGAAGCCAACGAATTGCAGGCCAAGGCCAAGGTGAAGAACGACGCGGCGCGAAAGCACCTGCAGTCGTTCATCGACCGCTTCAAGGCCAAGGCCTCGAAGGCCCGCCAGGCGCAGAGCCGCGTCAAAGCACTGGAGCGCATGGGCACGGTCTCGGCCGTCATCGAAGATCACGTCCAGGGCTTCAAGTTCCCCGATCCGGAGAAGGAAGCGGCCTCACCCATCATCGCGCTGGAACACGGCACCGTCGGCTATGTGCCGGGCAAGCCGATCCTGCAGCATCTGTCGCTCCGCATCGACACCGACGATCGCATCGCCCTGCTCGGCTCGAACGGCAACGGTAAATCGACCTTCGCCAAGCTGATCTCCGGCCGCCTGCCTGCGACCGGCGGCTCGGTGCAGGTGGCACCCGGACTGAAGATCGGCTTCTTCGCCCAACATCAGCTGGACGACCTGATCCCCGAACACGATGCCGTCGAGCATGTGCGCCAGCGCATGCCGGGTGCGACCGAAGGCAAGGTGCGCGCCCGCGTCGCCCAGATGGGCCTTGCGACCGCCAAGATGAGCACGCCCGCCAAGGATCTGTCCGGTGGCGAAAAGGCCCGCCTGCTGATGGGCCTTGCCGCCTTCGATGCGCCGAACCTTTTGATCCTCGACGAACCGACCAACCATCTGGATATCGACAGCCGCAACGCGCTGATCCAGGCGCTGAACGAATATACCGGCGCCGTCATCCTGATCTCGCACGATCGTCACCTGATCGAGGCGACGGCCGACCGGCTGTGGCTGGTCAAGGACGGCACCGTCTCCAACTATGACGGTGACCTCGAGGACTACCGCGCAACCATCGTCCAGAGTTCGAAGGGCAAAGGCGGCAAAGGCAAGGGCAACGGCGGCGAGGACCAGCTGAGCAAGGCCGAGCAGCGCAAGGCCAATGCCGACAAGCGCGCAACCTTCGCGCCCTTGA
This sequence comes from Hyphomicrobiales bacterium, assembly GCA_900473685.1. GTDB lineage: Bacteria > Pseudomonadota > Alphaproteobacteria > Rhizobiales > Rhizobiaceae > Pararhizobium. The sequence continues at coordinate 226,562 of UCNE01000002.1, forward strand.
AGAAAAAGATCAACGATGTCGAATCCTTGACGGCAAAACTGCAGAAACAGATTCAGGTTCTCGACAAGGAGCTTGAAGACCAGGACCTCTACGACAAGTTCCCGGAAAAGGCCGCAGCCAAGGTCAAGGAACGTTCCGAGGTCGTTTCCAAGTTGAACAAGGCCGAGGAACACTGGATGGAGCTTTCCAGCCAGTACGAAGAGGCAATGGCGAGCTGACCCACAGCCCCCGAGGGCGTGGAATTGCGGTTGAGATTGGAACCATCCGCGACAAAGACGCAACGCACGTGAATTGCCGCAAACACCGATTTGCGGCAATTCACGTAGTGTTAGCAGCAGATCCTGATCCGGCACACTGATACTGGCCGCATGCATGAGGCCCGCGCCGCATCCCGGCAATACGCGTTGAAAAACCGGCGCTCAGTCGGGCGCCATTTGGCATTGGGGGCCGACCCACTTGTTAAGAGTCGTGTCGAGTTCATTTTCCATCATACTGGCGGTGCAAACCGGATAACGATCGTCGCCACGTCGCGCTGCGCTGAGGTCTCCGTAGCGTTTGACAAGCTCGAAATGATCCGGCGGCGCAGTGTCATTTTGCTTCAAGGAAAGTTGCATCATACAATTTGCAAAAGCATCCGTTCCCTGTCTAAAGCCGAACTCTGCGCATTGTTCGCGATTTTCTTTCGTCGCGTGACCAGCATTCGCTTCATCGGTTGGAATGCCTGTCAAACCGACCAGAAGAGCAGCGTATGGAACCAGCACCCAGGCACGCATTCCTCTTCCCTCCTTGCAAAAAATCAACTTGGCGTAAGATATGACAGCCGCTCCAACAGTATGCAATCCGGGTGGGCACATCGCTGATCACCATATCATCTTTATCGAACTGGCTAGCGGACATCCACCCGACTCGGTATATCTAGGCAATGCTTAGGGGGACGATGACATGACAAAACCAAATAGACGCCACCAGCCAGGTTTTCGGTTTCATGCGGCCATCGGACTGGGGCTTGCAGCTCTGTTGACACAAGTCCCGGCCGCATATGCGGATGAAGGGGGCATCAGCGTCTATCTGCCTGGCTTTTATGGCAGCTTCGCTTCCGCGCCGACGGAGCCGGGTTGGGCACTCGCAACCGTCTACTTTCACACGAGCGTCGATGCCGGGGCAGATGCGGCTTTCCCCCGCGGCGGTGGCGGCCAGGTCGACGTCGGCCTCGAGGGGCGAAGCGATGCGGTGTTTTTCGTTCCGACCTACACCTTCGCGGAACCCGTTCTGGATGGTGCGCAGGCTTCGATCGGGATGTTGGTGCCTGTCCTGCACGGCCGGGCGCAGGTCGATGCGACGCTGACCGGTCCCCTCGGCGGAACTGTTTCCGGAAGCCGTAGCGACACACTGACCGCATTTGGAGACATCGCACCGTTCGGGACGCTGAAATGGAACGACGGCGTCAACAACTACATGGTCTACACGACTGTGAGCATCCCTGTCGGCTCCTATGATCCCGATCGCATCGTCAATGCCGGATTTGGGCATGCTGCGATCGATTCAGGCGTGGGCTATACCTATTTCAATCCCGCGTCTGGCAATGAATTCTCGATCACAGGCGGCCTGACCTACAATTTCGAAAATCCCGACACGGACTATAAAAACGGGATCGATGGCCATATCGACTGGGCTGCCTCGCACTTCGTCAATGAACAGCTCCATGTGGGGGTCGTCGGTTATGCCTTCCAGCAATTGAGTGGCGACAGTGGCGACGGCGCGTCTCTCGGCGACTTCAAGTCACGCGTGTTCGGCATCGGGCCACAGGTCGGATACAAATTCGCCGTCAACGACGAGACGGCAGGCTATGTCAATCTGAAAGGCTTTTACGAGTTCGGAGCGAAGCATCGTCCAGAAGGTTGGAATACCTGGCTCACCTTGAGCTTTTCGCCCGCCAGCAAGCCGGTAGCGAAATAGCCTCCACTGACGGCGAATCGCAAAAGCCAGTGGGATAACATCCCCTTGCAACCGGCTTTACGGCCTCGCGTATTCCTCATTCAGATTGTGAGGCGGAACTGGTCCGCCTCCTACTCTACCTCAGCACGTTGCGGCATTCAGACCGCCAATGGCCGTTTCCGCCCCGGGATGGTCATGGCCATGACGCCGGTGATCACGAAGGCGAGCCCAACCAGGGCAGTGCTGCTGATGCTCTCCCCCAGAAAGAGGATGCCGATCGCCACGCCGATGGGGACGCGCAGATAGGCCTGCGCTGTCGTTCCGACAGAGCCGAGCGTGTGCACCAGCCGGAAATAGATGACGAAGGCCAGCGCCGTCGAAAACACCGACAGGCACAGAAGCGCGAGAAGCGAGCCCGTGGAGGGCGCCAACGTCCATGGCCGGTCGATCACCAGGCTGAGCGGAATGAGGATGATAGCACCGCAGATCAGCGAACCGGCGGCAGGCATCATCGGATCGAGCGACTTGAACCCGCGGCCGAAAATGGCGGCGCCCGCATAGCAGATCGTTGCGGCGACGATGGCAAGCTGGGCCGGCAGTTGCTCGCCGGCACCGTTCAGCGCTTCCAGGCCAACGACCAGGGTAATGCCTGCAATGCCTGCGACAACGCCGAACAGCTTGCGGCCCGTCACCGGCTCATGGCGGGTCAAAAGGGTCGTCAGCAGAAAGGCGAAGATAGGCGTCGTCGAATTCAGGATGGCGGCCAGACCGGCATCGACGGTCTTTTCAGCCCAGGCGATCAGCGTGAAAGGAATGGCGCTGTTCAGGCACGCCTGAAACAGGAACCGGCCCCATGTCGCCGCATCCTTGGGCAGAGATAGTCCCCGCACGCGCAGAACCGCCAGCAGCAACAGGCCGGCAATCAGGGTGCGGGCTGCAATCAGCGTCACCGGCGGAATGGTTTCGACACCGATCTTGATGAAAGTGTAGGACGCGCCCCAGAGCGTTGCCAGCGCCAGGAGCAGCGCCAGTTCCCGTTTCAGATTTATCGTGTCCGCTGTCATGATCGTCTCGCATCAAGAGGTGGCCAGTTTCATCCTGCTATATCCGCCCTGATGCCGGAATGCTTCGATGAAGACCGAAGTGAGGATATTTCTCATGCTCTCCCGCAAGAAAAACGCCGGGGTGGCGGATCATCCTTCGGGAAGACCGGCCTTGCGAAAACCGTCCACGAAACGCGCAAGCGTCGCTTCGTCACGGAATGGCTCCGTCGCGGCCCAGTGGCGGGTGGTGAAATCTGGGTTGCCGACGAGAAACAGTTCGGCCTCCGCGCGGGCCTCGTCGAGCCGGCCCAGTTGCGCAAGGCTTGCCGCCAGGAAACGGCGTGAGCTCGTGGCGTACGCTTCATCCCTGCGCAGGGTTTCGACGGCGGCTTCGTAGCGACCGGCCGCATATTGCGCCTGGCCGAGTGTCAGATAGTACCAGCTTGCCGGATTAGGGTTGAGCCGGAATGCCTTGCCGATGTGCTCAAGCCCCTCCTCCACCCGCCCGGCCAGAACCATGATGTCGGACAGGGCCGCAAAGGTGTCGGCCTCGTTCGGGTCGAGCTTGATTGCGGTGGCGAATTCCGCGTCGGCGTCGGCAAAGCGGCCCTCATAGGCCAGCAGATAGGCAAGGATCCAGCGGCAGCCGGCATCGTTCGGATCGAGCGTGACCGCCTTGCCTGCCAGTTCCAGGGCAAGGCCACGGGCGGCTTGCGTCGGTCCGCCGCTATGCACCCACCCCATCCAGTGGTTCATGGCCAGCCAGCGATAGGCCTCGGCGTATCCCGGATCGAGCGAGATCGCCCGCGTCAGCATCAGATGCGCCTCACGGGCGCTCTGCGGCGTGTCGTCCATCAGCCTGCGCGCCCGCACGCAGAGATCATAGGCCTCGATATTGCTGGGCCGGTTGCGCGGCGGTGCGGCACGCAGCCGCCCGAGCAGTGCCTCGACGATCTTGGCGGTCACCTCGTCCTGAACGGTAAAGATATCATCGAGGCTGCGGTCGAAACGCTCCGCCCAGAGATGATCGCCACTGACGGTATCGACCAGCTGGGCGTTGATGCGCACACGCCCGCCGGCGCGTCTCGCACTACCGGTGAGCAGGTAGCGCACGCCCAGCCCCTTGGCTATCTCGCGCGCATCCATCACCTTTCCCCTGTAGGCGAAGGACGAGTTGCGCGCGATGACGAACAGGCCGGAATCCCGGGACAGGTCGGTAATCAGATCTTCGGCCAGCCCATCCGCAAAGGCGCCCTGCTCGGGATCGGTGCTGACAGTGTCGAAAGGCAGAACGGCGATCGATGGTTTATCGGGCAGCGGCAAGACCGGCTTTTCAGCTGCGATCGTTTCAACCGTCCCGATGAAGCGATAGCCGACGCGCGGAACCGTTGCGATCCATTCGCCACCGCCGCCAGATGGCCCCAGCAGCTTGCGTAGCTGTGAAATCTGGACCGTGAGATTTCCCTCCTCGACGGCCAGGCCCGGCCACGCCGCGTCCATCAATTCGGCCTTGCCCAGAATGCCGCCGGGCCGCTCGACCAGCGCTGAAAGCAGTTTCAGCCCGCGGAAACCAACGGCCACGGGATCGCCGTTCCGCAGAAGCGTTCCCGCACCCGGATCAAGCACGAACGGACCAAAGGCAAAACACGAGTGCTGCATGCGGCCATCTATAGTGCGTTTGGATGTTTTTGAGAACTTTTTGGCTGGGCTTAATTACGGCGCTGTCTGCACCGCGCAGAATGCAACCTCTTTCGGGGCCAGGCCCCTCAAACCACAAGGAGGCTGCGATGACCGATACTCTTGTTTCAGCCCGTCACCAGACAATGCAGCCGGAATCACCAGCGAGACCCAAACCGGTCTCGCGCCGTCCCGGGCTGGCCGAGTTGATACAGCTTATCTCGGCCTGGCGCGCTCGACGGCGCTTCCGCTGGGACCTTGAACAGATCGCGCGGGATAATCCTCATCTGATCTACGATATCGGCCTTAGCCGGTGGCAGATCGAGGCGGAGATCGCCAAGCGATTCTGGGAAGAATAGGACAATCGCATGACGGCCGAAACCACGCGCACATCGCAAGACGAGCGGATCTCATGGGCGGCGATGGCAGGCATTGTCGCGACCATCACGGTGTTTGCCGTCGCACAAGGGCTGACCTATCCACTGCTCAGCTTCATTCTGGAACGGCAGGGCACGGCACCCGGCGTGATCGGCCTCTCGGCGGCGATGACGCCGCTGGGCTTCGTCATCTCCGCCCCTTTCATTCCCCCACTGGCGCGCCGCGCGGGCGGAGCGCGGATGGCGGTAGCGTGCCTGTTCCTGACGGCGCCCATCCTGTTGGCAATTGCCATCACTGAGAATGTCTGGGCCTGGATGCCGCTGCGCTTCCTGCTCGGCTTTGCCGCCAATCCGCTCTATGTGATCAGCGAAACCTGGTTGATCGCGGCGACACCGGCGCCGCGCCGGGGCCGTATCATGGGTCTCTACTCGTCGGCCGTTTCCGGCGGATTCGCCATCGGCCCGCTGTCACTCAGCTTGGCCGGGACCGAGGGGTGGCCGCCCTTCCTGATCGGCATCGCCGCCTTTCTTCTCTGCGGCTTCATCGTCCTTGCCGTCGTGCCGCGCCTGCCCGATATGCCACATGAAGGCGCTGCAACATCAGTCGGTGGCTTCTTCGCCTTGGCGCCGCTGCTATTGTTCGCGGTCTTCACCGCAGCCGCCTTCGAGCAATCCCTGCTCTCCCTGTTTGCGGTCTATGGCGCAGCGCTTGGGAGCGCCGAGGCACGCATCGCGTCATTGATCACCTGTTTCATCGCCGGCAATGCCGCGCTACAGATCCTGCTCGGCCGTCTGGCAGAACAGGCCGGTTCGGCGCGCACCATGCTGTTTTGCGCACTGGCTTCGCTGGCCGGCTGCCTGGCTCTGCCGCTGACCTTTGATTCGTGGTTGATCTGGCCCCTCCTGTTTGTCTGGGGCGGGGTCTCGTTCGGGATCTACACTCTGGCGCTGATCCAGCTCGGCGAGCGTTTCACCGGTCACGCCCTGATCGCCGGCAATGCGGCCTTCGCGCTTGCCTGGGGCGCCGGCGGCATCCTGGGATCGCCCGCGGCGGGCCTGGCGATGCAGCCGACCGGGTATCAGGGTCTGCCTTTGTCGCTGGGACTGCTGTCCTGCATCCTCTCGGCCCTGCTGGTGGCGAGGATGCGGCGGAGCTGATTCTGTGGCCGATCCTACCGGCCAAATTTGCGCGCACCGGCGACGCAGAGGATGACCGCGACAGTGACCGCCAGCATCGTCCAGCTCACCGGCTCGTGGAGCAGGGTCGCGGCCAGCGCCAGGCCGAAGAATGGCTGCAACAATTGCAACTGGCCGACAGCCGCGATGCCGCCCTGCACAAGGCCGCGATACCAGAAGATGAAACCGATCAACATGCTGAACAGCGACACATAGGCAAGGCTCAGCCAGACGGGAAGCGCAACACCGGAAAAGGTCGGTGGCATGAAGGCGACCGACAGGGCAATCATCACCGGCAGCGACAGGACCAGCGCCCACGAAATCACCTGCCAGCCGCCGAGCGTGCGCGACAGTCTGGCTCCCTCGGCATAACCAAGCCCGCAGACGATGATGGCGGCCAGCATCAATGCGTCGCCGAGAGGCGAAGCCGCACCACCCTGCATAAGGGCAAAACCGGCGACCAGCGCACTGCCGAGCGTCGAAAATATCCAGAATGCCGGCTTTGGCCGCTCGCCGCCGCGCAATACGCCAAAAATCGCGGTCGCGAGTGGAAGCAGACCGACAAACACAATGGAATGCGCCGAGGTGACGTGCTGCAGCGCCAGCGCCGTCAAAAGCGGAAAGCCGACGACCACTCCGAGCGCAACGACCACCAGCGAGACGATATCGTTTCGCGACGGCGGCTTCTGCCGGAAGACGAGAAGCAGGCAGAGCGCCAAAAGGCCGGCAATTGCCGCCCGCGCCACCGTCAGGAATACCGGGTCCAGTTGCATCACCGCCACGCGGGTGGCAGGCAGCGAACCGCTAAAGATCACCACGCCGATCAATCCGTTGATCCATCCGCTCGCCATCCGGTCCATCCGAAACTCCTTCGTTTTCCCCTTATCGGCGGCGGTGGCTGGCAAAGCCAGCGACACTCCTATACAGTTTGGCAAAACTGTTATGGTATCGGATCACATACAGATGGACGATGAAACAAAGAGCGGCACCCGGATAGCCATGGTCATCGCCACGATCAGGCAACGTATCGCCGGCCGCAGCCTGACATCAGGCGACAAGCTGCCGTCGATCCGCGCGTTTGCCCGAACGTTGCGGGTATCAACCTCCACCGTGGTCGAGGCCTATGACCGCCTTGCCGCCGAAGGAATGATCCAGCCGCGTCCCGGCTCCGGGTTCTATGTGGCAAGCCAGGCTGCGCCGCTATCCCTGTCGGAAATCGGGCCGAAGCTGGACCGGGCGGTCGATCCCTTCTGGGTGTCGCGCCAGTCGCTCGATGCAGCCAGCGATGATCTCAAGCCGGGATGCGGCTGGCTTCCGCCCTCCTGGCTGCCGGACGACGGGGTGCGCCGCGCCTTGCGCGCCCTGTCGCGTGCCGGCGGTCCGTCGCTCGCCGACTATGGCACGCCGCTTGGCCTGCCACCGTTGCGCCAGCTAATCGCCCGCAGAATGGCGGATCACGGCATCGACGCCTCGCCGGACCAGATCATGCTGACCGAATCAGGAACCCAGGCGCTGGATCTCCTTTGCCGGTTTCTGCTCGAGCCGGGAGATACCGTGCTAATCGATGATCCCTGCTATTTCAATTTTCATGCACTGCTGCGCGCCCACCGCGCCCGCATCGTCAGCGTCCCCTATACACCTACCGGGCCTGATATCGAGCAGTTCGCCAAGGTGTTGCATGAGCACAAGCCGCGGCTCTACATCACCAATTCGGCCATCCACAACCCGACCGGAGCAACGCTCTCGCCAGTGGCGGCCCACCGGGTACTGAAACTTGCCGAACAGGGCGGGGTCACCATCATCGAGGACGATATCTTCGCCGATTTCGAGCATGCCCCTGCGCCCCGGCTTGCCGCCTTCGATGGTCTTGAGCGCGTCATCCATATCGGCAGCTTTTCCAAGACGCTCTCGGCATCGGCGCGGTGCGGTTTCATCGCTGCCCGCCCGGACTGGATCGAAGGACTGACCGACCTGAAGATCGCCACCACCTTCGGCGGCGGCCGTCTCACCGCCGAACTGGTGCTGAATGTGTTGCGTGACGGCAGTTACCGCAAGCATATGGAGGGGCTCAAACACCGCCTCGCACGCGCCATGGCCGGCATCTGCCCCCGGCTGAAAAACCTTGGTCTCATGCCATGGATCGAACCGCAGGCCGGGATGTTTTTATGGTGCCACTTGCCGGAAGGACTTGATTCGGCGGACATTGCCCGGGAAGCCCTTGCCGACAATATCGTTCTTGCCCCCGGCAATGTCTTCAGTCTGTCGCAATCGGCCGCCGGCTTCATGCGCTTCAATGTCTCGCAATCGCAGGACGATCGCGTTTTTGCGGCGCTGCGCAAGGCCATTGCGCAAAAACGATAGCAAATGACTCAGGATGCCGGACGAACAGTCATCCACAAGCAAACGCTCAAATTTTACCAAAACCTTTAAGCCACCGTTCAAATGGAGGCTTTAGCTTTCCGTTCCATGAAACACGAATCGCAAAATGCCTTCCGATTCCGGCGCGTCAAATGGGGCGATCCGCGTCACGCGATGAACGCGCTGCGCAACAAGGAACCGGTTTTCGTCGAGGAGACGCAGGCGTCAAGCCGCCTGTTCTGGGTGCTCGTCGTACTTCTGGTCATCGCGGTGTTCGCCAGCATCATCATCCTCGGCGGCCATCGCAACCTGCCATTCTGGAGCTGACGCCTATCCCAGCTCGAACGTGGTAATCCCATAAATCTGCCCGAGCGGCAGGTCCGGCACCGGACCACGATACATCCGCGCCGTTTCAAACACAGGCTTCAGATTGTAGCGATCGCACAGCGCCCGGGCGGCGGCGTTGGGCTCGGGGATATCGAGATAGACCTGGCCGCCGCCGACGCTTCCCACCAGCTTGCGAAAGATCAGATCGGCATTTGTCTCGCTGTCGGCAAACAGCGGGCCGATCTTGTGGCCCTCACGGCAGGCGCGGATGGTGCCGTAGCCGAGAACCTCGGAATTGCGCAAGAGAGCAAAGCTTTCGCGCGTATCCATGGCTTTCAGCCATTCGCGCAGGAACGCGTCCCGCCGCACCGAATTGAACCGCGCGTCATAATCGGCCAGCATTGGCACGAGGACAGGAGAGACCGAGACGAGGTCGGTTCCGGGCGGCTCGGTGCATTGGATCTCGCCACCATAGCGGAAATTGGCATGGGCATAAACGAAGCCGGATTTGCGGTAGTTGTCCTGCTGGGCCACCACCCCATCCAGCCCCACCGTTCGGCTGCCTGCCTCCGAAAGCGCCCTTTGCCACAGCGCCAGACCGATCCCCTGCCCGCGATAATCGGGATGGACCATGTAAAAACCCAGAAAGGCATAGGTTTCGTCGTAGCGTACTAGCGACAGTGCCGCAGCCGTGGTGCCATTCTCCTCGGCAATCCAGTAGCCGTCCGGATCCGCCGCCCAGAAGGCCGGCGCATCGTCGAGACCGGGGTTCCAGCCCTCCCTGGCCGCCCAGTCGATAAGGACATCGAGATCGGCGCGGCTGGCTTTTCGGATGATCGGGGGCATGGCGACTCCTGTTTCAAAAATGCAGACTACCCAAATAGCGCAGCTTGGCTATTGTCCACCACCGGCAAAGACGATTGTCTGCAGGTCATCGTTTACAGACTGCGACAGCCGCTTGCCCGGAACCGTCTTTCTGCTACAAAGCCCACCATAAAAGTCATACAAATCGAGCGACACATCATGAGCCCCATCCATATCTCGATCGTTGGCGTCGGCAAGATCGTCCGCGACCAACACCTTCCTTCCATCGCCAAGAATGCCGACTACAAGCTGATTGCCGCTGCCAGCCGCCACGGCGTCGTCGATGGCATCGACAATTTCAAGTCGATCGAGGCGATGCTCGAAGCGGTGCCGGCCATCGACGCCGTCTCGCTCTGCATGCCGCCGCAGTTCCGTTATGCCGCCGCGCGCACGGCGCTCGAGGCTGGAAAGCACGTCTTTCTCGAAAAGCCGCCGGGCGCGACATTGAGCGAAGTCGCCGACCTTCAGGCGCTTGCCGATGAAAAAGGCCTGTCGCTGTTTGCCAGCTGGCACTCGCGTTATGCGCCCGCCGTCGAGGCAGCCAAAGCATTCCTCGCTTCAACGAAGATCAACGATGTCAAGGTGATCTGGAAGGAAGACGTGCGCCACTGGCATCCGAACCAGGACTGGATCTGGGCCGCGGGCGGTCTCGGCGTGTTCGATCCGGGCATCAACGCCCTGTCGATCGTCACCCATATCCTGCCCAACCCGCTGTTCATCACCTCGGCAACGCTGGAATTCCCGGAAAACCGCGATGCGCCGATCGCCGCCTCGATTGTCTTCAGCGATGCCAGCAACCTGCCGGTCTCGGCCGACTTCGACTGGCGTCAGACCGGTCACCAGAGCTGGGACATCGTCGCCGAAACCGATGCCGGCATGATGGTTCTCTCCGAAGGAGGCGCAAAACTGTCGATCGACGGCAAGCTGGTGCATGACGAACCGGAACAGGAATACCCGGCGCTTTACGCCCGCTTCGCCGAGATCATCAAGGCGAAGACGTCGGACGTCGATCTATCCCCGCTCCGCCACGTCGCCGACGCCTTCATGCTCGGACGCCGCAAGTTCGTGGATGCGTTTTTCGATTGAGGTTTCGGCTGATCTAAGCGTCCCGGGGTTTTCCCGGGACGAAAGTCAGAGATACCGAGCCTGCGCGAACAACACCGCTCAACCCGAAAATCGGTACAAATACGATCTCGACATCACCCTCGACTTGGCTTCTGGGATAATAATCCCTGCGATTGTCACGCTCAGGCAACGGGCGAATGATCAAATCACCGATGACATTCTGCGGGCTGAAGTTTTCGAGTTCGAGATCGATGATGTCATCGATCAACAGCGTCACCACCGCGTGTTTGATGGGATCGATGGTGTCCATTCCCCAAGTATGAATTGAGACTGTGCTGGCGGAGCGTCGATTGAGAACCACCTGCGTAATCTCTCCATCATGGAAAAACGGAACATGCCCGAAATAAGCGACCAGCGCTTCGCCGCCGGGAATCGCCTGCCAAGATTTCTCGTCCATACGTTCTATCGACACCGTTGCCCCTCAAGCTAAGCCTTCTTCACCCAGCGCCCATCCTGGTTTTGCTGCCAATAGGTCAGCGTGTGCCCCTCGCCCTTCAGCACCTTCCAGTGCGCCCGCGCACCTTCCAGCTGGTCCTGGTCATAGCCGTCGAACATGAACACCACCCGCTCATAACCGCCAACCGGCGGCGGCATGGCGCCGTCGATGATGAAGCGGACGGTGGCGGCGTTGCCGTTGCCCTCGCCAGCGGTCAGGAGAATCGGCTGGTCGCCGGAAAACTCCGTCGCATCGGTGCCGTGCGGCAGGAAACTGTCGTCGCGATAGGTCCACAGGTGATTGTCGAGCATGTCGCGGCGCTCGTCATCCGACGTCTGCACGACGACGCGCCAGCCGCGCTCGACACAACGGTCGAGCAGCGGCGGCAGCGCGTCTTCGAGCTTGGATTCGGTCAGGTGGTAGAACAGGATTTCCGTCACGTCGCGGGTCAGCTCTCGTAGTTGGCGCGGACGAGTTCATCCAACAGGCGCACGCCAAAACCGGATGCCCAGGACTGGTTGACCTCGTCGGTCGGTGATCCCATCGCGGTTCCGGCAATGTCGAGATGCGCCCAGGGCGTATCCTTGACGAAGCGCTTAAGGAACTGGGCGGCGGTGATCGAACCGGCATAACGGCCGCCGGTATTCTTCATGTCGGCAAACTTGCTGTCGATCATCTTGTCATATTCCTTGCCGAGCGGCAGGCGCCACAAGCGCTCCTGCGTCGTCAGCCCGGCCGCCGTCAGCTGTTCCGCCAGCCGGTCGTCATTGGTGAACAGGCCGGCATGATGGCTGCCGAGCGCCACCATGACGGCGCCGGTCAGCGTCGCCAGATTGATCATGAACTGTGGCTTGAAGCGGTCATTGCAATACCAGAGCGCGTCGCACAGCACGAGCCGGCCTTCCGCATCGGTATTGATGATCTCGATGGTCTGCCCGGACATCGAGGTGACGATATCGCCCGGACGCTGGGCATTGCCGTCCGGCATGTTTTCAACAAGGCCGATGATTCCAACCACGTGCGCCTTGGCCTTGCGGGTTGCCAGCACATGCATCAGGCCGGTGACGGCGGCAGCGCCGCCCATGTCGCCCTTCATCTCCTCCATGCCGGCGCCCGGCTTGATCGAGATGCCGCCGCTGTCGAACACCACACCCTTGCCGACAAAGGCAACCGGCCGGTCCTTCGGCTTGCCGCCCTTCCATTGCATGATCGCCAGCCGCGGTGGCCGCACAGAACCCTGCGCCACGCCGAGCAGCGCGCCCATGCCGAGTTTCTTCATTTCTCGCTCGGTGAGGATTTCAACCTCGACGCCGAGCTTTTCCAGTTCCTTGGCCTTGGCCGCAAATTCGACGGGTCCAAGCACATTGCCCGGTTCGTTGACCAGGTCACGTGCAATGAAGACACCTTCGGCGATCGCCTGCGAATTGACCGCGGCCTTCTTGGCGGCAACGGCGGCATCCGTGACGATCGTCACCTTGACCGGTTTTGGCGGCCCTTTCTGATCGTCATCGTCCTTCTTCGTCGTCTTGTAGGTGTCGAAGCTATAGGCATTCATCTCCATGCCAAGGGCAAAATCGGCCGCCGCCTTGCCGGAAACCTCGAGACCCGGCGCATCGAGGAAAATCGCGACCTTTTCGGCGCCCCGGATTTTTGACGCCGCAGCACCGCCGGCCTTCAGCCAGTCATGCGCGGTCAGGCCGGCGCCGTCGCCGATGCCCAGCACCAGGATGCGATCGACGGGCGCGCCCTGCGGTGCAACGATATCGAGGGCGCGCAGCGACTTCGCCTTGAACTTGGCGATTCGCGCAGCCTTGGCAATAATTGCGTCCGGATCGGCTTCCGCAGCCCCGGCCGCCTCTTTTCCGTCAAGAGTCTTGAGCAGGATCGCCAGGCCGCCGGACAGGCGGGCAGACTTGCTGAAACCGATTTCAAATTTCAATGACATGAAGAAACTCCAGAATTGCCTTGACCCGACGCCGGTCTGTTACATGGCGGTTACAGTGGCAAACATTCGCCATCAACCGCAAGCCCGGAAACAGGTTCATGCACCGTTGTTGGTTTCGATGACCTTGGCAAGGCGCCACCTTGTGTTTACATGCTGTTAACTATCATTCTTTGCCGAGCCTTAGCCCTGCTCTTTTATAATTTGGTTATCGTGGAAAACTTGCAAACCGGTTCATTCAGCGCGATAGGGACATCCGGCTCGGCCATGTCCAGACAGGCGAACCGGACAAACGGCAGGAAGATGGGCCAGGACCCCGCATGAAGCTGATCGAACGCTATATCCTGAAGCGGGCAACGGGCATGTTCTTTGCCACGGTTTTGCCGCTGATGGCGATCGTCTGGACGACGCAGGCCCTGACCAGCGTCAACCTGGTCACCGATAGTGGCCAGTCGGTGCTGGCCTTCATGCGCCTTGCAACGCTCGTCCTGCCGTCGATCATTCCCCTTATTCTTCCCTTCGCGCTGGTTATCGGCGTGGCGCAGACGCTGACGGCGATGAATGCCGATTCGGAGTTGACCGTCCTGAACGCCGCCGGCAGCTCACGAATGACCATCATCCGTCCGGTGATCTATCTCGGCCTTGCCCTCAGCGTCGTATCCTTCGCCGTTGACAATTTCGTCGAGCCCTATTCGCGCATGGCCGTGCGCAAGATGATCGCCACCGCCCATGCCGACCTTCTGTCGTCGGTGGTGCAGGAAAATACGTTCCGCAAGATCGGCGATGGTCTCTACGTCCAGGTCGCCTCGCGGCGCAGTGGCGGCGTCCTGAACGGCATCTTCGTCGCCGATGCGCGCGATCCCGCCTATGAGCTGGTCTATTACGCCCGCGAAGGCGCCGTCGATGACAGCGGCACGGCGCTGGTGATGAAGGACGGGGAAGTGCACCGCAAGCTCCCCGACGGCAACGTCTCGATCATCAAGTTCGACAGCTATGCCTTCGACCTGACCGACATGACAAAGATGGCCGGACAGGCGACGATCCGCGCCAAGGACCGCGACCTGCCCTTCCTGATCAACCCTGATCCGGAGGATCCGATCTACAAGAAGGATCCACAGTCCTTCGCGGCAGAACTGCATCGCCGCTTCACCGAATGGACCTATCCCCTGCTGTTCGTCCTGATCGCGCTGGTCTTCAGCAGCGATGCGCGCTCGCACCGGGAAGCCCGCGTCCATCCGATGATCACGGCGCTTCTGACCTGTCTGTTCATCCGCTGGACAACCTTTTATGCGGCGAACAGCGCCGAGGAATCACGCTTCTTTGTCCCGATCATGTATCTGATCCCGCTCGGCACCGGCTATCTGGCGATACGCCAGCTGATGGGCAACCGGCGGCTTGAAATTCCGCTCACGCTGGAGCAGAAGGTCAACGAGATTCTGGTTCGCCTGCGCCTGACCAAGGCCAACCCGGCATCTGACGGGAACCAGGTGCAATGATCTTCACGACGCTCGGGCGTTATTTTTTCAAGCGATACGCGATCACCACATTCTGGTTCCTCGCCGGCATCTTCTCGTTGATCTTTATCATCGACTTTAGCGAACTCGCCAACCGGATGTCGCAACTGCCGCGGTACTCGGTCACCGGAGCGCTGCTGATGACGACGTTCCGCATTCCGATGATATTGCAGCAGACAGTGCCGTTCGTCGCGCTGTTCGCCGGCATGGCGGCGCTGATCTCGCTCAATCGCCGCTATGAACTGGTGGTAACGCGGGCAGCCGGGATTTCCGTTTGGCAGTTTCTGCAGCCCTTCGTCATCGGCGCGTTCCTGTTCGGCGTTGCAACGGTGATCGTGCTCAATCCGATCGCATCCTGGGGCACCAAACAGGCAGAAGCGCTGGAGGCGGAATGGGGTAGCTCATCCTCGGCAACCACGGCGATCTCCATCCCCTGGCTGCGCCAGATCTACGGAAAAGACGATACGATCATCGGCGCCCGGTCCGTTCAGGACGAAGGCAAGACACTCGTCAATGTCACGGTGATCCATTTCGATCCGCTTGGCACGATCATTTCAAGACAGGACGCCGCGTCGGCAAAGCTGGAAGATGGTTACTGGCTTCTTAATGGGGTAACGGAAACCCGCAACGGAGAGCTGCCGCGTCGCCTCGCAACGGTACAACTGCCGACTCACCTGAAACCGGAATTCGTTCAGGAAACCCTAACGAAGGCTGATTCTATTCAATTTTTCGACCTGAAACGCAAAATTGAAGTGGCGAAGTCCTTCGGCTTCCCGACCAATGCGCTGGAAACCCAATTCCACTCCATGCTGGCGCTTCCGCTGCTTCTGGTCGCAATGACTCTGATCGCTGCAAGCGTCTCGTTAAAATTTAGCCGGTTTAACCAATCGAGACCGGTAATTCTCGGTGGAATCCTGTCGGGCTTCGTGCTTTATGTCGTCACCGTGCTTGTCAAAGCATTCGGGAGCAGCGGCATAGTGCCTCCGTTCGTTGCAGCCTGGTTGCCAGTTGTTGTAGCGATGGCGCTGGGCTCGACGATTCTATTGCATGAGGAGGATGGCTAGTGGCGGCAAGCGACCGCAAACATATCAGGCTGCTGGCGGCCATTCTGCTTTCCGGTGTTGCGCTACAAGTGCTGACGCCGATCGCACCCGCATGGGCACAAGATACCAGTATCGATTCGTTCAATCCGAAAATGCCCGAAGATGCCAAGATGCTTCTGTCGGCCAATGAACTTGTCTATAACAAGGATGCGGAGCGCGTCATCGTACGTGGTGCGGTCCAGATCAATTACGGCGGCTACCAGATGGTCGCCCAGCAGGTCGAGTACAGCCAGAAGACCGGGCGCATCATTGCGACCGGCGAAATCGAGCTGATCGAACCCGGCGGCAACAAGGTCTATGCTGACCAGATGGACGTGACCGATGATTTCGGCAACGGCTTCATTGAGCGGCTGCGCCTCGAAACCACCGACCTGACGAAGCTTGCCGCCGTTACCGGCGAGCGGCGCAATGGTGAGGAGATGATCCTCAATAACGCCGTCTACACGGCCTGCACCCCCTGCGCGACCAATCCCGACCACAAGTCGCTTTGGCACGTCAAGGCACAGCGCATCGTCCAGAACGGCAAGACCCATACGATCCGCATGGAGAACGCCAAGTTCGAACTGTTCGGCAAGCCGATCCTGTACCTGCCGGTGCTCGAAGTTCCGGACCAGACGATCAAGCGCAAGAGCGGCTTCCTGATTCCGAAATTCGGCTATACCCAGAAGCTCGGCGCCGGCGTCAGCATCCCCTATTACTGGGCGATCTCGCCCTATATGGATGCGACGGTCACGGCAACCGGCCTCAGCCGCCAGGGTTTCCTGCTGCAGGGCGAGTTCCGTCAGCGCTTCGAAAACGGCGAACATATTCTCACCATGGCTGGGATCAGTCAGCTGAACCGCAGCAGCTTTACCGGCAACACCGTCGACGCCCGGGAAACCAACCGCGGCATGATCGGTTCCAAGGCCAAGTTCGATATCAACCCGCGCTGGACCTTCGGCTGGGATGTTCTCGTCCAGAGCGACAACAACTTCGCCAAGACCTATGAGCTTTCGACCTTCGACGGCACGACCTTCACAAATCAAGTCTACCTGAGCGGTCTCGGCAAGCGCAATTCCTTCGACGCTCGCGCCTTCTACTTCGACATCCAGGATGCCGATGCCGACAGCATTGCCGAAAACAAGCAGGCGGTGGCACAGGTTCTGGATTATTCTTATACCCACCCGGCACCGGTGTTCGGCGGCGAATTGACGGCAGACATCAATCTGACCAACGTCAATCGCAATCGCGAGGACGAGTTTGAAATTCCCGGCATTGTCGATCGCTTCCGCGGCCTTGAAGGCGGGTATCAGCGATTGACGGCCGACCTCGAATGGAAGCGCAATTTCATCGCTCCCGGTGGCCTGTCGCTAACCCCGATCCTTGCTGCGCGCGGCGATCTGATCGGATCGTCAATGGCCGATCCGGGCCCCGACTATACCGGTGATTTCCATAGCGACGACGCCTTAACGCGCCGGATGCTCACAGCTGGCATCGATGCACGCTACCCCATCCTTTTGACGACGGACTACAGCAGCCACATCATCGAGCCGATCGCGCAGATCTTCGCCCGGCCCAATGAGGAATACGCTGGCGGCCTGCCGAACGAGGACGCGCAGAGCTTCGTCTTCGACGCAACATCGCTGTTCGACCGCGACAAGTTCTCCGGCTATGACCGTATCGAAGGCGGAACGCGTGCCAACCTTGGCGTCCGCTATACCGGCGCGCTTGGCAACGGCTATGCGCTGCGCGCCATTGCCGGCCAATCGTTCCATCTCGGCGGCGTAAATTCGTTTGCGAGCGACGACCTGGTCAAGGCCGGTGCGAATTCGGGCCTCGAGACCGATCGCTCCGATTATGTGACGATGATCGGCATCGATGCGCCTTCCGGCATCACGGCAAGTTTCAGCGGCCGGTTCGACGAGAAGAATCTCGACATGCGCCGCGCCGATGCGACGCTTGGTTATCAAGGCATCCTCTGGCAGACGGCCGTTACCTATACCAGCATCCAGGCCCAGCCGCTCTACGGCTCGACCACGGATCAGGACGAAATCCAGACGGCTGCCGCCTACAAGTTCGCCGATTACTGGTCGGTGTTCGGATCGATCACCTATGATCTGAACAGCAATGTCATCACCCGCAATGGCGTCGGCATCACCTATGACGACCGGGATACGATCTTCTCGCTGGTCTACAAGGAAGAGCGCGACAGCAATCAATCCATTGCCAATGACTGGTCGATCGGCGCGCGCATCAGCTTCCGTACACTCGGCGATATCTACGTTGGCGACACGAAGTTCGACGGTCTGAACTAAGGCTTTGCCCCGGAAACGCCCTGCCGCATCACACTTTTTTTGCGGTGGGTGGAAGGTCTTGTCATTGTTCGGCCGCATGTATTATGCATCCATGCACAGAAATGCGCAGGATGATGGCGCTTGGCATGAAGACCATGGCCCCGGACACGCGATGTCCGGTGGAAAATGAGAAGGACAAAGAATGGGCGGGAAGCTTTCGATCACGCGCACGGTTTCGGCAATGATCCTTGCCTGCGGCCTGGCACTTTCCTCGGCGCCGGCAACCTATGCCGCGAGCAAGGTTGTTGCCGTCGTCAACGGCGCGCCCATCACATCCGGCGACATTTCCAAGCGCGCCGCTTTCATGCGGCTGCAGAAGCAAGGCGGCGGCGCGGAAGCAGCTCGCCAGCAGATGATCGATGAAGCCCTCAAGCGCGAAGAAGTCCTGCGCGTTGGCGCGTCGGTCAGCACCTCGGAAGTCGATGGCGCCGTCGGGCGCTTTGCGGCCGGCAACAAGCTCTCCGTTCAGCAGCTGTCGCAGGTGCTTGACCAGGCAGGCGTCGGCATCGATCACTTCAGAAATTATGTCGCCGTTGCCATGAGCTGGCCACGGGTGGTCAACGCCCGCTTCGGTGGCAGTGGTGGTGGGCGCCTGTCGAACGAAGACCTCGTCCGGCGCATGCAGGAAGCCGGCGGCACCAAGCCGGTGACCACGGAATATTTCCTGCAGCAGGTCATTTTCGTGGTGCCCGCCTCCAAGCGCAACGCCATCATCGGCAAGCGTCAGGCCGAAGCCAATGCGTCGCGTTCGAAATATCCGGGCTGCGAGCAGGCCAAGGTTTTTGCCGCGACGATGCGCGACGTATCGATCCGCAATCTCGGCCGCATGATGGCGCAGGAGCTTCCGGGGGACTGGAAGCCGCTGATCGAAAAGGCTGGCGACAGCTCAACGACCGCAACCCGCGTTACCGAACGCGGCGTCGAATACCTTGCCATCTGCAAGAAGCGCGAAGTGTCCGACGACCTCGCTGCCGAAATGGTCTTCCGCGCCGAGGACCTCGGCAAGAAGAGCGATGGCGAAGACCCGAACAGCAAGCGCTATATCGAAGAACTGCGCAAGCGTGCCCAGATCGTCGAAAAGTAACAGCACAATCATGAGCCCGACACGCGACAGGCCGCTCGCCCTGACCATGGGCGATCCGGCCGGGATCGGCCTCGATATCAGCCTTGATGCCTGGATCAACCGGCAAGCCTGGCAGACACCGCCTTTCGTTTTCATCGGCGACCCCGCTGCACTTGAAGCCCGCGCCCGCGTTCTTGGTCATACCGTTGCGATCCGCGAGACGGATTGTGGTGGAGCTCTTGCGGCCTTCGGTGACGCCTTACCGGTGCTTCCGGTCGCTTGCGGTGCCCCGGTCACTGCGGGCATGCCGGACTCTGCGAATGCAGACGCAATCATCGGCGCCATCGAAACAGCCGTACGGCTGACGATGGATGGCTCGGCTTCGGCCGTCGTTACCAATCCGATTGCCAAATCCGTTCTTTACGACGCCGGTTTCAAATTTCCTGGCCATACCGAATTTCTGGCCGATATCGGCGAACGGCTAACCGGTGACGACGACCTGCTGCCCGTGATGATGCTTGCCGGACCGAAGCTCATGGCTGTTCCGGTGACGATCCATATCCCGCTCAAGGATGTGCCTGAGCAACTGACGGCCGATCTGATCTACCGGACCTGCACCATCACCGTGCGGGATCTCAGAAACCGTTTCGGGCTTACCTCTCCCCGCATCGCTGTCGCCGGTCTCAATCCGCATGCGGGCGAAAACGGTGCACTGGGCCTTGAAGACGATGCGATCATCCGCCCCGTCATCGAGCGATTAAAGGCCGAGGGCGTCGATATTACCGGCCCCCTGCCCGCCGACACCATGTTCCATGACCGCGCCCGCGCGACCTATGACGTGGCGATCTGCATGTATCATGACCAGGCACTGATCCCCGCCAAGGCGCTCGGCTTCGACGACAGCGTCAATGTCACGCTCGGACTGCCGTTCATCCGCACATCGCCGGACCATGGCACGGCGTTCAGCCTTGCCGGCAAGGGCATTGCCCGTGCCGACAGTGTGCTCGCGGCGCTGCGGATGGCACAGCAACTGGCCGATAATGCCGCACGAGGAGAAAACTGATGGCAGCGATCGACGGCTTGCCGCCGCTGCGCGACGTTATCACCCGCCACGGCCTGGACGCAAAGAAGGCGCTCGGCCAGAACTTTCTGCTCGACCTCAACCTCACCCAGAAGATCGCCCGCACGGCCGGTCCGCTTGAGGGCGTGACGGTGATCGAGGTCGGCCCCGGTCCCGGCGGCCTCACCCGCGCTATCCTGTCGCTCGGCGCCAAGAAGGTCATTGCTATCGAGCGCGATTCCCGCTGCTTGCCCGCTCTTGCAGAAATTTCGGATTTCTATCCCGGCCGTCTCGAGGTCATCGAGGGTGATGCGCTGAAAACGCCGTTCGGGGAACTCGTGACCGAAGGCCCCGTCAAGATCATCGCCAACCTGCCTTACAATGTCGGCACGCAGCTTCTGGTCAACTGGCTTTTGCCAAAAGCCTGGCCGCCGTTCTATCAGTCGATGACGCTGATGTTCCAGCGCGAAGTAGGCTTACGCATCGTCGCCAAGGCCGACGACGACCATTACGGCCGCCTCGGCGTGCTTTGCGGCTGGCGCACGAACGCCCGCATGGCCTTTGACGTGCCGCCACAGGCCTTCTCGCCGCCGCCGAAGGTGACGTCATCCGTGGTGCATCTGGAACCGCTTGAAAACCCGATCCCCTGCTCGGCGGAAGCCCTCGAAAAGGTGACGATGGCCGCCTTCGGCCAGCGCCGCAAGATGCTGCGTCAGAGCGTCAAGTCGATCGGTGGAGAAGCCTTGCTGGCCAAGGCGGAGATCGACCCCAAGCGCCGGGCGGAAACCTTGTCGGTGGAAGAATTCTGCCGGTTGGCGAATTGTATGTAGCCTGCCCTCTTCTCCCCAGCGGGGAGAAGAGGAAACAATCAGCTCCCCACTCAGCAAGTTGTCAAAGCTTCGGCGTTTCCGTCAGCAAACCGTTGACGAATTCGAACAATCCGGGGCGGCGGTCGCGGCGCAGGCGTTCGGCCTCGACGATCGCCTGGACGGAGGCAAAGGCGCTGTCGAGGTCCTCGTTGACGACGATATAGTCATATTCCAGCCAGTGCTCGATCTCGGAGCGTGAATTGGCCAGCCGCGTGGCAATGACTTCTTCGGTATCTTCGGCGCGGCGGTGCAGGCGCGACTGCAGTTCGGCCATGGTCGGCGGCAGGATGAAGATCGAGACGACATCGCCGCCCATCTTTTCCTGCAGCTGCTGGGCGCCCTGCCAGTCGATGTCGAACAGCATATCCTGCCCTTCCGACATCGCGGCCTCGACGGCGTCTCGGGGCGTGCCGTAGAAATTGCCGTGGACCTCGGCCCATTCCAGAAGCGCGTCGGTCTGGCGCAGCCCCTCGAATTCGCGGATCGACTTGAAGAAATAATGCCGCCCTTCGATCTCGCTCGGGCGCCGCTTGCGCGTCGTCACGCTGACCGAGATGCTCATATGCGGATCGGATTCGAGCAGGTTGCGCGCAATGGTCGACTTGCCGGCACCCGAAGGCGACGAGATCACCAGCATGAGACCGCGGCGCTGAATGGCTTTGGTGGACGTTTGGCTCACGGGGTTCACTCCAGATTTTGGACCTGTTCACGGAACTGGTCGATGACGACCTTCAGTTCAATACCGGCGGCAGTGACCGCAGCGGCATTCGACTTGGAACAGATGGTATTTGATTCGCGGTTAAATTCCTGAGAAAGGAAATCGAGTTTGCGGCCGACAGGGCCGCCTTTATTCAAGAGATCGCGGGCAGCCGTCACATGGGTGCGCAGACGGTCGATTTCCTCGCGGATATCGGCCTTGGCGGCCAGCAGCGCCACTTCGGCATAAAGACGCTCCGGATCGATCTTCGAGCCGCCGTCCATCACCAGGGCGACCTGGGTGGCAAGGCGGGCGGTAATCACGGCCACACTGCGCGACGGGTCTGCCTCGATCTCGCCGGTCAGCATCTCGATCCGGTCAATCTGCTCCAGCAGGACCCGGCGGAGCGCCACGCCCTCTCCCTCGCGCATCGATGTCATGTCGGCGAGAGCCGACCGCAGCCCGGCGAGAATATCGCCGTCGCGGGCGGCGCGCTCGCCCTCCTGTTCTTCCGGTTCGCGAAAATCAACGATGCCGCGAATGGCCAAAAGCGTATCGAGGTGCAGTGGCGCCGGATCAATGACATCGCGCAACTGCTCTCGCAATGACAGGACGGCGGAAAGAGCCCCCTGGTTGACCACCGGTTCGACCCCCGCCTCGCTGGCGCTGACGGTGAGATTGACCTGCATGTTGCCGCGCGAAAAACACTCGCCGGTGAGCTTGCGCACCTCGGTCTCCAGATGCTCGGTGCCCGTCGGCAGGCGCAGCCGAAGATCAAGGCCCTTGCCGTTGACCGAGCGCAGTTCCCACGCCCAGCGATAGCGTCCGCAAGTTCCCTCGCGGCGGGCAAATCCCGTCATGGATTGCAGCGGCATCGTTAGTATCCTCCCGCCCCGGCAGGGCCAACGCGCAAAAATGGCGAAGGGGGCTGCGGAACTTTGAATTGATGCATGAATGTGTACGGCCCCGGCACGGTCAACCGCAAGGGTCAAGCGTACCGGAGCCGTGTCATCCACAAGCCTGATAGAGCGCGGTTATTCCTGAGCGGGTGGCGTTTCAGCCGCTTTCGCCGCTGCGGCCTTTTCAGCCTCGATCTTGCGCCAGCGCCGGACATTGCTGTTGTGTTCGTCAAGCGTGGCTGCAAACACATGCCCACCGGTACCGTCAGCGACGAAATAGAGGTCTGACGTGCGCGACGGATTGGCAACCGCTTCGAGCGCTGCCCGTCCCGGATTGGCGATCGGCGTCGGCGGCAGGCCCTTGATCACGTAGGTATTATAGGGCGTGTCCTTTTCGAGGTCCGACTTCAGGATCGGCCGGTCGGCCGGTTTGCCGTCACCGCCGAAAATACCGTAGATGATCGTCGGATCGGACTGCAGACGCATCCCCTTTTCCAGCCGGTTGATGAAGACCGACGCAACCCGCGAGCGTTCGTCGGCAATGCCGGTTTCCTTCTCGACGATCGAGGCCAGCGTGACGAATTCCTCGCGGCTGGCAATTGGCAGGTCCGGATCGCGCTTGTCCCAGATCTGGTCGACGAGCGACTTCTGCGCTGCCGCCATCTGCGCGACGATTTCCCCACGTTTTGTACCGCGCGAGAACTTGTAGGTATCAGGGCGCAGCGTGCCTTCAGCCGGCACCTGCACCGGCAGAAGACCTTCCAGAACCGGATCGCTGTCCAGTCTGGCGAACATCTGCTTGACCGTCAGGCCTTCCGGCAGCGACACCGAGTAAAGAATGGACTTGCCCGATTTCAGGAGCTGCATGATCTCCTGCATCGAGGAACCGGCCTTGATCTCGTATTCGCCGGCCTTCAGCGTATCATTGTCCTCGAGATAGGCTTCCGACATGAAGCGGAAGACGCGGCCGTCGGAGACGATATTGTTGCGCTCGAGGCTGCTGGCGATCTCCTGGATGCCGGCGCCATTGCGCACGATGAAATTGGTATTGGCCGTCAGCGGGCCGTTGTCCTCATAAGCGGACATCGCATAATAAACCGTTCCGGCTGCCGCGATGGTCAGGCAGACGATCACGGTCATCAGGAAATTCAGGAAGATAACGACCTGGCTCTTTGCCTTGCGCGACCGCTTGGGCGGCTGCGGCACCTTTTCCGGACGAAGAGCTTCGCTCGCCGATTTCGGGATGATCGGGCCGGTATTGCCCGCCTCGTTGCGGCCGAAAGGCGCTGCGCTGGTGTCGTTTGCGTCGTTCACTGGAGTCCTGTTTCTGGAATTCGCGTCATGCACGTCTCCATCCCTGATGCGAACTCCAGAAGAGAAACAGGAATGAGAATCACCTTGTCACGATTATAGCGACAGTACGCCCTTGGCCTTGTGTCAGCATGGTTACAAAGTCACGCGCCGACAATACAGGCTTCAGTCGCAATCGTCCGTATGCCACGTTTGAACTGAGCAATGCGGCAAAAGCACGATAGCGGGAGAATTATCGTGCTTGCAGGGTGGACCGGCAGATACCGGCGTTGATGACGGGCCGCCATCCGGCAGGCCCGTTGCGTAAAAAAAATCAGGCGTAGCGGCGCAGAACCAGCGAGGCATTGGTGCCGCCGAAGCCGAACGAATTCGACAGGGCGACATTGATCTCGCGCTTGCGCGCCACATGCGGCACCAGATCGATCTTGGTTTCGACCGAGGGATTATCGAGATTGAGCGTCGGCGGAGCGACATTGTCGCGGATCGCCAGCGCGCAGAAAATCGCCTCGACGGCACCGGCCGCACCCAGCAGGTGGCCGATCGCCGACTTGGTCGACGACATCGAGACCTTGCCTGCATGCTCGCCCATGACGCGCTCGACGGCGCCCAGTTCGATCGTGTCGGCCATGGTCGATGTGCCATGGGCGTTGACGTAATCGACATCAGCAGCCGAGAGGCCGGCCCGCTTCAGGGCCATCTGCATGCAGCGATAGGCACCGTCGCCGTCTTCGGCCGGAGCGGTGATGTGGTGTGCGTCACCGGACAGGCCGTAGCCGACCACTTCGGCATAAATCTTGGCGCCGCGCGCCTTGGCATGTTCAAGCTCCTCCAGCACGACGATACCGGCTCCCTCGCCCATGACGAAGCCGTCGCGGTCCTGGTCATAGGGGCGCGATGCCTTGGTCGGGTCGTCGTTGTGCTGGGTGGACAGCGCCTTGCAGGCGGCAAAGCCGGCCAGCGCAATGCGTGAAATCGGTGATTCCGTTCCACCCGCCACCATCACGTCGGCATCGCCCAGGGCGATGAAGCGGGCGGCGTCGCCAATGGCGTGGGCGCCCGTCGAGCAGGCGGTAACGACGGAATGATTGGGGCCGCGCAGCTTGTGGCGGATCGACACCTGGCCGGAGGCAAGGTTGATCAGACGGCCCGGAATGAAGAAGGGGGAAACCCGGCGTGGGCCGCGGTCGCGTAGCGTGATGCCGCCTTCGACAATGCCTTCGAGCCCCCCGATGCCCGATCCGATCATCACGCCGGTGGCGATCTGGTCCTCGTCGGTCTTCGGATGCCAGTCAGCATCGGCAAGCGCCATGTCGGCGGCAGCCATTGCATAGATGATGAAACTGTCGACCTTGCGCTGTTCCTTCAGTTCCATCCAGTTGTCGGGATTGAAGGTGCCATTGGTGCCATCGCCAAACGGCAGGCGGCAGGCGATCTTTGCGGGAAGGTCTTCGACTTCGAATTCTGTGACTTTGCGGGCGGCATTGTCGCCGGCGATGAGCCGCGACCAGGATATCTCAGTCCCGCAACCCAAGGGAGATACCATGCCGGTACCGGTGATAACGACACGTCTCATGCCCGTGATCCATCCTGCCTGTTCGTTCCAGAACCGGACCGGACCTCGCGCAAAAAACCGGATCCGTACATCCTATTCCGTGATGCTGTACTGCGTGATCTCAGGTACGGAAGCCTTGAAGCTTTCCTTGATCATGCTTTTTGCTCCCGTAACGGAGAGCGCGCCCCATGGAGGGACGAAAGGCGGGCCGCAAAGCGCCCCGCCCGAACACGGCCTTGATATTAGGCCTGTGCCTTTTCGATGAACTTGACAGCGTCGCCGACCGTCAGGATCGAATCCGCTGCATCGTCGGGAATTTCGACGCCGAACTCTTCTTCGAATGCCATGACCAGTTCGACGGTGTCGAGCGAGTCAGCGCCCAGATCGTCGATGAAGCTTGCGCCTTCCGAGACCTTTTCGGCATCGACGCCAAGATGATCAATAACAATTTTCTTTACGCGTTCTGCTACGTCGCTCATGTCGGATTCCTCGACCTTTGTTTTTCTCAACGATGCCGTTCTGACATCGGTACCCTATTAACGCCTGACAGATCAAGACGATCCGCCCGGCAATTCGTTCAACCGGAAGCGGGCAAACCACGCCTGCCAAAGCCAGCGTATACCGCATATCTTCCGATCGACTGCGCACAGTCATGGCCCGCTTAACACGGTTTAAGTCTGTCGCAAAGTCCGAAAATGGCCGGGAATGGCTTGGTCAACATGCAATTCCCGGTATTTCGGCCTCACATCTCCAATTGATCCGGAAACGTGGCGGCACAGGCCTTTGACGGCCCGCACCAAGCCTTAGATCATCGCCATGCCACCGTTGACATGGATGGTCTGACCGGTGACGTAACCGGCCTCATTCGAAGCCAGATAAGCAACCGCCGAGGCCACTTCGCCGCCCGTGCCCATCCGCTTCATTGGGATGGCGCCCATGATGGCGTCCTTCTGCTTGTCGTTCAGCTTGCCGGTCATCGCGCTCTCGATAAAGCCCGGGGCGACGCAGTTGACCGTGACGTTGCGGGTGGCGATTTCCTGGGCGAGCGACTTCGACATGCCGATCATGCCGGCCTTGGCGGCGCAGTAATTGGCCTGACCCGGATTGCCGGTCACGCCGACGATCGAGGTGATGTTGATGATGCGGCCATGGCGGCGACGCATCATCGGATGCGTCAGCTCGCGGGTCAGACGGAACACGGACGTCAGGTTGACTTCGAGAACGGCGTCCCAGTCTTCGTCGCTCATGCGCACGAACAGGCCGTCCTTGGTGATGCCGGCATTATTGACGAGGATGTCGACGCCGCCGAGTTCGGCCTCCGCCTTTTCGCCGAGCGCCTTGACGGCATCACGGTCAGCCAGATTGGCCGGGAAGAGATGAACACGCTCGCCGAGCGAATTGGCAAGCTCTTCCAGCTTTTCGACGCGGGTGCCGTGCAGGCCGACAATGGCGCCCTGCGCATGCAGGATGCGGGCGATCTCTTCGCCGATGCCGCCGGATGCGCCGGTAACGAGGGCCTTGCGGCCAGACAGATCGAACATGGTCTTGGGTCCTTGTTGGGTTCGGCTTAGCCGAGCAAAGTTTGAAGCGCCGCGTCGATGTCGGCGGGAGAATTGACGGCGATGCCGGTGACGGTCTTGTCGATGCGGCGCGCCAGCCCGGTCAGCACCTTGCCGGAACCGACCTCGTACAATGTCGTGACGCCGTTTGCGGCAAACCACTCGACGGTCTCGCGCCAACGGACCTGGCCGGTGACCTGCTCGACCAGAAGCCGGGCGATTTCATCCGCATCGGTCACGGGAGCTGCGCGCACATTGGCGATCAGCGGCACGGCCGGATTGCTCTTTGCGACCGTGGACAGCGCTTCGCGCATGGCGTCGGCGGCCGGTCCCATCAGCGTCGAATGGAAGGGTGCCGAAACCGGCAGCAGGATGGCGCGCTTGGCGCCCTTTTCGGTCGCCAGCATTGCCGCCTTTTCGACAGCCGCCTTCTCGCCGGAAATCACCAGCTGGCCGCCGCCATTGTCATTGGCGATCTGGCAGGAACCGAGGGCGGATGCTTCCGTGCAGACGGCATCGACATCCGCATGCTCGAGCCCGATGATCGCTGCCATCGCACCCTTGCCGACCGGAACCGCCGCCTGCATGGCATTGCCGCGAATGCGCAAGAGCCGCGCTGTATCGGCCAGCGAAAACGTGCCGGCGGCACAAAGGGCGGAATATTCGCCGAGCGAGTGACCGGCGACGTAGGAGACCTTCGATTTCAGGTCGAGGCCTTTTGCTTCCAGAACCCGCAGCGCCGCGATCGACACCGCCATCAACGCCGGCTGGGCGTTGGCCGTCAGCGTCAGCGTTTCTTCCGGGCCGTTCCACATGACATCGGAGAGCTTTTCGCCAAGCGCGTCGTCGACTTCGGCAAAGACGGCGGCGGCTTCCGGAAAGGCCTCGGCCAGATCCTTGCCCATGCCGAGCGCCTGGCTGCCCTGTCCTGGAAATGTGAATGCGATTGCCATGAGGTGTTTCCCCGTCATGCGCGCTTGCGCCGCGCCGTTTCATTCCAACCCATTACCGGCAAACATAAGGCAGGCAGCGGCTTTTTCCTCTCCATTCACATTCCTGGCGCATGAGTCAAGCTTTTGGACCTCAAAGCCAGCGCCTGTGCACGGCTCTGCTTTTCCCTTGCGCCGCAGCAAACAGCCTCTACATTCGCCGCCGAACAAGTTTGAGGCACGTTAAGCACCATGAAATACAACACACTCGGCCGTACCGGCATCACGGTTTCGGAAATCTGCCTGGGTACCATGACCTGGGGCACGCAGAACAGCGAAGCGGAAGCCCACGAGCAGATGGACTATGCCGTCAGCCAGGGCGTCAACTTTTTCGACACCGCCGAACTCTACCCCGTCACCCCGGCCGGCCCCGAAACCATGGGCTTCACCGAAGACTATATCGGCACATGGCTGAAGAAGAGCGGCAAGCGCGACAACGTTGTCGTCGCCACCAAGGTCGCCGGTCCCGGCCGTCCCTATATTCGTGGTGGAACGCCTGCGAGCCCCAAGACCATGCGTGAGGCGCTGGAGAGCAGCCTGAGACGCCTGCAGACCGATCATGTCGATCTTTATCAGATGCACTGGCCAAACCGTGGCCATTATCATTTCCGCCAGTCGTGGACATACGATCCCTCGCATCAGGACACGTCCGCGACAATCGACGATCTCCACGCCATCCTCGAAACGCTGGGCGCCTTCGTCCAGGAAGGCAAGGTGCGCGCCGTCGGTCTTTCCAACGACACCGCCTGGGGAACGATGAAGATGCTGGCGCTGGCCGAAAAACACGGGCTCCCGCGCATCGCCTCGCTGCAGAACGAATACAATTTCCTCTACCGCGCCTTCGATCTCGATCTTGCCGAAGTCAGCCATCATGAAAATGTCGGCCTGCTCGCCTATTCGCCGCTGGCCGCCGGCCTGCTCTCCGGCAAATACCTGAACGGCGCCACTCCCGAAGGCTCGCGCCTGTCGATCAACGGCGACCTCGGCGGCCGCTACACCGAATATCAGGAACCGGCAGTCCAGGCCTATGCGGCACTGGCTCGCGAACACGGTCTCGACCTCGCCGAGATGCAGCTCGCCTTCAGCCTGACCCGCCCCTTCATGACCTCGGTGATCATCGGCGCGACCAACATGGCGCAGCTGAAGACCAATATCGGGGCAAAGGATGTCGTGTTGTCAGCCGACGTGCTGAAGGGCATTGCGAAGCTGCACAAGATCTATCCGGCGCCGATCTGAAACGATTGCCGGGATGCCACATCGCCGTCCCGCAGGCGGTGTGGTTCCGTCGTCATCGCTGTCTGCTCATCCCCTCCCGAATGAACGGGACAGCCAGGCTTATTGGACGGGCTTCGGTTCCGGAAACTTCCAGGTTCCGTCGAGAATTCCTGCCTGCGGGCGGTATAGCCGGACGGTGTAGTTCCACCCCTTCATGATCGGCAGGCAATTGGGGATTTTGCCGTCGCAGCCGCCGAACTGCACCGAAATCGATCCGTCCGGACTTTTCTTGGCCGTTACGTTGTTGAGCGAATAGGCATTATAGCGGTTCTTTTCGTAGTAGCCCCCGGCATCGTAGAGACTGATCGACCAGAAGCCATCGACCGGAACATCCTTGACGTCGAGCTTGTAGACGACCGTTCCATCGTTGTTTGCCGGTGTAATGTTGAGGTAGGTCGCATCTTTGTCGGGGTTTCCGCCCCATCCGGCAGCGCTTGCAACGAGGTGGCGGACTGGATCCACGTCAGCCTTTGATCCGAACGCCCTGTTGAAATCCGGCATCGTCGTCGCCAGGATCAGCAGTGCGTCGCGCACCTTCTTCTGGCTGGCCTGGTCCCATTCCGGCAGATCGAGTTTTCCCGGTCCTCCGGGCTGTTCAACCTTCAGCTTGTCCTGAAGCGCGTGCACCTGCTTGACGTCGTCCGGGCTGTTCGGATCGACGAAGGTGCGGACACCGATAACGGCATAGCGGGTTCCTACCGTTTCTTTCGTCAAGGTGGTCGTCCCGGTGTAGGACACCGCCGGTATGTAGTGATCCTCGTTGATCACCATCAACGACATGAAACGATCACCGGCCTCCGGCAGGGCAACGGTTACCGGTCCTGCGTCGAGATCGACGACCGCTGACGAGTACAAAGTATCCCGGTTCAGGCGGATGACGGTCTGGTTGTCGACATCCGCAGGCTCGCGGCGGTGAAGGAATGCGCCGAGGCCACCATCCTTGAAGAGATTGTGAAAATAGAGATCGCTCTCCGCACGGATGAAATTATCGACGGTTACCGGTTCGGCTGCGAAAACCTGCGGGCTGTAAACAAGGAATGCGAGGCCGATAAATGCTGCTCTTGCTGTGGTTTTACGGATCATTTCATACCCCTCTCTAGCTGACGTGAACGAGAACCGGCGTTTTCCAACCGCCGTCCAGTGCCTCCTCCTTCGGCCAATAGAGCCGCATGGCCATGAAGACATGGCCATGAAGAAGGGACCGGCCGGAGCCGGAAGCCAGTTGGCTTGCCTGTCTGCTCCGGGGGATTCGTGCTGGACGTAGAGTGTGACGCCGCCATCATCATCCTTGCGTAGATCGGGCTCCATCGGCGAATTTATCAGATACCAGTTCAGCGCATTAGCCGACAAAAGGCTCGATGGAAGTTCATAGAGGGTCAGCGACCAGAATGCGTGGACAGGTGGCAGTGCGCCCGGCGCAAAACGCAGCGTGTATCTGTCTTTGCCGCTGAGGGGCTGCTTGCGGTCGTCCACGAAATAGGCCGGATAAATCGCCTCGTCCTTGGAGTTTCCATATATGCCGAGAGCCGCAGCCGCCATCCGGTCCATATAACGGCCAGCCAGGTGCTCACGCGTTCCAAATCCATCGGCACTGCTATGTTTGCCTGTGTCCAGCTGCGTTTCCTTGAACGTTTTGAAGTCCGCCCAGGCGTCCGCCATTCCGTCAGCGAGCGCCTTCTGGATATCCGGGCGCATGGCCGCGACATCAAGGGTTTTACCGGCACCGATCCCCAGCTTGGCGAAGCGCTCCCGGATTCCGGTTTCGGACGGATGGACCGGGCAGAACTGGAGAAGGAAATTCAGCTGCTCGAAGAATTGCGGCGATGTTTTTTCCGCCTCCGCAGTCAGCGGTTTCAGGAATTCGACAGCCGGGGCTGCCTTCGGCGCCGGCCGGCCGGAAAAGGCCGAGAGTGTCTGAACCGCGTAACCGGCCTGAATCGCCTTGACGTTATCGATATCACCGGGACCGAAAAGCTGCGTCCGGTAAAGAATGAAGGCAAATTCCGTTTCACACCGGATGACGTCTGTTATGCCATCCGGCTTTTCCCCTTTCCAGTCCGGTCCGGCAAGCAGGAAATGGCCGGCTTCGTTACCGGTAGCGCGGCTGCCGACATAGGCGAAATTGAACGTGTACATGTCGATGAACTGCAGCGCGTAATACCGCCCCGCCTCGACTTTCGGAACCGTGAACACGAGAGGCTCTGCGCGAAGGTCAGCGCCGACATACGAATAGGGTGTGTCCGAATTGGGTGTCTGGATCGCCTTGTCGTCGGGCGTGTAAACACGGGCGTTGTTGACCAGCGTGTTCCATTCCCTCTTGTATTCAGATCCACCCTTGTCGACGAAATAGGAATATTGAATCCTGTAGTTATCGACCAGCGGAAAGCCATAGATAGTTGCTTCCTTGGCGATGGCGCGGGCATCTTCGGCGGTTATGTCCGCGGCGGCCACACGGCCTTGGGAAAATATCAGCGGAGATATAGCGGCCAGCGCAGTCGATCGTAAAAATATCCGTCTTGAAAGCATCGTCCTGTCCCTCGTAGCATGCCACAGTTTACAGCATCAGAAAGCTGACGGGCGGGGAAGTACGTTACGGTTACAATGGCTGCAATGTCAGCCTTAGCAAGGACTTGTGTCACGTTTTGGGTGAAACTCATCCCCGCAAATCCCCGCTGAGAAAACCCATGCCATACTTTTAAACTTATTTAGCTCCGGCACTTTCCAGCACCCCGGTCGAGTAAGCATCAGAGAAAACCGCGGCGGATTTTCCGGGCGTGGCTATAGCCCGTGGAAAGTACCGCGATCTCCCTCTTCTCCCCATCGGGGAGTAAGGTGGCCCGCAGGGCCGGATGAGGGGGTGAAGCCACCTTGAAGAAAAAACCCGGGGAACCTGAGGTAAGAAATTGACAACCGCTGTGATGACAAACCTCCCCTCCATACCGAACCGCCCCCTCATCCGCCCTCCGGGCACCTTCTCCCCGCTGGGGAGAAGAGGGAACCCAACCGTCCGCGCGCTGGCGGCGAGGCCGCCACCGCCCGCCTAAATTCCCCTCACCCCTTGCTTCCTGCCCGAAAATGCGTATAAGCGCGCTGTTCGCAACACCCGGTCTTCTGGCTGGTGGCTGAACGGAGGGCCGGTTTCCCTTAAGAGACCTGTCAGGACCTAAAGGGGTCCAGCCTCCCGTGTCTCCGCTCTCGACCGTCTCGAAACAACACTTTCTTGCCGGCTGCTCGCAGCCACTTGAACAGTCGTTGAGGCTTAGCCGCCGATTTCCGGGTGACGATTAACGCAAGAAAGGCAAAGCCTCATGGCTCTTTATGAACATGTATTCCTTGCCCGGCAGGATATTTCCGCACAGCAGGTCGACGCTCTCGTCGAACAGTACAAGGGTGTACTGGAAGCTAACGGCGGAAAAGTCGGGCGCGTCGAAAACTGGGGCCTCAAGTCCCTGACGTACCGCATCAACAAGAACCGCAAGGCTCACTACGTTCTGATGGACATCGATGCTCCGGCACCGGCAGTTCACGAGATCGAGCGCCAGATGCGCATCAACGAAGACATCCTTCGTTACATGACCATCGCTGTTGAACAGCATGAAGACGGCCCGTCCGCCATGATGCAGAAGCGCGACCGCGACGACCGTCCGCGCCGCGATGGCGACGACCGTGGCCCGCGCCGCGAATTCGGCGACCGCCCGCCGCGTGGTGATCGTGAAGACCGTCCGCGCCGTCCGCGCGAAGACCGGGCATAAGGAGAAAAGACCATGGCTGATACACTGTCCGCTCCGGCACGCCGCCCGTTCCATCGCCGTCGCAAGACCTGCCCCTTCTCCGGCGCCAACGCTCCGAAGATCGACTACAAGGACATCCGTCTGCTGCAGCGCTACATTTCCGAGCGCGGCAAGATCGTTCCTTCGCGTATCACGGCAGTTTCCCAGAAGAAGCAGCGCGAACTGGCCCAGGCCATCAAGCGCGCCCGCTTCCTCGGCCTCCTGCCTTACGTCATGTCCTAAGACATGACTCTGCGGAGATCTTCGGACTCTGCGGAACCTGACTCAAGGTGAGGCGAACAGCCGATGGCATCGCCTCACCTTCTCCCTTCCGCGTTGGGCGCGGATCGGAAACACCGGCGCATTCAGCGCTAAAACCCATGTTGGGGCTTTGTTTCTGAATCAAGAAACGCCTCTAACTGCTTGATAGCAGGACAGCGAACCGTGAAGACATTGAACCAGACATCGCTGTTGACCGGCGCATTCGCCGGCGTGACCGCCGCCTTGCTTTCGCTTGGCGCGAACACGCAGTCGTCGTTTGCGATCGTGCTTTATGCCGCGTCCGCGCTGCCCATCCTGATTGCCGGCCTTGGCTGGGGCAACATCGCCGCGATCACCGCCGTCGTCGTTGCCGGCGTGACGGGCACCGTGCTTGTCTCCCCCTATTTTGCGCTTCTGATCGCCGTTATCACGCTGATCCCGGCCGCCTGGCTCAGCCATCTCGCGAACCTCGCCCGTCCGGCCTCCGAGCTTGGCGGGCCTGATGGGGCAATGGCCTGGTATCCGCTCTCCGATATCCTGACCAATCTCGCCATCCTCGTAACGATCGGCATGCTCATCGTCGGCGTCATCATCGGTTATGACGGCACCATGTCCGACCGAATGATCGATATCGTCATGGAAGCGCTGAAGGCGCAGGAACCCGGTTACAATCCGGATGCCGCCGCGATCGCCCAGATCAAGTCGATCTTTTCCGTCGCCTTGCCGATGGTTCAGGGCGCTATCTGGGTGCTGATGCTGTTTGCGGCCTATTACATCGCCACCCGCATCGTCCAGACCTCCGGCAAGAGCCTGCGTCCGCGCGAAGACATGCCCTCGACGCTGCGCATGCACCGCTTCGCGATCTTCGCCTTTCTCGGCGGCCTGGTACTCGCTTTCATGGGCGGCGTTCCGGCGATCGTCGGCGCGCTGGTCTGCGGCACCTTTGGCGCCGGCTTCATGCTTTCCGGGTTTGCCGTCTTCCATTTCCGCACCCGCGGCAAGTCCTGGCGGCTTCCGGTGCTGTGGCTTGGTTATCTGTCGGTCGTGCTCTTCACGATCCCGGCATTCTTCTTTCTCCTGTCGGGTCTGATGGACACGCGGCGCGCCATCGCGCTGTCACCGGCAGGGAAAACCACTGAGACTGAAACAAAAGACCTCTGAACAGACAAACGAAAGGACACTATCATGCAAGTCATTCTTCTCGAACGCGTTGCCAAGCTCGGCCAGATGGGCGAAACCGTCAAGGTTCGCGACGGCTTTGCCCGTAACTACCTGCTCCCGCTCGGCAAGGCGCTGCGCGCCAACGAAGCCAACAAGAAGCGTTTCGAAGCCGAGCGTTCGACGCTTGAAGCCCGTAACCTCGAGCGCAAGTCCGAAGCCCAGACCGTTGCCGAAACGCTTGGCGGCAAGTCCTTCATCGTCGTCCGTTCGGCCGGCGAAACCGGTCAGCTCTACGGTTCGGTTGCGGCCCGCGACATCGTTGACGTTCTGGCTGCCGAAGGCTTCAACATCGGCCGCAACCAGGTCGACCTCAACAACCCGATCAAGACCATCGGCCTGCACGACGTTGTCCTGCACCTGCACTCGGAAGTCGAAATCAAGGTTCAGATGAACGTTGCCCGTTCGGCTGAAGAAGCAGAACGCCAGCTGAAGGGCGAAAGCCTGACATCGGCCGACGCCATCTACGGCGTTGACGAAGACGCTCTGAAGCCGGAAGACTTCTTCAACCCGGAAGCCGAATTCGAAGGCGAAGAAGAGTAATCTTCAAAAGACGGGCTCCCCTGCGGGGCCCGGCTTGCCCAACCGGCAAAACGAAAGGCCCGCGATTAATATCGCGGGCCTTTCACATTTCAGGGATTGGCTGTTACTGAGCGGCCTGCGGCTCTGCCGCCTTGTCGATATGGACCTCGACCGACATGCCAGGCACCAAGGCGTCTGCCAGTGGCTGACCGGGATCGATCGAAACGCGGACACCGACGCGCTGGGCAACCTTGGTGAAATTGCCCGTCGCGTTGTCGGCACGGATGACGCTGAACTCGGAGCCCGCCGCCGGCGAAAACCGCTCGACATGACCGTTCAGCTGCGCCTTGTTGAGCCCATCGACGGTAAAGACCACCGGCTGGCCGATCTTCATGCCGTCAAGCTGGGTTTCCTTGAAATTGGCGATGATCCAGACATCCTTGGGCACGATGGCCATCAGCTGGGTGCCTGCCGTCACATATTGCCCGAGCCGCGCGCCCACTTCGCCGAGCCTGCCATCCTGCGGCGCGGTGATGGTCGTATTGTCGAGATCGATCTGCGCCAGCTGGACTGCCGCTTCGGCGCTGCGCACACCGGCCTCGAGCCCCGCCCTTGAGCCGATCGTGGTGGCAAGGTTTTGACGCGATACTTCGATCGCTGCCATCGCCTGGTCGACGCCGGCCTTTGCCTGATTGAGCGTTGCCTGAGCACTATCGACATCGACCGATGTGGCGATACCCTTTTCAGATAGCGGCAAAATCCGCACCCAGGCTTGATTGGCCCGGGTCAACGCGGCGGCGGCGCTGTCACGCTGGGCTTCGCTGGCGACGATGCTTGCTTTGGCGGAGAGTTCCTGCTGGTAGGAGTTGGCAAGCAACGCTTTCTGCGCATCCAGCGTACCCTTGGCCTGCGCCAGCTTCTGAGCATAAATCCGGTCATCGATCTTCACCAGAACCTGGCCTGCCCTGACGGGCTCATAATCCTTGACCGGGACCGCTGCGACATAGCCGGACAGCTGCGGGCTGACGATCGTCACATAACCGCGAACATAGGCATTGTCGGTCATCTCCACCGTGGTGGCGAATGGCGGCAGGCGCCACGCGTAGAGAACCATCAGCACACCGGCAAGGCCGGCCATGAGCGTCAGGATGGTCGCGGGGGAACGAAATGTCTTCAGCATGGATGAACTCTGGGCGTATCAGGATTGGGTGGCAACCGCGATGGCGGCTGTTTTGTGCGGAATGAGGCGCTGCCAGGCGAGATGCCCGAGCAGCAGGACAAGACCGATGGTAGAGGCAATGGCAATGACGAGGAAGGCGTCGTTATAGGCAAGGATATTGGCTTCGCGCGTCACCTGCTGGCCAAGCAGTTGCAGGCCTTCGGCATTGAGCAGCGACTTGTCGGTGATGACCTTGCCATAGGAGGCGGAGAGTTGCGAGACACGCTGGGCCACGAAAGGATTGGTGAGAAGGATGTGCTCGACCAGGACGCTGGAGTGGAATTTTTCCCGCAAGGTGACAAAAGAACCAAGCGCCGCCTGCGCCAAGAGCGCGCCGATGCTCTGGGTGAACAGGAAGATCAGCAGAAAATTGACGATGAAAGGCGCACCCCGGGCCATGGCGGCGGCAAATCCCCTCGACATGACTGGCGGCAGGAACATGGCAGCGCCCGCCGCCACCATCGCCTGGCTGAGATACATCTGCTCCGGCCGGGTCAGGCTCGTCGATTGGCTGTCGAGAAAGGCGCCGGTGGCGATCAGCACCAGCGCCAGCGCATGCGCGGTTTCGACATACCGCGTCAGCATCAGAACCGTGCAGGCAAGCCCGCCGGCAATCGAGGCCATCAGGATGATCGCATACATGGTCTGCGTCTGCTCGTTGAGCAAACCCAGCTGCATGTAGAAATTGGCCGCCGTCGTGGTTTGCTCGGAACTGACCACGCGAAACAGAAGCAGGATTCCGGCCATGTGCATGTTCTCTTTCGAGAACACCCAGCGCAGATCGATCAAAGGTAATTTACGTGGCAACTCAAGCGCCACCATCAGCGTCAACGCAGTGATCGATCCGGCCAAAAGCAATCCGAGCCACGGCGCCTCGAACCACCAGTAGAGCCGCCCGAGCGTCAGAAAAACCGCCAGACAACCGAAACCGATGGCCAGCAACAGATAACTGAGAATGTCCATCTTCTGGATGACGTTTGCGCGTGGTGGCGGCGTCAGCGGCAGAAGATAGACGACTGGCAGAGCCATCAACGCCAGCCCCATCTCGAACGCGTAAAGCGCATGCCAGCCGCCGAGATCCATCAGTGGCGGCGAGATGATACGGGCGATCGGCGCCGAAAGCGTCGTGTTCATCAAGGCAAGGCTCACCCCCACCGACAGTTTTCGCGCCGGCGGGAAGGCTTCGAGCATGTAGAGGAAGCCGAGTGTCGACAAGGGGGCCGCTGCCATGCCGCTGAGGAAGCGGACGACGGTTGCAGAATGCAGGTCGGAGACGAAGAGATTGAGGACGGACGCAAAAACGAAGCAGACGATGCTGAGTTCGGCAAACCGCCGCAGGCCATACTGGGCGCGAATCTTGAAGAGCCCGATCGACATCGAGGCATAGGGGGCCATGTAAGCGGCCGAGAGCCAGGCGATCTCCGATGTCGTTGCCGAGAGCGAAC
Organism: Hyphomicrobiales bacterium; assembly: GCA_900473685.1. Classification (GTDB taxonomy): domain Bacteria; phylum Pseudomonadota; class Alphaproteobacteria; order Rhizobiales; family Rhizobiaceae; genus Pararhizobium. The sequence goes on from UCNE01000002.1 coordinate 264,481, forward strand.
CCTGAAGCTGGTAGATGTTGGCGTTGAGCAGGTTCATGCCCAGGCCTTGCGTGAGAAACAGGAGCAGCGAGGACACCATGTAGATGGCGGCCCTGCCGGGGCTCATCGGCTCCGGTGGCGGCTGGATGGGTTGTGGCACCGGATCGGCAACCGGCGTTTCGCGCTCGATGTCATTGTCATCCGCGATGCGCTGGTCCGCTGTGCTCATCTGCCAATCAATCCCGGCCGATGGCAAGAATATTGCCGTTCATCAGGCTGACGACCTGCAAGGCCGTTGCCTTGTCCCTGGCATCGACTCCACCCAGAACCTGTTCGCGGATTTCGCAGGCGAGCTTGTCGATTTCATCAGCGATGCCGCGGCCGTGGGCGGTCATGTGAATCTGCTTGGCGCGCCGGTCGCTTGCCTCGACACGCCGCTCGATGAACCCCTGCTTCTCCATACCGTCGAGCAGGCGCACGATGGTCGGCGTCTCGATGCCGAGCTCGTCGGCCAGTTCGCGCTGATTGAGGCCGTCCCGCTTCGACAAGGCAAACAGGGCTCTGGCACGCGATAGCGTCAGCCCCCGCTCCTTCACCCGCGCATCAAACAGCGCCCGCAGCTTGCGGTTCACCGAAGCCAGCGCATCGAAGAGTTCTCGATTGACGGCGGAGTTGAGCATTTCGTACCTTTTTCATATTAGTAGCATACTACTTATTTCAGTCCTACTTAATCGAACGAGGTTCGTCTTTCAAGCTGTTGATCGCGTCCTGGGTAAAAACCGTGTGAACTGCAGTGAACCGGGCTAGAATTACGGCGATCCATTGATCGGCACCGATTCGGGTGAAATCCGGTCAACAGGAAATAGGACTATCGACAGATTTTTCGAGTTCGCCCATAAGCCCCTGTGAACAACGGTGACGGCTTGCCGTCGCACCCGATGTGGCAGCCAGTGTTGCAGCCAGGTCATTGACGCTTGGCGGCAAGACCCGCAAACCGATAGCACACCAGAGAATGACGACAGACAGAGACGGGACGCCATGAACGAGATCGCGCGCAAATTTGCCCCTATCGCCAAGGATCAGGCCGAAGCACAGTATCGCGAGGCGCCGAACAACCTTGAAGCGGAACAGGCGCTGCTGGGCGCTATCCTCGTCAACAACGACGCCTTCTACCGCGTCTCGGACTTCCTGAAGCCCGTCCATCTCAACGAACCCTTGCACCGCAAGATTTTTGAGGTCGCCGGCGACATCATCCGCATGGGCAAGACCGCCAATCCGGTGACGATCAAGACCTTCCTCAAGGCCGACGAAAAGGTCGGCGACATGACGGTGGCACAGTATCTCGCCCGCCTCGCCTCGGAAGCCGTCTCGATCATCAACGCGGAAGACTATGGCCGGGCGATCTACGATCTGGCGCTACGCCGCTCGCTGATCACCATCGGCGAGGACATGGTCAACATCGCCTATGACGCACCGCTCGACATGCCGCCGCAAAGCCAGATCGAGGACGCCGAACGCCGGCTGTTCGAACTGGCCGAAACCGGTCGCTACGATGGCGGTTTTCAAGCCTTCAACGATGCCGTGGCCCTGGCGATCGACATGGCCGGACAGGCCTTCGAGCGCGACGGCCATCTTTCCGGCATCTCCAGCGGCATCCAGTCGCTCGATGCCCGCATGGGCGGGTTGCAGCGCTCCGACTTGATCGTGCTGGCCGGACGTCCGGGCATGGGCAAGACATCGCTTGCCACCAACATCGCGTGGAACGTTGCCCATGCCTACGATCCGGAGGTTCAGGCCGACGGCTCATTCAAGGCCAAGAACGGCGGCGTTGTCGGTTTCTACTCGCTCGAAATGTCCTCCGAACAGCTGGCCACGCGTATCATCTCCGAGCAGACCGACGTTTCGTCCTCAAAAATCCGGCGCGGTGATATTTCCGAGGCCGAGTTCGAGAAGCTGGTCGTCTTTTCCCAGACGATGCAGAAAACGCCGCTCTATATCGACCAGACCGGTGGTATTTCGATCGCGCAGCTATCGGCCCGTGCCCGCCGCCTGAAGCGCCAGCGCGGCCTCGATTGCCTAGTGGTGGACTATATCCAGCTGATGACCGGCTCGGGAAAGTCGGGCGAAAACCGCGTGCAGGAAATCACCCAGATCACCACGGGCCTGAAGGCGCTCGGCAAGGAACTGAACGTGCCGATCATCGCGCTCTCCCAGCTTTCCCGTCAGGTGGAAAGCCGCGAAGACAAGCGGCCGCAGCTCTCTGACCTACGTGAATCCGGTTCGATCGAGCAGGACGCCGACGTCGTGCTGTTCGTGTTCCGCGAGGAATACTATGTCAAGAACCTGGAGCCGCGCGACGAGTTCGACCCGAAATACGAAGAGTGGAAGCAGAAGTTCGAATCGGTCAAGGGCACGGCGGACGTCATCATCGCCAAGCAGCGCCACGGACCGACCGGAACGGTCAAGCTCGCCTTCCAGTCGGAATTTACCCGCTTTACCGATCTCGCCGATCCGTCGTTCACCCAATACGAGGAACCGTGACCCGCGAAAAATGCCCCTTCCCCCGGCAACGGCCGCTGGCCATGTTGCAAATCTGTGGGCTTGCGGTTAAGCGGGAAGAAATTTAGCAAAGCCATCGCAGCACTTGGCCGCGAAGGCCAGTCGAGGGACATCAGTTCATGGAAGCCTTTATCGCGCTGCTGCAGGTGCTTGCGATCGATCTCGTTCTGGCTGGCGACAATGCCATCGTCATCGGTCTTGCCGCAGCCGGTCTTCCCAAGGAACAGCGCGGCAAGGCCATCCTGATCGGCATCGCTGCAGCCACCGTCCTGCGGATCATTTTCGCCCTTCTCGCCACCCAGCTTCTGCAAATCCTCGGTCTGCTGCTGGTCGGTGGCATTCTCCTGCTCTGGGTTTGCTGGAAGATGTGGCGCGAGCTGCGCACCGCTGCACAGGAAGAAGCCGAAGGCCTGGAAACGCTGACCGGCGAAGACCTCGACAAGAGTGGCACCGTCGGTGCCAGTGCACCACGCAAGACCCTGAAACAGGCTGCCCTGCAGATTGTCATCGCCGATGTCTCGATGTCGCTCGATAACGTCCTGGCCGTTGCCGGTGCTGCCCGCGAACACCCCAACATCCTCATTCTCGGCCTGGCGGTCTCCGTGGCGCTGATGGGCATTGCAGCGTCCTACATCGCCAAGCTTTTGCACAGGTTCCCCTGGGTTTCCTATCTCGGCCTTGCCATCATCCTCTTCGTCGCGCTGAAGATGATCTACGAAGGCTTTATGGAAGTCGAACCGATGATCACATCGTCACTGATGTAATCAGGCGGGCGAGACTTAGCCCTCGCCGCGATCGCAGCCAATGTGATCGCGGACCGGCCAAGGCAAGGCGCCGGCGATTGCAGCCGCCACGATCTGGCTGTATCTCTCTTGCCATGGCCAATTTGCACATTCCCCCATTCGCCGATCCTGCCTTTGAGGCTGCATCCAACCGTCTGACCATCGATCTCGGTGCGCTCGCCGATAACTGGCGCCAGATGGACACACTGTCCGGCAAGGCCCGGGCGGCAGCCGTGCTGAAAGCCAATGCCTATGGCATCGGCATCGAACCGGCAGCAACAGCACTTTACGCAGCCGGTGCCCGGGATTTCTTCGTCGCCAGTGTAGAGGAAGGCGTAGCACTTCGCCCAATCATCCCGGAAGGACGCATCCACATCCTCGCCGGCATGTGGCCCGGCAACGAACAGCTTTTCTTCGACAATGGCCTTGTGCCGATCATCAACTCCGAGGAACAACTGGCCTTCTTCATGTCGGCGCTGTCGGAACGCGGCGATCATCCTTGCGTCCTGCATGTCGATACCGGCATGAACCGCCTCGGCCTCACGCTCGATGAAGCCTTAGCGCTGGCAGGCGATCCGGCCCGGCCGGCCAGCTTCTCGCCCATCCTGGTGATGAGCCATCTCGCCTGCGCCGATGATCAGGCACATCCGCTGAACCGGCGGCAACTCGAATCATTCCGTGCGGTTACGGCCGCTTTCGAAGGCGTCGAATCAAGCCTGGCCAATTCGGCAGGCATCCATCTCGGAGCCGATTTCCATCTCGACATGACCCGGCCGGGCATTGCCACCTATGGCGGCGAAGCCGTCAATGGTGTGAAGAACCCGATGAAACCGGTGGTGACGGCCGAGGCGCGCATCCTGCAGATCCGTCGCGTGCGGACCGGCGACACGGCAAGCTATGGCGGCTCGGCCCAGTTCTCCCGTGACAGCCGGGTGGCGATCGTCGCGATCGGTTATGCCGACGGCTATCACCGCTCGGTCTCGGGCGGCGGCGTCACCCTGCGCCAGGCGACACCATCGGGTGCTTACGGCTTCCTGCACGGACAGAAGATCCCGCATCTCGGCCGCGTCACCATGGATCTCAGCCTGTTCGACATCACCGACTTCACCGACAATGCCGTCCGGCCCGGCGACTATATCGAGCTGTTCGGCAATCACGTCGCCATCGATGACGTCGCCCGCGCCGGCGGCACGATCGGCTACGAGATGCTGACCAGCCTCGGGAGCCGGTATGAGCGGGCTTATATCGAGGCCTGACAGCTTTTCGAGATTGCGTCTTGGAATCGGGAAAGTGATGTTATAGATTGGAACAAAAGGAGATCATCGCTATTTTTGCAACCTGACCTCCCGCCGCCCTATCCTCGCGTCTCACCTGTCCGCATCCTTCACGGCCGCCAGGACATGACCTCCGAAGACTTCCCCGAAAGTGAAATTTGATGGCGAAAGCCCGGACACAATTCATCTGCCAGAACTGCGGAACCGTTCACACCCGGTGGGTTGGGAAATGCGAAGGCTGCAACCAGTGGAACACGATCGTCGAGGAAGACCCGATGGGCGGCATCGGCGGCGGACCCGGCCGGACGCCGAAGAAGGGCCGTCCCGTTGCGCTGACCACGCTGTCCGGCGAAATCGAGGATGCGCCGCGCATCCAGACGGGAATTTCCGAGCTTGACCGCGCAACCGGCGGCGGCTTCGTGCGCGGTTCGGCCGTCTTGATCGGCGGCGATCCCGGCATCGGCAAATCGACGGTGCTGATGCAGGCCGCCGCAGCCCTGTCGCGGCGCGGGCACCGGATCATCTATGTCTCGGGCGAAGAGGCCGTGGCGCAGGTGCGGCTCCGGGCACAACGGCTGGGGGCTGCCGATACCGAGGTGCTTCTCGCTGCCGAAACCAATGTCGAGGATATCCTCGCCACCCTTGGCGAAGGCAAGCGGCCGGACCTCGCCATCATCGATTCGATCCAGACATTGTGGAGCGACACGGCCGATTCGGCGCCCGGCACGGTGACCCAGGTGCGCACCGGCGTTCAGGCGATGATCCGCTTTGCCAAGCAAACGGGCGCCGCAATCGTGCTGGTCGGCCATGTCACCAAGGAAGGCCAGATCGCCGGGCCGCGTGTCGTCGAGCATATGGTCGATGCCGTGCTTTATTTTGAAGGCGATCGCGGCCACCACTACCGCATCCTACGCACCGTCAAGAACCGCTTTGGCCCAACCGACGAGATCGGCGTGTTCGAAATGTCCGACAAGGGATTGCGCGAAGTCACCAACCCGTCGGAACTGTTTCTCGGCGAACGCAATTCGAAATCACCGGGTGCGGCGGTGTTTGCGGGAATGGAGGGAACACGGCCAGTGCTGGTCGAAGTCCAGGCACTGGTGGCACCGACATCGCTCGGTACGCCACGCCGCGCCGTCGTCGGCTGGGATTCGGCACGGTTGTCGATGATCCTTGCTGTGCTCGAGGCCCATTGCGGCGTCCGCCTCGGCCAACACGACGTTTATCTCAATATTGCCGGTGGATACCGGATTTCTGAGCCTGCAGCCGACCTTGCGGTCGCTTCCGCATTGGTTTCCTCGCTTGCCGGTCTTGCCCTTCCCTCCGATTGCGTCTATTTCGGCGAAGTCAGTCTGTCCGGGGCCATCCGGCCGGTCGCGCATACCGCCCAGCGCCTTAAAGAAGCCGAAAAACTCGGCTTTTCACAGGCCGTCCTGCCTGCCGCCTCCGCCGACCTGCCCAAGGGCAACGGCATGAGCTGGGCGGAGATGGAAAGCCTGCCGGATCTGGTGGCGCGCATTGCCGGCTCGAAGGGAGCCTTGAAGCAGGCGGATAACGATGATTGAGGAAACCGCCGCTTAAAAATGGCGAATTCCGGTGAAAACAGTGTTCAATCATGGACCATCGAAAGACGCCTTTCGCGTCATCATATATGGTTCGCGGAAAATCAGCGAGGGCCGCCTCAAGGCGGTTTCGGAGTAGGACAATATGCCCATTACAATTCTCGACGGTATCGTTCTCGGCGTCGCGCTTTTCTCGGCCATCCTGGCCATGGTTCGCGGCTTTTCCCGGGAAGTTCTGTCGGTCGCAAGCTGGCTCGGTGCCGCGGCTGCCGCCTATTTCCTCTATCCGTACCTGTTGCCTTACGCAAAGAACTACACCAGCAGCGACACCGTTGCGATGATCGGCTCGGCCGGCGTCGTCTTCCTGGTGGCGCTGATCATCGTTTCCTTCATCACCATGCGGATCGCCGATTTCATCATCGACAGCCGCATCGGCGCTCTGGACCGGACACTCGGTTTTCTCTTCGGTGCTGCGCGCGGCGTGCTGCTCGTGGTCGTTGCCATGCTGTTCTTCAACTGGCTGGTCGCCCCGCAGCAGCAGCCGGTCTGGGTCACCACAGCCAAATCCAAGCCGCTGCTCGACAATCTCGGCGGCAAGCTGATCGCGCTCCTGCCTGAAAATGCCGATGCGACGATCCTCGACCGCCTGCGCGGCAAGGATACGACCGGCGAAGGCGAAAACGAAGGCACCGGCGGCACGACGACAACCCAGCCGCCAGCCGAAGAAACGCCTGCCACCAATGGTGCAGCGACAAACGGCTAAGGCCAAACGATAGAATGAGAGCCCGCTTTTGCGGGCTCTGTCCATTTTGCAACGATGATATGTGAAACCCTCAGGCCATGACGGCTTGAAGGCCTGCTGCATAATTCTTAAATCGGAGCCGATCCGGGAATTATGCAGTACATTAGAAATACCGCAGCGACCAATACACGTCGTGAATGACACGCGTTGCTGTAAAGACCTGATACGATATGCCAAACGCGTTCCAGCCGTTAACACAAAGGCCAACAGCGATGACCCATTTGCGAGCCGCAGAAATTCACGATGAGATCGACGGCGATACGCTGCATGAAGAATGCGGCGTGTTCGGCATCCTGGGACATCCGGATGCGGCAACGCTGACGGCGCTCGGCCTGCACGCCCTGCAGCATCGCGGCCAGGAGGCGGCAGGTATCGTCACCTTCGACGGCAAGCAGTTCCATACCGAAAAGCGCATGGGCCTGGTCGGCGACCACTATACCGATCCGGCGATCCTCGCAAAACTGCCGGGCAGCATCTCGATCGGCCACACGCGTTATTCGACAACCGGCGAAGTGGCGCTGCGCAACGTGCAGCCGCTGTTTGCCGAGCTTGAAGTCGGCGGCATCGCCATCGCCCATAACGGCAACTTCACCAACGGCCTGACGCTGCGCCGCCAGATCATCGCCACCGGCGCTATCTGTCAGTCGACATCAGATACCGAAGTCGTTCTTCATCTCATCGCCCGCTCGCGTCACACCTCGACAGCCGACCGTTTCATCGACGCTATCCGGCAGATGGAAGGCGGTTATTCGATGGTGGCCATGACCCGCACCAAGCTGATCGCCGCCCGCGATCCCACCGGTATCCGGCCGCTGGTCATGGGCGAACTCGACGGCAAGCCGATCTTCTGCTCGGAAACCTGCGCACTCGACATTATCGGCGCGAAATACATCCGCGACGTCGAAAACGGCGAAGTGATCATCTGCGAAATCCAGCCCGACGGCTCGATCCAGATCGATGCGCGCAAGCCCGTCAATCCGCAGCCGGAGCGGCTCTGCCTGTTCGAATATGTCTATTTCGCCCGTCCCGATTCCGTTGTCGGCGGCCGCAACGTCTATGTGGCGCGCAAAAACATGGGCATCAACCTTGCCAAGGAATCGCCGGTCGATGCCGATGTGGTCGTTCCCGTGCCGGACGGCGGCACGCCGGCTGCTATCGGTTATGCGCAGGCGAGTGGCATTCCCTTCGAACTCGGCATCATCCGCAACCATTATGTCGGCCGCACCTTCATCGAGCCGACGCAGCAGATCCGCGCTTTCGGCGTCAAGCTGAAGCATTCGGCCAACCGGGCGATGATCGAAGGCAAGCGTGTCGTGCTCGTCGACGATTCGATCGTGCGCGGCACCACCTCGCTGAAGATCGTCCAGATGATCCGCGATGCCGGCGCAACCGAAGTTCATATCCGCGTTGCCAGCCCAATGATCTTCTATCCCGACTTCTACGGGATCGACACGCCGAACGCAGACAAGCTCTTGGCCAACCAGTACAACGACATCAAGGCGATGGCGAAATTCATTGGTGCTGATTCGCTGGAGTTCCTGACGATCGATGGCCTGTATCGTGCCGTCGGCGGTGAAGACCGCAACAATGCCCGGCCGCAGTTTACCGACCACTATTTCACCGGCGACTATCCGACGCGGTTGCTCGACAAGAATGGTGAAGCCGTAAGCCCCAAACTCTCCATGCTCGCCAGCAATGGCTGATCCCCTTTCTTGAGCCGGAATGGGCTTGAGGATCACGCTTGTTTCCTCAACATCCGGTTCCCGGCTTGCGCCGGACGCCGGACGTGTGGCACAGCAAGCCCGCATCAATGAATTCGGAGCCATCCAGACATGATCGATCTCAAGGGCCGCATCGCCTTGGTCACCGGCGCATCGCGCGGCATCGGCTATTTCACAGCGCTTGAACTGGCGAAGGCTGGCGCGCAGGTTATTGCCTGTGCCCGCACGGTCGGAGGCCTGGAAGATCTCGATGACGCGATCAAGTCTGCAGGGGGCCTGCCCGCCACGCTGGTTCCCTTCGACCTTGCCGATATGGCAGCGATCGACAAGCTCGGCGGTGCGATCAATGAGCGCTGGGGCAAACTGGACATTCTCGTCGCCAATGCCGGCGTTCTCGGCGTCATCTCGCCGGTCGGCCATGTCGAGGCCAAGGTGTTCGAAAAGGTGATGACCGTCAACGTCACGGCCACCTGGCGGCTGATCCGCTCCGTCGATCCGCTGCTGCAGCAGTCGGACGCCGGCCGCGCCCTCATCCTGTCCTCGAGCGCCGCACACAAATGCAAGCCCTTCTGGGGCCCCTACTCCGCCTCCAAGGCCGCCGTCGAGGCGCTGGCCCGCACCTGGGCCGGAGAAACGCAGCGCCTGCCGCTGCGCATCCTCTCGGTCGATCCGGGCGCCACACGCACAGCCATGCGTGCGCAGGCTATTCCCGGCGAAGACCCGTCGACCGTACCGCATCCGTCCGAGGTGGCCGCAAAGCTGCTGCCGCTGGTAGGGCCAGATCAGACGGAAACCGGCAAGCTGTTCATCGTCCGCGAAAACCGCATCGTCGATTACCGCCTGCCGGATTGATCTGCCGCGCGCTCCTCGCCGCTTGCCGGGTTAGACCCCGGTAAAGTTCCGCCGCATGCGTGACAAATATTCGGAGCGGTTGAACGGATCGATCGCCGAACGCTCTCGCATACGCGGTGGGCCTGTCAGTGGCGCATAATGATCGAAGGACGCCTCCATCGTTCCTGCGCCGCTGGTCAGCCCCGGCAACTGCTGCTGGATGGCTTGGACCATCGAAGAGGCGATCGTACCTTCCAGCCGTGCTGCCGCCTCAACGATGACGGTATCCGTCGTTGTTGCTCCGGATTTCGCCAATGCCATGAGCAGACCGCTGACGGCCGTCGAGGGAGCCTCGATGGAGAAGCGGCTGACTGGCTGACATATGAAGGTCTGCGCGGCCGATAGCGCCGTTGCCAGCACCAGCGGCGTCAACTGCCGGAAGTCCCCGGCCGTGCTTGTTGGTGAGCTTTGCCGGGCCTCCGTCAGCGCCACATGGCAATCGATGATCTGCCAGCCGGAAAGCCCCTGCCTGAGCGTCTCGAACACGGCCTCTTCGACCGCGCGGTAGAAGCTTGCGGGCATCTGGCCGACATCCACTTCCAAAGCAAAGCTGTTGCCCGCCCCTTCCGGCCGTGGTTCGACGCGCAGTCCAACCGTGGCGATAAACGGATTAGGGTCCTTGAACATGAGCTCCAGACCGGACCCGCTGCCGGCAAGGCGTTCCACGCAGATGACCGTGCTCTCCTCGAATATTGCCTCAAGACTGAAGTCCGTCAGCAGTGTCGACTGGATAACCTCCTTCTGGACCTCACCATAGAGCGACAGGAAGACGTCATTGGTATCGTCATTGCGGCGCAGATTGATCAACGGGTCCTGCTCGGCCAGCTGATTGAGGGCAAGCCATAACGCCGCGCTGGCGGAGGGGCGTTGTGCCCGAACCCGCGTTTCCAGCGTGGGTGGGGCAAAATGCGCACGGCCACCCGGCACCGGGCCGCTCCCCACCCTATCGCCTATCCGGGCACCGTTCAGCCCGCCGACCCGTGCGATCTGCCCGGCATGGAAGCTGGCAACACCGTGAACCCGCCCCTGTTCGAAAACATGGATCCCGGTCACTCTGGCCGGGCCGGCCGGCAAATTCAGAGATTGCCGGAGTTGAACGGTGCCGGACGTCAGATAAAGGTAAGACAGCTTTTCACCGCCCCATCCGCGCTCGATCTTGAAGATCTTTCCGGCGACCAGTCCGTTTGGGTCAAGGCAGCGGGCTGGCAGCATCGTTGTTATGGCCGATGTCAACTCTGACACGCCGGCGCCGGTCATTGCTGCCCCGGCAAAAGCCGGGTGCACAAGGCCTGCCGCAACCTGGATCGCCAAGGCGCTGCCGAGCCTTCCATCAGTGAGACTGCCGGGGGCCTGGATATAATCGCCCAGCAAGACCTCATCGTTTTCGGCCAGCGTTTCGCATAGGATCGTGAAAAGCGGGTCGCTTGCCGGGTCGAGGGCCTCCACGCGCGCCCGCTTGCTGCCGGCGTCGATGACGGCCGACATGGCAATGGGCCGGATCCGCAACTGGGTGGCGATATCCTCCACAACCTTGTCATAGCGCGCGCCAAGGCGATCAACCTTGTTGATGAAGAAAACCAACGGCACGGAAAAACGCTGTAACGCACGGACCAGAACGCGCGTCTGCGCCTGGATTCCTTCGACGGCGGAGACAACGACGATTGCGGCATCCAGCAATCCGACCACTCGATCGACTTCGGCGATGAAATCGGGGTGACCGGGCGTATCGATGAGATTGACGACGATATCGCCGATATGAAACGACACGACGGCGGCCTTGATGGTGATGCCGCGTTGCCGTTCAAGTTCAAGACTGTCGGTTTGTGTATTGCCGGTATCGACGTTGCCGAGCTTGTCGATGACGCCGCAATCAAAAAGCAGCCGTTCGGTAAGGCTAGTCTTGCCAGCATCCACATGGGCGAGGATGCCCAGATTCAAAGTGCGCATGGAACCTCAATTTCTCAGAATTTCGAACAGGATTTTCGTGAGAAATGAGTCGGCGCATTGGGATCTCTCCGGTTGAACGATAACGGCAGGATGCGTCAGATGACGATATTTTCGACCGTACGCGCGGCAAACCTACTGGCCGGTCCGAGCACATGTCAAGCACAGGCCCGGTGCACCATTGGCGGAAAATGAAAACGACCGCCGCAAAGCTTGAGTTTGCGGCGGTCGTTCAAGTCGATCGGTTTGGCAATCCAAATCAGCCAGGGCAGCCGACCGTGCTATGTCTTGTCGCCCGGCAAGCCATCTTCGCCCGGCTGCGAATGATCGGGATGGCCCGGCCATTTGCTGCCATATTTGCGGTGCCAGGCGCGCGCGCCGAACGGCAGTGTCAGCAGATAGCCGACCGCAGTAATGGCCATCGTTTCCCAGGTAAAGCTCATCAGCGTTGCAACATAAAGCACGACAACCAGAATGACTGGAAGAACCAGATCGCGACGGACGCGGTTCTCCGACTTGCCCGACCAGACCGGCAGGCGGCTGACGAGCAGGAAGGCAATGAGGACGGTGTAGGCGGACGAAATCAGGCCCAGCACACGGTCCGTCTCGACGCCCAGCAGCCCAAGATAGACGGGCAGCAGCACCAGCATGGCTCCGGCCGGGGCCGGCACGCCGACGAAATATTCCGACTGCCACTTGGCCTTGATATCGCGCTCGGCCATGACGTTGAAACGGGCCAGGCGAAGACCGGCGGCGATGACGTAGATCAGCGCTGCGATCCAGCCAAGCGACCGTGCCTGATCGAGCACGTAGGCATAGAGGACAAGCGCCGGGGCGACACCGAAGTTGACGATGTCGGCCAGCGAATCCATCTGCACGCCGAACTTCGACGTCGCCTTCAAGAGACGGGCGACGCGGCCGTCGATACCGTCGAGGAATGCGGCGACCAGCACCATGGCAACGGCAAGCTCGAAACGGCCTTCGAAGGCGAGACGAATGCCGGAAAGCCCGGCACAGATGGCAAGCACCGTAATCAGGTTGGGCACGAGCAGCCGCAACGGAATCTCCCGAAGGCGCGGGCCACGGGCCTCGTCGTCGTTCGGACCGTGCGGGTCAAAGGGCGGAAAGGGCGTTTCCATGATCTGCTCCTGTTTCGCTGTCGCCTCTTGCATCAACCGCGACGGCTGATGACCGGTCCCTTGGCAGAGCCGAACTCGGCCAGAACGGTTTCGCCGGCAATGGCCGTTTGGCCAAGGCTGACGCGGGGCTCGGCACCTTCCGGCAGGAAGACATCGAGACGCGAGCCAAAGCGGATAAGGCCGAAGCGTTCGCCCACCTGCAGCGTATCATTAGGGGCCGACCAGCACATGATGCGCCGGGCAACGAGGCCGGCAATCTGGACGACGCCGATGTCGCCATGTGTGGTTTCGATGACGAGACCGTTGCGCTCGTTCTCGTGGCTCGCCTTGTCGAGTTCGGCATTGACGAATTTGCCGGCCCGGTAGGCGATCCGGCTGATCTTGCCGCGCATCGGTGCACGGTTCACATGGCAATTGAAGACATTCATGAACACGGTGATGCGCAGCATCGGCACGGTTCCGAGGCCAAGCTCTTCCGGCGGCGTCATCATCGCGATCGACGAGACGCGGCCATCGGCCGGGCTGATCACCAGATCGTCGTCAAGCGGTGTCATGCGCTCGGGATCGCGGAAGAAATAGGCGCACCAGGCCGTCAGGATGAAGCCGATCCACATCAGTGGTTCCCAGAGGAAACCGAGAACCAGCGAAACGACGAAGAAACCGGCAATAAAGCGATAACCTTCCTTGTGCACCGGAACCAGCGTGTTGCGCACTGTGTTGATCAAGCTCATCTTACGGCATCTCCTGCAAATTCGACGCCATCGACCTAGCCTGAAAACAAGGCGGGAGCAATGCGGCGCAGTGAATAGCCCACTGTAGCGCAAGGCTCTTCGCTCCTTCGCACTTGCAACCTTGACAATTCCCTGTGGAAGCAGGCACATTTTCCGCGTTGCTGTAGGGCGCATCGGCAGGAGCCGATACCATGAACAATCCGGCCGAAACGATCTCTGAACGTCCCTATCTCAGCGGAACAGAAGCGGTCCTCTATGTCTCCGACTTCGCCACATCCCTTGCCTTTTTCACGGAAAGACTCGGCTTCACAGTTGATTTCGCTTATGGCGATCCGCCGTTCTACGGCCTCGTTGAACGGGACAAGGCACGACTGTGCCTGCGGCACGTGTCAGAGCCTGTTTTCGTGGGCGATATCCGGCGGCGCGAGGAATTGCTGTCGGCATCGATCACGCTCGACAGTGCCGCTGATATCAAGGCGCTCTTTCTCGACTACCAGGCGGCCAGCGTCAGCTTTCATCAACCGTTGAAGACGCAGCCTTGGGGCGCACGGACTTTCATCGTGCTTGATCCGGACGGCAACCTGATCCTGTTTGCGGGACCGGGCGACTGACGCTCAGACCGCTGCCGGGCCACGAACGATGACGCCGAGATCGTCGCTCTCGCGTACCTTCTTGAGGGTCTCTTCCGCCTGCGTTGCCTCGCGCTGACGGTTCCACATCGAGGCGTAGAGGCCGTCGCGGTCGATCAGTTCGCCATGAGTGCCGCGCTCGGCGATACCACCGTCCTTCAGCACGATGATCTCGTCGGCATGGATGACGGTGGACAGCCGGTGGGCGATGACCAGCGTCGTGCGGTTCTGCGAGACGATGTCGAGGGCCGTCTGGATTTCCTGTTCCGTGCGGGTATCAAGCGCCGAGGTTGCTTCGTCGAGGATCAGGATCGGTGGGCTTTTCAAAACGGTGCGGGCGATCGCCACGCGCTGCTTTTCACCGCCCGACAGCTTCAGGCCACGCTCACCGACCATGGCGCCATAACCTTCCGGCAAGCTCTTGATGAAGCCGCCGATCTGGGCAATGTCGGCTGCGGCTTCCACCTCGCCTTGCGTGGCAGAGGTGCGGCCGTAGCGGATATTGTAGGCAATGGTGTCGTTGAACAGCACGGTATCCTGCGGCACCATGCCGATCACGGCGCGCAGGCTCTTCTGCTTCACATCGCGCACATCCTGGCCGTCGATGGTGATTGAACCCTCCTGCACGTCGTAGAACCGGTAGAGCAGCCGCGACAAGGTGGACTTTCCAGCGCCGGAGGGACCGACGACCGCAACCGTCTTTCCGGCCGGAACTTCGAACGAGATGCCCTTGAGGATCGGCCGGGCCGGATCATAGGCGAAATGCACATCCTTGAAGGCGATGGCGCCCCTGTCGATCGCCAATTCCCTGGCGTCCGGGCTATCGACGACTTCCGCCTCAACTTCCAGCAGGTCGAACATCTGCTCGATATCCGTCAGGCCCTGGCGGATTTCGCGATAGACGAAGCCGATGAAATTGAGCGGAATGGAAAGCTGCATCAGCATGGCATTGATGAAGACGAAATCGCCGAGCGACTGTTCGCCGCGCTGCACCGCCAAGGCCGACATCACCATCATGATTGCCGTACCGGCCCCGAAAATCACCGCCTGGCCGAAGTTCAGCCAGCCAAGCGACGTCCAAACCTGGGTGGCCGAACGCTCGTAGCGCTCCATCGACTGATCGAAGCGTTGGGCTTCCATCTGCTCGTTGCCGAAATATTTTACAGTCTCGAAGTTCAGCAGAGAATCGATCGCCTTAGTATTGGCGTCGGTATCGCTGTCATTCATCGACCGGCGGATCGAGATGCGCCAGTCGCTCGCCTTGATGGTGAACCAGATATAAAGCGCGACGGTGATGGCGGTGACGAGCAGATAGCTGAAACCATACCCCCACCAGAAGATCACCGCCGTCATCAGGAACTCGATCAGCGTCGGCACCGTGTTGAGGATGGTAAAGCGGACGATCGTCTCGATGCCTTTGGTGCCGCGTTCGATGATACGCGACAGGCCGCCGGTGCGCCGTTCCAGATGGAAGCGCAGCGACAGCTGGTGCATGTGGACGAAGGTGCGATAGGCAAGCTGGCGCACCGCGTGCTGGCCGACACTGGCAAACAGCGCATCGCGCAGCTGGTTCAGCCCCGCTTGCAACAGGCGGGCAAGATTATAGGCCAGTACCAGCATGACGGCGCCGGTGAACACGACAGGGAGAACACCGACAATGTCGGTCTTGCCGTTCAGCGCATCGGTCGCCCATTTGAAGAAATAGGGCACCAGCAACAGCACGACCTTGGCAACCAGCAGAATGACCGTCGCCCACACGACACGCATCTTCAGATCAGTGCGGTCACTCGGCCACATATAGGGCCAGAGATTGATGATCGTCTGCAACGGATTACCTGAATCCGCCGATACCGTTTTCTTTTGCGCTGCCACGTCGTGTCCCGCCTTCGTTCACCCACCGCACGTCACATGCGGCAGTCCTTGCGCGTCTTGGATGTCACGACAATGAAGGACATCGAGGAGGTGGCGCGCAGAAGCTATTTTCAATCAAAAGCGGCGCCCTTTTCAAGGCGCCGCTTTGTATCTCAGATAGGTCTTATCATCGGCAGCCGCAATGGAGCGGCAGTTAAAAACCGATCAGGGAAGATGCTTCACATGCTTGCGGTGCATCTCTTCCGATTCGGATTCCGACATCGCCTTGTCCGGCACGCCGAAGATCTGGCCCGGAAGGATCCGGTCGGGATCGGTGATCTGATCCTCATTGGCAAGATAGATCGTCGTGTAGCGCACACCGGCGCCATAGACGCGGCGCGAGATCTGCCACAACGTATCGCCACGGCGGATGATCACCGAGGTCTTGCTCTGCTGCAACGGTGCCTGCTGCACCGTTTCCGGTTCGGCTGCCGCCTGCCCGGTTGCTGCGGTGGCGTTGCCGGTAGCGGCCGTGCCTGCCTCAGGGGAAGGCGTGGCTGACTCTGCGGCAGGCTTCTGTGCCGTTTCCGCAGCCGCCGGCTTGGCCGCATCGCCGCCCGCAGCCGGTACTGTGCCTGCAACCGCAGCATTGTCTTCAGCCGGCGCCGGCGTTGCGGTTTGGCTTGCAACCGCATCGTTACCCGTGCCATCGGTGCGTGGCATCAGCGCCGAGCCGACTGCAGTCTCGATCTTGCCGAGCGATGCAGACACACTGGCCGCATCCTTGGGAAGTGCCTTCAGCATGGTCAGCGCATCCGTCGCGGCCGTCGCGGTCTTGGCCGCCATTTCCTTGACGTTGGCATCGAGATTGTCGGCAACCTTGAAATCGGCAAGCGACTTCAAGGCAATTTCGGTGGCCGAACGCGCCGCCGCCAGTTCTTCTGCCGTCGGCACCTTGCCACCGGCAAACTGGGCCTTCAGCAGGCTGAGCGCCTTGGTTGCTTCCAGGCGCAAGCCATCGAAGCTGCCGCCATCGAACGGCACGACGGAACCCTGTGCGTTACCCTGCGCCACGGCCGCCACCTGATCACCGGCCGGACGATCGAACGGCACAGCGGCGCGCAACTCGACCTTGCTGCCATCCGCACCCATCATGTCGGCACGGATCGTGTGATTGCCGACAGGCAGCTCAATGGTCCCGTCGACGACGAAGCGGCCCTGTTCGTCGGTCTTGGTTTCTCCGACTAGCGTGTCATCGGCATAGATGCGCACCAGCGCACCGGCCTTGGCATTGCCGGCCACAAAGATCTTCTTGCCTTCGATTTCGACGGCGGACACGCCGACTACCGATTTGTCGCCCGCTGCCGTGACTGGCGTTGAAGCCGCCGTACCGGCAGGCTTTGCGCCATCCGTGGCGGTCTCGGCCGTTGCCAATGTCTGCTCAGTCTTTGCCACCTGTCCGGAAGCGTCAGCCGCCGGCTTGGTCAGGATGCGGCTTGCCTCTCCGGGCTTCGACACCATAGCGAGCAACTCGCCGGTTTTGTCTTTCGGGATCGAGACAGTCGCAACTTCCTCCGAAGACTTGGTCACCCCGTTTTCGCCGACACTGCGCAACGTCAGCTGATAATCGCCAGCCGGAAGCGGCTTGTCGAAGATCGCGGCAAAATCACCGGTGGCGCCGACATCGGCGGTTCCGACGACAGTTTCGCCATTGACGATCTCAAGCTTGGTATTGGGCTGTGCCCGTCCGGCAATCACCGTCGAGCCATCCGGTTCGACTCTGAGCACGTCGAAGCCCGGCACCGTCCATGCGGCGGCCGGATCGGCGGATTTGGTCTCGGTGGTTGCCGGGGCATCGGCCGTTTCGCTGCCGGCCGTCGGCCGCGCGCCCTTTGCGTCGGCGGTGCTTGCATCCGCAGGCTTGTCGCCGGTTGGCTTTGCGCCGGGTTGCTTGGTCACGGCATCCGCCGTCACCTTGTCCTTGGTGCCGTTGATATTCGGCATGACAAAGAAAATCATCAGCAGGGACGCAATTGCCAGGACGATAAGGGCCACCCAGCCGGCCTTGTTCTTCATCATGCACATCTCCAAATGGCCCGGAACCGCCTGCGCCCAACACGGGCGCAGAGGGACAGCTTTTTCCAAGCCTTTATGCCCGCAGCTTTCCGCCTGTTTTTGCTGAACGGAATCAGCCTGCCCATAACGTCAGCTCATGCTTAAAAATTGCTAACGATTCCCGAGGTTTTCCACAAGCATCGCCGCATGTTCAGACCAGCCGAAAGCCCTGTTTCCCGTCATTTTTCTTGACGCATGCTGCCTCGCAATGTCTCTTTGGACCATGAACGAGCAAAATACCCCGATTCGATCCGTGTGCGTCTATTGCGGCTCCCAGCCCGGGCGCGATCAATCCTTCATGGATGCTGGCCGGATTCTTGGCAAATCCATCGCCGAAAATCACCTTCGCCTCGTCTATGGCGGCGGCACGAAGGGCATCATGGGCGCCGTCGCAAGCGGTGTTCTTTCGCATGGCGGCCGCGTGACCGGCATTATACCAGAATTCCTGATGGATATGGAGGCCACCCGTCATTCGCTGGGACAGCTCAGCGAACTGATCGTCACGCCCGACATGCATGAGCGCAAGCACAAGATGTTCGAGCGTTCGGATGCGTTCGTCACCCTGCCCGGCGGCATCGGTACGCTCGAGGAAATCGTCGAGGTGATGACCTGGGCGCAGCTTGGCCGTCACCGCAAGCCGATCGTGCTGGTCAACATCAACGGTTTCTGGGATCCGCTGATGAAGCTGATCCATCACATGGCCGACAGCGGCTTCATCCACACCGCCCATCTCGTCCAGCCGCTGGTCATCGACAGCGCCGACGAAGTCGTTCCGGCCCTGCTTGCCCATTGGGCCAGCCAGATCGACCGCGACGGCGACGACGGCATCATCGCCAAGCTGTGAAAATTTGGTAAATCCCGCCGATTACTCGGCGGGATTTGGCACGGCTGCCCGGCGGGCGCGGCTTTCCAGGATCATCGAGGTCGAATAGACCGCCAGCGCTGCCCAGATCAGGATGAAGGCAATCAGCTTCGACGTGCCGAAGGGCTCATGAAAGACGAAGACGGCGATGATGAAGATCATCGTCGGGGCGATGTACTGCATGATGCCGATGGTCGACAGTTTCAACAGCTTGGCGCCGTTGGCATAGATCATCAGCGGGATCGCCGTGACCACGCCGCACGCCATCAGCCACGCGACATCGGCCCAGCCGGTATCGGTGAAATGGCCCTGCCCGGTGAATTCCAGATAGGCGATATAGCCAAGCGCGGGAACGCTGAGCAACAGCACTTCCAGGAAAAAGCCCTGATTAGGGCCGACCGGCAGCGTCTTGCGGAAGAAGGCGTACAGCCCCCAGGACAGCGCCAGGCCGATCGATACCCAGGGCAGGCCACCCGCATCGAAGGCAAGCACGACGACGGCGATCGCGGCGAGAACGATCGCGACGATCTGTGCCGGGTTGAGCTTTTCCTTCAGGAGAACCGCGCCGAGGAAGATCGAGAACAGCGGATTGATATAATAGCCAAGCGCGGTTTCGAGCGCCCGCCCTGCCCCGATCGCCCAGACATAGATGCCCCAGTTGATGGTGATCAGGATGGCCGTCAGCATCGCCATCTTCAGCATGCGCGGGCTGCGCAATGCCACCTTCACGTCCTCCGTACGTCCGAGCAGGATCAAGACGGCACCGGCGAGCGGCACCGACCAGACGATCCGGTGCGCCACGACCTCGAAGGCCGGAATATGCGCGACGGCCTTCATGAAGAACGGCAGGAAACCCCAGAGCAGATAGGCTGTTAGCGCAAAAGCAAAACCGCGAGGAGAATCGCCGTTTTGCACCGCTGGTGTTTGTTTCGCGTCAGTCATGGCATTTCATCCCGTTGCAGGCTACCTCTGGCAGCCCTTTGTCATTGTGGCCGTCCTACTCCAAACAGGAGTGATCAACCAATTCATTTCCGTGAACCTTGCTACAGCAAAGCTCACAATGAGGTTTCCCGGGGTTTTCCCGGCAGTTTCACGGTGGCTTGCCGTAAATACCCGATATTTTACGGGGTGCATTCTGACATTTGCCGCTTTAGGTTCCTTTCACGGCAATGACCGGTCAGAGATAAGGACTTCACGATGTCATCCATGCTCGCGCTCCACCCGATTACCCGCCGCTCGCTCTTGAGCGGTGTCGCAGCCACCTCTGCGCTTGTCCTGCTGCACCCCTTTGCAGCGCGCGCCGCCGCCAATCAGGCGCATCTGCGCATCATGGAAACCACCGACATCCACGTCCACGTCTTCCCTTACGACTATTACGGCGACAAGCCGAACGACACGCTGGGCCTTGCCCGCACCGCCTCGATCATCGACAAGATCCGCGCCGAAGCCGGCAATTCCTTCCTCGTCGACAATGGCGACTTCCTGCAGGGCAATCCGATGGGCGACTACATGGCCTATCAGCATGGCATGAAGGAAGGCGACGTCCATCCGGTCATCAAGGCGATGAACGTGCTTGGCTACGAGGCAGGCACGCTGGGGAACCACGAGTTCAACTATGGCCTCGACTATATGTTCAAGGTGCTGGGTGGCGCCAATTTCCCTTACGTCTGCGCCAACCTGACCAAGGGGCAGCTCGCAGCCAATCCGAAGGACGACCAGCTGTTCTTCAAGCCCTACACGATCGTTGAAAAAACCATCACCGACGGTTCGGGCGCTGCAAGCGAGCTGAAGATCGGCATCATCGGCTTCGTGCCGCCGCAGATCATGCTCTGGGACATCAAGAACCTCGAGGGCAAGGCGCAGACGCGCGATATCGTCGAGGCGGCCAAGGCCTGGGTGCCCGTGATGAAGGAGGAAGGTGCCGATATCATCATCGCGCTCTCCCATTCCGGCATCGACGGCTCCGGCCAGAGCGACCGCATGGAAAATGCCTCGCTCTATCTCGCCGGTGTCGAGGGTATCGACGCCGTGTTTACCGGTCACCAGCATCTCGTCTTCCCCGGCCCGAAGAGTTTTGACGGCATCGAAGGTGTTGATCCGGTCAAGGGCACGCTGCTCGGCAAGCCGGCCGTCATGGGCGGCTTCTGGGGCTCGCATCTCGGCCTGATCGACCTTCTCCTCGAAAAGGACGGCAACAGCTGGAAGATCGTCGATTTCACCACCGAGGCGCGGCCGATCTATCACCGCGAAGACAAGAAGGTGGTGGCTGACGTGCCCGATCGCGCCGATATCATCGCGGCCGCCAGTGCCGAGCATGAAGCGACGCTCGCCTATGTCCGCACGCCGGTCGGCAAGACCTCGGCGCCGCTCTATTCCTACTTTGCGCTGGTGGCCGACGACCCCTCGGTGCAGATCGTCTCCAACGCGCAGACCTGGTATATCAAGGAGATGCTGAAGGACACGGAATACAAGGACCTTCCGGTTCTTTCGGCAGCCGCCCCCTTCAAGGCTGGAGGACGCGGTGGCGCCGATTACTATACCGACGTTCCGGCCGGTGACATCGCCATCAAGAATGTCGCCGACCTCTATCTCTATCCGAACACCGTCCAGGCCGTCGTCATCACCGGAGCGCAGGTGAAGAACTGGCTGGAAATGTCGGCCGGCATGTTCAACACCGTCGCGCCCGGCGCCAAGGACGTGGCTCTGCTCAACACCACATTCCCCTCCTACAATTTCGACATTATCGACGGCGTCACCTACCAAATTGATCTGTCGCAACCGGCGAAATATGACGGTGACGGCAAGGCCGTAAACCCGGATTCCAACCGTATCCGCAACCTGTCGTTCGAAGGCAAACCAATCGACCCGGCCCAGAAATTCGTCGTTGCCACCAACAATTATCGCGCCGGTGGCGGCGGCAAGTTCCCGGAAATCGCCAGCGACAAGGTCGTCTTCGCCGCGCCCGACACCAACCGCGACGTCATCGTCCGCTACATCATCGCCGAAGGCACCATCAACCCGTCGGCCGACGGCAACTGGAGCTTTGCGCCGGTCGAAGGTGCAACGGCGCTGTTCGAGAGCGGCCCGAAGGCGCGCGGGCTGATGGCTGATGTGAAAGGCCTGAAGATCGAGGATGCTGGTGATGGGGCAGACGGGTTTGCAAAATTCCGGCTGGTGTTGTGACTTTCGAGCGCTCCGATAGGCGCGCTCCACCGGCACAAGATCCGAAGTGTACCGGGGCATGACGTCTTAGCCCGCCTGATTAAATCAGGCGGGCAAGCTCCCGCCCCCCTATGATACTGGGTGATCCCGAGCCGCCACTCGAACTTGAAAGCACACCTCGCATGGATAACAGCCCGTCGATCGCAAAGGCGGCAGCATGGATGGTGACGTCTGTGGTCCTGATCCTGCTCATGGCTGTATCGGGCCGCGTTATCACCCGCGAGCTCGATGTTTTTCAGGCAATGGAGATGCGGTCCGTCATTGCCTTTTTCATGCTGTTGCCGCTGGTGTATCGCGAAGGCGGCATCAGAGCGATGCGAACCAGCATCCTGCCCAAACATATCGGCCGCAACGTTGCGCATTATGCGGGGCAATATGCCTGGTTGATGGGCCTGACGCTCATTCCGCTGGCTCAGGTCATTTCGATTGAATTCACCGCCCCCATCTGGGCTGCGTTTCTGGCTGCGATCTTCCTCGGTGAGCGGCTGACATGGCGAAAAGGCGTCGTCATCCTTTTCGGTCTGGCAGGTGTGGCGCTCATCGTGCGTCCGGGTGCCGCCCCCCTCAATCCGGGTCACC
The DNA here is from genome assembly GCA_900473685.1 of Hyphomicrobiales bacterium. Taxonomy (GTDB): domain Bacteria; phylum Pseudomonadota; class Alphaproteobacteria; order Rhizobiales; family Rhizobiaceae; genus Pararhizobium. The sequence continues at coordinate 287,123 of UCNE01000002.1, forward strand.
TGATCACACTGGGCGCCGCCTTCGCGTTTGCGATTTCGTTCATTTCCACGAAGGCACTGACCCGCTCCGACAGCGCAACGAAGATCCTTTTCTGGATGCTCGTCATCCAATCGATCATCGGGATCATTCCGGCGATAAACGTCTGGCTTTGGCCATCGGCCTCAACATGGCCATGGATATTCCTGTTCGCATTCGCTGGCTCGTTTGCCCATTTCTGCATGGCGAAGGCGCTGTCTCACGCGGATGCCACTGTTGTCATGCCGATGGATTATCTGCGGGTGCCCTTGTCCGCAGTGCTCGGTTTCCTCTTGTACTCCGAGGCGATCGACAGTTTTACGGCGATCGGCGCGGGACTGATCCTGGTGGGCAACCTTTTCAACCTGCGGCGGCCGAATGCCAAGAAAGTCGAGCCGACACCGACGTGACGATTGCAGGAGTTGGCGCGCGCCCTCGGTTAAGAAAGCGCGCCTCCTCCAAAACAGCAACATGGGGCTTGAAGGCGAATACCCTACTCGGCCGCAGCCAAACCGGCCCGATCGCGGTTCTTCAACAGCTTGAACACGATCGAATCCATCAGCGCCTGGAATGATGCGTCGATGATGTTGTCGGAGACGCCGACCGTCCACCAGCGGGCGCCGGTGCCGTCGACGGATTCGATCAGGACGCGGGTGATGGCCTCGGTGCCGCCATTGAGGATACGCACCTTATAGTCCACCAGTTCCAGGTCCTCGATCTCCGACTGGTATTTGCCGAGATCCTTGCGCAGGGCCAGATCGAGCGCGTTGACCGGACCATGACCTTCGGCGACCGACATGGTGGCTTCGCCATCGACCGAGACCTTCACCACCGCTTCAGAAACGGTCTTCAGATGGCCATTGGCATCGAAACGCCGCTCGACCATGACGCGAAAACTTTCGACATGGAAGAAATCCGGCACCGAGCCGAGGATTCTTTGCGCCAAGATGGCGAAGCTGGCATCGGCCCCTTCATAGGCATAGCCGGTTGCCTCGTTTTCCTTGACGATGGAAATCAGCTGGTCGAGTTTCGGATCATCCTTGGAAACGATGATGCCGCGGCGCTTGAGTGCGTTGATGAAATTGGCCTTGCCGCCCTGGTCCGACACCATGACCTTACGCAGGTTGCCGACGCTTTCGGGCGTCACATGCTCGTAGGTGCGCGGGTCCTTCAGGAGCGCCGATGCATGAATGCCGGCCTTGGTGGCAAAGGCCGACGCGCCGACATAGGGCATCTGGTGGTCCGGCGAGCGATTGAGCAGTTCGTCGAAGGAATGCGACAGCTGGGTCAGTTCCTGCAGCCGGTCGGCGTCGATCGCCGTCTCGAAGCGGCTGGTATAGGCTTCCTTCAAGGCCAGCGTCGGGATCAGCGTCACCAGATTGGCGTTGCCGCAGCGTTCACCGATGCCGTTCAGCGTGCCCTGGATCTGGCGCACGCCAGCCTCGACGGCAGCCAGCGAATTGGCGACGGCCTGGCCGGTATCGTTATGCGCATGGATGCCGAGATTGGCACCGGGTACGCCATGGGCAATCACCGCTGCGACGATATCGCGGATTTCCGGAGGCTGTGTACCACCATTGGTATCGCAAAGCACGACCCAGCGGGCGCCGGCATCATAGGCGGTCTTGGCGCAGGCCAGCGCATAGGCCGGGTTGGCCTTGTAGCCGTCGAAGAAATGTTCGCAATCGATCATCGCTTCCTTGCCGGAGGCCACAACGGCCTCGACGGACGACTGGATCGATTCGAGGTTTTCTTCGTTGGAACAGCCAAGGGCAACGCGGACATGATAGTCCCAGCTCTTGGCGACAAGACAGATCGCGTCGCTTTCTGCCTGCAGCAATGCGGTCAGCCCCGGATCGTTGGAGGCGGACACACCGGCGCGCTTGGTCATGCCGAAGGCGACGAAGCGCGCACTCGTGGTGCGCTTCTTGCTGAAGAATTCCGTGTCGGTCGGATTGGCGCCGGGATAACCGCCCTCGACATAATCCACGCCGAATTCGTCCAGCAGCGCGGCAATGGCGATCTTGTCCTCGACGGAAAAATCGATGCCCGGCGTCTGCTGGCCATCGCGCAGCGTGGTGTCGAAGAGGTGGATGCGTTCGCGGGTCATACTCGGCCTCCAGCACATCGGGATTTACCCCCCTCTGTCGGCGACGCCGACATCTCCCCCACAAGGGGGGAGATCAACCGAATGCTCCGTGCTCGCCTCACCGGAAAGCTGGTAGGGGAAATGAACGATCTCCCCCCTTGTGGGGGAGATGTCACAACGTGACAGAGGGGGGTGCAAGCGGCATACACGGTCATGTCAATTCTTCCCCGCAAACCCGTCCGTCGCCCGGATCAGCCTGTCGAGAATACCAGGCTCGGAATAGGCATGCCCCGCCCCTTCGATCAGATGAAACTCGGCTTCGGGCCAGGCCTTGTGAAGCGCCCAGGCATATTTTGCCGGGCATGGCATATCGTACCGGCCATGAACGATGACGCCGGGAATGCCATGCAGCTTGTGGGCGTCGCGCAACAATTGTCCCTCGTCCAGCCAGCCGGCGTTGACGAAGAAATGATTTTCGATGCGGGCGAAGGCGTGGGCATATTCTTCCTGTTCGAACGGCGTCGAGGTCGAGGGTTCAGGCAGAAGCGTGATGGTCTCGCCTTCCCAGATGCTCCAGGATTTGGCAGCCGCAACCCGGGTCGCGCGGTCGTCGCTGGTCAGCCGCCGGTGATAGGCGTGCATCATCTCGTGGCGTTCGTTTTCCGGGATCGGTGCAATGAAACGCTCCCACTTGTCCGGGAACATTTCCGAGACGCCGAACTGATAGTACCAGTCGAGTTCGGCCTTGGTCAGCGTGTAGATGCCGCGCACGACCAGTTCGGAAACACGCTCCGGGTGTTTTTCCGCATAGGCAAGCGCCAATGTCGACCCCCAGGAGCCGCCGAACACCAGCCATTGATCGACGCCGGCCATTTCGCGCAGCCGCTCGATATCGGCAACCAGATGCCAGGTGGTGTTGGCTTCCAGTTCCGCATGCGGCGTGGATTTGCCGCAACCGCGCTGGTCGAACAGCGTCACGTCATACAGCTTCGGATCGAACAGCCGGCGGTGGTTCGCAGAGATCGTGCCACCGGGGCCGCCATGCAGGAAGACGGCCGGCTTGGCGCCCGGCGTTCCGGATTTTTCCCAATAGATTCTGTGACCATCGCCAACGTCGAGATGGCCGGAGGCATAGGCCTCGATTTCAGGATAGAGCGTGCGAAGAATTTCGGTCATGCTGTCTGCTTTCAACGATCAATTAAAACTGCCGGTCAGGACATGTGCGGGAATTGCGGCCAGACCTCGGTGTCATGGTCCGGATGCTGGAAGGAGATGATCTGCTCCTGCTGCATGTAATAGTTGGGATCTTCATGCACCGGCTGGTCGAAGATCGTCGTCACCCAGGCATTGCGGGCGGCGAAATTGACCTGGATCTGCGGCGCCAGATCGGAGCGGTCGTCAAAGGCGCCGATAGCGATTTCAAGGCCGCCCGGATGCCGGTAGGTCAAAGGCGTGCCGCAGGCGGCGCAAAAACCGCGGGCAATATTGACCGAAGACTGGAAATAGCTGGGCTCGCCGCGCGTCCATTCCGCCTCGCCTTCAACGGTGACCAAGGGGCCGAAGAAGCCACCAAATGCCTTCTGGCACATGCGGCAATGGCAGATCGAGGGGCGGCCGAGCGCACCGTGGATCTTGAAACGAACGGCGCCGCATTGGCAGCCTCCGGTCCGGCTGGTTTTTGTCATGTCACTCCTCCTCCACTGGCCAATGTTCTGTATCGTAATCGGGATGCTGGCGGTTCGATTCCAGAATGGCAATGTGCCGCTCGGTGCTCGCCGTCTCGCCGTCATCGATCTCCGTGCCGGGCAATCCCGGCAGGTGCGAAAACCATGGCATGCGCGATTCGACGCCGGATTGGGTCAGCGGCCGCACGTCATAGGGATCGTCGAGAGAGCCCAGCACGATATTGATGAAATCGGCCTCGGGCATATCGTAAAACAGCGGCGTGCCGCAAAGGAAACAGAAGCCACGCCGGACCAGATGCGAGGAGCGGAACCAACCGGGAGCGCCGCGGGTGATGCTGAAATTGGCGCGCGGCACATTGGCAAGCGGCATGAAATAGTTGCCGGATGCCTTCTGGCACATGCGGCAATGACACAGATGCGGATCGCCAAGCGTTCCTTCCGCCCGGTAACGCACCGCGCCGCACTGGCAGCCGCCGGTATAGATGCGGCTGATGCTCATCGGCGCTCCTCCGGCGGCCACTCGGCCGTATCGTGATCCGGATGCTGGTAGGAAACCAGATGGGCGAGGAAGGATACGGCGTCCTGGTCGGCCATCGTATCCTCGCCCGGCAATTGCGGGATCTGATCGACATAAGGCAACTTGGCCTCAATGCCCCACTGGATTGTCGGGACGATCCCTTCCGGCCGGTCAAAGGCGGCGATCGTCAGCGCCACGCCATCCGGTGCCTCATAGGTCAGCGGCGTGCCACAATCGCCGCAAAAGCCGCGCGACGCTGCGTTGGAGGACTGGAAACGCTTGGGTTCGCCGCGTGTCCAGATGAGCTTTGCCTGCCGCACGGAAACCAGCGGCAGGTAGAAATTTCCCGCGGCCTTCTGGCACATCCGGCAATGGCAGACGGACGCATCGCCAAGCGCGCCCTCGACACGAAAGCGAACGCCACCGCATTGGCAGCCGCCGGTATGGACGACAACGGTCATGGATGATCCTCCGGCGCCAACCAGTTTTCGATTTTGAGCCCATCGACACGGGAAAATTCACGGGTGTTGTCTGTCACTAAAACGAGATCCAGCGCACGGGCATGGGCCGCAATCAACATATCCATGGGACCGATGAGATTGCCGCTCCGTGCAAGCCGGTTGCGAATTTCTGCGTAATGGACTGCTGCTGCGGATTCGTATGCTGCAACATCGAGGCGTTCCAGCATGTTTTCCACGAGCGACGACAGCCGCGCCGACCCTCGTTTCACTGCGCCATAACGGAGCTCCGACGCAACGACAGCGCTGATACACAGCATGTCACTTCCAACACTTTCAACGCGGCGTACGATCTCGCCCTCCGGAACACGGATCATATGTGACACGATATTGGTATCGAGCATGTAGTGCCACGCGCTCACAGATCGACATCCTCAAGAGGCAACTGCCCATCATCAACATCCGGAAATTCCTCGTCCCAAGGCTCTATGGAACGAAGCCACTCCAGCAAGCCGCTTTTCTTCTTCGGCTCGATGATCAAGCGGTCACCTTCCTTGCGCATGATCGCCTCGTTTCCCGGGAGTTCGAACTCCACGGGAATACGGACGGCCTGATTGCGGCCGTTGCGAAAGAGTTTTACCTCGCGTCCCTGGTCAACCTTGATGACATTCATGGCAGCCTCCTTCAGCATAGGCCTCAGCATATGCCTGCATCATCAGTAAAACAAGTTTAGCGCCTGACCTCCCACGTCGTGACCCGCTCGCCCGTCGCCGCATCCTTGCCGTCCTTCAGCTGGATGCCCTTGGCAGCGAGATCGTCGCGGATCTTGTCGGCCTCAGCAAAGTTTTTGGCCTTGAGCATTTCGAGCCGCATTGCCACCAGCGCGTCGACCGCCGATGCCACCGCACCGTCAACCTCCGCCTCCTTCGGCAGGACACCGAGCAATGCCGCACTGGCGGCAAAGACCGGCAGCATGGCCGGGTCCGCATTGGCAGCAGAGGCCAGGGCATGCAGGGCCTGTACCGCCGCGACCGTGTTCAGGTCATCGGCCAGGGCATTGAGCACGGACGCATCCGGCGCGGTATCGCCCGGCTTGCCGGCCGGCCATTTGGCCAGCAGGCGCTCCGCCTCCTCCAGCCGCTTGATCGAAAAATCGATCGGCTCGCGGTAATGCGTCATCAGCATAGCCAGGCGCAGAACCTCGCCCGGCCACTTCCGGCCGCCAAAGGTCTCGGTGTGCAGCAATTCGTAGATGGTGACGAAATTACCCTCGGATTTCGACATCTTGCGGCCTTCGACCTGCACGAAGCCATTATGCATCCAAACATTCGCCATTACCTTTGTGCCATGGGCGCAACGCGACTGGGCGATCTCGTTCTCGTGGTGCGGAAAGATCAGGTCGAGCCCGCCACCGTGGATATCGAAGACCTCGCCGAGATAGGCGGCCGCCATGGCCGAGCACTCGATATGCCAGCCGGGACGGCCCCGGCCCCAGGGCGAATCCCAGCCAGGTTCTTCCGGCGAGGAGAGCTTCCAAAGCACAAAGTCGCCAGGGTTTTTCTTATGAACGTCCACAGCGACGCGTGCGCCAGCCTGCTGTTCGTCAAGGTTGCGTTTGGAGAGCTCGCCGTAAGCGGACGTCGAAACGGTATCGAACAGGACTTCACCATTGGTTTCATAAGCATGACCGCGTTCGATCAGCCGCTCAATCAGCGTGATCATGTCCGACTTTCCGTCCTCACGCGGCTGCACGAACTCGGTGGCACGCGGCTCGTGTGTCGGTTCGAGGCAGCCAAGTATCGCCACGTCGGAATGGAACTGGTTCGCTGTCTTCTCCGTCACGCGGCGGATCGCTTCGTTCAGCGACAGCGTACCGTTGCCGATCTCCGTGCCGAAATCCCGCAGCGCCCGCGCATTGATCTTGTCGTCGAGGTCGGTGATGTTGCGGGCGTAGGTCACGTGGCTTTCGCCATAGATATGGCGCAGCAGCCGGTAGAGCACGTCGAAGACGATAACCGGACGGGCGTTGCCGATATGGGCAAAGTCATAAACGGTCGGGCCGCAGACATACATGCGGACATTTTTGGGATCGATCGGCGCAAAGACCGCCTTCTCCCGTGTCAGCGTGTTGTACAATTTCAGTTCCGGCAGTCCAACCATTCCCATCTCCCATTCCGCATATGACCGAATCACGCAGGCGCCCGGCTGGACCTTCGCGTTGTCATCTTGGTTTTTGGGAGACGAAAACGGCCAGGCCAGCGTTGAGGCTAGCGAATAATAATCCGGCAGATGCAGCAGATAACCGTTTTCATGGGCTGCTTTATCGCGCTTCGATTGTTTCTGGTCAAGAGGTCAGCCGCGCTCCAGCATCTTAAGTTGAAATACTGGATTATTCGTCATTGTTTTGTCATGATTGCGCTTATCTGGGGACACCGGATGTCCGGGGATTCAGGGCTTTGAGCACTTGCACATTAAAGCCTGTTTCCCGGGGCACAATAAGGAACGCCGTTCTGGTGGCAAATACACAGGACGAAGCGCTTCCGGCTAGGGAAAGCATCTGAGGAGAGTTTGAAATGCCTGGTACAAAAAACGACAAGAACAGTCCGCGAGCGGCGGCCAATCTCGTCGAGCAATACCGTCCGCTCGGCCTGAAGGCCGTGCTTGCCGCCGCGCTCCAGATCAAGCCAAAGCCGGTGAAAAAGCCAGCCTGACCGGCTAACCGGCTGGACCGCTCAAAACAGCGACAGCTGCGGATTTGCGGGCGGATCCTTCGGCTTTGACGCGGGCGGCTTGGAAGCAGGCTTTGCGGACACATGCACCGGCGTCTGAAGATCGGCGCCGGTATTGGCCACCTTGTTGACCTTGTCCGAGACGGCGATGACGTCGAAATAGTCATCGTCGACCGGTGTCAGCAAATCAGAGACATCGCGCGGTTCCTGCGTCCGGCAGTCAAGCCAGCGGGCAAAATCCTCCGGCTTGATCACCACCGGCATGCGGTCATGAACATCGCCAACCCTGACATTGGCATGGGTCGTCATGATCGCAGCCGTATCCACCTCCGAGCCATCGGCAGAGGACCATGTTTCCACCAATCCGGCAAATGCAACAATGCCGCCGGCTCTCGGCTTGATCCAATAGGCCTGCGACGCCTCGCCGCTTTCCTTCGACGGACGGTGCCATTCGTAGAAACCGGAAGCCGGGATCAGAACGCGCCTATGGCGCATCGCCGCCTTGAACGAGGCTTTTTCGGCAGCTGTTTCAGCGCGCGCATTGATCAACAGCGGAAAATCACGCGGATCCTTGACCCAGGACGGCGTCAGCCCCCAGCGCACCAACAGCGCCCGGCGGTCCGGCAGATTGCTGCCCGGCCGCTGGCGCTCGCCGGACATGACGATGATGATCGGCTGCGTCGGAGCAATGTTGAAACGCGCCGGAAAATCCTCGGTCTCCATAAGACCGAAAATATCCGCCAGTTCCTTCGGGCTCGCCGTCAGTGAAAATCGTCCGCACATGGCTTTCAAATCGCACTTCGCCTAAGGTGGGTCAAGATTTTCAGTGCTTTTCCGGTTCCATCGACATGACAGCTTCCCCCCAACTCGCCTCGTCCGCCATTCTCGAACGGGACGGGCGCTATCTGCTCGTACGCCGCGCCAACCCGCCTTCGGCAGATATGTACGCCTTTCCCGGCGGCCGTGCCGAGGCGGGCGAAACGCCGGCGGAAACGGCGGTGCGGGAGTTTCACGAGGAGACCGGCATCCTGCCGCGCAACCCGACGCTATTTGAAACCTATGACCTGCCGCCGCGCGAATCAGATGGAGCTGGCGCCCGGCATTTCTTTCTTTCGGTCTTCAAGGTCGAGGCCGATACGGATGCCGTGGCAATCGCTGGTGATGATGCGGCCAGTATCGGCTGGTACAGCGCATCCGAAATCTTTGGCCTGCCGATCCCCGAAAGCGTGCGGGAATGCGTGGAAAAACTCGAAGCGCTGCGCCAGCGATGAGACGCACACCAAAATCCGCTTGCCCTCACGCATGATTCGGGGCTTGAAAGGGCGATGATCCGTTTTATGGCCACACGATCGTATCTGCTGCTGGTTTTTGCCGCCCTGCCGTTTGGTGCGCAGGCGCAGAATGTGCCGCCAGCGGGGGCGCCGCTTGTCGCTGCCGAAAAGCCCGCACCCTATGATGCGCGACTGCTTCGCCTCTCGGAAATCCTTGGTTCCGTTCACTATTTGCGCACGCTGTGTAAGAATACGGATGCAGATAGCTGGCGGCAATCGATGCAGGATCTGCTCGACAAGGAAGCCAAAAGCGAAGCCGAGCGGCGGGCGCGCATGACGGCCGCCTTCAACCGCGGCTACCGGACATTTGCCTCGGTTTACACTGCCTGCACGGCTCCGGCCGTGGTCGCTGACGAGCGATACCGTGCCGAAGGAGCAACACTTGCTTCAGAAATAACCGCCCGCTTTGGAAATTAACTTTAAATTAACCTCTTTCTTCAGGAGCCCGTGTCGTTTTGGGAAAAGGCTGCTAAGGTCGTTAAGAGAGTGGTAAGAAGTGGCATTGCCCTGAGTCAGGTACCAAGTAAAGAGCGTGAAACGGCATGGAACGAATGATGGAACCAAGTCTGAATGACATCGACGACATGATTGTTCATGAGAAGATGCAGGCAGCCCTGGAACACCAGAATGAAGCCTGGGCGGATGGCATGGCCGATGGCATCGAGCCTGAAATCATTGCCGACGCTGCCATTGCGCTCGCTATGCGCGAAACGATCCGTCTTCATGGCGAAGAAGGTGCCGAAGCCATGCTGAATTCACTTCGCGAGCGCATGCTGGCGGGCGAATTCTCGCCGGAACGCACTCTGCAGTAAATTCGAGGCCATCATGGAACGTCAGATATCAGCATGCCGGACGCGTGCGATTCGCCTTTCCGCATTGTTGCTTGCCTCCTCCTTGCTCACGCCGCATGCCGCGCTGGCGCTCAGCGAGTTGAAGCAGATTCCCGGTCAGGTTAGCGAGGACAAGAAGGCCAAGGACGTTCCGGCCGAAGAAAAGCCGCGCGACAAGGCGCCGCTGCAGATTCCGATGCCGGATCCGCTGGTCAACAAGCGTGCCCCCGACGCAAAGGATGACGCGGTAGAAGACACGGCTCCCGCCGCGCCGGTCGAAGTATTGTCGGATGTTTCAAAAATTCCGAAACCTGTTGCCCGGATGCGCGAGCTGATCGTCGAGGCCGCTGCCTCCGGCGATATCGAACGGTTGCGCCCCCTGCTCGGCAAAGGTCCGACGCAGACACAGGTCGGCGAAGCCGACGCCGATCCGGTCGAGACCTTGAAAGGCCTGTCGGGCGATCCTCAGGGTATCGAAATCCTGGCGATCCTGCTCGACGTGATGTCGGCCGGTTTCGTTCTCGTCGACAAGGGCACCCCTGACGAAGCCTATGTCTGGCCCTACTTCACCGAAAAGCCGCTGGCATCGCTGACCCCGCCGGAAAAGGTCGATCTGTTCCGGCTGGTGACCGCCGGCGACTTCGCCGAGATGGAAGAAGGCGGCAACTACAATTTCTACCGCGTCGGCATCACGCCCGACGGCCAGTGGAAATTTTTCGTGGCTGGCGACTAACGGCGGCGCAAAGCGCTTGCCGCGGCGCGTGCGAAATCCTACCTGTTTCACCTGACAAACAGGATAAACGCCATGCAACCCGTCACCCTTCCAGATCGTGCGATGATTACCGTGTCGGGACAGGACGCGCAGGATTTTCTGCAGGCGCTGATCACCACCGATCTCGACCTGCTCGAAGACGGCGAAGCCAAGCCCGGGGCGCTGCTGACGCCACAGGGCAAGATCCTATTCGACTTCATCGTCACGCGCGACGGCACCTCGATCAACCTCGAAACCGGCGCAGATCAGGCCGAAGCACTGTTGAAGCGGCTGACAATGTACAAGCTGCGCGCACCGATTTCACTGGTACTCACCAATCCTGCCGCCGTTGCCATCCGGTTCGAGGCAGCAGCCGGCGCCTATCGCGATGCGCGTTTTGCCAAGGCCGGACAGGCCGTTTACCGCGCCTATGGCACGAAGGGTGAAACGGCTGCGACCGATGACTATGACCGCTTGCGCATCTCGAACGGCATTGCCGTTTCCGGTGCTGATTATGCCTTGCAGGACGCATTCCCCCACGACGTGCTGATGGACAAGAACGGCGCGCTGTCCTTCAAGAAGGGTTGCTATGTCGGTCAGGAGGTCGTGTCGCGCATGCAGCACCGCGGGACAGCGCGGCGGCGTGTTGTGATTGTCGCGGCGCAGACAGCGCTGCCGGAAACCGGAACGCCACTGACGGTCAAGGGACGCTTAATCGGCACGCTGGGCAGCGTCATCGGGGCATCCGGTCTGGCGATCGTGCGCATCGACAAGGCCGGCGAAGCCATCGCCGCGGGCGAGCCGATCCTTGCCGGTGACATCGCAGTGACACTCACCCTGCCCGCCTGGACGGGACTGGATTTCCCTGCTGAAGCCGACGAGGCGAGCGCCTGATGTCTGCCCGCGCATGGCAGCGCATGCTCTCCGGACGACGGCTCGACCTGCTCGACCCGTCACCGCTCGATGTCGAACTGTCCGATATTGCCCATGGGCTTGCCCGTGTTGCCCGCTGGAACGGCCAGACGGACGGCGACCATGCCTTTTCCGTTGCCCAGCACAGTCTCGTGGTCGAGGAAATCTTTCGCCGCCTGTTCAGCTGCACGGCCGAGGAATGCCAGATGGCGCTGCTGCACGATGCCCCGGAATATGTGATCGGCGACATGATCTCGCCATTCAAGGCCGTGGTCGGCGGCGGTTACAAGGTGGTCGAGAAACGGCTGGAGGGCGCCATCCATCTGCGGTTCGGGCTTCCTGCCTCGGCATCGGCAGAATTGAAGACCCGTATCAAGAAGGCCGATCAGATCGCTGCCTATTTCGAGGCAACGGTGCTTGCCGGGTTTTCGCTGGCCGAAGCGCGGAAATTCTTCGGCCAGCCGCGCGGCATCACCCGCGAGATGATTTTGATCGATCCGCTGCCGGCCATCGAGGCGCAAAGGCTGTTTGCCGAACGGTTTTCCGCGATTGAGACAGAGCGCTCGGCAGTCCGGACGGTGTCCTGAGATGCCGGTGATCGTTGTCTCGCCCCTGTCGCGCATCGCCGAAATGGCTGTGCGTCACCGTGCCCACGAAATGATCAGCCTGATGGCCAAGGAGCAGACGTTCCATCGCCCGGCGGTGATTGCGGCAGACCGGCATCTGCTGCTGGGCATGAACGATATCACCTTTGCCGGAAATGCCGCTCTGGTGGCGCCGGGCGAAGAGCACGTTCTGCAGATCATCGAGTTTGCACGGCAATGGGACCGGGCCGCGCCGCTGCTCATTCACTGCTGGATGGGCATATCTCGCTCGCCTGCCGCTGCGGTGATCGCAGCCTTGGCGGTTGCGCCCGATCAGGACGAAACCGCGCTTGCGCTGCGGCTGCGTGCCTCGTCCGCCTACGTTACCCCCAATTCCCGGCTGATCGACATCGGCGACCGGATGCTGGCGCGCAATGGCCGGCTGGTAGCGGCGATCAAGGCGATCGGCCGTGGCGCCGATACGGACGGAAACGTGCCTTTCGTCTTCTCCCCCCTGCCGGAGCCTCCCTCCCATGCCGGCTGAACGGACCGTCACCGTCGAGATCGGCCTCAATGCCGCAATCGTCGCGGTCAGCAACCGTTCGCCACGCATCCTCGCCGTCAGCGACGAGCAGGGAGACAACCGCGACGGGCTGCCTTTCGGCCCCTTCGACCCTGCCCGCCACCGGACGTTTGAAACCAGTCTCAGAGCCAGCGTCGAGCAGCAGACGGCGCTTGATCTCGGCTATATCGAGCAGCTCTATACGTTCGGCGACCAGGGCCGCCATCGCTCGGCAGTGGAAAGCAGCACGCATATCGTCTCGGTCGGCTATCTCGCTTTGACCCGAACCGATGCCGAAAACAATGCACGTCTTGCTGACGCTGGTGCCCATTGGCGCGACTGGTACAGTTTTCTGCCCTGGGAGGACTGGCGGCAGGGCCGGCCGGTGCTGATCGACCAGATTATTCTTCCGGCGCTGCGCCAATGGGAAAAGGGCGGACATCAGGACGAGCGCATGGGCCTGCCGCAACGGCGCACCCGCACACGCCTTGCCTTCGGGCTCGACGATTTTCCCTGGGACGAGGAGCGCGTACTGGAGCGCTACGAACTTCTTTATGAGGCTGGCCTTGTCGGCGAAGCGGTAATCGATGGCCGTGTTGCCGCGACAGACGCGCCGCCGGTTGGCCTGACCATGCGTCACGATCACCGCCGTATCGTTGCCACCGCCGTCGCGCGGTTGCGCGGCAAGATCAAATACCGGCCGGTGATCTTCGAATTGATGCCGCCGGAATTCACCCTGACGGACCTGCAGGCGACAGTGGAAGCAATTTCCGGCCGTCACCTGCACAAGCAGAACTTTCGCCGTCTCGTCGAAGGGGCCGAACTTGTCGAGCCGACCGGCATGCTGACATCAGCCACCGGCGGGCGGCCCGCCGCCCTCTTCCGCTTCCGCCGCCAGATTCTTGACGAGCGGCCTGCGCCCGGCCTCAAGGTTGGCGGGCGCTAGGCGCTGCCGAACCTCCAAGCTATTCGATGACGGCGCAGGCGAGCCGCTCACCGGCATCGCCCGAGGGCTGGCTACGGTTGTCATCAGACTTTGCGTGCACCATCAGCGCCCGGCCGCGAATGCCGTTTTCGGCATTGTCGAGCACCACCATGCTGTTGAACACCTGGGCGCGCATGACCCCATCGGCACCGACATACTGATTGGGCATATCACCGGCATGCGGACCATTGGCAGCAAGGAAGCCGTGTTCGGTATCGCCGGGATTGAAGTGCTTGCCGGCTGATTCATGATTGTGCGCGGCATCGCATTTGCCGGTTTCATGCACATGGAAGGCCACCCACTTGCGGGGCGGCAGGTTGGTCACCTCAACCTCGATCAAAACGCCGTTCTTGCCTTGGGTCAAAGCAGCCCGGCCGGTTTCCTTGCCGTCCTTGCCGATGAAGTTGGCGATAGCGGTCTGGGATGATGACTGGGCGTATACGGCCGTCGCCGTTGCGAAAACCAGTGCAAGCGTGGTGATCAGGCGCTTCATGGGACATTCCTCCGGTTGACGACAATGCAGCTATGCAACGCATCATGAGGTATGCGGTTCCAAAAGACACGCCGATTGTTCCTGCGGGACTAGAAAATCCGGATAGCCGAGGTGGCGATGATCACCAGGGAAACCGCGATCATCAGCGGCCGCACCGGCAGGCGCTTGACGAGCAAGGCACCGACCGGGGCAGCCAGCACGCCGCCAAGGATCAGCCCCACCGCAGAGCCGAGATCCGACCAGCCGAGCGTCAACACGAAGGTGGCCGAGATCGTCAGCGTCACGACGAATTCGGTGAGGCTGGTGGAGCCGATCACCTTTTTCGGTTCATGGCCGCGGCCGATCAGCGAGGTCGTGACGATCGGTCCCCAGCCACCGCCGCCGGCCGCATCCAGCGCCCCACCACCGAGACCGATGAACGGCACCGCCCAGTCCCTCACCTCACGCAGCCAGAGCGGCCGGAAGGCCTTGAACAGGATGTAGATGCCGACCAGCGCCAGATAGGCGGAGACGAAGGGTTCGATCATATCTCCATCGACATTCGAGACACCATAGGCACCCAGTGCGCCGCCGATCATGCCCGCCGGCGCGAGGCGCGCCACGAGGCGCCAGTCGATATTGCGGTGATAGGTGTGGGACGCGCCCGACGCAGCCGTCGTGAAGATTTCGGCGATATGGGTCATGGCGCTCGCGGTTGCCGGCGGCACTCCGACTGCCAGCAGGCTGGTGGTGGACAACAGGCCGAAGGCCATGCCGAGTGCGCCATCAATCACTTGCGCGAAAAAGCCGATGACCACGAACATCCAGAAATCTGCCGACACGAACAATCCTTCTTCAAACCCAGCGATTTGGAAACGCGGCTTATTTGCGCCAACCACGCCATGTAGGTAAAGGTTCCCGAACAGCAATTCACAAGCCTTGTGACAAACGGCCGTGATGAAAACAGGACAGACCGATGAAGATCTTTGCTCTTCTCCTCGCCGGTGCTGTTTTGACAGCACCGGAGGACAAGCCCGCCATCCCCGACTATTTTGGTGACAAAAGCACCACCGGCCAACCGGCGATCACCCAATGCAACCTGACCAGCGACGACCTGAACGGTCAATTCAAGACCTGCCGCTACGACTGCGGCAAGACGCTGACCATCGGCGCGCGCCTGGTCTGCCCGTTCGTATTGCAACGATAGGAAACAAGAGATGACGGGTTTCGACTGGCACGGCGATCCGATCAACCGCGACACAGTGGTCATCCGAACCTATCGCAACACGCAGAACGTCCGCCGTTTTCTCACCGCAGAATGTGGTGACGGCTTTGCGTTCGACCGCGCCTTCATGGCCTGGATCAAGGACGGCGCGGACAAGACGATGGGCGACGTTGCCGACGAATGGAAGCGGCGTCACACAATCGCTGGTGCCTGACGCGCCCTCATTTAGCCGATGACGATATCAAGCCCGATATCCAGCGTCGGCGCGGCCATGGTGATCTTCGATGTCGAGATATAGTCGACGCCGGTTTCGGCGATGGCACGGATGGTCTGAAAATTGACATTGCCCGATGCCTCGAGCTTCGTCCGGCGCGGATCCGCCGGATAGGCGTCCGTAGACAGCTGCCAATGGGCGGCGTTGATGGCAACGGCCTCGCTGAGCAGATCCGGTCCCATATTATCGAGCAGGATCACGTCCGGGCTGGCGGTCAGGGCCTGCCGCATCTGGTCGAGACCATCGACCTCGACCTCGATCTTGACGAGATGACCGCAATACGCGCGCGCGGCATGAACGGCAGAGGCGACACCGCCGGAGACGGCAATATGATTGTCCTTGATCAGGATCGCATCATCCAGGCCGTACCTGTGATTGGAGCCGCCGCCGAGGCGCACCGCATATTTCTCCAGCGCCCTCAGGCCGGGAATAGTCTTGCGAGTGCAGCAGACTTTTGCCCGGGTATGGGCGATCTCGGCCGCGAACTTCGATGTGTAGGTGGCAACGCCGCAGAGGTGCATGAGAAAATTCAGCGCGACGCGCTCGGCCGACAGCAGGCCACGGGCCGGGCCGGAAATACGGGCCATTGCTGTGCCCGGCGCAATCCGGTCGCCGTCCTTCACCAGCGCTTCGAAGCGGATCGCCGGATCGATCAGGCGAAAGGCGGTGCGGGCAAGCTCCATGCCGGCAACGACACCGGTTTCACGGGCGTTCATCTGCGCCGTCGCAGTCCGGTCCGGGGCAATCGTCGCATAGGTGGTGATATCACCGGCGCGGCCGAGATCTTCGAGAAGGGCTGCGCGAACCTGATCCTCGACCATCAGAGCGGGCAGTTCGGGGCGAAGGGCGGTGGGTGTCATTGGCAGGTTTCTTTCGGTTGTGAGTTCCTCTTCTCCCCTGCGGGGAGAAGTGCCGAGCGGATGCGAGGCGATGAGGGGGCGGCACGGCGCATTCAGAATTTGTGGCCCCTCATCCGGCCCTGCGGGCCACCTTCTCCCCGATGGGGAGAAGGGAAGTCTCAAACGCTTTCCGTTTCCGCCACTTCGGCGACGACCCGGTCGGCTTCGGCGAGCGTGAGGAACGTGCGATGCTTCCAGTCCGGGCGTGGATCCGGGTAGTCGGAACGGTAATGGCCGCCGCGGCTTTCGGTGCGCAGATAGGCGCCGGTGGCGATCAGCTTGGCCGTGGTGACGATGTTGCTGAAGCGCAACCGGGTGTTCTGGCGCTCGAGATTGGCGATAGCGCGGATCGCTTTGACCAGCGTATCCTGACTGCGGATGACGCCGACATGATCGCTCATGATGTGGCGCAGCGCTGTCAACGGCAGACTGTCTTCCAACGTCACCGGATCGTCGTTCTCACCGGCATTGGCGCCCCAGTCGGTGATCTTCGGTTCCGGCAGCATGCCCTTGATGTTTTCGGCGATGCGGGCAGCAAAGACCACCGCCTCAAGCAGTGAATTGGAGGCGAGCCGATTGGCGCCGTGGACACCGGTGGAGGTCACCTCGCCCGCCGCCCAGAGCCCATCGATCGAGGTACGGCCTTCCGCATCGGTCAGGACGCCGCCCATGTGATAATGCACGGCTGGGACGACCGGGATCGGCTGGGTTACCGGATCGATGCCTGCCGACATGCAGGAGGCATAGACAGTCGGGAACGCTTCAGGAAAATGGGCGCCGACCGCCTTGGTGCAGTCGAGGAACGCGCCGCGCCCGGCCTGCACCTCGGCGAACACACCGCGCGAAACGATATCGCGGGGCGCAAGTTCACCGTCCGGGTGGATATCCAGCATGAAGCGCTTGTCCGCCGAATTGATCAGGTGGGCGCCATCGCCGCGCAGGGCTTCGGTTGCCAAGGGGGCTGGATCGCGGCCGATGTTGATCGCCGTCGGGTGGAACTGGATGAATTCCGGATCGGCGATGATCGCACCGGCACGGGCCGCCATACCGACGCCCTGGCCGCAGGCTTCGGTCGGATTGGTGGTGACGGAGAACAGATGGCCGACGCCGCCGGAGCACAGCACAACGGCGCGGGCCGGAAACGAAATGCGCTTTTTCGACTGACCGGCATCCGGGCGGGCGATGACGCCGGAGATGAAACGGCCCTGGCGCACCAGTTCTTCGACGACATAGCCTTCCAGAACGCGGATCGACGGCGTGTTGCGCACGGCGGCAATCAGCGCTTCCATGATCGCCTTGCCGGCCATGTCACCCTTGACGCGGACGATGCGGCGCTCGGAATGGGCGGCTTCGCGCGACAACAAAAGCTGGCCTTCGAGGTCGCGGTCGAACGGCACGCCATAGCCGAGCAGATCATGAATGCGGGCCGGACCTTCGGCGACCATCATCCGCGTCATCTTTTCATCGACGATACCGGCACCGGCAATCAGCGTATCGGCCACATGCTTGTCGATCGTATCGCCAAGTCCCATGGCGGCGGCAATACCGCCCTGCGCCCAGGCAGACGAAGCGCCATGACCGATGGGCGCCGCTGCGAGCACCGTTACAGGACGCGGGCTGAGTTTCAGCGCGCAGAAAAGCCCGGCGAGGCCACCGCCGACAATGACGATATCGTCGATGCCGTTGAAGGACTGTGGACGGAAATGGTCGGTCAGCATGCTCTTTCTCCTCCGGGAGTGTCTCCCTCTTCTCCCCTGCGGGAGAAGTGCCGAGCGCAGCGAGGCGATGTGAGGACGGCAAACTCCGGTTTGCTCGGCCCCCTCATCCGGCCTCCGGCCACCTTCTCCCAGCTGGGGAGAAGAGCCAGCGCCCTGCTTCCCCTCTACTGCTTCAAATTCACCATCCGCTCGACGGCAAGCCTGGCGCGATCGGCGATTGCCGGATCGACCAGAACTTCCTCCGTCATGAACAACAAGCTGTCGAGGATCTTCGGCAGCGTGATGCGCTTCATGTGCGGACAGAGATTGCACGGCTTGATGAAATCGACGCCGGTGATCTCGGCCTGGATGTTGGAGGCCATCGAGCATTCGGTGACCAGCAGCACGCGTGGCGGGCGCTTGTCCTTGACGTAATTGATCATACCGGCGGTGGAACCGGCGAAATCGCAGACGGCAATGACGTCGGGATGGCATTCCGGGTGACCGATGATCTCGATCGACGGATCGGCTTCCTTGTAAGCCAGCAGCTCGGCCGCGGTGAAGCGCTCGTGCACTTCGCAATGGCCCTTCCAGGTGAGGATCTTCTTGTTCGTCTGCTTGGCGACGTTCATGGCCAGATATTCGTCGGGGATGCAGAGGACGGTGTCGCTCTCCAGGCTTTCAACCACGGCCAGCACATTGGACGACGTGCAGCAGATGTCGGTCTCGGCCTTCACGTCGGCAGAGGTGTTGACATAGGTCACCACCGGCACGCCGGGATAACGCTGCTTCAACAGCCGCACATCGGCGCCGGTGATCGATTCCGAGAGGGAGCAACCGGCCTTGCCGTCCGGGATCAGCACGGTCTTTTCCGGATTAAGCAGCTTGGAGGTCTCGGCCATGAAATGCACGCCGCACTGGATGATGATCTCGGCATCGACCTTGGTGGCATCGCGCGCCAGCTGCAGACTGTCGCCGACAATATCGGCGACGCAATGGAAGATATCCGGCGTCTGGTAATTATGAGCGAGGATGACCGCGCCGCGCTCTTTCTTCAACCGGTTGATGGCATGTACATAGGGCGCATAGACCGGCCATTCGAAGGCGGGGACGAACTGCTTGACGCGCTCATAGAGATGCGCCGTCTCGCGGGCGATCTCCGGCGTGAACGTCAGGTCCGGCCGTTCGATTATGCCGAAACGCTCGGCTGCGGTCTTTACCGCGCCGGACCCCTCAAGCGTTGCCTGGCTCTGTGCAATGGTCATCGAACCGCTCCTCTTGCCGCCCCTCCGGCGGCAGACCTATTTTGCTCAAACTGAGCATAATAGGATCAAAACAAAACCGGCAATGCCGGTGGATGAGATTTAGAAAGTTTTGTGACGGTTTTCAAGAACGCCCTCCCGCTATTTTCGGCGGGAGGGCAAAAAATCGGGGGTATCAAGCCATGGCCGGACGAACCACAGCCTTTTCCTCGATCGGCCAATGGACGATGGCGGCAAAGACGCCGAGCGCCACGCCGAGCCACCAGACCGGATCGTAGGACCCGAAATGGTCATAGAGATAGCCGCCCATCCAGACGCCGAGGAACGAACCGATCTGGTGCGACAGGAAGACGATGCCGCCAAGCAGGCCGAGATGGCGCGTGCCGAACATGATGGCGACGAGGCCGTTTGTCGGCGGCACCGTCGACAGCCAGAGCAGACCCATGACAGCGGCAAAAATGATCACCGATGTCGGCGACTGCGGCAGCAGCAGGAAGGCGGAAACCACCACCGAGCGGCCGATATAGATCCAGGACAGGAAATAGGGTTTTGAATACCGTTGCCCGATGAAACCGGCAGCCAGCGAGCCGATGATATTGAAGAAGCCGATCAGGGCCAGTGCGATGACCGCATAGCGCGCATCGATACCGATATCGCCGATATAGGCCGGAAAATGCGCGGTGATGAAGGCCACCTGATAGCCGCAGACGAAGAAGCCGGTGACCAGCAAAAGATAGCTCTTGTGGCCGAGTGCTTCCTTCAGCGCCTCGCCGATCGACTGCTTGTACTGCGCTTCCTTCTGGGTGCCGGACGAGGAATTGCCACGCAGCGGGATCGCAAACAGCGGCACCAGCAGCATCAGCGCGCTCATGTAGATCAGGCTGTCCGACCAGCCGAAGTTCGAAATCAGGCCCTGGCTCAGCGGCGCAAACAGGAACATGCCGGCGGAACCGGCCGCCGTGCAGATGCCGAAGGCCATCGAGCGCTGTTCCGGCGTGACATTGCGGGCGAAGGCCGACAACAGGATACCGAAAGAGCCGGAGCCGACCCCCAGACCCACCATGACGCCGCCGCCGATATGCAGCCAGATCGGCGCATCGGCAAAGGCCATGATGATCAGGCCGGCAGCATAGACGAAGCCGGAAAAGGCCAGCACCCGCCAGGAACCGTATTTATCGGCGATTGCCCCGAAGAACGGCTGGCTGACGCCCCAGGCGAGGTTCTGGAAGGCCATGGCAAGGCCGAACGTGGTGCGATCCCAGCCGGTATCGGCCAGCATCGGCAGCTGGAAGAAGCCCATGGCCGAGCGCGGCCCGAAGGTCAGGACGGCAATCAGGGAGCCGGCAATGATGATCAGCCAGGGCAGACCGGGACTGGTGGTCCGCGTGGCGGAAGCGGTGGAAACGGCGGACATGAGCGACTCCATGCGTGGTATCGGAGCGCCAATCTATGCTGTGATATCCAGCTAAAAAAGCGAAATAAAATGACGTTCAGATCAGCCGGATTGATGGATGAACCGGTATCAATCAACGGCGCGCGCGAAAACTGCGGCGATAATCCCGCGGCGTGCGCATCTTCAACGCCTTGAACTGGCGATTGAAATTGGCAAGCGAGCCGTAGCCGACCTCGCCGGCGATATGGGCAACCGGCCGGTCCGTTCCCGACAGCAGCGCGCAGGCCTCGCCGATCCGCAGGCGCATCACATAGTCCGATATCGTCGTTTGCAGATGGCGCCCGAACAGACGGTGCAGGCCGGACGGACTGAGGGCGGCGATACCGGCCAGCGCATCGACCGGCAGGTTTTCCGCATAATTCAGGTGGATATGATCGAGCACCCGGTCTAAACGGGCGCGGTCGCCCTGCCCTGCCGCCGGCACAGCCAGAGTGCTCGACAGGGGCGTTGCTTCCCTATCACGGGCAAGCAAGGTCAGAATTCGAATGGCGCTTAGCAGACGGTCTTCCGGCGGCTCGGTGAAAGCAGCCTCGATCAGCGGCCGGGCCTGTGCTGCAAAATGCGGCGAGAATTTCAGGCCGGCGCTTGCCCCCATCAGCAGCATACGCGCGGCGGCCAGTTCCGTGAAGGCCGCATCAAGTGCCTTCGCCCATTCCGGCCGGAACCACAGGACCAGCGCCACATGCGGGCGGTCCGCATCAATCTTTTCGGCAGAACACCAGGTATGCGGCAGGTTGGAGCCGACCAGTACGAGGTCGCCGTCGTCATACGTCCCGATATGATCGCCGATGAACCGTTCGCCGCGCGAATTGAGCGTCAGGGTCAGCTCCAGTTCGGGATGGTGGTGCCATTGAAACGGGATACCGTCGTCCAGCCGGCGGTTGAGCATCGACCAGGATGAATCGGCGGCAGGCCGCAAGCGCTCAAGATGTGGCTTCATTCCCGCACATTTCCAGACAACAACGCCAGAATAGTATCAGAACTTGCGCCACGGCGACAACATCAACATTCCAAGGTGGCTATCCTCTCTTCATCGATACACGTCATGGAGAAGAGGAAGCGCCATGCAGACTGCCGCCAAGAAAGATAGCCATCCGACCAGCAGCACGGTCGAGACGCAGCTGAAGGACATCAAAAAGACACTGCCACTAAGGGTCTTGTCTGAGGCCGATTGGCAGCACTGGATTACCCGCGGTTACGTGATCGTGCGCCAGGCCGTACCGATGGCCAATGTCGAGCGGCTGGTCAATCTGCTCTGGCAGTTCGACGAAAAGAGCCCGGCCGATCCGGAGACCTGGTATGCGCCGCAGCGCCGCGAACACAAGATGAAGGAACTCAACAACACCGGCATGCTGGAGATCTACAATCACCAGCATCTCTGGGACAATCGCCAGGAACCACGGGTCTACGGCGCCTTCGTCGATATCTGGGACCGGGAAGATCTCTGGGTGACGATCGACCGGGCAAACCTCAATCCGCCGAAACGGGTGAAGGGCAATCCGGGCGGCTTCATCCACTGGGACGTGGACACCTCGATCACGCCTCTGCCTGTCGGCGTGCAGGGCGTACTCAGCCTGAAGAAGCAGGACGGCGATGTCGGCGGATTCCAGTGCATCCCCTGGCTGTTCGAGCACCATGAGGAATGGGTGAAAACGCAGCCCACTGACCGAGACCCCATGCATCCGGATACATCAGGCCTTGATGTCGTCAACATCGAGATGGAGCCCGGCGATCTGTTGATCTTCAACTCGCTGCTGGCGCATGGGGTGCGGCCGAACCATTCTGGCGACCGGGTACGGATGGCGCAATATATCTCGATGCACCCGGCCGAGGAGAGCAACGAGGCGGAAAAGCAGGAGCGTATCCGGCTCTGGCGCGAACGCGACCACCCGCGCCGCGACGCCTTTCCCGGAGATCCGCGCGAGTGGGAAAAACAGAATGCCAAGACCGCCGAACTCAGCCCTCTCGGCGAAAAGCTGCTTGGCCTGAAGAGCTGGAAATAACGGTTTTAAAGCAGGGTATTTTTCACCCGTGAAAAATACCCTGCAAGACTGTCCGTATGGGCAAGGGCAAACGGCTGATAGCTTTCCCGCAAACATCACGCGGAGGCCATCATGCTCGACAGGACGAAACCAACCGGCATCACACTTTGGGACGGACGCAGCATCCCGCGTCTTGGCATGGGCTGCTGGGCCATCGGCGGTCCATTTTATGCAGGTGATGTGCCGCTCGGCTGGGGCGACGTCGATGATGCGGAATCGATCCGGGCGATCCATCGCGCCATCGATCTCGGTATCCGCTTCTTCGACACGGCGTCGAACTACGGCGCTGGTCATTCCGAGGAGGTTCTGGGCCAAGCCCTCGCCTCTCATCCCGACATTGTCATCGCCACCAAATTCGGCTTTGCCACCGATCCGGCAACAAAACAGGCAACCGGCGCCTTTGCGTCGCCGGAATTCATCCGGGCCTCGGTGGAAACGTCACTGAAGCGGCTGAAGCGCCAGCGGATCGACCTCCTGCAATTCCATCTCAATGAATTCGATCCGCACGAGGCCGATGCGGTCTTCGCCACGCTCGATAGCCTGCGGGTCGAGGGCAAGATCGCGGCCTATGGCTGGAGCACGGACTGGCCGGACCGGGCGGCGCGCTTTGCCGGCCGCGATGGCTTCGTTTCGGTGCAGCACACGATGAACGTTCTGGAGCCGGCAGACGAGATGATCAGGCTGGTGGAACAGACGGATCTCATTTCGATCAATCGCGGCCCGTTGGCGATGGGTCTGCTCTCCGGCAAGTTCAAGCCGGGCGACCGGCTGGCCGCAAACGATGTGCGCAGCGCCGATCTCGACTGGCTGCAATATTTCCGCGACGGCGTGGTCTCTCCGGAGTTTTCAAGGCGGCTCGATGTGATCCGCGACCTCCTGCAAACGGACGGCCGGACATTGACGCAAGGGGCTCTCGCCTGGCTTTGGGCACGCTCGCCCAACACGCTACCGATCCCCGGATTCCGCACGGTGAGACAGGTCGAAGAAAATGCCGGGGCGCTCGAGAAGGGGCCACTACCAGCACTGGTCATGGAGGAGATCGACGACGCGTTGCAGCGTGAACGGCGTTAAGCCCTGATCTTCATCGGCCAGCGGTCGGCTCGTTCGCTGACAACACGCATCTCGTCGCCGAGATTGATGCTGCCCGCGCTGCGCGGCACGGCATTCCAGCCGAACAGGACGCCGGGCACGCGGCGATCGGCGGACATGCGTTTCTCGGCGAGCCCCTGGATCGGATTGCCGCCGATGCGCTCGCCGGTCACCTGGTCCTGCGTGGTCATGATGCAGCGGGCGCAGGGTTTGACGAGATCGAAGATGATACCGCCGATCTCGACGCTTTCCCAGAAATCCTCTTCCCAGGGATCGTCATTGTCAATCAGGATATTGGTGCGGAAACGGTCCATGCCAACCGGCTCCTGCCCCTTTGCGATCAGCGTGACGTTGAGATCGGCAAGCGACGATGTGGTGGTGATCAGCACCGGAAAGCCATCGGCAAAGCCGACGGGTGCCGCCTTGCCCGCCCATTCCTCGCCGACCGCGCGGGTGGCGCGCTCATCCATATGCACCAGCTTGACCGGACGGCCGAACCAGCCGGACAGCGTGGCATTGGTATGGTCTTCGGAAACGGCCGCATTGACCTCGCTGTCCCAGACGCGAACATCCAGCCGCCGGGCGGGATCGAAGGAGACGGTCGTGGACCGGGTTCCCATTTTCAGGTGAACGCCGCCGGTCACATGGGTGGCTTCCACCTGCGCCAGAAGCTGCAATTCGCGCTGGGTGATGAATTTTCCGTCGGGATCGACAACCATGAAGCGGCGGTCCCCGGCCAGCCCGTCATGCTGGATTGAAACCGAGGTCTGCGGGATGGCGCGGCCGCTCTTCAGCGGGTGGATGTTGAGACCGGTCACCTTCATGTCGTCACTCCCGAGCGTTC
Organism: Hyphomicrobiales bacterium; assembly: GCA_900473685.1. GTDB lineage: Bacteria > Pseudomonadota > Alphaproteobacteria > Rhizobiales > Rhizobiaceae > Pararhizobium. Next base: position 311,828 of record UCNE01000002.1, read on the forward strand.
AGATTGTGATTCAAGCGCATTGCAGATCGATTCCGCAGATCACGGCAAGGCTTTGGTTTTTCTAGATTTCCTCAAGCAGCATGCCGAGCACGGCGCGCAATCTTTCTTGCCTTTGGCGGGCAAGCGCCCGGCCCGCCGCCGTCTGGAATCCATCCGTCAGCTTGAACAGTTTTGTCTCGAAATGATCAATGGCAAAGGCCTTGTCGTCGAGCGGGCGGTTTTCTGCGAGAGGATCCAGCGGATCATAAAGCCCGCTGCCCATGCGTCCGGCAATGTAGAAGCAGCGGGCTGCACCAATCATGCCGATCGCATCCAGCCGGTCCGCATCCTGCAGGATTTTCGCCTCGAGGCTTTCCGGTGGAATATTGGCAGAAAAGCTGTGGGTGACGATCGCATGGGCAACCGCGGTGATGTCCATGGTCCGCCAGCCGAGTGCATCCAGTATTTCGAACGCCTTCTCGGCCGCAAGCCGCGAGGCATGGGCGCGGTCCGGCGCATTCTTTTCGACCGAGACGCAATCGTGCAGCAAAACCGCGGTGGCGATGATGCGCAGGTCTCCGCCTTCCGAGCCATGGATACGCAGCGCATTCTTCCACACCCGGATCAGATGGGCAGCATCATGCGAACCGTCATTGCCGGAGACGGCGTAAGGCAGCAATTGTTCCGCAAGAGCCTGGTGAGGCGCGAAAGCGGCGGCGAGCGAAGCACTGTGGCTCATGCGGCATCCATCCAAACGGTTGCTGGAGAATCGAAACAGCTCAGGCTGTTTGACCCGGTTCCGCCTCGATGTCCACCGGCGTTTCCTGCTGCGGCCCGGCACCCGCCTTGCCGGACAGGATCTTCTGGTAGAACAGCCCGATGCCGATCAGCACGGCGCCGAGGCCGATAAACGAGAGCGCGCGCAGGAAACCTTCGAGATTGGCCATGTCGATCAGGAACACCTTCAGCACCGAGACGAAGACCAGCACTGCCGAGGCGATACGGATGCTCTTGGCATTGAAGCGGGAGCCGAGCACCAGCAACAACACGCCGAGCAGCAGCCAGACAACGGAATAGGTATAGGTCTCGCCCTGCACAAACCCCTTCCAGTCGGCAATGTTCTGGCCCTGCCAGAAACGGCGCACCGACAGCGTTGCCCAGGCAAAGGCAAGCACCGCAGCGGCGACGGCGAGGATCGTCACATAAGGCACCGGCCGCTTGCCACGGGCATACCAGGCGAGACCGGCATAACCGAGCCCCGGCAACAGGTAGCCGATCAGCAGGAGATCGAAGAACGGGATCGAGCCGAGCAGTTCGCCGCTGAAATACGGATTGAGGCCAATCAGGTGGGCGCCGAGGATCGACAGGATCGACAGCACGCCGATCACCATGCTGCCATAACGGAAGATCGGGCTTGGTGACTTGCGGTCGAGCGTCATCATGATGCCCGAGGCGCCGATGGCAAGCAGCGTGTAGATCGACTGTTCGCCGAGCGTCGGCACCGCGCTGTCGAGCACGCCGCCGTTCATCGCATGACGCACAAGGATGGCGACCGTCAGAAGCACGAACAGGCTGGCAAGCGCCTGCAGCAGATTGCGCACCCGCAGATCCGGCCAGCGGCGCAGCTCGAAGGCTGAGAAGACCAGCAGCAGCGCCGGAATGCCATAACCGGCCAGAAGTGCGTTGAAGACCGGCGTTTTGCCAAGATGGAGAGCGCCAACGATGGTCGGCTCCCAGGCGATACGGGCAAGCACGGCGATGGCGGCGCCGACCATCATCCAGGGCAGTGCCGGCCAGGTCCGCAGACGTGTGGCCGCAACATAGGCTGCGCCGACAAGCGCAATCAGAATGGTGGTCGCGAGCCCATCGGTCAGGGCATGCAGCGCGATGGTGATCAGGCCGAGCGAACCGGCGATGAGAAACGCCTGCGGCAGATCGAGGCCGTCAGCATCGCCCTTGCTGCGCGAAAACAATTCGGTGAGAGCGAGAAGTACCAGGCCCGCCGCCAGCGCAAACAATCCGTGCGGCAGATCGAATGTCAGATTGCCGGTCATCAGTAGCGACATGCCGATGAGCGCGATCGGCACGACAACGGAAATGGCGGCCCAGATCGTGGCCAGTGGCGGGCGGTCCTTGCCGTGCAGATGGATGGCAAAGGCTCCAAGCGCGATGAAGATGCAGGACAAAACCATGCTGGCCAGCATCGCAGTGTGACCGGAAACAGCGAACGTAACGATATGACCGGGGATGGTTGGGTCGATGAATGTCAGAAGGCCGCTCAGCGCCGTCATGCTCCAGACGCCCAATACCGTGCCGACTGCGGAGAAGATGGCGGGATAGACGGCATAGCTGCGCGTCGCGCCAAACGCTGCCAAAGCAGCAACGACAAGGCTGAATTCGATGACCGGATAGCCGGACGCGGTGGCAATCGGGCTGATCATCGCCAGCGCCGTCAGAAGAGCGGAAATGCCCGCTGTTACCGTGATCGCCACGAAGGGCGGGGTCATTGTGCGCTCCCACGACGACGGCACGGCTGCAAGCAGCTGGTCCGGCTCCGCAGGCTGGACGGTGTCCGCCAGTTTGCCGGGCCAGATGAAGGCGACACCGGCGATCATCACCAGCATGATCAGGGTGACCGGCCGCGTTTCGAACGGCGTTGCCGAGGCAATATACGCAAGCGCCCAGAGGCAGAGGCCGATATTGGCCATCGACGGCACCACCGTCCAGCGGCGGATACGCGCGGCTAGAAGCGTGGCGACCCAGGCGATGCCGAGAAAGCCGAACAGGCTCCAGGGGCTCGGGCTTTCAGACGAAACCAGTGCCGGCGTGATCAGCGACGCCAGCAGGCCGAGCCCAGCCAGAGCCTGCCCATGCAGGAGCGACAGGCCGACGGTGGCAAGCGATACCAAGGCCAGCAGCGCGAAGGCGGTTACCGGCCCGATGAAACCATAGATGCCATGGGCGGCATAACACACGCCGAACAGCGTGACGGCGCCTGCCGCCGTGAGGATGCCGGGGACCATCGCGTTTTGGAACGCGTCAGCAACCAGCGGCACGGCGCGGCGGCGGACAAACTCGCCGATGGCCATCAGGACGAGACCGAAGACGGCCGCCATCGACAGCCGCACGGCCGGACTAAGCAGCCCTGCATCGATCGAATACTTGACCATGAAGACGCCGCCGAGCGCCAGCGCGATGCCGCCGACCCAGACCGCCCAGCGCGCACCGAGGCGGCTTTCGAGGCTTTCCTTTTGGCGCGGGGCAACGGCATCTATCGCGGCCGAGGCAACGGACCGGGCGGCAACGGGCTCGCCACGCGACGCTTTTTCGACGGCATCCTGACTGGGCGCCGGGCCGCCGAAGATCGCGTCGCCCTTGCGGATTTCGGCGGCGCGCGGCGTTTCCGCCGGTATCACATGCTGCGGTTCCGGCGCGCCTTCGAGCACCTCTGGCTGATCGGTAGCTTCAACGGCCGCATCGGCAGCCGGGACGACGGGGAGAAGTGCCTGAAGCTGCGCCAGCTGTTCCTTCAGCGCGGCAACCTCGGCATCCAGCCGTTCATCTGTCTTGCGCCCGTTGAAAAACGCTGCAAGCGCTAGACCAAAAGCAATGAAAGCAATGACTTCCATTCTGATTTCTCCATGGCGCCAGTGACTGCGCGATCCTTCGAACCATACAGCTTTTCAGCCGGACGCCAATCATAGACGGTTCAGATCGACGATATGTTCACCGGATTGTTGTCCCCCTCTGTTTGTGCGGCGGCATCTGTCTTTCCAGTGACAACCATTTGCCGTGCACTCAGCGCATCAGGTTCTCGATCGGAAAGATCGCGCAGGTTTCAGTGCCGTGGGCCAGCAGCTTGCCGTTCCTGTCCTTCAGCCACGCTTCCGAGGTTGCCAGCGTGCGGCCGCGATGGACGATCCTGCCTTCGCAGAAGACCTCGCCCATGCCGGGTAGCAGCGGGCGGACCAGATTGACCTTGAACTCGACGGTCGTATAGGCCTCGCCGGGTTTGAGCGTTGTCATGACGGCGCAGCCGAGTGCCGAATCCATGATGGTCGCCGCCCAGCCGCCATGCACCGTGCCCAACGGATTGAGATGTTCGGCGGTTGGCAGGCCCGCAAACACGACCCTGCCCTCTTCGACTTCGGTCAATCCGAATTTGAGCGTCGCAGCCATCGGTGGCGCCGGATGCACACCGGCCAGGAGGTCGAGCATTGCCTTCAGCCCGCCATCGCGCGCCAAAACCTCGAGCGGCACCGTGCCGATGCCCGACACGGTCATTCCGGGATAAAGTTCGACGGTCATGCGATGAGGATTCCTTATGGGAGGATTGTCGCGCTCTGCGGCTTCAGGGCCTTGAGTGCCGCCTGAACGAACCCTTCGCGGGCGGCCGAAAGGCCGATGCCGCGCGGCTCGTAGACATGGCGATGAAGAAAGAACGCTGTCATGCGGAAAGCCGCGGAAAGGCTATCAAAATCGGCGGCGCCGCCTTGCGCCAGGAAACCCGGCAGCGCCAGCATCTTGCCGGCATAGGGCGCGCCTGCGGCCCGGCTGACCGCCCGGCCGGATTTCGGCGAAACATAGATGAGATCGTCGCGCGTGCCGGTGGCCGCGCATTCCGCAAGATCAAGCCCGAACCCGAGATCGTTCAAAACAGCGATCTCGAAGCGCACGAACAGTTCACCGGCATCGCGGGGATCGTGCAGGTTTTCCAGGATGACATCGAGCGCTTCATAGAGATGCGGATGCGGATCGCGCTCGGGCAGGAGCCGCAGCAGCGCGCCCATGGCCTGAACGCCATAGACCGAGGTTGCCGCCTCCATCAGCCGTGCTGCGCGAAGGTGCACGGGTTCCATCTTGAATTCACCCAGATGCTCATCGAGCCGCGCCCGCCAGGTGACCTCGACCTCGTTGCCAGGCTGCAGCACCGGCTGCATCGTCCGCGACCTGCCGCCGCGCACAAGCCCGAGATGGCGGCCGCGCGCCCGCGTCATCACCTCGGCGACAACGGAGGTTTCCCCGTGCCGCTTGACGCCGATGATGATGGCCTGATCGCTCCATTGCATGGCTTCAGTTTTACTCCCGGCGGCAGGCGAAAACAATCAGAACGCCACCCTGATTGCCAGTAGCCCGGCAACCGGATGTCGCGGAGCCGAGCTCTACTTCCGCTTCATCGCCTCGGCGAGCGCTGCGCCAAAGGCGCCCTGCGACGGTGCCTGCGGTTTCTGCTGCTGGACGCGGGACAAGGTCTGGCGCGCCTGCTGGGCCGCCTTCGGATCGCTCTTCATGTCACTGCGTCCGCCTGACTCAGCGGCACCATCCTTGCGCATGGTGAGCCCGATGCGCTTGCGGGGGACATCGACCTCGGTGACGCGCACCTGAACGACATCGCCGGCCTTGACCACCTCATGCGGATCCTTGACGAAACGATCGGCAAGCTGGGAGACGTGTACGAGTCCATCCTGATGCACGCCGATATCGACGAAGGCGCCGAACGCGGCAACGTTGGTCACTGTGCCTTCCAAAAGCATGCCCGGCTTCAGGTCCTTGATGTCATCGACACCATCGGCAAAGGTTGCCGTCTTGAAGCTCGGGCGCGGGTCGCGGCCGGGCTTTTCGAGTTCGGAAAAGATATCCTTGACCGTCGGCAAGCCGAAGCGCTCGTCGACGAAAGTTTTCGGATCGAGGCTCTTCAGCGCAGCACTATCACCCATGATAGCCCGCAGGTCGCGGCCGCAGGCGGCAACAATCTTCTTGGCCACGCCATAGGCTTCCGGATGCACGGACGAGGCATCCAGCGGCTCCTTGCCATCACGGATACGCAGGAAGCCGGCGCACTGTTCGAACGTGCGGGCGCCGAGACGCGGCACTTTCAAGAGTTCCTTGCGGCTGGTAAAGGCGCCACTCGCATCGCGATGGGCGACGATGGCTTCGGCCGAGGACTTTCCAAGACCGGAAACGCGGGCAAGCAGCGGGGCCGATGCGGTGTTGAGATCGACGCCAACCGCGTTCACCGCATCTTCGACGACAGCTTCGAGCGAACGGTTGAGACGGCCCTGATCGACATCATGCTGATACTGACCGACGCCGATCGATTTCGGCTCGATCTTCACCAGTTCGGCCAGCGGATCCTGTAGGCGCCGCGCGATGGAGACAGCACCGCGCAACGACACGTCGAGACCGGGGAATTCGTCGGCCGCAGCCTGCGAAGCGGAATAGACCGATGCACCGGCTTCCGAGACGATGACCTTGGTCGGCTTCGGGCCTGCCGGCAGCTGGGTCAGCATGTCGGCGACCAGACGTTCGGTCTCACGGCTACCGGTGCCGTTGCCGATGGCGATCAGTTCGATCTTGTGCTTGCGCACGAGGCTTGCAAGTTCCGCCTGCGTGCCGCGAATGTCGTTCTTAGGCGGGAACGGGTAGACCGTCGTCGTGTCGAGCAGTTTGCCGGTGCCATCGACGATGGCCACCTTGACGCCGGTGCGGATGCCCGGATCGAGGCCCATCGTGGCACGCGATCCGGCGGGAGCTGCGAGCAGCAGGTCCTTGAGATTGCGAGCGAACACGTGGATCGCCTCTTCTTCGGCCCGCTCACGCAGTTCGCGCATCAAGTCGAGCGACAGCGACATCGACAGCTTGACCCGCCAGGTCCAGCCGATCATCTCCATCAGCCACTTGTCGCCCGGCAGCGTGCCGCCGACGGTGTAGGCGGCGGCGATGGTGCGCTCCACCGGCTTGACCGGCGATGTATCGTCGAGATCGACGACGATATCGACGGACAGAAACTCTTCGTTCCAGCCGCGCAGCATGGCCAGAGCCCGGTGACCCGCAGCCGTTGCCCAACGTTCGGAATGGTCGAAATAATCCGAAAACTTGGCGCCGGCCTCCTGCTTGCCATCAACGACCTTGGACCGCAGCATCGCATACTGGCGCATATGGGCGCGCAGCCGGCCGAGCAGATCGGCATTTTCGGTAATGCCTTCGGCGATGATATCGCGGGCACCATCGAGCGCGGTTTTCACGTCCGGCACATCGGCTGTGATATAGGCGCTGGCCCGGTCAGAAGGCGCGATGGTGCGGTCGGCAAGGATGGCTTCGGCAAGCGGCCCAAGGCCGCGCTCGCGAGCGATCTCGGCCTTGGTGCGGCGCTTCGGCTTGTAGGGCAGATAGATGTCTTCCAGTTCCGCCTTGGTGGTGACGCCGGCGATCTTGGCTTCCAGTTCTGCCGTCAGCTTGTCCTGGCTGCGGATCGAATCGAGAATGGATGTCCTGCGAGCCTCAAGTTCACGCAGGTAGACCAGCCGTTCGGCAAGGTTGCGCAACTGCGTATCATCCAGCCCGCCGGTCACTTCCTTGCGGTAGCGTGCAATGAAGGGAACGGTAGCGCCCTCGTCCAGAAGTTCGATGGCTGATATCGCCTGGGCGGGCGTGGCCTTGATTTCCTGGGCAATGAGGACGGCGATGGACTTTGATGGCAGGGACATGGCATTCCGGATTCAGTTGCGATGGGCGGGACAATAGATGCACATGCCATCAAGGCCAAGTGAAGGCGCGCCCTCGCCCCTGCGCGTCCACAGATGGATACCGGTAAAGCACTGGCCGGAGGCTTAAAACTCCACCGGCTCCAAGGGCGGCCGGGTCTTTTCGAACACCCGCAGGCACCCCTCCCGCTCGCCGATATAATCGCGCGTGTAAGGCACGGCCTCCAGTTCGTGCGACAGCTGAATCTGGAAGATCGACAGCTTGTCATAGAGGAAGGCCGTTTCCGACGAGGCCAGATAGAATTCCCACATGCGGAAGAAACGCTCGTCATAGAGCTGGATCGCCTCTTCCTTGCGGGCGGTAAACCGCTCGCGCCAGGCCCGCAACGTGTGGGCATAGTGCATCGGCAATATCTCGATATCGCGGATCATCAAACCCGCCTTTTCGATGGCCGGGACCACCTCAGACAGGGCTGGCATGTAACCGCCGGGAAAGATGTATTTCTCGATCCAGGGATTGGTCGCCCACGGTTTTTCCGCCTGGCCGATCGTGTGCAGCACCATCACGCCTTTGGGGGCTAGAAGGCTTGCCATCTTGGTGAAGAAATTGGCGTAATTGGCCATGCCGACATGCTCGAACATGCCGACCGAAACGATGCGGTCAAACCGGCGATCGGCCATCGTGCGGTAATCCTGCAGCTCGAATCGGACGTGGTCCTCAAGCCCGCGCTTCTGCGCCCGGCTGCGCGACACTTTCAGCTGCTCCTCGCTCAGCGTGATGCCGGTGACATCGACGCCGGAGGATTCCGCCAGATACATCCCCATACCGCCCCAGCCGGAACCCACCTCCAGCACCGACTGGCCGGGTTCCAACAAAAGCTTGGCGGCGATATGGCGCTTCTTTGCCGTCTGCGCCTCATCGAGGCTGATCCCAGGCGGATCGAAATAGCCGCAGGAATATTGCCAGTCCTGATCGAGAAACAGGTCGAACAGCTTGCCGTCGAGATCGTAATGATGGGCGACATTGTGCTTGTTGCGATTGACCGGCAGGCGGCTTTTGATCTGCTGTTCGGCCACATGCATCAGCGCTGTCGCGGTGTTGCTGATCGTTGCGGCCTTTTCCAGGCCGTTGGCCTTCACCATCGATAACAGGTCGAAAATGTTGCCCTCGTCGATGACAATGCGGCCTTCGACATACATTTCGCCGAACCGCAGGCCCGGATCGCGCAGGATCGCCTTTTCGGCCTCCTCATCCAGCGTCCGTACCGTCACCGGAACGCCGGAACCGTCGCCGAGAATGGCCCGTTCTCCGGAAGAAAGGATGAGTGTCAGATTGCCTTTTTGAACCAGCCGGCGGAAAATCTTCAGAAATGTCGTATTCATTCCGGACCTCGACCACAGATGCAGAGCATTCTGGTGAACGGTCACGTCCGCCGGCCTTGGTTTTGCCGGACATTCGGAAACGAGAAGAACCACAACTGGCGCGCCGTCGGCGTCGTCCGGGGCAAACAGGAAACGGTGACAGCGCGGGGCCGTCGCCGTCTGACTGCCGGACAGATCGTCTGGGCACCCGGCCAGGGCGCTCAATCCATCAGAACACCCGTTAAAATAGGGCTGTTTTACAGCCGTGCAATGGCTGCACTGGTCCCTCAAGAATTTATTTGCTTAGCAAATCCGGTAGATCAAACGGACATCACGCCCTGCCCCGCCAGCCGGGCGCGATCGTGCGGGCGGTCGAGATCGAGCAGCGGACCGAGCGGCACGATCTTCGTTGGGTTGATGTGGGCGATGGAGTAGTAGCCGCGCTTGATATGATCGATCCGGGCCGTCTCGCGAATGCCCCGCCATTGATAGATCTCGCGCAGATAGTTCGACAGGTTCGGATAGTCGTCCAGACGCCGCAGATTGCACTTGAAGGCACCGAAATATGCGGCATCGAAGCGGATCAATGTGACGAACAGCCGGATATCGGCCTCGGTAAAATGGGTTCCAGCGATGTAGCGGTTGGCGGCAAGATGTGCCTCCAGCGTATCCAGCATGCCGAACAGGCTGGTGACGGCTTCTTCATAAGCACCCTGCGTCTTGGCAAAGCCTGCCCGGTAGACCCCATTATTGACCCGTTCATAGACCGGCGCATTCCAGCGGTCGATTTCAGGGCGTAGGTCTTCCGGATAAAAGTCCTGGCGGTCGCCTGTCAGGTGGTTGAACGCCGTGTTGAGGATGCGGATGATATCGGCAGACTCGTTGTTGACGATACGGCCTTCCTTGCGATCCCAGAGCACCGGCACGGAAACCTTGCCGGTATAGTGTGGATCTGACGCGGTATAGAGCTCGTGCTGATAGCGGATTTTTCCCGTGCGCGGGCCGGCATCCTGCGGCTCCGCATAGGTCCAGCCGTTTTCGCCGAGCTCCGGCTCCGAGATCGATACCGGAATTATGTCCTGCAGGCCTTTCAGATTACGCATCATCAGGGTGCGCGAGGCCCAGGGGCAGAGGAACGCGACGAACAGCTGATAGCGGCCGGCCTCGGCGGGCAATGCCGACTGACCGTCAGGCCCCGGCGCGCCATCCGGCGTGATCCAGTTGCGAAAACTGGTCGGCTCACGGTGAAAGGCGCCGTTTTTCATTTCGCTGGCGGCAACGTCGCCGGTTTCCCATTTTCCATCGACCAGCTGTGGCATCGTCACTGTCCTTATTCAGACCCGGAACCGCCGGGACTAAAACTCGCTTTCAAATCTCATGAGCCCGCGCGGGGAGCAAGACTGTGGTTTTGCGACAGACTGTTCGATGATCCGGTCCGGATACGAAAAAGGCGCCGTTTCCAGCGCCTTTTATTGTTATTTCGGGAATTCCAGACCCATCTCGCGAAAACGCTCGGGGTCGTCGCCCCAGTTTTCGCGGACCTTGACGAACAGGAACAGGTGCACCGGCTGTTCGAGGATTTCCGACAGCTCCTTGCGGGACGCCATCGAGATCGCCTTGATCGCATCGCCGTTCTTGCCAAGGGCAATCTTCTTCTGGCTGTCGCGCTCGACATAGATGACCTGCTCGATGCGCACCGAGCCATCCTTGCGTTCTTCCCACTTTTCCGTCTCGACATGCGACGAATAGGGCAGTTCCTGATGCAGGCGCAGGAACAGCTTTTCACGGGTGATCTCGGCGGCGAGCTGGCGCATCGGCAGATCGGAAATCTGGTCCTCTGGATAGTACCAGGGGCCTTCCGGCAGCTTCATGGCGAGATAGTCGAGCACGTCGTCACAGCCGGAGCCATTCAGTGCCGAGATCATGAAGGTGCGCTCGAAATCGACATATTCGTTGGCGGCGGTTGCCAGCTTCAACAGCTCTTCGCGCGAGACCTGGTCGATCTTGTTGAGGACCAGCATTTTTGGCTGCTCGACTTCCTTCAGGCCGTTCAGGATGGTTTCGGCATCGCCCTTCAGGCCGCGTTCGCTGTCGATCAGCATCATGATCGCATCGGCATCCTTGGCGCCGCCCCAGGCAGTGGTCACCATGGCGCGGTCGAGACGGCGGCGCGGCTTGAAGATGCCGGGCGTGTCCATGAAGACGATCTGGGCGTTCTTATGGATGGCAATGCCACGGACGATGGCGCGCGTCGTCTGTACCTTGTGGCTGACGATCGACACCTTCGCGCCGACCAGCTTGTTGACCAGCGTCGACTTGCCGGCATTGGTGGCACCGATCAGGGCGACGAAACCGGAGCGGGTCGGGCCTTTTTCGGTTTCTACTGCGGTTGGTTCTGTTTCGCTCATGATATCCGTAATTTCCGATTGGGCGACCGGGCGCCGCCGAGGCGCGCAGGATCGCAATTGTCTGTCAAAAGATTGCCTGATCTTTCGGGAGGAACCGGACCTCCGGACAGATCAAGCCGTCGTCGCTTTCTTCCAGACGCCTTCGCGCTCCAGAATTTTCGTGGCGGCCACCTGCTCGGCGGCGCGCTTGGACCGGTCGATGCCCGTTTCCGGACCGATACCGGGTATGTCGACCGTCACTGTGAAGCGCGGGTCGTGATCCGGGCCAGAGCGGTCGTCGATACGGTAGTTTGGCGTCACACCGAACTTGGCGTGAGCCCATTCCTGCAATTCGGTCTTGGCATCGCGCCGTGCGCCATCGACCCGGCTTGCCCGCGAAGACCAGTGGCGCTGGATGAAACCGCGCGCGGCTTCCAGCCCGCCGTCGAGATAGATCGCCGCGATCAACGACTCTACCACATCGGCGCGCACATTGAGCATCGATTTTCCGGTGAGTTTCTTGACGTCGGCACCGGTGCGGATGAACAGGTGCAGCGACAGCGTATCGGCGACAAGCGCGCAACTGTCGGCACTGACGAGCTGGTTCAGGCGAACCGAAAGCTCGCCCTCATCGGCATCCTTGAAGGTATCGAACAGCAGTTCGGCGACGCAGAGCCCGAGCACGCGGTCGCCCAGAAATTCGAGCCGCTCGTAGTTGGAACCCTTGGCGTTGCGGGCGCTGGCATGGGTCAGCGCCCGGTCGAGCCGTTCCTTCTGAGCAAAGCTGTAACCGATGGCGGCTTCCAGCCGTTGCCGGTCCTCCGCATTCAGCGCACGGCCCTTGCTCATTCGACGCTCTTGAACAGGCGGTCGTAGCGCAGATTGGTCGGCCACTTCCAGATTTCGCGGAAGGACGTGTCATGGCCGAGCGAGAAGAAGATCATCGAGGCGCGGCCGATCAGGTTCTGTGCGGGCACGAAACCAACGTCGAAACGGCTGTCGGCCGAGTTGTCGCGGTTGTCGCCCATCATGAAGTAATGGCCTTCGGGGACGATGAATTCGCGGGTGTTGTCGCCACGCGAATCCGGAAACTGGTCAAGCGTGTCGAAGTTGACGCCGTTATCCAGCGTCTCGCGGTAAACCGGAACCTCGGCGCCGGTGTCGTACTGGTCATCAGCGCGGAACATGCCGTCCGGAACGCGCTGCACGGCCTTGTCGTTGACATAGAGAATGCTGTCGCGAACCTGGACCTTGTCGCCCGGCAGGCCGATCAGGCGCTTGATGTAGTCGATGTCCGGGTTCGGCGGGAAGCGGAACACCACGACATCGCCGCGCTTTGGCTCGCTGGCGAAGATGCGGCCTTCAAACAGATCCGGCGAGAACGGCAACGAGTATTTTGAATAACCGTAGGCGAACTTGTTGACGAAGATATAGTCACCGACCAGAAGCGTCGGCATCATCGAGCCGGACGGGATGGTGAACGGCTGGAAGAAGACCGTGCGGATCACCACGGCAAGCAGAAGCGCCTGGATGATGACCTTGACGTTCTCCCAAAGGCCGCTGCCCTGCTTCTTGTCGATATTTTCTGCCACGCCACTTTTCCTTGATCTGATCCCGCACACGCTGCAAAGCGGAGCGGACAATTGCTTGGGGTTCCGTACCCTGCCTGGTCATCCGATTGGAGGCTGCCTGACGCATATCGTGCGCGGCGCCGTCCTTTCAAATCAACTCAAGCCCGATTTTTACGGCCCGTTTCCTTTGGACATGCTCTAAACGCTTCCTCAATCTTGAGCAACGGGCAGAGCCTCAATTATGACGAAGGCCTGCGCCAGCGGGAAATCGTCGGTAATGGTCAGGTGAATGACGCCGTGGTGGCCTGCCGGCAGCATTTCGGCAAGCCGCTCGGCAGCGCCTCCGGTCAACTGCATGGTCGGCTTGCCGCCCGGCAGATTGACGACGCCCATGTCTTTCCAGAAGACGCCCTGCGCCAACCCGGTGCCAAGCGCCTTCGAACAGGCTTCCTTGGCGGCAAAACGCTTGGCATAGGATTCAGCGCGGTTCTTGCGGCCTTCCGATTTACGGATCTCGACATCGGTGAAACAGCGATGAGTGAACCGCTCGCCGAAACGCTCCAGCGAACTGGCGATACGCCGGATGTCGATCAGGTCACTGCCGATACCGATAATCATCGAAATGGAAATACCCTAGTGAAAACGCAACAAGAGCAAACGGTGCGCCCTGTGCCAAGTTAAAAATTGGTCAGAAATCAAAGATCATCGGCCCAGGCGACCGCACGTGCCTGAAGCTTGTGGCGGCGGCGTATCTGCCGGCGCGACTGAAACAGTTTGGCCGCATAGAAAGCCGCAACATAGAAAATGGCGGCGCTGAGGGCGGCAAGCGGTATCGAGCCTACCAGCATCGGCTTGAGCACAGGCCCCCACAGATGGGAAAATTCGAGGTGCCGCAACATATGCAGGATGTCCTGACCGGCCATCACGCCGTTGCCCTCCGTCCCAAGCACGACAAGGCCGAGTTCATATGTGCCTGCCAGGATGAACGGGATGGTCAGAGGGTTCGCCAGCGCCGTCGAAATGCCGGCCGCGATCATGTTGCCGGATAGCAGATAGGCAAAGGCCAAAGCGATGAGAATGTGAAAGCCGACAAACGGGGTAGCCGAGGAGGCAGCGCCGGCAGCAACGCCGACCGCGATCGAATGCGGCGACGACGACAGCCTGAGCACGCGCATCGACAGATAACGCAGCCCGCGCGAAAAACCCTTTCGCGGCCACAGGAACTCACGGATTTTTCCCGACAGGGTCGCGGGCTTTTTGCGTCTGAACAACATGATGCTCTGATAGACGATGCGGATATGGCTGTTCAATGGCACCGGCGCGAAAATCAGCATTTCCAGCGCCGCAAGCACACATAGCCGCAGATTTCACCACCGCTTCAACAGTTTGCGCATCATGCGCTGCGGCGGCATCAGCCATACACTGGCTGCATAGGTCCCGGCAGCCTGCCAAAGCAGGCAGCCGGACAAGGGCAGGACTTAGAACGAGTTACGGAACAGGCCGCGGTCGATCTGACGCTGACGGTATTCCAGGTCGATCCGGTCGAGCGAACCATTGAGATAGCTCAGTTCGCGATCTTCGACAGACGGTACGCGCAGGGCGTTGGTGATCTTCTTCAGTTGCTTAAACATGGTAAACCTCTTTTTGTTTACCTCCCGACGCTGAAGATAGTCGACGGCGCCTCACTTCACCAGAGCTACAAAGAGGCGGCAGCCATGCAGCTTGCGCATGGCCTGCACCTTTTCGCCCCAGAGAATGCACAATCCGAGTGCAATTGCCGCCAAGCTATGCGGAACAGTGGTCAATCATGGCAAAACGGTGCAGCCCTCCACCGGCCGCCCCATCGCGGACGAAGCTCGGAGCTAGCTGCCGAACGCGATCCTATGCGCCGATTGCAAGGTGATGCCGCCGCGATGGCCTCAGGCGAAAACGCGCTTCACCGTCGAAACGCTTGGCAAATCGCGGATCTGGGTGATCAGGTGATTGAGCTGACGCAGATCCCAAACTTCCAGGTCCAGCTGGAATTCGCTGAAATCGGTCGCCACCTGCCCCATCGACAAGGTGCGGATATTGATGTCGCTGGTGGCGACCGCCTGGGCGATCTCGGCCAGTGTCCCCGGTTCGTTGAGAGCGTTGATCTGGATGCGCGCCATGAAGCGGGTGTTGTTGGCCTCGTCCAGATCCCAGCGCACATCGATCCAACGCTCCGATTCCTCGTCGAACTTCTGTAAGCTTGGCGACTGGATCGGATAGATGGTGATGCCCTTGTCCTTTTCCATGATGCCGACGATGCGATCGCCTGGCACGGCACCGGAGGCACTGAAATGCACTTCGGCATTGCCGGAAAGGCCACGGATCGGCAGGGCCTCCGGCCCCTCTCCGTCCAGAACGTCGAACATGTCCTTCGGACGCCCGGGCAGCTTGAAGACCATACCTGCGGCGCTGCGCATATTGAACCAGCCCTCATCATTCGGCTTGAGCGTGACGCGCTCGTCCTGATGATCGGGATAGACGGCCCGCAGCACATCGAGCGACGACAGTTCGCCACGGCCGACGGCAGCGATGGCGTCCTCGATCTCCTTGTGGCCGAGCCGATGCAGGACCGGCTTCATGCCCTCGCGGGTAAACTGCTTGCCGGCCCGCTCGAACGTACGCTCGAGAATCCGGTAACCGAGGCCGGAATATTGTTTTCTGACGGCCGCACGGGTTGCGCGCCGGATGGCGGCACGCGCCTTGCCGGTGACGACGATCTCTTCCCAGGCCGGCGGCGGCACCTGGATACCAGAGCGGACGATCTCGACTTCGTCACCGTTGTTGAGCCGTGTCACCAGCGGCATGATCCGGCCGTTGATCTTGGCACCGACGCAGGTATCGCCGATATTGGTATGGACGGCATAGGCAAAATCGATCGGCGTTGCACCGCGCGGCAGTGCGATCAGCTGGCCCTTCGGCGTGAAGCAGAAGACCTGGTCCTGGAACAGTTCGAGCTTGGTGTGCTCCAGAAACTCTTCCGGATTATCCCCTTCCGCCAGCGACTCGATGGTCCGGCGCAGCCAGGAATAAGCATTCGACTTCGGCGACAGCTTGACCTCGCCAACCGGCTCGACACTGTCCTTGTAGAGCGTATGGGCGGCAATGCCGTATTCGGCAATCTCATGCATCAGCCGTGTGCGGATCTGCAGCTCGATACGCTGGCGGGACGGGCCGACGATCGTCGTGTGGATCGACTGGTAGTCGTTTTGTTTCGGTGTCGAGATATAATCCTTGAACCGGCCCGGAACCACGCGCCAGCGCGTATGAACGATGCCCAGCGCCCGGTAGCAATCCGGAATATCGGCGACGATGATGCGAAAGCCCCAGACATCCGAGAGCTGCTCGAACGACAGCGACTTCGACTGCATCTTCTTGAAGACGGAATAGGGTTTCTTCTGCCGTCCCTTGACCAGCGTGCCGGTCAGGCCCTTGGCCTGAAGCAGCTCGTCGAGTTCGGCCTCGATCTTCTTGATCAGGCCCTCATTGCGGGTCGACAATTCCTCAAGGCGGCGGGTAACGGTTTCGAAGGCTTCCGGATTGATATGGCGGAAGGAGAGGTTTTCCAGCTCCTCGCGCATGTCCTGCATACCCATACGGCCGGCAAGCGGCGCATAGATATCCATCGTTTCTTCGGAAATCCGGGCGCGCTTTTCCGCCGACATATGGTCGAGCGTGCGCATGTTGTGCAGCCGGTCGGCGAGCTTGACGAGAAGCACACGCACATCGTCGGAAATCGCCAGGAGCAGCTTGCGCAGGTTTTCCGCCTGCTTGGCCTTCTTGGTCACCAGATCGAGCTTCTTGATCTTGGTCAGGCCTTCGACCAGCGCGCCAATATCCTCGCCGAAGAGATCATCGATTTCGGCCCGCGTCGCGGTAGTATCCTCGATCGTATCATGCAGAAGCGCGACCGCGATGGTCGATTCATCGAGATGCATCTCGGTGAGGATCGCTGCAACTTCGAGAGGGTGGGAAATATAGGGGTCGCCGCTTGCCCGCTTCTGCTGGCCATGTTTCTGCATGGCGTAAACATAGGCCTTGTTGAGAAGCGCTTCGTTCACATCGGGCTTGTATTTTTGAACGCGCTCAACGAGCTCGTATTGGCGCATCATCCGCTAGGGACTCCAGGAGGTATCCGGAAAACAAAAAGTGCGCCAATCATAGGAGTGGCGCACTGCTTTGCAAATACCAGATTCGCGCGAATTCCAAGCGAAAACGCGGCATTGCATCAGAGCAGCGCGTCCGGCGCCAAGCCGGACACAGCGTTGGCTCAATAGTCGTCGCTTTTTTCCGGCGGAACCAGGCCTTCGATACCGGCCAACAGTTCTTCTTCCGACATGCGGTCGAAGGTTACGGCTTCCGGCTGATCGTCTTCGCCCGACTGGTCGGCAAACACGGAGGCAGAATCGCCGCTGATCATCGAAGCCGGATCGGGCTCTGGCTCGTCAACTTCGACATGCTTCTGCAGCGAATGGATCAGGTCTTCCTTGAGATCGCCGGGCGACAGTGTTTCGTCGGCGATTTCGCGCAGGGCCACGACCGGGTTCTTGTCGTTGTCGCGATCGATGGTGATCGCAGCGCCCTGCGAGATCAGGCGGGCGCGGTGGCTTGCGAGAAGCACAAGCTCGAAACGGTTATCGACTTTGTCGATGCAATCTTCAACGGTGACGCGGGCCATTGCCTGTCCTTTGGATCTCAAGAGTGCAGCTTCGGTCGAGGATGCCGTGAGGCCGCCCGCCGCTGCGCCGATTAACAACACCGGAACCCGTCCAGCCGTCAGCGAGACGGTATGCGCGGCTCCGATTTCAGGAATTAACCTGCCCGATACAATCAAAACCACATAAATTCAAGTTTTTCCTGCATTGCGGAAAAAGATATCCGGAATCTCCGAAGCGGCGGCGGCATGGCTAAAAATGATATCTGGTAACCACTCCCCACCGATTGGCTTTGACATC
Source organism: Hyphomicrobiales bacterium (assembly GCA_900473685.1). Classification (GTDB taxonomy): domain Bacteria; phylum Pseudomonadota; class Alphaproteobacteria; order Rhizobiales; family Rhizobiaceae; genus Pararhizobium. Next base: position 329,596 of record UCNE01000002.1, read on the forward strand.
CGCTAAAATGATGATTGAATATCCGTAAACCCTGATGAGCCATGGAGAAATTCACATTTGTGCCGATGACGCCCGGCCCCGCCCATCAGAAAAAAAATCTAAACAAGGCTCAATATCTCAAGTTTTTAGCATAAAACTGCGAGAAATAGCTATTCCACGCGGAATTTTATTAGACTAAAGCGAATGCTGGCTTAGAAAGCTGGAATATGATGAGATCTTAATGTATTCGAATTGCGATACCACCGAGCACATTTAAACTCGTCCAGGTTGAACCAAAAGACATTGAGACAACAAAAAGGAATTACGATGTTCGACCCACGCGAAAAGATCGCGCTCTTCATCGACGGGGCCAACCTGTATGCCGCTTCGAAGAGCCTTGGTTTCGACATTGACTATCGCAAGCTTCTCAAGGCCTTCCAGAAGCGCGGCTACCTGCTGCGGGCTTATTATTACACCGCCCTGATCGAGGACCAGGAATATTCGTCGATCCGGCCGCTCATCGACTGGCTAGACTATAACGGTTACAAGGTTGTGACAAAACCGGCCAAGGAATTTACCGATTCCCTTGGACGCCGGAAGATCAAGGGCAACATGGACATCGAATTGGCGATCGATGCGATGGAGCAATCCGAGACAGTCGATCACCTGGTGATCTTTTCCGGCGATGGCGATTTCACAACACTGGTGGAAGCGCTGCAGCGCAAGGGCCGCAAGGTCTCCGTCGTCTCGACCATGTCGACGCAACCGCCAATGATCGCCGACGATCTGCGCCGTCAGGCCGATCACTTCATCGAACTCGTCAGCCTGAAGGCCGAAGTTGGCCGCGACCCTTCGGAACGCCCGGTCCGGGTGGTGGAGCCGGTCAGCGACGAATTCAACGACTGACATGAAAAAGGACCGGCTGATTGCAGCCGGTCCTTTTTTTTCAACTCAAACGTCACACCGCGGCTTAATGGTCCTTCATCAACCGGCTCTTCTGCCGGTTCCAGTCGCGTTCCTTCTCGCTCTCCCGCTTATCGTGCAGCTTCTTGCCCTTGCCGAGCGCCAATTCCAGCTTCGCCCTGCCCTGATCGTTGAAATAAATCTTGAGCGGGATGAGCGTCATGCCGTCGCGGTTGATCGCGCTCTGCAGCCGGTGCGCTTCACGTTTCGACAACAGCAGCTTGCGGCGGCGGCGCGGCTCATGGTTGAAGCGGTTGGCCTGCAGATATTCCGGCAAATAGGAATTGATCAGCCACATCTCGCCACCCTCGTCGGTGGCATAGGATTCGGCGATATTGGCCTTGCCTTCGCGCAGCGACTTGACCTCGGTGCCGGTCAGAACCAGACCGGCCTCGTAGGTATCGATGATCTCGTAGTTGAAGCGGGCCTTCCGGTTCTCCGCGACAATCTTCTTGACCACACGCTGGCTGCCCTTCGGTGCCATCAGTTCATCAGCCCCGCGTGACGCAGGGCTGCATCGATGGCAGCCTCGGTTGCGGGCTCCAGCGTCGACATCAGCGGCGAACGCACGGTGCGGTTCATCTCGCGCAGGCGGTTGAGCGCATATTTGGCGCCACAGAGACCCGGCTCCATGAAGATCGCCTTATGCAGCGGCATCAGCTTGTCCTGATACTCGAGCGCCTTGGCATAATCGCCGGCAAGCGTCGCCTCCTGGAATTCGGCACAGAGACGCGGCGCGACGTTGGCGGTCACGGAAATGCAGCCGACACCACCATGGGCGTTAAAACCAAGCGCCGTTGCATCCTCGCCCGAAAGCTGGACAAACCCGGAACCGCAGGCCATGCGCTGCTCGGAGACACGCTCGATCTTGCCGGTCGCATCCTTGACACCGATGATCGACGGATAGGCCTTGTGCAGGGCCGCCATCGTCTCGACGCTCATATCGACGACCGAGCGGCCGGGAATGTTGTAGATGACGATCGGCAGCTTCACGCTGTCGGCAATCGCGGCAAAGTGGGCGAAAAGCCCCTTCTGGGTCGGCTTGTTGTAATAGGGAGTGACAACCAGAACCGCGTCGGCACCCGCCTTTTCGGCGTGCTGGGCGAGTTCGATGGCTTCGGTCGTGTTGTTGGAGCCTGCGCCAGCAATCACCGGCACCCGCTTGGCCGCAGTTTCGATGCACAGTTCCACCACGCGTTTATGCTCGGCATGCGACAGGGTGGGCGATTCACCAGTGGTGCCAACCGGCACCAGACCGTGACTGCCTTCGCTGATCTGCCATTCGACATGCGCGGCAAAGCTATCCGTATCCAGGGCGCCGGAGGCCGTGAACGGGGTGACGAGAGCGGGAATGGATCCCTTGAACATGCACGACTCCTGACGGCCCGGGAGCTTGAAACCAACCCACGCTTTAGCCGCATTTCATGGTTAGAAAACAGCCGCACCATAATCATGTGACGTGCCTGCGGCAAGCACTCTATCGCGCCATTCGTTGCCGGTTCCCGTCTATTGCGCCGGTGTGAGCGGCGGTTTTACGCATTTCAAGGCTCGATCAGCCGCCAGCATCGACGCGCCGGTATTTATGGGATTGAATGGAAACGCGTAACCTTTCGTTAACAATTGCGTCGCCAAATGAGAGACTATTGAGGGCAAGCGCGGGGTTCTGGATGCGTGGGCATATGTTTCGCCATATGATTGCGATGCTGGGCGCGTCGGCAATAGCCTTGTCAGCAATGACCGTTTCCGCGCAAGAGCTTCAGGTTCCCCTGCCCCGGTCCAAACCGCGGACACTGGTGAAGACAGGACGCGCGCCCTCCCCTGAAGTTACCGGCTCGATCATTTCAGCCACCGCTTCGATACCGGTTACCTCCGCCCTGAAGACCGGACTGGATGCGCTGTCCAACAAGGACACCGCCAACGCGATCCTTGCCCGCAATGCCATGGCCAAGGACACGCTCGACCGCCACATCCTGACCTGGGCAATCGCCACCTCCGGACAAAAGGGCGTGCCTTCCTATGAAATTGCCGCCGCACAGCAGGAGTTGAAAGGCTGGCCTGGCCTTGGTGCACTGCGTGCCAATTCCGAGCGGGCGATGTATCGCGAAAACCCGCCGGCGTCCGATGTGCTTTCGGCCTTCGGCACGACACGACCGGAAACGCCCGATGGCACCATCATTCTGGCGCGTGCATTGCAACAGACCGGTGACACCAAGGGGGCGGCGAAACTACTGCGCGGCCTGTGGCTGAAAGATGCCCTCGACAAGGAGACGGAAACCAGAATTCTTGCGGAATTTCCAAACCTGTTGACGACGGCAGACCACAAGCAGCGTATGGAAATGCTGTTATATCGCAGCCGCTTCGACCAGGCGGCCCGCTTCAGCGACCTCGGCAAGGCGCAATCGCTTTATCGCGCCTGGATCGCGGTTGCCAAGAAGGCCGACAATGCGGCAGCGCTGATTGCTGCCGTCGACCGGTCATGGTCCAACGAGCCGGCCTACCTGTTCATTCGCGTCGAATATCTGCGCAAGCAGGAGAAATACGAAGAAGCGGCGAAGCTTCTGACCGGTCTCTCGAAGGACAAGGACGCGCTCGTCAATCCGGGTGAGTGGTGGACCGAGCAACGGATCATCAGCCGCGGTCTACTTGACCTGGGCAAGTTCAAGGCGGCCTATGCGATTGCGGCCAACAATTCGGCCGTCAGCCCGGCCGATATTGTCGACGCGGAATTCCATGCCGGCTGGTATGCATTGCGTGGCCTCAAAGACGGGCCAACGGCGGCTCTGCATTTTCAACGCATCCTGAAAGCCTCTAACAGGCCGATCTCGGTTTCGCGGGCATGGTATTGGATGGGACGCGCCGCTGAAGCCGGCGCCCCCGGCGATGCAAAAGAGTATTTTGCCAAGGCAGCCACCCTTCCCGGCACATTCTACGGACAGCTTGCGGCAGCCCGGCTTGGGCGCACAGGACTGAACGTCACCTATCCGTCACCGACCGCCGATGACCGTACGCGTTTTGAAGGCCGTGAAGCGGTCGAAGCGATTGCGCGGCTGGAGGAGGCCGGACATGGCTGGCGAGGCGACAATCTCTATCGCGCCCTGGCTGAGGAACTGACCAGCCCCGGCGAACTTGCCATCCTTTCTGCCCGCGCCGAAAAATCCGGCGGACACCAACTGTCGCTGCAGATCGGCAAGCTCGCCTTCGGCCGCGGTATCGATGTCGCGGCGCTCGCCTTCCCGATCGGCGTTATTCCGGCAAATGCCAATATCAGCGGTGCCGGCAAGGCGCTGGCCTATGCGATTGCCCGCCAGGAAAGCGCCTTCAACCCGGCGGCGATTTCGCCTGCCAATGCGCGCGGACTGCTGCAGATCCTGCCCGGCACGGCCAAGGGCGTCGCCGGGCGGCACGGTCTTGCCTATTCGCAGGAGCGGCTGACGACGGATACCGCCTATAACGCCACGCTCGGCGCGCATTATCTCGGCGAGCAGATCGATGATTTCGGTGGCTCCTATATCCTCACCTTCATCGCCTACAATGCCGGCCCGCGCCGCGTGCCCGACTGGATCAACCGCTACGGCGACCCGCGCGGCAAGTCGATCGACGACGTCGTCGACTGGATCGAGCGTATTCCGTTTGCCGAAACCCGCAATTATGTGCAGCGGGTGATGGAGAACTATCAGGTCTACAAGTCCAGGCTCGGGCAGACGGCCGATATCGTGCAGGATCTGCGCGTCGGGCGCTGACGACGCCCCTGCCGACGTGCCGGTCAAAACACCGGAATTGCCAGACGATACAAAGTCCGAAGCCCCTCTTTCGGGACCGGCATGATAGGTTATGGTTCCCCCAGCATTCAGCGAACGGGGGGATATCGTGGCGAGCACCAAGACCAACTTTCAGGAACAGCGGTTTTCAGCCAGCGACGGATTGCAGCTTTATGCCCGCGATTATGGCCATGGGGATCCACGGACGGCGGCGTCACTTCCGGTCGTCTGCCTCCCCGGCCTCAGCCGCAACAGCCGCGACTTTCATCTTCTGGCGACAAGGCTGTCCACCCATCCGGAAAAACCACGCCGCGTCGTCGCGCTCGACTATCGGGGGCGCGGTTTTTCGGACTGGGATTCTGACAAAAGCCGGTATCAGCTGCCGGTCGAAGCCGGAGACGTCGTAAGCACCTGCGCCGCGCTTGATATACCAAGGGCAATCTTCATCGGCACATCACGCGGCGGCCTGATCCTGCATCTCCTTGCCGCCATGCGCCCGGACCTGCTCGCCGCCGTCGTGCTCAACGATATCGGGCCGGTCATCGAAATCGAAGGGCTCTTGCAAATCCGGAAGTATCTGGAGGCGCAACCGAAGCTACGATCGTGGGAAGAGGCGGTCGAAAGCCTGAAACGGGTGCATGGCGCGGCCTTCCCTGCCCTCGATGATACGGACTGGAGAGATATGGCAGAGGCTATCTTCCGACAAAAGGATGGCATGATCGCCGCCGATTTCGACCCTGCCCTGATCGAACCGTTGAAAAGCATGGATGCAAATACGCCAGTGCCGGATCTCTGGGCGCAGTTTCAGGGGTTTCAGGCAATCCCCCTGATGACCATCAGGGGCGAAAACTCCAGCATTCTTTCGCAGGCGACCGTCTTGGAGATGGGGCGGCGGCATCCGGACATGCAATCGGTGACAGCCAAAGGACAAGGGCACGCGCCGCTTTTGCATCGCACTGATCTGCTCTCCGAGATTACCATGTTCATCGACCGGATTGCGTAAGCAAACCGCGCAGGCACCAGAGGCGCTCGACAAACTCGGGCCAGGAATCCCCCAAACGGAAAAAGCCCGGTCTTTCGACCGGGCTTTCCATCACTGACATGAAGCCAGAGATTAGAAGTCGCGCTGCAGACGCAGGAAACCAGAGGTTTCGTCGCCACCAACGTTGAAGCGGTTGGAGTCGTCGACGTCCTGGTACTGAACCGTAGCGAGAGCCTTGAGGCCATCGGTGATCTGGTAGCCAGCCGTCAGGCCAACGCGCCAAGCATCAACACCGTTGATGAAAGCGTAGTCGCCGAAGTACTGAGCAGCCGGAGTGATGGTCAGCTTGTCAGTTGCCTTGAATTCGTACGACGCAGCAACGGTCCACTCGGATTCGTTGTAGTATGCGTTCGGGTCCGAAGCCCAGACACCAGCAAGGTTGAACGTGCCAGCACCGAGTTCAGCAGACAGGATAGCGCGAATGGCGCCTTCTTCACGTTCCGTGTCGTATGCACCGAGCAGGGTAGCCGTTACGCCACCGACCGAGCCGGACAGCATGGCAGCAACGCCAACACCGTTGTCATGTGCATTGAAGGAGTTCGGGAGCTGCGGGCCAACAAGGCGGATCGGACCATTCAGACCTTCGAGTTCATCAACCGAGATACCGGCCTTGAATGCGCCGCCATCGTAGGTGTACGAGATCGAGTTGAACAGGGTGTTGGTTGCGAGAGCATCGGTTTCGCCGGCAATGCCGTCGTCCCACCAGCTGTAGTAGTAGCCGAACTTGAAGCCAGCAATCGCGAACGAAGCCGTGTCGAGGAAGGTCGAGCCGCCATCGTTGGTGTTGTCAGCGTTGGTCTGCAGAACGATCGTGCTTTCGAGCGTGCCAAGTTCAGTGTCGTTCTTGGCGTCGAACTGCAGCTGGCCACGTGTGAATGTATCCCAGTCAGACGTACCGGACTTGTCACGGCCGAAGTTGGTCTGGAAACGGACGTAGCCGCCGATCTTCAGGCAGGTTTCCGTGCCCGGGATGTAGAAGTAGCCAGTGCCGAAAGCGTCGCAAACGCGAACGTATTCCATTGGTTCCGGCTCAGCAGCAACGATTGCGTCAGCTGCCTGGGCGCCGGATACTGCTGCGAGAGCTGCAGCGGAGCCGAGAAGAAGGCTCTTGATGTTCATTTCTGACCTCCAGTCAAAAGTTTCAAACAGGTCTGGGTATTATACTGAAGGACAGTATTCCCTGCCCCATCCCCAACATTTAAGAAGTCGGACGATCAACCGCCCTTGCTTCCGGAGTTGAAAATACAAGACGGGACCGCTGGCGCAATCACCAACTTGCCAGTTCGTCATGTTTGGCCCGCCCTTCCCCCTGCGCTGTTGCTGAAACGACACAAAAACGCCCCAAGCGGCCTGAAGTTATTAACAAGACATTAAGAAAACCCTTTATTCATCAGGGCTTAGCCGTATTCATCCCGGCGTGATCCGTATCATAACGAGGCGAAAACAGGGCAAAACGGCGCTGCGCTGGCGGATTCCCCGGCATCACGCTGGAGGCGAAGCACCGGCCGTTCCGGCAAACGTGCCCGGTCGGCAAACAGAATCGCGACACCATCTGACCAAATGGGTGCACGATTCGGAGAATCACGGCCGTGAAGTCGCCCCGGCGCGATTCGTATTCGCGTGGCAGGTGGTCAAACCGCATACGCCACTATCGCCCCCCCTTTGGCAGACGCCGACATCCACCATACCAGCGGATGAATGTTTATCGAACCGAAACGAGAGAGCTTTCGGCGGTTAGGACCCCGATGGGAATCAATCGATGACGGCATGCAAGGGAGAGAGATTGGCACACGTACCCAACGCTACTGCGGGCACCGAAAATTGGATGGGATTTTATACCCACCTTCAGCGGCGCTGTCGCATCGCCAAGCGAAGACTGGATCAACCCGGCCAAGTTCCGAATAACCAGAGAAGCGACACTGTGGGGAGTGGGTTTCGACATCAAGCGCGGCAAACGATGCCGGCGCGACGTGCCTGACAGAAAATCTTGCGGGAAAGGTCTGATGGCGGAGAAGATGGGATTCGAACCCACGATACCCTTCCGGGTATACTCCCTTAGCAGGGGAGCGCCTTCGACCACTCGGCCACCTCTCCGTTAGCGCCTGACTAGAGTCAGGAGCCTTTCAATGCAAGGGGTTTTTGTGGTTTCCCGCGACAAAGTTGATTTTCCGCGTTGGTTTCAGGGCGTCGCAGACCGCAAACTCGGTTCATGCCGCAACACATCGCCTATAAGAAACGTCTGGTACTTCCTTTCTTGCACCGCTGTAGCAACCCAAGTCGACAGAGGCGTTCGCCCCCAGGATATTGCAATGGTCAGGGAGCAGGCGGTTGATTCATTGCCGATTGCCCGGTGCGGGGCTGTTGCGCTAATCCTTGTCTCTATAGAGATCAGAAAAGCCATTCCGCCTTTTTCGCGCGGACGGCAGGCAACAACAGGTTCGGAAATCCATCATGAGCAATGACAGCAAACCGGAAATCAAGGTGACGATCGAGAAGCTGCGCAACGGGCGATGGGCTTTCGTGCTCAAGCGCGGCACAGTCGTCTATCCCGCCCATGGCCAGTTCACCAACCAGATCGAGGCCATCGCCGCCGGGCAGGCCGCGCTCAGGGCGCTGGAAAACAACCGCTAAGCGACCTGCCTCTTCCTTATATAAAGGGCCGGCCCTGTCTCACAGGGCCGGCCCTTTGCGTTTCCCGTCATTTTGGCTGCGATATCTCAGCTCTTTTTCGCCAGCCGGTCGATCGCGTTCTGGGTGGCGGCGCCAAAATCGCCGTCCAGCGGGCCGCTGTAATAACCACGGTCCTTGAGCAGCGCCTGGATCTCCTTGCGGAAGGCGGGCGTAAAGTTGTCCGGGGACGTCTTCAGCTCCTGAAGCTTGGCCGGATCGCCGCCTTCGACGCTTGCTGCAGCCCAGCGCACGGCCTCTTTCGCATCCGCCCTTGTCCCCAATCCCCAGTCATAGAGGCGGCTCAGATTGCCCATGGCATAGGCGCTGCCGGCATTGGAGGCCATTTCATACCAGTTGCGCGCCTGCGCATAGTCCTGCGGCACAGCCTTGCCGTCATCATAGAACCAGCCGAGCAGCGCCATCGAATAGGCGTCGCCGACATTGGCAGCCTTTTCGTACCAGACCTTCGCCTGCGTATAGTCCTGCGCCGTACCGAGACCATTCTGATAGGCCCAGCCGAGCGACGACATGGCATTGGCATCGCCGCCTTCGGCCGCCTTCTGGTACCAGGAGAGCGACTGGTCGAGATCTTTTGCGACACCGTTGCCTTCGCGGTAGAACCAGCCAAGGGTCGCCATGGCATTGGCGTAACCCTGATTGGCAGAGAGTTGGTACCATTTCAGCGATTCCGCATAATCCTGCGGAACGCTGCCATAGCCGTCACGATAGAGCCAGCCGAGCGATGCCTGGGCGTAGGAATTGCCGTTGTTGGCGGCGTGCTCGAACATGTCCTTGCCCTTGTCGACATCGACGGGACCGTCTGTGCCGTAGATCGAGAACCAGGCGAGGTTGGTCAGCCCATACATATTGCCGCCGTCTGCCGCCTTTTGATAATTGCTCCGGGCATCGACGTAATTGCGCCCGGCGTCCTGGGCACGGCCGAGCATGTTGACGAGCATCATGTCATCGGGGTTTTCGTTGACCGCCTGGGCGCAGGCGGTGAGCGCACGCGCCGAATCGATCTTGAGGAAATTGACGCCGAGGAAGCCGGGCATCGATTGCGGTTCGCCGGCCAGCAGATAGCAATCGCGCGAAGCCTGCGTGTCCTTGCCGGTCTGCGAAATGTTCAGCCCCTTCTTTGGCTCGAGCGCCGCAATCTGGGTTTCCGCTTCCACCCTGTGCTTGCTGTCAGGATACCGCTCGACGAAACGGGTGAGTGCTGCGCCATCGGTCGACTGCTTGAGCGCCTCCCAGGCGATTTCATCCGGCGTCACCGTCGTCTGCGCTGCCTCTTCCAGAAGTTTCAGCTTCTTTTCAGCCAGCATCTTGTAGACCGGATCAGTGCCATGCTTGGCCAAAAACACCTCGATCAGGTCCTTGTCGGCGAGATCGCGGATATTCTGCCAGTCGGCTGCCGCAGCAGACTGGCCGTTCGGCGAGACTTCCTGCGTGTTGCCGTTATTGGTGATGTTGATGTTCACTTCCTTGATGTTGAGGAAGATCTGCGCACCGCCGAGCGAACCATAGACGAACGGCTCCTGTTCGCGATTGGTCGCCGTCACCACATCATCACGGACCTTGCCGAGCGCGATGCGCACATCGACGCCGGGTTCGGTCAGATATTTCGACAATGCCGTCGCAAACGGGCTGTTCTTGCCCTCACCGTCCATCGCCACCGTACCGGCCTTCGAGGCGAAGGCGACCAGCAGGTCGGCCGATTCGGGCTCGACACGCGCCAGACCGCGGCTGACGGCGCGGGTGGAGATCGAGCGGCTCATCGATTGCTCGAAGGGATTGTTGCGGCAGGCATCGAGAATGACCAGTTTCAGGCGCGTGGCGCCTTCCAGCGAGCGCTGTACGCGATCGAGCGGGATTGCCTCGTCTTCGACATCCTTGTCGGTCTTCAGACTGACGTCGACCGGAAGCAGAAAGTTCTCGCCGTTCATCTCCATGCCATGGCCGGAATAATAGATGATGGCGACGTCAGCGCCGGCGGCAGTGTCCTCGAAATCGCGCAGTGCACGAACCATCGAGGCCCGGTCGAGATCGTGAACGGCCGTCACCGTATCGAAACCGGCCTCCTCGAACGAGGTCTTCATCAGCTCGACATCGTTGGCCGGATTGTTCAGCTGCGATGTGGCCTCGTATTTCTCGTTGCCGATCAAGAGCGCAACGCGTTTTGCCGCTTCGGCAGCCCCGGCCTGAAACACGACAACCGACAGCACCAGAACGAAGATCGGCAGCCAGCCGTGGACATGACGCTTGAACATGATTTTCCCCTCCGCGCTCGCGCAGTCTGCCGGGGTGTAATGCACCCTTTAAAACTGCGCAAACATGATCCCTGTTTCGCCTGGCTTTTTGCCGCCACCGCGCTTTGCATGAAAGTATTACGTATGGGCTGGTGGGTTTCAATGTCCGGCTTCAGGCTTTTTTAAGCAAGCATGAAAACAGGGCCGCTTGAACCGCAAGCTCAGTGCAAGGATGGCGATGGAAACTGCTACCATAGCAGCCTGCGGCGTGGCGAAACGCAGTGCGGCCCTGACCCAAAGTTGCAGCATCCAGCAAAACGGCGCGCCGCCGCAGATTTTCCGGAGTTTCCCATGTCGATGGTGATGCATCTCGCCGAGGCAAAGCCGGGTCAACTGACCACCAGCTACAAGCACTATTATATAGAGCGTCCGTGCCGCATCCTTGTGGTCGGGCAGCATCTGAAGACGAAGACGAAATATCAGTGCCTGCTGCGCCATATCTCGATCGGCGGCGCCATGGTGGATTTCAACGCCAACATCCTGCTGCCGAAGCACTTCTTCCTGCAGATCGATGGCTTTCAGGAAGAAATCGGCTGCTCGCAGGTCCATCGGCACCGGAGCGAACTCGGCGTGCGCTTCAACATGCAGCTGGCGCCGGAATTCCTGAGCCGCCTGATCCGCTTGAACTTTACCAGCGGCCTTATCTGAGAGCCGGCGGCGGATCGTAAAAGTACGCCCCTATTTTCGCCGTGTGGCAATCCAGACAGGGCCACCTACCGTGGCAAGAGAGCCAATCGTCATTACCAATCTGGCGGCGCTGAAAGCGCTGGCCACCGGCCGTCAGCTTTGCCGATGCAATGTCCTGATTCGTGACGCCGCGATCGGCAGAATGCGTCAATTTGCACCCTCGTTAAATTTTTAGGGAATGCTTTCAAAGGATTGCAATATCCCTGACCGATCCTGCCACCATCGCACGCTGCCGTCATGAGGAGGGTGAGAGCGAGGAACGCAAACGATGCGGCAAATGTGGATCAATCATCCAGGCCGATCGCTATCGAGAGAGTGACGATGCAGAACTCGACGATGTATTCGGTGGTCAGCTCCAAGCTTTACGAGCAGCGTTTTGAACGTTTCAAGATCGGACAGGCCGGCACGTTGATGGCGGTCAAACCGGCCCTTGGCGGCGTCTCGACCCGGACCTGCAAGATGACCGAGATTTCGCGCGGTGGCGCAAGCTTCGTCGTCAACACGACGATCGGCCTGCCGCAGCACTATTATCTGACCATCGTCGGCACGAAGAGGCGAATCGGCTGCGCTGAAGTCTACCGGCGCGACAACCGCATCCAGGTGCATTTCATCAAGCCGATCGACGAGGAATTCCTGCATCAGATCGTCCGTTACGAGTTCTTCACCGGTGGCGAACTGAAAAAGCACTAACGGCCGCTGGAATTTGAGCACGTATTGCTATGAGTGAGCATCCTCACGTGATGGATTTGGTTTCCATGATAGCGAAACCTCGCTAGTCTTCGCGGCGATTTCATCCATTATCAGGCTCGATCATCCGCATGTCCGCATTTTCCCGATTTACCCCGCTCGTCGCATCGCTTCCCTCCACCATTCCCTTTGTCGGGCCTGAAGCGATCGAGCGCCAGCGAGGCCGGCCGATCGCAGCAAGAATCGGCGCCAATGAGAGCGGCTTTGGCCCGGCTCCGTCAGTTCTGTCAGCGATGACGGCGGCGGCGGCAGGGGTCTGGCAATACAACGATCCGGAAAATTTCGAGCTGAAGAGTGCGCTTGCCGCCCATCTCGGCACCAAGGCAGAGAATATTGCCATCGGCGAAGGCATCGACGGGCTGCTCGGGCAGATCGTTCGCATGGTCATCGAACCCGGCATGCCGGTGGTTACCTCGCTGGGCGGCTACCCGACATTCAACTTTCACGTCGCGGGGCATGGCGGCCGGTTGGTGACGGTTCCCTACGTCAACGACCGCGAGGATCTCGACGGGCTGCTCGCAGCGGTCAAACGCGAAGACGCCGCGCTGGTCTACTTCGCCAATCCCGACAATCCGATGGGCAGCTGGTGGGATGCCGGCAGCGTCATCGCCTTCGCGAAAGCATTGCCAGAGACATGCCTTCTCATCCTCGACGAGGCCTATGGCGAAACCGCCCCGGCAGGCACCATTCCCTCGATCGCCGCATTGATCGACATGCCGAACGTCATTCGTACCCGGACCTTCTCCAAGGCTTACGGGTTGGCGGGCGCCCGCGTCGGCTATGTCATCGGCACGCCGGGAACGGCGCAGGCCTTCGACAAGATCCGCAATCATTTCGGTATGAACAGGGTCGGCACGGCCGCGGCTGTGGCAGCGCTGGCGGACAAGGACTATCTGGCGGAGGTTCTGGAAAGGATCGCCGCTTCACGCAGCAGGATCGCAGAAATCGCTGGTGACAACGGATTGAAACCCCTGCTCTCAGCGACAAATTTCGTGGCGATCGATTGCGGCAGCGATGCCGTGTTTGCGCGGGCGATCGTCGACCGGCTGATGGCCGACCACGGCATTTTCATCCGTATGCCGGGCGTTGCACCCTTGAACCGTTGTATCCGGATCAGTACCGGACCGGAGGCCGACATGGCGCTTCTGGAAGAAGCCTTGCCAAAAGTTCTGGAATCGCTCGGCAGGCCGTAAAAACCGCGCCCCATCTTCGGAGGTCTCGGTCTCTACCGCTTGTCGTCGATGCGATCCTGTATCAATGCATTGTCATCCATTCGCGGGCGGCGCGCAGGGCCGTGGCGAGGTCGGTCTTGTTCATGGTCATCGCCAGATCGGCACGCAGCGCTGCTGCACGGTCAGATCCCTTGATGGCCGCAATGTTCAGCCATTTGTGCGCGGCGACGAGATCGACATCGCAACCACGTCCGGTTGCATACATCAAACCCATTTCGCAGAAGACGTCCGCGCGGTTTTCGCCACCCATCGTGGCATCCGAAGCATTCTGAATGTCAAAGCGTGCCATTGTCTCTGTCCCTGTTTACCTGGTTTGTTACGTCGGTAGTCCCTGTTTTATCTGCCTTTTTGAGGCTCCCTTAAGGGGCCGCCGTCTTGTGTGGCTTTGGCCCCTCGAAGGATGTCGGCGGGGTGTTTTTCCCTGCTCGTCTTATGGGTCTGAATATGCAGCAGCGGTTTCAATACACGCTTAAAATGCATGATTAATGTGAGACAAACAAAGTTCAAACGATTGGTAAACTTGGGTTTTTGTTAAACATCGGACCGACCGGAATTGCTGGCTTTTGCCTCAATCTTTACGGAAAATTCAGACGCCGATTTCAACCAATCGCTAACCACGCAAAACGGTCGCCTGTTTTGGCTTGCGGGAAAAGGCAGCCCGGCACGCTGTTTTTTTGCGGGAAATTTTCACCGCAAACCGTCCGCGCGCATATTTACGTTTACGTCCGCGTAAGTTATTTTTCGTGCCTTGAGCGGTGAGGAGACCTGCTCTGGCAACATTTCGTCTGAAACCAGCAGTGTTCGGCGAATCTACGGGAGGGACATGATGATTCGTGCATTGATACTCGCTGCCGCCATGACGATGGCAACGGCAGCCGCAGGCTTCGCCGCCGAACCGATCGTCGGCAACTGGAAGACCGCCAGCGGCGAGACCGCCGTCATCGCGTCCTGCGGTGGCAGCTATTGCATCACGTTGAAGACGGGCAAACATGCCGGCAAGCGCATCGGCAGCATGAGCGGCAATGGCAATAGCTATTCCGGCGAAATCACCGACCCCGCCAACGACAAGACCTATAGTGGCAATGCGTCGATCAGCGGCGCCTCGCTGAAAATGCAGGGCTGCGTTCTCAAGGTTCTCTGCAAGTCGCAGACCTGGACACGGATGTAATCAAGCCTGGCATCTGGCGGCCACGCCGGATGCTGTCGCTGATCTTCAGCGCGCCGTCGCGTTCGGCGCGCTGTCTGGCTGGACAGGATTGTTTCAGCTGCCTGCCTGCGGGCCTGTATTTTCATAGCCCCCCATTCATCAAATCTTTCTGAACGGCAACCCGGCGCTCCAATCCGCTCTTTTGAGGCCGGGTAAGCGGTTGGACGGCTTTCTACGCCCTTGAGCTGTTCAAAATGCCGCGAAGATGAACGGGAGATGAACCGAGGTCTCAGGAAGAGTTCAGTTTGCCTGTGCGAAAACGGCATCATCGAGTTGAACCCCGATCGACACACCAGATCAAACGGACAAAGCCATGGACATTCTCGCCCGCCGCCTCACCATCATCAGCATGCTTATGGTCGTTTTCGCTTTGACGCTCGCCGCTGCTGTCAGCGCCGATAGCCAGCGCCGCCGTCACAACTATGCCGGCTCGATTGCCGACTGCACCGTGCACACCACGAAGTTCTGCGAACAAGCCAAGCTCTAAGGATCAGACGATGTTCTCCCTCACCCATTCCGCAACCATCGCACTGCGCATGCTGACGCTCGCAGCCCTTTTGATGGCTCCGGTGGGTGCGCTCGCCTACAGCAAGGCCTCCGGCCTTGGTATCGGCAAGCAGGGAGCCGGCCTTGTCCTGTTCGTCACGCTGCAGCGCCAGTCGATGATCTGAGGCTGCAGGCCTGACGGACCGCCCGGTGCACTTGCAGACTTAGGGTGCACTTGCACATTTAATTCGACTGCCTTCCTATATCCAGCCACAGGAAGGAACCCCATGCCCATCTCTGCATTCGCCGTCTATGCCCTTGCCGCTCTTGCGGAAATTGCCGGCTGTTTCGCTTTCTGGGCGTGGATGAAGCTCGACAAGCCAATCTGGTGGCTCATACCCGGCATGGCAAGCCTTGCCCTGTTCGCCTGGCTTCTCACTCTCATCGAAACAGCGGCAGCCGGACGCGCCTATGCCGCTTATGGCGGCATTTACATTGCTGCATCGCTTGCCTGGCTGTGGATCGTCGAGGGTGTCCGGCCTGATCGATGGGATGCGACCGGCGTCGTGCTCGCCTTTGCCGGCACCGCCATCATCCTTGGCGGGCCGCGCTGAACAGCTTTTCCCGGAGCGGTCTCTGCGTATTCCGCACTTGTCGTTTGCTTGTAAAAAACAGCATCCTATAATGCTGCATGAACAATCGAATCTCTTCCCTCTCCGCCCTTTCCATCGCAACGCCAGACGTTTTCGAACCGCAGACGTTCGACGATCCGATTGCCGCCGTTGATGCGCTCTCGGCGCTCTACGACCGCAACACGAAGTTTTTGGTCGACGCCTTTACAGAGCTTGGCCGCACCGGAACGCCGGTGTCGCGCTACCGGGCCTGCTATCCGCAAGTCAGCATCGAGACCAGCAGCTTCAGCCATGTCGATTCGCGCCTGTCCTACGGCTATGTCAGCGCGCCCGGCGTCTACACGACGACGGTCACAAGGCCAAAACTGTTCCGGCATTATCTGAAGGAACAGCTCGGCCTGTTGATCCGCAGCCATGGCATAGGCGTGACGGTATCCGAATCGACGACGCCGATCCCGCTGCATTTCGCCTTCGGCGAAGGCGCCTATGTCGAAGCGGCGATGGCCGAGAATATCGACATTCCGCTGCGCGACCTGTTCGACACGCCGGACCTGACGACCACCGATGACGAGATCGCCAACGGCTCGTATGAGCCCGGCCCCGGCGAACCCTCGCCACTCGCCCCGTTCACGGCCCAGCGCATCGACTATTCGCTGGCGCGGCTCAGCCACTATACGGCGACCAGTGCGACGCATTTCCAGAATTTCGTGCTGTTTACCAACTACCAGTTCTATATCGACGAATTCTGCGCCTGGGCACGCCAGCAGATGATCGATGGCGGCAATGGCTATACGGCCTTCGTCGAGCCCGGAAACATCGTCACACAGCCCGGATCGGACAAGCCGGATTCGGACCTGACGCTTGCCCGCCTGCCACAGATGCCGGCCTATCATCTGAAGAAAAAGGGCCACGGCGGCATCACCGTCGTCAATATCGGCGTCGGACCTTCGAACGCCAAGACGATCACCGACCATATTGCCGTGCTACGGCCGCATGCCTGGCTGATGCTTGGCCATTGTGCCGGCCTGCGCAACAGCCAGACGCTTGGCGACTACGTGCTCGCCCACGCCTATGTCCGCGAGGACCATGTGCTGGACGACGACCTGCCGGTCTGGATCCCGATCCCGGCGCTCGCCGAAGTTCAGGTGGCGATGCAGGATGCCGTGGCGGAAGTGACCGGTTACGAGGGCTATGATCTCAAGCGGATCATGCGCACCGGCACCGTTGCCACCATCGACAATCGCAACTGGGAACTGCGCGACCAGCGTGGCCCGGTCAAACGGCTGTCGCAGTCGCGCGCCATCGCCCTCGACATGGAATCAGCCACCATTGCCGCCAACGGTTTCCGCTTCCGCGTTCCCTACGGCACCCTACTCTGCGTCTCCGACAAGCCGCTGCACGGAGAGCTGAAACTGCCGGGCATGGCGACGGCGTTCTACAAGACGCAGGTCAGCCAGCATTTGCAGATCGGTATTCTTGCATTGCAAAAACTGGCCGCCATGCCGCCGGAAAAGCTGCATTCGCGCAAGCTGCGCAGCTTCTTCGAAACTGCGTTCCAATAAGCGTCAACGGCGCGGCGACAGCACAATCGACAAAAGCGTGCCGGCAACCGCCGACACGACAATCAGCAGATGCGCATTGACGCTGGCGCTGGCAAGCAGGTCAAAGGCAGCGCCTTTGGCCGGCGCACCGAAGGATATGGCGCCTGCGGTAATGCCGGCCGGATAGGTGCCGACACCGGCGGGGGCATGCACCGGCAGAACCGATGACAGTTCGCCGCCAAGCGCACCGCCGAAACAGGCCGTAAGCGGCACGACGCCCATCGTCGCCAGAACCCAGGCGAGCACGGCAACCTTCGTCGACCAATTGAGAACGGTCATCAGCCATGCCCTGACGAACACCAGCGCATTGGCCGGCAACCCGGCTTCGACCTCGACCAGAAACCGGCCGAACTTTTCCGGCAGGCGACGCTGCAGAACGGCAAGCGCATGGCCCTTCAAAAAGAACAGCGCCAGCGGTGACACAAGAAAAAGCCCCCAGAGCAACCAACCGGCCACCTGGTTGTCGCGGCCGATGACGAGGCCGGCGCCAGCGGCGGCAAACAGAGCATGCAGATCGAGAAGCCGCATGAGCAGCAGAGCCGAGGTACTGCGCGTCAGGGGGACGGCAAATTCCGAACGCATCAGGATCGGAAAACTGGTCTCGCCTGCCCGGAAGGGCAACATGATGTTGAGAAGGTTATGGACCTGCGTCACGCGCAAGAGCGTCAGGAAGCGGCCCCGGGTTTCGTCCGGAAAATAGTCATATATCCGGTAGCAGCGGATGAAATAGGTTCCGACCAGAAGCAGCAGCGCCGACAGGACGGGGAAGAGGCCGATCCCGGCCCATTGCCGCAAAAGAACCGGCCAGCCCCAGATCCACTGGATGAAAGCCGCATAGGCAATAACAGCCACAAGGGAGATAGCGCTCATCCGATTGCGGACAAGCCATGAGCCCCGGCTGGCATCCTCTCCTGCATTCATATAGTTGGTACTTTCCTGTCCGGTGTTATGGCACGGCTGGTTATCACGATACCCCAGGCGAGAGAACCTGCACGTTTTAAAAGGCTTTGATTTTGGATCCCATCTTGGAAGCAAACACGGCAGATAGCGAGACTGCCCCGCCGGTCGAGCTGTCCGTCGTCGTGCCGATCTACAACGAAGAAGAAAGCGTCGGCCCGCTGGTCGCCCGCATCCGCGAGGCCATGGCTGATTTCGACAAGCCCTGGGAGCTCATTCTCGTCAATGACGGAAGCACCGACGGTACGCTCGTCAGTGCCCGCAAGGAGCTTGACACCGGTCTGCGGCTGAAGATCGTCGAACTGCAACGCAATTTCGGCCAGACCGCCGCCATGCAGGCCGGTATCGATCTCGCGTCCGGTAGATTGATCGCCACGCTCGACGGCGACCTGCAAAACGATCCGCGCGATATCCCCGCGATGGTCAAGGCGATCGAGGAACGCGAACTCGACCTTCTGGTCGGCTGGCGCAAAAACCGCCAGGACGGCTTGCTCCTGCGCAAGATCCCCTCCTGGTGCGCCAATTACCTGATTGGCAAGATCACCGGCGTGAAACTGCACGATTATGGTTGTAGCCTGAAGGTCTACCAGGGCTCGATCATCAAACAAGTAAAACTGATGGGCGAGATGCACAGGTTCATTCCGGCCTGGGTTGCCGGCGTCGTGCCGAGCAGCCGTATCGGCGAGATGCCGGTGACCCACCATGCCCGCCAGCATGGCACGTCGAAATACGGGATTTCCCGAACCTTCCGGGTGATCCTCGATCTGCTGTCGGTACTGTTCTTCATGCGCTACAAGGCGCGGCCGGGGCACTTCTTCGGATCGATCGGGCTTGCTGCCGGCGGCCTCAGCGCACTGATCCTGTTCTACCTGTTCATCGACAAGTTCCTGCTTGGCAACGATATCGGCACGAGACCGATGCTGATCGTCGGTGTCATGCTGTTCCTGTCCTCGGTTCAGCTGATCACCACCGGCATCCTCGCCGAAATGATGGCGCGGCTCTATTCCGGTGAGAACGACACGCCGCCCTATATCGTGCGCAAGGTTTTCGAGCAGGACAAAGCTGATGTCTCAAACTGATTTCCGCCGCGCCGATGCAATGATTTTTGCCGTCGCCGCCTATTTTGTGCTGTGCGTGGCTCTGCGCGTGTTCATCTCTCCGGCACTTGAAATCGATGAAGGCGAACAGGCCTTCGTTTCGCAGTTTCTTGCGCTCGGCTATGGCCCGCAGCCTCCCTTCTACAACTGGCTGCAATACGCTGTGGTGGAGGCATTCGGCGTCTCCCTGACGGCACTGACCGTCCTCAAACATCTGCTGCTTTTTCTCTGTTGCCTGTTCTATGGCCTCGCCGCCCGGATCGTCATCAAGGATCGAACGCTGGCGGCAATGGCCATGCTGGGCGTGCTGACCCTGCCGCCGGTTTTTCTGCTGGCACAACGGGACCTTTCGCACACCGTCTCCGCACTCTTTGCGGTGTCGCTGTTTCTCTACGGATTTTTCAGGACGCTGCGCAATCCAAGCCTGTTTTCCTATCTCTTGACCGGGGTCGCTGTCGGTATCGGGCTGATTTCGAAGTACAACTTTGCGCTGGTGCCGGCTGCCGCCGTTCTTGCCGTTCTGCCGG
This sequence comes from Hyphomicrobiales bacterium, assembly GCA_900473685.1. Taxonomy (GTDB): domain Bacteria; phylum Pseudomonadota; class Alphaproteobacteria; order Rhizobiales; family Rhizobiaceae; genus Pararhizobium. The sequence continues at coordinate 349,490 of UCNE01000002.1, forward strand.
AGCGGGATTTGCGTCAGCGCATTTTCGACTGGAGGCTGATTGTCTCCCTAACCGTCGCCTTGGCGATCGTCCTGCCACATGCTTACTGGATTTTTCATAATCTCACATCGGCCTCGGCCGGTACCATCAACGAGATGAAGGAAGGCCTGGAGGGCGGGCGCATGGCCCAGGCGTTCAAGGGAACCCTTTCGCTGATCTCAGCGATCTTTGGGGCGACCATTCTGCCGCTCGCCTTCTTTGCTGCGGTCTTTCCCTTCGATATCAAGCGCATCTGTCTCGCTGAAAGCCAATGGACCCGGATAACGGGGCGGATCATCTGTCTGTGCCTGATCGCCGTCCTGCTGATCGTTCTCGGCCTTGGTGCCACCCATATCCGGGAAAAATGGCTCGCCCTGTTCGTGGTTATTCTACCGCTTTATCTCTGCCTGAAGATTGATGCGGCCGGCATCGAAACAACCGGAAAACTCAAGCGTTTTGCCATTCCCCTTTTCATCATGATCTTCGCGGTGCTGATCGGCGTTTCGGCGCGGGTTGTGACCTCGCCAATGCTGGGGTCCTACAACAAGCTCAACATTCCCTATGAGGCGTTCATCCGCGAGATTACGCAAAATCACGCCATCCAGCCTGCGCTGGTCATTGCCGACGACACCAATCTTGCCGGCAGCGTGCGTTTGCAGTTGCCGCTGTCTACCGCCATCACGGCTTACAATCCGCCAGTTCCTCTTGCGGCCGGCTGGCGGTCAGCTGGGCCGGTTCTGGTGATCTGGCGCGGCAAGGGAGAAGCAGAACCGGCTCTTCCCGAAAGCCTCCAGCAAAAGCTCATCGAAGGCGGGGTGGCAGCCGGTGATATCGTGCCCCTCTTTAGCGCGCCGCTCTATCATCTCGCCAAAGGAGATGATCGCTACGGTTTTGGCTATCTCTGGCTAACACAGCAAACCCCATAGTGCCGCTACATATCCCGGTCATTGGCCGACGAGCAGCTTCAGTTCGCCCGGATGAACCCGCAAGGCAACATCCCGGCCGATCGGCAGCAATTCACCGTCGATGACGCAATTGGTGTTGCGACGCTCGCGAGGAAAATGCAGGTCGACGGCGGTCACGCTCATCTCGGTGATCAGCGGGCTCTCGCGGAACTTTCCACGCAGGATATCGAACGTCAGCTTTGCAACGCCGTGTGGCTTCAATGGAGGAGCCGTGTAGAATCCCAGATGCCCGCCCGTGAGATCGTCGGCATACATCAGCGCGTTTGAGCCGAAATGATTGTTAGACACGGAGATGGCCGAAACCTTGCGCGTTTCGCGAACGCCATCAGCCTCGAACTCGATCTCAAACTCCGGCGGATTGAACATCACACCGAGTGCTGCGCGCGTGCTGGCCCGGATTTTTCCGAGCCTTGAGGCAAAGCTGTAGGATTCGCGGTAGCGCACCATGCGGGCATGCAGCCCCATGGAAAACTGATGCACGAAAGCGCGGCCGTCGGCACTGCCGATATCGGCATCGACAATCCGGCCGTCGGCAAGCACGTCCAGCACTTTCCAGATGTCGAGCGGCAGTTTCAGCGCCCGGGCAAACAGATTCATCGTTCCGGCCGGGACCACACCGAGCGGCATGCCATTCTTCCAGGCGACACCGGCCGCCGCAGAGATCGTGCCGTCACCACCACCGGCCAGCATTGCATCCAGATCGTCGCGGCGGGCGGTCTTTTCGAGGATACCGGCCATGCCATCGCCGGAAGCCACGGTGATCTCGATGTCATGCCCGGCTGCGCGAAAGACTTCCTCGGCCTTTTTGCTATAGGCGTCCATATCGGTCGTGCGGAATGTTCCGCCGTCGCGATTGAATATGGCCTTGATCTTCATTCGTGCTCCTTGCAGCTCGTTGCGCTAGATATGGAGCGCCACCGCGGCTTTTTCAGCCGGTGCCTGCAAAATGACGAATCTTTAATATCGCCCGCACCAAACTTGCCGTGATGCACCAGCTATTCGGCAGCCTGCAGCAGGATATGTTCGTCGCCCCAGAGTTTCATCGCCATGATGACAGGCTCGAGGCTACGGCCGCGTGGGGTCAGGCAGTAATCCACCCTCAGCGGGACGACGGCAAAAACCGTACGCTCGACCAGACCGTCGGCTTCCAGTTCACGCAGCTGCTTGGTCAGCATGCGCTGGGTGACACTCGTCAGGCTACGACGAATTTCGTTGAAGCGCATCGTGCCATCCAGCAGATGATAGAGGATGACGCCCTTCCATTTTCCATCGATCAGATGCAGTACGCCCTCGACCGGGCAGCCAGGAGAACAGGTCAGGAGCTTGTGGCGAACACGCGGCATTCACGGTATCCTTTTGGGTACTATATACACTTATTGTGCATTCTTGCGCCTATGCACCATAATGCGCATCTAGCTTCTGTTCAAACATGAAGGAGCCATCCATGCGCGCCATTGCCTACAAAATCCCCCAGGCCATTTCCGCCGAGACGTCCCTGATCGATGTTGACCTGCCGGTCCCGGTGCCGGAGGGCCGCGATATCCTGGTCGAGGTGAAGGCGATCTCGGTCAATCCGGTCGATGTCAAAATTCGCGCCAACGCCAAGCCCGAGCCGGACCAGCTGAAGGTGCTTGGCTGGGATGCAGCAGGGATCGTCAAGGCGGTTGGCTCGGGCGTGAAACTGTTCCAGCCGGGCGATGTCGTCTTCTATGCCGGTGCCATCGACCGGCCGGGAGCCAATTCCGAATTCCATCTGGTTGACGAACGGATCGTTGGCAGAAAGCCGGAAACGCTGGGCTTTCCGGCCGCTGCCGCTCTGCCGTTGACCTCTCTTACCGCCTGGGAAACCCTGTTCGACCGGCTGAAGGTCAACGATCCGGTTCCCGGCGCTGCCAACGCGATCCTGATCATCGGCGGTGCCGGTGGTGTCGGCTCGATCGCCATCCAACTTGCCCGGACGCTGACCAATCTCACGGTGATCGCCACCGCTTCAAGGCCCGAAACCCAGAAGTGGGCTTATGATCTCGGTGCTCATCATGTGCTCGATCATTCCAGGCCGCTGGCGCATCAGATCGACCAGCTGGCGCTCGGTGCGCCGGCCTTTGTCTTTTCGACGACCAATACCGCCGATCACCTGGAAGAGATCATCCAGCTGATCGCGCCGCAGGGCCGCTTCGGGCTGATCGATGATCCGAAGGTGCTGGATGTCATGCCGTTCAAGCGCAAAGCCGTGTCCATCCACTGGGAGCTGATGTTCACCCGGTCGCTGTTCAAGACCAAGGACATGGAGGAGCAGAACAAGATACTCACCGAAATCGCCCGGCTGGTCGATACCGGCAAGATCCGTTCGACGTTGACAGAGACGCTGGGGCTGATCAACGCCGAAAACCTGAAGAAAGCCCATGGCTTGATCGAAACCGGCCGGACCAAGGGCAAGCTTGTGCTTGCGGGATTCTGACGCGACCGACACCCCGAGAAACGGGCTTTTCCGCAGTTCCTGCGGGAACGTGTGCTTCTCTACACTCACCATAAACAGGATGTAGCGTGGCACACCCGATAGTCTCCCAAGCAGGGGATGCCGCGCTGCCCCGGAACCGATCCCCACGCCCCAGAGGGGCCGGTTCCGGGGTTCGTTTCATCACCTGTTCCTGGAGAGAAAAATGCCTTCCCTTATTGATTTTCTGATCGGTTCCCGCGCGTTCGGCTATCTGGCGCGCACCGTCCTGACCTATATGTTCTGGGCAAGTGGACTGGCCAAGCTCATCGATTTCAATGCCGGCGTCGCCGAGATGTCGTTCTTCGGCCTCGAGCCCGCGCCGCTCGTCACCATTGCCGTCATCGTCACCCAGCTTGGCGGATCAGCCCTGATCATCGCCAATCGCTGGACCTGGCTTGGTGCCGGGGCGCTGGCCATCTTCACCGCACTGACAATTCCGATTGCCCATGCTTTCTGGACCATGCAGGAGCCGTTGAAGACGCTCGAATTCTATGTCGTCATGGAACATATCACGGTCATCGGTGCCCTGATGGTCGTTGCCTGGAAGTCTGCGCCTGTGCGCGAAGCCCCTACCCTTCCCGGCTCTGGTTTTGCTGAACTCAACGCATAGAGTTGTCGCTCCACCGTCGCGAAAACGCCTGCGGATCGCATCCAGCAGGCGTTTTTCATTGCGGCATCCTCGGGAGCCCGCGCGCTACCCGAACCATCACGTTGCCTTGCTGCGATGATAGTAGCGCGAAACGCGGACGCGGTTGCCGCAGCGGGCAGCCGAACACCAGCGGCGGCGTGCATTGCTGCCGACGAAAAGCATGACGCAATCCTCTGCCGCGCATTTGCGGATCAGCGTCACGTCGCCGGAGGTGAGCAGGGCGGCCGCATCCTCGGCTAGAAACCCGGCAAGCCGGACCGCTGGTGCGCCAGTCCGTTCGCTGGCCAAAACCGGCGGATCACCCCATGCAAGCTGGCGCATGACGGGGGCTGCACGCATGGCGGCGTTCAAACCATCAATATCCGCGCGCGGCACCGGCTTGCCGTCGCGGGCATGGGCGATTGCCGAAGCGGTGTGATCGCGCACGGCCATCACCAGCGCCAAGTCACCAGCCGCCAAGGCGTCAAACTCCACAGCTGCCCCCTCCGGCAACCGGGCGGCTTCCGCCTCCAGCCAAAGCTGCAGACCCGCTGCCGTTTCGAGCAGATCCACCCGGCCTTCAGCCGTCAGGGGCCGGGTATTGACGAGATCGAGCGCCAGCCGTTCGCCGGTGAAAGGGACCAGATCCATGCTCAGCCTTTCGTCTATAATGCGTATTTTTACAATTGACACATTAGCTTCGCAGATGCAAATCTAATGTATAAACTCAAATTCTATGGGTGTTAAAATGGCATTGCACAGCATTCCCTCCATCCGCCACCGTTTTATCGAGGCTGGTGGCGTTCGCGTCTTCTATCGGGAAAGCCTGCCGGAAACGGGGGAGAAAGCACCAACCATTCTTCTGCTGCATGGCTTTCCCGCCTCGTCGCACCAGTTTCGGCGCTTGATGGACGCGCTCGGCAGCCAATACCGACTGATTGCCCCCGACTATCCGGGCTTCGGCCACAGCGAGGCGCCCACTTCCACCAACGAGAACGGCGCATTTACCTATAGCTTCGACAGTCTGGCGACTGTGATCGAGGCCTTTGTCGATGCGCTGTCACTCAAGCGTTTCATGCTCTACGCTTTCGATTTCGGCGCACCGGTCGGGTTTCGGCTGGCAAGCCGCCGGCCAGAGCTGATCGCCGGGTTGATCGTCCAGAACGGTAATGCCTATCTGGAGGGACTTTCGGACATCGCCCGCGACTTTATCGCCCTTGCCCCATCCGGCGACGGCGCTGTGGAGCAGGTCCGCAATCTTCTGACGCTGGACATGACCCGCGGCCAATATAAAGGCGGCACAGCGCAGCCGGAACTTGTCGCGCCCGATGGCTGGACGATGGACCAGCATTTTCTCGACCGGCCCGATCGCCGCCAGCCGCAGCTCGATCTCGCCTTCGACTACAAGAGTAATCTTGTCCGCTATCCGGAGTGGCAGCAATGGCTACGCCAAAGCCAGCCGCCGGTGCTGATCACCTGGGGCCGCAATGATCCCTTTTTCACCGAGGCGGGCGCCCGTGCCTTTTTGGCCGACGTGCCGGAGGCGGAGCTGCATCTGTTCGACACCGGTCACTTCGCGCTTGAGGAGTGCCTGCCGGAGATCGCACCGCTGATCGCTGATTTCGTCGAGCGAAAGTGGCCGCGCGGATGAGACGGCAAAGGCGCCGGAGCATTGAGCTCACGGGCGCCTTTTTCGAATTGAATATGCTTGCACCCATCTGCCTGGGCTTGGCTTACGCCTGCAGAACGACGACGCGGCCGCCGACGATTGCGCGCTCGTAGAGATCGACGACATCGTGGTTGAGCATGCGCACGCAGCCGCTCGACATCGCCTGCCCGATCGACCAGGGCTGCGTCGTGCCATGGATGCGGAACATCGTGTCGTTGCCACCCTGATAGAGATAGATGGCGCGAGCGCCGAGTGGATTGTTCGGGCCGCCCGGAACGCCGCCGGCATATTTGCGATTTTTGCCCGGATCTCGGCGGATCATGTTTTCGGTCGGCGTCCATGTCGGCCATTCTGCCTTGCGGCCGATATAGGCAGACCCTGCCAGCGCATAACCGTTGCGGCCGACGCCAATGCCGTAGCGCATCGCCTGCCCGTCGCCGAGAATATAGTAGAGCCGCCGCGCCGGGGTATCGACGACAATGGTGCCGGCATCATGTTTCGTCGCATAGGCAACCTGCTGGCGGCGCAGCTCCGGCTTGACCTTTTCCAGCGGCATGGCCGGCATTGGAAACTTTTCGTCCGGTTTTGCAGCATAGTTGGCAGCGTGGTTCGGTCCGTTGGTGGCGCAACCGGCAAGGAGAGCAGAAAAGCCGAGCAGCAGGCCACGGCGGGAGATCGACATTGTGTGTTTCCTTAAGATCCGGTTGATGCAACCGAAAATAGGGAAAACATGGTTAATGGCTGGTTAAGCGGTTAACGTTCAGGGCCGACAATTCTCTTCGCGGGAGGCTTTTGCTGTTGTGCAACCTTCAACCACGGCTAGATATTCGTCCACAGGGAAGTACCGCCAACCAGTTATGGGTATCCGATTAGCAATCGGATTGACCATCGAATAAATACCGATTCGGTGTGACAGTTCATTTTTCATAACAATCAGTTCATTAGGCGATCTGCCCTTAGCGATGGCCTCTTCCAATCGCTCCTCATCATCGGTGCTGAGGCCATAGATGACTCGGATATTTGCCGTGCAGATATCCATGTCTGTATTCCAATTTGCTCCGCACACACCGACACGAGTGCCCTCGACATTGGTTGGCAACAGCTTCAGAAACTCAGACAGCTTCATGTCATCCTTCAAGCCGTCGTTTGACAGACGCAACAAGCGAGCGAGCTTCGAATATTTCCCGTCCGGTTCAAACCCCGTACCGAGCTTGATGCTTCGAAGCGCATGAGGACTATCTTCCCAAAAAGAAAGCTCAAGGCCGGAATACCCCCAGCATAGCGGCAGAACGTCGTCGCTATCCGTAATCCACCACTCGGGCGGGCCGAGTAGCGCTGCGACGTCCAGGAGCGTCATGGCAAAATTGATTGGCCCAAGCTCCCCTGTTTGCAGGAAAGATCGCAGCGATGCTGTTTGCCGGACGAAGTTTCGTTTCGCCATGCAGCTCACATGTTCGGATAGACCGGTCCCTCGCCGCCCTGCGGCGGTACCCAGTTGATGTTCTGGTTGGGGTCCTTGATGTCACAGGTCTTGCAGTGGACGCAGTTCTGGGCGTTGATGACGTAGACATCCTGCCCATCCTTTTCCACCCACTCATAGACCCCGGCCGGACAGTAGCGGGTCGACGGACCGGCATAGATATCGTGCTCGGACGATTTCTGCAGGGCCATGTCCTTGACCTTCAGGTGCACCGGCTCGTTTTCCTCGTGGTTGGTGTTCGACAGAAACACCGAGGAGAGACGATCGAACGTCAGAACACCATCCGGACGCGGATAGTCGATCTTCTTGTGCATCGACGCCGGTTCCAGTGACTGGGCGTCGGTCTTGCCATGCTTCAGCGTGCCGAAGAAGGAGAAGCCGAACAGCGTGTTGGTCCACATATCGAGCCCGCCAAGCGCCACACCGGCTGCCGTGCCGAGCTTCGACCAGAGCGGCTTGACGTTGCGGACACGCTTCAAGTCCTGGCCAATGGCGCTGTCGCGCCAGCCATTTTCGATCTCGATCACTTCATCGTTGGCCCTGCCCACGGCGATCGCATCCGACAGTTTTTCGGCCGCAAGAATGCCCGAAAGCACAGCATTGTGGCTGCCCTTGATGCGCGGCACGTTGACGAAGCCAGCCGAGCAGCCGATCAGCGCGCCGCCCGGGAAGGTCAGCTTCGGCACCGACTGGTAGCCGCCCTCGGTGATGGCGCGGGCGCCGTAGGTCAGCCGCTTGCCGCCTTCGAAAGTACCGCGAATGGTCGGATGCGTCTTGAAGCGCTGGAATTCCTCGAACGGATGGAGATAGGGGTTCTTGTAGTTGAGGTGCACGACGAAGCCGACGGCGACCAGATTGTCCTCAAGGTGATAGAGGAACGAGCCGCCACCGGTCTTCATGCCGAGCGGCCAGCCGAACGAGTGCTGGACGAGGCCTTGTTTGTGGTTTTCCGGTTTGACCTGCCAGAGTTCCTTGATGCCGATGCCGAATTTTTGCGGCTCGCGGTCCTTCTGCAGGTCAAATTTCGAGATCAACTGCTTGGCGAGCGAGCCACGCACGCCCTCGCCGATCAGCGTGTACTTGCCGAGCAGTTCCATGCCGCGGGCAAAATTCGGACCCGGCTCGCCGTTTTTCTCGACACCCATATCGCCGGTGGCGACCCCGATGACGGCGCCCTGATCGTTGTAAAGCACTTCAGTGGCAGCAAAGCCCGGATAGATTTCGACACCGAGCGCCTCGGCCTTTTCGGCCAGCCACCGACAGACGAGGCCAAGCGAGACGATGTAATTGCCGTGATTGTTCATCAAGGGCGGCATGGCAAAATTCGGCAAGCGGATCGAACCGGCGGGACCGAGCAGCAGGAACTGGTCGTCCTTAACTTCGGTCTTGAAGGGATGCCCGTCCTCTTCGCGCCAGCCCGGCAGCAAGCGGTCGATACCGATCGGGTCAACGACGGCGCCCGACAGGATATGCGCACCGACTTCGGCGCCCTTTTCCAGAACAACGACCGACAGATCCGGATTGACCTGCTTCAGACGGATAGCCGCCGCCAAACCGGCAGGCCCAGCGCCGACGATAACAACGTCGAATTCCATGCTTTCGCGCTCGGGCAGCTCATGTTGGTCGGTCATCTCTTCGTCTCCAGTCGCACCCGGCTATTTTGCACGGTTTTGTTCCCAATTCTTGACCTCCGTCATGGCAAATACGGCCGGACTTGTCGAGCCGGTCTGCGACGGCAGCCCAGCGCATTTGCGCATGAGGTCATGCAGCAGGATATAAATATATGACGTGAACGTAAACGTCAAAATACAAAAAGCGTCTTCCACCACCGGCCTTTCATCTTGCCTTGCTTTGGCCTTCGACCCATGCGAATACGCGCCCTCCAAATAACCAAGCTCTCCGCCACAAACCGCATACCGGCTGCCTCAAGGCATTCCGAGGCCGTGCGCGCAGGCGAGACGACTTCTGCCGCCAGCTGGCGGACACCCAAGACGGAGACTTTCATGGCCAAGGCACTCGGCTTCGATTTCGGCACGACCAATTCGGTGCTCGCCGCCTCCAAGGGCGACACGACGCAGTCGCTGAGCTTTTCAAGCAAAGCCGGCACCACAGATTCCATGCGCACGGCACTGTCGTTCATGAAGCACGCGCAGATGGGTGCCGCCGCAGTCAGCATCGAAGCGGGACAGGCGGCGATCCAGCAGTTCATCGACAATCCCGGCGAGGCGCGCTTCCTGCAGTCGATCAAGACCTTTGCCGCCAGCCCGCTGTTTCAGGGCACGCTGATCTTTGCCCGTCGCAACAGCTTTGAAGACCTGATGCGCGCCTTCCTTTCCCGCATCGCCGACTATGCCGGCGATGGCTGGCAGCAGGAGTACAAGCGCATCGTCGTCGGCCGGCCGGTTCGTTTTGCTGGAACGAGCCCTGACGAAAATCTGGCGCTCGAACGCTATGACCGGGCGCTGTCGTCGTTCGCTTTTCCCGAAGTCCACTATGTCTACGAGCCGGTGGCCGCCGCTTTCTACTTTGCCCAGAACCTGAAGAAGGATGCGACCGTGCTGGTTGCCGATTTCGGCGGCGGCACCACCGACTATTCTATCATTCGCTTCGAAAGCCATGCCGGCAAAATGACGGCGGTTCCGGTCGGCCATTCCGGCGTCGGCGTCGCCGGCGATCATTTCGACTTCCGCATCATCGACACGGTGGTTTCGCCGCTGATCGGCAAGGGCAGCCAGTTCAAGAGCTTCGACAAGCTGCTCGACGTGCCTTCCAGCTACTACGCCAATTTCGGCCGCTGGAACCAGCTGTCGATCTTCAAGACGCTGAAGGATTTTACCGACCTGAAACAGCTGGTACGCTCGGCCGTTGAACCGGAAAAGCTCGAAGCCTTTGTCGATCTCGTCGATCACGACGAGGGTTATCCGCTCTATCAGGCGATCTCCGCCACCAAGATGCGGCTGTCGCATGAGGAAGAGACCGAATTCTTCTTCAAGCCGCTCGGCGAAAAGAGCCGGCAGACGGTGCGCCGCAGCGACTTCGAAAGCTGGATCGCACCGGACCTTGCCCGCATCGAGGAAGCGTTGGACGAGGTGCTGGTCACCACCAACACGCCGGCTGATGGCATCGACAAGGTGTTTTTGACCGGCGGCACTTCGTTCGTGCCGGCCATCCGGCGCATTTTCGAGGACCGCTTTGCCAGTGACCGGATCGAAAGCGGCGGAGAGCTTCTCTCCATTGCCCACGGCCTGGCGCTGATCGGCGAGCGCGACGACATCGAACGCTGGACGGCAATGGCGGCGTGATTGGTACTTCCTCTTCTCCCCGCCGGGGAGAAGGTGGCCCAAGGGGCCGGATGAGGGGGAGCCAAACGCGGGACGTGCCGAACCGCCCCCTCATCGTCTCGCTTTGCTCGACACTTCTCCCCGCTGGGGAGAAGAGGGAGGGCGCCGCTCTTTCATTGGCATAAATCCATATTGCTTTCGCGGTGGCCTTCCCTGCTCGCTCCCCCTTCTGTACAAGCAGATCATGATCTCCTGCGACACCATGAGCCCGGCCGAACTTGCCGCCCTTCTGCATTTTCATGCGGAAGCCGGGGTCGAATGGATGCTGGAAGACGATCCGGTCGACCGGTTCGCCGAATTTGCCGAAGCGAAGGCGGCGCGCGGCAATGGCGCCTCGCAAGCCATGCAGCGAACGCAGACCTTGGAGCGCGGCGATGCGCCCAATGCGCCGGTCGCCCGTGAGAACGGCAATCGCGCCACCGGCAAGGCTCCGGCCGCTCCCGCCGCCACACCACAAATGGCCATTCCGGACGAGCAGGCCATCGCCGAGGCCCGGTTTGCGGCCGAATCTGCCCGCTCCCTTGACGAGCTCAAGAGCGCCATGGAAGCTTTTTCCGGCTGTAATCTGCGTAACAGCGCCCGCAACATGGTGTTTGCCGATGGCAACCCCACATCCGGCATTCTGGTGATCGGTCCGGTACCGAACGGTGACGACGACCGCGAGGGCGTTCCGTTTTCCGGCAAGCAGGGCCAGATGCTCGAACGCATGCTGGCCGCCATCGGGCTCGACCGGACATCCGTGCTTTTGACCAATGTCATTCCGTGGCGGCCGCCGGGAAACCGGCCGCCCTCGCCGCGCGAAACCGATATCTGCCGCCCGTTCATCGAGCGGCAGATTGCGCTCAGCGAACCGCGCCACCTGTTGATCCTCGGCAATTTTGCCGCCCGTTTCTTCTTCGGTGGCAACGAGATGATCCATCACATGCGGGGCGAATGGCGCGATATTCAAATTGGCAATGCCACAGTCCCGGCCCTGGCCACGCTGCATCCGCAGGACCTGACCTCGGCCCCTGCCAGCAAGCGGCTCGCCTGGCAGGATCTGCTGGCCTTTCGCGCCCGGATTCGTGGTTAAGAGCGCCTGAACCCGGCGCCTGCCTGAATTGTGAACAAACGATGAAGAAAGCCATGCGGATTGCGCATACCAGCAACGCGAACGCGTCCGTTGCGGAATCGATGTTGCAGTGCAATATAGAACGACGGGAGGACTGGAATAAGGAATTGAACCATGACGACCCGTTTTCGCCCTTTGCATTCGAGCTTTGAAACGCTCCGCCACGCCGGCTCCGCGCTGCGCACGCCGTTCAACAACTTCGGCTCGGCAGCCAACGAACAGATGACCGCTGCAGGCTACGGCCACAAGACACGCCCAGCCCAGATTTTCGCGGAATTCGTCCAGCGTTGATTTTTAATGGCCAGCGCAGCTGCGCTCGCCTCTGCCTGGATCACAGGCCAAGATGAAAGGAATCCGATCATGACAGCATCCATCCGCTCGCTCCGGGTCCTGTTCGCCGATATCGGCACCGCCGTGCGCGCCTCCGGCGAATATAGCCGTCTGAGCCGTGAAGCCCCGGCTGCCAATGCCGACCGTCATGCGGTCAGCGCCTTTCTGCCGAAGTAAATCGCCGGCTTCCGGCCGCCCGGCGGCCACATCTCCTCTTCTGCGCCAAGCCTTGTCGCAATCGACAGCGTCAGCAAAACTGGATAGAGCGACACTCGTTCTTTGATTCCAACTGCGGCGTGTCGGGCACCGGTTTTCAGGCGCGCCATCCGCTCCAACATTTCTAGCGTTTCTCCTGAGGCTTGTGCGTCACAGGCACCCGGCAGATCCGCGCCGGGAGCTTTCATGCTGGCCAGTTTCAGATCCGTGTTCAGCCTGATGCTCTCGACGCTTTTGATGATGGTCGGTTTCGGGCTGGCGAGTTACGTTCTGCCGGTGCGCTCTGTTGCTGAAGGCTGGTCGACGCTGACCATTTCGCTGATCGCCACCGGCTATACGCTGGGTTTTACGATCTCCTGCATCGTCACCCCGAAATTCGTGCTGCGCGTCGGCCATGTGCGGGTGTTTGCTGCGCTGATCACGCTGCTCAGCATCGCTATTCTGATGTGCGGGCTGGTCGTCGACTGGCGGGCCTGGATCCTGTTTCGCGCCATTTCCGGCTTTGCGATAGCCGGCAGCTACCTGGTCATCGAAAGCTGGCTGAACGAGCGGGTGACCAATGAAAACCGCGGCATGCTGTTTTCACTCTATCTGATCACCACCATGGTCGGCACGATTGGCGGGCAATATCTGGTGCCCTTGGGTGATCCGACGAATTCATCGCTGTTCATCCTATGCGGCGTGCTGTTCTCGCTGGCGCTTCTGCCAACGGCACTGTCCTCATCCGCAATGCCCGCCCCGCCGGCCCAGGCCAATTTCGATGTGCCAGGGCTCTATCGCCGCTCGCCGGTCGCCGTCGTCGGCGCGTTTCTCGCTGGCGCCATGTCCGGCGCCTGGCTCAATCTCGGCGGCGTCTTTACCCAGAAGATCGGCCTGTCCACCGCAGAAGGTGCAACGCTGCTGGCGGCCCTTCTAGCCGGCAGCGCCATTTCGCAAATCCCGATCGGGCGCGCGTCCGACCGGATCGACCGGCGCATCGTCATGGTCGGTTGCGGTCTCGTCGGCGTTGTTTCCTGCCTTACAATGGTGGCCTTCGTCGGCGCCAGCCCGCTGGTTCTCTACATCATCGCCGCCTTCGTCGGCTCGGTGCTGTTTCCGATCTATGCGCTGAACGTTGCGCACGCAAACGACCTTGCCCGCCCGAACGAATATGTCGAGGTGTCCTCCGGCATGATGATCACCTATGGCATCGGCACGATTTCCGGCCCGTTGATGGTCGGGCCGGTGATGGACCGCTTCGGCCCGCCGTCGCTGTTCGTGCTTCTGGCCGTCTATTTCGCGCTCTACGCTGCCTACGCCGCATGGCGGATTGCCCAACGCGGCCATCAAGACGGACTTGTTGCCAAGACGGACTTCCATGCCAATACCGTGCCGACACCCGGAACAGAGGCCGTCAACGCCATGAACCAAGCCGTGCGGCCGGCCGATCTGATCGAAGACGACACCGCTCCGACGGCGGCCCCCTGAGCAACTCCGGCATGCCTCACCCCTGCGGGGTAATATGCTTGCGTGCGCCCCGGCGCTCGAGACCGAGCTGGTGTTCGCGAAAGATGATGAAGATGCCGGCACCGACGACGATCGCCGTGCCGATCAGCATGATGCCTGTCGGCACCTCGTCGAACAGGAAATAGCCGATCAGCAGCCCGAGCAGGATCGAGGTATATTCGAACGGCGCAATCGTCGACATGTCGGCATAGCGGTAGCTCTGCGTCAGAAGAATTTGCGCAACACCGCCACAAAACCCCGCCCCCATCAGAAGCAGAAAGGAATTCATCGGCAACGGTTCCCAGCCGAAGGGCAGCGTCAACAAAGAGAAGCAGGCGGCCGAAAGCGAGAAATAGAGCACGATCGTGTGGGTCTTTTCCTTGGCGATCAGCTTGCGCACCAGCACCATGGCAATGGCGCCGAGTGCGGCCGAGAGAAGCACGGCCAGTGCTCCAAGCGCTTCCTGTGACCCAAAACCACCATCGCGCAACAGCGTTACTCTTGGCCAGGTGATGATCATCACCCCCACGAGCCCGATCAGCACGGCAGACCAGCGATAGACCCGCACGGTTTCCTTGAGAAATACCGCCGCGAAGACGACGGCCAGCAGCGGCATGGCGTAACCGATCGCAATCGCTTCGGGCAGCGGCAGGTGTACCAGCCCATAGAACCCAAAACTCATCGCCAGGATGCCGATGAAGCCGCGTGCCAGATGGCCGAAAATATCCTTGGTGTGGAAGGCCGTCCGCAGATGTCCCTTGACGGCGAGATAGCCGAGGATCGGCACCATTGCGAATGCCGAGCGATAAAAAGTGATTTGTCCGGTGGCGATCTCCGTTCCCGCCGCCTTGATCAGCGTCGACATGCAGACGAAGACCAGCACGGACAGAACCTTGAGGGTAATGCCCTTCATCGGGTGGGGGAATTCGGAATCCATGCGGGTCGCACTCATCGGACTGAGGGCAGCGGGCCGGAAATCAAGGGAAACGACAGGCTGCGGGAGAAATATGCGACCGGAGAATCCGTCGCTTAGACCCTGTCACCTTAACCCGCGATATTCGAAAGAGGCATCAATTTTCGTGATGGGTAGCGGAAATATTTGATGCGTCGATGGCGATACCCTAGTCTCGACCGGAATGGGCAAGCAGAAACGCTGCCAAGCAATCCGACAGCCGAAACTGCACTCCAGAACCAAGAAGACTGGCAGCGGGCTGTAAAAATCCGAAACCTGTGCCAAAAATACACGACTGGTTTAAATATTGTTAGGGCGAATTTCGTAAGTCTCTGAACAAGCAAAGAATGGGACAGATCAGGCTTGCCGGAAAACGGCATATGTCGGCGAAAAGAACCGCCTTGCGATCACACCGGAAGCTTCGCATCTTCTGCGCAGCCTCTTCATCGAGACAAGCCTCATCGCCAGCGTCTGGACGCAGCGGATGATGCAAGCGGGACAAACAATGCGGACAGATACGGGCGCGATCATTCATCTGGAAGACTACCGGCCGACGGATTTTGTCCTCGAGAGGGTGGACCTCACCTTCGAACTCGATCCTACCGAAACCAAGGTCGAAGCCCGGCTGATCTTCCACCGCCGTGAGGGGGTAAGCGCCGATGCGCCGCTGATCCTCGACGGCGACGAACTGAAGATGACCGGCCTGCTGCTCGACCAGGAAGAAATTCCGGCGGCGAACTACGATGCGGCGGAAGATACGCTGACGATCCGCAGCCTGCCGGCAACGGCGCCCTTCGAGGTGACGATCACCACCGAGATCAATCCGGAGGCCAACACCACGCTGATGGGCCTCTACCGCACCAGCAATGTCTATTGCACGCAGTGCGAAGCCGAAGGCTTCCGGCGTATCACCTATTTCCCGGACCGCCCGGATGTGCTTGCCGTCTACACGGTCAACATCATCGCCGACAAGGCAACCGCGCCGCTGCTGCTCTCCAACGGCAACTTTCTCGGCGGCGCCGGCATGGGCGATGGCCGCCATTTCGCCGCCTGGTTCGATCCGCACCCGAAGCCAAGCTACCTGTTCGCATTGGTCGCCGGCGACCTGGGCGTGGTCGAGGACACTTTCACCACCATGTCCGGCCGCGAAGTCACGCTGAAAATCTATGTCGAACACGGCAAGGAGCCGCGCGCGTCCTATGCGATGGATGCGCTGAAGCGCTCCATGAAGTGGGACGAGGAACGGTTCGGCCGCGAATACGATCTCGATATCTTCATGATCGTCGCCGTCTCCGATTTCAACATGGGCGCCATGGAGAACAAGGGGCTGAACGTCTTCAACGACAAGTATGTCCTGGCCGACCCGGAAACCGCGACCGATGCCGACTACGCCAATATCGAGGCGATCATCGCGCACGAATATTTCCATAACTGGACCGGCAACCGCATCACCTGCCGCGACTGGTTCCAGCTCTGCCTGAAGGAAGGCCTGACGGTCTATCGCGACCACGAATTCTCAGCCGACCAGCGCTCGCGCGCGGTCAAGCGCATCGCCGAAGTACGCCATCTGAAAGCCGAGCAGTTTCCGGAAGACGCCGGTCCGCTTGCGCACCCGGTCCGGCCAACAAAATTCCGGGAAATCAATAACTTCTACACGACGACGGTCTATGAAAAGGGATCCGAAGTCACCCGGATGATCGCCACCCTGCTCGGTGCTGATCTCTTCAAGCAGGGCATGGATCTCTATTTCGACCGCCACGACGGACAGGCCGTGACGATCGAGGATTTCGTCGCCTGCTTTGCCGAGGTCAGCAAGCGCGACCTGACGCAATTTTCTCTCTGGTATCATCAGGCGGGAACGCCACTGGTCAGCGCCTCGACAGCCTATGACGCCGCCAAGCAGACATTGACGCTGTCGCTCGAACAGATGGTGCCGCCGACACCCGGACAGAGCGCCAAGGAGCCGATGTATATCCCCTTGCGTATCGGGCTTCTGCTGGAGGATGGCTCGGAAGCTACGGTTACCTCCGTGACCGGCGCCGAAATGACCGGCGATGTGCTGCACTTGGTCGAACGCAATCAGACGGTCGTGTTCGGTGGCATCGCCTCCCGCCCGGTCCTGTCGTTGAACCGCGGGTTTTCGACGCCGATCAACCTGCATTTCGAGCAGACGGCCGCTGATCGCGCCCATATCGCCAGACATGAAAGCGATCTGTTTGCCCGCTGGCAAGCTTTGAACGATCTTGCGTTGCCCAATCTCGTCGCAGCCACCGCCAGCGCCAAGGCAGGTGAGCCGGTTCAATGCGACGCCGCCCTGATCGACGCCCTGCTTGCGGCCGCCGCCGACGGTGATCTTGAGCCTGCCTTCAGAGCGCAGGCGCTGGCACTGCCGAGCGAAGCCGATATCGCCCGCGAAATCGGCGGGAACAACGACCCGGATGCGATCCACGCCGGACGCCAGCAGATCATGGTGGCGGTCGCCACGGCCGGACAGGCCATTTTCGAAAAACTCGCAGACGACATGGTCGTCTCCGGTCCGTTCAGCGCGGATGCGGCAAGTGCCGGTCGCCGGGCACTGCGCAACACCGCCCTCTCCTATCTCGTTTATGCCGAAAACGAACCCACCCGGGCAGTCGCTGCGTTCAAGTCCGCCAACAACATGACGGATCTCAGCCAGGCCCTGACGATCCTTGCGCACCGGTTCCCGGACGCCGTCGAAACGGCGGATGCCCTCGCCGCATTCAAGACCCGGTTCGCCGGAAATGCGCTGGTGATCGACAAGTGGTTCACCATCCAGGCGACCATTCCGGGCGAAGCCGCGCTTGCCCGCGTCAAGGTCTTGATGGCCGACCCGCTGTTCAACAGCTCCAACCCGAACCGGGTGCGTGCGCTCGTCGGCACGTTCGCCTTCTCCAACCCGACCGGTTTCAACCGCGCCGATGGCGAAGGCTACCGGTTCCTGGCGCGCCAGATCCTCGACATCAATCCGCGCAATCCGCAACTGGCGGCGCGCATCCTGACCTCGATGCGGTCGTGGCGCTCGCTGGAGCCTGGCCGCGCCGAGCACGCCCGCAACGCACTGCGTGAAATCGCGGCTGCGCCGAAACTATCGACCGATGTCAGCGACATCATCGAGCGCATGCTCAAGGGTTAGGAAATAGCAACTGGAAATGATCGAGAAACCCCGCAACCGCGGGGTTTTTTCGTTTCTGCCGCGGTATCAAACCCAATAGTGCAATTTTCCCATGACGATAAATGGTTAACAAACTTTTACGTTTTCCTCTGGACAAGGCGAATCACAATTGATTCATTGGGTCAGGTTCAAGCGAGCGGCGCTTCGAATCACATGAGGGTTTACAGAATTGACGAAGATGGCGGAAGCGCAGCGGGGACGCGCAGCCGGTGAGCGGTTGCGTCCCAGATTTCCAGGCTTTTCGAGGTTGGAACGGGACGTTATCCAGCACGCACGGATTTTTACCGAGCCGGCAGTGCGCCGTCTTGCGGGTGCCGAGCCGTTGCTCAAGCGCTCGATCCCGATCCTGATCACCGCGTTTCTTCTCGTCGTCGCCATTTCCCGCATCAATGGCATCATGGTCGAATATGCCCGCATGGAGGCAAGCGCGCGCCAGGTCACCGTCCTTGCCGCAGCCACCGCCAGTGCCGCCCTTCAGGAAAACGGCGTGGCCCTGTTCGACAAGGCGAAGAAATGGGATGTCGAACAGCGGTTGAATGCGGTCCTCTCACCCGACATGCTCGAAAATGGTGCCTTTGTGCTCACCGTGCGCAATGACGGCCGGATTTTCGCCAGCTCCCCCGAGGGCGTGGCCTATACGGGACGCACGCTGAATGCCGTGGCACCGGAAGTCGCCGCTTTCCAGTATTTCGGTGAACGCTCGGCAGTGATGAAGACCTTCATCGGTGGTACCGAGCATATCGTTGCGATGATGCAGGTCCCCGGCGGCGCAGGAACGCTGTTGGTCGCCACGCCGCTGGCAGGTATCCAGAAGCTGTGGCGGGATGAAGTCTCGCTCAACGTCACCCTGTTCGCCGGTATCTCGGCGATCCTGCTGATCGTGCTCTATGCCTATTATATCCAGGCCAAGCGCGCCCGCGACGCCGACCAGATCTTTGCAGAATCCAACCTGCGCGTCGAGACCGCCCTGTCGCGCGGACGCTGCGGCCTGTGGGATTTCGACATGCCCAACCGCCGGCTTTTCTGGTCGCGCTCGATGTATGAGATGCTCGGCATGCCGCCGCAGAGCAATGTGCTTTCGTTCGGTGACGCTGCGCGGCTGATGCACCCGGACGACGGCAGCATCTACAAGGTCGCCCGCACCATCGCCAAGGGTGATGCCCGCCAGATCGACCAGATCTTCCGGATGCGCCATGCCGATGGCCATTATGTCTGGATGCGCGCGCGCGCCCAGGTCATCCGCACCGCTTCCGGCCGTGTGCACCTGATCGGCATCGCCATGGATGTCACCGAGCAGCACCGCCTGGCCCAGCGCTATGCGGAAGCCGACCAGCGGCTGGCCGATGCGATCGATTGTACGTCCGAGGCCTTTGTGCTCTGGGACAAGAACGACCGGCTAGTGATGTGCAACACCCATTATCAGCAAGCCTACAAGCTGCCCGACCGGGTGCTGGTTGCCGGTACGGAGCGTTCCGTGGTCAACGCCGCATCCGCCCGTCCGATCATCGAGCGGCGCATTGCCGATCCTGACCGCTCCAATCAATCACAGACTTCGGAAGTACAGCTCGCCGACCAGCGCTGGCTGCAGATCAACGACCGGCGAACCCGTGACGGTGGCCTGGTATCGGTCGGCACTGACATTACGCTGCTGAAACGGCACCAGGTGCGCCTGCGCGAATCCGAGCGGCGCCTGATGGCGACCATCGGCGACCTGTCGACGTCGCGCATCACATTGGAACGCCAGAAGGCCGAACTCTCCGTCGCCAACTCCAATTATCAGGCGGAGAAGGAACGCGCGGAAGCGGCCAACCGGGCCAAGTCCGAATTCCTCGCCAACATGTCGCACGAGCTGCGAACCCCGCTGAACGCCATTCTCGGCTTTTCTGAAATCCTGCAGAACCAGATGTTCGGTCCGCTGGGCTCGGAAAAATACGACGAATATTCCCACGATATCCATGACAGCGGCAAGCACCTGCTCAATGTCATCAACGACATACTCGACATGTCGAAGATCGAGGCCGGCCAGATGAAGATCAACCGCGAGACGATCGATCTCGCCCCACTGATCGAGGAAACCCTCCGTTTCACCACCATCCCGGCACAGCAAAAGAACATCTGCGTCGATCAGCAGATTTCTTCCGGTCTGACCATCACGGCCGATCGCCGCGCCATGAAGCAGGTCCTGCTCAACCTGTTGTCCAACGCCGTCAAATTCACCAATGAAGGCGGAAAGATCTCGCTGCGCGCCCGCAAGGTCGCTGGCGCCGTGACGCTGACCATCGCAGACACCGGCATCGGCATCCCGCGCCTGGCATTGGAAAAGATCGGCCAGCCGTTCGAGCAGGTGCAGAGCCAGTACGCCAAGAGCAAGGGCGGCTCCGGGCTTGGTCTGGCCATCTCGCGCTCGTTGACAAACCTGCACGGCGGCGCGATGAAGATCCACTCCCAGGAAAATGTCGGCACGATCATTTCCCTGCGCATCCCCGATACGGCCCCACGCACCCAAACGGAAACCAAGGCCACTCTGGCCGTGGCGTAGTCTTTTAGGGCTTGACGGTTGTTTGAAATATCCGGCGCACAGCCTTCGAAAGGCGCCGGATGTCAGCCTCCAGCACCTTGATATCCGGCGCATCGCCAGCCCGGCACAAAAGTTCGATCAACCCGGCCGGCGCATCTTTCAGTTCCAGATCACCCTCGATGCACAGGCGCACGATCTGTGAAAGATCAGTGAACAACGTCAGCGCCTCCTGCACGGTATCGAGATCGGCGGGCGCAATCAAAGCCGGTCCCAGCAGCGCCAACACATCGGCCGTCGATGTGCCGCTCGGCGGCGGCGCGACACCACGCGCCGGGGCGATCAGCGCAAGATATTGCGCGATGAACTCGATATCGACCAGTCCGCCGGGAATGAGCTTGAAATCCCAGACATCGCTTGGCGGCTTTTCCTTGTCGATCAGCCCGCGCATCTCGGCCACATCTACGGTCACCTTCGCCACATCACGGCTTTGACCAAGCACTTCCTTGAAAATCCCGCCGACGTCGACGATCAGGCTTTCCTCACCGCACAGCGCCCGCGCCCGCGTCAGCGCCATGTGCTCCCAGGTCCAGGCTTCCTCGCGCTGATATTTTGCAAAGGCGTTGATCCGGGTGGCGACAGGCCCCTTGTTGCCGGAGGGGCGCAGCCGCATGTCGACCTCGTAGAGCACGCCTTCGGCCATAGGAGCCGAAAGGGCCGAGATCAGCCTCTGTGTGACGCGAGTGAAATAGCGGACGGAATCGAGCGGCTTGGCACCGTCGGATTCGCCCGCCTCATCATCATGGTCATAGAGCAGGATGATATCGACGTCCGAGCCCGCAGTCAGCTCATGGCTGCCGAGCTTGCCCATGCCGACAACAGCGACGCGGCCGCCGGGGAATTTGCCATGCGCCGCTTCCACTTCATGCAGCACCGCGTCCAGTGCAGCCGTCAGGATCAAGTCGGCCAGATCGGTAAACGCATGTCCCGCCTGTACGCCGGTGATGACGCCGGTCAGCAACCGGATACCGATCAGGAACCGCTGCTCGGAGGCAATGATCCGCAAACGGTCGAGGATCTCTTCATAGTGCCGGGCGGTTGCGAGAAAGCCCTTGATCCGCTCCGCCAGATAATCCCGCGTCGGCAGTTCGGCGAGAAGCCGGGGGTCGAGCATGCCATCAAACACATGCGGCTTGCTCGCGATGATATCGGCCAGCCGTGGCGCAGAGGACATGATATTGACGATCAGCGACAGAAGCCCGGGATTGTTACCAAGCAGCGAAAACAGCTGGATACCGGCCGGCAGCCCGGCAATGAACTGGTCGAAGCGCAACAGAGCGTCATCGGCGCGCTTGTTCTGCCCGAACACGCGTAAAAGCTCCGGCGTCAGTTCGGTCAGCCGCTCGCGCGCCTCCACCGATTGCGTCGCCCGGTAACGCCCGTAATGCCACGTCCGAATGGTACGGGAAATGTCCTGCGGCCGGTCGAAACCGAGCTTTTTCAGTGTCTCCAGCGTATCTGGGTCGTCTCTCTGCCCGGTAAAGACCAGATTTCCGGTTTCGGTCGAGAGCTTGGCTTCCTGCTCGAACAATTGGGCATAACGCCGCTCCACCGTCTTGAGCGTGCGCGACAATTCGACCGAAAACGCCGGAACATCTGCAAAGCCCATCATGTAGGCGATGCGTTTCAGTTCGGCATCGGTGGTTGGCAAAACATGCGTCTGCTCGTCGCGCACCATCTGCACCCTGTGCTCGACATCGCGCAGGAACCAGTAGGCGGAAATCAGTTCCTCGGCCGTTTCGGCGTCGATCCAGTTGGCCCGCGCCAGGCCGTGCAGCATCGGTTCGGTGGCGCGCAGCCGCAGTTCCTGCATCCGCCCGCCGGCAATCAATTGCTGCGTCTGCACGAAGAACTCGATCTCCCGGATGCCGCCGCGGCCAAGCTTGATATTATGGCCTTTGACGGCGATCTCGCCATGTCCCTTATGGGCATGGATCTGCCGCTTGATCGAATGGATGTCGGCAATGGCCGCATAGTCGAGATATTTGCGGAACATGAACGGCGTCAGTTCCCGCAGGAAGGCCTCGCCCGCCTTGAGGTCACCGGCCACCGGCCGCGCCTTGATGAAGGCCGCCCTCTCCCAGTTCTGGCCCCGGCTTTCATAATAAAGCATCGCCGCCTCGACCGGGATGGCAAGCGGCGTCGCCCCGGGATCGGGACGTAGTCGCAGGTCGGTACGGAACACGTAGCCGTCGCCAGTGCGCTCCTGCAGGATCCGTATCAGGCGGCGCAGCAACCGCGCGAACGTCTCCGGCGCGTCGTCGCGGGACGTGATCAGCGGCGCCTGCGGCTCGTAGAACACCACGAGGTCGATATCCGAAGAATAGTTCAGCTCGAAGGCGCCCAGCTTGCCCATGCCGAGCACGACCACACCCGACCGGTCGCTGGGATGCGCGGTATCGACGACATTCAGCTTGCCTGCATCATGCGCACTCAACAGCAGATGATCGATGGTCGCGGATACTGCGGCACCGGCGAAATCGCTCAGCCAGCGCGTGGTCTCACGCGCATCGAAAAGGCGCGAAAGATCGGCAAGGGCAATCGCAAAGGCAATATCCCGCTTGGCCTGGCGCAAACGCGTCATGATCTCGGCATCGGGCACGGATTTTCCGGCGTCCACCCCTTTCCAGGCCTCTCGCGCCGTCTGGACGCAGGTTTCCAGATAGGGAATCAAAGGCCCGGCAAGCGCCTGTACAAGCACCTGTGGATGCGAAACAGTCGTGTCCCGCAGATAAGGCGAGAGCGACAAAGCGGCGACGATGAAATCCTTCAATGGTGTTTCCGAAGCCAGGAGGTCGGCAATCTGCGGATGGCTCTTTGCGATATCCTTGAGGCTCGAAAGCACGGACTTGGCATCCGTCTGGCTCATCGGCCGCAGCGCGCATGTGCCGATATCCGATAGCCGCCGCGTATCCATTTGCATAATGGTCTCTCCCAGCCGCTCCCGATTTCGGCTGCCCTATGCCTATCAGGCCGAGCGCAATGGGAAAACCATGCTGGCAGTCAAACCACGATTGTTTTCAACGTCGGGAACCGTGTCGCTCAGCTCGAGAGACCCTTGATGCATCTCCATCACCGCCTCGACCAGCGACAGACCCAGACCTGTGCCCGGCTTGCTGCGGCTTTCGTCCAACCGCACAAACCGCTCTACAACGTCGTCCCGCTTGTTCGTAGGTACTCCGGGTCCGTGATCGGCCACGGACAGGACGATCGCGCCATCCCGCCTCACAAGGCTGACCTTGATCATCGGATTTGCAGCGCTGTCGGCGTATTTGATGGCATTGTCGATCAGATTGCCGAGTGCCTGCCCGATCAATTCCCGATTGCCGGAAATGTGAATATCGTCGGGCACGTCGGCCTCGAGATTCAGCGCCTGTTCGTCCGCCACCGGTTCATAAAGCTCGACACAGTCGGCGACGCTCTGTGAAAGATTGACATCACTCATCTCCGCAGCCGCGGCCCCTGCCTCGACCCGGGAGATCATCAGCAACGCATTGAAGGTCCGGATCAACTGGTCGGATTCGCCGATGATCTCTTCTAGCGAGGCGCGATAGCCGGAATTGGTTGCCTTGTGCGCCAAGGCCGCCTCGGCCTTGTTGCGCAGGCGCGTCAGCGGTGTCTTCAAATCATGGGCGATGTTGTCGGAGACCTGCCGCAAACCCTCGTTCAGCTTTTCGATCCGCCCCAGCATGGCATTGAGGGATTCCGACAACCGGTCGAATTCGTCACCGGATCCGCTCATCGGCAACCGCTGCGAGAGGTCACCCGCCATGATCCGCGTGCTGGCATCCGACATCCGGTCCATGCGCTTCAAGGCGTTGCGGCCGATGGCGAACCAGATGATCAGCGCGCCAATGCCCATGATGCCAAGCGCAACGACAAGAGCCTGCCGCACCAGCATTTTGAACTTTTCAGGCTCCTGCAAGTCACGGCCAACCAGAATGCGCAGACCGTTGTCGAGCACCAGCACATGCGCCAAGGCTACATGCTCCTCCTTGCGGCTTTCGTCGGTATAGCGCTGATAACGGAACGATTCGCCTGTCCACCCCTCCTTGTCCAGAAGGCCAGGCTGCAGCGAGGCGACATTGCCTGCAAGGATTTCGCCGGTCGGTCCGGCAATGACGTAGAGATTGGCACCGGGCTGCCGCGCCCGCCGCTCCAGCGTCCGCAACAATCCGTTGACGCCCGCACGGCTGTAGATCTGTTCGATCTGCGCCACTTCCGTTGCCACCGCATCCTTTGTCTGCTGCTCCAGCAACCGCTGCGACATGCCGGTGACGTAAAACACCAGAAATGCCGCACACAGGGCAAACAGCAGGAGATAAAGCGCCGACAGGCGAACGGCCGTCGTGCGGAAGAGGACGCGCAACCTGTTCATGCGTCGGTGCGTCCGTCTTCCTTGATCATATAGCCGGCGCCGCGCACGGTGCGCAGCAATGGCTGGTCGAAATCCTTTTCGATCTTGGCGCGCAGCCGCGACACATGCACGTCGATGACATTGGTCTGCGGATCGAAATGATAGTCCCAGACATTTTCCAGGAGCATGGTGCGCGTCACCACCTGCCCGGCATTCTTCATCAGGTATTCAAGCAGCCGGAACTCGCGTGGCTGCAACAAAAGCTCGCGGCCCTGGCGGCGCACCGTATGCGACAGCCGGTCCAGCTCCAGATCGCCGACACGATAGACCATGTCCTGTTCGGGCGCGCCTTTGCGGCGGCCGAGCACCTCGACCCGTGCCAGAAGCTCGTTGAAGGCGTAGGGCTTCGGCAGATAATCGTCGCCACCGGCGCGCAGCCCGGTTACCCGGTCGTCGACCTGGCCAAGCGCGGAGAGAATGAGCACAGGAGTGTGAACACCCTTGCGGCGCAATTCCGAGATCACCGACAGCCCGTCGCGGCGCGGCAACATGCGGTCGATCACCAGCACGTCATAGCTGTTCTCGCTCGCCATGAACAAGCCGCTCTCGCCATCGCTGGCATGATCAGAGACGATACCAGCCTCGCGAAAGGCCTTGGCCAAGTAGGCCGCGGCTTCGAGGTCATCTTCGATAATCAGAATCTTCATACGCGTGACCATAGTCCCTGACCTGTATCTTTCACAACCGGTTTTGCCCTTGGGAAATCACACCCGCCTGCCCGGTTGCGCAGGTAAGCCATGCCCTGAAACGCCAGACGCCGCGAAACCCTGATGAAGGTCCGCGGCGCCCGGCAGATGGAGCTGCGTCAGCCCTCGTCAGCCCTGATTGATGGGCAGCGCCACAAAGCGGCTTGCATTGTCGGCCTCGATCTGGAACAGCGCCTTGGTGCGTCCGTCCTTCTTGGCCGCCTCGATCACCTTGAGGATGTCGTCAGCCGACTTGACCTCCTGGTTGTTGACCGAGATGATCTTCTGACCTTCCTTCAGGCCACGGTCGCTGGCATCGGAGTCCGGATCCACTGAAGAGATCGTGACGCCCTTGCCGTCGTCCGACGCCGTCACAGTCACGCCGAGATCAGCCAGTGCCTTCTCGCTTGAAGGCTGTTCTTCCTGCTGCTGCTGGTCGTCACCGGTGGTGGCTTCCTTGGTATCGGCAGGCAGCGTTCCCACTTCAAGCTTGACGCTTTCGGCCTTGCCGTCGCGCCACAGGGCGACGTCGACACTGGTACCCGGGCGCATCAGGGCGATCTTGCGGGCCAGCTCACGCGGCCCCTTGATCGTGTCGCCATTGACGGCGGTGATCACATCACCCTTCTTGATACCGGCCTTCTCGCCGGGGGAACCGGCCTGCGGTTCAACGACAAGCGCGCCGCTTGCCTCGGCAAGGCCGAGCGATTCAGCCACATCCTTGTCGACCGGCTGAATCTGAACGCCGAGCCAGCCGCGGGATACTTCGCCGTCCTTCATCAGATCGTTGACGACGTCCTTGGCGACAGACGCGGGAATGGCAAAAGCGATGCCGACATTACCGCCGGACGGCGAGAAGATGGCGGTGTTGATACCGACCACTTCGCCATTGAGGTTGAAGGTCGGGCCGCCCGAGTTGCCCCGGTTCACCGCCGCATCGACCTGCAGGTAATCGTCATAGGGACCGGAGCCGATATCGCGGCCACGGGCAGAGATGATGCCGGCGGTTACCGTACCACCGAGGCCGAACGGATTGCCGACAGCAACGACCCAGTCGCCCACGCGGACCTTGCTGTCATCGGCAAAGCTGACATAGGCGAACTTGCGCTTGTCATCGACCTTCAGCACGGCAAGATCGGTACGGCTGTCCTTGCCGATCAGCTTGGCATCCAGCTCGGTGCCATCGTTGAGAATGACGGTAAAGGCCGAGCCGTCGGAAACGACGTGATTGTTGGTGACGAGATAGCCGTCTTCAGAGATGAAGAAGCCGGAACCCTGCGATGTCGGACGCAGGCGGCCTGGCTTGCCGTCGCGCGGTCCATGGCCCCGCTCGGCGCGCTTATCGCCGTTCGGGCCGCCGAATTCCTTGAAGAAGCGCTTCAGCGGGTGGTCGTCGGGGAGTTCATCCAGGCCACGGCCGCCGAAATCGAAGCTGAAACCGTTGCCGCTACCGGAATCATCGGAAACAGGATTGGCCCGCGACTGGACACGCACGGACACCACTGCCGGAGAAACCGCATCGACGACGTTGGCAAAACTTGGAACCTGCGGCGCCTCGATCTTGACGGCGGCAGCAAAGGACGAAGTGATGGCGGTTGGGATGCCGGTCGACAGCATGACGGCCGCCAAACCAGCAACGGTCGTGGTCTTCAAAACGGTCTTGAGGGAGGGACGCAGTGCGTTTGTTTGAAACATCCGGTTTGCCTTTTCTCTTCATTGACAATTGGCTGACTGGAGGAACAGCCGATGAGAAAGGAATAGCCGAGCGCACCTTACTGACTTGTGTCCGGAAAATGAACTTTTGGTAATGTTGAGGAATTGGCGTGAAGGGAAATCAATCCTTCAGGACAGCATCCAGACGCGCCTGCTCATCGACAGACAGTGCCGTTCCCGTCACCTTGCCGGTCCGGCGCCCGGCGGCGAGAAGCATTGCCGCCGCCCCGGCCAGCAGCAGGATGACCGGTGCTCCCCAGAGAATCAGCGTCTTTGTCTCGAAGCGGGGATTGAGCAGAACGAATTCGCCGTAACGCGAAACGACATAGGCAATGACCGCGTCGTCGCTGTCGCCATTGGTGATGCGCTCGCGCACCAGAAGGCGCAGATCCTTGGCAAGCTCGGCGTTCGAATCGTCGATCGACTGGTTCTGGCAGACCATGCAACGCAGTTGCGCCGATAATCCGCGTGCCCGGGCTTCCAGCGCCGGATCGGCCAGAACCTCATCGGGATTGACGGCAAATACCGGCGAGACCGACAGCAAGATGAAGACGATGGCGAGCAAGCGGCGGATCATTGTGCCGGCTCCAGTACCGGTTTCTTCTGCTTTTTGGCGCGTGCCGGGGCGCCAACCCTCAGCCGCCTGTCACTGAGCGAAACGGCACCGCCAGCCATCATGAACACCGTGCCGAGCCAGATGCACAGAATCATCGGTTTCCACCAGACCCTGACGACGATGCCACCATCCTTCATGTCGTCTCCGAGCGAGACATAGAGCTGGCTCAGTCCGAACGTCCGGATACCGGCCTCGGTGGTCGGCATCTGCCGTGCCGTGTAGAACCGCTTTGACGACCAGACCTCGGCCAGCTCGATCCCACCTTGGCTGATGGTGAAGTGCCCGGATTCTTCACTGTAATTCGGCCCGTTACCGTTGCGAAGACCGTCGAAGCGCAGCGTATAGCCGCCCGCATCCGTGGTCATGCCCGGTTTCATCTCGACGATATGCTCGGTCTCGAAGGCCGTCACCGCGACAATGCCGATCAGCGTGACGCCAAGCCCGATATGGGCCAGCGCCGTGCCGAAGACCGAACGCGGCAGACCGGAGAGACGGCGCAGCGCGACGGCCCCCGTCACCTTGCCAATGCCGAAGCGCAGGTAAAGATCCGTCAGCGAACCGGCAATCATGTAGGCCCCGAGCGCGAGGCCGAACAGCGCCATGATCGGGCCGCCATTCTGGATGTAATAGATGATACTTCCGACAACCAGACCGAATGCCACGGCGGCAAACAGCCGCTGCCCGGCCCCGAGCAGATCGCCGCGTTTCCAGGCCAGAAGCGGACCGAACGGCACCGCCAGCATCAGCGGCAGCATCAACAGGCCGAAGGTCATGTTGAAGAAGGGAGGACCAACGGAGATCTTCGCCCCGGTCACCGCTTCCAGCGCCAGCGGATAGAGCGTGCCGATCAATACCGTCGCCGCCGCCGTCGTCAGGATCAGGTTGTTGAGAACCAGTGCCCCTTCACGCGAAATCGGCGCGAACAGCCCGCCCGCCTTCAGATGCGCGGCGCGGAAGGCAAACAGCGACAGGGCGCCGCCGATGAACAGGATGAGGATGATCAGGATGAAGACGCCGCGCGTCGGGTCGGTGGCAAAGGCGTGAACAGAGGTCAGCACACCGGAGCGGACAAGGAAGGTGCCGAGCAGCGACATCGAGAATGTCATGATCGCCAGAAGCACGGTCCAGATTTTCAGCGCCTCGCGCTTTTCCATCACCAGTGCCGAATGCAACAGCGCCGTCCCGGCCAGCCACGGAATGAAGGACGCATTCTCGACCGGATCCCAGAACCACCAGCCGCCCCAGCCGAGTTCGTAATAGGCCCAGTAGGACCCCATCGAGATACCGGCCGTCAGACAGGTCCAGGCGGCCAGCGTCCACGGCCGCACCCAGCGGGCCCAGGCCGCGTCGATGCGGCCTTCGATCAGAGCAGCGATGGCAAACGAGAAACAGACCGAAAAGCCGACATAGCCGAGGTAGAGCAACGGCGGATGGATGGCCAGGCCCACATCCTGCAGCACCGGATTGAGGTCCTGCCCCTCGCCCGGAGCATTCAGCAACCGGTTGAAAGGGTTGGATGTCAGGAGGATGAACAGCGAGAATGACGCCGCGATCCAGGCCTGAACGGCCAGCACATTGGCTTTCAAGGTCTCCGGCAAATTGTCGCCGAACACAGCAACCAGCGCCGAGAAAAACGTCAGGATCAGCACCCAAAGCAGCATCGAGCCTTCGTGATTGCCCCAGACGCCGGAAAACTTGTAGATCAGCGGAATTTGAGAGTGCGAATTCTCCCAGACGTTCTGGACGGAGAAGTCGGATGTCACATGAGCATAGGTGAGAACACCGAACGACAGAGCCATAAGCAGGAACGTCGCCTTCGCCGCCACCGTGCCGATTTCCATCAGCGCGTGATCGTTGCGCAGCGCGCCGATGATCGGCAACACGCCCTGCAACAGCGACGTGGCAAGCGCCAGAACCAGAGCATAGTGGCCAAGCTCGATGATCATCGGATATTTTCCTTGCCGCCGAGATTGACGCCTTGCGCCTTCAACCGGTCCGCCACGTCCTTGGGCATATAGGTCTCATCATGCTTGGCAAGCACGGTATCTGCAACGAAAACCGGGCTTCCCTCCTTGAAACTGCCTTCGGCGACAACACCCTGCCCTTCGCGGAACAGGTCGGGCAGGATGCCCGTATAGGTCACCGGCACCTTGTCCAGCGTATCGGTGACGCTGAATGTGATGGTCATGCCCTCACCGCGCTTGAGTGAGCCATTTTCGACCAGGCCGCCGAGCCGGATGCGCGTGCCGGGCGCAAGATCGGCCTTGGCGAGATCGCCTGGCACGTAGAAATAGGCAATTGCCTGGCTGAACGCGACCATCACCAGCAGCACGGCAGCGACGATAAAGCTGACACCGCCGCCAATGATCACAAGGCGTTTCTGTTTGCGGGTCATTCCACGCCTCCGTCGGCCTTCAGCCCAAGCTCGCCAGCCAGCGCCAGCAATTGCTTGCCCTCGTCGCCGTCGGCCGGAAAGACGGAAAGGCCCTGCTTCAGGGCGTCGCCTGCCTTGTCCTTCTGGCCAAGCACGGCGTAGGAGCGGATGATCCGCATCCAGCCCTCGAAATTCTTCGGATCGGTCTTCAGCTTTTCCGCAAGACTGCCGACCATGCCCTCGATCATCGCCGTCCGATCGCCGGTGGTCATGTCTTTTGCCGCTGCGATATCCTCGTTTGTGGGGTTGCCCAGCGGTGTACCGGCCTGCTGTCCTGCTGCCGGGATCTTCAGATCGGCGATATGTTCATTGACCAGCGGCAGCCAGGGCGCACCGGCCGGTGACGTGCGGACGATCTGCTCGAACGCTGCCAGCGCCTCCGGCGCTTTACCCTCCTGCTTCAAGGCAAGAGCCAGGTAGAATTGCGCCCGGGGGTCGTCGGGTTCGATCACCAGCAGTTTCTGCAGTGCGTCGCGGGCCTCGTTGGTCACCAGCCCGCCGGAAAGCGCGATCAGGCTTTCGGCATAACCGCCCAGACGCACCGGCGTCGCCCCGAGGATACGCAGCGCATTGCGAAACGCGGTCGCTGCCTGTTCGAGCCGGCCGCTGCGATAGTAGATCGGGGCCAGGACGTCCCATCCGGCGCCGTCCTCCGGGTTGGTGACCAGTTGCTGCTCGGCCCGTGCGATCAGGATGTTCATGTCGTCGCCGGGATTGGCCAGGCGCGCGGCCAGCGGCGCATCCGGAACATCCGGATTGCCGATCCGCAAGTAAAGACAGAGCCCGACGGCAGGCAGGATGAGGATGACGGCCATTTGCGCCAGCCGGTTGCCGCGTTTTACGATCTGGACGGGCGCGGCAGCTTTCACCGCATCGGTCGCGGCCAACAGGCGGCGGGCCACCTCGGCGCGTGCGAAATCCGCGTCTTCGCCGGAAATCAGGCCATTTTTCTCGTCACGCTTCAGCTCTTCCAACTGGTCGCGATAGACCTCGACGTCATGGGATTGGGGGGCCTCAGCGCTGGCGGCAGCGCGCAGCAGCGGAAGCAACAAAACAGCGGCGACGGCCGCCGTCAGGATGGCAACGAGAATCCAGAACAGCATAAGCGCTCAATTACTATGCCAAGCCCGCCATTCCAATCGGAAAACCGGAGATGACGGAAATTTGAGGCGTTTCGCCGCAAGGGATAGTACGGAAATCAGCCCAATGGTGTCCATGTGCCGTCGGCATTGCGGCAGGCAGCACCGCGCGCAACACTGTCCTGCCCCTTGACCGTCACCGTATGGCTGTACTGGCGGCAGTTCTGCGAGCCGACCTGATAGGGTGCTGCCGCAACGACGGAACCACTGATACCCGATCCCTGCCAGACCACCGGCTGTCCGCCGCGCGAGCCTTCCAGGGCCCGATACTCGGCTTCCAGGGCACGCTGCCGGTCTGCCTTGCTGATCGAAAGTCCCGCCTGGCGTCCGATCACCCCCCCTTCGAGGGCAGCGATATAGGAAGCCGATGTGTTCGAGGTGATGCCCAGTTTACCGGCGTCGCGCGAGGATGTGCCGCAGCCGGCAATCAGCAATGACGAGGCAATCAGGCACGCGGCTGGAGACGTGGAACGGATGGTCGGGAAACGGGCTTGGTTCTTCATCGTATCGGACAGCTCTCGCGGTTTCCGGTGCATCGGCAGATCATGGTTCGGCATCAGTCCGATTCATGGCCCATTATCTTTTTACATTCCCCGCATGGGCAGGCAACATCGCAGCGATTAAACCTGCTGCATTGCGGAATTTTGCCCGCAATCCTGTCAAAAAAGTCACGCGGCGGCTCAAAGCACGTCCCATCATGACACAGCCGGCAGCACGATCACCGCATTCAGCCCGCCACGCGCGCCGCGCGATAGCCCGAAAGTGCCCTGATATTCACCGGCAATCTCGCTGACGATCGACAGCCCCAGCCCCGTTCCCGGCTTGCTTTCGTCCAGCCGTTTGCCGCGTTTGATGGCAATGCCGATCTGCTCCGGCTCAAGGCCCGGACCATCATCGTCCACTTCGATGGCGATCCAGTTGCGCCGCCCCGGGTCTTTGCCCTGCACGCCTTCGGGCGCCAGCTGGGCCACGACGTGAACCTGATCGGCGGCATAGCGCGCGGCATTGTCCAGCAGATTGCCGACAGTTTCCTCGACATCCTGTTGTTCCATCGCCAGGATCAGGCCGGGCGGCGATACCGTCAGCAAAAACGTCTTTTCCGGATGCAGCCGGCGCATGACGCGCACCAGCCGTTCAAGGACAGGCTCGACTTCGGTACGCGCCAGAACAGATTCCCGCTGCGCCGCGATCCGCGCGCGGTTGAGATAGGACTGCACCTGCATCTGCATCGCATCCGCCTGCGCCTTGACCAAGTCGCCATGCGGCGGCTCGAGCACCCGCGCTTCATTGATCAGGACGGCAAGTGGTGTCTTCAGCGAATGCGCGAGGTTGCCGACCTGCATGCGAGCGCGCTCGATGATACGCCGGTTGCTGTCGATCAGCGCGTTGACCTCGCTGGCCAAGGGCTGGATTTCCCGGGGAAACTCGCCATCCAGCCGCTCGCTTTCGCCGCCGCGGATCTTTTCCAGCGACCGCCGCGCCTGGTCGAGCGGCCGAAGACCAAAGAGAATCGCCAGAGCATTCATGCCGAGGCCGCCAAAGCCGAAGATCGCCAGCGCCAGGTAGAGATTGCGGTTGAAGTCATCGATATCGGCTTCCAGCACGTCACGGTTGCCCGCAACCCGGAAACGGGCGGTATGCCCTTGAATATCCAGAACGACTTCCGTTTCCGCCACCTCGACATCGTTGTTGAAGGAATCGACAGTGGTGTAGAAACGCTCGTAGCGAATATCGAACGGGACTTCGTCGACGCTGGCAATCGGCAGCTTGCCCGAACCAAGCGAGGTTGAAATCAGCGGCGGCGTGTTGAATTCGCCGATCGGCTCGACGATCCAGTACCAGCCGGTCTGCGGCTGCGAAAAACGCAGGTCGCCCAGCTGCGGGCTGCCAGCCAGCACCGACTTGTCGTTGACAACGATCGAATTGATGACGTTGTAGAGCTGGGCGCGCAAAAGGTCCTGAAAACCGCGCTCCGAACCCTGCCGGTAAAGGGTGGAAATCACCACGCCGATCACCACCAGCGCCGCCACCGCCCAGATGGTGGAGACCAGCAGAACGCGGGCTGTCAGCGATTGCGGGCGCAGCATCATCGGCGTTGCCGGACGGTTTGATGGGACTCCATCGCGCGCCCCGCGTGCGCAAACGCCGCGTCCTTCAAGTCGATCATCATGATCGCGCTCAGGATTTCACTTCCTTGCTGACCATGCCGGGGGCCTGCATCCGGTAACCGAGGCCGCGCACGGTCTCGATCAGGTCGTTGCCGATCTTCTTGCGCAGCCGCCCGACGAAAACCTCGATCGTGTTGGAATCGCGGTCGAAATCCTGATCGTACATATGCTCGACCAGTTCGGTGCGCGACACGACCTGCCCCATATGGTGCATCAGATAAGACAAGAGCCGGAACTCGTGCGAGGTCAGCTTCAGCGCCACGCCGTTGACCATCGCCTTGGACCCCTTGGTATCCAGCCGTACCGGACCGCAGACGATCTCCGAACTTGCATGTCCGGCAGCGCGGCGGATCAGCGCCCGAATACGGGCGAGTACCTCTTCGACATGGAATGGCTTGGTGACGTAGTCGTCCGCGCCGGCATCGATGCCAGCCACCTTGTCGCTCCAGCGGTCACGGGCGGTGAGAATCAGAACCGGCATCGCCTTTCCGGCGCCGCGCCATTTTTCCAGCACGGTGATGCCATCCATTTCCGGCAGGCCGATATCAAGGATGACGGCGTCATAGGGTTCGCCCTCACCGAGATAGTGGCCTTCCTCGCCGTCGAAAGCCTGATCGACGACATATCCGGCTTCCTTCAACGTGTCCGTCAATTGACGGTTGAGGTTGACGTCGTCTTCGACCACCAGAATGCGCATGAACAGACCTTCTTCCCTTGCGCGCCAGCATTTCCCACGGATTTGCCGTCGCGTTGCAACACAAGATTTCTACCAAGGTCCGATGATGTGAACCTCTTAGGTCCTCATCATCGGACCTTGGTATTATTGCTTACCCTATTTTATCCGGTTCGAGAATGTCTTGAAGGCAAGCATCCTGCGGCTACATCGGCACCCGCATCGTCACCTTTTTCGGACGGCCGCCATTGCCGGGAATGAGCACGGTGACGACGCATTTGCCATCCCCCGTCGGCTGCGCCGACAAAAGCTCGCCACCCGTCTTGGCCACAACCTCGGCCGCCGCCTGCCCGCAATCGCCGTCCACCGAAACAACCATCGATGGCACATCAATCGCCGGCGGCGCGAATCCGGAAAGGCCCGCTGCAAGCGTTGCTATGATCAAGGGTGAGGACATGAACGCACTTTCGGCTTGAAAACAATATTGGCGATTTGGGAAGCATCGTTGCAAATTCAATAAACGATACAGTCTGAATGGCAAATGAATGTGCTGTTAACACCCTGTTTTGTGCAATCCGGCGCAAAGACTAACGCAACCGTGTGCGGGCCGAAATCCGTCCCCAGATCGCCATCAACCCGCCGGCGGCGGCCGCCAGTGCCGTCAGTCCATCCGCGATTCCCCTTTCGTCCTCGGCTGTGATCTCCAGTCCCAGCAGATTGGCGCACGACGCCAGGATTGCGACCACACCGCCCCAGACGGTCTTCGACATGTACCAGGTCTTCAAATCGTTCATTTGACGCTCCTCGTCGGTTTGCATGATTTGCATTCGGCTTGAATGGAAAGTGGCCTGTTACAGCGTCAGCGTGGCCTGCGCCGCCACGCCGAAGGCGGCCTTCTGGCCACGCTGCCGGACGCGAACCGACAGGGCCGCCTGTGGCACACCGAAATCCTCGATCTCAAGACCGGCCGAATAGTGCAGCGCCGGTTCGGTGACATCGAGAGATCGCTTGACGGTCGCCCCATCGAGAATGTCGATGCGATAGCGTTCCTGGGGTTCGTCCAGCGCGATATCACCGTCGAGCCAGTGGTCGGCATCGCGGCGGGCACAGCGGATCCAGGTGATGCGGATGCCGCCGCTCTCGATGCGGCGGGCGCGCAGATGCACCGGCGCAACCGGTGTTTCCGCCCGCAAGCCCCCGGCAAAGGCATAGGGACCGGCGGGCGTTGCAACCTGCCCGCCCGGCTCGGCGATCCAGCGGATCACACGCCCCGCCTCATCCGCAGCTAACCCCAGCGGCCTGACGGCTGCGTTCAGCACCACCACCGGAGCGCCCAAAACCGCTCCTGCCAGCATTGCGTCGGTGGTTCCATGCAGCCCGCGCAGAAGCCTTGTCAGGCGCCAGCGCCCGACAGAGATTTCCTGCGCATTCTGGAACCCGATGATTTCCCAGACCCCGTTGGCTGCAAGGACCGCCAAACGGTTCTGTCCGTTGAGAACGGCAAGCCGCGCCGCCGCCGAAAGCCCGCCGAAATGCAGGTCGAGCGTCAGCGTGCGCGCAGCATCGAACCGGCCGGTAACACCTGCACCGAGCGGCCCTGCCAGCACGCCCGTCTGCGCCGGTTGCTCCAGCCGCACCCGCGCCTGATAGCCTTCCGCCGTTGCCGACGACGACAATGTCACGGCACGCCACGGCCGGGCAAAGACTGCCCCCCGCGCAAAAGCGCTGGCATCGCCCGCCTCGTATTGCGGCAGATCCATCAGATGCACCACCGGCGAAAAACCGTCGGAAGGCGTGCGGGGCGGATTGATTGGCCGCGATGGCAGCACCGGCCCGCCGCCGCTCGACGCAACAAACGCCCGTGCCTCGACCGAGCGCACCGCACCGTCCTCGATCCGGTTGATGATAAAACTGCCCGCCGGCCCTTCATCGAAAGAGACGACGTCGCCCGGCTCGAATGCCAGCGCCGCCGGTGATAGCGAAAAACACACAGTGCGCCGCGACACCTGATGATCCCGAAGCGCATCCTCGACTGCGCTTGCTGCTGCCCCGTCATGCAGGACACCCGGCAGCGAAAGCCGCAGCACCCGGTCATTGGCCGGCGAAACCCGGCGCGACCGTGCCGTCGTCCGCTCGTAGGCATTGTGCGGATCGAACCGGTCGAGGATGGCCTCGCTGCCGAAATCGCTGTCATGGCCGCGGGTCTCCTCGAACAGCGCCTGTCCATCGACATCCGCCAGCACCGAGACGAGTTTTGGGGCCGACGCCTGCTTCATCCGCGAGCGGAACCGCAGCGTGCCGCCATCCTCGACGGCATCGATCTGCAGCGCCGCCATCAGCGGCTCCAGCACATCGCGCGCCGAGGCCTGCTCCGATTGCACGTAGCCACTGAGATCGCCGCTGACGAGGCTGACATCGCCGCTCTGAAAGCCGTGATCGGCAAGAACCGCTGCGATCACATCGGCCGCAGTCGCCGCACCGAGCCTGCCGTTCAGCCAATGCCCGGTCTGCCAGTTGGCTCCATCGGACCAGAGGTCCGTATTCTCCGGAAAGGCCGGCATCGGCCGCGCATCCCAGGTCCAGGCAAACATGTGATCCGGATCGAGGCATGCGGGCGCGCCCGCCGCCTGCCAATACCCGTGTTGCGCCTCCAGAAACCGGCGCTGCATGGCATCGCTCCGCGCACCGCTGGAAAAATAGGGAACAGCCGTCTCCGACGATTTCGGGTCGGTAAAGACGTTTGGCTGGTTCGCCCCCTTGTCGATCGCCGGGCAGCCCAGTTCGGTAAACCAGACAGGTTTTTCACCCGCAGCCCAGGCCGTCGGTGCCGCTTCGACACCGGCGATCCGGTTGCGATGCGTCTGTCCCCACCAGCTGGCAATATCCTTGTAGCGGTAGATCCATGGCTTTCCCGCCAGCCCATCAGTAATCGGCGTCCGGATCCGGTCACGGCGGTCGGCGGCGCTGGCATAGTACCAGTCATAGCCTTCACCGGCCGCAACCATCGCCCGCATCGCATCCGCATCCTCGGCCAGCCGGAACCCATCGGGGTTGCCGAGCGACAGGTCGCTGTCGCGCCAGTCGGACAATGGCATGTAATTGTCGATCCCAACCGCATCGATGTCGCCCGACGCCCAGAGCGGATCGAGATTGTAATGCACCTCGCCGGAGCCGTCCGCCGGATGGTAGCCGAAATACTCGCTCCAGTCCGCCGCGTAGGTCAGCTTGGTACCTGCCCCGAGAATAGCCCGGACATCTGCCGCAAGGCCGATCAGCTTTTCGACAAACGGGAAAGCCCCCGCCCCGTCGCGCAATTGCGTCAGCCCGCGCATTTCGGAGCCGATGATGAAACCATCGACCCCGCCCGCTGCTGCCGCCAAAAGTGCATAGTGAAGCACCAGCCGGCGATACCCCTCATCCGCCGCCATCGACGCCACCGCCCCGCCGGACACGGAAAAATCTCCAGCCGTGGCCGTGCCGCAGAACGCGTCCACCTGCGCCCGCGCCGCCATCGTCCTGTCGGCGCTATCGGCAAGCCCAGGTGCCGGATGCGCGGTGATCCGTCCCCGCCAGGGATAGGCCGGTTGCCCCGTTCCGCCATAGGGGTTCGGCAGCGTATTTGCAGCCGCAATATCCATCATCACAAAAGGATAGAGGTAGACTTTCAATCCGCGCTCCCTGAGGTCGGCGATTGCTGCCGCGACGCTCGCATCGCTCGGCGTACCGCCATAGGCCGGGCCGCCGCCATTCTGACTGATCAGCCGCGCCCCACTGCGCAAAATCCCCGACACCGACCAGGCCCGGCTTTCGCCCTGCCGCACCGGCGTCTCGACGCCGGGCACGATCCGGCACTGGCCGGCGCGCAAATCCGTCCCAAACCACGACACTACCAGTGCCACCCGTTTGAGGTTCGGGCACAAGGCCTGCAGTTCATCGATCGACGCCTGCCAGTCGGAACTGGCGTGGAAAATATTGCGGTTGATCAACCGGCTCGCACCGGCGCCGGTCTCTTCCTTCACCACCCGCGGGTCATAACCGTGCTCGCTGGAGCCTGGAATGATCGTGATCGCCCGGATCTGCTTTTCCAGCATCCCCACCGGGCGCAGCACCTCGAACTGGATCACCGGTATCCGGTTGCCGTAACTGTCCAGCGGCAAGCGCTCGAACACGGCATAAGCAAGCCCGCGATAGGCCGGTGCTTTCCCGATACCCTGCTTGACCTCGATCAACGGATCGGGCAGCTGGCCGCCTGTGCCTCGATAGACCCGCATCTCGATCCCGGTGAGATCGAGTTCCCGCCCGTCCGCCCAGACCCGGCGCACGTGGGCAATTTCGCCCTCGCAGATCCCGAGCGCAAAATTGGCATAATAACGAAACGTCTCGACCCGCGGCCCGCTCGCCTTGCCGCCTTGGCGCTCGACGCGCACTTCTTCCTCGAACCGCGTCGCCCAGATCAGCGTGCCGCCGATGCGCACGGTGCCATAGGCGCGGGTGATCGCCGTGCCGTCCTCGGCGCCGGGGATGCGCGCATCGCCCAGCCGGGCGCCGGAGACTGTCGTCATGCCGTTGATGATCGACCGGTCGATCACCGATCCGGCCAGCGCACCCGCCGCCCGGCCAAGCGCTGCCCCGACCGGACCGAACACGCTGCCAAGTGCTGCACCGGCCGCCTGCAAAAGAATGGTTGCCATGAGCGTCAGACCTTTTGCGGAAAACGAAACACACCGGCGATCCGCCGGCGCCATGACGGCACGAGCGCCGACTCGATCACCGCCGCCTGTTCATAGGCATGAATGAACCTGTCTCCGGCACTGAGAATTCCCGCATGCTTTGCCGGCAGATCCGGCCGCCAGCAAAACAACAGCAGATCGCCCGGCCGCATCTCCGCCACAGGAATCTCCGCCCCGAAATGCCGCCGCGCCGCGTCACGCAACCGGTCCTCGCCGCTTCTCTCCGCCCAGTCCGGCTGATAGGCCGGCGGCAGTTCCGGCTCCGATCCATAAAGCTCGCGCCACACACCCCGCACCAGCCCCAGACAATCGCAACCGACACCCTTGAGGCTCGCCTGATGCCGGTACGGCGTCCCGATCCAGCTCCGTGCCGCAGCAACGACCCGCTCTGCGCAGGCGGCGCCCCAATCTCCCTCTTCTCCCCCACGGGGAGAAGGTGGCCCACAGGGCCGGATGAGGGGGACCGCAACCCCCGAACCAACCAAATGATCCTCGGCGCGACCGTCACTCATAAAGCGCCCGCCCATCATGCACCGCATCGCCATCCGCATAACCGAACGCAAAATCCGTTCCCGGCATATGCGGGAAACCCTGAAAATTCAGAGCGTTTGCAAATTTCTTGCCACAGGTGCCAAAACTCTTGTCGCACCCCGCCGTCACGGTGAAGGTGTCCCCCACCGTCAACGGCAAAGGCGGCGGCAGCCACAGGGACACCGTCACACCGTCGGCGCCCTTGCGATGATCCTCGATATCGCAGGCATGCCCGGCATTGGCGCCACTGGCAAAGCGGAGCACACCATACCGGTAAAATCCCGCCACCGCCGCATCGATCCCCGATACCCGCAGCCGCATCTGCCCCAAAACAGCCACCACCGCGCCGCTACCCCGGTAGGCCGGATTGTTCAAATCCACCGTGCAGCGTCGATCGCCCAGCACGGTATCACAACGCCGCCCGTAAATCCGCCCCTGCACCTGATCCAGCCGATGCGTCAGCCGCCGCAGCTCGGCACGAAAGGCGCCACCGGCACGCACGACATCACCAATCTCCTGCACGCGCAGCAGAATGCGTTGGTCAGGCGCTTGCCAGTTCACTTGGAACACTTCGACCCTGGCGCCGTCATAACGCCCGGCAACCACATCCGCCTCGCTGATCGCAGCACTGGAAAATCCGCCCGCCACCTCGCCCGCCTCGACCGAAAGCCCGCTGGCTGCCTCGCTGTCGGCCGCCTGAAAGCCGCTGGCCGCCCAGAAATCCGTGCCGCCAAAGCTCAGGTCATGATCATGCTCGGTAAAGCCCAACACCGCCCCATCGCGCAGGGTTACCCGCCAGCAATGGCACATCGTCGTCGCGTCGCCGTCCAGATGTTCGGCAAGCGCTGTTAGAAGCGTTCTCATGGCTTGATCTCCACCAGAGGAATCGACGGAATGCGCCCGGCCTGAAACTGCCCGAGATCCACATCGATCCGGTCGGTATCGAAGCGCACCGGCACATCGAATTCGAAGCCTGCCTTGATGGCAGCGCCATTTGCCGGAATTTTCGAGGATAGAAACGTCACCCGCCCGCTGGCCGCATCGAGCGTAAAATCGGCGGGCGCCGCCAAAACCCCGCCAACCGAAATCACCACTGTGCCCGCAACCGGCTTGGTAATCTCGCGCGCAGTCACGCCGCCCGCGTCACCATAGGTCTTCGCCAACAGGAACACCGCCGCCGCACCATCGCCGGTACCGATCACCTGATCGTAAGCGCTGACCGTCTCACCCGGCCCACAGGACTTGAAATCCAGCGGATCGCGAAAGCGGAACCCATAAAGCTGCCCCGCCCGCGCCTCGAAGAATTCCAGCACCGCATAGAGATCACCGATCGACCGGATCCCCGATCCGGCATCATAATGCCGGCGCGCATCGCGCCAGCGCCGATTGCGGTTTTCCCGCCCGTTCGAAAGGCTGACAATATCCGTCCGCCTGACCGGCCCCCCACTCGTTCCCAAAGCCAGGCGGAAGGGAAACCGGACCTCATGAAATCCTGTCGGCATGGTGTTTTCCGTTGTGTGTTGAATCGGTTGGCAGGAAGTCTTCAGGGATTGATGAATTGGCCGTGGCATTGTCTGCCGTTCACCCGGCAACGACTTTCGCTTCCGAAGATGTCGCGAATGAACAAACCGCGACTTCCCTCGTCCAACTCTGAATCTATTGAGAGTCAGCGACTTTGATCATTCTCCCCTCGGTGCGGGTGCGGGGAGTGCAATTGCTTCAGGCATTCTCGCATGGCATCGTTGCCAAGGGCCAAGGAAGGGTTGCAAGATGACTGATGTGGCGGACGAAATCGCGAAGGCGTTTACATTGGACGGCTTTATGTACCAAGCAAGACACTTGGTTTTTGATGAATTGGCCGCAGCTCGGTTTATCGCCAACATCGAGAAAATTGGGCCAGAGGCAGACCCAAACGCTCGGCATAAAATTTTGAAAACACTGTGGGATATACCTTTTCTTGCGCTGCTGTG
Source organism: Hyphomicrobiales bacterium (assembly GCA_900473685.1). Taxonomy (GTDB): domain Bacteria; phylum Pseudomonadota; class Alphaproteobacteria; order Rhizobiales; family Rhizobiaceae; genus Pararhizobium. The sequence continues at coordinate 391,027 of UCNE01000002.1, forward strand.
GGAAGAACAGTGCGTCAAAGCAGGTGCCGACGAACGAAAATACCGGAGAGTAGTTGTTCTTTTGCGCCGCGTGGTAGCGAAGAAAATTGATCTCCTTTTGTCCCCATCATCTGGTGCTGATGTGCCTTCGATGTCGGAAAACCACCTTTCGTAGGCGGCAGTCATCTTCGTCATCCCGATCTTGAGGTTGACTTTCATCAGCCGCAGTCTCGACGAGGGCGCGGGGGCGGCTGTGACACCGCGCGACCCGGTGGTGATGGGTGCGCATTTCAGAGCCGGCATCTCTTGCAAAGCCGAAAATCCGCCCCAATATTGTACCGCTAGTATGGTTTCGCTGGGGAGAGAGAACATGTTCGACTTTCTTGATTCAGTGGATTTGGAGAAGTTGAGCCGCGTGATCGATGCTCGCTGCAATGAACTCAATATTCGTCTCGAGAGCATTGAGGGGCAGATGGTGGCGAGCCAGCTTTTGGCTAGGTTCCAAGGCGGAATGACTGACGAAGAGGATCTGACCAAGTGCCCGCTCGCGATGGAGGGTGTGCAGCACCACGACTGACGAACTAGCGCGTCGGGAACAAAAAACCGTGGCCGACGTTTGGACAGCATACGCACCCTCGAGACCTGGCCCCGCATCACCGGGGCCTTCTTTTTGCATTCTGGCGAGGCGGACGTTCCTCCGGACTAAGAAGGTCTGCGGAACAAAATCCGTCGTCATGAGTTTCGCGGCGAGAACAGCAATTGGAGGAGCAAAATGCATCCGATTGAAATCTGCAACCCAACCGAAATTCAGTGGCACCCAGTAACCGTCAGACTTCGTGGTGGCATCGAGAAGAAGGTATTCGGTCCGCTTCAGGGCTTCGAAATATTGAATCGGCACATGGTCAGCCCGAATAGCAACATCTGCGCGAATGCTGCCCGGTGCTGTCGCCTGGCGCTGGAACGGAAGATGACGCCCGAACAGGCCAGAGGGGCGTTTGTTGCCGCCACGATGTATCAAGAGTTGCGCGCCGACTGAGATCATGCGGCGCTCGTTGGTTCATGAACCGCCATCACATTCAGTGCGGGCGTTGGGGTTGCATTGCGGACCCTGTGGGACTGGCACAGGTCCATTCCAACGTGTAAAAGCCCAATCATGGGCGAAGTGCTGAATAGACTGAAGCGCTGGGCGCGTTCAAGCGCGATGTGGTAGCCCTTTGGCTCGCCGCCCGTGACAGACGGACCCCTTTGATGGCGAAGATTGTCGCAGGCAGTGTCGCCGCTTACGCTCTCTCGCCGATCGACCTGATCCCAGACTTCATCCCGGTTCTCGGATATCTCGATGATCTGCTGATCGTGCCGCTGGGTATCGTGTTGGCTATCCGATTGATTCCAGCCTCTCTGATGTCTGAATTCCGCATTTCGGCCGAAAATCGAACCGAGCGCCCGATGAGTCGAGCCGGTCTGCTGGCTATCATCATGATCAGGCTGACCACAGCTGCTCTGGCGAGCTGGTATCTCTGGATGTACATCATAAGCCTCCCCTCCACATGATTTTAGGGTGATGGGCATCGCGACGGAAAGCTCTCCGCTCTCAAATCCCTCGTCGTCCCCGCCCCACCGTGCGCGTCAGCATCGCCGCAATCTGCCCTTCCGACTTTCGAAAACTCTGCACATCCGACGCCGTCACATTGAAGACGACATTCATCGCCCCACCGCCTCCGGAAGACGCCACGCCCAGCGATCCATCCGAACCGCGCTTCAACGGCAATATCGCCTCCGATCCGGCCTCGCCCATCAGCCCCATCTGTCCATCCATCGGAAAATAGGTCGGTGCCGACACGACACTTCCGGCGGCAAACGGGGTCACCCTGCCCGGCACGCCACCATTGGCAAAAGCCGTCGCGCCACCAAAACTCCCGGCAAGCCCCGAGATCGCCGATCCGAGCAGTCCCTCGAGCGGCTTCAGACCCGCCGAAAGCGCGATTTCCGTCAGCCGCAGCCCGGCACCGCGCAGCACATCCTCCAGCCCCTTACCGCCCCGCGTCGCCGAGGCCAAAGCCCCGGTCAGTGCCGAGCCGAACGAGCGCGAACGCCGCTCCAGATCGTCGAGCACATCCTTCAAGGCATCCGCATCATCGGCGGCCGCCGAAAACCCGATCTCGTCCTGTTCCATCACGATCTCCTCGAAAAACGCTCACCATCTCAATCCGGAAAAGCCGCCATCAGCGCCTCCATGCCAGCGCGATCCGCAACGGCAGCGGCAGGCTGCAGCCCGCCGAATGCGGCCTGCATCTCGCGCGGCGTCATCGACCAGAAGACGGGTGCTGGAAGCCGCAGCAGGCAAAGCCCGGCATGGATCACCGGACCCCACGGAAACGGAGGCGGCAAGCCATTGCCCGCTGCGGCACTCAAGGGTTTGCGCCGTCCTCCGCGCCACCAAACGTCGCAGCCAAAAGTTCGCTGGTCAGCCGTGCCAGCCCGGCAATGCCGCCGTCGAGGCTCATGACGGCAACATCCTCGTCCGACACCAGGTTGCCGCCACCACGCAGGCCGGCGCTCAATATCCGGATCATGTCGTCTGCCTTCAGCCGCCCGGCGGAAAACCGTGCCGCCAGGTCCATCAGATTGTCGGCGGCGAAGGCTGTTTCCAGTTCAGCAAGGCTGCCAAGCGTCAGGCAGAGGATGCGCCGCTCTCCGCCGATAACCGCCTCCACCTCGCCGCGATGCCGGTTCGCCCGGCCCGCCGTTCCCGTATTCCGCCCGCTCATCACAGCGCCGCAAACGTCAGGGCACCGGCCGATTCCAGCGCCGTTTCAAACAGGATCTCGCCATTGTACTGGCCTGAATATTCCAGCGCCGTCACCTGGAAGGGCCCAGTCAACATGCCGAAATCCGGAATGACGATCTGCCAGTTGAGAATTGAACCATTGAAAAACGCCGCGCGCACCAAGGCATCCGAGTTTTGGTCCTTGAAAATACCGGCGCCGGATATCGACGCGCGTTGCACGCCCGCACCACCGAGAAGCTCCCTCCACCGGCCCACAGATTCCGCATCCGTGACATCCACCGTCTCGGCATTGAACGCCAACCGTTTCGAACGCAGCCCCGCCACCGTCAGGTAAGAACCGCCATTGTCGATCTTCAAAAGAAGATCCTTCCCCTTCTGCGCCACCATGTTTCATCCTTCCAGAAACAAAAAAGGCGCCCGCAGGGGACGCCGATGAAGTCCTATTTCGCCCAAGCGAAACGTCATTCCGTTACCGCCCGGAACAGCATCTCCGCCACATGCCCCTTGGCCTTGGCATCGCGCCCTGTCTTCGTGCGCTGATGCAAAAGGCTGACCAGGGCAAATCCGGTGAGGACGAGAGGCGCATCGTCCAGCAGCGCCCGCACCCGGGCTGCAATCTCCTGCACCACCCGGTTTCCGCCTTCGCCCGTGTGCGCCTCCAGTGTGACCAGATGCTCTTCGCCCGCCTCACTGGCCGTCGAAGCATCCCGGCTCTCGATTGCGGCGATGACGACGCAGGGCCGGTGCGAGCGCGCCTGCAGGTGATCGTGCACCCCGTCAGGCCCGATCACCCCCGTCAGCGCCGCATCGCCGGCAAGCGCTCCGAAAATCGCCTTCTGCAAGGCTCCCGCCGCATTCATCGCCCCTCCTCCGCACAACGGCAGACGAGATAGCGCCGCGTTTCGTCCGGATCATGAAGCGCCCGGACCGTAAAAAACCGCGCGCCCTTGCGAAACCGCATCCCCGCCGCAACATCCTGGCGATACCGGATCCAGATACGGTGCGTCACGGTAAATACTTCCGCATCCGCCCGTTCCTCCTCGCTGACGGAAACGTGTTCGATCCGCGCCCAGAGCGACGTCACCGGCGCAAAACCCGGCACGATACCACCCTGGCCATCACCGGTATCGGCGCGCATCTCCAGGTCCAGCCGTGCCGACAGCTGCCCGGGATCGAGAGTGACGGTATCCATCGTCAAAGCCCCCGCCGGCAAAAGGGCGCGATCAGCCGATCATAACCGGCAGGCACCGCCGCCGGTTGGCTGTCGATGGAGACCGCACCGCGAAACTCGTAGAGCAGTGCCGCGTGCAACAGCATCGCCCGTTTCAGGGTGTCCGGCACATCCGCACCGGTCGCCCCAAAACCCGCCGAAAAATCGATCTCGATACCGTTGATCGCCCGTCCCGGCTCCGGCTGCCGCGGCAGGATCAGCCTTGCCGGACGCGCCTGTCCATCCAGCATGAAGCCGGCGGCATTGATGACAACAGGCATGCCAGCCGCATCATAAACCGTAACCGCTTCAATCGTTTGCACCGGCCCTCTGCCAATCTGAATCACTCGCGCCGGTGGCCAGTCGTCGAGATAGAGCCGGAATGTCCGCGTCAAAAGCGAAAGTCCCGTCTGCCGCTCCAGATGGTCGCGCACAGTGCGGATCAGCCCGGCAATCAGCGCATCGTCGGCGCTGGTTTCGACGCGCAGATGCGCTTTCACTTCGGCAAGCGTCAGCGGCTCGCCGAGCGGCGGCGCCAGTTCGGTGATGGTCATGGATATCTCCGTCGCGATGAGGCTATGGGGCAGGAAAATGGGTGGACGCAGCGGGAGGGGAGCTGCGTCCACCCTCGCGCACTGCGGCAGGGAAGACCGCGGCGCGAATGGTTGCCGCCTTGTGAGAAAGGGCGGCCTTACGCTTATTCAAGATGCCGCGAATTTGATCAGCTTGATAGCCTCGAAATTTTGCACTCCCCCACCAACGCGCTTGGCAGTGTAAAACAGCACATAAGGCTTGGCCGAATAGGGATCGCGCAGCACCCTGACCCCGGTGCGATCGACGACGAGATAGCCGGCGGCAAAATTGCCGAACGCGATCGAGGTGCTGCCAGCGCCGATATCCGGCATGTCTTCGGCCTCGGCGATCGGAAATCCCATCAGCGAGGCCTGCTGCCCGGCCACTGCCGGCGGCCGCCAGAGATAGTTGCCATCGGCATCCTTGAACTTGCGGATCTCGGCCTGGGTCTTGCGGTTCATCACGAAGGCGGCGTTCTGCCGGTGCCCGGTCTTCAGCGCATAGATCGCATCGATCAGCGTGTCGGACGGTCCGCTCGCCTTGAAGGCGCCGGAAACCCCGGTGGCGATGTAGCCAATATTGCCCCAGCTCCAGCTCGCCTCCCCCACATTGGTATAGCTCAAAAAGCCCTTCGGCTTGTTGATGCCGTCGCCGGAAACGAAGGCCGTGCCTTCCTGCTCGCCAAAGGCGATATCGACTTCGGAGGCGATCCAGTTCTCGATATCGACCGCCGCGTCGTCGAGAAGGGCTGCGGTCGCTGCAGGCATGGCGTAGAGTTCCATGGTCGGGAAGGAGAGCTCGGCCAGCTGCGGCGTCGTTGTCTGCGGCCGTGCGGCCGTCTCCGCCACCCAGCCGGTCGCCATGCCGGCGAGCGCAAACGGCTTTTTCAGAACCGCGCCCGAAACCTGCCGCACCGTCGCCATCGCCCGGATCGGCGAGACCACCGAAAGCCGGCGGCCGATGTCCGTATCCGTCTCGTTCGGCACCAGGTAACCGCCGTCGCTGGCCGAGCCGATCGAAAATGCCTTGGCTTCCAGCTCGCGCAGCGCCTGTTCGTCGCCGCGGCGGATATAGCTTTCGAATGCCGCCTTGTGCTCCATCGTCTCCAGGCTTGCTTCGCCGCTGCGGCCGAGCGCCGGCCGCGCCTTCTTCAGCGCCAGCTGGTCGATGACGCGCTTCTGCTCGTCCATCGTGCGCGTGATGCGATCCATCTTGTCGCGCGTCACGACGTCGGCCGTCAGCTTGCTTTCCAGCTCGCCCAGCCGCCGGTCGTTGGTTTCCTTGAAAGCCTCAAAGGCGCCCATGAAATCCTCGAATGCCGCCGTCATCGTCTCCGGCGCCGTCTTGATTTCAGGGGCAACCTTGATGTCGGCCGCCACATTGCTTGTCTCGTTCATCGATGTATCCTTCTGTCGGAGAGCTTCATCATCCGGGCCGCCCGCCGCATCGTGCGTACGAGCTCCGTTTCGGTGTCGCGGAAGAACCGCGCATTCTTGACGTTCGAAACCCGTGCCGATGGCAGCATCGGAAAGGTGACGATCGAGATTTCCCAGAGGTCTGCTTCGAGGATACGGCGCACGCCGGTCTTGCCGTCGGTCTTGGCCTTGACGGTCTGAAAGCCGATCGACAGCCCGTCGAGCGCGCCCGCCTTCATCAGCATGTGCACCTCCTGCGCCCTGGCGACGCCCGGCGACAAAAGCCCCTCGACATAGAGTCCGCGCGCATCCTCGCGGATGGTTTTCCAGATTCCGAGCGGCTCGCCCGGATCATGCTGGAACAGCATGCGCACACCACCTGCACCACGGCGCTCCAGCGACTGTTGGAAGGCCCCAGGTGCAATCGCGTCCTTGCCGAGATCGACCTCGCCAAAAACGCTGGCATAGCCGGAAAACCGTCCCTCCCCGGTCACCCCGGACAGCGTCAGATTGGCAAACTTCTGCGTTCGCCAGACAGGCATCCTGTCGGTCGTCATGTGTCTCTCTCCGATGGTTGGACATGCAGTGGACGGCAAAGCCAGCCGAAGGCGTCAGCGCCTTGTCACCAAAATTATTCAAAACCCGGGGTTGATCGCTGGCGGCCCCGGCCTATCTCGACCCGGGTCGTCTTCGAGGGACGGCCGTGGACTGACGCAGGATGCGATGCGGGCAGAGACACACCCGGGCGGGACATTCGCTCCGCCCGGGGCGACAGTCGGCAAACCCACCACCGGCAACACCTGCCTAATTCTGCCGTGTGCCAAAGCGTTCCGCCACGCGCACGGCCGCCCCCATCACCCACCAGGCCATAAGGCTGGACGCCGCCGAGCCCGTCAGCATCACCTCGGCACCCGAAAGGCTTCCGGCAATGCCAAGCTTGGAAACGATCCACAGCCCCGCCGGCCCGCCAAAAATCAGCCCGCAGGACAGGCCGGTGAAAAAGCGCGAGGCAGCCTCACGCCTGCCCTTCGGCAGCATATAGATCAGCGACACCGCAGCCCCGGCCGCAGCGCCGATCCCCTTAGCTGCCCAAAGGCCGGGGTCATTGCCAAAATCAGCCATTTGTTAAGTCCTTGATGTTATTATCGGAATTGCATCGTCTTCACCCGGCCGCAGCCAACTGCCGCGGGGTGATGCGCAGCTTGGCGTTGCGTCAGCTGAGGCATTCTCTGAATCTTTTGAATCGGTTGCGGCGCAGTATTGAGATGTTGAATCCACGGCTTCACGCGATGATTCACCCGCACGTCCATTCGCCGTCAGCCGCCGGCGTCAAACCGTTGATCGCACTGTATTGTTTAAGTCTCGAACTGGTCGGGAAACTCGTCGTTCGCATCGGGAACACGCGGATTCTGCCGTCCGTGCCGAATGGCCAGCACGACTATGCCACCCCCGGTCTGGATGTAGTCGATGATGTATGGCGCAGACACATATCGCCTGACACCCGGGATTATCGCAACGGCCTGCCAGGCCTGCGGATGTTCGGCCAATACCCCCGCGGCTTTCCTGATCTGCATGGCTGTGGCTTTGGCGGCCCGCTTGTCGAAACGGCCAAGATAGGTCTGCTCCGCCTTGAGATAGGCGAGAGCCCGTTCGGAAAACCGGACCTTCATCAGGCAGCGTCGTCTTCAGCCAGCCGGTCGAGTTCCTTCAGGACCGCGTCCAGATCGTGAACCTTGCCGTCCCTAACATCCTGCAGACCTTGCGCAACCTCAAGAACGTCGGCACCCTCGTTGAGAAGATAATACCGCATCGCCCGAACCATCACCCAGCTGCGGGAGCGCTCGGTCGTTGCGGCGATCGTCTCGATATCTTTCAGCACATCGACCGGCAGGCGCAGCGCGATCGGGTCGGAGAGAACGGGTTTGGCCATCATCGCCTCCATTTGTTATACGGCGTATAACAAAATACCAGCAACACGCCCATGTCTCAATCCCCCGCCTTAGCCGCATCTCAATAGCCCACCGCCTGCCGCTTCTCCTCGTCGGTGAGAAAATCCGCATCCTTCATCCGCGCCCAGACCTCGCTGCGTTCGCCGGTCAATCCGGTCACCTGGTCGAGATCCGGTACCAGTTTCAGCCCCTCACCCAGTCGCCCGGAAAACCAGCCCGACAGTGCAGCCGCCGTGCGAAAAACCATCGGCAGGACGGTCAGCCGGTAGAGTGCGCGGTTGGCCTCCTGGTAATTGGTATAGGTATTGTCGCCGGGAATGCCGAGCAGCATCGGCGGCACGCCGAAGGCAAGGGCGATGTCGCGCGCAGCACCATTCTTCGCCTCGACGAAATCCATGTCCTTGGCGAAAGCCCCATCGCCTTCCAGTCCAGTCCGCCCTCCAGCAGCAGCGGCCGCCCGGCGCGGATCGGGCCGGAATACCCTTCCTCCAGCTCGCTCTTCAGCCGGTCATATTGGTCGGCCGACAGATTGCCGCCCTCCTTCGGCTGGTAGACCAAAGCGCCGGAAGGCCGGGCGGAATTGTCCAGCAGCGCCTTGTTCCAGGTCGCCGCCGCATTGGAGAGATCGAGCGCCATCTGCGCCGCCGCCAGCGGCGGAAAGCCCAGATGATCGTCGAGCGGATGAAACAGCTTCAGATGCAGTAATCCGTCGTCACCGGCCGAAATCCGCCGTACCAGATTGCCCACCCGGTATTCATAGGCCTCCGGCCAGCCATCCCGCCCTTCAAGGATGCGCACCCGGTCCGGCCTGAGCAGGTGCAGTTCACGCATCGCGCCACCGATCTCGGCCGCATCAATATAGGCATTGCCGGACAACAGCAGATGGCCGTAGAGCGTTTCGAGAAAATCATGTCCCCCCATCCGGCCGTTCGGCCGTGCCAACAATGCCAGCACCGGATGCTCGCTCCGCTCCTCCGTTCCCTCGTAAGCCAGCAGCGGCACATTTGCCGCCGCTTCTGAAATCAGCCGCACGGCCCGGTGCGCCACGGGATTGCGCATAAACCCTTCGCGGGCCAGCGCCGCATAGGACCGCCCGGTCCAGTGCGCCCGCCCCTCCTGCGCAAGGGCGACGAAACCCGATGCCGCCTTGGTTTCGCGCGCGCTCTCCACCGGGCGGCGCCACGGCAGACGGAATGGATTCTTCATCGGTCACGATCCTTGATTGCCGCTTGAGCACGGTTCGAAATGGAGATGGAAACCGGGCGCACCTAAGCCGCCCGAGCCTGGCGGATCGCCGCCAGATACCGCCGGCCATGGCCCGCCACCCGCTCCGCCCTGTCGCGGCCGTTGATGATCCGCCGGGCGCCGGTCCAGTCCTCCACCCCATCCGAAAAATACTGCCCGAGCCTTTTGCCGGCAAAGGCGCCGGCCTGCATGCCGATGAACAGGATGTCGATGGCCACGCTCATCTCCATCGCCCGTTCCGGCTGGGCGATGAGGTCGATCCCGGTCGCCCGTGTCATCTTCTCGTAATTGTCCCTGTGCGTCAGCTGCACCAGCCCGCGCCCGAGCCAGCTCTTCCCGTCCGCGTCCCGCCGCCAGTAGGGCGTCGAGACAGACGGCAGGCGGCCATTGTCGAACGCGCTGTCGAGAAGGGCAATTGCCCTTGCATCGCTTGTGGCAAAAGTCTCGCGCACCGGCTGCATCGTCCGGCCGGTTTCGTGATGCGCGGTCGCCAGCATATAGGCGAGCCAACGGTCATCCAGTCCGCCACAGCTCTCGCCACGATCAAGAATCGCCCTCAGCCCCGCCACCTGGTGCTTTTTCAGGACCCCGTCGAACAGGGACACCCGCACCGCATCGAAGAAGGTTTTCCGCCCAAACACAGCTCATCCTCCGTCTTCGGCCACGACGCTTGAAAAATGTCGTGACTCTAAATCGATTTAACCAATTTAAATCGTTTAAACTGTTTAATACCCTGATTTACTTTGGCTTTGAGATGTGAAATCTGGATTCAAGCAATATGATATTGCCTTGATCGAGGAGGATCGAATGAACGCCCAGAGCAAGATACAGGCCGACACCACCCGCTCGACTGTCCCGCAGCACATCCTCGACCGGTTCGAAAATGCCTGGCAGCAGATGCGTGCCAACGCCTCTGCCGAACCAAAGGTCAGCACGGCCGAAGACAGCAAGCGCTGATCGCTTTTCCTGATTTTTTCAACCGCCAGCCCGCAACCGGTCCGGAACCTTCCAGCCCTGTTCGCGTTACCAGCCGTTGCAGATATCGATGAAAGGACTGCCCATGCCGGCCCAGCAAATGTCCCAGGCCCAATTCGACCGCCTCGAAAACGAGTGGCGCCAAATCCGCGAAACCGCATCGACGGCACCGAAGCCCGCTGCCACGGCAGGCAAATAACCTGCTAATAGTCTCACCTTGAAAGCGATTTTCCGTCCCTTGAGGGTAGACAATCGCATATGGCCTTCGGCGTACTCTCTCTTCTCCCCAGCGGGGAGAAGGTGGCCCGAAGGGCCGGATGAGGGGGCGGCATGTTCTGAACTCACCGAAAGCCCCCTCATCGCCTCGCATCCGCTCGGCACTTCTCCCCGCCGGGGAGAAGAAGGAGATCGTGGCATCCGTTCACCGATGCCCGCCGCCAACATACCCTCAAATTCCCCTGACCCGCGGCTCGCCGCCGCCGTCCAGCATCAGTGCCGTCAGGGCCCAGACCAGCGCGTCCAGCCGGTCAGGTGAACGGCCCGACGACAACCCGTCCGGCCCGAAATCACACATCTGGTCCTCCAGAGCCGGAAACGATCCGGCATGCACCACCCGGCCCTGCTCGTAGAGCGCCGCCACCGGTTCCGCCCGCAGCCATTTTCCGCGTGAGGCCCGGACGGACGTCACGGGTAGCTGCGCATCGATGCCACGCAGCACCGCCGACACCATGTCGCCGCCCTGGTTGACCTCGGCAACGATCCGGTCGGCATCGAAACGCCTTGTCAATCGGCTCGGAATGTT
>UCNE01000028.1 GCA_900473685.1 Hyphomicrobiales bacterium
AATATTCCACGCCGAAACACAGACGATCGATGGTACGCCGAAAAAGCGCCTGTTTCTCTCAATAATCAGCGACTACGATCTGAAGACTGGTATCTGCGAGCTAGTCGACAATGCGCTGGATCTGTGGGTCGGAACGGAAAGATCTTCTCAGCTTCTAGTGGAAGTCGGCTTGAACGTGGATCGGCAACTGATCCAAGTAAAAGACAACGCAGGCGGTGTCCGCGACGTGGATGCTGAGCTCTTGATATCTCCTGGGGCAAGCCGAAATGAATTCGGCCAAGCTCTGATCGGCATATTCGGTGTAGGAGGAAAAAGGGCGGGTGTTGCTCTAGGCGAGCTCGTCGAGATCAAATCCCGCTACGCAAATCAGCGCAGCTTTCAAGTCGACCTTTCCAGCGACTGGATAGAATCCCCCGACTGGAGTTTGGATCTTTTCGAAATTCCGGCTGTCGATCCGGGAACAACTACCGTTGATATTTCAAAGGTTCGGCAAAGCTTTGATAGCGAAGACGTCACTAAGATGCGGAAACATCTTGGTGAGACGTACGCGAAATTTTTGCAGGAAGATTGCGTAATAACCCTGAACCGGACATCAGTGGATTCGCAGCGCTTCGATGTCTGGGCTTATCCGCCGCAGTACCCACCTAGAACATCGTCGTTCCAAATCGAGCCGGCCGAGCGCCGGAGCCTCGATGTTACGATTTCAGCCGGCCTGATACGGGATCGCGATCCAGAAGGGGAGAACTACGGAGTCTATTTCTACTGTAATGACAGGCTGATTATGAAGGAAGTAAAGGCCAGAGAGGTAGGATACTACGTCTCTGCAGAAGCTGGTGTCCCTCATCCGGATGCGTCCTTGTGCCGGGTCATCGTTGAGTTCCGCGGGCCTGCTGAGCTTATGCCTTGGAACAGCAGCAAGAGCGGGATCAACTTCAATCATCCAGCGTTTATGGCAATTCGTCGACGCGTTATCGAATTCACGTCTTACTACACGAAGGTATCCCGCGCCTTGAAGAACACATGGGCCGAGGACGTTTTCCGACACCACAACGGCACGCCCGAAGAGATCCCGCCGGGTCAAATCTTGGCGGCAAGGAAAATGACGTTTCCGAAGCCTCCAAGCTCCCGGACTCCAAGCCACATTGAGATCCTTAGGTCTGCAAATGTTTCGGTTTTCAAGGATAAGCCATGGACAGTTGGACTAATCGAAGCGATGGGGCTGGTAGATTTGATCAGCCGTCAGGACTACATTACCAAGAACCGAGCGGCCCTTATTCTACTCGATAGCAATTTTGAGATTGCTATTAAAGAGTACATCGTGAGCAACAAGGCCCTATTTCCCGCCCACAAGTATACAGACACATTTATTGCCAATCTTTTCAAGCAACGATCGAGCGTCATTAATGAAATTCAAGTGCACGCAAAATTTCCCCAAAAAACACTCAACAAGATCAATTATTACTACGTTCTACGCAACAACCTAATCCACCAGCGCGCAACTGTATTGATCACGGATGATCAGGTCCAGGACTATCGCGAAACAGTTGAGCGGGTGTTGAAGAAGCTTTTCGGGGTTAAATTTCCCAGTGCCGCGAAGTGAATGGACTGAAGTCCACCCCATCTGGCGCAGGCATTTCCATGATCTTGCGAACCTCCTTCGGCTTGAGGAGCTTCGCGCCGTACTTCGCACTCACACTACCGAACGCATGGCCGCACTGCTTGTCACACAAGCGTTCTCCGACATGATCGCGGAACCAATCCTTGGCGCTGTGCCGAAGACTATGGAAGACCTGCCGTTGCGTCTCGTGGATGCCGAGAGCGTTCATCCAGTTGGACATCTGCTTCTGCGCAGCATCCGGAGGATCGTTCGCCTGATGGAAGTGACTGAACACGAAGCCGTCGGGAGACTTCACGCTCTTTGCATACGCAATGAAGCCGGACTCATGGAGCAGCGGGTGGATCGCAACATACCGCTTCGACGTCTTCGTCTTGACCGGACGGTCAATCTCCTGTCCGCCCATCAGCAGCGGGCGTGTCAGATCGATGACTTCGTTCCCCTCGACATCGACGATGTCGGTCCGCTGCAAGTAGATCAGTTCCGCGAGCCGCATCCCTGTCAGCAGCCCCGCGAGAGGCAACCAGGCCTTGTGCGGTTTCTTCATCAGCTTGGGCGTTGCTGCGTCCTTCAACCAGATGTTCAGCGAAGGCACCGCGATAGGCTCCCGATCGATGGACGCGGCAGTGTTCTTCGGCATGGTCACGCGGTAGGCTCCCATGTCCTTCAACCCTGGAACGCTGCCGGCCACCCGAGACCAGATATTCTTGACTTCCGAGAGGTAGCTGGCGATGGTCGTCTCCGCCAAGCAGGGCTCGCGCTGGTCGAGCGGCAGCGCCGAATTCTTCTCAACTATCTGCCTCAGCGTCAGGCCCTTGAACATCGCGATCTTCGCACGATTCTTCGGAACACGGGCGAGGAAGGTCGCGAAGTCCTGCATGTGGATCGGCAAATAGTAGCTCAGAGGCTTGTCGCCCACGACTTCCAGAAACGCCGCGAACGCGCTTTCCAAGCGCTCCTCGTACCGGGTCCCGTCCTTGTCGTCCGGGTTCACCGCCTCCTTTCGGACGTTGAGAACCACCCTCCCGGCTACGCTTAGCAGCGTCGTGGGCTTGAACGCCCGCACATCGGTTTCCGACTCCGGTTCTGGTTCACTGGAAGCAGCCGCAACCGCAGCGGCAACAGATGCCGCCGGACGTTCCAACGAGCCGAGAACCTTCACCACGGATTCATACGTTCCGCGCTCGACTTCCCAAGCCAACTTGTCCTTGGCCAGTGCTTCCCCTATCTTTTCCAGCCGCGCCCGCATTCCCTTGAGGTTACGTCGCTTCTGGGCCGCTGCCGCCCTTTCCGATCGCATGAGATCGGCAACACCTCGGCCATTCTCTGAGGCGCCTTCACCGTCGATCTCGTGAATTTCGGCCGCAGAAGGAGCCATGAAGAGAAGATAGCGGTCCCGCTTCGCGATGCTGTCAATCTCGGCGGCAAGAGCCTTGAGACTGGCGGAAAGTATCTCTCTGGTCATGTGCGGTTCCTCAATCTGTGAAGTCATCGCCCCCGCCAAGATACGCGCACGACGACGCGCTTCCTCGGCCGGAATCGAACCGAGACCGATTCGAATGGGTGACGACCCAAGTTTTCCGCGCAACCTAGTCGGAATGCCCTGCTGAAAAATGAATCCGGATGGACGGCGCCAAAGATACATGTACGAACCCTTTCGATGGGCTCGCGATGTGTAAAGTCAGGTGTAATCCGGTGTGTAATCCGGAAAATCACGGTTGAAATTACGTATTGATTTCAATGGCTTAGAATAAATGGTGGGCCCGGAGGGAGGAAACGGGCACCTTGGCGCAAGCCTAGATTAGAAACGAAAACAAAGCAGTACACGGCTTTTGGGTACGTTTTCGAGCTTGTTTCTGTGTACGCAGCCACTGAGATAATGTCAACATTTCGCTGCCTTTCAATGGTAACCAGACTGCCATTGGCACGAAGAGGTTTGGGTTAGGTGGACGCGATCACGGAAAGCAAAGATCATCGCAGTTGGACGATGTCGCGAATTAAAGGCAAAAACACCTCTCCGGAGATTGCCGTGAGGCGGATGGTTCGCTCTCTCGGTTTTGGTTACCGTCTGCACGCGAAGGATTTGCCAGGTAAGCCCGACCTCGTCTTCCGTGGGCGCAGGAAGGCTATCTTTGTTCACGGCTGCTTTTGGCATCGCCATCCCGACCCAGCTTGCAAGCTCGCGCGGTTACCGAAATCCAATGTCGAATTTTGGGAGGCCAAGCTTACAAGCAACTACGAGCGGGATAAGCGCAACGAGGTGGCACTTGGGAACAAAGGATGGAAGACTTTGAACGTCTGGGAATGCCAGATCGGAGACTCCGAAATCCTATCTCGAACGCTCGCAGAATTCCTTGGCGACGAAAAAAATTCGGCGCGCTCCGGTTGAGATATCGAAGACCGTTACCAATCATCAACACCTCTGCCCATAACGTCATGCGACGACCAAATCGCTCTTTCCTGGGACGCTGGAATCGTTGTATCGTCCAGCGAAACAAAAAGAGAACAAACGTGGCCGGGGATACTTTATGCAGGCAGTTGAGTTGTTCGCCGGAGCTGGCGGCTTAGGTATCGGGATTTCAAGAGCCGGTTTTCGTCCTCAACGCATCGTTGAATGGAATCGTCATTGCCAAGCCACGCTCAAAGCGAATGCGTTGGACAAACAGTCCGAAGCCGGTGGCTGGCCCGCCCATGTCGACAGCGATGTGCGAGAGGTGGATTTCCGCGATTTGGAAGGAAAGCTAGACCTTGTTTCAGGCGGCCCACCTTGCCAGCCATTTTCCTTGGGCGGGAGGCACCAGGCTTATGCCGATAGCCGCGATATGTTCCCGGAGGCTGTTCGAGCTATTCGCGAAGCCAAACCCCGGGCCTTTATCTTCGAGAACGTTCGCGGGCTGACGCGGCAGAGCTTCCGGAACTATTTTGAGTACATTCGGCTGCAGATGCAGTATCCGGAATTAACGTCTCGAAAGGACGAAGACTGGGCCGAGCACCTAAGCCGCCTGGAACGTCATCACAACAGTAAGCGCGGCGGTCGGGGCCTTGAATACACACTTCTGACGGAAGTCCTGAACGCGGCGAATTTTGGCGTTCCGCAGAAACGTGAGCGCGTGTTTTTCGTAGGGTTCCGTAACGACGTTAAGACCGGATGGACTTTCCCAACGCAGACGCACTCTCACGAAGCTCTGCTGTTTGATCAAATCCATGGAACCTATTTTGATCGACACAAGGTCGCGAGACATGACCGGTTGGTGTCGGAACGGGCAAAGACGCGCGTTCTCCGCGCCGACGGAACGCACGAAGGAATGTTGCCCTGGAAAACGGTAAGGGACGCGATTCACGATTTACCTGATCCTGAGCGCAATCCGATATTGGCTTCTCAGCATTCCGCTCACCGATTGCAACCCGGCGCACGGGCCTATCCAGGGCATACGGGGAGCCCCCTCGATGAGCCTGCGAAGACGCTCAAAGCGGGCGTTCACGGCGTGCCGGGTGGGGAGAATATGCTCACCCGCCCCGACGGCTCAGTTAGATACTTTACGGTCCGAGAAAGCGCTCGCCTCCAGACTTTTCCCGACAACTACAGAATTGAGGGCGTGTGGTCGGAGGCGATGAGGCAACTCGGAAATGCCGTACCGGTCACTCTTGCCGAAACAGTGGCAAGAAGTGTTGCGGCATCGCTGACCAAAAAGGGGTAGAGAGCGCAATGGCCAAAAAGCCCTCTAACCAGATGCTACAGCGAGCACAGGACGTTCAGACGGAAATCGAGCGGCTCGTTGCGGAAGCAAAGGACACGCATCACGGGCAAGGCTTTTCTGCGCCCGCTCGAAACAAACTGACTGGCCGACTGCTGGAAATGCAGAGGATGCTGGAGCAAGTTGTCAGGGAAATTGATCCTGTCCAATTACCCTCGTCATTCTTCGATCCCACTGAGCCAAGCCTCATTGGTCGCTTTATCTCAATTGCTCTTGTTGCACAGCCACGTCACCGTTTAGAGGATTTGAAGAGCTTCTACGGCGCGGGAGTCTACGCAATCTACTATATCGGTGATTTTGCTCCATATGCGCCGGTGTCGGGAACCGAGACACCCATTTACGTCGGCAAGGCCGATCCCGAGGGGAATCCAAAATCGCCTGTCGATCAGGGCACGAAGCTATTTGACCGGCTGAAGGAGCATCGCAAAAGCATCCGCAAAGTCGATCAAATTGAAAGTAGTGATTTTGAATGTCGATATTTGGCTGTTCAGAGTGGATACCAAGCTGCCGCAGAGCGCCATCTAATCGGGCTATTTAAGCCACTTTGGAATAACGAAACCAAGATTTTGTTTGGGATCGGCAAACATGGCGATTCTGCTGAAACACGCACGAACAATAAATCCCCATGGGACACTCTTCATCCCGGCAGAGAATGGGCGACCGGCAATCCGGAGGCGGTTAGCCGTGAGGAGATTATCGCCCGTGTTGGTCGCCATTTCGAAACGGCAACCATATTCACGACAGTCGATAGCGTCCTGGAAGCATTCTTGAACGAGCTTCGTCGCACCGAGGATTTGACGCCGCCGTCCATGTTGGACAAACCCGAGACACTGGAATTTGGTGACACAAGTTCTCAAGCTGTGGCCGTTGAAAAGAGCCTCAAAAGTTCGACATGAAGCTTTGTGCTCCATCGAGGAGCGACACCTCAATAGCCAAGGAATAGAGAATGAAGATGCTCTTCGCCGGACGTGAACTGGACGCTGAGTTTCACGTAAAGGGCAATCGTCGAGTCTTTCAAATCGTGCTGGACTACAAAGGCTTCGGACTTAACGCTGAATATTCAGAAGTTCAGTTGCTTCTGCTCAAGCGCGTTGGGGAGCTTGAGGGCCGACTGACGGGTGCATGGCTTCACACGTCACGCACGATAGAGGAGCCTCCAAAGGAAGAGTGGAAGGTTCCGCTTCCCAAGTCGGAAAGTCTACGGAATGAAAATCGCCTTGATATAGTGAAGACGATCAGAAAATCCGTGAGTGGTATGGCTCGCAGGAAGAGGGCCAAGGGACCGGGAAATCCTGAAAGGACGATTTATCTTACCTTCCGCTTCCCCCACCAAACGACTTTGGACGACCTGACGAATTATCTTCGGTCCGGAGCATTGGAAGACAACGAAATTTCTGAGATCGACGTTGGTGTAGGAACACCCGACTCGACGGATGTAAGCACCCTTGTTGCGCGTCTCCAAGACGTTCTGAATCGATACGACAAAGTCTCTCCTCAGGCGAAGGAACGTCTCAGTAAGAGTATTGAGCGGGGTCCCGTGGGGCAGATTATGAAGAGGCTAATTGGACATAATTGCCAAATCGGAAGTGCGCTCAAGGTCAAGTGTGAAACTTTCATCGGCAAGGACAACAATGCCTTCACTGAAGCGCACCATGTCATCCCCGTAGCCAGTATGGAGGAAGGCGCATTGAGGGCAGAGAACGTTGTTGTCCTGTGCCCTCACCACCACAGGGAGGTTCACTATGCACGAACGGGCTGGATTAGGGATGAAGGAGCTTGGTTTTCCTTCGAGGTGTCGCGCAACATGGGAACCGTGATGGGAACCGTGCCTAAGCCGAATCTAAAGGGTTTAATCGAGCAATTGAGCCTCGCCGGGGACGCATTGGTAAGTTTTTCATGACCCGATGATGCGAGCCTGTCCTAAAGGCATGCCCCCATTGGCAACGATTTCACTGTTGCTGATGGCAGATTGCGTTTACCGGGGCGGGTGCTGCTAAGGCTGCTTGGCGCACATTTCGCTAGCCATCACGCATATTCCCTCGGACATGCAACCATATAGAGAAAACATGTGTGACATTACAGGGGTTTAGTGTTGGATAGGTCCAAAAAACACTCCAAGGGATTTACAAAATAAATCCCCTGGAGCATTATTCCATTGTGCCTGGGCCGTCACAGCAAATTTCGTGCCACAGGTTTTTTCAAGCAATGGAGATATTAAATGTACCCTAAAGTTGGTGAGCTTCCAACCCCTCTTCGCGGCCCCCAGGACCTTGACACGCTCGATACGCTGGCGGACTCCGGCGACGTGAATGAGACGCCGTTCAATGTTTTCATCGGACACAATCTCGGCCACCGTGTCTTCGCGATGTCTGTCCCGTTTCGAAAGTTTGCAGACATCTCGGCCGTGGCAAACAATCGGGAGAACGGTCCCATAGCACAACGGGCGCTTGATGAGAATCACGCCAAGAAACTGGCTGTTTATATGGTGAAAGGCCTTGTTTCAGCTGCAAAAATGAAGCGGGAGATTACCGGAAAGCCGATACCAGAAACGTTTGACGCGCTGCTTCGACTGCTCGGCGAGCAACCATATTTCTCGCTGCAGCCTCTTGTATGCAACATTCGCAATGTCCCCATGGGTGGTACTGGTCCAGGAGGAATTCGCGGCTTTCGACTCGAAACCCCAAGCGGGGAGACCGCTTCCTTCAAGGTTTTCCTTTCCGAACGCCATGTCCTTTGGGTTGTCGACGGGCAGCATCGCAGACATGCGGCCGACATGGCGATGACCTTCTTGGATCAGGTCAGGCAGAGCGGAAAATACCCCGGAAAAGGAGCGGTGTTGTTTGTGGAAAAGGGACGCCAGGTAACGGACGACGAGATGTTGGTCTGGAATGAGGCGTACGATGCGGCTCGGTCTTACGCCACACTTACGGTTGAGGTCCATCTGGGTTTGGACGTTGAGCAAGAACGCCAGCTTTTTCACGATCTCAACCGACTCGGAAAGAAAGTCGACGCATCTCTGGCGTTCCAGTTTGACGGCTCCAACCCAATCACGCATTTCATTAAACGAAATCTTGCAGGAGACCTGGGGCTTTCGATCACAGATTCAGAGGCAAAGGATTGGAGCGAAGACACGGGGTCATTGGTTCTCAAAGACCTCGTTGCCATCAATGCAACCGCCTTCCTGAACAAAGGTAATGTTGCTGGAGCTACACCTGCCGTCATCGAGCCTCGCGAAGAGGCGGTGATGGAGATGTGGAGCCGCGTCGTTGAGATTCCGAACTTCGGTAGCAACCGAGCCAAGGAAAAAACGGTCGCGGCGCAGCCGGTCGTCCTTAAGGCTTTAGCGAAGATTACTTACGATCTGAATTTCAACAATCGACGCCCTGACAATGCGCAGGAGGTCTTTGGGGAATTCATCGCGGGAATCCCCAACATTGATTTTTCTCACGATAATCCGATGTGGCGATATTATGAGATGACTGAAGAGGAGCGCAGCGCCAGCGGCTTGGAGGGACTTTCCTCATATCTCCCCGATGACGAAAGTGGCAACCGCGACCTCGGAAGTTATCAAGGCGGCTTTATGAGGTTCGGCGCGAAGCATAACGACATCTATCCGATCCTGGGAGACATGATCAGATGGAGCCTCGGATTGCCCAACCGCCACGCCAAAGGAAGATTTGGAGACCTCGACTTAAGCGGTTTAGACCTCAATCTTTGAGAGATTGATCTGCGTTATCGAGGCCCGGGTTGTGTAAACGACCCGGGCCGGACCTATCCATTTCCGATAGCACCATCAAACCGGAGACTGGCTGACTACATCCAAATCGCCTGCAGGACGACATCCCGCACCCTGCGCACAGTGGCACTCCCAATAAGATGAATCTGCTTCAGCTGGTAGTCACTAGCTTCAGCAAGTTGCCCGACTTTTTGAAAACCACCATCTTTCAGTCGTGTCAGCTTGTCATTCGTAAGCCCATATGGATACGCGGGTGACTTTCTCAGAACAGCAATATCTCTGTCCAGTATCGCAAGACCTTTTTCTTCTGCCAAAACAGGCAGTTCAATTGCATTAAATATCTGACCAGACGAATGTATTTCCGATATTTCGAGCGAGCCGGAAATCCAGTCCTCCATTGCTTCAATTGTCAGCCGTTGACTAGGCATTTTGTCAATCAAGTTGCAGAGGTTGATCGCGAACACACCGCCACGGCCTCCCGATTTCATTGCTCTCGATGCCTCGCGTCTAGCTACAAATCCCAGATACTCTAGTATCTCGAAAATCTTTGCGTAGTGACCGAGTAATTGGCGATGTATCAACACGCGATCTTGGGCAATCGCTTTTCTATCTCGCGAAGGTCGGACGGCATGTTCAACGATTGCCTCGATTAGCTCGCGTGCTGGCTCAATCAGTGGCTCGTAGACACCTAACTTCGGCGCGACTTCGTCCATAAGTGGCCAATAATAATCTGTGGCCATCTCCAACAGGCAGGTGTTTACATCCGGAATGCCGATTCGCTTTGTCGGGTCGAACCTATTGCAGGCCAATATAAATCCGCGCATGTTTCCAACGACAGCACGACCAAGTAAGCTCGCGAATTGCATAGGGGAAAGTCGATCTGAGAAACGATCAGGGGTCGACAACGAAGGATAGCGAGCTTTCAGAACCTCAAGAAAGAATGAACTTTCCTTGGAGACGTCAGATCGGCTGATCTCTATCACGGTTGAGTCGTTGTACACGTCAAAGCGGGTGCCGAATTTGGTGACGCCCGGATATATCGATGCTTTGCACGAAACCAAACTGCTGGAAATCGTGCGAAATAGATCGAAAAATACTTCGAGCGGTTTTTCTCTCCCGATGTGAGCGGCGTCGTCAAACAGCAAAACAATTCTTTTCTGAAGAGTTTGAGCCGCTTCGAGCAAACCCTCTTGTAAGGATGCCTGATCAGACGCCGTCGGAAATGAGTATTGTTCCTTCTCCTCGTTTAGTTCGTCCTGTATTTTTTTTGATAAAAGTTTGCAGAAGTGCGAAATATACTCTTCGCCGTCCGATTGTAATAATGGCAGGTAGCGGAGGCTGACATAAACGGGCAGAACTATCTTGGCGGCACGCATTTTTCTATATGCTTCAATAAGGAGCGCACTTTTGCCGCTGCCTCGTCCGCCTCGAATCAAAACCGGCCCATGAGAGATGAGCTTGCGTATTATCAACTCATCATGTGCAGAGAATTTGTGAAGAGCGCCAAAGTCCTGCGGGGGGCACTCCTCTGCCGCCAGAATTAGGGTTGAATCTGTTTCTTCTTCGAGCGGGCCAATCAAGGGATTGCCTTTCTGAATGCTACATAGGCTTCGACTGCGTCACCTGGCCTAAGCGATGAAAACGCGGTTGGGACAAAGTGTGATATCAAACCAAGCCCGGCAAGTTGAACCATTGTTTCGCGGAGAAGCGTTTTCACGGTGATTTCGTCCAATTGCAACGTGCTGCTGAAGAACTCCCAATGGACTCCCTTTGATAGCTGGGAGTACAGCTGGGTGAGACGGCCCTTGGTTGAAGCTATGTATGTGTCTGGATCGGATGCCAAAATATCAGTGAATTCAGGCTCTTCATTGTTTGCTACATAATCTAAAAGGGCGTTTAGCGCTGGCTTCCAATAAATGTGGTCAAGATGCTTTGAGAATAAAGACCTACTTATCTTGGCAAGGTCGTGATCCGCGTCCCACAATGCAGAGTTCTGCTTTCCTCCGGTATAACATCGCCCGTCCATGAGAAGGCGGATTTGATACGCTTTCCAAGCGCATATTCTGGCTGGGTTTGAAACTCGCTCAAATACATGAGTCTGAAGGGATCAAACCGACCTAGAATTGCGGCGCAACCGTTTTCCAGAATTACACGCCCGCAGAATGGTCCAAAGGTAGTAAGGTCCTCCGTTGCGACGGAATTTAGATAGTGATCAGCCTTGGACGTAAACTTTGAAATAGAAGTGTTAAGTTGATCGAGTGCCAATTTGCCGAGACCGTCGCCAGACGGATTTCCGCATAACAATGTTGGCAAAGTAACCACTGGTCTGGCTGTCACTAAATTTCCTTCGCCTCGCTTCTGGATAGCCGGAAACATTGAAGAAACACGCTGACGTAGCCATGTCTTGACGCAAAAATCAGTCACGGCGAGCCACCTTATATCTCGCCTCCAGAATTGGGTTGGGCCCGCAACCAGAGCGATTCCTCCTTCGAACCACCGATCTATACTCGAATGATCGATTGAAGCAACGTCAGCGCTCAATATTCAATCACTCCCCATTGCAGACGTTATTCTCGATGGTCATACGAGTTCCAAACTTGTGCTTTGATCAACCGTTGGGGCATACCCCTGCGGACAGTCGCAACAGCGGCCTAGATAGCGTCCGTAAGGGTTGTTACTTGCATCCGGACGCCTGAACCTCTGGACACGATCCAATCGGACAGTTCGGAGGCCCCATGCCCGTCATTTTTTATGCTCGCGTTTCCACTGCAGAACAAAACCTTGATCACCAGATCGCCCAGGCCCAGGCAGCCGGTTTCGAGATTGATGAAATCATCGCCGACCACGGTATTTCCGGCGTTAGCACGACGCTCGCCGAACGCCCCCAGGGCAAGCGGCTATTCGATAAGCTTAGAGTGGGCGACACGCTCCTTGTGCGCTGGGTGGATCGGCTTGGCCGCAATTATCGAGATGTGACGGACACGATCCGCCACTTTATCCGGCAAGGCGTTGTGATCCGGACTGTCATCAATGGGATGATCTTCGACGGATCAACCTCAGACCCAATGCAGCAGGCCGTTCGCGATAGCCTAATTTCTTTTATGGCTGCCATGTCCCAGGCACAGGCAGAAGCCACGAAAGAAACCCAGAAAGCCGGAATTGAGGCGGCAAGGCGCGACGATGGAAAGTACCTCGGCAAGAAGCCAAGTTACAGCCGTGTAGTTTTGCGTTCGGTCCAGGAAATGCTGGTGAATGGAGCCGGTGCATCCGCCGTCGCGAGGGAAACGGGATTGTCACGCCAGACGGTTTTAAGGATCAAAGCTGATCCCGTTGCGGCGGGAGCGGCCTTAGCGCGATGGAGGCTGTGACCGGCCAAGCTTCGGGGAAACGACCGACCAGGGGAATTGTTGCCCTCGGCTCCCATCATGACCGTTCGTTTTCATGAATTGTCCTATGCAAGGCGGGAGGCGACCTTTCTCTGAAAGGAGATCGCCATGCAGCAGCTTACGCCCGAACAAAAATCCAAAGTCAAAAAACAGGAAAAACGTCGTCACCGCGAACGAGAACGGCGTGAAGACGAATACCGCCGCCGTATTGAACGCATCCGCCGCCAGATCGAAGAGGCACGCAAGCGCCGCCAACGCATGTTGTTGCTTTTCCTGCTGGCCGTACTGGCAATGCAAGAGTCGATTCTGTCCGCATTTCGGCGCTCATATATCGATTGGCCCGATCCTATCCCAGATCGTGATTGGACACCCGACCCATACCACGATTATGCGCCACGACCCGGCCATGACGACTATTGCGACGGTTATTCATACGCTCAATGGACAAAGATGTTGCATGAGCGCGGTATCAGTCGAGAGGCGGAGCGGATGAAGGCGTGGAAGTCTGATCCAGATTATCATCTGTTCCCTCGGCGCTATAGAGAGTGGGGCCATCGCCCATACATCGGCCAGATTATGGCCGAGCTAACGGCCCAATACTGGCGTGCAGATGCCTTCGCGGCGCTCAAGCTCCTGACGCCGCACGAAGTCCATACATATCTTGACGAAGGTTATACCGCTGGCTCGACGTTCCGGCAGAGCCTCGCAGATCGTGATGCCAACATCATAAATAACTTCCGAAGCCGCGCCATTGTATGGGAGGAACACAAAAAGCAGGCCGCCGAAGAGGCGCGGAAGGCAAAAAACGATAAAAAACCGGACGACGACGAAAAAAGTTTCGATCCGTGAGAACTCCTTTGTCGCGAAATTTTAATTCGTCAAAAATTACGCGCATGATTTTAAATTACACGCGCAAAGGAATTCTTTTTTAAGAAAAGTAGTGTCAACATTTATATTTGCGATTCAGGCGGAATTTCGATGTATTGACAGATTTACATTCATATTGTTGCTCTTGCTCGTCAGCAACAGATGAGGAATGACACGTAATGACGGCACTAAGACCAGATCATGATCTTACCGATGATGATGCTATCACGCATTTCTCGATCTACTACAGCCAGTCACGACGATGCAGCCGATGCGTGGTGCCGAAAATCCTCAAAAAGCAGATTTTCGACAAATGGGATCGAGCCGCCACGGATGACAGACCGTTCACAGTAGCAGAAGCTAAAGCGGATATCTCAAAGCGTTGCGGTGACTGCGCATTGAAAGGCTGGCCGAAAGTATCACTAGAAAAGGGTATCCTCTGGCTGCATGTCGCCAGTAGCGACAGGCGTAAAATAAAATGAGGGTAGGTCTTTGAGGATGCAGGGGACGGCTCCAATCGTCCCCCGCACCATTGCGCTCCGAGCGACAGAGCGTTTCAGGAGATGGTGAGTGACAGCACCAAATCTGCGGAGAAGCCGTCCTTTTGCACTCGTATGGTAACATCGTACCGTCCTGCAACAGCTGCCAGACCGGCAATTTTGCCGGTAGCAGGATTGAGCGTCAGAGCGGGCGGCAATGGATTTCGCGTACTGAACACGTAGCCGCTGATATCACCAATTGGCGTGACATTGACGACCGACCCGGCAGCAACGTGGATCGGCGCATAATGAACGTCTAAAGCAGGTTGCTCCGGCGTCTCAGGCTTGAAAGGTGTGCTTACCGTCAGCACACCCGTCG
Organism: Hyphomicrobiales bacterium; assembly: GCA_900473685.1. GTDB lineage: Bacteria > Pseudomonadota > Alphaproteobacteria > Rhizobiales > Rhizobiaceae > Pararhizobium. The sequence continues at coordinate 14,218 of UCNE01000028.1, forward strand.
TCGGCCCCCGCCATACGATTTCGCCAGCGGCGGCATCGGTTGCCAACAGGATGGCGGTAATTAAGAGCACTTTCAGCATTATGATTTTTCCTTTCTCTTGAAATTGGGTTTCAGCTCCAATTTCGGGCTGGGTGACGGTTCCGGCGCGATGCTTTCGGCGGCAGGTGAAAGAATCGAGCGCAGCCGGTCGCGCTCGATTCCTGCCTTAAAAGCCTCATCCTTCGCCGCGCGGGCTTGCTGCTCAGCCTCATAAAGCTTGCGTTCGGCTTCCAACCGCTTGCGCTCGGCTTCCTTTGCAGTGTCGTGCCAGCGGTCAATTTCGCCCTTCAGCTCACTGCGGATTCTATCGGCCAGTTTTGATTTCCGGAATCCATCCCATACTGCCCGAAGGCGACCGGCCCAGCCGCTATATTTTTCGGCATCGGCCATTGAGGCACGCGCTTGCTCTTGCTCCTGCCGTGCGCGATCCTGCGCAGCCAGAGCGGCGGCAGCGGCTTTGCGAGCAGCCTCCTGTGTGCGGGCGGCATCGGCGGCGATTTTCGCGGCATCAGTTTTCGTGCGGTCTATGTACGCTTCGCCATCCGCCTTAACCGCCTTCGCGCGCTGGACAACCTTTTGCAGTGATTTCGCCTGCACTTTCTCTCGCTGCCATTCGTCGCGGGACAGACGGCGACGTTTTGGGCCGAGCCGGGCAAGCCCACACGGAACGCCGACAGCTTCATGATAGCTGTCCTGCCACTCGCGCATTGCCTGTTTGTAAGCAGCGTCCGCCCGTTTTGAGAGAGTTTTCTTGTCCTCGCCATCCTTGTCGCTGTCCATGACCGCGCGCTTCGCCATGGTGCCCGGATGGTACTTGAGCGCTGACATTCCCGGTTCATCGAGTGGCACGATGTACGCGTGAATATGAAAAAAAGCCTCATCTTCGTGACGGATGACGGATTTCAGATCGTCGCCGTACTGCGAACGAAGCCAACCGATTGTTCGCTTTTCCCACTCTTCAGCGTCTGCCCGTTTGGCCGGATCGCCGCGAATTTCATCTATGGTCGCGGGATACGAGGCCACGACCGTATGGAGCGTTTTTTTGTCCTTTGCGACTTTTCGAACGTGCCCGCCCTTGACGGGGATGGTTGCAGCGGCGGCGGCAGTGTCATGGATTTCCTGCACCACCTCGACGCCCACGCCGTACACCACGACCGGCGGCAAAGGCTTTTCGACATGGATCGACGCTTCCGGCCTCCGACTGGCTTCTGAAAAAATGAAATCCGTACCGCGCCCTTTGGCGTCAGGCTTTCGGGCAAAGGATTCGAGATGTACGAACTGGTAACCCATTGGCCGCCTCAGCACATGCGACGGTGGGCCAACTCGTCACAAAGCAGGCAGTCAAGCAGCGACCAATCGCCGCCAAGCTCGGCGACAAGGTCGAATTTCAGTTCACATGACCGGCCTTCCACGTCGTAGAGCCATTGCGCCACCGGACCGTACTTCGGATGTGTGCGGAGATCGCGCCATTCGCTCGCGTCCGGCTGAGTCCAAACTTCTGCGAATTCGGGATCACTTGTTCGCACAGCCCGATGTAGGGCCGACAAGGTAGACGCCCGCACTACATCCAAATCAACAATGGTCGCGATCTTACGCGAAAAAGCCTCGCTCATTGCTTGGCCCTCCGCTTCTTGGCCGTTCGCGGAGATGCAGCGTCATAGAGAAAGTCGATACCTTGGACTAAAGATGCGACAAGCTGGACGCGACTTAAAAACTCATCATCGGTCATATGTTCATGACCGCCGTTGAGGTCGGTACGATCCTGAGAGAACGTCGCGTATCGTTCCCTGTTCTCCCAAATCACCCCGTACCATGATGTCGGCAGGCGGATGACCTTCAGCGCGGCCTTAGCCGGAAAACCTTGATTGACGATTGTAATGGGTCGTTCGTATTCCTGCATTGCTTCGCTCCAGAATAGGAAATTACTCCTTTGAGGCTGGAGGCAGAAAACGTGGGCGCAAAGCGATTTTTGGCACCGAAACCATGTTGGTAGTGACCGACTACCGACACCAAGGTGACCGTCGGCTCTTCGAGGAGGCCTTCAGCCGGACCACTTCATGGAGACAACGCCGTTGAGGGTCTGCCGACTGCCCCCTTCATCGCCGGGGTTGCGATCTGTTTCCGTCATGATGGCTTGGCACATGATTGTCGGACTGGAGCTATGCAGCCAGTGGGCGCATCGCTGCTACCTCGGCATCCGACAACCAACGCCCTTCACAAATCTGCTCAATGGCCCGCATGACATCTGTTGCCGAATTGGCAGCTTGTAGTGCCTCGGCTTCCGTCAGTGTGACGCCGTATACCGCTGCCAGGTCATCGATCACTGGCTTGATCGTCTGCCTTTGCCCCAACGCGCCCGCATGACGGCGTAACCGTTCACCCGCGATCAATGCTATGTTCGCCTTAGTTGCTTTCAGCGCCCATTTATGCGCATTGCCAACTGGACCGCCCTGCAAACGGTTTTGCTGAATCTGGTTCGCTGCCTGATATTGCGATCTGGTCTCGTTCAATAGATTGGCTGCGATCACCGGGTATTCAGCGGGGGCCGTGGTGCCCGCCACCTTTTTATCTATACACCTATTTTCACACTCTTCCCGATTGTATTCGTCCGAATTCACAACCTCAGTCCATCGACTAATGACGGTGCGGCGAGATATCCCGCTTGCCCTCGCCAAAGCGGTTTGTGTGATCGGTGTACCGCTGCCCCGTAGCCCCCGGTAAGCGGCTAAAAGCTTTTCGAATGTCGAAACACCTTTGGCTTTGCCTGAGTACCGTCCGCCCGCCGCCTGTCGCTCAGTGACCGTCTTCAGACCGTTCACAACGTCGAGCAGCTTGCCCCGGTTCACGGCCTTGCCTTCCAGCTTCGCCGGGTCAAAATGCGAGGCCAAATAGTCCGCGACCTTTGCCGCGACATAGCTGACGCCATGTTCAGACGAGCCGCTATGCTTCGCGAACTCGGAAAGCGCCTCATGAAGATGATCGGCGAGGACCGCTCTGCTGCCCTTTATTCGGCTATCTGCACGGAAATGCCATTCAGCCAACAGCCTTCGACCTTCTGTCCGCAGCACGTCGAAAATCTGATTTGATGCGGTAAGGCCGAGACCGGACTGTACTACCGCTGCCTTGCGAGCCAAAGCGGCACGGCTGATCCCTGTGTCCACATAATCGGCATATTCCGTCAATGTAGGCCAGACTTCGGCGTTTGGGGTCAATGTAAACCAAAACGGCGATGTGGGACATTTCATGCGCCCCGTCATGGTTGGCGCAGCAGGGTCGGCACCGATGTCTATCAGAGCGGCAGCAAGCCCACGAGCAACAGCGTCGAAGAGCCGGATGGGGTGCTGGCGGCATCTATTGTCCTCACTTCGCCACACAGCCGCGCCCTGGGGTAACATCCAGATTAAATGTGGCCTTGAGAGTTGCCCGGTGTCGAGCAGGTCGCCGACAACGATGTGGGGCAGGCATGGAATGTGCCCATCGCGAACCGCATCAGTAAGAAGGAAAAGACAGGCCTCTGGCGTATGGAAAACGCCATCGCAGTCTACTCTCAGCGCCGCCAGAAATTCGCGGTTGAGTTCGATGTACGGGTAGTCCAGCGTCAGCAGTTTGGACTTGCATTGAACGGCCAGATTTGCCTTATTGTCGGACGCCCGCGCCTTGCCGCCTTTCGGTACCAAGGTGACGAAATATTTCAGTACAGCGTCATCCTCAGACCGCAGCCCCATCTCTCGGAAAGGCTGACGTACACGACCCCCAACTTCCCGTTCAAATGGATGTTGAAAGCCTTCCTCCAAGCGCTTCCTTACGAGATGTTTCTGCTCACATGCTACCAAAGCAAATTCATTGAATTCGCCGTCACCGCAGCCCTCCCGGTTGTCCTTAGCTGTGCGGTTGCGACGCTGCGCCTCCATGTAGCGACTTTCAAATCCGGCCATGCCGTTGGAACGGTCTACGGACTGCCAGTCGACACTAGGCGCGCCGAGCGACCTGTGATTAATGTCAACATTTCTTTTTGGAAAATCGTCTGTCTGTGTGTTTGGGCTGGGCTATGTGCCAGCCCGGCGCTCACTTGATTGTCAAAAGGAGCTTTACAGTAGACATGAAATCGTTCATCTTTACTAAACGGTGATTAAGAAGACGCCGGAGGGTTCCAGCCCGTTGATGGCGTCTTTTTAATGATCATGGCAGGCGGAGTCGGCGTCAAGCGCTTTTCAAACTGGAATTTTTGGCCTTCTGCAACCGAACAACCTCACGTAGTCCAATACTCTCAATCTGCTTCATCTTATCTAAAAACCGGTCACGGTCACCGTTTGGATAATCTCCGCGCCCTTGGGCGATCCGAAGATCAAGGCAGACCTTCTTTGCCTTCTCCAAATCATCCAAGACGTACTGCGGTACGTCTTCGCCTGCTTCCCGCAAGCAAAAAATCTTATTGCTCAATTCCATTGCGACGTCATACGCAAACCACTCGGCGTCTACGACCGTTGGATACGGCACCGGCACATCACTAGGCACTCCATTCTCCATGTAATTTCCTTTCCGTTGGCAAAGCTTCGCCCCTTCCGTGGGAGCGGAAGCAATTGATGATGGTTGTTGGAAGTGGGAGCGCACGAATGCGCTCCCTGACTCTGCGTATGCAGAGAAAGGCCACTGTCGATGACAGAAGCGGGACATCCCTGCTGACGCAGGGAATAAGAGCCGCCTATACGGCGGAAAAACACGACCGGTTCAGGGCCGCACGTCCTTTCAGAGCCACCTATCCGGCGGTGAAAGTCCCTTCGCTCAAATCCCCGCCAAGTTTGGACCCAGGCGATAAGAAAGACCGATCAAGCCGAATAAAAGTCCGAGAACTTTAATTCCAATCCCCCGAGGGGTAACAAAACGGAAGCTGATCGGCTTTCCTGCCAACAAAGGTAGGTGAAGAGCGAAAACAGCGCAAGAGGTGGATTAAAAACGTCAATGAAAACAAAGCAAAGTGCAAAATGCAAGTTGCATTTTGCTTTCTGTTATTCCGTTGACAAACAACCCTTTTCAGAAAATTTTCCTCGAAATCAGGTCCCGAAACCTAACTCAAAAAAAATTTTGCTGACGTACCTCGCGGGGGCTTTGCCCCCTGTCGCGGCCTGCGGCCTTGCCCGCCTCCACCCTCATTGCCGGGGGGCTAGTCCGGAGCAGGGCATTACGGGCTGCGCCCTCCTTGTCCTGCTCCGGTTGCGGTAGGATTGGGTCGCTGCGGTCCGTCAACGGCACTCAGCGGGACCGTGGCTCAGTCGCTACGCTCCCTGCGCCCGCACCACTCCCGCAGAGTCCCATTGACCGCCCTCCCGCTCTGTTCGGCACCCGAAACCAAGGCAAGCGAACTCTCTCAAAAATCATTAAAATCCAATCATTCCCATTAACGGACGCTATCCCAAAGCCGACATCTTTCCCAGCCAATGGATTCTCAAGAACCCCGTTTCCTGCTATATATTTCTTAATAAATTCAACGGGAAAGCGGGGATTTCAATGCGCCAGACGATCACCAGAATTCGAGGGCTGACGGTTAATATCGAAGTCGTCGAATTTTGCCATACAGACGCAAACGGCGGCACAATCTGGTATCACGCCGCGATCTACATCCAGCAGCACGGAAGCAAGGAAAAGAAGCTGGTCCGTAGGTCCCGTCTGCCTGGAGCGGCGGCGGAATTGAGGCGGGAAATTCAAAGAGATGGACTTCGAGCTTTCGACCGGCTCGGCGCATAGGCGCACACTCCGCTAATCTCTCCGTTGGCGGCGAACACTCACGACTGATTAAGATCGTTATTGAGCTTGATGCCACTTGACTAGTGGACTGAAATCGATGTCCCTTGGCGCGGGGATCGACATGATCTTCTCAACTTCCTCCGGTTCCAGGGATTCGAAGCCATAGTCGTCCGCGACTGATTTCATCGCATGACCACATTGTTTATCACAAAGGAAATTGCCCGCATGGATGCGAATCCAGGATTTGGCGTTGTGTCGTAGCGAGTGAAAAACCTGTCTTTGCGGTACATGTATACCCAGCGCGAACATCCAGTTTCCCATTTGTTTCTGGGCAGCGTCGGCGGGGTCTTTAGCTGCATGGTAGTGCGGAAAGATGAAGCCGCCACGCCCACGCTGTTTCTTCGCAAAATCGACGAAGCCGCATTCCCGAAGCAATGGATGTATTGCTACAATTCTTCTTGACGTCTTTGTCTTCAATGGTCGGGCGATTGGCTTTCCATTGATGGTCAATGGCAATCGAAGGTCAAAAACCTCATTCCCGGCGATTGTTACGATATCGGACGATTGCAAGTAGACAAGTTCCGAAAGTCGCATTCCTGTTAGATACGCGACCAGGGGGAGCCACGCTTTGTGAGGCTTCTTCATGACATCCGGCCTTATACAGTCGGTGAACCACGTATTTAGTGAGGAGGTCGGCAGCCCCTCGCGATCAATAGCGGCAGTAGCCGCCGCTGGCATGGTTACATTGAAAGAGCGCATGTCGCGGGCCCCGTCCACGCCAGCGGTCGCTTTTTCCCAGATCAACTTTATTTGGCCTACGTGTTCTTTAACCGTCGTTTCGGAGAGACGCTTTACGCGTTTTTCCTCCGGAAGCTTGTTATTTTTCTCAACTACTTGCTTGAGGCGCAGACCCTTAAATGCAGGGTGCTTACTCCGGTTGGTCGGAACTTTACCCATGAAAGTCGCAAAATCCTGCAAATGGAGAGGTAAATAATACCGGAGCGGATGGTCGCCAATCACTTCCAGAAACGCTGCAAAGGTAGCCTCAAGACGCTCCTCGTATCTTGTCCTGTCGGAGTTCCCAACATCCAGTGCCTCGCGGCGCATATCCAGAATAACGCGACCGGCTACGCTGAACCTCGTTTCAAGAGTGAACGCACGGGGGTCCGAGACCTGTCCACCGCCATCGGAAACGCTTACTACTGGGTTCGCGACAGGGCCTGAGACAGGCGGCCTTCCACGCACCGCCATCGCAGTCGTTTGCGTCGGCTCAACAGTGACTGTGTTCTGCTCCCTTTCGAGCGATCCAAGAGTGCGCACGACAGATTGAAATGTTTGTCGTTCAGATTCCCAAGCAATTGAATCCTTGGAAAGAGCCTCCGCGATGGATTCGAGCCTTTTCCGAAAATCGGCGATCCCTGCTTTTTCGCCAGACAGGCGCTGGGCTTTTTCTCTGAGCGTTCGAGCGTAGCTTTCAGCCCCCTCAGCTTCAAGCTCGTCCGCTTCCTGGCGTGCTTTTACGGCGAGAGCGCCCAGGGGGAAGCTTTTGCGTTTCAGGCTTTGCAACTCGGCATTTAGAGCACGCAGACTGTGAACGAGGGTTTCTCTTGTCATCGTCGGATCGTCCATTAATCTCATGGCCGCACCCGAAAGAATAATTGCTCGTTTCCGTGCCGCAGCGGCAGGAATTGGCCCCAAATTCACGCGGATGGGTGATTTCCCAAATTGAGATTCGACGGTAACGGGAATCCTTTGTTGAAAAGTGAATCCGTTCTCTCGCTTCCATAGATACATTTCGCGCCTCTTAAATCGGCTCGAAACGTGTACGCAGCGGTGTACTTCGCCGTGTACGGCGGAAAATCGCCTTGAAAATTCTCGTTTGAAATCAATGACTTGCAGAGATTGGTGGGCCCGGAGGGACTCGAACCCCCAACCAAGCGGTTATGAGCCGCCGGCTCTAACCATTGAGCTACAGGCCCTGCCGGATATGTCCGGGTCCCGCGGGCCAATGGCAGGCCGCGGTGGGACTGGCTCTAGCGGAAAACTGGTTTTCCCACAAGACGTTGCCGCAATCCCTACACAATCAATCATCAATAAGGTGCAGGGACGAAACACAACTGGAGAGAACCCATCCATGACATCCACCTATTTCCCCCGCCGCCTCAAGACCGCCGTTCTGGCAGCCGCCTTTGCGGGTATCGCCAGTGCATCGGCTTTTGCAGAAAACGCCACGCCGCGTGAAGACGTCATCACCGTTTCCGGCGAAGGCCGTGCAAGCATTGCACCTGATATGGCGATCCTGTCGTTCAGCGTCGTCAAGGATGCCAAGACCGCCAAGGAAGCACTCGACGCCAACAACAAGGCGATGGCCGACGTGCTGAACGCGCTGAAGACCGGCGGCATTGCCGACCGCGACCTGCAGACGTCCGGTTTCGCGGTCAATCCGCAGTACCAGTATCCGGACAACAGCGACGGCGGCAACCGCCAGCCGGTGCTCACCGGTTACCAGGTGGCCAACTCGTTGACCATCAAGGTGCGCGATCTTGCCAAGCTCGGCGAAATCATCGACCAGTCGGTGACACTCGGCGTAAACCAGGGCGGCTCGATCCAGTTTTCCAATGACAAGCCGGAAGCAACGATCACCGAAGCCCGCAAGTCGGCGGTGGCGGATGCCATCGCCAAGGCCAAGGTCCTGTCGGAAGCCGCCGGCGTCTCGATTGGCCGTATCGTTGAAATTTCAGAGAACTCATCCCGGCCCGAACCGATGCCGATGATGCGTGCCATGGCAAAGGAATATGCCGGTGACGCCGTACCGGTCGCGACGGGAGAAAACAGCTACAACGTGACCGTCAACGTCACCTTCGCGATCAAGCAATAATAGCATAGCGCGCAGAACCGAGGAAAAACGAACCCCGCTCCGGCGGGGTTTTGTTTTGTTTGCGGGATACAGCAGCCTGCGCCCCAAACAAAAATCCCCCCGCGGTAAACCGCGAGGGGCCAGACCTTTCCGCCGGCCGGGGGAGACAAGACGGAAGGACTTGCGGAGCTCAGCCTATGGCCATTGCCGGCCAGGCCTCGCATGATGACGATGTCAGCGGCCGAGATACGGGCAACCGCGGGCGTTGGCGAACACGACTCGGCGATACTCACCCCAGCGGCGGCCTTCGACGACGACGCGGCGCGGCGAGACATCAACGACACGGGCGCGGCGCAGACCATTGGCGCGCGCCTTGTCGGCGGCAAGCCGGGGATCGCAACGGCCACGGCGCTCATGACCCCAGCCCGGGCGATAACGGCGGTCGCGGTCGCGGTCCCAGTCACGCTCATCGCCATAACGGTCACGGTCACGGTCACGGTACTGCACATCGACGACACCGCCGGAATGAATGCCAAGCGTCAGCGTATCGGCGGCAGCCGGTGCAAGCGTAGCACCAAAGCCGGTCAGGCCGATCATGCCGGCAAGCGCCAGCTTTGCAAAAATCTGTTTCATGAGTGTTTCTCCTTGTGGGCCAGATTGTGGGCCAAAACCTTGAGACGTCCGCCCGCCTGATGTTCCGGGGCATTGACGAGACCCTAAACCGGCGTGGCTGAACGGAACCCGAATCTGCCGTTCATCCGGGGTTCAGCCGAAGCAAGGACGTGAACTGAATGGCAAGAAGAAGGCGGCGAACGTCTTCAGCGCGAAAGCAGCTGTTCAAAAACGCGGATGTTGCGATAATGGCTGAGACGGGTGACGGCGCCGTTTTCGAACTCGAACACGAAGACGCTCGGAATCGAATAGGATTGACCACTGGCCTCGGGGAAACCCGGCATGGTTTCGCGGTAATGACCGCGCGCCGTGACATCGACGGCAACCCGCTGGCCAAGCGCATCGTGCATCAGCACCATGTCGCTGAAGCTTTCGTCGAAATGACGGAAATAGGTCATCACACCCATGCGCAACGGACCGGCACCGATGGTGCGCTGGCCGGTCAGGGTATCGAGCGCCACGTCCTCATCGAGGAATGTGCCGATCGTCTCGAAATCCCGCTCGTTGAGGGCCTGCATGAAACGGCTGGCAATGGTTTGCGCGTCGGTCAATGTGTCTTCCCTTTGCCTGTGTGGCAGGTGCAGTCGATGCACCGGCGTGGTTGGGCCGTGTGGAACGGCCAGCTCCGCTTTCCTCCGTCATTCCTGTGCCGTCACAGGAATCCAGCCACGCGACGTCCGTCGTGTGAAAGGAGTCTTTTAGCGGCGCAGACGCGCCGATCCGATTGAAACCCTAGAACCCCAAACAACTGTTTTTGTTCCCGTAATTCCAACATTGTTACCACCTCATCCCCCCAGATGCAGTACCACCTCACGCCGGTGCGGGCGGTCGCGGTGTTCGAACAGGTAGAGACCTTGCCATGTGCCGAGCATAAGGCGCCCCTGCCCGACCGGTACGCCGATCGAAACCTGCGTCAGCGCCGCCTTGATATGGGCCGGCATGTCATCCGGGCCTTCGGCGGTGTGGATGACCCAGCCCATCGACGGATCGCTGGAGGGCGGCACAAGGCGCTTGAAAAAGGTGTCGAGATCGCGCCGGACGTCCGGATCAGCATTTTCCTGGATCAGCAGCGAGCAGGAGGTGTGGCGCACGAACACGGTCAACAGCCCCTCCTCCACGCCGGCAGCGCGGACAAAAGCCTGCGCCTCGCCGGTAAACTCGTAAAGACCGGCGCCGCGGGTCGGCAGGCTGATGACGGTCTGGGGCATATAATCCTTTCAGGCCGCCGGTTCTGGCGGTTCGCCGTTACAATTCCAGAAAACTCTTGAAGCCACCATAGATCATCCGCTTGCCGTCGAACGGTGCGGTCCAGTTGTCCATGCTGAGACGCGGGTCGGCCATGACCTTCTTGTTGATCTCATCCCGCTCCTCGCGTGACGGATAGGTGATCCAGGAAAAGATCACCAGTTCGTCATCCTTGGCCTGGACGGCACGGGGAAAGGACGTCAGCTCGCCATAGGGCACATCGTCGCCGATGCACTCGACATAGGACAGAGCGCCATATTCCTTCCAGACCGTGCCTGCTAGGCGCGCCAGATCCTTGTAGGCTTCGATATTGTCCTTCGGCACGGCAACGATAAATCCATCGACATAGGGCATGTCAGTCTCCTCCTAGAGATGCACCTTTTTCACCGGTGTCTGCATGCCTCCCTTCCACGGAGGCCTGCACCGCATCGAGCAGATCCCGCGCCGCAGTCACGCGAGGGCGGGCAGCGGCCGGTGCTTCCTCCTGCTCATCGACATAGATGGAGACCGGCCACTGCTCGTCAAGGGCAAGCAGGCTGCGAACCGCTTCGGGCGGGCGGACGCGGCCGAAATAATCTTCCCGGCACAGGATCCATTCGACGACAAATGCACAGAACCAGGCATCGCCGGCACCGGCGATGCAGGAAGGCAAGAGCGCATCGACATCCACAGGACCGCGGAAACAGGGCGGGATTTCACGCGGCTTCAATTTGCCGACGCATTCCTCTTGCCTGCCGCAGCGCCGGACCCGGCAGAAGGACGGAATATCCATCCGGGTGGCAGCAGCACGGCAAAGCGCTTCGAACAGAACGGGATGGAACGGTATTTCTTCGGGGCCGCAGATCGGCAGCATGATTGCCTCCTTTTCGAGGATGGAAGAGCAAGGGTAAGGAACGATGGACACGATTTTTCCGTCACGCGGCGGCTTTTTCGCCCGTGGTTTGAGCCATCTGCATGTCTGCCGCAGTCTGGAGCGGCAGGTTCGGCCGGGGCACATCGGGTGCCTCAGGTAAGTAGAATTAGGTGACACACGACGTGCCCCGCTTCAGTGTCTTTTGCCGCGCTTCTCAGGTTCTTCTGCGCTTTCCTCTCTGACAGGAAAGCCTCCAATGCCCCAGCCCGGCCGCTTATCCGCTGGGCCTTTCAATGCGGCGGGGTTTAGCCCTGGACCCGTGGACGGCAAAACCGTCCGGCGGGGTGAACCGCCCGTGGTGTGGCTACCCGGTACGCCCGGTTCATTTGCGAACCGGAGGAGAACCGCCTTTCACGCAGCCCCGGGGATTTCGCGCGCGTTTCGCCAAATCCTCCGGGCACCGGCCCCACCTCGCCGGCAACGCAAACCGGTGTATCCGTGATGGGACGCAGTGAGTATGGCACGGGTTTTCAACGCGGGGATTTGCGGGGATATTTCGTAGATCGCAGTATTTTAATGGCCTGAGAAAACAAGCGTTTGAACCGGAAGCAACACGGCCTGCATCCTCAGGATCATCGCGTGTACCAGCCCGACCGTATCCACCGCATGCAAATATACCGATCGCAGCGTGCCGATATTCTTGTCGGCGAGCGCATCATGGTTGTTGGTGTAGGCATTGGCGATACAACTGCTTCCTGGCGGTATACCCTCCAGTTGCCCGGGGTATAGTGGCTCCAGAAAAACGGTCAACGTTCCGGGCTTGCTCAGTTGCGCAACATCGACAAGCTGCTCCGTCGGCCGTATCTGCCCTGCGGCGATGACATCCTGAACACCCGTCACGACCATCGGGATAATGGTGAACGGCTTGCCGATACAGGTCGCCTCGGCGATCATTCCCGTTTTCAGGACCTGGGCTTCAATCTGCCCGAAACCTGCAACGAGAGAGACCCGGCCGGCCTCCGCCGGTATGAGGATACCGGCCGGCCGCAACATCGAATTGACGATATCACCGGGCCGCAGACCAAATTGCTGAACGGAGCCAGCGACACCCGCTCTGACGAACGTCTTGTCCAATTCCACCTGCGCCTGGGCCTGCGCCGCTTCAGCGCTTGCTCTTTGGGCCGGTAGCAAAGCTGCGATCTCCGTCTCCAGCGTGCGCTTCTTTGCCAGCACCGCGTCAACAGCACCTTGCTTGCTGTCAATCATCGTCTTCAGCCGCTCGACCTCGCGCCGCGATACGGCATTGCTTTTGAGGAGCTGCGCCTTCATCTCGTATTCGTCCACAGCCGTCTGATACGCACCTTGCGCTTCCCGGATCTGCCCGTCCGCACCGGCCAGCTCGGTCTGGTCGACCTTCAACTGGGCATCGATTTCCGCGATCCGCCGGCGGGCTGCTTCTAATGCTGCCTCCTGTTGGGACGCATCAAGCCGGAAGAGCGGCGCGCCGGCCTCCACCTTCTGATTGTTCACGACATAAACCTCTTCGACACGGCCGACGGTTTCCGGAAGGATCGTGATGGTCCGGAAAACGGCTGTCACGCTCCTGGTCGAGGGGTGGAAGTAAAAGATCATCGTGATCAACAGGACGGTCAGCATCAGACAGGCGGTGATCCCCCAACGAAGCTCGTACCACATCGTATAGATCGTCAGCTCGCGGCCAATCCGCTTTCCCTGGCCATACCGGCGAAAGAGATAATCAGGAAGGACGGTCAGGATCGAGCAGAGCAGCAATTCAAACATGGTTCAGATTCCCTCGCCATGTGTGCTGGTACTGGTTGCAGGCTCGGTTGTGTGGGCCGGCTCCTCATTGACCAGGGCGGGATCACCCGTTGTTTCGGCGTCGCGCCCCGACAGTTTGGCCAGCGATTGCGCGATCGAATAGAGCGGGGATGAGAAATCGGGGATCTGTACGAACGCCAGGAGCAGACCGGCAATCCAGAAGATATGATTGTGGGTGAAGAGCGAGATCAGCGCCAGAACCGCCACGATCTCCATCTGCACCTTGCTGGTCCGGTGCGCCCGGCGTTCCGGAAAGGCATGAAGCTGAAAATACAAATTTCCGATAACAAGAACGCCGATCAGTAGAAAAATCACGACCGCGCCGAAGAGATAATCGGTTTGCCCCGGCGCCGTGATGAAAACCGGAAGGTGTTCAATTGCCGCTGGATGAACAGACTGAGCCACTCGATATTCCTCCCCCCACTGCCGAAGCACAATTGCGCTTCAGCGTTCCAAACATCGATAATCCAAACGATCTTCCCGGCGAACGACATTCCAATCGAAGTCATTGACTTCGCTTTGTTTCTGCAACGTAATCCAACAATGATTGTTCGTCTACGAGCATAACAGGAAGATCCGGAGTATTTTTTCCGAAGCCGAAGTGTAATTAGATACAATGCTTTAGGATTACGTATCCGTATTTTCCGGCTGCATCGCTTTTGAAGTAAGCGGATTGGCGCACCCTGTCATGGATCCATCGGAAACAACGGGATACCAGCGGCGATCCTCGCTCCGGCAAGTTCTGGCCGCTGACCGTCATTCGGCCCTTCCAGTCCCAGCTTGCGCAGCAGTTCCGTGCAAATCGACGGCATAAACGGTGTGAGCGCTTCGGCGATGATCTGCAGCGTCCATGCGACGCTGTAGAGGCTATCGTTGAGCCGGGTGGCGGCCTCCTGCCGTTCATCCTCCGTCCGGGCTGCCGCCACGGCCTTTGCATGCGCCCATGGCTGCTGGTCGGCGACATATTTGTTGGCCGCAGCAACCAGTTTCCAGATCGCATCCAACGCCCGGTCGAAGGCATAGGCATTGAGATGGGCGGTGACGATTTCCGGGAGGCTTGAGGCTTGCGGGATCAACACGTCGTGCGCGATCAGGTCCGGCGAAGGCTGCTGCAGGACACCGCCGCAGGAGCGCTCGATGATGCTGAGCGTGCGGTGGACAAGGTTTCCGAGCTGTCCCGCCAGTTCGGATTTGTAGGCCTGCTCGAAACGTTCGAGCGAAAAGTCGCCATCTTCCGTGGTGCGGATATGGCGGAGCAGAAAATAACGCAAGGCATCCGCGCCGAAGCGCCTCGCATGGACGGCGGGATCGACGGCGTTTCCGAGCGACTTGCTGATCTTGCGGCCCTCCGTCGTCAGATAGCCGTGCACGAGGATGCGGGTGGGCAAAGGCAGGCCGGCCGATAGCAGAATGGCTGGCCAGTAGACCGCGTGAAACCGGGTAATGCCCTTGCCGATGACGTGTTCGCGGGCCTGAGCATTCGCCCAATAGTGCGAGAGCAGCGTCTCATCCGTGCCATAACCAAGGGCGGTGATGTAATTGGCGAGCGCATCGAACCAGACATAGATCACCTGGCCGGGATCGCCCGGAACCGGGATGCCCCAGCCCCGCGCCCGCTCCGCGCTGCGCGAAATGCTAAAATCCTCCAGGCCGCGCTCGATCAGGGCGGAAATCTCGTTCTGGCGCGCATGCGGCACGACCCGGATCGTGCCTTGCCTGCAGAGATCACGCAGCTGGCCAGTATATTTCGACAGGCGAAAGAACCAGTTTTCCTCCTCGATTTCTTCCAGCGGCGCATCATGTTCGGGGCAGCGGCCGCCGGTCAGTTCATCAGGCTTGTAAAACTGCTCGCAGCCGACGCAGTAAAGGCCGGTGTAGGAGCGCTTGTAGATGTCGCCCCTTTCGCAGCAGGCCTGCCAGAGCTTTGTCACGCCCGGCTGGTGGCGGGGATCGACGCTGGTGCGGATGAAATCGTCGTAGGAGAGATTGAGGCTGTCCGGCAATGCCTGAAAACGTTCAGCATTGTGCGCGACGAAATCGGCGACAGTCTCCCCCGCCGCTTCGGCCGCCCGGACATTCTTGATGCTGTTTTCGTCGGCGCCAGCCAGCAAACGCACATCATCTCCCCGCTGCCTATAGAAGCGGGCGAGCGTATCGGCATGGATGACTTCAAGCGCAAAGCCGAGATGCGGCGCGGCATTGACGAACGGGATGGCGGTGGTGACGTAGCGGACCGGGGCAGAGTTGGGTGTTTGGGTCAATGGCGGAACTCCTCGAGAAACGTGGGGAGGCGGTTCCACAAAAAAAGCCGCCTCGGATTGAAGCGGCTTGGGCGTCTGGCGAAAATTATCTCAGATCACGCAAAAGGGTCCGCTTCTCGGATGGAGAGCGGCATCATCATGCAGGAAAGAGCGTTGATCGGCAGACTGGTCATGCGGCCAGATAATGCAGAAAGGACCTGTGTGTCAATCCGGCCGGTCACGTGACACCGATTAGCATAAGGAGACTTCGAGGTTCTGCCGGTCCTGGGCGATCACCTGGCACCGCGTCTCGAACCCCTCGCCCTTGATCGACAGGCGAAACTCGGAGGGAATACCGGCGGAACTGGAAACCGGCAGCCCGGCGCTGTCGCTGCCGAGCGACTTGACGGTGCAGTCGATGGCCGAGCGGCGGTCGCTGAAGACGATCGATCCTGCCTTCAATACCCGCCGCAGGCTGAACCAGCCTACCCTTCCAGATCATCCTTCAGCCGCCCAAGCAACTCCGCCGCCTGGGCGGCGTAGGGACCGATCCAGCGGTCGTGAATATCCTTGATCGGCAAGGCGTTGAGATAATTCCAGCGCTCGCGCCCCTCGCGCTTGACGATGACCAGATCAGCCGCCTCCAGAACCTTGAGGTGCTGCATCACCGTGCAGCGGTCAAGGGCGGGAAAGCGTGCGCAAAGATCGCCTGTCGTCTGCGGCTGATCCTTCAGGATATCCAGCATGGCCCGGCGGCTGGAGGCAGCCAACGCTTTGAAGATTCTGTCGTTTTTTTCGTCGATTGACATGTTGTTTTTTTATAACATAATGAGAGTCGGAGCAAGTATAAAGGCAGGAGGAAAAAACATGGAACTGAAATTCAGGGTCGCCGGCCGGATCGCCAAGCCGGTCTCGGAGGTTTTCGAGGCGGTGGTCAATCCGGAACAGCTGTCGCGCTATTTCACCACCGGCGGCGCCAAGGGCAGACTTGAAACGGGAGCCACCGTCAGCTGGGATTTTCACGATTTTCCCGGCGCCTTTCCGGTCAAGGTGATCGAGGTGGTCAAGGACGAAAAGATCGTTTTCCAGTGGGCAGCGGATGAAGGCGCCGGTTCAACGGCACCGAAATACGACACCACGGTGACCATGGCGTTCCAACCCGTCGACACCGGCCGCACCCTAGTAACGATATCCGAAGAGGGCTGGCGCGAAACCCCCACAGGGCTCAAAAGCTCCTACGGCAATTGCGAAGGCTGGACCGGCGCGCTCTGCGCTATGAAAGCATGGCTGGAGCACGGCATCAACCTGCGGGAAGGCTTTTACAAATAACGCGGCGCCCGGCGTGGCGGCTCAATTCCTCGGGAACCGCCGCGCCTGCCACTGGCTTTTTGGCACCGAACCACCGACCGCGAAACTGAAGGCGGTAATACCGTCGGCCTCGGCATTGACGGTGCACTTGAAGTCGACATCGATCCAGCCCTGCGCGGTCTTATAGGCCGCACCACTGGCCGTCATCACCTGCCCGGAGATGGGAGACCCATTGCGGGGATCGAAAAACAGCCCCTGCGGCACGGTATCCTCGCGGGTGCGGCGAACCTGCTCCAATGTCTCGATCATGCACATCTGCACGATCCGGCGGTCCCTCGGCAGCTTGCCGAGTGCCTGGCGGACGCGCGGATCGGACAACGTGTCGGCGGAATAGAGTTCCTTTGCACGCTTCAACTCGGCGGGCGGACGGCTGGGTCTTGCGTCAGCGCCATCAGCCGACGCAACCTTCTGCGGATCCGACATGGCAACATCCACCGGGCGATCCTGCGGCTTGGCTTTCGGGATCGGTACTGTTTCGATCAGCGCCTCGCCCTCATTCAGAACCGCGTTGGCATTGGCCGTTTCGGGCAACTCGAGCTCTGGCAGCTTGGCAGCGGCCGCCGTCTCGGCGGGCTGATCCAGAGGCTTGCGTTGCTGAGGTTCGTTGTCCTTCGGCGCATCTTCGCTGGCCAGCGGAACGGCCCGCTCAGCGCGAGGTTCGGGCTCGGCCTGTTTCTCGGGTTCCGAGGGACGGTCGCCCCCCGCCTCTTTGCCACCTTCTTTTGCAGCCGATTCCAAGGCTTGCGGCTGCGCCGCGGCTTTCTCTGCTTCGGCCTTCTGCGCCGCGGCTTTCTCTGCTTCGGCCTTCTGTGCCTCGGCTTTCTCGGCTGCGGCCTTATGCGCATCCGCCTGCCCTGCCGCAAGTTTCTCTGCTGCCTGCGGTTCAGCCTTTTCCGCCGGCTTCTCCTCGGCCTTGTCTACCGGTTTTTCCACCGGCTTGGCATCTTCCGCAGGTTTTGGCTCAGGCTTCGGTTCCGGTTTCTTTTCCGGTTCCGGTTTTTTCTCGGGCTCAGGCTTTTTTTCAGGTTCCGTTTTTTTATCCGGTTCGGGCTTCTTCTCCGGTTCGGGCACCATCTCGACCTTGACCACTTCCTGCTCTTCAGGCTGTGGCGGCATCACCGGCATATCGAAAATCAGAAATGCGGCCGCAATGACGTGCACGGCGACCGAAGCAAGCAGCCCCGCCTTGAATGTGCCCCACCATTTTTCCGAATTCTGCTGCATGGATGGTGAATAGAACCGGATACTGACCGGATCGTGACCGGCGGGACAATGAGACAGGCAGACCAGCGGCCAGCCCCTTTCTCCCTAGCATGGGCGCACCGCCGTTCCTAGCGCGGCGGATGGGCGTTCAAGCGTCCGTGATCTGGAAGCGGTCAGGGTAGAACGCCAGGTGATCGCGGATGGCGGCGACGGCATCATACGGCGCCTCATACGACCAGACGGCATTCTCGAGCGCGGCCCCATTGGCGACCACGCTGAAATAGGACGCATCGCCCTTATAGGGGCAGTAACTGGCGTGATCCGAGCGCCGAAGCATTGTCATCTCGACATCAGCGCGGGGAATGTACTGCACCGCCGGATAGGACGCCTCGCGCAAAGTCAGCGCGTTCTGGCTGTCGGCAACGACGATGTCACCCAGCCGGACAACGACACGGCCGGAATTACGGCTGATAGTGATCGGATGATCCGGACCGGGAATCTTCATCGGCTTTTCCGCCATGCGGTTCTCCTCGCAAGGATTTGGTATTGCCGCCGCAGTATCGCCTATCCAAGCGAACTGACAAGCTCCCGGTAGGCCGCCTCCGGAAATGCCTTCAAGGTGCGGGTGCGCACATTGCCGCCCATGCCCAGCGACAAGGCGAAACGCGCCATTACCGCATCATCCGGCGCTTCGCACACCGCCACCATGTCGTGATCGCCCATGGTCAGATAAAACTCCCTGAACGAGCCGCCCATGTCCTTCAGCAGCTTCTTTGCCGCATCGAGACGCTTTGGCGATTCGCGCACATTCTTGACGCCCTGCTCCGTCCAGTTGATCAATACGATGTACATGGTCATGGCACATCTCCCATGCGGCACGGCCTTGCAGGCGGCACCGCGATTGATGCCTCCGCCTCCCGTCTCATCGGATACGCCACCCGGCACGGCGGACGGCCGGTTTCAGTCAATGCAACACGTGCGATCGAGGCCCGGAGGTTTTAGCGACTGCTCAAGTATATTCCTGTCGGCGGAAGCGGACAAGCAAGGGGGCAACCCACAACAAAAAACCCGGCCAGTTTTCACTGACCGGGTTCCATTTGTTCAATCGAAAGGAGTTCGTTCTTAGCTGTCCAGGAACGAGCGCAGCTTGCGCGAGCGGCTCGGGTGCTTCAGCTTGCGCAGTGCCTTGGCTTCGATCTGGCGGATACGTTCGCGGGTAACCGAAAACTGCTGGCCGACTTCTTCAAGCGTGTGGTCGGTGTTCATGCCGATACCAAAGCGCATGCGGAGCACGCGCTCTTCGCGCGGCGTCAGCGATGCCAGGACCCGTGTCGTCGTCTCGCGCAGGTTCGCCTGGATGGCGGCGTCGATCGGCAGAAGCGCGTTCTTGTCCTCGATGAAATCACCGAGATGCGAATCTTCTTCGTCACCCACCGGGGTTTCGAGCGAGATCGGCTCCTTGGCGATCTTCAGGACCTTGCGGACCTTTTCGAGCGGCATGGCAAGCTTTTCGGCCAGTTCTTCCGGCGTCGGCTCGCGGCCGATCTCGTGCAGCATCTGGCGCGACGTGCGGACGATCTTGTTGATCGTCTCGATCATGTGCACCGGAATACGGATCGTGCGGGCCTGGTCGGCGATCGAACGGGTAATCGCCTGACGGATCCACCACGTCGCATAGGTCGAGAACTTGTAGCCGCGGCGGTATTCGAACTTGTCGACCGCCTTCATCAGGCCAATGTTGCCTTCCTGAATGAGGTCGAGGAACTGCAGGCCGCGGTTGGTGTACTTCTTGGCAATCGAGATGACGAGGCGAAGGTTGGCTTCGACCATTTCCTTCTTGGCGATGCGGGCTTCACGTTCGCCCTTCTGCACCATCGAAACGATGCGGCGGAATTCGAAGATCGAGATACCGGTTTCCGTGGCAAGATTCTGGATCTCACCGCGAATGTTGCGGATCATCGTGCCTTCGTTCTTGGCGAATTCCTTCCAGCCCTTGGCGGCCAGATTGGCGATCGACTTCATCCAGTTCGGATCAAGTTCGGCACCGGCATACTGCTCCAGGAACGAGTCGCGCTTGACGCCATAGCTCTCGGCCAGACGCAACAGGCGGCCCTCGTTCTGCATCAGGCGCTTGGAAATGTCGTACAGCTGCTCGACAAGGCTATCGACGCGGTTCTGGTTGAGCGACAGCGACTTGACCGCCGTGATCAGCTCGTCCTTCAGTTCCTTGTAGCGGCGCTCCTGCGCAGGCGACAGCGTGCCGGTGGCTTGCAGACGGGCTTCGACCTGCTGGTCCTGCAGCTTGCGCAGCTTCTTGTAGGTCTCGGCGATGATGTCGAGCGTTTCCATGACCTGCGGACGCAGTTCCGCTTCCATCGCGGCAAGCGAAAGGTTCGACTCGTCGTCGTCCTCTTCCTCTTCTTCCGGCGGCAGGCCTTCGCCGCCGACATTGGTCACGTCGTCGTCGCCAGCGCGCGGCTTGCGGTTCTTTTCCTTTTCCTCGGCAGCCTTGCGGTCTGCCTCGATCTTTTCCGGGCTCTGGAACTGCGGTGCAGCCTTGGCTTCCGGGCCGGAATAGGTGGTTTCGAGATCGATGATCTCGCGCAAAAGCGTGTTGCCTTCGTTGAGTTCGTCACGCCAGATGATGATGGCCTGGAACGTCAGCGGGCTCTCACAGAGACCGGCGATCATCGTTTCGCGGCCCGCCTCGATGCGCTTGGCAATGGCGATTTCGCCTTCACGCGACAGAAGCTCCACCGAGCCCATTTCGCGCAGGTACATGCGCACCGGATCGTCGGTGCGGTCGGTCGGTTCTTTCTTCTTGGCGGTCGCAAGCGCCGTGCCGCCCGAAGGAGCAAGTTCGCCACCTTCGCTCTCGCTGTCGGAATCGTTATCCTCTTCCTCGGCGGCCGCGGTGCCCTCGTCGGCTTCCTCGTCCTCGACGACATTGATGCCCATTTCGCTGAGCATCGCCATGATGTCTTCGATCCGGTCGGGATCAACTTGATCGGACGGCAGAACCTCGTTCAGCTCGTCCATGGTCACATAGCCGCGCTTCTTGGCGGCCTTGATCATCTTCTTGACCGCGTCATCCGAGAGGTCAAGAAGCGGGCCGTCGGGTGCGCCTTCGCGTTCGGCTTCTGCTTCTTCGTTCTCTTTGACTTTGGTTGCCATTTATATCGTCGCTTTCCTTGGACAGCACTCAGCGCGCGCGCGGTGCAAAACTCTTTCGAGGCCTGGGGGCGTCAATCGCTCCCACCGCGAATCATTACCCCTGACGTAACGGGATGATCTTTAATTCCTGATTAACCACGGCAGTCACCGCAGTTAAACCGGCCAACTGCGACAGCAGCGCCGTTTTGTCATCACTTGCATGATGGATCTGTCCACCGTACCCATTTCACTCACTGTATCAGAAATGGTGATTCCCACAATTTTCGGTCCCGTCAAGCATTTCCGGTGAAAAACCGTTCAAATCGGCAAAAAAGACTGAATCACGCTCGACGCTTCAACGATTCAGTTCCATGGCCGAAATGTAGGAACTGTTCATAGAAAGACAAGGGCCAAGGGAATCTCTGCTTGCAGAGGAGGACCGGCCTCAACCCATGACACGCTCCTCAGCCATCAAAAACTTCGGCCGTCGACCTTGGTGATCGTCAAGGTTTCGAGATCGACATCCGGCAAGCAGCGGACATTCACCGCCGTCATCGGGCCGGTCTTGCTCTCGCCCTCGGCATAGGGCGCAATCCCGCAATTGGCGCAGAAATGATGCTGGATGACGTGCTTGTTGAACTGATAGGTCGATACCGCCGAGGCCGGCGTCTGCAGCTTGAAATTTTCACGCGGCACGAAGGCCAGAAGACCGCCGCGGCGGCGGCACATCGAACAATTGCAGTCCATCGCCTGCGTGATCTCGGCCTCGACCTCAAAGGCGATGGCCCCGCAATGACAGCTTCCCGAATAGATCATCAAACCCTCCCAAGTCCGGCAAGCTGAGAGATGATGCGGCGGGTGGCGATGTCAAGGTCTTGCCTGCATCGCCACCCAAAAAGGCACAGGTTTCAGGGCCGCGCGCGGCTAGGCCATGGCGCCGCCGGTCACCAGAATTTGCGTGCGGTTGGGGACGCGGTTGTAGAGATCGATCACGTCCTGATTGAGCATGCGCACACAGCCTGAAGACACCGACTTGCCGATCGTCCACCATTCCGGCGAACCGTGAATGCGGTAGATCGTATCCTCGCCATTCTGGAAGATGTAGAGCGCCCGGGCACCAAGCGGGTTTTTCAGGCCTGGATCCATGCCGCCATTGGCGATGCTGTAGGGTTGGAGATCGGGGCGGCGCGCCACCATCTCGTCGGGCGGCGTCCAGCGCGGCCATTTGCGCTTGTACTGGATGACACCGCGGCCCGACCACTCAAAGCCCGCACGGCCAAGCCCGACGCCGTAGCGCATCGCCTTGCCGTTCTCATAGGTGAGGTAGAGGAAATGATTGGCGGTATCGACGACCAGCGTGCCGGGACGCTCGCCGGTGGTGTTGTCGACCCACTGGCGGCGAAAGCGCGCCGGCACCTTCTGGTACGGAACAGCCGGCAGCGGAAACAGCTCTTCCGGCCGGGCACTGTACATTTCGCTTTCGGCAGTGTTGAGGACGACAGGCTTGGCTTCAACCGGGGCGACGACAGGCTGAGCCGTGGTGGCACAGCCGGCAAGTCCGAGCGCGGCAAAGGCGCCGCCCGCCTGAAGGAAGGTTCGGCGGGACACATTCAAATCAATCACTCGGGGCACCTCATCTGCTTGTCGAAGGCCATGGGATTGCCATGCGAAAGCAGCCAATGGAAGCCACTTAACGGAAACGTGAACAGCATGTGATGCGGTAAGCGGGCATCCCTGAATGCCCTTGCGAACGGTGGTGACCCGTGCCCATCTGGCAGGCTTCAGGCGGCCGCTTGCGGCTCCCCGCGGGACGAAAATTTACCTTCTGATAACTTTCCGCCGGTTCACTAAGGGCTCATTCCCCGCCTGCCAGACAGGCCTATTCCCCTTTTCGACGGAGATCAGATGTCCATCAACCGGCATATCCTCGCCGCCCTGGCGCTTGCCAGCACCATCCTTCCAGCCCAAGCACAGCCGGTGATGGTCAAGACGTTCGGCCATTGGGGTGTCTATTCCTACAACGATAACGGCAAGACCGCCTGCTACGCGCTGACCATGCCGCGCGAGATGCAGCCGGCCGGCGTCAATCACGGCAACAACTTCCTGCTGGTCGCTCCAAAAGGGGCCGGCGGTTACATGCCGCAAGCCCAGATGGGCTACACCCTGAAGGCCGGATCCGAGGTCACGGCCAAGGTCGGCAGCGACGTCTTCACGCTGACGCCGCGCGGAAACGTCGCATGGCCGATGCGCGAAAACCGCGACAATGCGCTGGTCGCCGCCATGCAGTCCGGATCGACGCTGACGCTCCAGGTAACCTCCAGCCGCGGTACGCAGACGCAATATGCCTTCTCGCTTGATGGCGTGACGGCGGCGCTGAAGAGGGCAAACGCGTGCCAATGACCGGGCATCGGCAGGCAGGTGTTCCTGGTGGGAGACCGAGCGAATGAAGGCGGCAATCGCGATTTTTGCCGCCATTTTGGCAATGGCGCAGCCGGCCACGGCTGCCCCAACAAGCGCGAAGCCGGATAGCGCCACGATCACCGCCGGCCGTGGCATCGGCCGGGTGACAGGGTTGAAACTGCCACGTTTCGTCTCGCTGAAAAGCGACAATGCGCGCATGCGCGTCGGGCCATCGACAGACTATCCGGTGCGCTTCGTCTACATGATTGCCGGCCTGCCGCTGGAACTGCTGGAGGAATGGGGTAACTGGCGGCTGGTGCGCGATCAGGACGGATCGTCCGGCTGGATGCACGCGGCGCTGCTGTCGGGCCACCGCACCGCCGTTGTCGCGCCGTGGCTGAAGCAGGGCGCCAATCTGCGGCGGACCCCGGCACAAAACGCCGAGATCACCGCTCTTATGCAGCCGGGCGTGCTCGTCAAGATCAGCGACTGCAGCGGCTCATGGTGCCGTGTCGCCCTGCAGCGGCCGCGCCTCAGCGGTTACGTCGCGCAGACCAAACTCTGGGGTGTCTATCCCAGGGAAACCATCGAATAGGCAGACGGCCTGCACCGCTTCAACACGGTGCAGGCGACGCCTTCACCAATCCATGACGACCTTT
>UCNE01000017.1 GCA_900473685.1 Hyphomicrobiales bacterium
CTGTTCTTCCCGCTTGCCTCGAAGCAGTACGCTTCGATGGCGAACATGAAGAAGGTTCAGCCGAAGATGGAAGAACTGAAGAAGAAGCACGGCGACGACCGCATGGCGTTGCAGCAGGGCATGATGGCCCTCTACAAGGAAGAAAAGATCAACCCGATCGCCGGTTGCTGGCCGATCCTGTTGCAGATTCCGGTGTTCTTCGCGCTCTACAAGGTGATCTACGTCACCATCGAAATGCGCCATGCACCGTTCTTCGGCTGGATCCAGGACCTTTCGGCGCCGGACCCGACCTCGCTGTTCAACCTGTTTGGCCTGCTGCCTTACGCGGTTCCGCATGCACTGGTCATCGGCGTCTGGCCGTTGATCATGGGCATCACCATGTTCCTGCAGATGCGTATGAACCCGACGCCGCCGGATCCGACCCAGGCAATGCTGTTCACCTGGATGCCGCTGGTCTTCACCTTCATGCTGGCCAGCTTCCCGGCCGGTCTGGTGATCTACTGGGCCTGGAACAACACGCTGTCGATCACCCAGCAGGCGTTCATCATGAAGCGTCACGGCGCCAAGATCGAGCTGTTCGACAATCTCAAGGGATTGTTCGCGAAGAAACCGAAACCGGCCGAATAGGCCGGAACAAGGCTGAAGTCACGAACCCCGGATCATTTGATCCGGGGTTTTTTCTTGACCTCGACATGCCATTTCACGTCAGCCACCTGCGTAGCCATCAGACCATGCGCTGCATTTCCTCACCCAGCCATTTGCGGAATTTTCGGGTCATGCGGTTTTCATGGCGCTGGAAGACCACCCTGTAATGACCGAGATCGACCGGCCCGAAGCCCGGCAAGACCACCAGTCCACCCGAGCGGATTTCACGCTCCGTCAGGAACGACGGTGCCAGAACCATCCCCAGCCCGGCCGTCGCCGCATGCAGGGCCGCATCGTCGGTATCGAACACATGCTGGATCTGGATGGCGCTGCGCTCGACGCCAAGTGTACGGGTCCACAGCGTCCAGTCCCAGTTATCCACCGCGCATTGAAGTGCTGGAACTTTTTCGAGGTCGGCGGCCCTCACATATCCACAGGCTGCCAGGAGCGCCGGCGAGGCGACGGAACGGCTCATATCCGCGGCAAGCCACTCTCCATCCGCCGGGCTTGTGCCGGCACGATGGTAGGATATCGCTAGATCGCCAGACCCGAGAGAGATGTTGGAACCAGTCTTCGTCTCGACACGGACACGGGCGGCCGGATTAAGCGCCTTGAACCGTTCCAGTGCCGGAATCAACCAGCGAACGGCGAGCGAGACCGAGACGCGAACGACGATTTCGTTCTGGTCGCGGCTCAACGCTTCCGCCGAACGATCGATCGCAGCGATCGCTGCCGCCGCATCGTCGTGGAAGCGGCGCCCCGCATCCGTCAAATCAAGAAAGTTGTGGCTGCGCTTGAACAGCGCCACACCCAGCTCTCCTTCCAGCTTCTTCAACTGGTGGCTGACGGCGCTCGGGGTAACGCCGATTTCTGCCGCCGCCTGTACGATACTGAGATGGCGGGCCGTCAGGACAAAAACCCGCACCGCATTGAGCGAGACGTTCCGCTTGTTCTGCATCGAAAATACTCATTCAGAGTTCAAAAATCGAATTTGCATTGCAGCATGGTCGTTTGGCAAGAGACTGAGGGGAAACCATTGAAAGTTAAGGTCTTGCGGAAAAACCTTCTGAACTCGAATGCCGAAGCCATGATCTGGGTGGTGCTTGGCACGGCGTTATTTTCCTTGATCTTTGCCTCGGGCAAATTCGGTGGAGACAGCCTGTCGGTGGTGCAGATCCAGTTCCTGCGCTATGTCAGCGGCTTGGCAACACTTCTGACTGTGGTTGCCTGCAAACGCGACAGCCTGCGCGTCTATCGCAGCGCCCGGCCGTTTTCGCATGCCATGCGCGCCGCATTCGGTGTTTCCGGCGGCTTTGCGCTGATTTATGCCTCTGCGGCGATGCCGATTGTCGATGCAACAGCGCTTGGTCTTCTCTATGTGGTTTTCATCATCCCGCTGGCGGTTATCGTCCTCAAGGAGACCGTGACGAAGCAGCATATGATCGGCATCACCCTCAGCTTCGCCGGTGCGGGTTTCATCATGGTATCGCGCGGCGCCTTCACCCAGTTCGAGCCCGCCTATCTCGTGCCTGCAGCGATTGCCGTTCTGGGTGCAGCCCTGCTCGCCATCGAAGGCCTGATGATCCGGGTTCTGTCCCATGCCGACCGGCCGCTGACGGTCCTGCTCTATGTCAACGCCTTCGGCGTCCTGTTCTTGGCGATTCCGGCGTTCTGGACATGGAAGGAAGCGTCTCTGTCGGCCATGGCGCCGTTCCTGCTGCTCGGCCCGATCGCGGTGGCGGCGCAATATTGCGTCGTGCGTGGCTACCGGCTTGCCTCGCTGGCGATCGTCGGTCCGGTCGATTATGCCTGGCTGGTCTTTGCCGCCATCATCGGCTTGCTGTTCTTCAACGAAATTCCGACGGCGGGCGTGATTGCCGGTGCGGCCATCATCGCCATGGGCGGTGTGGTTCTTGCCGTGATAAAGCCAGAACCTGAAGCCGCCCGCGCCGAGGAAATGTAGTCCCGATCCAAGAACCCCGGATCCATACCCGGGGCCTTTGCTGCCCGGCGGCGCGCGGGTGGTTCAGGCGGCACGCGCTGCTTCCGCAGCCGCGGCCTGCGCGCGCAAGAGGCGGCGTTCTTCCTGGGTAACGCCGTCATAGCCCCAGGCATCGGCCTCGATCTCATCGACGACGACATAGGTCGCCACCGGCAGGTCCGGCCCCAGCACCTCCCTGAACATCGCCGCCACCGCAGCGACGAAGCGTGCCTTTTCCTCATGCGTATTGGTGCCGCGCGTGACCTTGACGTCGAGATTGGCCGCAACCGCCACCGGCTCACCACCGACGGTCCAGCTTCCCGGGTCAGCCACGTCGACCAGGACAGCGGTCACCTCTAGCCGTTTGCGCATGATATCCACCATGAAACCGGTGGCCTGCTTCTGCAACTGTTGCTTTTCGCGTGCGCCGATCTGGGCACCGGCAACCTTGATGTGAACGAAAGGCATGTGCGTTTTCCTTTGTTGGATTGTGTTGACGGGATCAGGTTACTGCTGCACATTAGTTTTGAAAAATTGGAAGTTTTAAACGATCAGCTTTGGAAAACAGAATGGTTTTGCCGGTCAACCTCGATATGGACGTGCTGAGAACCTTCGTCACCGGTGTCAGCCTGGGCAGTTTTGCCAAGGCCGCTGACCGCCTTGGCCGTTCCCCCTCCGCCATCAGCCTGCAACTGCGTAAACTCGAGGAACAGACGGGCCAGACCCTGTTTCAGAAACAGGGACGTGGTCTTGCGCTGACGGAGGCCGGCGACATCCTCATTGGCTATGCCCGGCGCATTCTCGATGTCAATGACGAGGCCCGCAGCGCCATGACCGGGCTATCGGCCATGCAGGGCTGGGTGCGGATAGGCCTGCCACAGGATTTCGCCGAGACATGGTTTCCCGGCCTGCTCGGCCGCTTTGCCCGCGCCCATCCGAAGGTCCGCGTCGAAGCCCGCGTCGATCGCGGCTCGGCGCTTGCCGAAGCCGTTCAGCGCGGCGATCTCGATCTCGCTTTGACATGGGGCCGCATGGGCGATGCACAGGCCCGGGTCGTCGCAACACGACCTGTCGTCTGGATCGGACCGGAGGGATTCAAACTGGATGCCAGCGAGCCCCTGCCTCTGATCGCCTTCGATTCTCCCTGTGCATTCCGCAGTGCCGGGCTCGAAGCGCTCGACGGTCAACAGATCGAATGGCGGCATGCGTTCGCCAGCCCGAGCCTGGGCGGACTGTGGGCAGCCGTAACGGCAGGGCTTGGCGTCACCCTGCGCACTACCGAGGGCGTACCACCGCATCTACGGGTGCTGGAACCGAGTACATCCGGCCTACCCGCCCTTGGCCATATCGAACTCGCCTTGCACCGCCCCGATACGGGGCAGAGCCCGGCCGTCGCACAGTTGCAGGCGCTGCTTATCGAGGCAGTCGCCGGCGGGTAAGCCAACCGGTGCTTCAGGCGACCGGCCCACCGCAGCAAAGTTTGCGACAGCGCCCTGTCGCGAATACCCGCGCATGCCGGGCCGCCCTATCCTACACTGCAGCACCACAACCGGATTCCCGCCATGTCGCAGTCCCTGCCGCAATCCGTAACCGCTGGCCAACACAGCGCCACCCAAGGGGCCGCCTTGGTGCTCGGCTCCGCCATCGTCTGGAGTTTCGGCGGCACGCTCGCCCGCTTCCTATCGATCGAGGATGGCTGGACTATCGTGTTCTGGCGCTCGCTCTTTGCCGCCCTGTTCCTCATCGGCTTCATGCTGCTGCGCGACGGGCCGCGCGGCACCGTCTTGCTGTTTCGCAACATGGGCCTGCCGGGCATCGCGGTCGGCTTGTGTTTTGCCATCGCCTCGACCTCGTTCATCCTGGCGCTCGCCTACACGACCGTCGCCAATATCGTTCTCATCCAGGCCGGCGTGCCGCTGATTGCCGCGTTGATCAGCCGGATCGTCTTTCGTGAGCGCGTCTCGCTCCTGACTTGGCTTGCTATCGCTGCCGTGATTTCCGGCGTGGCGATCATGGTCTCGGATTCCATGAACGGCGCGGTCTCGCCCGTGGGCGATGCGCTGGCCATCCTGATCGCCTTCGTCTTCGCGCTCGCCACCGTCATCACCCGCCGCTATGCCCATGTGCGCATGACCCCGGCTGCCTGTTTCGGCACCATCGTCGCCGGCACGGTCGCAGCCATCATGGCCTCCGGCCTCAGCGTCACGCTGCCGGAACTCGGCATTCTCGTGACTTTCGGGGCGCTCAACTTCGGCCTTGGCCTGGCCTTCTTCGTCACCGGCGCGCGGCTGATCCCGTCGGCTCTCGCAGCCCTGCTCGGCACCGCCGAGACGATCCTGGCACCGCTCTGGGTTGCCCTGATCCACGGCGAGATTCCAAGCCTCAACACCATCCTCGGCGGCACGATCGTGCTGATCGCTCTCCTCTCCTATCTCAGTATCGAGATGTGGCGTCAGCGGCGCGTCGTGGCCTGAGCCAAATTCGCGAAAATAGCGAGTTTCCTTGACATGACGGCACAAAACCGTGAAGTCCTGAACAAAAGCCAAGGACAGGACCACCATGACAGAGACGACGCAGCAGGACGACAAGCCCCTTTTCGGGCGGCCATGGGTATTCATCCGTGGTGTTCCGTCGATGAAGTTCCTGCCGCCGGAAGGCCCGTTCGAGATCGCCTTTGCCGGCCGCTCCAATGTCGGCAAGTCGTCGCTGATCAATGGGCTGGTCGGTCAGAAGGGTCTGGCGCGCACCTCGAACACCCCGGGCCGCACCCAGGAACTCAACTATTTCGTTCCGGACGGCTATTCCGGCCAGCCCGGCGATATGCCGCCGATGGCGCTGGTCGACATGCCCGGCTACGGCTATGCGCAGGCGCCGAAGGAGCATGTCGATGCCTGGACCAAGCTGGTCTTCGACTATCTGCGCGGCCGCTCGACGCTGAAGCGCGTCTACGTGCTGATCGACAGCCGCCACGGCATCAAGAAGAACGATGACGACGTCCTGAGCCTGCTCGACAAGGCGGCCGTCTCCTATCAGGTCGTGCTCACCAAGACCGACAAGATCAAGGACCCGGCCGTACCAAAGCTGATTGCCGAGACGCTGGAAAAGATCAAGAAGCGGCCCGCCGCCTTCCCGGAGGTTCTGGCGACATCGTCGGAGAAGAACCTTGGCATCGAAGAACTGCGCGCCGCCATCAAGGTCGCCATCTCGACCTGACGCGTAGCAATCAAGCTTGAGCATGCCGCACATTTTTGCGCGGCATGCTCTAATTGTGGCTGTCACACTACCCCGGCATGACATGTGCTCTATCTCCACGCGCGGGGCGGCCTTCCGGCGACCTCCAATGCGTTAGGCGTTCAAGGAGAAAACGACATGTCCGATCTGATTGTGGTGGGTTTTGACAGCACGGAAGAAGCCGACAAGGTGCTTCTGAAGCTGAATACGCTGAAGAAGGAATACCTGATCGACCTCGAAGACGCCGTCGTCGTGGTGCGCGACGAGAGTGGCAAGGTTCACCTGAAGCAGAGCATGAACCTGACGGCCATCGGCGCGACATCCGGGCTTCTCAGCGGCTCGCTCTGGGGCGGCCTCGTCGGCCTGTTGTTCCTCAACCCGCTGGCCGGCTTTGCCATCGGCGGCGCGATTGGTGCCGGCACCGGCGCGCTGTCGGGGTCGCTGGCCGATTACGGCATCGATGACGATTTCATCAAGTCGCTCGGCGATACCATTCCCAACAATTCCTCGGCGCTTTTCGTGCTGGTGCGCAAGGTACAGCCTGAAAAGGTTCTGGCGGAATTCCACGGCCTGCGCGGCAAGGTCTTGAAGACCTCGCTGTCGCCGGATCAGGAAGCCAAGCTGCAGGCAGCCCTGTCCGATACCCAGCCGGGTGCTGCGGCCCCGGGCACTCTCTAACGGCGGTCAGGCAGCTGATGCGGGCATGAATGTCATTGCAAACCCGTTTATGCAATGGCGCATGCCGGTCGGCTGCGGACCATCATCGAAAATATGCCCGAGATGGCCACCGCACCGGCGGCAATGGCATTCGGTGCGTGTCATGAACAGCGACGTATCCTCGCGCTTGCCGACGGCATCCGGCAGCGATTCCCAGAAGCTTGGCCAGCCTGTACCGCTATCGTATTTCGCTTCTGACGAATAGACCGGCAGATCGCAGCCGGCACAGTGGAACTTGCCTTTGCGCTTTTCGGTATTGAGCGCGCTGGTAAACGGCCGTTCGGTGTCCTCGTGCCGCAGGATCTGGTACTGCTCGGTGGTCAGCATCGACTTCCATTCCGCATCGGTCTTCGTCACTTCGAACGTTTCAGCGGCAACGGCCTCGGGCCTTCCCCCGCGAAACGCCGCTGCTGCGGCAAGGGCTACCCCGGAAAGAAGAAAGAAGCGTCGGCTTGTCATGATCGTCTCCCGTCTGCCTGGTGGGTCCGGCAACATTTGAAAGCTAATGCGGCGTTCGCCCGGCGGCAAAACAAATGCCGATCAATCCCGCGTGAGCAATCGCTTGAATACGAGATAAAAAGGCCACCGGCGAGTAACGAGCCGGCGGCCTTGAGGCCGGAGAGGACTCGATCCCCGGCCCGGAGCCGAAAATGCATCGAGGACGCATCCGGCTCCCAAGCCACAAGGGCGTGGATCAGGATTTTGGCAACAGAACCTTGTCGATCACATGGATGACGCCGTTCGACTGCTTGACATCGGCGATGGTGATGTGCGCCACACCGCCGGTTTCGTCGGTCAAGGTAATCTTGCCGCCCTTGTCCTTGGCCTTCAAAATGCAGCCGCCAACCGTCTTGACGTCATGGGTGCCGCCATCGTCCTTGACCATCTTGGCGATCGCCTTGGACATCGCGTCGGCTGCCACGACATGGCAGGTCAGGACCTTGGTCAGCATCTTCTTGTTTTCAGGCTTCAGAAGTGTATCGACCGTGCCAGCCGGCAGAGCTGCGAAGGCTTCGTTGGTCGGCGCGAAAACCGTGAATGGCCCCTTGCCCTGGAGCGTTTCGACGAGACCGGCAGCTTTGACGGCGGCGACCAGCGTCGTATGGTCCTTCGAGTTGACAGCATTTTCGACGATGTTCTTATTGGCATACATTGGCGCGCCGCCAACCATCGGATTTTCAGCGTGCGCTGCAAAGGAGCCGGCGGCCAGTATCGAAGCGACGGTAACCGTGCGCAGCATGGACTTGAACATTTCTCTTCCTTCCTGTTGATCTCGCGGACCCGCTAAAGCGGGCCTCTCCCAATTATTCCTGGAATTCGTGTTCTCTGCGCAGAGGACAAAACAAGGAACGGCGGGCACGGAAAAAGAGTTTCACAGGAACTCGAAATTCTACAACAAATTGATTTTACGCACATTTATAACGATCATCACCGAAAATCCAAAAATGCCGCGCTCTTTCAAGCGCCGCATTTCGTAACCTTTAGCTTACAATGCAGGATCGGAGCTTAAGGCAACCGCGTTTTGCCGACGGCGACCACCGGGCCGGTCGCCGTGCCGGTCGGCGAGCCGCCGAAAGGTTCGACACTAACGGCGAGCGTAACGCCCTCGCCGAACTTGGAACGCAGTTCAGGCGGAATGATGATCTCACCCCCGCCCGTCTGCGGCAGGATGCCCAGTGACCTGGCCGGATTGTCGCCCTCGATCAGCCAGAGTTCCAGCGATTTGGCCTCGGCCTGCTTTGCCGCAACCGGCGTGATTTTCAAGGCGCCGTTGCCGGCATCATATTGCGCCAGAAGATTGATTGTCGTGCTGGCATCGCCAGTCAGTTCGGCCACCAGCGGCCTCGTCTGGCTGGCAGGCGTCAGGATACCCGTGGCGAAGGTGGTAACCGTCACGAGACCCGCCACCGATGCCAACGTCAGCACGCGCCACAATGCCAGCGAATTCCAGAACCCGGCGGCAGCAACAACCGGTTTGACCTGCGCGGCAAACAAGCGGCGCTCGACAGCGACCAGAACCTGCGGTGGCGGCGTGATCGGCTCATAGGCGTCATCGAAGGACGTCAGATTGCTCTGCCAGTGATTGACCATCGCCGCGAACGTGCCATCGAGAACCATGCGCGCCTCGACCTTGCGGCGGTCGTCGGCGGACAGAACACCCAGCACATATTCGCCCGCAATCACCTGGTCGCGACGGGAATCTCCGCTCTCGGGGTTCTGTGTGGTCATCGCTCCATGCACTCTCTGAGTTTCAACAGGCTACGGCGCAGCCATGTTCGCATCGTGTTCAGCGGCGTGCCGAAAAGTTCGGCCAGTTCCTGGTAGCTCAACCCCTCGACATAGGCCTTGCGCACGGCATCGGCGCGGTCTGCCTCGAGTTCGTTCATGCAATTGTCGATCCGGCGGCCCTCCGCCGTATTGATGGCGGTTTTTTCCGGGTCCGGCGCAGAATCTGCCAGATCATATGCCTCGTCAATCGTGTTTGCCACCGGCTTTCGTGCGCGCAGATGATCGATCGCATGATTGCGCGCAATTGCCGAAAGCCAGGACATCGGATTGGTGCCGCCACTCGCAAAACGGTCTGCCCGCTGCCATATCTTGATGTAGATTTCCTGCAACGCTTCTTCCGCTTCCGTCCGGTCTCGCAGGATACGGACACAAATGGCAAAGAGTTTCGGGCTGGTCTGCCTGTAGAGAGCGGAGAAGGCGGCACGGTCCCTCAGCGAGACCTGACCGATCAGCGTGGAGATGTCGTCTGTGGTCATGGATGCTCCGGTCCTCGTCCGTCAGCGGCGAACATAGGGCACTAATCCGGGGATAAAAAGGGGAGTTGCGGTAGATAAAAACGGTGCTACAGGCTGATGTCACACCGGCTTTATCTTTGCCACGGATCATTCCCTCCACCGGAAACTTGCGCTAAACAGCACCCGGCTAATTTCGAGGTATTTCCATGTCCGCATCAGAAAGCGAAATCCAGGCAAATCTTCTCGCCAAGGCGCTGCCCTATATGCAGCGCTACGAGAACAAGACGATCGTCGTCAAATATGGCGGCCACGCCATGGGCAATGCCGAGCTCGGCAAGGCCTTTGCCGCAGATATCGCGCTTTTGAAGCAGTCGGGTGTCAACCCAATTGTCGTTCATGGCGGCGGCCCGCAGATCGGCGCGATGCTGACCAAGATGGGCATCGAATCAAAGTTCGAAGGCGGCCTGCGCGTCACCGATCAGAAAACCGTCGAGATCGTCGAAATGGTTCTGGCCGGCTCGATCAACAAGGAAATCGTCGCGCTGATCAACCAGACCGGCGAATGGGCGATCGGCCTGTGCGGCAAGGACGGCAACATGGTCTTTGCCGAGAAGGCCAAGAAGACCATCAAGGATCCGGACAGCAATATCGAACGCGTGCTTGATCTCGGCTTTGTCGGCGAGATCGTCGAAGTCGACCGCACCCTGCTCGACCTGCTTGCCCGCTCGGAAATGATCCCGGTCATCGCCCCGGTCGCTCCCGGCCGCGACGGCGCCACTTACAACATCAACGCCGATACGTTTGCCGGCGCCATTGCCGGTGCGCTGAACGCCACCCGCCTGTTGTTCCTCACGGATGTTCCGGGCGTCCTCGACAAGAAGGGCGAACTGATCAAGGAACTCTCGGTCGCCGAAGCGCATGCGCTGATCAAGGACGGCACGATTTCCGGCGGCATGATCCCGAAGGTCGAAACCTGCATCGAGGCTCTCGCCCGCGGCGTCGAAGGCGTCGTCATCCTCAACGGCAAGACCGCGCATTCGGTGCTCCTGGAAATCTTCACGGAACATGGTGCGGGAACGCTGATCGTTCCGTAAGGGGCGATAGGCAGGTTGACGGCGGCTGGATGTACGCCTTCGACCTCCGGCATTGACATGGATACTCTGCCTTTGGTCTGGTCATCACACGTTCAGGAGCATAATACGTCGGCTACCTGGAGCCGTGGTGGTGCACAGCTGTTGTTCTCCAGCAAGTTCACCGTCGAGGATAACGAGGTTTCCAGTTGCGCGCTCTGCGACAGGAACGACTTACCACAAGTCTATACGAGCGCATTCGAGGGTTATGACATCGCCCTCTCTGATCCCCCCGGGCAAGGGATCGTCGGCAGAAAACTGAATATCGCCAACAGTAAGATAGCCTTGTTGCGCGTCGGACACCCTGGCCACCACGCGCTGCGCCAATCCAGCTGAATCGAGTTTATGAACTCCAAGCTCAGCTTTCGCGGTCCGTACGGCATCGCGTATTCCGAACAGATGAAGCCGATCATCTAACGAGTCACCGACTTTCACAGTGCAAGGCTGAGAATAAGCCTCGCATCTATACGACCCGTTAGACACCAGAACTTCGGCTTCATCTGCTTCCTTCGAGAGCCAACGAATATCTTCGATTTTCATATCAATTCCCCGCCATCTCCAGCCAAGATTGAGGTTCGGCTTTCAACAGCAGCAATGGCGCACTTTTACTGTGCCTGCCTTTGCTCGCCGCAAAAATCCGGCCACGCGATCGGTGCCCATGAAAAGAGTCTTTCAGCGGCGCAGACGCGCCGCTACTGGATCCCCGCCACAAGGGCGAGGATGACGGGGAGTGTGAGGTGACCACTCCAGAATCGTAACCCCGCGAGCGCTGGAAACCCAGGCCCCTCAGCCCTGTTGATAAACCTTTGCCGCCTCACCCTTCAGCCACTCGATCATCGCCCGGTAGGGTCCCGGCCCATAGCTGATCCGCGCCACACCCAGCCCAGCCAGTGTCTTCACATCCATGCCCGGCCGCATCATGATGTTGACCGGCAATGCCACCGCTTCGCAAACCCTTCCAATCAGGTCCGGGTTTGCCAATCCCGGCACGAAGAAACCGTTGGCGCCGGCCTCAGCGTACGCTGCCGCCCGCTCGATCGCCTCGTCCACCAGCGGTGCATGGCGGACGGGATCGGAGAGTTTTAGGAAAAGATCTGTGCGGGCATTGATGAAGAAGGGAATGCCCTTTTCATCGGCCTTAGCCCGGATCGCCTTCACTCGGGCAGCCTGTGCCTCGAGCGTATGCAGCCCGCTGCCGCCAATCACCTGATCCTCGAAATTGATGCCAACGGCACCGATACCGATGACATGGCCGACATTCTGCGCAGTCGCGTCAGCGTCCTCGGCGTAGCCACCCTCGAAATCGACCGACACCGGCAGATCGGTGGCAGCAACGATGCTGCGGGCGACATCGATTAGGTGCAACATGGGGATTTGCTGGCCATCGCCATAACCGTTGGCATCGGCCACCGACCAGCTTCCGGTCGCCAGCGCCTTGGCGCCCGATGCCGCCACCGCCTTGGCCGTGCCCGCATCCCAGATGTTGTAGAGCACCACCGGATCGCCCTTGCGATGCAGGTTGGCGAACGCCTTTGCCTTGTCCGTCTGGTTCATCGTCTTTCCTCCGAAAACAATCCTGTGGGCCTCATCCTGCCTTCATGCCGCAAAAGCCACTGCTTGCGCCAGATGCCGCCGCCATATCCGGTCAGCGAGCCATCCGTACCAATGCAGCGATGACAGGGAATGACAATCGAAATCTGGTTGGCGCCATTGGCCTTGGCGACGGCCCGGACCGCTTTCATCGTATCCACGTCACGGGCAATATCGCCATAGGAGCGCGTCTCGCCCGGCGGAATATCCTGCAGTTTCGCCCAGACCTGCCGCTCGAACGCCGTTCCGTTCAGGGCCAGCGGCGTCTTGAAGGCGCCCGGCTTGCCGGCGAAATAGTCCGAAAGCTCGGTTTCGATCTGCGCAATCGGCGGCGTTTTTCCCGGCGCGACCGAAGAGCGTGTCTGGCGCTTCAGCTTCTCCATCTCGGCCGGCAATCCCTTGCGGTCGTGAAACTCCAAGAGATGCAGGCGTGTCTCGTCCCCCACCGCAACCATCGGCCCGAGCGGCGTCTCCATCCAGTCGGCATAAAGCAGTGTCCGTCCCTGCGACATCGCCGGGGCGCCGCCGATCAGCCGCGCGAAGGCGGCGCGAAAGCCGCTTGGCGATTCATAACCGGCCTCGATCTGGGCATCGATGACGCGGCCGCCATCGGCCAGATGCCGCGCTGCTGCGCCCAGCCTTCGATGCCGGGCGAGATCGAGGAACGTGATGCCGAGGTGGCGCTTGAAGGCGCGGCGCACGGTGGACGGATCATGGCCGCGCCGGATCAGATCGGTCTCGCTCCAGCGCCGCTCCGGATCGGCGTCGAGGGCCTGCATCAGGCTATCGACGATCGCATCCTTACCGCCTGCGGTTTCCAACGGACGGCAGCGCAGGCAGGGCCGGAACCCCGCCTCCAGGCAGGTGCCGATCGAATCGACGAAGATGGTGTTCTCGCGCCTGGGCTTTCGCGCCGGGCATGAGAGGCGGCAGAAGATGCCGGTGGTCTTCACACAGACGAAGGCCGAGCCTTCATAATCGGTGCTGCGCGCCAGGAGCGCGTCGTAAAGGGTGTCTTCAGGGGGTAGATCAAACAGCATGATCCCTTCTACCACCGGACGCTTCTGGGCGCCGCCGAAAATCGGGCGCGTATTTTTTTAAAGTACCAGCAGCATCACCACGCCGAGCACGATCAGCAGGCAACCGAGAACCTCCAGCTTGTTGATCCATTCGCGGAAGATGAACACGGCCGACGCAAAGGTGAACAGCATTTCCACCTGCGCCACCACCTTGACGATCGCCGCCTGCTGCAGCGTCATCGCCATAAACCAGCCGAACGAGGCGGACGCACCGGCAAAGCCGACCAGCAGGCCCGGCCGCCACGCCTTGACCACCCGTTTCAACTCGTCCGGCTCGCGGATCAGGATCCAGGCCAGCATCGTCACGGTCTGCAGCAGGATGACGAAGCCGAGCGTAAAACTCGCCTGCATGACGAAATCCGGCTCGGGCAGGCTCGGGGCCAGCGCCAGCGAGGCAGACCGGTAGGACACCGCCGACAGACCGAAGAACGTGCCAGACAGAAGGCCGATTCCAGCTGTGCGAGTAAACACCGACGTCACCAGCGATGTGACGCTGAGCGGCGTCCTCGCCACCGAAATGATCATCACGCCGACGACGGAAATCGCGATCGCAACCAGCGTTCCCCGGCTTGCCGCTTCCCCAAGAAAGACCAGCGCAAACAGCGCCGCCTGCGCCGGCTCGGTGCGGGAATAGGCGGTTCCCACCGCAAAATTGCGGAAGGAAAACAGATGTACGAGCAGGAAGGTCGCGGCGATCTGCGACAGACCGCCGATCACGGCCCAAAGGAAGAAATGCGCATCCGGAACCGGCAGCGGCCGGTCGAACCCGCGCCAGAGAATGGCGAGGTAGACCAGCGCGAACGGCACGCCGTAACCGAAGCGCACGAAGGTCGCCCCGGTCGTGCCCATCACGCCCTTCAGGTGTTTTTGCATGGCGGAGCGGATGTTCTGCAGGAAGGCAGCCGCGATGGTGATGACGATCCAGGTTTGCATCCGTGCGGGCTAGCATGCCCGGCGGGCGGAATCCATCACCGTCCATCGTAAACCTTCCATTGTCGCCCTTGTGCAACAACACCGGTAGCGGCTGGTGGCGGGCCATCGAAATGGCCGTTTCAAGGGAAATCACCTTTGCCGCGAGCCCGGCCTGCTCATGCGCGCATATTTCCCATTTGCGTCGGCCGCGACCCGTGGCATAACCCGCCCATGACACAGCTCGACCGCCTGCCGACCCAAGCCGATTTCGCCCATGTCACCGACTGGGTGTTCGATCTCGACAACACGCTCTACCCGCATCACGTCAATCTGTTCTCGCAGATCGACCGCAACATGACGGCGTATGTCGCGGCGCTTTTGACGCTGGATCCAGTTTCGGCCAAGGCGCTGCAAAAGGAATATTACCGCGATCACGGCACCACGCTGCAGGGCCTGATGATCCATCACGGCATCGATCCCAATGATTTCCTGCAGAAGGCGCATGCGATCGACTATTCCGTCGTTCCGGCCGACCCCGCTCTCGGCGAAGCCATCAAGGCGCTGCCGGGCCGCAAGTTCATCTTCACCAATGGCAGCGTCAAGCACGCCGAAATGACGGCCCGCGCGCTCGGTATTCTCGATCATTTCGACGATATCTTTGACATCGTCGCTGCCGAATACGTGCCCAAACCCGCCGGCGATACCTATCACAAGTTCATGAGCCTGCACCGGGTCGATACCAAACATGCCGCCATGTTCGAAGACCTGCCGCGCAATCTGGTGGTGCCGAAGACGCTTGGCATGAAGACGGTTCTCCTGGTGCCGCGCAATTTCGAATACGAGTTTGCCGAAGCCTGGGAAAAGCCCGGCGATGGCGACGCACAGGCCGATTATGTCACCGAAGACCTGACGGGTTTCCTCAACCGGATTTTGTCCGAAGGCTGAGACAGCGGAACACAGTTTTGACACGGAAAAACCTGTTTTCTGTCAACGACTTACATTACAAAACTTTAACTGGCCATATCCGCCGGGACGTCTATCTTTTTCCATGAACCTGCTCATGGAAAGGATTTTGACATGCGGAAGAACACTCTGATCCTCGGCGCCGTCGCTGCCAGCATCGCCCTGACCGGCTTTGTCGCGCCCACCTTCGCCGCCCGGCAGAAGCCGACGCCGGAACAACGGGCGGAATGGATGATCAAGCGCTTCGATACCAATGGCGACGGCAAGGTCTCGCTGGACGAGGTCAACGCCAAAACCGCCGACGCCTTCAAGGCGTTCGATGCCGATGGCAACGGCCAGGTTACCCGTGACGAGATCAAGGCCAAGCGTACGGCCTTCCGCGAGGCCCGCAAGGAGTGGCGGGCCGCCAAGGACAAGACCGGCGACGAAAAGACCGCGGCGATGGAAAAGCTCAAGGAAATGCGTCCTGCCATGCTGCCCGGAATGCGGCACAAGGGTTTCAAGCGCACTGACACCGACAAGAACGGTTCACTCAGCCTGACCGAAGTGACGGCGCGGGCGGACGCCATGTTCAAGCGCCGCGACACCAATGGCGATGGCGTCATCGACGCCTCGGACTTCACCAAGACCAAGAAGATCTGATTGTATGACCCCGGCCAACCCATTGGCCGGGGTCATCAGCTTGCAGCAACCTTTTATTGCGGCGCAAACCGGATGGCACGCCGGAAGAGCGGGTAGCTCCAGTCCAGCACCAGCATCACCACCAGCGAGATCCCCACCAGCGGAAAGAGAATGCCGCCGATCGCGAGCAGCGCGATCAGGCCGCGAAACACCCTTCTGTCCGTAGGCATCGGCGGCACGCCGAGCGAGCCCTTCGGCCGGCGCTTCCACCACATCACTCCAGCCGAAATTGCCAGAAGCACGATGGTAATGCATGCCAGGAGCAGGGCGAGTTGGTTGATGAGCCCGAATTCCTGCCCCATGTGGACATTGATACCCCATTCCAGCGCCCTGCCGAGCGGGCCGTAATCGGCATAGCTCATGTCGATCAGCGGCTTGCCGCTATACTGATCGAGATGCACGACGCGCTGCTGCGAAACATCGTCGGGATAGACGGAACCGGTATAGACGCCCTGCGGTTTCGCCGGAATGTTGACGGCATAGCCATGATGCAGGCCGAGCCTGTCGAACGTGGCGACGGCCTGATCGAGCGTGATCGGCGCAGCACCTTGTCCCGTCGATTGCGGCACCTGTGCCTGTTCCAGCGACCACGTCGTCTTGGCGATATGATCAAGATGTTCGCCGGACATCGGCACGGCGGTGCGCACGCCGGCCGGATAGCCGAAATTGTTGCCGTTCGCCCATTCGTTGACCTTCTCGCCCCAGACGCCGGACCAGGGCATGCCGGTCACGGCGAGGAAGACAATGAAGAAGCCGACGAAGATGCCGCTGACCGCATGGGTGTCGCGCCAGAATACCCGCCGTTTCGGCGTACCGCGTACGCTCACAACCCCGCCTGTCTGGGTGCGTGGCCACCAGAGATAGATGCCGGTGGCGACCAGAAGTATCGACCAGCCTGCAGCGATCTCGATCAGCGTCCGCGCGAACGAGCCGAAATATGTCAGGCTATGCAGGCTGCGGATGGTCCACATGATGGTGCCGCGATCAGGCAACGCGCCCAGTACCTTTCCGTCATAGGGATTGACGTAAACCGCCAGCCGGCCGGCAGCAGGCGTGCTGACGGTGATCTCGACGGAATCTGTCGAAGATGGCGGATCGGTATATTTGATCGCCGTGCCGGGATAGGCGGCCAGTGCCGCCGCGACCATCACTGAAGGTGCGGCGGTGACGGTATTTTCCTGAACCTCGACCCGCTTCAGGCCGGCATACACGAGACCATCGATCTCGTCGCGAAACAGGTAGAGCGCGCCGGTGACCGCCAGCGTGATCAGAAAGGGCAGGACCAGCAGGCCTGCGTAGAAATGCCAGCGCCAGACGGCACGGTAAAGATCGGACGGCGAACGCGCCGCAACAGCCGCGTCCGCGCGGCCGATGGTGAAATCGGACATGGGGTTTCTCCAGATGAGCTTAGATAGCGGCCGTCGCCTCACGCGCGGCCGGGATTCGAGATGTCATGCGGAGAAGGATGGCGGCGCTCTCGCCTCGGCGAAGAAGCTGCGCAGGATAACGTGCGGAGCTGGCTTTGCGGCGACATAGATTTCGATAGCGGCGCGAAGGACAGGCGTTGCGATATCGATCGAACGGCTGGGCAAAGCAGGCGTATAGCCTGCAGCAAGCTGACACAGCGTGGCGCACAGATCGTGCGCGGCCTTTGCAGGCCCACCGTCAGGCAGGGTCTGCTGCGGCCCGTCCTCATGCGCGATGCAAAGGATGTTGAACGGATCGACGGCAGCGCTTGCCATCGTTCCATGCGCAACGCCGGAGAGAAGCCCCTGCATCAACAGCATGGCAGCGAACAGCACAGCAATCGCGCTGGCCGACACTCTATCTCTCAAGACAAGCCGCAGGGTTTTCATAACGGCTCATTGCCACAGCCGCGGCGCGCTGTCACTGCGACACAACGCCGGTTGATCCGGTCAGTGCCTCAATGCCGTTTGGCGCCATTCAGTTTGATTTCACCCTCATCCTCGCCGTCCCAGTAATGCGCCCGGACAGCACTGACCTTGATCAGGACCAGACCGTTGGTATCGACACCGTCCTTGAACCAGTCATCGAGATCTGGCGTCCAGTGCTTTTTGAACATGGCCTT
Organism: Hyphomicrobiales bacterium; assembly: GCA_900473685.1. Classification (GTDB taxonomy): domain Bacteria; phylum Pseudomonadota; class Alphaproteobacteria; order Rhizobiales; family Rhizobiaceae; genus Pararhizobium. The sequence continues at coordinate 17,763 of UCNE01000017.1, forward strand.
GTCCTTGATGACATCGGCTTCGCCTTCCACCGCCACCATGAAGGCTTTCTTGCCCTGGAAGGACAGGCCCACCTTGGGGTTGCGCTTGATATCATCGACCATGCGCGACTTTTCCCAGGTGAAATAATAGGAATCGCCGTCGTAATCGACCTCGCCATTGTTGCTCATCGGCCGCCCGGCAATGGCGCCGCCATCGGTGTGAGTCGATAGCATGGCGATATCGATATCGCGCATTTTCGAGGCTATTTCAGAAGGGTTCTTGTCACTCATGATCGTCTCCCATGTCGATGACTGACGGGAAAACGCAGCCCGCGCCGATTGGTTCAGACGCGGGCTGGAAAAGACGGCATCGCGATCGCTTTACCGCGCGCCGGAAGCCATCGGCACCGTTGCGGGATCGACCGTCTCGTAGAATTTCGCGATGATCTCCCAGGCTTCGTCGGCCGTTTCGACGAACTGGATGAGATCAAGATCGTTGGGCGCAATGGTGCCGAAATCGGCCAGCGCTTCGAAATTGATGACGCTGCGCCAGAATTTCTCGCCGAACAGGATCAGCGGCACCAGCGCCATCCGGCCTGTCTGCATCAGCGTGATCGTCTCGAACAGTTCGTCAAACGTGCCGAAACCGCCCGGAAATACCGTGACTGCCTTGGCGCGCAACAGGAAGTGCATCTTGCGGATGGCGAAGTAATGGAAATTGAACGACAGGTCCGGCGTCACATATTGATTGGGTGCCTGCTCGTGCGGCAGCACGATGTTCAATCCGATCGACGGCGCGCCGATGTCATCGGCACCGCGATTGCCCGCTTCCATCACGCCCGGCCCGCCGCCGGTGGTCACGACATATTCCGTGTAGCCGGACTGGGCGGAATGCAGCGAGCAGAGCCGTGCGAATTTGCGCGCCTCCTCATAGTAGATCGAGGCCGCGGTCAGGTTTTGCCGCTGCGTCTCATTCTTTGCCGCCCAGGCGTCGCCGCCCGGCTCGGGAATGCGGGCACCGCCGAACATCACCACGGTCGAATTGATACCGCGCTCGGCCATGATCATTTCGGGCTTCAGCAATTCCAGCTGCAGCCGCATGGGGCGCAGCTCTTCGCGGCCCATGAAATCATCGTCGGTATAGGCCAGCCGGTAGGAGGGCGACATCGATTGTGGTGTCTGCGGAACGCCGGCCGCGCGCTGGCGGGTCTGCTTGCTGTCGACCAAGGGGTCCCAGACCCCATCCTTGCGCCGCAGATTCCGCTTTTTCATTCTTGCCATGTCAAACTTTCCTGCCGCAAACCGGCTGCAAATCATCGCTGCCGGATGCTCCTTACAATCCATCGGTCGCTACGGATCAAATCACCCGTGCTCATTCCGGGACATACACCTTCATCCGGCCCCGACTGCAACCGAAAATCACTTCAATTTTTCGGGATCATGCTCTAGAGCAGGTTACGATAGACGCCGAAGTTTAAGGAATTCCGATGACGACCCATGATCTCGCCTCCCTGTCGCAGACCATCGACACCGCGTTCGACAACCGCGACAGCGTCACCATCAACACCAAGGGCGAGATCCGCGATGCGGTGGACACAGCGCTTGACCTGCTCGACGGCGGCAAGGTGCGCGTCGCAGAACGCGGCGCCGACGGCAACTGGACCGTCAATCAATGGCTGAAAAAGGCCGTTCTCTTGTCTTTCCGCCTGAATGACATGGAAGTCGTCAAGGGCGGCTCTGGCCAGTCCACCTGGTGGGACAAGGTTCCCTCGAAATTCGAAGGCTGGGGCGAAAACCAGTTCCGCGAAGCCGGTTTTCGCGCCGTGCCAAACGCCGTTGTGCGCCGCTCCGCCTATATCGCTCCCAACGCCATCCTGATGCCTTCCTTCGTCAATCTCGGCGCCTATGTCGGCGAAGGCACGATGGTCGATACCTGGGCTACGGTCGGCTCCTGCGCCCAGATCGGCAAGCATGTGCATCTGTCCGGCGGCGTCGGCATCGGCGGCGTTCTGGAACCGATGCAGGCCGGCCCGACGATCATCGAGGACAATTGCTTTATCGGCGCCCGCTCGGAAGTGGTCGAAGGCTGCATCGTGCGCGAGGGCTCGGTTCTCGGCATGGGCGTCTTCATCGGCAAGTCCACCAAGATCGTCGACCGCGCCACCGGCGAAGTGACCTATGGCGAAGTACCGCCCTATTCGGTCGTCGTGGCCGGCTCGATGGGCTCCGGTGCCATCATGCCGAACGGCGTGGCCGCTCCAAACCTCTATTGTGCCGTCATCGTCAAGCGCGTCGATGAAAAGACCCGCTCGAAGACCGGCATCAACGAACTTCTGCGAGACTAACCACAATGCAAATGGAGGGGCAGCAGAGTATGTCCTGGCTATTCTTCAGCCCCTCCGGCCGCGTCAGCCGCCTGCCCTATTTCCTCGGCTGGTTATTCTGGGCCGCAGTCAGCGGCTTCGTGCTGTCCCGCGTTCTCGCCCATCAGGGCAATGACATCCCGCTGGCGCTCTGGACCTTGATCCTGGTCATCACCGCACTTGTCTCCACCGCCTCAATCGCACTCCTGACGATCAAGCGGCTGCACGATATCGGCTATCCCGGCCACCTCGCCATCTGCCTGTTCATTCCGGTGTTGAGCCCCGTCCTCTTCCTCGCACTCTGCCTGTGGCCCGGCAGCGAGGGGCCAAACGAATACGGCCGCTGAACAGCGGGTCCGGTTCATCGGCGGAAACGATATCACGCCTATTGCTGCGGCATCTGGAAGGTAAACCGGGTCTCTTCCGGTGACGATGTCACCTGCAGTCTGCCCTTGTGTGCCTTGGCAATTTCAGACGCGATATAGAGCCCGAGACCGAGACCTTCCAGGTTTGCCTTGGCCGAAGCGCGCACGAACGGCTTGAACAGGTCCTTGACCACTCCTTCGGGGATCGGCTCGCCCGCATTGCTCACCGCAAGCTCGAAACGGCCGCCGGTTATGGCTGCGTGTACCGTGATCGGCTTCTCCGGATCGCCATGCGTCAGCGCGTTGGCCAGGAGGTTCGACAACAATTGGCCGATCCGGCCTTCGTCACACCGCACCATCGCCTCCGCCAGATCAGCCTCGATCCTCCTGCTCGGATTGGCCATTTTCAGTTCCGCGATGACCTGCTCCAGCACAGGCCGAAGCGGCACGCGGTCAGCCTGCTCGATGGAAATGCCGCCGCCGAGGCGGCCACGGGCGAAATCGAGCACATTGTCGATCAGGCCCGACATGCGCGAAATGCTGCTCTGCATCAGCCCGAGCACCACCTTGCCCTTGTCGTCCGTGACCGAGCGCTGCAGCATGCGGGTACCGGCATCGAGCGAAGCCAACGGATTGCGCAGGTCGTGACCGAGCACGGCGATAAACTGCTCGCGCAACTCACTGCCCTGACGCTCCTGGTCCATCCGGTCGTGGGCATCGAGATAAAAGGCGATCAGATTGGCAAACAGCTGGAACATGCCGATGATTTCGGGCGTGTTCAGCGTGCGCGGCACCGTATCGATTGCGCAGAGCGTGCCGAAGAAGGAACCGTCGGCCAGCGTGATCGGCATGGAGATATAGCTCTGCAAGCCGTAGTGCGCCGGCGTATGATGGCCGCAATACAGTGGATCTTCGGCGACATTGTCGATGATGACGGGCTGGCGGTGATCGCGGATCTCGTTGCAGATCGTCGTCTCGATCTTCAATTCGCCGCCGGGCTCCAGCCCGAAAGCCAGATTGTCCTGAACCGCGCAGGCAATCCACCGGTCGGTTGTGACCCGCGCCACCGCCGCAAAGCGCATGCCTGTCGTCCTGCAGACCACATCGAGAATGGTCGGCACGGCGCTGATCTGCGCGATTGCATCAACGGCGGCGGCGGTGTTGTCGTTCAATGCATTTCTTTCGAGATTGGGTATTCAAAGCACGTCCCTCTTTCTCGGCGGAATGCATTGCGGATGCAAGCCTGATGATGGCAAGGGCGGCGCAAACGGCCGCCCTGCGGCATCACGCCTTGGCGTCGAACGGCTGCGGACGGCGGCCTGCTCCCTGCCGTTCCAGCATCCAGCCCGGATATTCCGGCGGCAAGGCACTGACGGCGTCGAGCTTGGCCAGATCCTCGGTATCAAGCCGCAGCTTCACCGCCTTCAGGTTTTCCTCCAACTGTTCCACTCGCTTGGCACCGATGATGACGCTGGTGACGAACGGCTTTGCCAGGATGAACGCGAGCGCCACTTCGGCGACGCTGGCGCCATGTTTTTCCCCAACCTCACGCATGGCCGCAACGCAGGCCCAGGCCCGGTCCTTATCGACAGGCGGAAAGTCGAAATTCGCCCGGCGGCCTTCGCCATTGCCCGGCGCGCCCGGTCCGTACTTGCCCGAGAGCAGCCCACCGGCGAGCGGCGACCAGACCATCAGGCCCATCTTTTCCTCATTCAGCAACGGCACGATGTCGCGTTCCAGATCGCGGCCCGCGATCGAATAATAGGCCTGCAACGTCTCGAACCGGGCGAAGCCCTTGCGCTCGGAAACACCCAGTGCCTTGGCGATCCGCCAGGCCTGCCAGTTCGACATGCCGACATAACGAACCAGCCCGCCCGAAACCAGGTCGTCCAGTGCCCTGAGTGTCTCGTCGATCGGCGTCACCGTATCGGTGCCGTGGATCTGGTAGAGATCGATATGATCCATCTGCAGCCGGTCGAGGCTTTCTTCGACCGAATCCATGATATGACCGCGGGAAGCGCCGCGATCGTTCGGGCCCTCGCCCATCTGGCCAAAGACCTTGGTGGCGATGATCACATCCTTGCGGGCGACGCCGAGATTGATCAGCGACTGCCCAAGCAGCCGCTCGGATTCACCGGCCGAATAGACGTCGGCCGTATCGATGAAATTGACACCGGCGGCCAGCGACCGCTCGACGATCCGGTCGGCTGCATCCTGGCCGACACCGGCGATGCCGCCCCAGAAGGCGCCTTCCGCCGATCCGAAGGTCATTGTTCCCAGGCAGATTTCCGAAACGAACAGGCCGGTATTACCAAGCTGATTGTAGCGCATGGGGTGCTCCATAGTTCTCTTGAAAGTAAGGTGCGGAAGGCCCGGCAGCGCGGGCGGGAGGGTCTTCAGGAATGTAGGGCGCAACGGCTGCGTTGACACCCCGGACTTTCGAACGCCGGTCTGCGCGTTCAAAACGATTTTGTTATTCAGCGGCGGCCTGCGTGCGCAGCATCGCGACATCGCGCAGCGGCGGCTGGCCGTAAAGGCGGGTATATTCCAATCCGAACTGCGACGGGCTCTGATAGCCGACGGTATGCCCGGCCATTCCGGCGTCCAGATTATCCACCAGCATCAGCCGGCGCGCCTCGTTGAGCCGCAGCTGCTTTTGATACTGCATCGGCGTCATCGCCGCGACCGCCTTGAAATGATGGTGCAGCGACGAAACGCTCATGCCGCAATGCTCGGCAAGGTCCTCGATCCGCAGCGGCCGGACATAGTGTTCGCGCAGCCAGGCGATCGCCTTGGCCACCCGGTTTCCCGGGCTATCGACCGTGGCGATCTGGATCAGGCGCGGCCCGTAAGGTCCCGTCAGCAACCGGTAGAGAATTTCCTGCTCGATGAGAGGCGCCACTCCCGCAATGTCACTTGGAGTATCGAGGAGCCTCAGGTATCTCAGTGCCGCATCCACAAGGGCTGGCGCAGCCTTGTGGACGGCAAGGCCGCGCATGCCATCGGCGGTTGCCGCGACGGATGGAACGGCGATCCGCTGCAGCACTTCACGCAGCCGGTCTGGGTTGATCACCATGCCAAGCCCCAGATGCGGCGCCTGTGGGCTGGCGACGCTGACCCGCGAAATGACCGGCAGGTCGAACGACACCACGACACAATCGCCAACGCCGTAATGATAGACATCCTGCCCGAGCGTCACGCTTTTCTGACCCTGGGCAATGAGCGCGAAGGCCGGGCGATGGGCGAGGTGCACAGGCGCGGTCGGCGCGGTCTGGCGCCCCAGCAACAGGTTCTCGATCGCCGTCGGGAACATGCCCGACCCCGAGGTATGCCGCGCAATGATCGCGGCGATTTCACCGATGCGTTCAGATTGATTGTGCATGGAGCGGAACGATACCTGATGTTCGAATGACCCAACGCTACTCCGGAATTCCGGATCGGGAAATGTCTCCTCCTGCACATTTGCAGGATCGCATAGAAATCTCGGAGTATCGTTGTAACGCCGAAGCCCGTGTCTGCCGCATGCTTAGATTATCGGATGAGCGAGTCCGAAAAATCAAGGAAATTGCCATGACCAGATTGACCGGAAAAACCGCCGTCGTCACCGGCGCTGCCAATGGACCGGCAGCGCGGATCGCTGCCCGCCTTGCAGCCGAAGGCACTGCCGTCATCATCAACGATACCGCCGATCGCCAGGGGGCAGCTCGAATCGCCGCCACCATCGTCCAGCGTGGCGGCCGGGCCGTCGCCGTTGAGGGTGACGTCTCCAGGGCGCAGGACGTCAAGAACATCTTCCGTGCGGCGAAAGAGATTTTCGGCCGGCCCGACATCGTCGTCAACAACGCCGCCATTTTTCCGGTCGAGTCGCAGGACGCCGATACCGGCCGTGCCTTCGCGGTCAATGTCTTCGGCACCTTCCTGATGTGCCAGGAAGCCGCCCGCCAGTTTGCGGGCCGGGGCGGTCTCATCATTAACATGACTGCGCCGGGCACGCCGGATACGGCAGCACCGGACGATGAAACCCGGTCGACCATCAAGGGCGCCATCGACATGCTGACACTTGGCCTTGCCCGCGACTTCGCGGAGCGTGGCATCCGTGTTGTCTCGGTCGATCCGGCCAGTTTTGATGCGGAAGACCTGTATCAAGCCGCTCCGCGCGAAAAGACCGCCTGCCGCATCCCCGCCCTGAAATCCCTGCGCCGCGGCCGCCTCCCCGGTGCCGGCACCCTTGCCGCTTCCGACGACATCGCCTTCATCCGCAACGACCTGGTGGCATCGGCGGGCTGGCGCGGCTGGTAAAACGGTGCCGACAACGCAACCGGCTATGCTCTGGACGTCAGCCAGACGCCAACCAGTGTCACCGCCAGGCCGATAAACATCGTGACCGTCAGCGGTTCGGAGAACAAGGCCCAGGCCCACAGCATGGTCACAGGCGGGCTGAGATAGATCGCGGCGCTCACCTGCGCCACGGGAAACAGGCGCAGGCTGGTATAGTAGATCGAATAGGCGGCAAAGGTCGCGATCAGCACCAACCATGCCATGCCGATGGCAAAATTAGCGGTCATCGGCGGGGCCAGGCTCCCCTGCGTCATGGCGCACATGGCAAAGAGGACCGAGCCGGTGAGCGTCTGGACACACAGGCTCTGATGAACCGGCATGTGCTGGGTGCGCCGCCGCCTATAGAGAACGGACGCCAGCGCAAAGATCAGCATTGAGCCCACCGTCAGGGCATAGGCCCATAACGGAGCCGCGCCAAAACTCAGGCTTTCGAGCGAGACGAACAGGACCCCGGCCACCGCAATCGCCGTTCCCAGCCATTGCCGCTTGGTCAGCCGTTCGCCCAGAACCGGTTGCGACAGGCACGCAATCGCCAGCGGCAAGAGGTCGGATATGAGGGCAACGAGCCCTGTCGGGACCCGCTGCTCGATCGCCAGGGCAAAGCCGCCGAGGTACAGAAATACCGACATGACGCCGAAGGCCATCTGTTCGAGCACGCCGCGCCGCGTCATGCGCGGCCCGATGAACAGCGCGAATGGCAGGAGGAATACCCCCGACAGAAGAGTGCGCCAGAACAATACCAGGACGACGCTCGCCTCTTCAATGGCAAAGCGAATGCCGACAAAGCCGGAACTCCACCCAATGATCAGAAGTGTCGCCAGCGAAGGCCAGAGGAAGGGACTTCGCTGGGGTTTTGGCCGGGAGAGAGCGTGGTCGGTCATGGAATACTCGCTGGGATATCGTTCCAGCCGAGCCATAGAGCAAACACGACGCGCCAGCACATGACAAATTTCGATCAGAGCATGACACCTACGCCATAATGGCGATGGAAACTTGTGAAAAATGTTGGCGAGGCGCATGGTTTGGGAACATCACATCGAGAGTCTTCCCATGAGTGAACTCAATAGCCGCAGACTTGAAATCGACGCCTTGCGCGTCTTGCTGGCCGTTCGCCGCCATGGCGGTGTTACGCGTGCGGCAAAATCTTTGGGCCTCTCGCAATCGGCCGTGAGCCACAAGATCAAGCGGCTGGAAGGCAGCCTTGATTGTGATCTTCTAAGCCGCAAACCGGGCGCTGCGGTCTTTACGGCTGCCGGAGAGGATTTGCTCGATTATGCCGAGCGCATTCTCGGCCTCCATGACGAAGCGCTGCTCAGCTTGACGAAAACGCCGCTCGCAGGCCGCATCGCGCTGGGGCTGACCGAAGATACGACCTGCACCGATCTCGCCCGCATACTGGGGCGGTTTCGCCGTCTGCACCCGCATGTCGCGGTGCGCACCAAGGTCCGGATGAGTCTGGTCCTGCGGGCCATGCTGGAGCGGGGCGAGCTGGACGCCGCGATCATACAGATTTTCGCGCACGAGGTCCGCCCGACAGACGTCGTCCTTTTTAGAGAGCAGCTGCATTGGGTCAAACATCCCGACGTCATCCTGCCGCCGGATGGTCCCATCCCATTTCTGTCCTTCGACGACGAATGCTTCTACCGGCAGTGGGCGTTCGACATCGGCCAGGACGGCGACCTTTTCCTCGAGACCGTCTTTGAGTGCGCCAGCGCCGCCGGGATTGTCGCGGCGGTCACATCGGCGCTCGGCGTTGCGCTGCTCAGCGAACGCCATCTCCGCCCCGAGATGAGCATTGTCACCACCCCGCTGCCAACGCCTCCGGCCTTGGCCTACGTGGTTCGCCGGGCACGCAAGTCCCGCAATCCCGCGCTGGACACGCTTGTCGCCGAAATCGAAACCGAAGTGCGCCGGCATGGCGGCCTGTCTTTGGCCAGCTGACCTGCCGGCTTGCCGGACCGCTTGGCCGCACCGCGTCTCAGCCGCGCCGCGCCGCTTCGATCACCGCGACGTCGATCTTCTTCATGGTCATCATCGCATCGAAGGCCCGCTTTGCTTCGCCGCCGCCTGCCGCCATCGCTTCCATCAGGACGCGCGGCGTAATCTGCCAGGACACGCCCCACTTGTCCTTGCACCAGCCGCATTCGCTTTCCTGGCCGCCATTGCCGACAATGGCGTTCCAGTAGCGGTCGGTTTCCTCCTGATCGTCCGTTGAGATCTGAAAGGAGAAGGCTTCGTCTTGCTTGAATGCGGGGCCTCCATTCAAGCCGATACAAGCAACACCGGCAACCGTGAATTCAACGACCAGCACGTCCCCCTGCTTTCCGTCCGGAAAGTCTCCGGGCGCCCGCATGACGGCACCCACCGCACTGTCGGGAAATGTCTCGGCGTAGAAACGGGCGGCGGCCTCGGCATCCCTGTCGTACCATAAGCAGATGGTATTCTTTGCCATTGCAGTGTCCTTTAGCGCTTCGTTCTTCGGTTCCAGCCAGAACTAAGAGTCGAACCGGATTTTTCCAGCCTCAGGCGTTCGAAATGCCATCCGGGCGTATCTTTATGCGATAGCGATGATCTCCAGTTCCTGATCGCTGGCGCCAACGATGTCGCCAACGGCCTTGCCTGCCAGCCGCCGTGCGACCGGCGAGACATAGGAAATCGATCCGGCCTTGGGATCGGCCTCATCCTCACCGACAATCCGGTAGGTCTGCACACGCCCATCGTTACGGCCGAACGTCACCGTGCTGCCGAAAGCAACCGTGCCGGTCGACGCTGGGGCGGCGACAACCTCTGCCGTATGAACCCGGGCGGCAAAATAGCGGGCATCGCGCATGGGGGTTGCCGTCTGCCGCCGCCGTTCATTGACATCCTCGATGACGCTTGCGGCCTCATAGGCCGCACGGGCTTGCTCAAGCTGCAGCTCCAGCGCCTTTAGCCCGGCCTGCGTCACCCGGTTCGGGTGCGGGGAAATCGGACGGTCCGGCATATGGGTTTCCGCAGCCGTTTCGGCACTGTCATCCTTGGCAAAAGCAACACTCAATTTCAAAACTCCGTCTCGGTGCGACGCTCTTCAGGCGCACGCGCAGTAACCGCGTGTTTGTCAGAACCGCGTATCGGGTGGCAAGGGATGATCCACCGATCGTCCACCAGCGGGCGCCCGCGCCGGCCCGCGTTATTCTCCCGGCAATAAGCATAGCATGAACCTGTCCGTTATCCTCCACGTGCCGCCGGTAAAATTTGGAAATGGCATCTGGACCGCATGCAACCGCCTTTGTCATCGGCACTTTCCAGCGCCTCGGCCAAGTAAACCGAACCAGCAAACCCACGGCAGATTTTCCGGGCGTGGTTATAGGCCGTTGAGGAAGGCGGCGATCTCCCTCTTCTCCCCATCGGGGAGAATTGGGAATGCGACCTCCCCCTTGAGGACGGAGGTCGCCACGCAGTCGCGGCTGGTGGTGACCACTACAAACCCCAAGCGTAACCCCGTGACAGCCCCGCATGGATCGGCTAAACCAAGCCCCGCGAAACAACAGGCTTTCTTGATGACCGCTATCGATCCCGTCGCCAATCTCTCCGCCCTGATCCGTTGCCCGTCCGTGACGCCTGCCGAGGGCGGTGCACTGACAGCGCTCGAAGCGATGCTCAAGCCGCTCGGCTTCACGGTTGATCGGGTGATGGCGACTGAAGAGGGCACGCCGGACATCGAAAATCTTTATGCCCGGCTTGGCACCGGCGGCCCGCACCTGATGTTTGCCGGCCATACCGATGTCGTGCCGGTTGGCGACGAGAGCGCCTGGACGCATGGTCCATTTTCCGCCGATATTGCCGGTGGCGAAATGTACGGCCGCGGCGCCGTCGACATGAAGGGCGGTATCGCCTGTTTTGCCGCCGCCGTTGCCCGTCACATCGATAAACATGGGGCGCCGGAGGGCTCGATCTCGTTCCTGATCACCGGCGACGAGGAAGGCCCGGCGATCAACGGCACCACCAAGCTGCTCGAATGGGCGGCCGCCAGGGGCGAGCGCTGGGATGCTTGCCTGGTTGGCGAACCGACCAATCCCGACCATCTCGGCGACACGATCAAGATCGGCCGCCGTGGCTCGCTATCAGGAACCATTACCGTGCACGGCGTTCAGGGCCATGCCGCCTATCCGCATCTGGCCGACAGCCCGGTGCGCGGCATCCTGTCTCTCACTCGGGCGCTGATGGACCCGCCTTTCGATGGCGGAACCGACAATTTCCAGCCGTCCAATCTTGAGGTGACGACGATCGACGTCGCCAACAAGGCTGTCAACGTCATTCCGTCCAAGGCATCGGCGAGCTTCAACATCCGCTTCAACGACACCTGGGAAGCCGACAACCTGAGGGCCGAGATCATCGCCCGTCTCGATCGTGCCGCAGCCGAAAGCCCGCTTCGTCCGGGCCGCCCGCCGGTCCGCTATGATCTCACCTGGAGTGAACGTCCGAGCCACGTCTTCCTCACCCGCAACAACGCCCTGATCGCCTCGTTATCGGGTGCTGTCGAGGCCGTCACCGGCCGTGAGCCGAAACTGTCGACAACCGGCGGCACGTCGGATGCGCGCTTCATCAAGGATTACTGCCCGGTGGTCGAGTTCGGCCTTGTCGGCCAGACCATGCACATGGTCGATGAGCGTGTAGCCGTCGCGGATCTCGAAACCCTGACGCAGATCTACGAAACCTTCATCAGCCGCTGGTTTGGCCATGCCGCAGATTGAGGAAATCGGTGCCTATCTGAGAGGTGTCTGGCTGCTGATCCTGGGCGACAGGAGCGGCTTCGACTGGCTCGACATCACCGCGACCGGCGTCTGGCGCTCGTTTGCCGCTTTCCTCTGGTGCCTGCCGGCCATGGCGGTCGGCTGGGCGGCATGGCGGATGTTTTACCTGGAGCAGATGCCGCCAGGCACAGAAACTGGGCTTGGCTTCATTTTGAAGCTGTTTCTCGTCGACGTGACGATGTGGATTGTGCCCCTGGTGCTGGTGTCGGTGCTGGCAAAGCCGCTCGGCTATGCCGGATTGCTCGCCCCGATCATCATCAGCACCAACTGGCTGGCCGTCCCGACCGTCTATGCCATGGCTGTTCCACTGGCGATCCGGCTGGTCATGCCGGGTGGACAGGGACTGGCATACCTGCTGTCTCTGATCCTGCTTCTGGCCAGTTTCACGGTGATTTTCAGGCTGGTGAGGACAGTGACCAACAACCAGCTGCTGCTCGCCTCAACGATCTCGGCTCTGCTGATCCTGCCATCGCTGATGTTGAGCGAAGCCCTGCCGCCATTGCTCGGCCTGATGCCGATCTATGCCGCAACCCTTCAGTAATCGACCTGCATGAAATAAAGCCCCTCCGGCGGCGCAACCGGACCGCAGGCCTTGCGGTCCTTCGCCTCCAGTGCCGCCCGCACGTCATCCGGCGTCCACCGCCCGTCACCAACCATTTTTAGCGTGCCTGCAAAGGAGCGGATCTGGTTGTGCAGAAAGCTCTGCGCCGTCGCCCGGATTTCGATGACATCGCCATCCCGCGTCACGTCCAGCCGGTCGAGCGTTCGCCACGGACTGTTGGCCTGGCAATGGGTCGAGCGGAACGTGGTGAAATCGTGATAACCGACCAGCCTCTGGGCCGCCGCGTGCATCGCCTCATGATCGAGCGGCTTCGACACCCACCACGCACGCTTCGCCTCCAGCGCTAAGGGCGATGGCCGCGAAATGATGCGGTAGAGATAATGCCGTCTCAATGCTGAAAAACGGGCATCGAACTCGTCCGGCATCTCCGCCGCCTCGATGATCGACACCTGTTGTCCGGCCTGGCCGAGATAGGCATTCAGCGCATTGCGCAGCGTTTCCGGCTTCCAGGCCCGCGAGAGATCCACATGCGCCACCTGGCCCCGGGCATGCACACCGGAATCGGTACGCCCCGCCCCTCGGATCAGAGCCGATTCGCGGGTCAGCGCCAGGATTGCCTTTTCAACAGCACCCTGCACCGACGGTCCATTATCCTGCCGCTGCCAGCCGACATAGTTGGAGCCATCATACTCGATGAGCAGGCGGAAACGCGGCATCAGGAAAGCCTTGTGCCGGCAGGAATCGGCGTGCCGCGCCTAAAATCCTCGGCACCCAGCACCTTGCCGCCCGCCTTCTGCAGCCGAGTCAGCCGCACCGACCCGTCGCCGCAGGCAATCGTCAGATCGTCGAACAGCGCCGTTCCGGTCTCGCCACCGGCGGTCTCGACCACAGAGGAGAGAACCTTGACCCGCTCCGGCTTGCCATTGATCTCCAGTTCAAACCAGGCACCCGGAAAGGGCGACAGCCCACGAATGTGATTGTGAACTTCCGTAGCTGTCTTGGAAAAATCGATGCGTGTCTCGGCCTTGCTGATCTTGGCGGCATAAAGGACGCCCGTCTCCGGTTGAGGAGTCAGCGGCAAGTCGCCACCGTCAAGCTTTTCCATCGCTTCTTTCATCAGACCGGCACCGGCCAGCATCAGCCTGTCATGCAGTTCACCAGCCGTCATATCGTTGCCAATGGCGACGACCTTGGTCAGCGCCACATCGCCGGTATCGAGCCCCTTGTCCATCTTCATCACCATCATGCCGGTCTCATGGTCGCCTGCCATGATTGCCCGCTGGATCGGTGCCGCACCCCGCCAGCGCGGCAGAAGCGAGGCGTGGCCGTTGTAGCACCCAAGCCGGGTACCGTTCAGAATCTCCTCCGGCAAAAGCAGCCCGTACGCCACGACAACGGCGACATCGGCATCGAACGCGCGAAAGGTCTCACGGTCCGCCGCGTCCTTGAAATTGACGGGCGTCAGCACTTCGATGCCGAGCAGTTCGGCGGCCTGATGGACCGGCGATTTCTGCAGGTCGAGACCACGGCGTCCGCCGGGCCGTGGCGGCTGGGTGTAGACGGCAACGATCGTGTGGCCGGCCTCGGCCAGTGCCGCCAGCGTCGGCACTGAAAACTCCGGCGTTCCCATGAAGATGATGCGAAGCGGCATGGCGCGCGGTTCCCCGTTCTGATCAGGCCTCTTCAAACGGGTTTACGAGCGTCAAATCAAGCCCCTCGAAGTCTTTTGTATTGCGCGTCGCCAGCGTCGCGTCGTGGGACAGGCAGATCGCGGCGATCATGGCGTCCTTGGTTTCCATCGCTCTTCCCGCCTTCTGTCGATGAGCGGCAAGGGCGCCATATCGCCCGGCTGCGGTTTGCGAGAAGCTCAAAATTCGTCCGGAGAACTCGCTCTCGATGCGCATGAAAGTCTGGCGTAGGCTCTCTTGCCGGGCACTCGGATCCAGCAAGGCGATACCGAAGTGAATTTCCGCCAATGCAATCGCCGTCAGAAAAACCACTTCACTGTCATAGCCGTCCAACCATCGAAGGATGCGCTCGCTATGATGCCGTCCCTGAAGTTCGGAAATGACGTTGGTATCGAGAACGATCATGTAAAATCCGGCGGAGTACGATCGGGCTGCTTGCGAAAAGCATCGATGGCGCGCAACTCGTCATCCTCGAATTTCGCATTACCCAAAACAGCGCGAAGCCGCTGCCCAGCCGTTTGCCCGTGATCCTGCTCTTTCTCCAGCGCAGCGCGAATCTGGGCAATGGCTTCCTCCGAAAGACTGCGGCCATTGCGGCGCGCACTTTCCTGCAGCTCGACCTTCAAGGCATCGTCAATTCCGCGAAGAAGCAGATCGCCCATGCGCAACCTCCACTATGATATCACTGATATCATAGTCCCGCAGGCTCAGGTTTTCAACGGAAGCGTCAGATCGCCTTGGCGCCGCGGGTCTTGGCGGCCTTGGTGAACTTGCGGATCACCATTTCGCGCTTGAGCTTGGAAATGTGGTCGATGAACAGCACGCCGTTCAGATGATCGATCTCGTGCTGCAGGCAGGTCGCCAGAAGGCCGTCAGCCTTGGCCGTCAGCTTCTTTCCTTCGAGATCGATATACTCGACAGTAATCGTCGCCGGCCGCTCGACCTCGGCATAATAATCCGGGATCGACAGGCAGCCTTCTTCGTAGACCGACAGCTCGTCCGACGTCGTCAGGATCTTCGGGTTGATGAAGACCAGCGGCTGCTTGTCCTCTCCCTCCTTCGAGACGTCGATGACCAGCATCTGGCGCGGGACGCCGATCTGGATCGCAGCAAGGCCGATGCCGGGCGCATCGTACATCGTCTCCAGCATATCATCCGCCAGACGGCGAATATCGGCATCGACTGTTTCCACCTGCTGGGACAGCTGGCGCAACACGGGATCGGGAAGAATGATGAGCGGCTTGATGGTCATCTGGCTCCCATAACCGATCTTTTGCGCCGATGGAATTCTCGTTTTCAAGATTTTTGCAGCAAATGCAGCAGTTTGTATCGATCGATTTACCAATGTTCTTGTTTTGATCTAGTCAGCAAAGCCGAATCCACCTAGGTTGCCCGGATGGAACCGGCAATTCTCACCCTTGATCAGCCATTGTTCATCCTTGGCTCCTATACGGTCACGCTCGGCATGTGCCTGTTCGGCGCCGTCGTCATCCTGCTGTTTGCCGGTATTCCGGCGGTTCTCGGCAGGCGGCGCGACCGGCAGGCGGCTGTTGATGCAGAGCAGCGCATGACGGCGCTTCTTGCCGCGCAGACGGAGATGCAGGGCCGTATTGCTGCCATGGCCGATGTGTTCGGCGCCCGTCAGTCCGAGCTCAACCAGTCGATCAGCCAGCGGATCGACGGCATGACACACCGGCTTGGCACCTCGATTACCGAACAGACGAAGGCGACACACGAGAACCTGCGCCGGTTGCAGGAACGGCTGGCGGTCATCGACACCGCGCAGACCAACATCCAGTCGCTGGCCAAGGACATGGCCGGACTGCAAAGTATCCTGTCCAACAAGCAGACGCGCGGTGCCTTTGGCCAGTCGCGCATGGAAACGATCATTGCCGACGGCCTGCCGATGGGCGCCTATGCCTTCCAGGCAACGCTTTCCAACGGCTCGCGGCCGGACTGCACCATCCGCATGCCGAACGGCCAGCCGGATCTGGTTATCGACGCGAAATTTCCGCTCGAGGGCTGGAATGCCATCCGCAGCGCCGAAAATCCCGAGATAGTCCGTCAGGCGCAACAGCAGTTCCGGCGCGACATGGAGGTGCATATCCGGGATATTTCCGGGAAATACCTGATCCCCGGCGAGACCCAGGAAACGGCCTTTCTCTTCGTGCCCTCCGAATCGATCTTTGCCGAAATCCACGAGCATTTCGAAGGGATCGTCCAGAAGGCACACCGCTCGCGGATCGTCATCGTTTCGCCGTCGCTGCTGATGCTATCGATCCAGGTTATCCAGGCCATTCTCAGGGATGCCCGGATGCGCGAGCAGGCGCACCTGATCCAGGGCGAAGTGATCCGGTTGATGGAGGACCTGACCCGGCTCGACGACCGGGTGCGCAAGCTGCATGGCCATTTCCTCACCACCCAGAAGGATGTCGACGACATTCTGGTTTCCTCGGAAAAGCTCAAGAAGCGTGGCACGCGCATCGAGGCACTGGACCTGGAAACAGCCGGCGCGATGCCCGACGGCAAGCCCGATCAGAAATCCTTCGATGCGCGCATGGGGCAATTGAAGCTGCGGGTGGTTGACGAGGACTGACCCTGTCGGGCACTGTCCCGCGAAAATCGACTGCCCCGGGAGAGACTTCAGATGATTACAGTTTTCGGCTCCATCAACATGGACCTGATCGCCACGACCGCACGCCTGCCAAAGCCCGGTGAGACGGTGACCGGCACCGGATTTTCAACCGCCGCAGGCGGCAAGGGTGCCAATCAGGCCCTGGCAGCACGGCGGGCGGGAGCCAGCGTCCGCATGGCAGGCGCGGTCGGATCGGATAGTTTTGCCGATGGCGCGCTGGCACTTCTGAAACAAGCAGGCACCGATCTGTCCCTGACGAAAACAGTGAGCGAACCGACCGGTACCGCGCATATCCTGGTCGGTGGCGACGGCGAAAACGTCATCGTCGTGGTGGCCAGCGCCAATGGCGCGGTCAGCGCCAACGATGCACAATCAGCCGTCGAGACGATGGGCGCCGGCGATACGCTGATGCTGCAGCTGGAAATCCCGCCGGCATCGGTGGAGAAGGCGCTTGCTGCGGCAAAGAGCAAGGGCATCACCTCGATCATCAACATTGCGCCTCTGACGGAAGACGCCGCCCGGCTTGGCCGGATGGCGGACATCGTCGTAGCCAACGAGACCGAATTCGAACTGCTTGCCGGACGCGAAGGCCTTTCGGCGGCGGAGCGTGAAGACGCCATGCAGGCTCTGTCGCGCGAAACAGGCCAGACAGTCATCGTGACGCTGGGCGCCGAGGGCGTCGTTGCGGTGCGGGGCGGCAAGATCCATCGGGCCAAGGGCCTGAAGATCGAGCCGGTCGATACCGTCGGTGCTGGAGACACTTTCTGCGGCTATCTCGCCGCCAGCCTCGATGCCGGTCTCGATTTCGATGCAGCCTTGCGCCGTGCCGCCGTTGCCGGTTCGCTTGCCTGCCTCAATCCGGGTGCTCAGCCAGCCATCCCCGTGGCCGCTGAGGTCGACGCAAAAATCTGAGCGGCTGCGGCCGCCAGAGCGCCGTTGCGCAATCAGAACAGCCGGCGTCGCCGCCACGGCACTGAGGAAGAAATCCCGTGAAAACTGTGGGATTTCGGTCTCCAACGTTGTTCTAATTTTAATAAATATCGCGCTATCAAACACTTGAAAGGGCTGCCTTCCAAAGATCATGGGCGGCCCAACGATGCCGGTTGGCATCCGGCGCTCCATGAGGGGGCATCTCCCACCCAAAGATCGCGTCACTCCGCGGCTACAAACCCGCGGACCTCTCACCATGCGGGGACATTCATGTTCAAGTTCCAGGCCAAATCGCTGGCGACCAAGCTTATCGCGGTCACGGGCGGCACCATTGCGCTCGTCCTTCTCGCCTCCAACTACGTGCTGATTTCCCAGACGCAGGATCGTGTCGAAACACTCGTCCTCGACCAGGCACGCACCGAGGCAAAATCCATTGCGTCCGACATTGCCAGCAACATTGCCGAACTGGCCGGCGCTGCCCGCTCGACGGCCGGCATCATCGGGCGCGGCCAGGAAGGCGGCTATCTCGACCGCAAGGCCGTCGTCGATCTGCTGAAGGCCAATGTCGAGAAGAACGCATTCGCGTTCGGTAGCTGGTTCGCCGAAGAGCCGAATGCTTTCGACGGCAAATCCAAGGACTTTGCGGGCCAGAAGGAATTCGGCGCCAGCAAGGATGGAACGCTGAACCCCTACTGGACGAAGAGCAAGACCGGCATTTCCTTCTCGACCTTCGATTCCGACTATGCGGCCGACTGGTATGCACTGGCGGCCAAGAGCCTCAAGGGCGCGATGTCGCCGCCCTACACCGAAAGCACGACCGGCGACAACAACTCGATGTCCTCGATCGCCTATCCGGTCATGTCCAACGGCAAGCTGATCGGCGTCAGTGGCGTCGATGTTTCGCTCTCTTCGCTTGCCAACAAGGTCAAGGATATCCGCCCCTTCGGCACCGGCCGCGTGACGCTTCTCTCGCAGACCGGCAAATGGCTGGTCGCCCCGATCCCGGACCTGCTGATGAAGGAATATGACGGTGTCGGCGCCGATATCGTCAAGAACGCGCTATCCACCGCACAGCCGGGCATGATTCATGACCTGACCTATGACGGCAACGAAACCTTCGAGCGCGTGGTCTATCCCTTCAGCCTGCCCGACGTGAACACGACCTGGGTGGTGCTCGTCGATGTACCGCAAAGCGCCATCAACGCACCTGTCGTCGACCAGACCTATATGATGATCATCGGTGGCCTGATCGTGCTCGGCGCCGTGCTTCTCGGCCTCTATCTCTCCGTCCGCAGCTTCGTCCAGAAGCCACTTGCAGGGCTGGTCAGCGATGTCGAGAACCTCAGCAAGGGCGTTTATGCCAACGCCGTCTCCGGCCAGGATCGCACAGACGAAACGGGTTCCGTCGCCAAAGCGCTGGAAGGCTTCCGCCATCGGTTGGCCGATACCAAGCGCCTGGAAGCCGAAGCGCAGCAGGAGCGCCAGTCTTCCGAGCAGCAGCGCAACCAGTCCGAAGCCGAACGCGCCCAGTCGAACGCCACCCAGCGCGAAATTGTTGCCAAGCTCGCCAAGGGCCTGGCTCAGCTTTCCTCCGGCGACCTCGCTTACCGTATCACCGACGATTTCCCGGGCGAATATGCCCAGCTGAAGACCGACTTCAACTCTGCCATGGACAGCCTCGAAGAGACGATCCAGACAGTCAACAGCTCTGTCGTCAACATCGGCACCGGCACCAGCGAAATCAGCAATGCCGCCAACGACCTGTCGCACCGCACCGAACAGCAGGCCGCAAGCCTGGAAGAAACGGCGGCGGCACTCGATCAGCTGACTTCGCAGGTCAATGCCAGCGCCGACAATGCCAAGGTCGCGGCGAAATCCGTCGAGACCGCCAGCACGGATGCCGAACAGTCCGGCGAAGTGGTGCAGAAGGCGATTGCCGCGATGAAGGGCATCGAGCAGTCGTCTGGCGAAGTCAGCCGCATCATCGGCGTCATCGACGAAATCGCCTTCCAGACCAACCTGCTTGCGCTGAACGCCGGCGTGGAAGCCGCCCGTGCAGGCGATGCCGGCAAGGGATTTGCCGTGGTTGCCCAGGAAGTGCGCGAACTCGCCCAGCGCTCGGCCAATGCCGCCAAGGAGATCAAGCAGTTGATCAACACCTCGGCCGGCCAGGTGCGCGATGGTGTCGATCTCGTTGGCCGCGCCGGTGGCGCACTACAGAAGATCGCCGATCAGGTGGTGCAGATCAATGGTCTGATCCGCCAGATCTCCGGCTCGGCCTCCGAACAGGCGGTTGGCCTGAAGGAGATCAACACGGCGGTCAACCAGATGGACCAGGTGACCCAGCAGAACGCGGCGATGGTGGAAGAAACCACCGCCGCCAGCATGGCATTGAACGAGGAAGCCCGCGCGCTGAGCACGCTGGTCTCCCGCTTCCATGTCGCACGTCAGAACCTGTCTTCGGCTGACATGCTGCGCAGCACGGCAGACAAGATGAGGACGCCAGCCAAGGCATCAGCGCCGAGCTACAGCGCGCCGGCCAAGGCCGCACCGGCCCGCTACAGTGCTCCGGCGCCACGGGCCGTGCCACAGGTTTCCGGCAACACGGCTCTTGCCCAGGATAACTGGGAAGAATTCTGAGCCCTGGGCTTTCGAGCCTTCGATCCGAATGAAAACGGCGCCCAAGTGGCGCCGTTTGATTTTTATGGATGCCCTCCGGTCCCAACAATCGCTTGCCGACCTCTGATGGAACTTTCTTTGATCCGCAGCGTTAAGGTTGATTGTCAACGCGGAGGAATTCGAGATGACTGATCGTGGACCCACAGTTATCAATACAGGCCGCAGCAGCGCCCGTTGGATTGTTGCCGTCATACTCGCGCTTGTTGTTATCGGCGGCTTGCTGATGTTTACCGGCGTCATCAACCCCAATGGTGGTGGCGGTACCAACGTGAACGTCAATGTGCCGGCGGTGGAAACCCCATCGACCGACAAGCCCGCGACGGACACCCCGGCAACGGGTACGCCTGCGACGGGCGGAACAACCACCACGCCCACGACAACCACACCTTAGTTGCGAAGTCCGACTGGGCGTTAGACGCGCGAAGCAAAAGAACGGCGCCCTTTGCGGCGCCGTTCTTGTTTCATGCTGATGCTGCCGATCAGAGACGGGTGAGCCGCTCGGTCAGGAGATCGAAAAAGCCCTGATCGTCGACCTCGCGCATAACCTTGGCATTGTGCTTGCGGCCGGTGACCTGCCACCAGTCGACTACGGTCATGCCGACGGTCAGCTCCGATTTGGTCTCGATCTCGACATTGCAGCCGCGGCCCTTGAACAATTCGGGGCGTAGGAGATAGGCGATCACCGTCGGATCGTGCAGCGGGCCGCCATCGGAACCGTATTTCTCGATATCGAAGCGCTCGAAGAATTCCAGCATTTCAGCCATCGCAACCGCCGCAGGCGAGCCGATCGCCTTGATCTTTTCGACGCGGGTCTTGTAGGTCAAAACCCGATGCGTGACATCAAGCGGCATCATCACGATCGGAATGCCGGACTTGAAAACGATGTCGGCGGCATCCGGATCGACATAGATATTGAACTCCGCCGCCGGCGTGATGTTGCCGCCCTCGAAGAAGCCGCCGCCCATCATGACGATTTCGCGAACGCGCGGGGCAATCTGCGGTGCCTTGTTGAGCGCCAGCGCGATGTTGGTGAGCGCACCCAGCGTGCAGAGCGTCACGGTTCCTGTCTCTTCGGCCAGCAGGGTCTCGATGATGAAATCGACGGCATGCTG
Organism: Hyphomicrobiales bacterium; assembly: GCA_900473685.1. Lineage (GTDB taxonomy): Bacteria > Pseudomonadota > Alphaproteobacteria > Rhizobiales > Rhizobiaceae > Pararhizobium. The sequence continues at coordinate 39,207 of UCNE01000017.1, forward strand.
CGTCTGCATCGGCATGGTCGGTTCTTCGACCACCGGGCCATCCAGGCCGGTCTTGCCGTGCACATGTTCGGCCGTCACCAGTTGGCGAACCAGCGGCTTGTCCGCCCCCGCATAAACCTTGACGTCACGGCGATTGCACAGCTCGCAGATCACCCGGATATTGCGGGAGGTCAGCGCCACCGGCACATTGCCGGCGACGGCGGTAATGCCCAGCACGTCGAGCTCACCGGGGCTACCGAGCGCCAGCATGATCGCGGCAGCATCGTCCTGCCCCGGGTCGGTATCGATGATAATCTTTCTCGGCGCGGCCATGCGGGTCTCCTCCAAATCAGCGAGCGGGACTATGATTTGCCTGCCGGTCCGGCGCAAGCGCCTTGCACTCGCTACGCACAGCTACCATATTGAAGCCTCACGGATGCTGCCTCGCAGGTCCGTCAAAACAGTCGCTTGAGCTGCAAGGACTAGACATGACCCGGATCACGCCCTTCACGAGCCCGCTTCTGCTCGGTTTCGACGCGATGGAAAAGACCCTTGAGCGCATCGCCAAGGGCAATGACGGCTACCCTCCCTACAATATCGAGCGTGTGCGCCGGGACGATTCGGCCGATGAGCCGGACAGCCTGCGAATCACGCTCGCCGTCGCCGGTTTTTCGGAAGACGACCTCGACGTCACGACAGAGGAAAACCAGCTGATCATCCGCGGACGCCAAAGCGAGACGGGCGAGCGTGACTATCTGCACCGTGGCATCGCAGCCCGCCAGTTCCAGCGGATGTTCGTGTTGGCCGAGGGAATGCAGGTTTCCAAGGCCGAGCTGAAGAACGGCCTGCTGTCGGTCGACCTCATTCGTCCGGAACCTGTCCGTATGGTAAAGAAAATTAATATTTTGGTCCCAGAGTAGGATAACCGGCAGCTCATGCCGGCTGCACCTAGGACCCGGCCGCTCCCAATGGCCCCGAACTTCGTACAGGAAAATCAATGTGTTGCGGATTTCTATCGCCTCCCGGGCGATGAAATCGGCAAAGCCACGGAGTACGACTCATGGGATTGAAACACGTCAGCTCACATTTGTCGAAAAACGACCTGGCCCATCTCGGCGCCGGTGAGGTTGGCTATATCCGCAAGATGCGCTCGGACGAAGTGTCGCGCGTTTTTCCGGAAGCGCCGAGTATGGACCCTGATCTTGACCTATGGGCGCTGTTCGGTGCCGACGGCACGCCGATCCTTTTGACCGACAACCGTTCCAGCACCTTCTTCAAGGCGGCAGAAGACGACCTGCGTACCGTCAGCTTACATTAAGCGGGACAAACAATTCCGGCGCTTAAACGCGCCGGAATGTCAGATAGGCCGACTTGCGGCCTTCCCGCCGCGCCTTGGCCTCGTAGCGTGTGCTCGGCCAGCCGGCATAGGGCGTCAGCCAGTCCGAGGCATTTTCCGCCGTCCATTCGAACGCCGCGTGATTACGGCAATGTTCGAGCGTCCAATTGACATAGGTGTCGATATCCGAGGCGAAGCAGAAAATGCCGCTGGGTTTCAGCACGCGGGCGAACCGATCGAGATTGACCGGAGAGACGAAGCGGCGCTTCCAGTGCTTCCGCTTCGGCCATGGATCCGGATAGAGAAGATCGATCTGGTCGATCGAGTTTTCCGGAAGCCAATCCAGTACCTGCGTCGCGTCGTCATCATGCAGGCGCACGTTCTCGACGCCGCGCTCCTCGATATAACCAACCAGCTTTGCCATCGAATTGACGAAGGGTTCGACGCCGATAAAACCCGTCGACGGGTCTTCGGCGGCGCGATGGATCAGGTGCTCGCCGCCGCCAAAGCCGATTTCCAGCCGCACCCGGCCGACGGGATGCTTGAACAACGTCTTCACGTCAGCAGGCGCCGGCGATACCAGGTCCAGCCGCAGCAAGGGCAGCACGGTTTCAAGATGCGTTGCCTGCAGCGCGCGCAGGGGCTTTCCCTTGCGGCGTCCGAAGAAGGCTTCGGTCGAGCGGCTGCGATGCTGTTCAGTCATGGCGATAGTCTTTCACGATAAAAGCGGACGTCTCCGTCAGGAGACATCCGCTTTACAGTTTTACCGGCCGGTCCGTAAAGACCCGGATCAGGCTGCCTTCAGCGCGTCTTCCTTCAAAGCATCCTTGAGCGGCTTGACGAGATCAAGCTTTTCCCAAGAGAAGGAGCCATCACGCCCAGCCTTGCGGCCGAAATGGCCGTAGGCCGAGGTCTTGGCGTAGATCGGCTTGTTGAGGTCGAGGTGACGGCGGATGCCCGACGGCGACAGGTCCATCGTCTTGCGGATCGCGCCTTCGACCTGGTCTTCGGTGACCTTGCCGGTGCCATGCAGGTCGACATAGATCGACAGCGGCTGAGCGACGCCGATCGCATAGGCGATCTGGATCGTGCAACGGTCTGCCAGGCCAGCGGCCACGACGTTCTTGGCGAGGTAACGCGCAGCATAAGCTGCCGAACGGTCAACCTTGGTCGTGTCCTTGCCGGAGAACGCACCGCCACCATGCGGGGCAGCGCCACCGTAGGTGTCGACGATGATCTTGCGGCCGGTCAGGCCTGCGTCGCCATCCGGTCCACCGATGACGAACTTGCCGGTCGGATTGATATACCAGTTGCAGTCATCGGCAATCTCGATGTCGTGCAGCGCTTCGCGGATGTAGGGCTCGACGACGGAGCGCACCTTGGCCGAATCCCAGCTTTCATCGAGATGCTGGGTCGACAGGACAATCGAAGTGACTTCCGACGGCTTGCCGTCGATGTAGCGGACGGTGACCTGGCTCTTGGCGTCGGGACCGAGACGGCCGGCCTCATCGGCACCCTTCTTGCGAGCGGCGGCGAGGAGATCGAGGATGCGGTGCGAATAGTAGATCGGCGCCGGCATCAGTTCTGCCGTTTCCTTGCAGGCGTAGCCGAACATGATGCCCTGGTCGCCGGCACCTTCGTCGCCCTGCTTGTCGGCGGCATTGTCAACGCCCTGGGCGATATCGGCCGACTGCGGATGAAGCAGCACGTCGATCTTGGCGGTCTTCCAGTGGAAGCCAGCCTGCTCGTAACCGATTTCACGGATCGCCTTGCGCGCGGCGGACTTGAACTTGGCTGGATTGATGACCGGATGCCCGGCAGCATCCTTCAGGATATTGCCGTCCTTGCCCTTCTTCAGAAGGGTGTCCGGGACCCGGACTTCGCCGGCGATGATGACGCGGTTGGTGGTCGCCAGTGTTTCGCAGGCGATACGAACCCCCCAGGGGTCAACGCCGGTCTTGGCGGCTTCACGATACACAAGATCGACAATTTCGTCCGAGATACGGTCACAGACCTTATCCGGGTGACCTTCTGCCACGGATTCACTCGTAAACAGGTAGTTAGCGCGCATGCGGGAAGTCCCCTCAATGAAAAAACTGCTTGACCGTGTTAGTGATATTGCCACGAAATGACAAGCACACAAGGACATAAATATATCTTTATATGGGCGACTAGGGAACGATTTTCTGGACTTTTGATGCTTTTCAGCCGCATTTCTGCATCCGGCCCGCGCGATACGGTAATGGCGCTCGCATCAGACACAAAAAAAGCGGCACTGTCCGGCCGCTTTCTTTCATGCTGTCTCTTTGACGTCGGCCTTATTCGGCTTCCGCCTCTGCTGCCAGCGCCTTGACGAGGTCAACAAGCTTGCGGCGCACCTTGGGATCGCCAATCTTGACGAATGCGCGGTTCAGCTGGAGACCTTCCGAGGACGACAGGAAATCAACGACGTAATTCGAGCTTGAGGCTTCCGCCATGCCAGACGGACCGGTTGACTGATCGCCCGGTGCATCTTCGAAAAAGAAGGATACCGGAACATTCAAGATGCTTGAAATGTTCTGAAGACGGCTGGCGCCGACCCGGTTCGTACCTTTTTCATATTTCTGAATCTGCTGGAAGGTGATCCCGAGGCTCTCTCCGAGTTTCTCCTGGCTCATGCCCAGCATGGTGCGGCGAAGACGAATCCGGCTACCGACATGAATGTCGATCGGGTTCGGCTTCTTCTTGTTTTCTATCATAACGGTTTCCTAATAAGCAAAGTTTCAGCTACTCCATAACCTGGACACTTGCCGAGAGCAGACTACACGTTACGTTGTGCAGCCGGGGCGGAAACCCCCCGAACATAGGTGAAGATCGATGGTGATTGCCACTATGCAATTTTAGGGGTTTTTGGTCAATTCTCCCGCAGAATAAAACTTGCGCGGGAAATAACTGCCAAACCGAACAAAAGGCACCCAATCAGGATTGTGTTTCTTTCTTGCGCCTCAGGGCTTATTAGCAATGCATACTTTCCCGGCAAAAGTGTGTCCACAAAACCTTTTGTTCCGAGCTGAAGACCGGTAACGATTTCCCCGCGTCCGTTGATGACCGCCGATATGCCGGTATTGGCATCGCGAATGAGCGGCAAACCTGTCTCAACGGCGCGAAGACGCGCCTGCTGGAAATGCTGGTATGGTCCAGGCGTGTTGCCAAACCACGCATCGTTGGTGAGATTGAGCAGCACATCGGCACGCAGCGCGTCCCTGCCGATTTCGCCAGGGAAAATGGCCTCATAGCAGATCAACGGATAGAGCGTCTTGCCGCCTGGCAGCGTCAGCAGCGTGCGCGTTGCCGCAGCGGAAAAGCCGCCGGGCATGGCGACCGTATCGATGCCCGCCGCCGACAGGAGGTTCTCCAGCGGCAAGTATTCGCCAAAGGGTACAAGGTGGACCTTGTCCGACGCACCGACGATCTGACCGCGATCGTCAATCACATAGATCGAATTGTAGTAACGCGGCGGTTGGCCGGTGCCAGTGGCTTCCGCCCGCACCGCGCCGGCAATGAGCAACTGCCCATCCTGCAGCACGTCGGAAATTCTCAACAGCGCATCAGGATTTTCAGTCAGGATGAACGGCACCGCGGTTTCCGGCCAGACGATGATATCCGGCCGCTTGCTGCCATCGGCGGGCGGCGCCTGCGTCAGCGCCAGATGCTCTTCAAAGATCGTCATCCGTTCGTTGTCGTCGATCTTCTTCGACTGATCGATCAAAGGCTGGACAAGCCGGACCGTCAAGGCTGGATCGGCCGGCGGCGGCAACGGCTGTTCCAACCGGTAAAAGCCGTAACCGAAATGCGCCGCAACCAGCAGGACGGCAAGGCCCAACCCGGCACGCAGCCCCTTGCGCGTGCCGATCAGGGCGGGCGCTGCAAAAACGAAGACAGCCAGCATGTTGATCCCGGCAAGACCGATGACAGCGGCGGACTGCATCATCAACGGAACCGGCATGGCCGCATAACCGATCGCGTTCCAGGGAAAGCCGGTAAGGACGAAGCTGCGCAGCCACTCGAAAAGCCCAAAGGCAAAGGCGAGCGCTGCGATCCGGCCCAGGCCGTCGGACCACATGATACGGGCCAACGCAGCCGCGCAAGCGTAGAAGAAAGCAAGGAACGCCGGAACGCCGATCACCGCCAGCGGCACGGCCCAGGCGAAATCATCGGCCTCGACCAGAAGCGCATTGCCCAGCCACCACAGGCCTCCGAGGAAATAGCCGAAACCGAAACACCAGCCGATCCAGAACGCCGGAAAGCTGCGCCGGATGGGACCACGGTCCGGATTGCCCGAAGCGCCATCGATCAGCCAGACGAGAATGGGGAAAGACAAAAACGGTGCTGCAAATATACCGAAGGGCGGCAGCGCGAAAACGGCAATCAAACCGGCGACGAAGGCGACAAGAGCCCGGCGGGCTCCCGACAACAGCATGATCCTGCCCGCAAGCCACTCCATTCACTTCTCCCAACCGGCGCAAGCCGCCACCCGATCCTTACGCAGCACACAGCGCGCGCAAAACCGTCAATCCGAATCAACGTGGCGGCAGTGTTCCAAAAAAGTGGCTACTTGTCGTGCCTGGAAACGGCGTTTTAGCCCCGCAGCGCGAGGCTTAGCCGGTATCGCGCAGTGATTTCTCGGGCATGGCGGCTGATGCACCGTCAAACGCGATATCCTCCTCACCCTTTGAAGGGCGGCGGCGGGCGGGCGGGCGCTTGCGGACAATCCGCACGCGCTTCACCCGGCGCGGATCGGCATCCAGAACCTGGAATTCGAAACCGGGGATCGCCTGGACCACCTCACCACGGGCCGGGATGCGGCCGAGCGAGGCAAAGACTAGACCGCCGAGCGTGTCGACATCCTCAAGTTGCTCGCGCACGTCGAAATCCGGGCCGATCGCCGCGGCGATCTCTTCCAGTTCGACGCGGGCATCGGCGACAAAAACGTCGTCGGACGTCTTGGCGAACATCACTTCTTCGTCGTCATGCTCGTCTTCGATATCACCGACAACCATTTCGACGATGTCCTCAAGCGAGGCGAGGCCATCGGTGCCACCATATTCATCGATCACCAAAGCCATCTGAATGCGGGCGGCCTGCATGCGCTGCATCAAATCCGAAGCGTGCATGGATGGCGGCACGAACAGGACCTGGCGGATGATGCCGGCCTCTTCGACGGTCTTCGACAGGTCGATGCGGCCGAGATCGAAACTCGGCTTGGGCTGGCGAACCGGCTTTTCGGCCGTGGTTGTCGTGGCACTCGCAGCAGAACGGCTGCCGGTGCGCCGCTTGTTGCGGGCCTGCTTAGTCACATAGGAGAGCAGGTCGCGGATATGAACCATGCCGCGCGGATCATCAAGGCTTTCGCTGTAGACCGGCATGCGCGAACGGCCGGATTCCTCGAAGATCACCATCAGTTCACCGATGGTGATGCTGAGATCCACTGCCTCGATATCGGCGCGCGGGACCATGACATCCTCGACGCGGACTTCGCGGAATCGCAGGATGTTGTTGAGCATGGCGCGTTCAGCCGGCGAAAACGCCGTATCGCCATCCGCAGCCCCTGTCATCAACGCGTCGGTAAGATCTTCACGAAGGCTGGAGGCATTGCCCGCACGCCAGATCCGGGCTGCACGGCTCCAGAAGGAGGAGCCTGACTTGCCGTTCTCAGGTTTCGGGGCGGTGCTACTACTGCCCGCCTCGTCCTGACTGGAGGCTTCCGCCTCGTCTCTAACAGCCGGTGCCGGCTGCGCTCTAAAATCGCTCATTGTTCCAAACTATCAAACGGGATCCCTGTCCCCATAGGGATCAGATAAACCAAGACCGGCCAAAATGCGAGTCTCAAGGCGCTCCATTCTTTCGGCGTCACTCTCATCGATGTGATCATAGCCGAAAAGATGCAGGAATCCATGTACCAGGAGATGAGTCAGGTGCTCATCGAAAGGCTTGCCGAGATCATCGGCCTCGCGCACCAGCGTCTCATGGGCAAGGATGATATCGCCGAGCATCGGACCAGGCATCTTGCCCGGCGTCACCGGGAAGGCCGGAAACGACAGCACATTGGTCGGTTTATCCTGGCTGCGCCATTCCGCGTTGATCTCGCGGATGGAGGCGTCATCGGTAAACACCAGCGACACTTCCGGCGGCCTTTTTGGAAATGGCTGTTTTTCCTCACGCTTCAGAAAATCGGCGCTCGCGCCAAGCACACGTTCACTAAGAGACGCAAGTTCCGCCTCGGAAGGCCACGGGCCTTCCTCGACGCTGATCTGGATATCAAGGCTTGTCATGATTGGCTTGCTTCCGCCTTAGCGGTCGCCCTGCTCGCTTTCGTCATGCACGGCCGTCGTTGCCTCATAGGCACGGACGATGCGGGCAACCATCGGATGGCGGACGACGTCGACATCCTTGAAGCGGACGACCGAGACGCCCTCAACGCCCTTGAGGATCTGCAGGGCTTCGACAAGGCCGGACTTGACGCCGCGCGGCAGGTCCACCTGGCTTGGATCGCCCGTGACGATCATCCGGCCGTTTTCGCCGAGACGCGTCAGGAACATCTTCATCTGCATCGTCGTGGTGTTCTGCGCCTCGTCGAGAATGACGGCGGCGTTTGCCAGCGTGCGTCCGCGCATGAAGGCGAGCGGGGCGATTTCGATGACGCCGGCGGTGATCGCCCGCTCGACCTTGTCGCCCGGCATCATGTCATAGAGCGCGTCGTACAGTGGCCGCAGATACGGATCGACCTTGTCCTTCATGTCGCCCGGCAGGAAGCCGAGGCGTTCGCCGGCCTCGACGGCAGGGCGCGACAGCACGATGCGATCGACCGCGCCGCGCTCGAGAAGCTGGGCGGCATGTGCAACGGCAAGATAGGTCTTGCCGGTACCGGCGGGGCCGACGCCGAAAACCAGTTCGGACCGCTCCAGCGCGCGCATATAGGCGTCCTGCGTCGGCGTGCGGGCCGCAACAGTCTTCTTGCGCGTCGAGATCTGCGCGAGGTTCAGCTTGGCTTTCTTTTCCATGGTCGGCAACTGGAGCTGATCATCGGCAGCGACAGCCATGCGGATGGCGCCTTCGACATCGGAGGGTTCAACGGTGCTGCCGTTCTGCAGGCGCCCGTAGAGATAATCCAGCGCCCGGCGGGCCTGATTGGTGGCGACGACTTCACCGGAGATCGCGACGGAATTGCCGCGCGGCCGTGCATCGATATGCAGGCGCTGCTCAATCAATTTGAGATTCTGGTCGAACTGGCCAAACAACTCGCTGGCGAACCGGTTGTTCTCAAATGTGAGCACGAAGTGATTGACGTCTGTCGCGGATGTTTTCGACTGGCGCGGCGAAGATGAAACCAATTCGTGTCCGTTCAAGCGGTCAGGCTCCTTGAGTTGACGGTCCTTCAGCTTACCACTTCGGCAAACAGACTGTTAGGCCCCGCACCAGTGATTCGTACAGAAACAATGTCACCGATTTGCGATGCGTTTGCATCAACATTCACAGACTGCAGCCAGGGCGAGCGGCCGATCAACTGGCCCGGCATGCGGCCCGGCTTCTCCAGAAGCAGGTCGATCGTCTTGCCGATACAGGCTTGCGCAAACTCATTTTGCTGTTTTAGCAACAAAGCCTGCAATCTTTCCAAGCGCTTGGCTTTTACGTCTTCCGGCACCTGATCGCCAAGATCGGCGCCGGGCGTTCCGGGACGGGTCGAATATTTGAATGAAAATGCCTGTGCATAACCAACGGTTTCGACCAAGCGCAGCGTGTCCTCGAAATCCTCATCAGTCTCGCCGGGGAAACCGACGATAAAATCGCCGGAGAGCGCAAGATCGGGCCGGGCCGCCTTGATGCGGGCGATCAACGCGATGTACTCGGCCGTCGTATGCCGCCGGTTCATCGCCTTCAGGATGCGGTTGGAGCCCGACTGGATCGGCAGGTGCAGATAGGGCATCAACTGCGGCAGGTCGCGGTGCGCGTCGATCAGACTGTCATCCATGTCTCGCGGATGGCTGGTCGTATACCGTAGGCGGGCAAGACCCTCGATGCGTGTCAGGCGGTGCAGGAGTTCGCCGAGCCCCCATTTTTCACCGTCGGCGCCAACGCCATGCCAGGCATTGACGTTCTGGCCGAGCAGAGTGATTTCACGCACGCCGGCGTCCACCAGCTTCTGTGCCTCGGCAACGATCTGGGCGACGGGGCGGGAGACTTCGGAGCCACGCGTATAGGGTACGACACAGAAGGTGCAGAACTTGTCGCAGCCTTCCTGCACGGTGAGGAAGGCGGTGACACCCCTCGCCTTGGTCTTGGCCTTGTCCGGTGCCGGCAAGTGCTCGAACTTGTCCTCGATGGCGTAATCGGTTTCCAGTACCCGCTCACCGCGCTGGACGCGCTTCAGGGCCTCTGGAAGGCGGTGGTAGGTCTGCGGGCCGATGACGAGATCGACGGCCGGTGCCCGGCGCAGGATTTCGTCGCCTTCAGCCTGCGCGACGCAACCGGCAACGCCGATCATCATCTCGCGGCCTTCTCCGGCCTTTTTCTTCTTCAGGTCACGCAGCCGCCCAAGCGCCGAATAAACCTTTTCGGCGGCTTTCTCGCGGATATGACAGGTGTTCAACAGGACGAGATCGGCGTCTTCCATGACATCGGTCGAGACATAGCCATCCTTGGCCAGCGCATCGGTCATCCGGTCGGAATCGTAAACGTTCATCTGACAGCCGTAGGTCTTCACGAAGACCTTGCGGACCTGCGGGCTTTCAAGCGCCATGTCGGGCTTTGCGGATAAAACGGCGATTTCCTGTGTCATGCCCGGTTCCATAGAGCATCAAGGGCCAAAATTGAAGCCCTTTCCCTCGGCCACGACAGCCTCAGCGGCCGCGCAGCTTGAGGGCCAGCATCTCGCGGATGCTCTTCTCGACCTGGCGGCTGACGACCTTGCGGTTGCTCTCTGCCGTATATGTGATCTGCTCGCCGTAGATCACGTCGACATCGACGGCGCCCTCATAGAGGATACCAAGCAGATGCGGCGCCAGCGCGATATCGCCAGGCCAGGCGGCGACCGGCCGGTGATAGCGGCCCATCGGCATGCCGTGAATGCCGGTATAGGCAATGGCTAAAGGCTGGACATGGACGGCACCCGTCGGCGACATCGGCACGGCGGCGGCGGCGGCGCCGAACAGCGACGTCTTGATCTCCAGAAGCCGGTTGCCATCCGAGGTCGTGCCTTCGGGAAACAAGACGACGATCTCGCCATTGGCCAGCCGCTTGCCGATCTCGTTGACCTGATTGCCGGTGGTGCGTTTCTGCTCGCGCTCGACGAAGATCGTTGCCTGCAGCCGCGCCAGAACACCGAAAACCGGCCACGCCTTGACGTCGGACTTGGCGACGAACACCACGTCGGCAATCGAGCCGAGAACCAGAATATCCTTCCAGCTGGCATGGTTCGACACCAGCATCAATGGGCGCTGCCGGTCCGGCGTGCCATGGACGCGGACCCGGATGCCGACGAGGCGGCAGGCCATGCGATGCCACAGGCGCGGCAGCGTGCGCCGTTGCGGCGTGTCCAGCCAGAGGAACAGGATCTGCAACGGCGCCATGATGACGGTCGCAAGAACGAGAATTGTCATGCACAGCGTGACACGCAGCCAATTGATCACGCGCAGCGCCTCGGCACGCCATTCGGCGTCATTGTCAGGCGCAAGGTCCCGCGCCTATCGTGATCTCTGCTTGGTTTGTCGGCATTGCGGCGCAAGCGCGTCTCTCTTCCTGGTCCGCTTCACATCAGTCGGTTCAAGGCAGCTACGGCTAACCAAGATCGAGCCGCATGACAAGGGCAGCGGTTTTGGCGCCGTTAACATCTTGATAATAAGCGCGTCTTTCGCCGACCTTGGAAAATCCGAGTTTTCGGTAGAGCGCGATGGCGGCAATATTGGTCTCATCGACTTCGAGGAAAACCGCTTCGGCAGCCTGGTCGCGCGCTTCGCGCAATGCCGCCCGCATCAACCGCCAGCCGAGACCGAGACGCGAAAACCGCGGATCGACGCCGATCGTCAGGATTTCCGCTTCCCCGGCCGCCACACGCGACAGGACGAAGCCCCCGATAAGCGGCTGCTTAATAAACGGCCGCGTATAGGCATTGTTCTGGCGGGCGATGAAGCCGAAAACGGTATCCTGGTTCAGCAGAGAATGCAGTTCACCGTCGCTCCAGGCATGCGTGAACCGCAATTTGTGGACGGCGGCGGCCTGCGGCAGGTCGGCCGTTTCCAAGGCGAAGATTTCGAATTCGGGCTTGCGGACAAAAAAGTCGGTCAGCGACATCTTACGCTCGCGCCACCGCAAAACCGGCCTGCGACTTGACGTCGGGGCCTCGCAGATAAAGCGGGCTCGGCTTGCCTCGCGAAGGATCGGCCTCTGCACCAAGGCGGGCGACAAGTCGGATATCGGTGAGGTCCGTTTGCGCGGTGTTTTCCGGCAGCTGGTCCGTCAGATGCCGGGTGGCGGTGCCACAGATGAGGCCGTCGAAACCGGCAAACAGCTTTTGGGCGTCTGGAATTTCCAGCATCAACGCTTCGCTACGAGCCGTGCCGTCAGCTTCGAAACTCTGACAATAAAGCTCGTCGCGCTTGGCATCGATCGTCGCCAGGATGGCGCGTCCCGGATGCCTTTCACGGGCAGCTTCGGCAATCGCGGCAAGCGTTGAAACACCAACGGCCGGCACGTTCAGTGCCAACGCAAAGCCGCGCGCAGCGGCGACGCCGACGCGGATGCCGGTGAAGGATCCAGGACCGACGGTCACCGCGATGCGGCCAATATCGGCAAGCGCCTTACCGCAGGCAGCCAGCGCCTCGTCGATAAACCCCATGAGTTGTTCTGCATGACCACGGCCAATATCGGCGCCGGCCGAGGCCAGAACCGTATCGCTATCGCTGTCGTAGACGGCCGCAAAACAACCCGTCCCCGCCGTATCAATGGCCAGAACGATCATGATTTTTCAACTTTTCTGGATAGTCGCGGCACGGGTAATCGCTCGCTTAGACGGCTTCGACCGCCTGCACTTCAGGGATGAAATGATGCAGGAGGTTCTGCACGCCGTGCTTCAACGTCGCGGTCGAGGACGGGCAACCGGAGCATGCGCCTTTCATGTTGAGGAAGACGGTACCATCGCGAAACCCCTTGAAGGTGATGTCGCCGCCATCCTGGGCCACGGCCGGACGAACGCGGGTCTCCAGCAGTTCCTTGATGGTCGCGACGATCGTCTCGTCGCCTTCCTCGAAGAACTCGCCGTCCTGGTCGCTTTCTTCAGCGCGGGTGTGCACCGCCATGACCGGCTGGCCGGACATGAAATGCTCCATGATCGAACCGAGGATCGCAGGCTTCAGATGCTGCCATTCCTGCGCTTCCTTGGTGACCGTGATGAAATCATAGCCGAAATAGACGCCGGTGACGCCGGGGATCATGAACAGGCGCGCAGCGAGCGCCGAACCGGCAGCGGCTTCTTCCTCATCGCGGAATTCCGCAGTGCCATTTTCCATCACAACCTTGCCCGGCAGGAATTTCAGCGTGGCGGGGTTCGGCGTGGCTTCGGTCTGGATGAACATGTCTCTACTCCGCGTCGGCCGGGATCGCGTTCAACCAGCCTGTTTAGAATTATTCAAAAGAATATAAGCCGTTTAGACGGCCGCTTCAAGATGTGCGAGGCAGCGTTTCAGCTGCCTCAGGATCAATTCCATTGATCCTGGCCAATACGGCAGGGATCAGCTCAACGCGTCGATTTCCTCGTCCGTCAGCAGATCCGGGATCACCGTCACCGGGATCGGGAATGCGGCTGTCTTGCCGGCAATCGACGAAACCAGTGGACCTGGGCCATCCTTGGCGGAACCGGCGGCCAGCACCAGAATGGCGATATCGCGGTCTTCCTCGATCAGGCTGTAGATCTGGTCCGTCGCACCGCCTTCGCGGATGACCATTTCCGGCTCGATACCGATGGTCTCGCGCACCGTCTGGGCGATCTTGGCGAGCGTCGCCTCGGCCTCGGCCCGAGCTTCCGCGCGCATGATCCCCTCGACACCCAGCCATTGCTGGAAGTCGGCATCGGCGATGACATAGAGCAGAACGAGGCCGCCATTGGAGTTTTTGGCGCGCATGCCGGCGTAGTGAACGGCGCGGCCGCATTCCGGGGTATCGTCGATCACCGCCATGAATTTGCGGCGGTGACCTTCCAGTCTTGAGAGTCGTGTTGAAACCATGACGCGACTCTTACACCCGATATTTTTGGCTGCAAGGTTTCTTTTGCGGCGGATTATTGCAGAAAGCCGACGATTTCCCGAACCTGTTTCATCGTCACTTCCGCCCGTGCCCTAGCCCGCTCGCCACCATCGCGCAGGATGCCATCGATATGGGTCGTGTCATCCATGAGGCGGCGCATTTCGCCGGAGATCGGGGCCAGAACGGTGGCCGCGAGATCGACAAGCGCCGGCTTGAAGACCGAGAACTGCTGGCCGCCGAATTCTGCAAGCACCTCAGCCTTGGTCTTATCCGACAGCGCCGCATAGATGCCGACGAGATTGTCCGCTTCCGGGCGGCCCTTCAGCCCTTCGACCTCGCTTGGCAAGGCGTCCGGATCGGTCTTTGCCTTGCGGATCTTCTTCGAGATCGTGTCTGCATCGTCCATCAGGTTGATGCGCGACAGATCGGATGCATCCGACTTCGACATTTTCTTGGTGCCATCACGCAACGACATGACGCGCGGCGCCGGGCCGCCGATCAACGGTTCGACCATCGGGAAATAGGCATGCACCGGCTCTTCGCCGACCTTGATATCAACGCCGTAATCGGTCCGGCGGATATGGTCACCGAAGTCCATGTTGAACTTCTGGGCGATATCGCGGGCAAGCTCGAGATGCTGCTTCTGGTCATCACCAACCGGTACGTGGGTGCCGCGGTAAACGAGGATATCGGCCGCCATCAGGCTCGGATAGGCGAGCAGGCCCAGTGACACCTGCTCGGCATTCTTGCCACCGGACTTGTCCTTGAACTGAGTCATGCGTTCCATCCAGCCGATGCGGGCGACGCAGTTGAAGATCCAGGCAAGCTCGGCATGCTGCGGCACGGCGGACTGGTTGAAGACGATGTGTTGCTTCGGATCAATGCCCGCGGCGATGAAGGCCGCGGCGATCGAGCGGATCTGGTTGCGCAAATCCTCGTGCACGAGTTGGGCAGTAAGCGAATGCAGGTCGACGACGCAATAGATGCAGTCATTGTTTTCCTGCAGCGCCACGAACTTGCGGATCGCGCCGAGATAATTGCCAAGGTGGAGATTGCCTGTCGGCTGAACGCCGGAAAAAACGAGCGGCTTGAATTCTGACATCGTGTCCTCATTCGGGCTTGTGGAGGGCCCGGCCTCTGTTGCTGTTGGCGGGCTTATGCACACAGGCGCAGCCGCGATCAAGAGGGATGCAGCCAACGCCGGTGGCAAATTCAACCCCAGATGACCGGACGCGCTGACAACGCCTTGAATCCAAAGATTCAAATTGGAATTTTTTACTCTAATGTTCCCATTAAATTAATAATGAAGGCCGAAATGCGGCATAGCTATTTAGAGCTATAAGAAGAAAATTCCATAAATTTGCTGCAATTCGGATGAATTTGCCAATCCGCCACCACAACCAGGTTCTCAGGCCGAGCTCATTCAGCTGTACTGCGCACATCAATGGCGCGGCGAACCGACATTTGCATGTGCCCCGATCCAAAAAAGGACGCTGACGGGCCATGCCAAGGGGATTGTCATGCGTAATCTATTATCGCTCGCACTTGCGTGCCTGCTCGCCATTTCCGGTTTTGCCCTCGCCGAAGCCAAGGACGACAAACAGCGGAAAGTGAAGCTTCCCGTACACAGCAGAACGACAGCCTACGCCGTGCAGACCGTATCGGTCAGAACCGGCTGCTTTTCACCGCGTCTCGAGGGCATTCTGGTGCATATCGCTGCCAAGACCGGCCGCCGGCCGCTGGTCACCTCCGGCCACCGGCCGAGCTCCCACCGTTCTGGCTCGATGCACCGGTTCTGCCAGGCCGCGGATATCCGCGTGCCCGGCGTTTCGGAAAGCGCGATCCTTGCCGCCGCGAGAACGGCGCCGGGCATCGGCGGCATCGGCCGGTATTGCAATGGTATCGTTCATGTCGATACGGGCGCGAGACGCCAATGGGCCTATTGCGGCAAGTCGAAGCGTCACTTCCTCAGCGCCAAACGCCGTTCGGGAAAGCGCGCCTGAAGCCTGCCACCGCCTTAGATATCCGTTGGCGGCTCCGCCTTCGCGACACCCTTGCGCTTGATATTGCGCCTAAGCATCGACAGATCGGCCCCGCCGATCAGGAAAGCGGTGGCGAAATAGACGACCATCGAGACGCCGATCAGAATTCCAAGCGCACCCAGTTTCGTCCAGAACGGTGATCCGGACGCTAGCGAGGCGGCGAAGACGCCGCGCAGATAATAGAGAACGCCGCCCATGATCGACGCGGCAACAATCAACAGTGCCGTGCGGCGCACAAGCGCCCATTCCCACGCGAGATGACCACGGCGCAGCAGCGTGACAAAGAGCAGCACCGTGCTGATCCAGCCGGCCGTGGCTTCGGCAACCGCGATGCCCGGCGCACCGAGGCGGGGAAACAGCGTGATTGCCAGAGCACAATTGACCACGACGGCGATGGCCGAAAAGCGCATCGGCATCTTGGTATCCTCGCGCGCATAAAAACCCGGCTGCAGCGCCTTGATCAGCACGAAAGCCGGCAGACCGATGCCGTAGATGGCCAGGATCGAACCGACGACGGCGGTATTTCCGGCGTTGAACGCGCCACGTTCAAACAGCACCCGGATGATCTCGTCGGAGAGGATCCAAAGCGCAAAGGCGGCCGGAATGGTCAGGAACAGTACGAATTCGATGGACCGGTTCTGCAGGTTTCCGGCTTCGCGCAGATGACCGCCCTTGAGCGCCCGTGACAGTTCCGGCAGCAGCACGACGCCAACGGCAATGCCGACCACGCCAAGCGGCAGCTGGTAGATCCGGTCGGCATATTGCAGGGCAGCGATGGCGCCCTCCTGGGCCGAGGCGATGGCCTGGCCGATCAGCTGATTGATCTGGGTAATGCCGCCGGTGATCGCAGCAGGTACGGCCAGAATCAGCAGGCGTTTGACGTTGGGCGTGAAGCGGGGAAACTTGAGCTTGATGCTCATGCCGGCATGCAGGACGCCGAAGTAAACGACAGCGAGCTGCAGGATACCCGCGACAAGCACACCCCAGGACAGATACCAGGCGGTCGTCAGCGGATCGGCGCCGGTATAGAGCGCATAGAACAGGGCGCCGATCATCACCACGTTGAGAAAAATCGGCGCGACGGCGGCGGCAAAGAAATGGTGCAGCGAATTCAGCATGCCGCTCATCATCGCGGTCAGCGACATGCACATGAGATAGGGGAACATCACCATTGCCATGCGCACCGTGAGGGCCGATTTCTCGGCATCATCGGCGAAGCCAGGCGCGATGACGAAGCGCACTAGGAGCGGCATCGACAGCTCCATCGCGATGGTGATCAGCAGCAATACCGTGAACAGCACACCGAACACTTCTTCGGAAAAGCGCTTGGCACCATTGATGCCGTTGGCCTCGATCTCCTTGGAAAACAGCGGCACGAAGGCAGCGTTGAAAGCGCCCTCGGCAAAGAGACGGCGAAACAGGTTGGGGAACCGGAACGCCGCATAAAACACGTCGGCCATCGGGCCGGTACCAAGTGCCGCCGCCATCAGCATTTCGCGGGCGAAACCGAAGATGCGGCTGCCGAGCGTGGCGCCGCCGACGGTCATGAATTTCTTGACGAGGCTCATGATTCTGCCTTGGTTTTCTTGGCACCTGTGACGGAGCGGGTGTGCTGCGGCGCGATCATGCCCGACGGCATGCGGTCGCGCATCTCGTCCGCCTCGTCCGACATCACGGCCTTCAGCCGCGCAACGATATTGCTCTGCCGCGCTTCATTGGTGATCTTCTGGCCGACAAGATCGGTGACATAGAACGTGTCGATGACCTTTTCGCCGAAGGTGGTGATATGCGCCGAGGCGATATCGAGCGACAGATCGGAGAGGACGGCCGTGACTTCCGACAACAGGCCGGTGCGGTCGAGACACTCGACCTCGATGACGGTGAACTTATTCGACAGGCTGTTGCTGATGGTAACGGCGGGCGGCACCGTGAAGGCCTTGTTGCGCTTGCGGTGTTTCGTGCGGCTGGCAATCACCTCCGGCAGGCGCTTCTTGCCCGACAGCACGTCCTCGATCATCTTGCCGATATTCGCCGCCCGGCGCATCTCGTCATTGTCGTCGGGGAACTCACGATTGACCAGGATCGTATCGAGCGCCCGGCCATCCGAGGTGGTGAAGATCTGCGCATCGACGATATTGGCACCGGCGGCGGCACAAGCACCGGCAATCACCGCCAGCAGGCGCGGATGGTCAGGCGACAATATGGTGATTTCGGTGATGGCGTGGAACTGATGTGTGCGCACCATCGTCGCCAAAGCGCGGCCGGTCTTGTCGGCCTCGCGGATGAAACGGGCGTGACGCAGCTGGTCTTCCAGAGGCACTGACAGCAGATAGGGCTGGTAATGCAGCTTGGTGTAGGTCTTGCGGTCCTTCTGGCTCCAGTCGGACAGGGCCTCGAACAGCACGTCGGCGGCATGCGCCGCGCGCTCCTTGCGCGGCAGGTCGGAGAAGCCGCCTGATAACAGCAGTTCGGTTTCGTAATAGAGCGTGCGCAGCAGCTGGCCCTTCCAGCCGTTCCAGACGCCGGGACCGACGGCGCGGATATCGGCGATGGTCAGGATCAGCAGCATTTTCAGGCGGTCGAGTGATTGGACCTTTTCGGCAAAATCGATGATCGTCTTGCGGTCGTTGAGGTCGCGTGTCTGCGCCACCATCGACATGGTCAGGTGTTCCTCGATCAGCCACGCCACCGTTTCGGTCTGCTTGGCCGTCATGCCGAAGCGCGGGCAGAGTTTTCGCGCTACCTTGGCACCGGCGGTAGAATGGTCTTCCGGACGGCCCTTGGCGACATCGTGCAGAAGAACGGCAACGAACAGGGCGGTGCGATCCTCGATCGACGGCATGAGCTTGAAGGCGAGCGGATGCAGTTCCTCATCGCGGCCCTGATCGATCCTGGACAACACATCGACGGCACGCAGCAGATGCTCATCGACGGTATAGTGGTGATACATGTTGAACTGCATCAGCGAGACGATCTTGCCGAATTCCGGAATGAAGCGGCCGAGCACGCCAGCCTCGTTCATCCGGCGCAGGATCAACTCGGGATCGCGTCGCGAGGTCAGCATCGACATGAAGAGGCGGTTGGCCTCCTCGTTGTCGCGCACCGCAGGCGTTATCAGGCCGAGCGACCGGGTGACCTGCTTCAGGGCGGCCGGGTGAAACTCCAGCCCGTTGATATCAGCAACATGGAAGATACGGATCAGGTTTATCGGATCGCGCTTGAAAATATCCGGGCTTGCGAGCGCAATGCGGCCGCCGTCATCGACGAACTCCAGGGTGCCTGCAATCTTGCGGACGCGGTGGGTGAAGCGGCTGAGTGCTGCGGTGAACCCCGGAAGTTGCTTGGCCTGCTGGTCCTCCAGCGCCGCGCAGAAGATGCGGGTGAGATCGCCGACACTCTTGGCGACGAGGAAATAGTGCTTCATGAAGCGCTCGACGGCAGTCAGACCGGGGTGATCGTGATAACCGAGGCTTTCGGCAATCTCGCGCTGGATATCGAAGGACAGCCGTTCTTCCGCCTTGCCGGTCAGGAAGTGCATGTGGCAGCGCACCGCCCAGAGGAAGTCGTCGGCTTTCTCAAAAAGCGCGTATTCCTGGCGTGACAGCACGCCGAGCTTGATCAGATCGGCGGAATCCTTCACCCGGTAGAAATATTTGGCGATCCAGAACAGCGTGTGGATGTCACGCAGGCCACCCTTGCCTTCCTTGACGTTCGGCTCGACCAGGTAGCGGGTATCGCCGGCCTTGCGGTGGCGCTCATCCCGTTCGGCAAGTTTGGCGGCAATGAAATCGGGGCCGGTATTCTTGACGATCTCGGTGTCGAAACGAGCCTCCAGCTCATCGGCCAGCTCCTTCGAGCCGCAGATATAGCGGGTTTCGAGGATCGCCGTGCGGATGGTCATGTCACCGCGCGACAGCCGGATACATTCCTCGATAGTGCGCGTCGCATGGCCGACCTTGAAGCCGAGATCCCACAGGATATAGAGCATGAACTCGATGGCGGGCTCGGCCCAGACGGCCTTCTTGACCGGCAGCAGGAAGAGAAGATCGATATCGGAGCCCGGCGCCAGCGTGCCGCGGCCGTAACCGCCGACGGCGGTGACGGCAATACGGGTCCAGGGTTGCGCGTGGGCGGCGTCGAAAACCTCGTTGAGGACGAAATCATGCAGCACGGTGATCAGCTGGTCCTGCAGCCAGGAAATCCGCTCGGCGCATTTCAGCCCGCTGCCGTCCTGAAGCAACAGTTCGCGCGCTTTCTCGCGGCCGGCCAGGTTGGCCTGCTTGAACGCCGCCAGCAGCGCCTGGCGCATCATGTCGCGATGCTCCGCATGCGCCGAAGCGATGAAACTGCACTTGGCCCTGAGTGCCGCGACATTCAGGATATCGGGAAATGACGTCTCATGTATGGTCATCGAAGGCCGACCGTCTTCCTGTCCGGCAGGCTCTGCGAGCCATGCTTGTGCATGCGCTATAGCCTTTTTGCCCGAGAATGGACAAGGCTTTAGCGATCAAGAATTACCGAGCTGCTTCTTCAGCGCATAAAGCGCGTCCATGGCCTCGCGTGGTGTCATATCATCGGGATTGAGGTCTTTCAAAGCCTCCTCGACCTTCGACGGCCCGGCCTTGACACGCTCCTCGCGGCGGATCGCCACCTGGAACAGCGGCAGATCGTCGATCAGCTGGCTGGCCGGATTCTTACGATCGGCGTCCTCGAGC
Source organism: Hyphomicrobiales bacterium (assembly GCA_900473685.1). Taxonomy (GTDB): domain Bacteria; phylum Pseudomonadota; class Alphaproteobacteria; order Rhizobiales; family Rhizobiaceae; genus Pararhizobium. Next base: position 59,552 of record UCNE01000017.1, read on the forward strand.
TTTGCCAGAACATCCTTGGCACGGGAGACAACGGAAGCAGGCAGCCCGGCAAGACGGGCGACCTGGATGCCGTAGGAACGGTCGGCAGCGCCGGGGCCGACCTCGTGCAGGAAGATGACCTCGCCGTCCCATTCCTTCACGCGCATGGTGGCGTTCGACAAGCGTTCAAGCTTTTCCGACAGCACCGTCAATTCGTGGAAATGCGTGGCGAACAGGCCGCGGCAGCGGTTGCCTTCATGCAGATGCTCGACGGAGGCCCAAGCGATCGACAGGCCGTCGAATGTCGCGGTGCCGCGGCCGATTTCGTCGAGAATGACCAGCGAACGGTCCGTCGCCTGGTTGAGGATCGCGGCCGTCTCGACCATCTCGACCATGAAGGTCGAGCGGCCGCGGGCAAGATCATCTGATGCGCCGACGCGCGAAAACAGCCGGTCGACAATACCGATATGGGCGGATGCCGCGGGAACGAAGCAACCCATCTGGGCCATGATGGCGATCAGGGCGTTCTGGCGCAGGAAGGTCGATTTACCGCCCATGTTGGGACCGGTCAAAAGCCAGATCGCCCCATCGCCCTCGCCGTCATGCGGCGACAGATCGCAGGTATTGGCGACAAAGGCAGCACCAGACTGGCGGCGCAGCGCCTGTTCGACGACCGGATGGCGGCCGCCGTCGATGGCAAACATTTTCGACGTATCGACCAGCGGGCGGCAATAGGCCTGCTCATCGGCCAGCGTCGCCAGTCCGGCCGACACATCGACCACCGCAAGAGCAAGGGCGGCTGCTTTGATGGCTTCAGCCTCCGCCACCACCATGGCCGATAGCCTGTCGAAAGCCTCAAGCTCAATCGTCAATGCCCGGTCGGCGGCATTGGCGATCTTGGTTTCGAGATCGGAGAGTGCCGTCGTGGTGAAACGCATGGCATTGGCCATGGTCTGGCGATGGATGAAGCGGGCCTTGGCCTCGGGGCTATCGGTCATCGGCCCGGCATTGCCCTGGGTCACCTCGATGAAATAGCCGAGCACGTTGTTGTATTTGATCTTCAGCGACTTGATGCCGGTTTCCTCGGCATAGTCGAGCTGTAGCCCGGCGATCACCCGGCGGGACTGGTCGCGCAGCGCCCGCATCTCATCGAGTTCCGCACTGGCGCCATCGCGCAGAAAACCGCCGTCACGCTTCAAAAGCGGCAGTTCGTCGCCAAGAATGGTCGCCAGTTGCCGGACCATCTCCTGCGGCAGCGCCCTCACCGCCTGCAGCGCGGCACCCAACTCTTCAGAGAGATCACCGCGGCCAAGCAGGCCGGCAACCTCGACCGCGGACTGGCAGCCGGCAAGGATGCTGCCGAGATCACGCGGGCCGCCGCGACCGAGCGACAGGCGCGACAGGGCGCGCGGCATGTCCGGCACGTGTTTCAGCGCGGAGCGCAGATCGCTGCAGAACGACGGCTGGTCAGCAAGAGCAGAGATGGAATCGAGCCGCGCGTTGATACGATCCGGATCCGTCAGCGGCGACATCAGCCGTTCTGCGAGCAAGCGAGCGCCGCCGCCGGTGACGGTACGGTCCAGCGCCTTCAACAGCGTGCCGTTGCGATCGCCGGACTGGGTTTTCACCAGTTCGAGATTGGTGCGTGTGGCAGGATCGATGAACAGCGTCGAGGCCGCACTTTCGCGCTCCGGCGCGCCCAGCGGCGGGCGCTCGGCGAGCTGGGTCTTTTCGACATAGGAGATCGCCGCGGACGCAGCGGCAAGCTCGGCGCGTGAAAAACTACCGAAGCCATCGAGCGTCTTGACGCCGTAATAGCGGGTGACGCGGTTTTCCGCCGTGGCGCTGTCGAACAGCACGGCCGGTTGCGGGACCGCGACACGGCCGAGAATATCGATGACCGGGCGCATCTCGGGATCATGAAAGACCGTATCGGCGAGGATCAGTTCACGCGGCTCGATGCGCAGGATATCGGCGAGCAGCCGCGTCTCCGTGGTTTCGGCCAGCCGGAAGACGCCGGTGGAAATATCGATCCAGGCAAGCGCGATGGCAGGCTCATTGCCGCCGCGAATGCGCGCAAGAGCCATCAGATAGTTCGATTCGGATGGGGATAGCAGCTTGTCTTCGGTGATCGTACCGGGGGTAACGAGGCGCACGACATCGCGCTTCACCACCGATTTTCCGCCGCGCTTCTTGGCCTCAGCCGGATCCTCGACCTGCTCACAGACAGCGACACGGAAGCCGAGGCCGATCAACTTTTGCAGATAATCGTCTGCCGCGTGAACCGGCACGCCACACATCGGGATGTCCTGGCCGAGATGCTGGCCGCGCCGCGTCAGCGTGATCCCGAGCGCGCGCGATGCTTCGACAGCATCCTGGAAGAACAGCTCGTAGAAATCGCCCATCCGGTAGAACAGGATCGAGTCCGGGTTGTTCGCCTTGATCTCGATGAACTGTTCCATCATCGGCGTGGCCGTGGCGCGGCTCTCTTCCGTCGCCAGTTGGGCGGCGGTGAGAACCTCGGGAGGACGGGTGATTGGCTCTGCTACAAAAGTCATGCTGGTTCCAAAAAAGTGGTGCCACACTATCCATGCGCGTTTATAGAAGACAACACCAAAGCGGCTGAGGAGAGCCGTCGCCCACAAAAGGTTGGAGGACTTATGCCCGCAAACGACAAGCCCGGTCGCAGCACGACCAGCGTCACGGATCAGGAAGCGCTGGATTTCCATTCGCAGGGCCGGCCCGGGAAACTGGAGATTTCGCCGACCAAACCGATGGCAACGCAGCGCGATCTGTCGCTTGCCTATTCGCCCGGTGTCGCGGTTCCGGTCAAGGCGATCGCCGCCGACCCCTCCAAGGCCTATGACTACACAACCCGCGGCAACATGGTGGCGGTAATTTCCAACGGCACGGCCATTCTCGGCCTCGGCAATCTCGGTGCGCTCGCCTCCAAGCCGGTGATGGAGGGCAAATCGGTGCTCTTCAAGCGCTTTGCCGATGTCGATTCGATCGACCTCGAAGTCGATACGGAAGACGCCGACGAATTCATCAATTGCGTGCGGTTCCTCGGCCCCTCCTTCGGGGGTATCAATCTAGAGGACATAAAGGCGCCGGAATGCTTCATCATCGAGCAGAAATTGCGCGAAATCATGGATATTCCCGTTTTCCATGACGACCAGCACGGCACGGCGATCATCGCAACCGCAGGTCTCATCAACGCGCTACAGCTGACAGGCCGCGATCTCAAAACCACACGGCTGGTGTGCAATGGCGCAGGTGCGGCGGCCATTGCCTGCGTCGAGCTCATCAAGTCGATGGGTTTTGCGCCCGAAAACATCATCATGTGCGACACCAAGGGCGTCATCTATCAGGGCCGCACCGAAGGCATGAACCAATGGAAGTCCGCGCATGCGGTCAAGACCGACCTGCGTACGCTCGAAGACGCAATGAACGGCGCGGATGTGGTGCTCGGCCTATCGCAGAAAGGTGCCTTCTCAGAGACAATGATCCGCTCCATGGCGGAAAAGCCGATCATCTTCGCCATGGCCAATCCCGATCCGGAAATCACGCCGGAGGAGGTGTCTGCCATTCGCGACGACGCGATCATAGCGACCGGCCGATCCGACTATCCGAACCAAGTCAACAATGTGCTGTGCTTTCCTTACATGTTTCGCGGTGCGCTGGATGTCCACGCCTCGACCATCAACGAAGCCATGAAAATCGCGGCTGCGCAGGCCCTGGCGAGCCTTGCCAAGGAAGACGTGCCGGATGACGTCGCTGCCGCTTACCAGGGCAACCGCCCGCGGTTTGGTCCGCAATATATTATTCCCGTCCCCTTCGATCCGCGGCTGATCTCGGCCATCCCGGTCGCCGTTGCCAAGGCTGCGATGGAAAGCGGTGTCGCCCGCAAGCAGATCCCGGACCTTGCCGCCTATGGCCGCCAGCTGTCAGCCCGTCGGGACCCGATCGCCTCGACGCTGCAGCGCATCTATGAGCGCGTCCGCCGCCAACCGAAACGGATCGTCTTTGCCGAAGGCGAAGAGGTGCAGATGATGCGCTCGGCGATTGCCTACGCCAACCAGGAACTCGGCACCGCCATGCTGCTCGGCCGCGAAGACCGGATGCGCCAGACGGCTGAGCGCGAGGGTATCGATCTCGACCGGCCGGGCATTCAGCTGGTCAATGCGCGCATTTCCAAGCGTACGGCCGCCTATACCGACTATCTCTATGCCCGGCTGCAGCGGAAGGGCTACCTGTTCCGCGATGCGCAGCGCCTGATCAACAACGACCGCAATCATTTCGCCGCCTGCATGGTCGCATTGGGCGACGCCGATGGCATGGTGACGGGGATCACCCGCAACTATTCCACCGCGCTCGAGGACGTCCGCCGCTGTATCGACGAGAAGCCCGGTCACCGGGTGATCGGCGTCTCGCTGGCGCTTTGCCGCGGCCGCACCGTTCTGGTGGCCGATACGGCGGTTCATGACATGCCGTCTGCCGATGAACTGGCCGATATCGCCGAAGAGGCCGCCGGCCTCGCCCGCCGCCTCGGCTATGTGCCGCGCGTCGCGATGCTCGCCTATTCGACCTTCGGCCACCCTTCCGGTGAACGCTCCGAGCGGGTGCGCGAAGCCGTCAAGCTGCTCGACAAGCGCCGGGTCGATTTCGAGTATGACGGCGAGATGGCGGCCGATGTGGCGCTGAATGCCAAGGTGATGGAACAATATCCGTTCTGCCGTCTGTCAGGCCCGGCCAACGTTCTAGTCATGCCGGCGTTCCATTCCGCCTCGATCTCGACCAAGATGCTTCAGGAGCTTGGCGGCTCGACGGTGATCGGCCCGCTGCTCGTCGGCCTCGACAAGTCGGTGCAGATCGTCTCGATGTCCGCCAAGGACAGCGATATCGTCAACATGGCGGCACTGGCGGCGCATAACGCCAATAGCTGAGCGCGCATCTGAAACGAAAAAGTCCGCCCGGAAAACCCGGGCGGACTTTTTCATGCACTATGTTTGGCTTGATCAAAAAATACTCATTCGAATACACGATACGCAATACCGGCAGACTGATCAAAAACGTCCATTCAGATGCAAACCAAGCGGAATTGACGACAAAGCATCACCCCAACGCAGCTTCTCAGCTTGCGAAACGGCCTGCATCGGCGCCGTAATAATTCAGGTAGCGGCCGGAGATATTGGTGATCGGCAGAACGATCAGCACGTCGGTGGTACGGAACGCATGATCGACCACGGCACCATTGCCAACCATTGCGCCCAGACGCATGTAACCCTTGATCAGCGGCGGCAGTGCGGCAAGCGCCTTGCGCATATTGATGGCTTCGACCGGCATCAGGTCCATGGTGCGGAATAGTTCAGGCCGTGCCGAAACATCCCATTCCCCGCGCACCACCATGTTGTGATGCAGGAAAGACAGCGCCAGTGCATGTTCTTCCGGAATGACACCCGGAAACGAGCCGCAGCCGAACATGGCATCGACGCCATATTTCAGTGCATAGGCCCAGTTTCCCTGCCAGAGAAGTTCGACCGTGCGCTTGGTGCGGTATTCCGGCAGGACGCAGGAACGGCCAAGCTCCATGAACTTCTTGTCCGGATGGCGCTCCAGCAATGATCCGACCGAAAATTCCGAAGCCGAATAGAAACCACCTGTCCGGGTCGCGACGTCCTGGCGAAGCAGACGATAGGTTCCGACGATCTGATCTTCCGGATCGCCTTCGATCGACGTGTCGAGCACCAGAAGATGATCGCAGACCAGATCCCAGGCATCGGCGTCGCGCTTGCGGCGGTCGGCCTCTTGCGGGATCTGCGCCTTCATCTCTTCGACGAAAACCTTGTAGCGAACAGCCTGCGCGGCATCGATTTCGGATGCATTGCGGGCAAGCCGCGTCTCGAGATTGCCGATGCGGCCAAGTATGTCATGCGCCGGGGCATTGACGCCCCGGACACGGGTCTGCGGCTGTTCAGCCACCACAACCAGATCCAGAGTTTCGATTGTCATCGTACGTCATCCTAGCCGCTTCAATCCTGTCCGGCTTAAACCATGTTTCTGCGACAGGATAGTGACATCAGAGCGGCAAGAAAACAGCCAAATCACGGAGCAAGCAGGCGATCAAGTTCGGCGGTCAACGCTTTCGGATCGGCGGGTTTGGACAACACGGCGTTTGCTCCGGCAGCCAGAAGTTTCCGCCGCGTATCGGGTTGCGTATCGGATGTCAGAAAGATCACCGGCACGGGCCTGCTGCCGGATTGGCGTTCGTCCTCGCGCAGACGCTCCAGCATCGACAGCCCATCGCCGCCGGGCATGTTCAGATCGCTGATGATCAGTTCCGGCGCGATACGGACGGCAGCCGGCGCATCGAACAGAGTGAGGGCAAGCACCCCGAAATCATTGACGACGCGAACGGTGTGGCCGGCTTTTTCCAGAACGGAACGCACCATGAGGGCATTGATCGGATCATCCTCAGCCAGAAGCACCCCGCCGTCGGCCGGCCGGTCTCGCAGGGCGGGAACCTCGCGCAGCATCGGGCGGTTATCATTGATTGCGTCGCGCACTTCCATTCCCTTCATGCGGCCGCGGAGCACCTCGACCAGAGACTTTTCCCGCAGCGGCCTGATCAGCCAGGCATGGTAGCCGTCCATTTGATTGATCTGCCGGCCGTTACGCTCTTCCGGATTGATAAGATAGGTCTTGCGCAGCTTCTGCTGTTCGAGACCGGGCATCTGCGTCAAAAGCCGGCGGAACTGGGCGGCGTGGCGATGGTCGACGATGATGTCGGTCAAAGGCATGCCCGTCGACATCGCCCGCACGGCAGCAGCCTGCGCATCCTCCACGGTTTCGGCGCGTTCGCAGACACCGCCGAGCGTTCGGATGGTTGCAGCAAGCGCCGTGGAGGCAGGACCGGCCGGCGCCATGACCAGCACGCGGGACATGCCAAGCACATCTTTTCTGGCAAGAGAGGCGGTCGCAAGATCGCAACCGAGCGCGGGGAAGCGGATTTCAAACGTGCTGCCGGTGCCGGGAGTGCTGGAAAGCGTCAGCGCGCCGCCATACTCCTCCATGATCCGCCGCGAGATGGCGAGCCCAAGGCCAGCGCCACCGGCGCGCTGAGCATTGCCGCCCGCCTGTTCGAATTCGTCGAACACCCTGGCCTGCTCCTGAGCATTCATACCAGGTCCGCTGTCCTCGATGCTGACAACAATCGTTTCGCGGTCGAGAGATGCACTGACGAGCACACCGCCTGTATGGGTGAACTTGACCGCATTGCCGATGACATTGAACAGGACCTGACGCAGGCGGGCCGCATCGAAATCCATCAGCCCCGGCACATCCGCGGCGATGGTGGCGCCGATCTCGATGCCCTTTTCATGCGCCCGGTGCGACAGCATCTCGACAACGCTCTCGATCGTTTCGCGCAATGGCTCCGGTGCCGGGCGCAACTGGAACCGGCCAGCCTCGATCGAGGAAAAATCAAGCAGATCATCGACCAATTGCACCAGCGCATGGCCCGATTCGCGCATCCCGGCCAAGTAATTCTTCTGCTCGCTTGTCAGCCGTGTCTGGCTGATCAGGTGGCTCATGCCGAGAATGCCAGACAGCGGCGTGCGGATTTCGTGGCTGACGGTCGCAAGCAGCCGCGACTTCGCCTGGCTTGCCCGTTCGGCGCGGCGGCGCGCTTCCTCGCTTTCGCGGGCGATCCGGCTTTCCTCGGTGACGTCGCGGGCGATGCTGTGCAGCATGAAGGCACCGCTTGCCGGCTCGCGGGCAACCACATCATGCCAGTCGAATATCTTCGTACCCGTATTGGTCACGATGCGAACACGGTAGTGATTAGAACCAGAGGCCGGTTCGAAGTCGATCCCGAGCGCCTCGCAGGTGCGCCCTTCCGGATTCAGCCACCCGGTCAACCGGCAAAACACCGAATTGGCCTGGACGATCTTGCCGCCCGGTTCGCGAATGACGGCGATATCGCCGAGCGCATCGTGGATGGTTGAGAGAAGCTGCGATGTCTCGCTCCGCTCCCAGCGGCTATCGCTGGCCTTTTCCTCGCGGATGCGTCCCGTCGCGGCAGCGGGCCGGACGCTGGATCCGTACCAATCCTTGAGCAAGAGAGCAGCGCCGGTGATGCCGGCAACGGCCAGACCGGCCGAAAGCAGATAGAAGCCGGCATCGATGCCGGTACCGAGAATGGCGGCAGACCCCAGAAGCCCCGCACCGGCCAAGGCCGGCTTCAGCACCGGATAGCGCTCACTCGCCCCCTTGAAGCCATCCCCCGGCTCCAGCGAATGCGGATCATCGGCCAGCGGCGTATCGGATGCATGCCGGTTGTTCAGCGTACGCTTCGGCGCGCTGAACTCGGTGGTAATCCGTTTTCTGAGGTTGGACAGGTCGCTCATGACGCTTGGCCTAGCATAACAAGCGTTTTGATTGGCTTCAGCCGGCCTTTAAGATTTTAACGATCCTGCTTTTTCATATGCAACAGTTCATCGAGAATGATCAAACCGGCACCGATCGTGATGAAGCTGTCGGCAAGGTTGAAGACGGCAAAGGACCATCGCGGCAGGTGAAACAGCACGTAGTCGATGACGTAGCCAAAGATCAGGCCGTCAATCACATTGCCGATGGCACCGGCGATGATGAGCGCGTAGCCGAGATGCGTCAGGAAGCGATCCGCCGGCGTCTTGCGCCAGAGCCAGATGACGAAGGCGACGACGACAACTCTCAAGCCAATGATGGCCCAGCGTTCGACGCCCGAAAAAAGCGAAAAGGCGACACCGTAATTGTAGACACGGTGCAGAGCGAGGAATGGCAGGACAGCGACGCTTTCGCCGTAGGGCAGCCAAAGCTCGACGGCAGCCTTGATGGCCTGATCCAGCAGCACGGCGACGACGATCAGGATCGCGACCGGCACCGGGCGCGAAAAAAGGGCGGTCTTTTGCATCAGGTTCTATCGTCCAGCGTCAGCAGATGGCGGCGTGCCTCAAACAGCATGATGCCGGTGGCAATGGCCAGATTGAGGGAATCGGCCCGGCCTTGCTGCGGAATCCGGGCAAGGGCCGTTGCTTCCCGGGCAAGTTCCTCGGGCAGGCCGGCCTGTTCGTTGCCCATCAGGATGACGACAGGCTTCTTGCGGTAGTCGATGGTGCGGTAATCGACGGCACCGGCAAGATGAGTGGCGGCGAGTTGCACGCCGGCGGCCTTCTGCCATTTGACGAATTCGGCGACCGTGGCACGCATGAGCGGCATGGCGAAGACCGAACCCATGGTGGCCCGCACCGTTTCCAGCGAAAACGGATCCGTGGTCTCGCCGACGAGGATGACGCCGGAGGCGCCTGCCGCATCGGCGGTGCGGATGATGGTCCCGAGATTACCGGGATCGCGGACGCGATCGAGCGCCACATAGGTTTCGCCCAGCACAGGTTTGACATCCCGCAGGTTGGCGTAGCGCTGTTCAAAGACGCCAACGACCATTTGCGGATTGTCGCGGCGGGTGATCGCCGACAGAACCTTCTCGCTGACCTCGAGCACAAGCCCGCCGGTGGCCACGGTCTTCAGCGCGACCTGCTCGACCTGCGTCTTGCCCTTGGCCGCCTTGGCATAGACCAGCGTCTTGATGGTCCAGCCGAGATCGAGCGCATCGATGACCAGCTTCAGGCCTTCGGCGATGAAGGACCGGGTTTCGTCGCGCTCCTTCTTGTTGGCAAGTGCCTTGATATCCTTGATGATCGGATTGGCGAGGCTGGTGACTTCCTTCACCTGGCCGACGCGCCGGGGTCCCTGATTATAATCGTTCATTTCGGCACCCAACGGGAAAAGAGAGAGGTGGACAGCGCACGGCCCGGCTCGTTGCCGTCAAGACCGCCTTCGCGCAGGATCAGTTCGCCCGATTCCACTGCGCCACCGCGGCCACGCATCGTTTCGCGCATCAACTCGTGGATGGAATAGAAGCTTGCGCGGATCGAATAGGCGGTAAGCACCAGCCCCTTCGCATCCGGCGACAGGATTTCGCGGCAGATATCCAGCATCAAAGCGAGATGATCGAAAAGCTGCCAGACTTCACCATTCGGACCGCGGCCGAATTTCGGCGGATCAGTAAGGATGATGTCATAGCGGCTGCCACGGCGCTCCTCGCGCTGGATGAACTTCATCGCGTCTTCGCAAATCCAGCGGATCGGCAGATGATCGTTACGGCCAAGCGCCTGGTTTTCGCGCGCCCAGCCGATCGCCTTCTTCGAGGCATCGACATGGGTGACCTCAGCGCCTGCCTTTGCGGCGATCAGCGAGGCAACACCGGTATAGCCGAACAGGTTCAAAACCTTCAGCGGCCGGCCCGCCGTCTCAATCTGCTCCTTCATCCAGCTCCAGTGAGCCAGCTGCTCCGGGAAGACGCCGACATGGCGAAATGCGGTGAAGCGGCCGTAGAACTCGGCATCGAGGATCTGCATCGGCCAGGTTTCGCCAAGCACCTGCCGCGGGAAACGCCAGCGCCCCATGCCGTCTTCGTCGGTATCGCCGGTGAAGATCGAATCGGCATTGTCCCAGACATGCGCGGGCAGCGTTTTCGGCCAGAGCGCCTGCGCTTCGGGGCGAACGATGCGGTAAGGGCCGTATTGCTCGAGCTTCAGGCCATCGCCGCTGTCGATCAGGTGATAATCGCGCGCACCCTTGGTCTCCAGGATGATCGGAATACGCTCATCCGGCTTGGCGCCGGTGCGGATACGCACCTCGGCACGCGGCGCTGGTTCCGATGCCGCGGATTTTGCCGGTGTTCTCTCCACGAATGCCTTGGCAGGAGGCCGAGGCTCACCGCTGCGCACTGCCTGGGGTTTGGATTGCTGGGGCTTGGATTGCGATGACCGGCTGGCCGGCGCCTGTACGGCGCGGCCCTGCACGCCGCGCGACGACGTTGCCGGTGCGGTTTTGCCCTTTGGCCGTCTGTCTTTATCTTTCACGCCGTTTCGCCCGTCAGCTGCTAGTGTTCAAAGGCTGCAAATAGCACCGCTCTTTCTCTTGGCAAAGCTGTTTCCGATCTGCGATACATTTGGGCAGACATGATCAGGGAGGATCATCATGGAGATGCAGGGCGAAGAACGTATTGCTGCCCGCCGCGATATCGTCTGGGCGGCACTGAATGATCCCGAGATTCTCAGGCAATGTATCCCCGGCTGTCAGTCGCTGGAGCTGACATCGCCGACCGAACTCTCCGCCAGCGTCAAGATCAAGATCGGCCCGGTTTCGGCGTCCTTTTCCGGCGATGTCGTGTTGTCGAACATCAATGCGCCCGAGAGCTACACGATTTCCGGTGAGGGCAAGGGCGGCATTGCCGGTTTTGCCAAGGGTGGCGCGGATGTTGTCTTGAAGGAAGACGGCTCCGAAACGGTTCTTGTTTACGAAGCAAAGGCAGAGATCGGCGGCAAGCTGGCACAACTCGGCTCGCGGCTGGTCGGCTCCAGCGCCAAAAAACTTGCCCAGCAATTCTTTGCCGACTTCAATGCCGCCGTCACCGCACAGGCCGCGGCAAACAGCTGAACGGAATTATTTGGAAGAAGCCGGAAGCAGCGTCTGTGCGGCAATGGTTTCGGCGCGGGCGCGGTGCTTGTCGGCTTCCGCATGCCATTTCACCGCTTCATGCGCTTCATTGCGCGCCCGCTTGCGATATTTGCCCTGCGTGAACCACGTCGTCAGTGAGCCGACGATCATGCCGAGGATTACGGCGAGAAACAGGAAGACGAAGAAGGGTGCTGAGGCCGACAGGACGCTGTCGGTGGGATTGAACGGATTGAGCGCCAGCGTCACCGTCTGCCGGTTGGCAACCGACAACACGATCAGGATGATGGCGACCGGCACCAGCACCACGATGTTCAACAGCTTCTTCATCATCATTTTGTGTCTCCGTCATACCGTCTGCCCGAGGCATTCAGGCGCCGGGCGGACGTCTCATTCATCATCTTCGTCATCGGCGCCAGGATTAAGGCGTTCGCGCAATTCCTTGCCGGTCTTGAAGAAGGGAACCCATTTTTCCTCGACGAACACGCTGTCGCCGGTGCGCGGATTGCGGCCGGAGCGGGATGGCCGGTTTTTCACCGAAAACGCGCCGAAGCCGCGCAATTCGACCCGGTTTCCGCCCGCCAGGGCGTCTGTAATCTCATCGAGAACGGCATTGACGATATTTTCGACGTCACGGTGATAGAGATGCGGGTTGCGTGCCGCAACAATCTGCACCAGTTCTGACTTGATCACTGTCGCCCCCTGTTGTGAATTTGTATGTGATCTTAAAGCGTTAAGCCTATCGGGCGGCCTTGTCCACCTCTTGCGCGGACTGCCATGCCGTTTTCAAGCCTCCAAAAACGGCATCCAAAAGGCCATCGTGTCTTTTCAGTCGCCGCCAACCTGCCAAACGGAAACCAGACCGTCAAGAAACAACTTCTCGCGACCCAATTTTTCGAGTGCGCCCAAAGACGGAAAAGCGTCATATCCCAAGGATTTGGCCACGGCGGAAGCGGCCGATCCGAGCCCGAACGGCAGGGATGAACTGGGTGCTTTCCACTCGATGACATCCAGCCCCTTGCCAACCTTGCGGCCATCAAGGAAGGCGCGGATCTCATCCTCGCCGCCGAGTTCATCGATCAGCTTGAGTTTCAGCGCCTGGCGGCCAGTAAAGATGCGGCCGTCAGCAAGCTGCAAGGCCTCTTCACGCGGCATCTTGCGGCGATCGGCAACGAGATCGACAAACCAGTTGAAGCTGTCATCGATCATCGCCTGGATTACCGCCTTGGCATCGTCGCTTGGCGGATGGAACGGCGACGGCTCGGCCTTCAGCGGCGCGGATTTGATTTCCTCCAGCGACACGCCGATCTTGTCCATCAGATTCTTGAACTGCGGGTATTGGAAGATGACGCCGATGGAGCCGGTGATCGAGCTGTCGCCCGCAATGATACGGTCGCCGGCAAGCGCGATCATGTAGCCGGCCGAGGCAGCCAGTGTGCGCACATCGGAGACGACCGGCTTCTTGGCCGCGACCTTGCGGATGGCTTTGAACAGCACTTCGCCGCCATAGGTCGTCCCGCCCGGCGAGGAAATGGTGACAACCAGCGCCTTGACCGCATCGGTTTCAGCGATGGTGTTCAGCCGCTCCAGCAGTTCGCGGTCATCCTGAATGATGCCGGAAATGGTAACGCGGGCAATATGCGGCTGGCCAAGGCCGCCCATCCGGCCTGCACCGGAATAGAGATAGGCGGCGATACCAGCGCAAAGCACGAGAGCAATGGACACAATCCGCCAGAAACCGAGCTTCCGCCGAAGTTGGCGCCGGTCGGCGATGGCAAGCTGATCCATGATCTTTCCTCCTGTTCAAGGGCATAGGGACGTGTGGTCCCGCGCGCGAAACGCACAATTCAATAACCGCAGCAGGCTCCCGTTGTAACCCGGCCTGAACAAAATTCGCGCCTCACATTGTGGTTGAACAAAAAAATCTCCATATTCGCGCTCACTCACATCGCCTGACAGCCAAGGCATATGCGCATTTGCGCCGCGATGTATTTTGATCAACGGGTTTATTTCATGCTGAATGACGTGCAATTTTCCGGCGCCTTGCCGCATTCGGGGCCGGTTCTCACCGACGCCTATACCCTGGCAGCGCGCCATTCGCGCCGGGTCAAACGGCTGAAAATCATGCTTCCGCTGATCGCCCTGCTGATCGGCGCCATTTTCGTTGCGGTCTCCGTGGTGCGAGCCTTCCTACCGGAAAACCTGCAGATCGAGAATGCAACGATCGAGAACGGCAAGATTGTAATGCAGAACCCGGCAATTTCCGGACGCAACAAGCAGGATATCAGCTACTCGATGAAGGCGACGCGAGCGCTGCAGGATATCGCCAATCCGGACATCATCACCCTTGAGACGATCCATGCGGAAATGCCCGTCAACGATACGCTGATCGCCACCGTAGAGGCGGCCAGCGGCATTTATGACCGTGGCCGCAACACGCTGGATATGAACGCCCCTTTCACGATCACCATGAACAATGGCCTGATTGCCGATTTCGAAGCCGCGTATCTCGATATCAATGCCGGCGAGATGGAAACCAAAAAGCCGATTGCAATCAGCATGAACGGCGGTTCCATTGTTGCACAGACGCTGAGAATGACGGATAAGGGACGCATTGTTACATTTGAAGGCATGGTGAAGGTCGTCGTCGATCCCAAAACCATCCGTAAAACCGCAAACTAGAAAACCGGGGCACATATGTCGGCCACTCCAGCCTTTTCCTTTCGGCTTGCCGGAACATTCATTCTCTTGAGCCTTTTTGCCAGCGCCTCTTTTTCTCCGGCCGCCGCCCAGGCGACGACGAGCAAGATGAAGGGCATGCAGCTTTCCAATGATGAGCCGATCCAGATCGAAAGCGACAAGCTTGAGATCAAGGATGCGGAAAGCAAGGCCATGTTCACCGGCAATGTGAAGGTCGTTCAGGGGACGACGACATTGCAAGCCGGCAATATGGTGGTTTTCTACAAGAAGGGCGGCGGCTCGATTTCCGGCGGCAATGCCGAGATCGATCGCATCGAAGTCACCCAGAAGGTGTTCCTGCAATCGGGCACCCAGCAGGCGACTGCCGACAACGGCGAGTTCAACATGACGGCGCAGACACTGGTGCTGAAGGGCAAGCAGGTCGTTCTGTCCGAGGGCAAGAATGTCTTTACCGGCTGCCAGCTGAACGTTCAGATGGATACCGGCGAAGCACAGCTGCAAGCCTGCGGCGGCCGCGTCCAGATCCAGCTCGACCCGAAGTCCCAGAAAACGAATTGATGCAGACGCCGACGTGAACATCCCTTTTCTTCACAAACGCAAACGGGGCGCCAAGCCTGAAGCCGCTGCGGCTACGCGCGTCGTCGACAAAGCGCGCTATGAAGGCACGCTGATCGCACGCGGCTTGACGAAGGCCTACCGCGGCCGGCGGGTCGTCGATGGCGTGTCACTCGTGGTGCGCCGTGGCGAAGCCGTCGGCCTGCTTGGCCCCAACGGCGCCGGCAAGACCACCTGTTTCTACATGATCACCGGCCTTGTGCCGGTCGATGAGGGATCGATCGAGATCAATGGCAATGACGTCACGTCGATGCCGATGTACCGCCGCGCGCGTCTTGGCGTCGGCTATCTGCCACAGGAAGCGTCGATTTTTCGCGGCCTGACCGTCGAGGACAATATTCGCGCGGTCCTCGAAGTGCATGACAAGAACAGCGAACGGCGCGAAAGCAAACTCAATGAGCTGCTTGGCGAATTCAATATTTCCCACCTGCGCAAGTCGCCGGCCGTCGCCCTTTCCGGCGGCGAAAGGCGGCGTCTGGAAATTGCCCGGGCACTGGCAACCGACCCGACCTTCATGCTGCTCGACGAGCCGTTTGCCGGCGTCGATCCGATTTCCGTTGCCGACATCCAGGCGCTGGTGCGGCACCTGACCTCGCGCGGCATCGGCGTCCTGATTACCGACCACAATGTCCGCGAAACGCTGGGCCTGATCGACCGCGCCTATATCATCCATGCCGGCGCAGTGCTGACGCATGGGCGGGCCAACGATATTGTTACCAATCCGGACGTCCGCCGCCTCTATCTCGGCGACAATTTCAGCCTCTGAGGCTCAAGCCTGATGACCAAAGGAAAGCGGCGCCGCGAAGCCCGCCGCTTTTCAACAAACCTGTTGCAGGCAGCCATCCTGACTTTCATGTCAGCAGTGGACTGCCCACGGCCCGTCCATTCATCTTATTTCCGGCCGCCGCTTGACCAAACCCCATTAATACGCAATTTTTGGGCCAGTTGAAGAACCGGCTGTTTCACCCCCTCGAAAGATGAGAGCCGGCTCCGGTCATCAAGCGGAGTTTTGCGTCAGAATGGCACTTTCAGCCAGCCTCTTCCTGCGTCAAAGCCAGACCCTGGCGATGACGCCGCAACTGATGCAGTCGATCCAGCTGCTGCAGATGACGCATTTCGAACTGAACCAGTTCATCGAGCTCGAAGTCGAGAAAAACCCCCTGCTGGAATTCGCCAGCAATGACGACGCGCCCGCCGGGCCGGACCGGCATGGCAAGGACGACCTGCATATCACCCAGGACGAACGCAGCGACCGGGATAACGCGGACAGCGCGGCATTCGATCCGCTCGGCGACGTCTACGACAGCGCGACGTCTGCGACCGGCGAGCGGATGAGCGAACAGCTCGATGCCAATTTCGAAAATGTCTTTCCCGACGATACGGCACCGCAGCGCGCCGATGCGCCGGAGCTTCTCAGCCAGTGGAAATCCATGCCCGGCGGCGGTGAAGGCGAAAGCAGCGACGGCTACGACCTCGACGATTTCGTTGCCAACCGCGTCACGCTGCGCGATTTCCTCAACGAGCAGGTTCCCTTCAGTGTGCATGGCGCGGCCGATCTGCTGATTGCCCAGCACCTGATCGACCAGCTCGACGAGGCCGGCTACCTGCATGCGGATATCACCGGGA
Organism: Hyphomicrobiales bacterium; assembly: GCA_900473685.1. Lineage (GTDB taxonomy): Bacteria > Pseudomonadota > Alphaproteobacteria > Rhizobiales > Rhizobiaceae > Pararhizobium. Next base: position 76,031 of record UCNE01000017.1, read on the forward strand.
TGGCCGAACGGCTCGGCTGTGCAACAGTGGATGTGGCGCGGGTGCTCGACAGCCTGCAGCAGCTTGATCCGCCGGGCGTCTTTGCCCGCTCGCTCAGCGAATGCCTGGCGATCCAGCTCAAGGCACGCAACCGGCTCGACCCAGCCATGGCAGCAATGCTCGATAATCTGGAGCTGCTTGCACGGCGCGACTTTGCCAGCCTGAAGCGGATCTGTGGTGTCGATGAGGAAGACCTGATCGACATGCTTGCCGAAATCCGCAAGCTCGACCCGAAGCCCGGTACCGGCTTTGAGGCAAGCCCGTCGGAAGCGATCACGCCGGATATCGTCGTACGCCCGGCACAGGACGGCAGCTGGGCGGTGGAACTCAATCCCGACGCTCTGCCGCGCGTTCTCGTCAACCAGACCTATTACGCGACGGTCTCCCGTCACGCACCGAAGAACAGCGCCGACCATGCCTTTCTGACCGAATGCCTGCAGACCGCCAACTGGCTGACCCGCAGCCTCGACCAGCGCGCCAAGACGATCATGAAAGTGGCAACCGAGATCGTGCGCCAGCAGGACGCCTTCCTGATCAACGGCGTCGAGCATCTGAAGCCTCTCAACCTGAAGACTGTCGCTGACGCGATCAAGATGCATGAATCGACCGTCAGCCGTGTCACCTCGAACAAATACATGCTGACGCCACGCGGGCTGTTCGAACTCAAATACTTCTTCACCGTCTCGATCGGATCAGCGGAGGGCGGCGACAGCCACTCGGCGGAATCCGTGCGTCACCGCATCCGCAACATGATCGTTCTGGAAAGCCCGGACGCCGTCCTTTCGGATGACGATATCGTCGACCTGCTGAAAAAGGGGGGCGTCGATATCGCCCGTCGGACTGTGGCGAAGTACCGCGAAGCGATGAACATCGCCTCCTCCGTGCAGCGCCGCAGAGAGAAGAAGGCACTTGCCAAGGTCTCGGCCTGACCGCCGCCAGCGCCTGGCTGCAACCCCATGGCCTGCCCCTGTCTATCCCCGATATCCCAGCAATACCGGCGCTTTCGGGCTCAAATTCCGGATTTCTTAACTGTTTCGTTGACTCCTACAGCAACCGGTAGTATGAGGCCGCCGCAATGGGCACCGGCATACAGCCTGCCTTAAGCATATCCCTCCAAATCCCGGCTGTTCCGTCGCAATTTTTTTTTGCGTGCGTGAAATGCTTGGATGACGGATGCGGTTGGAATAGACTGGCTACGCAAATCACGAAAAGAGAGGAAACTCCATGAGTGTGCGTGTATCCGGTAAACATATGGAAATCGGCGAAACGTTTCGTCTTCGGATCGAAGACCAGATCGAACAAGCCGTAACCAAATATTTTGACGGAGGATATTCAAGCCAAGTCACTGTGGAAAAGTCTGGATCCCGTTTCAGCGCCGATTGCAAGATACACCTCGATTCTGGTGCTGCCTTGCAGGCGAGCGGCGAAGCGAACGACCCGCAAGCCGCATTTGACGCAGCGTCGGAGCGGATTGCCAAGCGCATCCGCCGGTACAAGCGGAAGCTCAAGGACCACCACAATGGCAATGGCAATGCTGGATTTGCTGAAGTAGCCTACACCGTAATGGATTCAGTGCCCGATGAAGACGATGAGCTTCCGGATAATTATGCACCGACGATCGTTGCGGAGAGTTCAAAACAACTGAAGACAATGTCTGTCGCAAACGCCGTCATGGCGCTCGACATGACAGATGATCCCGTTCTGATGTTCCGTAGTCCTGGCAATGAACAGTTGAATATCGTCTATCGACGCAACGATGGAAACATTGGCTGGATCGACGCAGCCAATATAAAGGGTTAAGTGGATGATGTCCGGGGCCGGTCAGCCGGCTCCGGACAGTCTGCTTTTTTTCTGGTGGTTTACGCATGGAAGACCGTTGACGGTCCGCCGGTAAAGCGCCGAGAGAAGAATGGATGGAGCCGCCGTCCGGCATTTTGCCGGGCGATGCGGTTTCTACCTGCGAACGAGGACAAAAGAATGGCATTGGCAGGCTTGCTGCAGCAGAATGCGATACTTCCGGCCATGAAGGCCAATTCCAAGAAGCAGTTGCTTCAGGAATTGGCGGCAAAAGCATCCAAGATCACTGATTTGCCCGAACGGGAAATCTTCGACGTTATCCTTCAGCGCGAACGACTGGGCTCGACCGGTGTCGGCAACGGCATTGCCATCCCGCATGGCAAGCTTGGCCACCTGTCGTCGATCGTCGGCATTTTTGCGCGCCTGGAAACACCGGTCGATTTCGAAGCACTGGACGACCAGCCGGTCGATCTGGTCTTCCTGCTGCTCGCGCCGGAAGGTGCCGGCGCCGATCATTTGAAGGCATTGTCACGGATCGCACGCGTGTTGCGCGACCCGGAAATGGTCGCCCGTTTGCGTGCGACCGATTCCGCCTCCGCCATCTACGCCTTCCTCAGCGACGATCAGGCCTCCAACGCCGCCTGATCCGATCCCTCAATACAGGTTATGCTGATTGAGATGATCGATGAAAATGCGGAACAGCTCCGCCTGGCTGGAAATGGCCAGGCGCTTGTAGATGTTCTTACGGTGGATGCGCACCGTGCCTTCCGAAATACCGATGCTTTCCCCAATCGACGCATTGCTGTGCCCGCGCAGGATAAGCCGCACGATATTGCGCTGCTGTAGCGTCAGCCGGTCGGCACAGAGCCTGCCGAATGCTTCTTCCATCAGATCATCCTGACCGGCCTGCGGAAACGCACGGCTTGTCTCACGCTTCCAGCTTGAGCGGATCGCCGCCTGCACGATCGGCTCGTAGGCGCGCAGGTTTTCCAGTTCGCTATCGCTGAAAACCGAGTGGCCGTTCACCCGCATCAGCGAATAGGTGGCCGTGACGCCGCCATCCAGCGGCACCAGAAATCCGACCTCCTCGACCAGCGATCCCGATTGCGTCGAAACACACGGGTGGACCTCGCGTGACGTACTGAACTGCGTATCGAAGAAATCATCCGGCGCCAGATCGCGCATCCGCCAAAGACCAGCCGGATGCCTGTTGTTGCAGGCGACGTAGAAGGGATCGAGCAGATAGGCGCCGCCGAGATAGGCGGCCCAGGCCTGTGGTTCCACATGCCGGGTATAGCCGTCATGCAGAAGCAGTGGACGTGCATCGTAGGGAAAGACGAAGACGCCGGACAGATCGAACGCGGCCACCGGGCGCAGCATCGCATCGAGCGCCGCGCCGAACCCGGGCGTCGAAAGACCATCTATCAGCGCGGCGATCTGGCGGGCTTCGTCTGGCAGCAAAGGCGGGACCTTCATGTCTTCGGGCATTCTTCCGGCGATCTATCCCTTATGGGATATCGACAGCCCCCACCGCGTCAACAATAATCCTTGAAAAGCAGAAGCACGAGGAGAACGGCAATGGCAGGCAGGCTTTCCGGAAAGACCGCGTTGATCAGTGGAGGCGCCGGAGGATGCGGCCTTGCCGCCTCTGAGCTCTTTGCCCGCGAGGGTGCCCGCGTCGGCATCGTCGACCTGCCGCGCAGCAAGGGCGAAGAGGTTGCTGCCCGGATCCGCGCCGAGGGCGGGCAGGCATTCTTTGCGCCGGCGGATGTTTCGGTTTCCTCCGAGGTCAAGACAGCGGTCAAGGCCGTCGAGGATACGTTCGGAGCAATCACCGTTCTCTTCAATCACGCTGGCATTCTGGCCGTCGGACCTTTCCTGGAAACCGAAGAGGATGAATGGGACCGGCTGATGGCGGTCAACGTGCGCTCGATGTTCCTGATGACCAAGGCGGTGCTGCCGGGCATGCTGGCTGCCGGCGGCGGCAGCATCGTCTCGACCTCATCGATCTCGGCGGTCGCCGCGACGCCGATGGAAGTGCTGTACGATACGACCAAAGGCGCCTGCCACATGTTCGCCCGCGCCATCGCCGTTGAATTCCGCGACCGTGGCATCCGTTCCAACGCCGTCTGCCCCGGCTTCATCGCCACCGACCACGGCAAGCGCGAACTGGTCGGCCTTGCCAAATACGGCGTCGATGTTTCCGATGCGGCGATTGCCGCTCAGCAAGGGCGAATGTGCGACCCGATGGAAGTGGCACAGGCGGCCCTCTTCCTCGCCAGCGACGAATCCAGCTTCGTCAATGGCACGCACCTGTTCGTCGACAATTGTTTTACGGCGATGTGAAGAACAAGGGGAGAACGAAACCATGATGCAAACAGGCGGCCACTGGCGCAACTGGGTGGGAAATCAATCGTGCATCGTCAGGCACCGGGGCGCGCCGGACAGCGAGGCGGCATTGGCGAACATGGTGCGGGAGGCGACCTCGAACGGTCTGAACGTCCGCTGCGCCGGTTCGGGCCACTCGTTCACGCCGGTGGCGTTAACCAGCGGGCTGCACCTGACCCTGTCAGGCCTACAGGGCATCAGCCATATTGACACGGCGCGCAAACGCGTTTCCGTCCATGCCGGCACGACGATCAACACGCTGGGCAAGGCCTTGAAGCGTAACGGCCTGTCGATGATCAACCAGGGCGATATCGACAGCCAGGCGCTGGCAGGCGCTCTGACAACAGGCACGCATGGCACCGGCCTTACGCTCGGCAACATGGCCTCGCAGATCGTCGGCATGCGGCTGGTGCAGCCGGATGGCGGCATCCTTGCCATCGACGACAGCGAACCGGACATGCTGAATGCCGCCCGCGTTTCCATCGGCATGCTCGGCGTCATCTCCGAAATCACCCTGCAGGTGATGGAGAGCTACAATCTCCATGAAAAACTATGGCGCTGCACCTTCGACGAATGCATGGAGCAACACGACGATCTCGCCGCCAACCACCGGCATTTCGGCTTCTTTTGGTGCCCCGTGCCGGAAAGCCGTCATTGCTACTGCCTACCGGATACGTCCTCGGTCTCGACCACGACGAGCCTTTCCGATGTCTGCGAGATGAAGACCATCGACATCACCGATGCGCCGCCGATGGAGAGCGCTTTCGAGAAGATCGCCTACTCCTCGGAAATCTACCCGATCGAATATGTGCCGAATTTTCATGAGCTGGAATATGCCGTGCCGGTCAAATACGGCAAGCAAGCCTGCACGGAAGTGCGCAAGCTGATGCTGGAAAAACACCCGACCTGCATCTACCCGATCGAATACCGCTTCACCGCCGGCGACGGCGGCTGGATCAGCCCGTTCTTCGAACAGGATTCGATCACGCTCTCGGTCTCCGGCCAGCCGGGCACGGACTACTGGAACTATCTCAAGGACGTCGACGATATCCTGCGCCAGTTCGGCTCGCGCCCGCATTGGGGCAAGCTGCATTTTCTGGGTAGCGAGGATGTGACAGCGCTCTATCCCCGCGCTGGGGATTTCCGGGCGCTGCGCAACAAGCTTGATCCGGAAGGCCGTTTCCTGAACGATCATCTGAAGCAGTTGTTTGGGTAGTTTCGAGTGTGTGGAGGGTCACCCCCCTCTGTCACTCCGTGACATCTCCCCCTCAAGGGGGGAGATTACAGAAAGCCCGAATTCTACCAACAGACGTTAGATAAGCACAACGTTTGCGGCTCATCTCCCCCCTTGAGGGGGAGATGTCGGCGTCGCCGACAGAGGGGGGTTCCGCGGCACAAAGCCAGCCGACCGAGCCTCAAGCCGCTGGTGTTTCGTCCGTTGCAGGCGCCTTCGGGCCGCCCTTGGCGACGCCGACCATGGCGGGGCGCAGGACGCGTTCGCCGATTGTGTAGCCGGCCTGAACGACCTGCACGACGGTGTTGTTCGGAACTTCCGCATTCGGAACTTCGAACATCGCCTGATGGAAGTTCGGATCGAACTTCTGGCCGACCGGCTCCAGCTTCTGAACGCCGTGACGCTCAAGCGCCGACAGCATCGCACGCTCGGTCATTTCAACACCTTCGATCAGGGAATTGAGACCAACGTCACCAGCTTCGCGGGCTTCGGCCGGAATGGCATCAAGCGCGCGGCGCAGGTTGTCCGAAACGGCCAGCATGTCGCGGGCAAAGCCGGCGACGGAATAGGACTTTGCATCCTTGACGTCGCGGGCGGTGCGGCGGCGCAGGTTGTCCATTTCAGCGGCAAGGCGCAGGTAGCGGTCGCGCATGTCGGCCGCTTCGGCCTTGGCAAGCTCCAACGGATCCGGCTCGGAAACGGCTGCCTCGACCTGCTCATCGGCGGCCTCTGCATAGGCTGCAGCGGCTTCGTCCGCGTTCACTTCAGCACCATGTTTGTTCATATCGTCGGTCATGACGGTCTCCGGAATGTCAGTATGTCTAGGATTTGGTGTCGATATCGAGCTTTGAGGCCGAAAAATCAAGGGTGCAATCGAAAGCTGCCGGAAAAACCGGCCGCTTCACGGCAGGTTACCGCGACAAACGCGACATCAATTGTGCAGTATAGTCCACCATCGGCACGATGCGCGAGTAATTCAGCCGCGTCGGACCGATGACCCCAACGGCGCCGACGATCTTGTCGTCGCTATCCTTGTAGGGCGCGACGATCAGCGACGAGCCGGACAGCGAGAACAGCTTATTTTCCGACCCGATGAAGATCCGCACCCCCGGCCCGCTTTCGGCCAGGTTGAGGATCTCGATCAGGCTGTCCTTCTTTTCCAGATCGTCAAACAGCATGCGCAGCCGGTCGACATCCTCGGCGCCGGCGAGCCCCTCCAGCAGATTAGCACGGCCGCGCACGATCAGTTGCGTCGGCTTGTCGTCGGCCTCGCTGCCCGACCAGATGGCAAGGCCGCGCTCGACCAGATCCTGGCTCAGCGTATCGAGCTCGCGCCGGACAGTTTCTTTGACCTTTTCGAGCTGGCCACGCACCTCGGGCAAAGTCTGCCCGGCAAGATGCGCGTTCAAGAAATTGGCGGCTTCCGTCAGCTGCGAACTGGTGACGCCGGCCGGTAGCTCGATGATCCTGTTTTCCACCTGGTCGTGTTCGCCGACAAGCACCGCCAGCGCCTTGGTCGGCGCCAACCGCACGAACTCGACATGCCGCAGCACCGGATCGTTCTTGGCTGTGATCACCAGTCCAGCCCCGCGCGACATGCCCGACAGCATCTGGCTCGCCTCGGTCAGCAGCGTTTCGACCGGCTGGTCGCGATCGGCGCGTCGCACGTGCCGATCGATTGAGGCTCGGTCTTCTGGCGACAAGTCACCCACCTGCATGAAGGCATCGACGAAGAATCGCAGGCCATTTTGGGTCGGCAGCCGTCCGGCGCTGATATGGGGAGAATAGATCAGGCCGAGGTCTTCAAGATCGCTCATCACGTTGCGAACGGAGGCCGGCGACAGCGACATCGGCAGGATGCGGGACAGGCTGCGCGATCCGAGCGGCTCGCCGCTTTCCAGATAGCTTTCCACGATGCGACGGAAGATTTCACCCGACCGCTCGTCGAGCGCCGAAAGCCTTTCCCGCATTGCAGATTTATCCAGCACCATTCGAACGCAAAAACCCATCCTGTTGAAGTCAATTGAAATATAGTGATCCCGGCCCGGATAGCAAAAGGGAAATTGGCTGGAAAGCCCGCCGTACAGCGCCTTTTGCCGCTCTCCACTCTTTTAGAGCAAATGATTTCCCTTCCTTCCAACATAGGTTAGAAGGCTGACAAACATCACAGGAGTTCACGATGCGGCCTTCCGGCAGAAAAACCGACCAGATGCGCAAGGTTTCCTTCGAGCGCAATGTTTCCAAACATGCAGAAGGTTCTTGCCTGGTAAAATTCGGCGACACGCATGTGCTGGTCACGGCGAGCCTGGAAGAAAAGACGCCACCGTGGCTGCGCAACAGCGGCAAAGGCTGGGTCACGGCCGAATACGGCATGCTACCGCGCGCCACCGGCGAGCGCATGAAGCGCGAGGCGGCATCGGGCAAACAGAGCGGCCGCACCCAGGAAATCCAGCGGTTGATCGGCCGTTCGCTGCGCGCCGTCGTTGACCTCCAGGCACTCGGCGAACGCCAGATCTCGATTGACTGCGACGTCATCCAGGCCGATGGCGGCACCCGCACCGCCTCGATCACCGGCGCCTGGATTGCGCTGCGCGATTGCCTCGCCTGGATGGAAGCCCGCAACATGATCAAGGTGGAAAAGGTCCTGAAGGACCATATCGCCGCGATCTCCTGCGGTATCTTCGCCAACCAGCCGGTGATCGATCTCGATTATCTCGAAGACTCGGCGGCTGAGACAGATGCCAATTTCGTCATCACCGGCTCCGGCGGCATTGTCGAGATCCAGGGCACGGCCGAAGGCAAGCCATTCTCCGAAGAGGAATTCGGCACGCTGCTCGGCCTCGCCAAGAACGGCATTGCCGAACTGGTCGGCATGCAGAAGCAGGCCATCGGGGGCTGAGGACGCCCATGCGATCAATGCCCCTCATCCGCCCTATCGGGCACCTTCTCCCCGTCGTGACGGGGAGAAGGACCAGACGGCAATCTCTGTCGTCCCCTCTCCCCGCGTGCGGGGAGAGGGCCAGGGTGAGGGGCAACGCATGGATAAGCTGAAATTCGAAGGCGTTCTGGAGACGGCGCTCTATGTTGACGACCTCGATGCGGCGGAGGCATTTTACGGCTCCGTTCTCGGCCTTGAGAAAATCAGCCGCGCGGGAAACCGGCATATCTTCTTTCGCTGCGGCCCCGGCGTTCTGCTGATCTTCAATCCGGCGCAAACGATCAAGCCGCCACCGGTTGATGGCTTGCAGGTTCCGCCGCACGGGACACATGGAAACGGGCATATGTGCTTGCGGGTCGCGAAAGGCCAGCTCGCGGCCTGGGAAGACAAGCTGAAGGCTGCGGGTGTCGCGATCGAGACCGATGTGCATTGGCCATCCGGCTCCCGGTCCTTCTATTTCCGCGATCCGGCTGGAAACAGCCTGGAATGCGCCGAAGCCAGTCTCTGGGCTATCGACTGAAACGAATGGGCGGAATGTCCGCCGGATGAGAAAGACGCAGATGCGCAAGCTTGAAGACAAGACCCTGATCGTTGCCAGCCACAATGCCGGCAAGATCCGTGAAATCCGCGACCTGATCGGCCCGATGGGCTTTGAGGCCAAGTCGGCGGCCGATCTGAACTTCATCGAACCGGACGAGACCGGCACGACCTTCGAGGAAAACGCCACGATCAAGGCGCTGGCCTCCGCAAAAGCCTCCGGCATGCCGGCGCTTTCGGACGATTCCGGCCTTGTCGTCGATGCGTTGAATGGCGATCCCGGCGTCTACACCGCCAATTGGGCAGAAACCGCTGACGGCACGCGCGATTTTGCCATGGCGATGCAGAAGGTCGAAACGGCCATCCAGGAAGCTGGTGCCACCGCCTTCGACCGGCGCACCGGCCGTTTCGTCTCGGTGCTCTGCCTCGCCTGGCCCGATGGCCATGTCGAGTTGTTCCGCGGCGAAGTGGAGGGCCATATCGTCTGGCCACCGCGCGGCACGCAGGGATTTGGTTACGACCCGGTCTTTCAACCGCTCGGCTACGACACCACATTCGGCGAAATGAGCGGCGACGAGAAACACGGCTGGAAGCACGGCGATACGGACGCGCTTTCGCACAGGGCGCGGGCGTTCAAGCTTTTTGCCGAGACGTGCCTGAGTGCTTAAGAGGCCCAGGTTGACTGATTGCTCCGAATTCGAGGCGATTTACCCCCCTCTGTCACTCTGTGACATCTCCCCCACAAGGGGGGAGATCATTCTTTTCCCAAAAGGCCTAAAAGCCTGCGGCTAATCTCCCCCCTTGTGGGGGAGATGTCGGCGTCGCCGACAGAGGGGGTAACCCGGCTCCGATTTCAGACATAGAGATAAAAGACGAAACCGTATAAGAGACGGGATAGCGTTTAGCGTCTCCGGCCTCTAAATATGCGGACAACACGACCTTAATGCCGTCGCGCCTTAGCGCCTGAAAGACCCAAGACAGAATGGCCACTTTTTCTTCCATCGGTGACAGCAAGGAGCCCGGTTTCGGGGTCTATGTGCATTGGCCCTTCTGTGCCGCAAAATGTCCCTATTGCGATTTCAACAGCCATGTCCGGCACCAGCCGGTTGACCAGCCGCGCTTCGTCAGCGCGTTTCTCACCGAAATGGCAGCGATGCGGCATATGTCCGGGCCGCGCACCGTCACCAGCATCTTCATGGGCGGCGGCACGCCATCGCTGATGAACCCATCAACGGTCGAGGCCATTCTCGACGGCATCGCCAATCTCTGGCATGTGCCCGATGGTATCGAAATCACCATGGAGGCAAATCCCTCCAGCGTCGAAGCCACTCGCTTTCGCGGCTACCGCGCCGCCGGGGTCAACCGCGTTTCGCTTGGCGTGCAGGCGCTGAACGACCGGGACCTGAAATTTCTCGGCCGGTTGCACAATGTCGAGGATGCGCTGAAGGCCATCGGCTTGGCGCGGGATATCTTTCCGCGCATGTCGTTCGACCTGATCTATGCCCGCCCCAACCAGACCGTCGAAGCCTGGGAGCAGGAGCTGAAGCAGGCGGTTTCCTATGCCGTCGATCACCTGTCGCTCTACCAGCTGACGATCGAGGAAGGCACGCCCTTCTATGGACTACACAAGGCCGGCAAGCTGATCGTCCCGGATGGCGAGCATTCCGCCGTGCTTTACGAAGCGACGCAGGAGATCACCGAAGGCTTTGGCATGCCGGCCTATGAGGTATCCAACCATGCTGCTCCCGGGGCAGAAAGCCGCCATAACCTCACCTACTGGCGCTATGGCGACTATGCCGGCATTGGCCCGGGCGCCCATGGACGTCTGACGCGCGGCCGCAACAAGATCGCCACTGCGACGGAGCGCAAGCCGGAGTACTGGCTGCAGCTGGTCGAGGAGCATGGCCATGGCATGATCGACCAGGAAGTGCTAGGCTATGAAGAACAGGCCGACGAATTGTTGCTGATGGGCTTGCGGCTCAAGGAGGGCATCGACCTCGTCCGCTGGCAGGACCTGTCAGGCCGCGAACCCGACCCGGACCGCGAACAGTTCCTCATCGAACACGGCTTCATCGAGCGCCTGGGCAATTCCCGGCTACGCTGCACACCGGCCGGCATGCTGATCCTCGACGCCGTGGTTGCCGATCTCGCCTGCTAGAGCAAGTTCCAGCAAAAGTGCGTAGCGGTTTTGCGTCCGGAATTGCGCAGAGTCAAAAGATAGAGCGTTTTCGCATTCTCAGAAAAGCGGAAATGCTTTGAGTCTTACTCAAACGCAGCCAGATATTTTTTGGCAATCCTGTCGAGCGCCGCCCGTTCGTCCGGGTCCAGCAGCGCCGTCAACCGGTGCTGGTTGGCGACATGGGCGGTGACGGCGCGTTCGACCAGAGCAAGCCCTTCCGGCTTGAGTGCGATCAATACGCTGCGGCGATCGTCCGGATTGGTCAGCCGCTCGACGAGTTCAGCTTTTTCCAGCTGATCGATCCGGTTGGTCATCGTGCCGGACGTGATCATCGTGGTTGCCAAAAGGTCGCCGGGTGACAGCCGGTAGGGTTTGCCGGAGCGGCGCAAGGCCGCCAGCACATCAAAACTCGCCGACGACAGTCCAAGCTCCGAAAAGGTCTTCTCGACCTCGCGGCCAAGATAGGTGGATAGCCGCGCCAGCCTGCCGAGCAGGCCCATCGGCTCGACATCGAGGTCCGGGCGCTCCCTGCGCCACTGCACTAGAATTCTATCGACGTGATCTTCATCCATGGTTTTTGGTACGCAGGATTCATCTTGACGTCAAGATAATCCATGCTACCTTGGTTTTGTCTTGAATTAGAGATACTTCATATGAAGATAAAATCCTCCTCTCTCACTGATATCGCCCTGACGGCGATCGCGCCCGCCATCTGGGGCAGCACCTATGTGGTCACCACCGAATTTCTGCCGCATGGCTATCCCCTGACAGTCGCCATGCTGCGTGCGCTTCCGGCCGGTCTCATCCTGCTGTTGATTGTCCGGCAGTTGCCGCAAGGCATCTGGTGGGTGCGCAGCTTCATTCTCGGCGCGCTCAACTTCTCGTTTTTCTGGGCGACGCTGTTTATCTCGGCCTACCGCCTGCCCGGCGGCGTCGCGGCAACCGTCGGCGCCATCCAGCCGCTAATCGTCGTCATGCTGGCGCGGATGCTGATCGGAACGCCGGTCAGGACGATGGCAATCGCCGCAGGGATCGTCGGCATAGCCGGTGTCGGCCTGCTGGTGCTGACACCCAGCGCAACGCTCGATCCGATCGGCATCATTGCCGGGCTGGCCGGTGCTGTCTCAATGGCATTTGGGACCGTGCTGACGCGCCATTGGGCACCGCCGGTATCAAGCCTGACCTTTACTGCATGGCAACTGACCGCCGGTGGCCTCTTGCTGGTACCGGTCGCCCTGTTGTTCGAGCCGGCCCTGCCAATGCCGACCATGGCCAATGTGCTCGGCATGGCATGGCTGGGGCTGATCGGAGCGGCCTTCACCTATCTTCTGTGGTTTCGCGGCCTGTCCAAGCTCGAGCCCGCAGCCGTCGCCTCGCTCGGGTTTCTCAGCCCGCTGGTCGCAACGCTGCTCGGCTGGGGTGTGCTCGGCCAGAACCTGACGCCGCTGCAGATTATCGGCATGGGGGCGGTGCTGGTCAGCGTGTGGCTTGGGCAACGCGCCCAGATGGCGCCCCGTCCGGCAGCCCCGCTCGCAGCAAAAACGGTCAGCCCTTAGCCGCCTTCTCCGTCGCCGCGGCCAACCCCTTGGAGATTGGCCCGGCGATATCTGCCGACAGCATCGCCGTCAGCCCGGCGGCGGTGGTTCCGCCATAGTCCGTGAAGATCCGAACTGTATCGGCCGGTGTTTCCAAAGCCCCGGCCAGCCATGTCCCGGCACCCAGAAAAAGCTGGCGGACAGCGATGTCGGCCACATCCGGCGCCACCCCGTTTTTAATCGCATCCCGGATCATCACATCGGCAAAAGCGGCAATGAAGGCCGGACCAGAACCGGTCAGCGCGGTGAAATAATCCAGCTCGCTTTCTGTCGACAATTTCGCCGTCTTCCCGGAACAGGCGAAAAAGCGGTCAGCAAAGACCTCATCCGCCACAGTTGTTTCAGATGTCGAAAACCACGGTGTGAAGGACAGCCCCTGCTCGGCGCAGGCATTCGGCATGGCGCGGATGATACGTTCGCTTTTGAAGCGTGCCTGGATTGCTGCTGCAGAGACTCGAGCCATGACCGAGATGACCAGCTTGCCGGACAGATCGAGGTCCAGCGCATCGATATCTTCCGGCCGCACGGACAGGATAACGATATCAGCCTCTGCCACCAGCGCCTGGTTATCGGTGGTAAACTGGATATCCGGCCAGGCTTCAAACCCGGCCTTGCTGCCACTGCGCGACGACAGGATCAGATCGGCGGCAGCGACGAACCCTTTGGCCAGCGCAGGGCGAAGCAAAGCCCCGCCCAGCCAGCCCGTTCCGCCGATGACGCCGAGCGTGGTCAAGCCCATTCGCCCTTGCGCATGACCGGAACCTTGGCCCCGTCAGCGCGAACGCCGTCGATATCGACCTCGCCGGAGCCGATCATCCAGTCAATATGGATCAGGCTGGAATTGCCACCCTGCGCCGTGATCTGCTCCTGGCTGAGCGTTGCGCCATCTAGGAAGCACTTCGAATAGCACTGGCCGAGCGCGATGTGGCAGGAGGCATTTTCATCGAACAGCGTGTTGTAGAACAGAACGCCGCTGGCCGAGATCGGCGAGGAATGCGGCACCAGCGCCACTTCACCGAGACGGCGGGCGCCCTCGTCCGTGTCCAGCACCTTGTTCAGCACTTCCTCGCCCTTGGTTGCCTTCGCTTCGACAATCCGGCCGCCTTCGAAGCGCACCTGGATATTGTCGATCAGCGTGCCCTGATGCGACAGCGGCTTGGTGCTCGACACATGGCCATCGACACGCAGCGCATGCGGCGTGGTAAAGACTTCTTCGGTCGGAATATTCGGGTTGCAGGTGATGCCGTTCTTCGCCGTTGAAGCGCCGCCGTGCCATTCGTGACCATCGGCGAGCCCGACCGTCAGGTCCGTGCCCGGGCCGGTGAAATGCAGGGCGGAAAAACGCTCGCCGTTCAGCCATGCGGAACGTTTGGCGAGATTGGCATTGTGCTCCGTCCAGGCGGCAATCGGATCGGCGACATCGACGCGGGAGGCGGCAAAGATCGCATTGGCGAGCTTTTCGACGGCAACCTGTTCGGCGTCATCCGGGAACATCTGCTTGGCCCAAGCGGGGTTGGGATAGGAAACGATGTTCCAGTTGATGTCGAAATTGGAGATCTTTTCGAGGGCCGGCTTGTAGGCCATCGACATCGCCTTGTTGGCGCGCGCCACCTTGGCCGGGTCCTGCGCCGCCAGCATCATCGGGTTATCGCCGGATATGGCGAGACGGGCGGTGTTGGCACTAAAGGCCTTGGCCATGCCGTCATAAAGCCAGCCGCTGGCCTTGTCGAAGCTCTCGTCGGGTGCGTAAGCATAACGGGCAAGCGTTGTCTCCTCGTCGGAATAGAACGTCGTCACCAGCCCGGCGCCGGCAATATAGGCGTGCTTGGTGATCAGCCGCACCAGCGGCAAGGCGGCAATCGGCGCCGTGATCAGCAGATCCTGGCCGCGCTCGAGCCGCAGCCCGACCTTGATGGCCACCTCGGCGAGTTTGTCCAGTTTGACGGGATCGACGGCTTGGTGGACGGGAGAGGTCATCGCATATTCCTGCTGGCTGGTTTTTCCGAACCACCGGTTTAATGCGGTTCGGATCAAAACAGAAGGCTTTTGCGATGACCTTCACTCAGGCGGCGATCCTGCTGTGCGCCAGGAGATAGGCGCCATGATGCTGCAGGAAGGCGAGCAGCCGCTCGGGATAATCCGCCGCCACCGCGCTCACCACGCTCGGCCGGACAGCAAGCGCCGCGCGCCAGGCGTTGACACGCGGCAGCCCATCAAAAATGCCGCTTGGAAGCAGCGCCTCGAACAGTTCGAAATAGCGAAACACCGGCGCAAAAACCGCATCGACCATGCTGAATTGTGAGTCGGCGAAATACGGCCCCTCGGCAAGCTCCTGCTCAAGGGTAGTGAACTTCGTCCGAAGGACCTGCCGCTTTGCTTCGAACTGCGCACCGTCTGCCGTCGTCTCGTAGACCCAGAGGTCGGCGAGGATGGAGGAGCCGAATTCCATCCAGCCGCGATGCCGGGCGCGCAACAGCGGGTCGGTGGGATGGAGCGCGGGACCACGCTGCGTTTCCTCCAGGTACTCACAGATGACAGCGCTTTCGAACAGGATCGCATCGGCACGGCCGCGCGGAACCGCCAGCAGCGGCACCTTGCCGAGCGGCGAGATCCGCAGGAACCAATCCG
This sequence comes from Hyphomicrobiales bacterium, assembly GCA_900473685.1. Classification (GTDB taxonomy): domain Bacteria; phylum Pseudomonadota; class Alphaproteobacteria; order Rhizobiales; family Rhizobiaceae; genus Pararhizobium. The sequence goes on from UCNE01000017.1 coordinate 91,366, forward strand.
GCTTGGCGGCTAGATCGATATAGGTCCGCTCAAACGGGACGCCCTTTTCCGACAGGACGATCGAGGCACGCTGAACATAGGGGCAGAGATGATGGCTGATGAGGGTGAGAACTTTCGAGTGCATGGCAGGTCTCCAGCTATTTAGATGCAATTGCATATATTGTCATTTGCCATTTCCGTCAAGATAGATGTAAATGCATTTATGTCTGAGAAGCGAACCGATACGGATCAGCCGCCAAGCGCCGATGTCACCCTGGCCTGGATCAACCTGATGCGGGCGCAGCAGCGCGTACTCGGCGCGATCGAGCGCGATTTCAAGGATGCCGGAATGCCGCCGCTCGGCTGGTATGATGTGCTGTGGGAGCTGGCCCGGGCGCCGGACGGACGGCTGCGGCCCTTCGAGATCGAGGAGCGGACGCTGCTGGCACAATATAATCTCTCCCGCCTGATCGACCGGCTGGAGAAGGAAGGCCATGTCGAGCGCCGCACCTTCGATGACGACGGCCGGGGCCGCTGGGTGGTGATCACCGCAAAAGGCCGCAGCCTGCGCGAAGCAATGTGGGAGGTCTATGGCAAATCAATCGCACGTCATGTCGGCGCCAGGCTACCGGAGGGCGATGCGGCCCAACTTGCGGCGCTGCTGTCGAAACTCGCCTGAGATCAGGCGACCAGCGGCGCCGCCACTGCCTTCAATGCCTTGCGCGCATCATCCGGTGCGAGCCGCACCTGCAGGCCGCGCTGGCCGCCATTGATATAGACCAGCGGCTCGGCAAGGGCCGTCTCCTCGATCGCCGTCGGCACCGGTTTCTTCTGCCCGAACGGGCTGATGCCGCCGACATGATAACCGGTCAACCGCTCGGCCTCGGCAGGCTTCATCATATTGGCCGACTTGCCCTGAAACGCCGCCGCCAGCTTCTTCATGCTGACTTCCCGATCGGACGGCACAACGACACAGACCGGCTTGCCGTCAACCTCCGCCATCAACGTCTTCAATACGCGGCAGGGCTCCTCGCCCAGCGCCTCGGCCGCCGCCATGCCGATCCGGTCGGCAGATGGATCGTAGTCATAGGTATGAACGGTAAAGGCGGCTGCGGCCTTTGTCAGCGCAAGCGTTGCCCGGGTGCTCTTCGACATGGTTTTCCGTTTGCTCTGCGATATGGACGGTCAGCGTTGGTGATCACGATCAAGCTGCTCCAGGAGTTCCAAGCCCCGTTCTTTATTGCCACGCCCCGCCCTTAGTCGGAAACGTGTCTCAGAATCGAATTCGGCGATCGCCTTGGTGGAAAATTCTTCGAAAAGCTTATTGAGGCTCGTTCCGCGCGCGGACGCCAGCGCCTTCAAACGCTCATGCTGATCAGGCGGCAGCCTTATCGTCAGTGTGCTCATCAAAATTTCCTTTCTGCCAGCAATTCGCCGGCTGTCTGGATAGACAATTGCGGAAACAGCAATTCGGCGCGCGCGAAGTCCCGTTTATTCGCCGTAACGATCGCCGCCGCACCGCCACCAATCGCCAGCTCGACCAAGTGATTGTCAGCCTCATCTTTAAGATTCGGGCGCCAGAGATAATAGATTGGTACCCAAACACAACAGGACAGAAAGGCGTCCAACAGCTCTGTCCGCTCGGCCGAAGAAAGAAACCGGGCGCCAAATAGCTCCTCCCTTCCGCAGACATCCTCATATTCGGCAAACAGCGAGTTCCCCATGAGAGGGATGAGCCTCTCCTGAAGACACAGCCTGATAATTTCTCGCGGCGCACCATCCGCATTCATGATGGCGGATATAAAGATGTTTGTGTCGACAACAACTTTCATTTCCGAATGATAGCATATGCGCCATCAGCTTTCGAAGAAAAATCTCGCCCTTTAAAACATCGCCTCATAAATCTCCGGCTTGAAACCGGCGGTGAACTTTCCATTGTGATCCAGCAGCGGGCGCTTGATCATCGACGGTTGGGCCAGCATCAAGGCAATCGCCTTGTCTTCATAGAGATCCTGCTTGTCAGCATCCGGCAGTGCCCGAAACGTCGTCCCCGCCCTGTTCAGCACCGTCTCCCAGCCGAGCGCAGCCGTCCAGCGCTGAAGTGTTTCGCGCGAGACGCCGGAGGCCTTGTAGTCGTGGAAATCATAGGCGATCCCCTGGGCTTCCAGCCAGGTCCGCGCTTTCTTCATCGTGTCGCAGTTCTTGATGCCATAAATGGTCACGCTCATGCACTTTTCCTCATTGCAGGCCCGCATTGCAGGCATGCGGGATAGCATGAAGATAACCGGCTGAGAACATACTAACCGGCTGGATCAGCGCTCCAACATATCGATCAGCTGCGGCAGATCGGCGACCGTCTCGATGATGTGATCGGCACCGGCGGCCTTGAGCTTGGCACCGACCTTTTCGTGCAATGCTGCGCGTTCATTTGGAGACAGAGCCGCCACCTCGTCCGGCGTCAGCCCCGCCTCGTTGCCGGAAAGGGTCAGGCCAACAGTGATGCAGCCGGCCGCCCCACCTTCGGCGATGCCCGGCTCGGTATCGTCAACCTTGATCACTGCGCCGGCCGGATAGACCATCAGGTCGAGAAAGCACTTGTACATGCCGATCGGCGTCGGGCGGCCAAGCGGCAGGTCGTCGGCGCAGATGAGATTTTCGGGCGCATAGCCCTGCTCTGCCGCCAGCGGCAAAACCCGCTCCATGATCGAACGCGTATAGCCGGTGGTCGAGCCTATCTTGATGCCCTTGGCGCGCAGATAGGCGACCGCTTCGAGCGTGCCGGGGATAAGCGTGCAATAATCGCTGACGACCTCTTCGTTCAAGGGAACGAACAATTCATAGACCTTGTCGATGGCGCTTTCGTCCGGCGCCGTCCCCTGCGCCGATGTCCAGCGCGCCGCGATATGCGGTGCAGACAGCATGGCGCTGATATGGGCACGCTTCGGCAGGCCCATCGGCTTGCGGGCATCAGCAATGGTCACATGGACACCGAATTTGCCAAATGTTTCGACAAAGGCGCCCATCGGCGCGAAGGAACCGAAATCGATGACGGTGCCGGCCCAGTCGAATATAACGGCCTTGAACTTGCTCATGCGGCACTCCCATAGAGTTCATTGATGGTTTCCTCGCCGATGCCGAACGCCGTCGAGGCGCCGTATCCAGCGGTGACGACGACGATGCGGACGCTGTCGGAAGGCTTGTCGGTAAAGCGCCAGCGATCCGGCGAGGACGCATAGGTCCCGAGCCAGCGCTCGGTGATCACCCGCCCCGGCAGATCGAGCACCCGGTCGAACTCGCCAAGGATCAGATCATCGACGGCGTCCGACGCGAAAGGATCCGGCGTCGTGGAATAATGATGGCTGTCGCCAACCACCAGCGAGCCATCAGCCGACTGGGTGACGATCAGGTGAATACCGTTGTTGCGTTCGGCCTTCAGGTCCGCATCGAGACGCTTTTTCAGCGGTTCGGCCTCCGGCAGATCGGCATAGCCGAGATAGCGGCCAAGCCCGAGATCGGACATCACGGCCGTCTTGAAATGAACTGGCTGCTGCGGCCGCACACGCAGCATCTGCAGCTTGCAGCGGGTGACATTGTAGGCTGCGATACGCTCGGCAAAAAGACCGGTGAAATCATCGCCGGGGCAGACGACCACCGTTTCGGCCCCGATCACGCCATCTGCGGTTTGCACGCGTGGCGGTTCGACTGAAGTGACGGTGGTGATACGCAGGAAGGTGATTTCAAGTTGCTGCTCGAGAAACCGGGCCAGCAGCGGGATCGCCGTGCGGGATTCGACGCGAATTTCATGCGGGCTGTAGAGCGAGACGCGGGCGGCATCGGCACGCAGGCTGGGTATGATTTCCTGCGCTTGCTGCGCCGTCAGCCTTTCGCAGCCTATGGCCATCTCCGTGCGCAGAAAGGCATCGATCACCGCTTCGGATTCATCCAGCCGGGAAGCCAGCACCATGCCGCGCTGGACGACGGCGATGCCGGCCTTGTCAACCGTTTCCGCCCAGATATCACGGGCGCGCCGCGCCATGGTCCAGCAATCGCCTGCCCCCTGGCCGGTGACGGTGACGAAGCCGAAATTGCGGACCGAGGCGCCATTCGCCTGCGCATCCCGGTCGATGACGACAACCCTCTTCCCGCGCTTTGCCGCCGCATAGGCATGGGCAAGGCCGACAATACCGGCGCCGACAACGGCGAGATCATAAATGGGCATGCGCGCTCCCCTGCCTGCGACGGAACAGGTCCGGCCTGACTGGCGGCTAAAAAGCGCATGTTCATAAAGGGAATATGACAACCGCCGGCGATACGGCGATTGTCCACGGCATTCACGCTGAAAGCTCCGGCGGCTGAAGCCACGGGAGCGGATAGCGATGGACTCAGGCTTCGAGTGCACCCGGCTTGCGCGCAGCCTTTGTCCGCTCATCGCAGGCGATTTTCATCAGATTGTCCCTGCGGCGAGCGAAACGCTGCGAGGTGCGCGTCGCGACCAGGCCGGCCTGGGGCGCATGGATATCGATCGAGCCACCTTCCATGCCCGGCGCCGTGACGATCGTCGCCAGCAGATCACCGGCAGCGACGGTATCGCCGATGGTGCGGTGAAACAGCACGGCACCGGCCTGAGGCGCGCGGATCATCTCGATATTGTCGAGCGGTGTCACCTTGCCCTTGTAAGGCTCGAGGGGCGCAGCAGCGTCGCCAACCGCGCCGCGTGCGGCGAGAAAACGCCAGAGCCCGTCCGCGTCCTTGCGGGCCATGTCCGGATAAACATCGCGTGTGCCGCGAAGCTCGACCGTGACCGCCAGACGGCCCGGCAGCCGCTTTGCCTTTTCGGATGTTTCATGTTTCCAGGCATAGCCGACCGCCTCTTCAAAGGCGCTGCTTTCACCATCGGCGAGAAACACGGCTTCCATATCAAGCGCCGATGCCAGATCGGCAGCCTCGGGCCAAAAGGCCTCGTCGACATAGGTATACTGCACCGACTCGTCATCGCAGTGCAGATCGAGCATGAGGTCGGCGCCCAGAGCCATATGCAGCAACTGCCGCTTCAACTGTTCAACTGCCGGATAACGCTCGAGATCATCGACCAGCGTCTGGCGCTCCGAAAGCGGGATCAGCGGGAACTCGCGGTTGAAATTGGTGCGCGACCCCAGATCGAAACGGCCCTGCAGATCGCCGAAATGCGATTGCGCCGTGCCGATCGGATTGGCCTGCGGAACGATGGTGATGTCGCTGAGAATGGTGCCATCCGCATCCGCCCGACGCAGCTTTTCACAGAGGAAATGCAGGAGCGCGGTGCCCGGAAGTTCGTTGGCATGCAAGGCCGCCTGGATATAGATTTTCGGCGCCTTGTCATCGCGGCCCTTGAACCGGATGACCGGCAGCCGCCATTCGACACCCGGCGTATCGCCCTTGATGGTGATTTCAGAAATATCCATGACATGCCTCCCGTTTTTGATTTCAGGGGCTTATGCGGCTTCAGCCTGAGACACGCAAGATGTCAGAAATTGCGGCTTGTCCAACATCACGGCACCGCTCCGATCGCACAACGCAACCGGCGCATGGCATGCCACACGCCGGACGCGTTCCAAAGGCTGGGGAATTTGGCGGATCGCAGACACAGTCCTCGCAAGACCAGCCCCAGCGGCTCCTCACCGCCCCCAAAAACAGTCAGTCAAGCAGCGGCCACCGATCGAGATACTCGTATTCGCTCTTGCCGATGATGCTGCGGATCAGCACGAATTCGCGGGCGATCCATCGGACAGGCTCGGCAAGCACATGCTCCGGCACCCGCGTCTCATCATACAGCACAGTCATATGCGGCATGAAACGCGGATTGTAGGTGAAGGTCAGGCCCACAGCCCACATTTCCTTGGCAAGCTGGACATGCAGATCCATCATTTCCTCGCTGCGGATCGCATTGGCCAGAACGACCGCGTTTGCCCCGGCGAAATACAGAGCACGATCGAAATTGACCTCGAAAGGCGGGACCTTGACGGTGGCCATCGCCGCCGAGACGGCAAAGACGACATCGTCCGGCATATCCGGATATTTTCCGATGCCATTGAGCGAGACGTGCAGCAGGTCATGCGGGCGCGGATTTCCCGACAATCCGTACTGTCTGGCGATCTGCCTGCCGGCATCGGCAGCCTGCAACGCCACCTGGCGCTCCGGCACGAGGGCCAGAAACAGGTTGCTCTTTCCAGCGTCGTCGAGATGCCTCTGGCGGGGCCTGGCCGCCTTCCCGCCACCTCCGTTGCCGAAGGCAAACAATGTCTGTTCACTGCGCACAACTTCATTCCCGGCTTTTCCAAGCATGGCAGACCTCATCTCTTTCTGGATGCCGCCAGTATACCCGAGTCGAAAACGAGATCAAGAACAAAACAGGAACATTGTGAATTTATTCCCACACTACTGAAAGGGATAGCGCGAGCCTTGCACCGATTTGATGCTCCGGCACAGACGGACATTCGCCATGGACGCCCTCATGGCGATGCAAGAAACGGGTGGCGGCTGGGAGAAAATTGAGCGAAACTCTTGGTATGATCGACGTTGATAAAATCATCACTTCGCCCGTGGGCAGACTTGAGCTTGTGGCCAGGGGCGACGGGCTGGCCGCCATTCTATGGGAAAGGGACGACCCGAAGCGCGTGCGGCTCGGCGAAAGGGCAGAAAGCCCCGACCACCCTGTTCTGCTTGAAACGGAGCAGCAGCTCGCAGAGTATTTTGCGGGCGTCAGAACGGACTTTACCATCCGGCTCGATCTGGCCGGCACCGGGTTCCAGAAGGCAGTTTGGCAGGCACTGCTGACCATCCCCTTCGGAGAAACCCGGACCTATGCCGAGATTGCGCGCCAGATCGGTCATCCCCAGGCGTATCGCGCCATGGGAGCCGCCAACGGCCGCAACCCGGTGTCGATCATCGTACCCTGCCACCGCGCCATCGGCTCGGATGGCCAGTTGCATGGTTTTGCCGGCGGGCTGGATGCTAAGCGATACCTGCTGGCGCTGGAGCGGAACCGCCTGAACGTGGCGGCCTGACGGACGACGACGCATTTTGACCCAGCATCACCACGGGGGAGAATGGAAGGAACGGAACAATGGCAACGAAAGCACAGACATACCACGTCTTCGAAACCGTGGGCGGCTATTGCGGCATCGCCTGGAACGATGTCGGCATCACACAGTTCCAGTTGCCAACGCGCAGTGCCGAGGCGACCGAGCGCAACGTGCTGCGCCGTGTGCCGGGCGCAGAACCCGGCGTGCCAAATCCGGCGGTCAACGCGGTGATCGCTGCGGTCCGGCGGTATTTCGACGGCGAGACGATCGACTTCTCGGATGTCGTGCTTGATCTCGACGGGCAGGACGAGTTTTTCCGGCAGATTTACCATGCGCTCCGCCGTGTCGGCTGGGGCCGCACCACCACCTATGGCAGCCTCGCCAAGGACGTGGGCGCCGGGCCGCAGGCCGCCCGCGATGTCGGGCAGGCGATGGCCAAAAACCCGGTGCCCCTGATCATTCCGTGCCACCGCGTGCTCGCGGCCGGCGGCAAGGTCGGCGGCTTTTCCGCTCCCGGCGGCGCCACGTCCAAGGTGCGCATGCTGGAATTGGAAGGCGTCCATGTCGGAACTGCGGAACCGGTGCAGCAATCGTTGCTGCTATGAGTGCACAGGCAATCGGCTGAAGGTCGGGCATCGCCGATGCGGGGACCGCCTATTGCGTTGCGCGCCAGCGGATTTACCTGAGTTTGACCGCCTACTTCGGCATCGTGCGGTCAGCCTCTGCCACCAGCCAATCCCAGAGCGCCGTTACCACCGGGTGCCTCAGATTGTGCGGATGGGTGACCAGCGTGAACGGTCTCGCCGAGACCATTCCCCTGCCGCCGGCAAGCACCAGTTCGCCCTTCGCCAGCCGCTCGGACGCTAGATTGAGACTGCCGAGGCAGACGCCAAAGCCTCTTGCGGCGGCATCGAGCATGACGCCGGGATCGGAAAAATTGAGGCCGTGGACGAGTTCGCCACCTTCCAGCCCTCCGGCCAGAAACCATTTCTGCCAGTCGTCCTCCGTTTCGTCATGCAACATCGGAAAGTCGAGGAACGTACGGCCATCCGGATTTGCGGGCATCCTGGCCCTCAGGGAGGGCGCGCACATCGGCCAGACCGTATCGGTGAACAGGGTGACCGACATCAGGCCGTCACGGTTATCGGAGGTCTGCGTCACCAGGATATCGACTTCAGAATCGGTCAGATTCACCTCCTCCTCGGTCGTCACCAGCCATGGCTCCATGTCCGGGTGATCGGCCTTGAGCCTTGCCAGCCGCGGCATGTACCAGCCCGAGGCGAAGGATGGCGGCATCGCCAGCACCACCGAGCCCGGCTTGGTATAGAAGCCGAGCCTGCGCACCCCGAGCCGCAGCGTTTCCAGCGTCGCAGCCACCGTGGCTTGGAAATCCCGCCCGGCATCGGTCAGTTCGACGCGCCGGTTGAGGCGCATGAACAGCGGCTGGCCGAGATGCTCTTCCAGCGCCCGGACCTGATGGCTGACCGCCGATTGCGTCATGTTCAGCTCCTGTGCCGCCAGCGAGAAGCTCGACAGCCGTGCGGCGGCTTCAAAGCCCGCCATCGCCGCCATCGGCGGCAGGTTTCGGTAGGGGTTCACATGAGCATTTTTCATCAAACACCTGAAGAATTCGCGTTTGTGGCGGGATCGAAACCCTTTTAACCTCAAGACAGTTCAAAACGAAGCGTTTCCACGCCGTCTATTGATGAGAAATTTTAATCATGGAGTTCCTGATGCAAACCACCCCTGGCATGGGTACGCCGAAACAAGCCGGGTTCCGCATGCCGGCGGAATGGGAACGTCATGAGCGCAGCTGGATGATGTGGCCGGCAAGAGCCGGGTTCTGGGACGATATCGCAGCAACCAAGCGCGACTATGCTGCCGTCGCACATGCCATACGCGAATTCGAACCCGTCACCATGGCCGTACGGCCGCAGGATTCAGCAGAGGCCCGCGCGATGCTGGGCGGCGACATTAAGCTGGCGATCACCGAGATCGACGATTCCTGGGCGCGGGATGCCGGCCCCTGCTTTCTCGTCAACGATCGCGGTGCGCTTGCCGGCGTCGATTTCAGGTTCAACGCCTGGGGCGGCAAATATCAGCCGCATGACAAGGATGATGCCTTCGCCAGCTACGTGCTCGATCAGGCGAATGCCCAAAGGTTCAATTCGCGCCTCGTCGCGGAAGGCGGCGGCATATCCGTGGACGGTGAAGGCACCATTCTCACCACGCAAAGCTGCTTTCCCAACATCAACCGCAATCCGGACTGGTCGCGAGACGAAATCGAACGCGAGCTGAAAGACATGCTCGGCGGCGAAAAGGTGATCTGGTTGCCGGGCAATCCGGAGGAAACCGAAACGGACGGTCATGTCGATGGCATCGCTACCTTCGTTGCGCCCGGTATTGTCCTGATCGAGGGCGCCGGCGATGCGCTATCCCCCTGGCACGCCATCAACCGGGCCAACATACGCGCACTCGAAGGCCAGACGGACGCCAAGGGCCGGCGCATCAAGGTGATCACGATCCCGGAAGCGGTTGAGGCCGAGGCTGCTGGTGACCGGTTTTGCCGGTCCTATGTCAATTCGTATCTGGTCAATGGCGGCGTGATCATGCCGCGCTATGGCATCCGCAGCGATGACCTCGTGCGCGAGACGTTTGAAGCGCTTTTCCCTGACCGCCGCGTGCGTCAGGTGCCCATCGCCAATATCGCTGTCGGCGGCGGCGGCATCCACTGCATCACGCAGCAGCAGCCTGCGGCCTGATCGCGGCAGGAAACACAACGGCACGTGGTGCCGATCAAATCAATCTAGCTGCAACGGTTGGCCGTACACGGATCGCCGGTGGCCACCACACCACCTATTCACGTGAGGAGTTCCATGATGATGACACGGCGAAATCTCTTGAAGCAGGGCCTGCTGGTTTCCGGAGGCATTGTTGCAGCACAGGCATTTGCAAACAGCGCCAACGCAGCCGGTGAGGCTCAGTCCAACACGTGGGTCATGCCCGACGAAGGGGCGCCTCATGCTGCGACATGGATGGCCTTTGGTCCCAGCGCTGACGTCTGGGGCCGCAAGCTGCTTCCCGTGGCCAGAGAAAACCTGGCGAGCATCGCCAAGGCGATTGCAGCGCACGAGCCCGTAAAAATGCTGGTGCGCGAAGAAGAATACGATATCGCAGCGCGCCTGTGCGGCCCTTCGGTAACGCTGGTGGTGCAGGAAATCGACGATTTGTGGATGCGCGACACCGGACCGGTGTTCGTCAAAAATCAGGCTGCGCAAGCGGGCGCCGTCGGCTTCAACTTCAACGGCTGGGGTGGCAAACAGGATTATGACAACGACGCTGAAGTCGCTGGTTTCATTGCCGAAACCGTGAAAACCCAATTCATCGAGACAGATCTGGTGCTCGAAGGCGGCGGCATCGAGGTCGATGGCGAAGGCACGGCAATCATCACCGAAAGCTGCGTGCTCAACGCCAACCGCAACCCCGGCGTCAGCAAGGCGCGGTGCGAGGAGGAACTCTCCCGCCTGCTCGGCATTCGCAAGGTCATCTGGCTGCCGGGTATCGCCGGCATGGACATCACCGACGGCCATACCGACTTCTATGCGCGCTTTGCCACGCCCGGCGTGGTCGTTGCCGGTTTGGACCTGGATCCGGATTCCTATGACCACGCCGTCACCAAACGCCATCTGGACATCCTGCGGCAGTCCACAGACATCAACGGGAAAAAACTGGATGTGGTGGTGCTGGAAGGCCCCTCAACTGTACGTAGGAAATACGAAAACAAGGATTTCGCCGCCGGCTACATCAATTTCTACGTTTGCAACGGCGCCGTCATCGTTCCCGAGTTTGGCGACCGGAAGGCCGACAACAATGCGCGCGACACGTTGCGGGACCTGTTCCCGGGCCGGGATGTCATCCAGTTGAACATTGACGGCATCGCCGCTGGCGGCGGCGGCATCCATTGCACGACCCAACAGCAGCCCGCCTGAAAAACGTTTTGAGCAGGATGCCTGCATCTTCAAACTAGCAGCGGCCGGATCATGCACGCCTGCGGCCGGATTGCCGATTAAGGTTCCGGTCCACGACCGGCATTGACATCGCTCCGGGCATCGATAATACTTCACTATATGGCGAAGTATCAAGCATCCCCTTTCGACCGGACATTTTCAGCACTCGCCGATCCGACGCGGCGGCAGGTGTTGATGCGGCTGAAAGATGAACCGGGGCTTTCGGTGAGCGAACTTGCCCGGCCGCTGTCGCTGAAGCTACCGGGGATCATGAAGCATCTCGACGTGCTGTCCGATGCGGGACTGATCACCCGGACCAAGACCGGCCGGACCGTATCGGTCAATCTCTCGGCCGGGCCGATACAGGACGCGATGGCGTGGCTCAATCAGTATGAACGGCTCTGGACGGTCAGCCTCGACCGGCTGGTGGCGCTGGTGGAAGAGGATGACGGACAATGACCAGCAGCCTTCCGAGCGTGACGATCGTCCGCACGATCAAGGCCTCGCCCGGCAAGGTTTGGGCGGCGATCACCCGGCCCGAACAGATGCTGCAATGGTGGGGGCCAGACGCCGGACCGACACTCAAGGCCGAAGCCGATGTGTGGCCCGGCGGCCGGTTCAGCGTCCTGTTCCGCCTGCTGAACGGCGAGGAACACAATCCCACCGGCGTCTACCGGGACGTGCTTCCCGAGCAAAAGCTGGTCTTCACCTGGGAATGGCCCGGCATGCCCGAACGGGAATCGCTGGTGACCTTCCTGCTCAGGCCGCTCGGCACCGGTACCGAACTGACCCTGATCCATGAGCGTCTGCCGGACGAGGAGGCCCGTCAAAGCCACGAGAAAGGCTGGAGCGGCCTGCTCGACAAGCTGCCGATATTTTTGGGAGAGTGACAATGAGCGACCTGACCCTCACCACCTTCGACTGGGTGCCTGACATGCCGCGCGGCTTCGTGCGCGATATCCGGGTACGCTGGGCGCTGGAAGAAGCCGGCCTGCCCTATCGCGTCGAGAGCGTGCCGTTCAGTGACCGCGACGCTGAGCATTTCGCCCACCAGCCCTTCGGCCAGGTGCCGTGGCTGACCGATGGCGATCTCTCGATCTTCGAGAGCGGCGCCATCCTTCTCCATCTGGCCGAAATGAGCGATGCACTGATGCCGGCTGGCCCGCGCGAACGCAGCGCAACGAAAGAATGGCTGTTTGCGGCGCTCAACTCGGTCGAGATGGCGAGCCTGCCCTGGTCCTTGCTGATGTTCTCCGGCAATAACGACGGCACGCCCGGATGGACGTTTTTTGATGGTTTCCTCCACCAGCACCGGCTCAAGCACCTGGAGCCGGTGCTGGCGGGACGCGAATGGCTGGCCGGACGTTTCTCTGTCGCCGATATCCTGATGGCAGATGTGCTGCGCCTGGTCGACCGGTTCGACGGACTGGCGAACTATCCCGCCTGCCGCACCTATGTCGCCCGCGCGACGGCCCGCCCGGCCTTCGTCAAGGCGCATGCGGATCAGATGGCGCATTTTGCCAAGGCGGATTCGGCCGCCACCGCCCACTAGAACCTGCCAGGCTCCATCCCTCCCACCGGGAAAGGGGGCCAGGTGATCGCCTCCCCCTTTCCATCAGCTCCCTGCCGAGATGCGTTTTTCAAATTTTTTTGAACGCAGCGATCCGTTTGCCGCCTTCCGGTCGTCCTTGATGTGTTCGAAACAAAAGGAGCAAACCATGTCCGCCGGATCCGTCATTTTGATCAATCTGCTGAAGGTCAAGCCTGGGAAACAGGAGGCATTGATCGCACTGCTGAAGCAGAGCACCGACACCGTTATCAGCACGCTTGAAGGCTGGAAGGCAACCCAACTGATCGCAGCAGCGGATGGCGCCGGCGTCGTCATTTATTCCGAGTGGGAGACCCCTGCCGCCGTCGAGGCGATGCGCAGCGACCCGCGCATGAAGGCCTATTTTCCGCAGATTATCGAGTTGGCGAGCCTGGATACGATCCTGGGCGCTGCGGTGTTGCGTGAAACACGATGAGCGTGAGCACACAGGATCGCGCGGTTCCGCTGGCAGGTCAGGATCACATGATTGCGGCGGTGAACAGTGCCATCGGCGGCAGAACGATACTCCATACAATGGCAGGCAGCCATTCGCCGTTCCTGTCGCAGCCGGACGAACGGTCGAAGATACTCATCGACATCTGTGTCCAGCCGCTGGCAGAACAGCCAAGCGGCGGGGAACATGCGCAATGAATATGGATCAATTCGAAGACCGTTTGAATGCACTGCGGCCACGTCTTCACCGCTATTGCTCGCGCATGACGGGATCGGCCGTCAACGGCGAGGATGTCCTGCAGGATGCGCTCGTCAAGGCGTTCCACGCCCGCGCCCAAGGTGTCGAGGTCGACAATCTCGAAGGCTGGCTGTTTCGCATCGCCCACAACGCAAGCCTCGACTTCCTGCGCGAGAGGGCGCGAACCACGGTCGTTCCGCTCACCGAGGACCTGGAGGCAGCCCCTATCCCGCAGGCCGATATCGTTGCCATCAGCTTTCAGACGTTTCTGCAACTGCCTGAACTGCAGCGCTGCGCGGTGATCCTGAAGGATGTCCTGGGTCATTCGGTCGAAGAGATCGCCGGGATCGCCGGCTGCTCTGCGGCAGCTGCAAAATCGGCGCTGCAGCGTGGGCGCGTTGCGCTGCGGCAACTGGCGCAGACGCCCGGCGATATCAGCCTGCCTTTGATGTCCGATCCGGACCGGCGCAAGATAACTGCTTACATCCGTTTCTTTCAAAATGGCGATTTCGACGCAATCCGCACCATGCTTGCCGACGACGTGAAGCTTGATCTGGTGAACCGGCTTCAACTGCAGGGACGCGACAGGATTGGCCACTATTTCACGCGCTACGCGGAAGTCACCAAATGGCGGTTCGCCTTCGGCGCGGTGGAAGGGCAGCCGGCCATGCTGGTTTTCGACAGTACCGGCCCGATGGAGCGGCCTGCCCATTTTGTCCTGATCGGCTGGTCGAATAGCCGGATCACAGAGATCCGCGACTTCCTGTTTGCCCCATATGTGCTCGAAACCATCGATTGGACACGGTTGGACTAACCGATAGAACGGACGCCGCCGGGACGGCGTTATTCCCACTCAATTGTACAGGCTCATCATAAGCCATTGTTTTCACTCGTGAAAATAAATTCACCTCCAGAATCTACCGCCTACCAAACCGTCAGGAAACTACGCTTTTGATTTCATTGATGAATTTTGCCCAATGGGGGTGGCTCATGTATCGCCTACTATCGGTGTTTTCGACACACTGCCACGCGCTCCCCCAGAACGGCTCATTCTTAGAAAAGTACCGTCAGCGATGTATCCCATTCGTGGAATGGTCTTTACACGATCGCGCAACCAGCCCGTCAACATCAGGTTAGAACGACAATCTTGCCACCAGCTTTATTGGTTTCCATGCAACGATGCGCTTCGACAATGCCATCGAGTTCGAATGTGCGGCCGACCGTCACGCGAAGGTCGCCGCTTGCCACCTGATCGACAAGCGACTGAAGTGGCGTTCGCATGAAATCGTCGGCGTCGCCAGCATAGGTGGTAAGTGACACTGCCGTTGGGATCATGTCCATAGGGCTGAACTGATCGAACGACCATTTGTCGCCAACCATCCCGGTCATGCAGACGATCCCCTGTGCACGGGCCGCTTGAAGCGAGTCGGCGAGCGTCGTGGTGCCAACCAACTCGAGCACCTTGTCAACACCAGCAGGAAACACCTCACGCACCTGCGGAGCGATCTCGCCGGTGTCGATGAACACCTGATCGGCTCCGTTATCGCGCAGGAGCCGTTCGCGTGAAGCCTGCCGAGTGGTCGCTGCGACACGGGCGCCGTACTTGCGGGCAATCGCCGCTGCCGCCAATCCTACCGATGTGGTGCCACCACGGATCAGCAGCCGCTCGCCCGGCTGGAGCCGCAGCGCCTTGAACAGGGATCCCCACGCAGTCTGCAGCATTTCCGGCAAAGCACCCAAGGTTTGCCACGGCAAACTGGTCGACAGTTTCTGGACCTGCGACGCGGGTACGCAAGTGAACTCGGCGTAGCTGCCATCGAACGCGCGGCCCATGCCGCCCATCGCTGTGGCGACGATGTCGCCGGGAGCGAATTCACCGCCGGGTGCCGCCTCGACCAGCCCGACCGCCTCGATGCCCAAAATGCGGGGTAGCTGCACATTGGGCGAATGGCCTTGGCGGGTGAACAACTCAGACCGGTTAAGCCCGAATGCCTTGACACGGATCAATACTTGGCCAGCCTCGGGGATCGGTACAGGACGAGCTTCCAGCTGAATGGTTTCAGCCCCGCCCGGTTGGTGGAGGACCGCCGCCTTCATCATCACCGTCATGATCGAGCCTCCCGCCGACGCAAGAGCAGAGCGCCCACACTGAGACCGGGAGCGCCATCCTTAGCGAGCAGCAACAGCCCGCCTGCCATCGCCACGTTCTTGAGGAACATGATCATCTGGGTCTGATCGGCAAAGGCCGTGTGGAATACTGCCGCCGAGACAAGACAGAAGCCAGACAGCAGAAGCGCCACGGGACGCGTCCACAGCCCAATCAAAAGCAGCAAGCCACCGCCGATCTCAAGCGCGATGGTGGGCCAGATAAGAATGGGCGCAACGCCGAACATGGCCATATAGCCCTGGGTTGCCACCACGGCACCGAGCTTGCCGAGCCCGGACAGCACGAAAATTGCCGCCATCAGCGCCCTTGCGGGCGCGTCGGCGTATTTGGTGAACTGAAGCATGGATCTTTCTCCCTATCAGCCGCGCGGCGGGTTGGTGGTGGAAAAACAGTAACGCGCGATCTTCCACTCGCCGCCGACCCTCTGGAACAGGAACAGTTCCTGGTTCGCTTCCGGGCCGCCCGCGCCGGTCGCATTGATCCTAACGCTGCCCGCCGAATTGGTGCGGGCGAAGGCCCAATCGGGCGCGATCTGGCGGATTTCGACGATGTCGAACTTCACCGTCAGCTTGATGGTGTGGAACACCGTGTCATAGGCCATCCGCACGGCGGCGCGGCCGACCGACGAGGGGCTGTGCTGCGGCATGAATACGCCGTCGTCAGCATAGAGCGCCATTACCCGCTCGGTGTCCGAACTGTTGAGCGCCTGTTCGTAACTGCGCAGGACATGCTCGATCGCGGCGCCTTCTTCGGTCTGCGCGGCGGCGGGGGTGCCGGCGACCATCGCCAGTACAGCGCCGGCGGCCAGGGTTGATGTGAAAAATCCAGCCATGACTCATCTCCTTAATGGTTGGCGTGCTTGCCATCACCAATAGATGCTCTCTTTCCACTTTCGAGATTAGATGGTAAATTCGGCAATCACCCTCCCAATACTGGAAAAGAGAGTTGACCGACCTCAACACCCTGATCGTCTTTGCGCGAGTTGCCGAAGCGGGCAGTCTTTCGGGCGCAGCGCGACGGACCGGCATGCCGGTATCGACCGTCAGCCGGAAGATCGCTGAACTTGAGGACCAACTTGGCGTCCGCCTGATCGAACGATCGACGCGGCATCTGCGGCTGACCGATGTCGGACAGGAGGTGCTCGCACAGGCGCAGCGCGGGCTGGAAATCGGAGAGGCGGTCGATAGCATCGTCTCTAACCGCATCTCCGAAGTGCGCGGCACGCTAAGATTGTCGGCGCCACCGAGCCTGTCCGATAGCCTGCTCGCGCCGTTGATAGGGGCATTCCAAGCCTCTTATCCCGGTGTCAGTGTGCATGTCTTCGTAACGAGCCGGATGGTCGATCATATTTCGGAGGGTATCGACATTGCGCTGCGTTTCGGGCGCCTGAGCGACTCCGCGCTCGTTTCACGACCGCTGCTGCGGTATCGCCACCTTCTGCTGGCAAGCCCGGACTATCTGGACGGGCGGCGTCTCGACGATCCCGACCATCTCCGCGACCACCGGTTGCTGGCATTCGCGTTCGAGCCGCAACTGTATCGCTGGATACTTCACCGAGGCAGCGAAAAGCGGACGATCGAATTCCAGCCGAACCTCGCGATGAACGACTATGCCGGGATCGCGGCGTTACTAACCGCAGGGAGCGGCATTGGCGAGTTGCCGGCGCTGGTCGCCCATGGGCTGGTGGCGCAACGGCGATTGGTCGAAGTCTTACCTAACTGGAGGTTCGAGCCGCTTGAATTCTCGATCGTCCATCTCGGCAATAGACACATTGCCCGTCCAGTCCGCCTGTTCAAAGAGTTCGCCATCCAAGCGGCACCAAAATTGTTTCGCGATTTACCGGTCTAGCCCAGTTTCTAGCGGCTGATGGCCCGCGTTCCACCCTCAAATAGCCGCGCCGATTTTGTACGCTATTCTACGCCATCCCCTATACAACGCCGACGGCTTTTTACATTAGAGGCCGAGTGCGTTTCAGATCGATAAAGGTATTTTAAGAGGAGAAAAATCGCGCAAAGTGCGAACGACACAAGCGTGTGGACGGAGGGCAATGGCCCGCCGCACTTACACTAATGCCGCCGTTTGCTCCTCTCATTCCCACTCGATCGTGCCGGGCGGCTTTGACGTCACATCGTAGACAACGCGGTTGATACCGCGGACTTCGTTGATGATGCGGGTGGCGGCGCGGCCGAGGAAGTCCATGTCGTAATGGTAGAAGTCGGCGGTCATGCCGTCGACGGATGTGACGGCGCGGAGCGCGCAGACGAATTCGTAGGTACGGCCGTCACCCATGACGCCGACGGTCTGGACCGGCAGCAGCACGGCAAACGCCTGCCAGATGGCGTCGTAGAGGCCGGCCTTACGGATCTCGTCGAGATAGACGGCATCGGCTTCGCGCAGGATTTCCAGCTTTTCGCGGGTGATACCGCCCGGGCAGCGGATGGCAAGGCCCGGACCCGGGAACGGGTGGCGGCCGATGAAGCTATCGGGCAGGCCCAGCTCCTTGCCGAGAACGCGGACTTCGTCCTTGAACAGTTCGCGCAACGGCTCAACCAGTTGCATGTTCATACGATCAGGCAGGCCGCCGACATTGTGGTGCGACTTGATGGTGACCGACGGGCCGCCGGTGAACGAGACGCTTTCGATGACGTCCGGATAGAGCGTGCCCTGGGCGAGGAAATCGGCGCCGCCGAGCTTCTTGGCTTCCGCCTCGAAGACGTCGATGAAAAGCTTGCCGATGGTCTTGCGCTTGGTTTCCGGATCGCTTTCGCCTTCCAGCGCATTGATGAACATATCCGACGCATCGACATGCACCAGATGCAGATTGTAGTGCTCCTTGAACATGGCGACGACATCGGCCGCCTCGTTCTTGCGCATCAGGCCGTGGTCGACGAGGATGCAGGTCAGCTGGTCGCCGACCGCTTCATGGATCAGCAGCGCCGCAACGGATGAATCGACGCCGCCGGAGAGGCCGCAGATGACGCGCTTGTCGCCGACCTGCTTGCGGATTTCTGCAACGGCCTTGTCGCGATAGGCGGCCATCGACCAGTCGCCCTTGAGACCAGCGATCTTGTGGACGAAGTTAGCGAGCAGCTTGGCACCATCGGGCGTGTGTACGACCTCCGGGTGGAACTGCACGGCATAAAACTTCTTTGCCTCATTGGCGATGAAGGCAAACGGTGCGTTCGGCGATGTCGCAACAACATCGAAACCGGCCGGGATCGCGGTGACGCGATCGCCATGGCTCATCCACACCTGATGGCGGGAACCGACGGTCCAGATGCCGTCAAAAAGCGCGCATTCCTTGTCGATCTCGATGAAGGCACGGCCGAACTCGCGGTGATGGCCGGCTTCAACCTTGCCACCGAGCTGTTCGCACATGGTCTGCTGGCCATAGCAGATACCGAGAACCGGCAGGCCGCTCTCAAACACCACCTGCGGCGCACGCGGCGAGCCGATATCGAGCGTCGAGGCAGGGCTGCCGGAGAGGATGATTGCCTTCGGGTTCAGCCGCTTGAAACCTTCTTCCGCCGACTGGAAGGGCACGATCTCGCAATAGACGCCGGTTTCGCGCACACGGCGCGCGATCAGCTGGGTGACCTGGCTGCCGAAATCGACGATGAGAACGGTATCGGGATGGACTGTCGCTGTCATGACGCGCTTCCGTTGGCTTGGGCTTATGTGATGGGGAACTATGGGCTGCCTTTAATTAAAGGCGGCCTCAAGCGCAACGATTACATTGCACCCGGACAATTTTGCGGCCTCAAACGGTGATTTCGCCGGTTTTCAGGGCGTTTTCCAGTGCATCGGCAGCGCTTGCCAGCTTCTCGTCGATCACATGCAGATATTCCGTCCAGTCACCGATATGCTTGAGGTCCGCCTTGCCATCGGAAATGCCGCGCAGGCCGATCAGCGGCAGGCCGAACGACTGGCAGGCGCGCAGCACGGCAAAGGTTTCCATCTCAACCATATCGGCGGCGATCGTCTCATAGGCCGGGCCGGAGACGATGTTGGCGCCGGTCGATAGGCTCGCCTGTTTGACACCCGGAATACGCAGCGGCAGATCGACGACGACAGGCAGATCCAGAAACGGCGTCGCGCCCTTTTCGAAACCAAGCGGCGAGGCATCCATATCGCGATAGGCAACGGAAGTGGCCTGATAGACTTCCGCCTGTTCCAGCCGGGCTGAACCAGCCGAGCCGAGCGAGACGACGAGATCGGGCAGGCTGCCCCGGTGAGCCAGCTCGGCAAGCGTCCGTGTCAGCGCCACGGCGGCCTCGACCGGGCCGACGCCGGTCATCAGCGGCGAGATACGCTCGCGCAGATGCACGCCATATTCGGCATCGACGGCCATGACGTAGAGCAGGTTTTTGCCTGCCACAGGCTTCAGTTCGAATGTCATCCTTCGATCCCCTCGCGTCCGCGGATCACCATCATCGTGCCGGTCATCGAGGCAATCAGCTTGGCCGGGCCATCCTGCGAGATCGCGTAGCCACGGCCATCGGAGACGATGATCGTTGTGCCCGGTTTGGTGACTTCGCCGCGAAACAGGAAACGCTCGCCGCGGCCGGGCGACATCAGGTTGACCTTGAATTCGATGGTGAGGATCGAGGCATCGGGATCGATCACCGAATAGGCGGCATAGGTGCCGGCCGCATCGAGCGCCGCCGAGATGATGCCCGCATGAAGGAAACCATGCTGCTGGGTCAGCTTTTCGTCGAACGGCAGCTCGATCTCCACCGAGCCCTGCTCCACCCGCGTCAATTCTGCGCCGATGGTCGCCATGGCGGCCTGCCGATCAAAACTCCTGCGGATGCGCTCGCGAAATTCCACCGTGTGCTCTCTATCGCCCGTGTTGCTGGTCGCGCCGACAGTCGCATGGTGGAAAAACAAGGACAAGCCTCAATTCATGAGGAAAATCGATGTGTTGAGCAGAGTGGCGAAGGCGACCCAGGCGAGATAGGGCGTAAACAGCAGTGCGGAGAGACCATCCTGTTTCCGGCTCACCATGATGAAGCCGATGATCGAGATCAACAGCGCAATAATGACGATCAGGGCCATCGCAATCTCCTGAAACCCGAAGAACAGCGGCGACCAGGCAAAATTGAAGATCATCTGCGCCACCCAGAACCGCATGGCGGCGGTGCGGCGATGATTGAGCAAGGCGCGGGCGCCCACAAAACCGATGACGACATAGAGGATCGACCAGACCGGCGCGAAAATCCAGTTGGGCGGATTGAAGGAGGGCTTGATCAGCGACTGATACCATTCGCCGGGAATATTGTTGATGCCGATCAGCAGGCCGCAGCCGAGAACGAGGGCAATGAAGAGGATGTAGATCAGGGTACGATTCATACCGCAGACATAGGGCATGCCTCGGCGAACGCCAGCCAGACGGGGCTTTTAATTTGCCCGCCGAAATCCCAATATCTTTTCATGGATGATCGCAAATCTTTCGAGATCAGGCCGGGAACGGGCGATGATCTGTTCATGATCGCCGGCGTGCTGGTCGATACATGGCGGTCGACCTTTCGCGGTTTGCTGGCGGACGACTTTCTCGACGGCATGTCCCGCGAGGAACAGGCCGTGCGTCACGCCCGCAGGATGGGTGCTCCCGGGGTCTGCTACTTCGTCGCGGTCGATCCTTCCGCAAGTGAGATCGTCGGCTTCGTCAATTTCGGGCCAGGACGTGGCAAGGTTCCCGATGATATCCACGAGATTTATGCACTCTATGTCCGGGCTGAGCACCAGGGCTCCGGGATCGGCACCGCGCTTGTCCGCTCGGCGGCAAGGCACTGCGCGGGGCAAGGGGCGAAATCGCTGTTCGCCTGGGTTCTCGCTGGCAATCCCAACCGGCGATTCTATGAAAAGCTGGGTGCAAATGCTGTGGAAACGGCGAGTATCTGGCTCGATAACAAGCACTACGATCAGGTCGCCTATCTCTGGGAAGACATCACTCTTCTCCTGAAGCAGTGACAGCCAGCGCTCAGAGCTTGCCGATCCGGACGATATGCTGGTCCCAGGCGACCCGGCTTTTCGTTTCGCCAAACGACCCCGAATAGGACGATGCAACGAAGCCATGGGGTGACGCAGCAATGCCTGCCGCATCGGCCAGGCTTTCCTGACTGACGACCCGGCCGGTCTTTGCCTCGACCGTCACCTCAACGCCCCCCTTCGGCGAAGTCAGCCCAATCAGATCATCACGCCGGTTAACGGCGATGGCACCCACATAGTTGGCGAGCGCCAGCGTCGTCTCTTCCGGCAACGCCATGAACCGGATGTCTTCACCGCGCGCAAAGGAGCCGGCGAGCGGCGGCAGGTCGTTGCGGGCGCCCTCGTACTGGCAGGCAAACCAGACCTTGCCATCCGCGTCGATATCGACATGGCGGGTCGAGAGCTGGCGCAGGGTATCCGGCATCGTGTGACGCTCGATCAGCGCGCCGGTGGCCGTGTCGATCAGCGCAAGCGACGGTTCCATATGATCGAGATTAAGCTTGGTACGGCCAAAATCCGGATGGGTCTCGATGCCGCCATTGGCAACCACCAGCATATGGCCGTCCGCCGACAGGGTCATGTCATGCGGGCCGATGCCATAGGACGGAAACTCGCCGATGCGGGCAAAGCTGTTGGTGCCGTCATAGACGCCGATCATGCCGCGATTGCCGGCGAAATCGTTCTCCGTCGCATAGAGCAAACGTCCATCCGCAGAGAAGCAGCCATGACCATAAAAGTGCCGGCCTTCGACGGAGGTAATAACGATCGGCTCGATGCCCGGCGCAAAGATCATCGCATAGGTTCCGGGGCGGCGGGCAAAGGCAACGGCACGGTTGGTCACCGGCGACCAGGTCATGCCGTGCGCACGGGCGGGCAATGGCACTCGCTCGATGATGGCGCCCTCTTCCGTCAACGTCGCCACGCCGTAGGACCCATCGGGCGCCATGAAGGCGGAGGCATAGACGGCATCCGTGCGGGACAGCGCGAAAGCGGCTTGCGGGGCAAGGGTCGCCACCCAAGCGGCACCGGCCATTGTCAGGAACGTGCGGCGGTCCGTGAGGGTTTGGCGGGAGATGTTTTGGTATGCCATGCAAACAGATCCAAATTGGCCGGTGCGCTTTTTTAGCTTCCGTCATTCTTGCCCTCGGGCTTGACCCGAGGGATGTCACAGGAATCCAGCCATGCGACGACGGTCGCATGGAAGAGTCTCTTGCGGCGCAGACGCGCCGTTACTGGATCCCCGCCACAAGGGCGAGGATGACGGAGAACCGGGGAAATCGCCAGACACACCGGGTTGAATAACGCGATTAAAGCCAGCCCCGCCGCTTGAAATACAGGAACGGCACCACCGCCGACAGCACCATTGCGAACAGCGCCAGCGGATAACCGAACGAGAATTTCAGCTCCGGCATGGCATCGAAATTCATCCCGTAGATCGACGCGACCAGCGTCGGCGGCAGGAAGACGACGGAGGCCACCGAGAAGATCTTGATGATCTGGTTCTGCTCGAGATTGATCAGGCCCAGCGTCGCATCGAGCAGGAAGTTGATCTTGTTCGACAGGAACAGGGCGTGATCGCCAAGGGCCGCGGCATCGCGCTGGATCAGCTTGATCCGCTGGCGGCTTTCCTTGATCGCCTTGCGCGTGCCGATGCCATCCAGCGCCGTATGATAGGCGACGAGACGCCCGACGCTGACGAGGCTTTCGCGGATAACGCTGAGGAAATCCCCCTTCTGGCCGATCTGCTCGATCAGCGACTGCAGGTCGCGGGTTTTCTTGGTGACGCTCGAATGGCTCTTGCGGAACACTTCGCGCGAAATACCGTCGATCTCGTTGCCAATCCGCTCCAGCGCATCGGCCGTCCGGTCGATCATCGCTTCCAGCAAGCCGAGCATCACCAGTTCGCCGCTTTCGCAGGAAACGCCATTCAGGCGCTGCATGCGCGCGGCATAGAGATGAAACGGCTTTGGGTCCGCATGGCGCACCGTTACCAGTGTCGCGCCCTTCAGGATGAACGTCACCGGCACCTTCACCGGGTTGTCGCCATCGAGTTCGGTCGCGGCCGTCATCGTCATAAATTCGGCGCCGTCCTCCTGATAGAGGCGGTCGGAAAGTTCGATCTCCTGCATTTCATCGCGCGTCGGGATTTCGATGCCGAGATGCTGCTCGACGCTGCGGGTTTCATCCTGGGCGGGATTGAACAGGTCGAACCACACGATCGGGCTGGCTTCAACCAGTTCCGGGATGGCGTCGATAAGGGCAAGGTGATTGTTCTGGCAGGAATAGATGCGCAGCATGTCGGGTTCCAATCTGGCAAGTCATCGACCGCCAGCGGACACCCCTTGTGATCAGGGCCGGACGGTCGAAAAAATCGAAGCTCTACTTCGACTGTCGGGGTTCATGATCCGTTGATCCTTGTTTGGCCGTGCTCACAGGTGAACACGGCTGATCCATTGCGCCAATGTGCTTTTGTTGTCAACCGCTTGCCGGTTGGGCGAATGCAGTCTTTTTTGCTCAGTCGCCATCGGCAAAAGAGAAACCCGAACTGAGCCCGATCGCAGCGCCAAAATCGAGATTGAGCCGCTGCAGAACGTTGTTAGTGTTTTGCAGAATACGGTTCAGCCTACCGCGCTGTTCGTCACTGGCAATCGCCTGCTCGACCGGCAGATCGATTTCGTCGAGGTCATCGACATTGGCCTGCAGCAGGTAATTGATCGCGCTGATCATGTCGCGGTTTCCGTCCGGCAGCAGTGCATCCATGCCGGCGGCATGGAACAAGGCCTGCAGTGCCGAAAAATTCGCAGACAGTGCCGGCATGGTATTGCCGGACCGCCAGTAGATGGCCATTTTCGGATGGCCCTTGTCCGGTTCGCCCTTGACGATACCGGCATAGAAAGGCCGCAGACGCTGGTCTCTTATGCTTTCGACGCCATGGACGAGAATGCCCAGCAGTTCGGTCGCCGCTTCCTTGCCATCACGATAGACCGGATTGTCCGGCCCCGGGCTCTTCCAGGCGGACTGGATGCCATCCGGCGTTTCCCATTCGGCGTGCAGTTCACCGGCCACGGCTTTCAGGTTATCGGCGATCGCAGCGCCATAGCGGCAGCGAAAGCCGTTTGTCTCGGTTGGCAATACCTCGGCTCCAGTGCCGTAAAGGACGTATTCCAGCGCGCCCAGCCCCTGTGCTGCAACGCTCTTGCCCTTCAGGCTTTCCGCAGAGGTGGCGGTTTCGTCATTGGTTGCCAGAATGCGCTGGACCTGCTTCAGACCGGTGCTCTTGCGATCCGGGAAAAACAGGAAGCGTTCGAACCGGTTGCCTTCGATAACCGGCCCGACACGGACGATCTCGATCGTCGACCATTGCTGGACGACTTCGTCAAAACTCATCTGCACGTCGCCGAGCGTTTCATCGGACGGCTTTTCGCAGAGCGTATGGGCTGCCTCGGCCAGCGTTTCCGTACCCTCCAGCAGATCGCGGTAGCCAGGCCGGATGAAATCATCGACCGCCTTCTGCATGACACCCGGGACGGCATCCACGCGCAACCCGGCGCGCGGCGCGGCGGCCTCCTCATCTTCAGCCATTGCCGAAAATGGCAGGAAGGCAAGACTCAAGCCGAGAAGCAGGATATGCCGATGGCGCATCAGAGAGACTCCAGAAATGTGATCAGGGCTTGTCTATCGGCTTTTTCCAGCGCGGCAAACCGGTTGCGGGCTTTTGTTGCCTCGCCGCCATGCCAGAGGATCGCTTCCGTCAGGTTACGGGCGCGTCCGTCATGCAGGAAGAACGTATGGCCGCTGACTGTCTTGGTAAGGCCGATACCCCAGAGCGGCGGGGTGCGCCATTCGCCACCGGATGCAACGCCCACCGGCTGGCCGTCGGCCAGGCCTTCGCCCATGTCATGCAGCAGGAAATCGGAATAGGGCCAGATCAGCTGAAACGCATGCGCCTTGTTGGCGGCATCGCGGCGGGTGACGAATTTCGGCACATGGCAGGAAGCGCAACCGGTTTCGTAAAACACCTTCTTGCCTGCGAGCGTCTCGGCAAAGCTCGCCTTGCGCCGTGCCGGAACCGCCAGATTTTCCGAATAGAACGTGATGAGTCCAAGAACTGGATCCGGGGCTTCCGTATCGCCGAGGCGCGGCTGCACGCCGTCCGGCATCGCCAGACACGCTGTCTGTGCGGGCGTGCAATCGCCATGGCTGCGCCGGGCATCGGGCGACGAGATGCCGATATCGCCAGCCAACGCGTCGGCTGCCTGCTGGCGCACCGTTGGGCTCTGCGCCTTCCAGCCGAAACGGCCGAGCGCCAGTTTGCCGGATTGCGGGTCGCGGACCACGGGGATTTTTCCGCGGATGCCGTCACCATCCGCGTCCTGCGGATCGGCATTGGCGATGATATCAGCCGGGTGAATGGCTTCGATCAGACCAAGCCCCGACATCACCTGCGTGACACGCGGTGACAGCGTGGTCGTCGGATCGAGCGGCCCGTAACCGGGCTTGTCGATCGAATATTGCGGCTTGCGCAGGGAAACGATTTCCCCGCCCGCCAGCGTCACCGGCATTTCCGTATAGCTGATCCGCATATGGCCTTCTGCTGGCAGGCCGGGAACGGCGCTGTCTTGCAATTGCTGGCCATAGACGGGATCGGGGAAATTCAGCACCTCATGCGCGGCGATTGCCGCCCGTTCGGCATCGGTCTTTGGCGCTCGGGCAAGGCGCAGGAACATCGACGTCGCATCCTCCGAGCCTTCCGGCGGATGACCGCGGCCATCCTTCAGATGGCAGGTCTGGCAGGCGCGGGCATTGTAGAGCGGCCCCAGACCATCCGATGCCTGCGTCGACGAGGGAGACGAGACCCAGAGCTTGCGGAACAGCGCATTGCCGAGCTTGAAACTCTCTTCTTCGGCAAAGGTGATGTTGGTAGAGAATTGCGAGAGAATGTCCTGGTTAACGGACGCGATCGAGGTACCAGCCCCGCCGGACATGACTTCGAACTTTTCCGCCTTGGAAAAGTCAGTCGCCGGCCGGGTGACGGCCTCGACACGCGCTCGATCAGCCTCGGTCAGGTCATCGCGGATGGAGGACAGCGGGAGAACTTCGGCAAGACTTTCCGTCTTGGCAGGCGGATTACCCCCCTCTGCCCTGCCGGGCATCTCCCCCACAAGGGGGGAGATCGACGTGGCGACCTCTCGCCGATCCTCTTGCCCCGAGGTTCCCGTTATCAGACCTACGGACGTGGTGGCAGGCTCGAAGTCAATCTCCCCCCTTGTGGGGGAGATGTCCCGAAGGAACAGAGGGGGGTGAGCCGCCTGAAACAGGCTACCGCCAAAAACGGAAAAACCGCCCGCCGTTGTCAAAAACAGAACGGCAGACGGCAATATCAGGCGTCGGGCAGGCCAAGCACGCATTCAGAAAAAACCGGGCCGCTCACGAGAAGAGGCGGCCCGCCTTTGCTTTCTCATTGGAAGACGGCGTTAGGATTATCCAGGCTGTCGGAACCTTCAAGCTCGATCGTGCCGAGTTCCAGCGACGCAATGACGCGCTCGACCGTCTTTGCCTGAGCAACCAGGCCATCAATGGCAGCCTGAATGACGGCATTGCCCTCGGTGTTGCCTTCGCCGATCATCTGGTCGTACTTTTCGACCGTCTCGCCGCGCTTGGCCATGGCCTGCATCGCGGTGATGGTGGCCGCCAGCTTTTCCTTCATTTCCTTGTCGAGCGCCGGATCCTTGGCGGCAACGAGTTCGGACAACGACGGGCCGGTCATCTTGGTGCCGTCGACCTTGGTGTATTCACCGAGATAGGCGGCCTGGATACCGATCGCGTCATGAAGATGCGAGTTGTAGGTATTGTCCGAGAAGCAATCATGCTCTTCTTCCGGATCGTGCAGAAGCAGGCCAAGCTTCATGCGCTCGCCGGCCAGTTCGCCATAGGAGAGCGAACCCATGCCGGTCAGGATGGCACCGAGGCCAGCCTTGGGATCGGCTTCGACATTCTTGGTGGCGGCGCCATCCGGCGTCCAGTTGGCAACCATGTCCTTCAGATCGGACACGAGCAGATCGCTGGCGGCCTTCAGATAGGCGGCGCGGCGGTCGCAATTGCCGTTGGTGCAAGCCTTGGCGTCATAGTCGGTGTACGGACGATTGCCGGCGCCCGGGCCGGTACCGTTCAGGTCCTGCCCCCAGAGCAGGAATTCGATGGCATGGTAGCCGGTCGCCACGTTCGCCTCGATGCCGCCGGCTTCCTGCAGGGTGCCTGCCAGGAACTCTGGCGTAATGTTGGTCGCATCCACATCCTTGCCGTCGATCTTGATTGTCTTGTTGGCAATGACGTTGGCGGTGAACAGCGCGTTCTCGTCGCTTTCCGTGCCATAGCTCGGATCAACGTAGTCGATCAGGCCTTCATCCAGCGGCCAGGCGTTGACCTTGCCTTCCCATTCGTCGACGATCGGGTTGCCGAAGCGATAGACTTCGGTTTCCTGATAGGGGTTGCGGGCAGCAAGCCAGGCCTCGCGGGCGGCCTTCAGCGTCGCTTCGCTCGGTGTGGCGATCAGCGCATCGACGGCTTTGTTCAGCGCTTCAGCGGTCGAGAGTGCATCCGAGAATTTCGCATGGGCGACATCGGCATAGTGCTTGACGACGGCGGCTGCATCGGTGGCGGCCTGCGCCGGCTGCAGCGCCAGCATCGACGTGGCAGTGGCAAGCGCCAGCGCGGCGCTGCGAAGGAATGATTTGGTCATGACCTCTCCTGGTATTGTCCGAATGAATTCGGCGTTCCCCACCGCCCGGCTCCGCCGGTCGCGCAAGCCGCGCGGCCCGATGGATGGACGTGGCTATTCAGCCCGGGTTTCATGAACCAAAATTAAACTTGTGTCAAAGTGTATAGTTTAGAATGTTTTCAATGTGGATGCGGCAGAAAAAACCGCCGCAAGACCGCGGTGAACCCCGGCTGAAGCGCCTTCAGGGCGCTCAGCTTTTGCGGCCCATCAGGCAAAAGAAGAAGCCGTCGGTATCCGTCGATGCCGGCGTCAGCGTCACCGTTTTCATGTCCGCCGACCACGGCTGCCTCTTGTCAGTGCCGAACAGATCGGCCCAGGCGTCGGCAGCGGAGAGGATTTCGAATTCCGGGTTATCCTCGCAGAACGCGTAGACCTGCGCCTCGTTTTCCTCCGGCAGAACCGAACAGGTCACATAGATGAGATGGCCACCGGGTCGCACGAAGGATGAAGCACCAGCCAGCGCTTCCTGCTGCTGGCCCAGCCGTTCCTCAAGGTTCTTCTGCGTCAGCCGCCATTTGGTGTCCGGACGGCGGCGCCAGGTGCCGGTACCGGTGCAGGGCGCATCGACCAGCACACGATCGAACTTGCCGGTAAACGGCTTCAAGCCCTCCAGCCGGTCGTGTACCTGGACATTGCGGGTGCCCGCGCGCTTCAGCCGCTCGATGATCGGGGCCAGGCGCTTGCGGTCGGTATCGTAGGCGTGGATCTGGCCCTTGTTGTGCATGGCTGCGGACATGGCCAGCGTCTTGCCGCCGCCACCGGCGCAATAATCGAGGATCTGGTCGTTCTCTTTCGGCATGACCAGATCGGCGACGATCTGCGAGCCTTCGTCCTGAACCTCGAACCAGCCCTTTTCAAAGGAGATTTCGGCGGTGACGTTGGGCAGGCGCGAGGCACCCTCGCCTGCCTTGACGCGGATGCCGTTACGGGCAATCGCCGCCGGCTCGACGCCGCTGCGGTCCAGCGCCTTCAACACCTTGTCGCGCGTCGCCTTCAGCGTGTTGACGCGCAGGTCGAGCGCCGGACGGCCAGCCAGAGCCTGGGCCTCTTCCAGCCAGTCTTCATCGAAATTTTCTTCAAAGGACCGCTGGACCCATTCCGGGATATCACCCTGGACATGCGGCGGCGCATCTTCGAGCTTACGGCTGGCAAAGGCGGCAACCATTTCGGCAGTCAGGGGTTCAGGCGCAAACTTGTCGCCTTCCAGCTCTGCGGCCAACTGCTCGGGCGAAACGCCCCACTGGCGGAACATCACGGCATGGCCGAGCGCGGTCGCGCTGTCGCTGTCCATCAGATAGGCGTGGGAGAGTTTCATGCGCAGCGCGTCATAGACGATATTGCCGATCGCGGCGCGATCACCGGATCCGGCAAAGCGATGAGCCAGCCCCCAATCCTTGAGGGCATCGGCCACGGGACGCTTGCGCGTTTCGATATCGGCAAGAACCTCAATGGCTCCGGCGAGCCTGCCACCCAGTCGCATCTTTCAAAACTCCATTTTCCGCCGTGGTAGCGGTGATGGCCGTCAAGAGCAAGCCGGGAGGCGCCTGCGCGTGACGAATGCTGACCAGATGGGAGGCTGTTTTCCATACGGGAGGCCAAGCCTTTCCGTTGGAACGGTATCAAATCCACCCGGAACAAATCCCGGACGGGCGTGTTGTTATGCCGTCAGCTGACGACGCGATAACAGATGCTGGCGGTGCCGGAGCTGATCATGCCGATGTGGGAAGCGGCGGCCTTGGAGAGATCGAGCACGCGGCCGCGAATGAAGGGGCCACGGTCATTGATGCGAACGACGACAGTCTTGCCGTTGCGCTTGTTGGTGACGGCAACCTTGGTGCCGAACTTGAGATTGCGGTGCGCGGCGGTGAGGTATGAAGCATTCATCCGTTCGCCGGATGCCGTGCGCGATGTCAGGGCGTACCAGGATGCCCCACCGCAATTACCAGCCTTGGCCGGAGTAGCCTTTGCCTGACCAGGTGCAGCCTGGCTTGGTGTAACTGCAGTAAAAGTTGCCCCCAAGGCAAAAGCCGCTGCAAGAGCAGCAGACGTTATCTTCATCTTGATCAAACAGATGACCCCTTCGCTTGAAATTTAGTTAAGTCTTACGAAGGCTCGGGTTTTCAGGGGGAAAAATGGCAAAAACGTGCCTCAACCTTTAACGTTGCATTAGGAAATATTGCCAATCTCCGAAAAATTAAAATTACTAAATTTTGAAATTCTGTCACAAAGCTGCAGAAGTGCTTTGGATTCAGGCGTTAGTCTGCCAGAGGCCGTTCACATCGGCGTGAACATCTATCGGCTCAAGAAAAAGGATTCAATTTTTTGAAATTAGCCGAATCCGGCTGATTTTGAAGCTAGAGAATCCATTATTCCCGTTATGAGTGCATGAAAATGGCAGCACCACGGAGATATTCTTGCCATTTTCATAGACCAAACGGTCATGGCTGCAACGATATTTGGCCACAATTCATCTGGTCTATCAGAGACAGATCATAGACTATCCGATCCGCCCTTTACTTGAAAGATCAGCCACGCCAGTGGCCGTTACTCCACAATTCCGCTAGCGAAATCCGATAGTCTGGGAAGCGGAAGACGAATCCGAGATCACGCAGCCGTGTATTCGAAACGCGCTTGTTCTCTCCATAGAAAGACCGCGCCATCGGCGAGAGCTCGGCGGTTTCAAAGGGCATTTCGGGTGGCGGCATCACGCCCATCAGGCGGGCGGCTTCGGCGACGATATCCTGCGGCGGCGCCGGTTCATGGTCGGTGACATTATAGATGCCGCCGATCGACCGGCCGGAGAGAAAGACGGCAGAACCGGCAATATCCTCGACACGGATGCGGTTGAAGACCTGATTGGGCTTGATCAGGCGGCGCGCGGTTCCAGCGGCGAGATTGCAGAAGGCGTTGCGGCCGGGTCCATAGATGCCGGAGAGCCGCAGCACTGCGACGGGTATATTGGCGGCCTCACCGAAGGCCAGCCACGCCTGTTCCGCGGCAACCCGCTCGACGGACCGGGCGGACACCGGCTCCAGCGATGCCTCCTCCGTCACCCAGGCGCCACCATGATCGCCATAGACGCCAACCGTCGAGAGATAGGCTGCCCATTGCAAATTCGGCATCAAGCCGGCAAGCGGCGGTGCGTCCGGCCGCATCGTCGGGTCGCCATCCCGGCCGGGGGCGATCGACTGGATGAGATGCGTCGTCTGCTTCATGACGTCAGCAAGTTCCGGCGAGATCGTCACACCGTCATAGACAAGCGCATCGATACCTTGCGCGCTGAGCGCAGCAAGCTTGTCTTCAGACCGTGTCGTTCCCGTAACGGATTGCGCCAGCGGCAAGAAGGCCCTGGCAATCGCCGAGCCGGAAAACCCGGCACCCAAGATCAAGACACGCATCAGACACCTCCTGCCAGTTTCCATTCGGCGAGAACCTCGGGATCGGTCTCGCCTTGCCGTCTTGCCGCAAAATCAGAGAAATCACCAGCAGTCATCAAACGTGACAAGGCCCAGATGGCCATCCCCCGCACAGCCGCCGAGGGATCTCCAGACAGGGTGCGACAGAGATCGACCAAGCCCGTCTCCCCCGAGTTTCCAGCAGCAATCAGACAGTTGCGGACAAACCGGTCACGGCCGATACGCTTGACCGGCGAGCCGGAAAAGAACGTTCGAAACGTCGGATCATCGAGCGTCAGCAGAAACGACAGCGGCGGCTCCTTCAGGTCCTCGCGCGCCTTCAGCTTCATCTCGGAGGCAGCGGCGGCAAACTTGTTCCACGGACAGGCCGACAGGCAATCGTCGCAGCCGTAGATACGATTGCCGATCCTTGGGCGAATGGCGGGATCGATCGGCCCTTTGTGCTCGATCGTCAGGTAGGAAATGCAGCGGCGCGCATCGATCCGGTAGGGTGCCGGAAACGCGTCCGTCGGGCAGGAATCGAGACAGGCACGGCAGGAACCGCAATGGTCCCGTTCCGGCGTATCGATCGAAAGATCGGCCGTGGTGAACAGGCTGCCGAGAAACAGCCACGAGCCGAATTCGCGGCTGACGAGATTGGTGTGCTTGCCCTGCCAGCCAAGACCCGCCTGCTCGGCAAGCGGCTTCTCCATCACCGGTGCCGTATCGACGAAGACCTTGACGTCCTCGCCTGCGCGCGCGGCAAAGCGGGTCGCGACCTCCTTCAGCTTGCCCTTGATCACATCGTGATAATCGCGGTTTCGGGCATAGACGGAGATGGCGCCGAGGTCCGGCTTGTCGAGAATATAGCGCGGGTCTTCATCCGGCCCGTAATTCATGCCGAACAACACAACGGAACGCACGTCGCTCCAGAGCACGCGGGGATCAGCCCGGCGGTCGGCCGTGTCAGCCATCCAGTCCATCGTGCCGTGATAGCCTTCGGCGAGGAAATCGGCGAGGCGTTCCGGCGCCTGCGGGATGGAATCGGGCAGCGTCACCCGGCAGACGTCAAAACCCTTGTCGCGGGCTTCGTCCTTCAGGAAGCGGGTGAGCGTCCGGCGCCGCTTGTCATGCTTCTCCTCAAGGAGCGCATTGCCGGGCACGGAACCGCTCCTTAAAAATCGAGGTCGGCGTAATGGGAAACCGGGGTAACCCCACGAACACGCTCGGCCAGCAGCGGACGGAAAGACGGCCGCGACTTCAGGCGCTGGTACCAGTCCTTGACGGCCGGGACTTCCGACCAGTCGATTTCGCCGAGATAATCCAGCACCGAGACGGCGGCCGCAGCGGCCAGATCGGCATAGGACAGCCTATCACCGGCCAGATAGGTCCGCGAGCCCGCTAGCCATCCCAGGTATTTCAGGTGCTGGCGGATATTCGAGCGAGATGTGCGCAGCATTTTCGAGTCCGGCGCGCCGCCACCCTGATCCGGCGTCATCTGCAGCTTGAAGATACGCTCGCGAACCAGAGGCCGCGTCACGTCCGCTTCCATCTTCTGCAGGAACCACTCGACCAAGCGGCGGATTTCGGCGCGCTGGAAGGGGTCTTCGGCCAAAAGCCGCCGATCGCGCTTCAGAACACCGTTGGTCTCGTCGAGATATTCCGAAATCACCATCGCCCCACAGAGCGCCCGCATGCTGTCATCGACATAAACCGGCAATGTGCCAGCCGGATTGAGCGTCAGGAAATCCCGCCGCTTTTCCCAGGGCTGCTCCTCTGCCAGTTCCGTCTGATAGCCGTATTCGGACAGGATCAGGCGGACGAACCGGGAGGATGTGGACATCGGGTGGTGATAAAGTGTCGGCATAAGCTATCGGATTTCGTCAGTTCGGTTGGGAGGGGATGGGTTTGCCGTGGCGGTTTCGTCTGGCCATGGTGTGTTAGAAAAAGCTATAGGAACTTGCTGCCGCAAACACAAGCGAATCAGCCAATGCCCTTCGTTGGCCCCAGAGCCTAACCTCCAATGCTTCAGGGAAGCTTAATTCATGGCCGATCAATCGATCATCAGTGCGCTTATCCTTGGCCTTATCGAAGGCCTGACCGAATTCATTCCGGTATCGTCTACCGCCCATGTCCTGCTCGCCGGACATTTCCTCGGCTTCAAGTCCCCCGGCAATACCTTTGCCGTCCTCATCCAGCTCGGCGCGATCCTCGCCATCCTGCTGGTCTATTTCCAGCGGCTGCTCTCCATCGCGCTGGCCCTGCCCAACAGCGCCAAGGCAAGGCGGTTCGTGCTGTCGATCCTGTTCGCCTTCCTGCCGGCAGCCGTGATCGGCGCCATCGCACATGACTTCATCAAGACAGTCCTGTTCGAAACGCCGATGCTGATCTGCGTCGTGCTGATCATCGGCGGCGTCATTCTCTATGCGATCGATCGCATGCCGCTGAAGCCGATATATCGCGATGTCATGGATTATCCACCCTCGCTTGCCTTCAAGATCGGCTTGTTCCAGTGCCTGGCAATGATCCCCGGCACCTCCCGCTCGGGCGCCACCATCGCCGGAGCCCTGCTGATGGGAACCGACAAGCGTTCTGCCGCAGAATTCTCATTCTTCCTGGCGATGCCAACGATGCTCGGCGCCTTCACGCTTGATCTCTACAAGAACCGGGCCGCCCTCGACTTCAACGATGCGACGCTGATCGCCGTCGGCTTCATCGCCGCCTTTGTCTCAGCGCTGCTGGTGGTGCGCTCGCTCTTGAACTTCGTCTCCAGCCGCGGCTTCGCGCCGTTTGCCATCTGGCGCATCCTCGTCGGCACGGCCGGCCTCATCGGGCTCTGGCTGTTCGGCTAAGCCAATAAAAAACCGCATGCACCTCAGTGAAGAGAGTGCATGCGGCCCCTGGCCCCCGCCATAGTCTGGCCGCCCTCGTAGGGCGGAAACTCTTATTCGCCGGCGAGCGTGCCGATCGACGCTGTCGTGCAAGGATCAACGCCATAGGCCGGTGCGCAGCTGCCATGATTGCTGGCGACCGTCTTCGGCGCAGCGAAGGATCCAGCCAGGATAATAAGTGCCGCGCACGCAAAGAAAATCGCGATCGACTTGCCCATAAAAAATGTGCCTCTCAAGGTGATGTGACGGCGCCGGTTGTTCCTTGGGTGAACGATGCGGCGCGGCTGCTGTGTATGTGCTGGAACTGCCGTTATCAATATCGATACATGTTGAATCGACGGTAAAGACCAATCGCTTTTTTAAGTGAGGCAGAACTGCAACGTTTTATTCTGCGACGGTCAAAAAGAAACCGCCGGTGGATGCCGGCGGTTTCTCTTGCAGTCTATTTTCAACCTGTGGGCGGCGCGATCAGGCGGCGCTGCCGGACCGGGAATACTGGCCCTGCGGACGGTAGCGGACCACATAGGATGGCAGAACGGCCTCGACCGAAGTCGGCGCGATGCCGAATGCCTGCAGTGTCCGTCCTTCGGTCTGCGCATTTGCGGACACGACATTGTCGCTCTTCAACAGCGTGACCTGATCGGACGTCAGCGGCGGCGTGATGAACGGCACCAGCGATGCAATGGAACCGATCATCGATGCGATACCGAAGGGGACCGGCAGCAAGGTGCGCTTGCGATCGATCGTCTTCATGAGGATTTCGAGACAGTTCTTGAAGGTCAGGACTTCCGGGCCGCCGATCTCGTAGATCTTGCCCTTGGCAACCTTGCCTTCGACAGACTTGGCAACCGCTTCGGCAACGTCGGTGACATAGACCGGCTGGAACGCGGTTTCGCCACCGCCAACGAGCGGCAGCACCGGCGAGAAGCGCGACATTTCGGCAAACTTGTTGAAGAAACCGTCTTCCGGTCCGAAAACAATCGACGGCCGCAGGATCACGGCATCCGGAACCGTCTCCAGGATCGCCCTTTCGGCGCGGCCCTTGCTGCGAGCATAAAGCGATTCAGCATTGGCATCGGCGCCGATAGCGGACACATGCGTCAATGTCGCGCCAGTACCGCGTGCGGCCTCGGCGACGGCCCGGGCGCCAAAATCCTGGACCGAATCGAATGTGTTGCGGCCGGTCTCGAACAGGATGCCGACGCAGTTGACGACATGATCGGAACCATGAACCGCCGCATCGACCGACTTACGGTAGCGCAGGTTGGCCTGAACGAAGGAAATCTGCCCAACATTGCCCAGGGGCTGCAGGAAACCTGCAAGATCCGGGCGGCGAACGGCGACGCGAATGCGAAAGCCGCGCTTGGCCAAAGCCCGCACGACATGCCGGCCGACAAACCCGGAACCGCCAAAAACGGTGACGAGCGGCGGGAGATTGGACAAAGTCATGGCACAGGCACTCCTGATCTGCAGTATGGTGTATATGAGCTACATAGCCCAATCATCGGGCGACGGGAAGGATTATCGCCACGGCTTTGCTGCCGCTTTCCGCCGCAGTTGCTGCAGTGCATCAGATGCCTTCGACGACGACCATTTCGGCATCGGCGCATTGTTGGCGGATGCCGGCGGCGACCTGATATTCCGGGGAATTGTAGCAATCGATCGCGGCCTGCAGCGACGGGAACTCGATCACCACGTTGCGGCCACGCACATCGCCCTCCAGACGCTGAAACGGGCCGCCCCGCGCCAGGAAGTTTGCACCAAACGTCTCGAATGCCGGCTTGGCGGCAGAAACATAATCCTTGTAACGCTCGGCATCGCGGACATCGACCCGCGCAATCCAATAGCCCTTGGCCATGGCAATCTCCCTCAATTCGTCGCAAGCCAGAATTATCGCTCCAGCTTCTTCCGTCAAATCGCTTGAACGGTCAAGATGGAGGAGACTTCCCACAGAAGTGCGACAGCTTCAAAACCGGCACATCAGCCACAGAATCCGGAAGAGCAAGCATGTTTTCCTACAGGCCCATTGCAGCATTCACCGGCTTAATGCTTGCCCTGCTCCTTAATCCCAGCGCCCCCCTTGCCAAGCCCACACAATGCAGCGCCGGCATCTACAGCACTGTCAAAGCTGCGGCGACAAAGCAGGATGCAAGCGTCAAACTCCATTGTGACCTGACCTTGTCACCCGGCGACACCATTACCAAACGCCTGGTCTTCTCCGGCGCTGCGGCGTCGGGAGTGACACTCGACTGCAAGGGCGCGACACTTGACGGCACGCGCGGATCGATCAATTTCGGCAAGCCGGCCATACTGATCCGCTCCACCAAGAACGAAAACGGCGGCTGGAGCGCACCGTCGGACATCACCGTGCGCAACTGCGTGATCAAGGGCGCGCTTCGCCTTCAGGGTCTGGGGGCCAACGGCCAGGCCAAGGAGGTGCAATTGTCCTCGTTGACACCCGATCATACGGCACATGCGCAGGCATCAGCCCCTTCGCGTGTCCTGCTCTCCGACCTGACCTTCATAGCCGATGGCAAGATTCCGCTCTATGTCGGTCCCGGTGTGACCGGCGTCACTCTGGAAAAGTCGTCCTTTGCGGGCAGAAGCAACGGCCTTGCCGTCTATCTCGATGCCGAATCGGCGCGCAATACGTTCAGCGGAAATCAGTTTGGCGTCACCGGCAAGCGCGAGCAGATCGCCATCGACGGCTCCGCCGACAATACGATCACCGGAAACAGTTTCGATAATCCGGTGAGTGGCGGCATTTTCGTCTACCGCAACTGCGGCGAAGGCGGAACGATCCGCCACCAGAAACCACAGCGCAACACGATTTCCGGCAACACGTTCAAGTACGAAATGCTATTCTTGGCAAAGCCCGCCGTCTGGCTGAACTCACGCAATGGCGCACAACGCTATTGCTTCCGGGATTCCGCGCACCCATTCGGCAGCAGCCTCAGCACGCAGGATTTCGCGCAATTCAACACCGTGACAGGTAACCACCTGATCGGTGGTGGCGCCTCTCTCATCCGCAATACCGATCCGAGCAACCGGGTCGAAGACAACGGTAAGTGATCAGAGCACGCCGTTCATTTCAGCGAGGATAGCCCGGGCCGCGGCCTGCGGATCGACGGCCTTGACGATCGGGCGGGCGACGACGAGATGGCTGGAACCGGCGCGCAGGGCATCGGCGGGGGTCATGACGCGCTTCTGGTCGCCCTTGTCGCTGCCGGCTGGGCGGATGCCTGGGGTGACAATCGCCATGTCCGGGCCAACGATCTTGCGGACTGCGGAAGACTCTTCGGCCGAGCAGACGATACCGCCCATGCCGGCGGCGCGGGCCTGTTCGGCTCGGCGCAGCACCAGCGTATGGGGATCGTATTCGTAACCGGCGTCGATGACGTCCTGCTCGTCCATCGAAGTCAGGACGGTGACGCCGAGCAGGCAGAGATCAGAGCCTTTCGCCGCTTCCACGGCCGCCCGCATCGCCTTCGGGTAGGCGTGCAGCGTCAGCATCGACATGCCCATCTTGGCGATGTTCTCGACGCCCTTGGCAACCGTGTTGTCGATATCGAGCAATTTCATGTCGAGGAAGATCTTCTTGTCGTCTGCTGCCAGATCGCGGGCGAATTCCAGGCCGCCGGCGAAAGCCAGCTGGTAGCCGATCTTGTAGAACAGCACGTCATCGCCAAGCGCTTTGACGATAGTTTCTGCTTCGCCGATGGTCGGGATATCAAGGCCGACGATCAGCCGGTCGCGCGCGGTTGCAGTCATTGTTGCCATCCTTGCCAGAATTCCATGGCGGTCCAGTCGCATGCAAGGGAACGGTCCGCAAGGGAAAATGCGTAAAGGCAGCCGCCACCCGCCAGCTGATCGTGACAGCGTGAAATCGGCAGGCCGGCCAGATGGCATTTCAGCAGAGTGCCGACGCCGCCATGCCCGACAAAGGCAATCGGCTGGGCCGGATCATGCCGGTCCAGGATGGATGTGACCGCCGTCACAATCCGTTTCTGAGCATCAACTGCCCGCTCCCAGCCATGAAAACTCTGCTCGGGGTTGGCGAAAAACCAGTTCGCGGCCTTCTCGAATTCCTCGGGCACCAGAAAGCCGGTGGCCGACCGGTCGTTCTCGCCGGAATGCTCCAGGACTTCCACCTCGATACCGCCCGAACGCGCAAGGATCGCGGCCGTTTCCAGCGCCTTGGTCTCATCGCTGGACAGGATGCGGGAAAGCTGG
Organism: Hyphomicrobiales bacterium; assembly: GCA_900473685.1. Lineage (GTDB taxonomy): Bacteria > Pseudomonadota > Alphaproteobacteria > Rhizobiales > Rhizobiaceae > Pararhizobium. Next base: position 130,147 of record UCNE01000017.1, read on the forward strand.
CGGGTCCAGCTGCACTGCGCCGTCTTTTCCGCGCGCGCGGTGCCGGTCTCGGACAGCCCCCAGCGCGGAACCGACACATCCGGCTCCAGACGGATTTGCGGATGGGTAATATAAACGCCGAACATCGCCAGCCCTTAATGCGACTTGCGATAAACCCACAGCTGTGCGGGCGGAATGTTGCGCACGACGAAATCATAATGGGAAATCTGATAGCGATCCGGCATGGCGACGACAGGCGACAGCGGGCCATAGGAAATCTGGATGACCGGGCGGCCGACGGGGATGCGCGACAGCAGATCGTCGATCAGCGAAACGCGCATGTGCATCGGAAAATTCAAAAGCGGCACGGCGGAAATGACACTGTCGAATTGTTGGTCGCGGCGTGGACCGAGCGTCTTGTCGAGATCAAAGGCATCGCCGTTGATGAAATCGACATCCGGATAGGTCTTGACCAGATGCTGGTAAAAATCGGTGGAAAATTCGACCGACACCAGGTTTTCCGGCTGAACACCCTTTTGCAGGATCGCCTTGGTGATGACGCCGGTGCCAGGCCCAAGCTCAAGAACGGGCAGACCTGAATGCGGATTGACGACGCTGGCCATTCGCCGGGCGGTGATGCCGGATGTCGGCACGATCGAGCCGACAGCCTTCATATTGCTTCGCCAGCCCTTGAAGAAGCGTATTTCCTCGTCGAATTTCTTGCCAAAGCGCTCTTTCAGACGAAAATTCATGCGTATCTCCAGCAAAACATCGTCTGCACCCAAAAGGCTTCATGCCTGCCGGCGCAAACGCAGCATCTCCAACTCCGAAATGATTATGTGTTGCCCTTAGCGACAAAAACAAGTCATTTCGCGTCATTATATTAGTCTGCCAACAACTGCTGCTTCACTCGTGTGGCAATTAGCATACGGACCGGTCCGGACCGGCGCGTTTTACCGCCGGATCAACCGCATACGAAAACGGCCGGATCAAATCCGGCCGCGTTCCATCTCGAATACCTCCGGGCCTAAACCCGCATCGGCATCAGAACATAAAGCGCATCATCGCCGGCCATGTCGCGCACCAGCGTCGGCGAGCCGGCATCGGCCAGCATGAAAACGGCATCGGTGCCGGACAGCTGGGCCGTGATATCGAGCAGGTATTTGGCGTTGAAGCCGATTTCCAGCGGATCGCTGTCATAGCCGACAGGAAGCTCTTCCGTGGCGCTGCCCGAATCCGGATTGTTGACGGTCAGCGTCAGCTGTCCGTCCGACAGTGCCAGCTTGACGGCGCGGCCGCGCTCGGACGAAATCGTCGAGACGCGGTCAACGGCCTGGGCGAAGGATTGGCAATCGATCTTCAGTTCCTTGTCGTTATTGGCAGGAATGACACGCTGGTAATCCGGGAACGTGCCGTCGATCAGCTTCGAGGTCATGATGATCGAGCCGATCGTCAAGCGGATCTTGGCATCCGACACTTCGACGGTGACGACGACATCCGGGTTATCGACCAGCTTCTGCAACTCGCTGACGGTCTTGCGCGGAATGATGATGCCCGGCATGCCTTCCGAACCCGACGGGGCTTCGAGGTCGGCGCGGGCAAGACGATGGCCGTCGGTGGCGACGGCGCGCAGTTTCAGCTGGCCCTTGCTTTCGATCGTGTGGATATAGATGCCGTTCAGGTAATAGCGGGTCTCTTCCGTCGAGATCGCAAACTGAGTGCGATCGATCAGCATCTTCAGGTCCGTCGCCTTGATGCGGAAGGTGTGGGTGAAGGCACCGGCGGTCAGGTCCGGGAAATCGGACTGCGGCAGGCATTGCAGCGAGAATTTCGAGCGGCCGGACTGGACCGTCATCGCCGTGCCTTCGGCATTGGTGGCAAGCGCCACTTCCGAACCATCCGGCAGCTTGCGGACGATATCGTAGAGCAGGTGCGCCGGCACCGTCGTCGCGCCGGGCGTCTCGACCTGCGCCGGGGTCGCTTCGGTGATTTCGAGGTCGAGGTCGGTTGCCTTCATTTCGAGGCTGGCACCGTCGGAGCGCAGAAGCACGTTCGAGAGGATCGGAATGGTATTGCGACGCTCGACCACGCGGTGAACGTGGTTCAGCGACTTCAGGAGATTGGACCGCTCGAGAGTAATGCGCATGAGATGCTACCGCTTTCAACCATCGCCGGGCGGACCGCGCCTCCCGGCTTGAACTTTAAAAGTGTCCCCTTTCGGACGGGGAAGATGTGGACGGGCAAAATGGCAGAAACAAGCCGTCAAAAGCAAGAGGTAACGGTGGTTGAGCCCCAGTAATGTTTGCATTGCCGCAAATCCGCGGCTCTTGCCGAACTGCTGCCGCTCACCCATAAAGACCGGGCGCCGGATTAACGGCAGGCAAAGGCATGAGGGCATACCGTTTTGGAAAAGCAGGCATCGGGCGAAACGCAGACGAACGAGCGGCAGAAGAGCTACCGCCTGCACAATGTCGCGGTGCCCGCACGGCCGCTGGAACCGGCGCTCTACCTGGTCGCAACGCCGATCGGCAATCTCTCCGACATTACCCTGCGTGCCCTGGAAACATTGGCTGGAGCCGATGTGCTCGCCTGCGAGGACACCCGTGTCACCCGCGTGCTTCTCGACCGCTACGGCATCGTCAACCGGCCCTATGCCTATCACGAATACAATGCCAACGAGGTTGGTCCGAAGCTTCTGGCGGCGCTCGACGAAGGCAAGTCCGTCGCCCTCGTCTCCGATGCCGGGACGCCGCTGGTCTCCGATCCGGGCTACCGGCTCGGCCAGATCGCCATCGAGGCTGGTCACCGGGTGATACCGATCCCTGGGGCTTCCGCGCCGCTCGCAGCGCTTGTCGGCTCCGGCCTTCCCAATGATGCCTTCCTGTTTGCGGGCTTCCTGCCCTCCAAGGACAAGGCACGGCGTGATCGCTTCGCCGAGCTTGCCAATGTTCCGGCAACCCTGATGTTCTTTGAATCGCCGCACCGGATCGCAGCCGCCATCGTTGCCGCTCACGACGTGCTGGGTGGCGAACGGCGTGCCTCGGTCTGCCGCGAATTGACCAAGACCTTCGAGGAATTCCGCCGCGGCACGCTGGCCGAACTCAAGGCGTTTTATGATGAAGGCGCCACCGTCAAGGGCGAGATCGTGCTGGTCATCGGCCCGCCGGATGCACCTGCGGCACCGGAGGCCGACGATGTCGATGCCATCCTCATCAAACTCGTCAAGGATATGTCGACCGGCAAGGCAGCGACAGAGGCGGCGAAACAGACCGGCCTCAACCGCAAGGAACTCTACGACCGGCTGCTGGAGCTCAAAGACCGGGATGAAACCTGAGCCCGACCAAAAGAGACTGAAAGCACTCCGGCGTGGATCGCTGGCCGAATACCGTGCGGCCCTTTCGCTTGTTCTCAAGGGCTACCGCATCGTCGCCTTCCGCTACCGGACGAAGCTGGGTGAGATCGACATTATTGCACGCAAGGGCAATCTGGTCGCCTGCGTCGAGGTCAAGGCCCGCCGGTCGCTGGAAGATTCTGTCTTCGCGGTTTCGGATTTTGCACAACGCCGTATCCGCGCCGCAAGCGACCTCTGGCTCACCAGACAAAGGGATTCCGCGGCGCTTTCAATCCGCTATGACATCATCTCCGTCACACCGTGGCGTTGGCCGGTGCATCTTCCCGATGCTTTTTGAACAGCTGTGCACAGTTGTAATCGTTCCGACACAAAAGCGTTATGCGGACGTCATGAAAGGGCTTTAGCCGGTTCCTCACCTTAAACCTGGTGAAAGGAACGACAATGATCAGGAAATTCACGATGACCGGCCTCGCGCTGGTTTTCTCGGCCACCTCCTCGTTTGCCGCGACCAATATCAGCTGGTGGCACGGCATGGCCGGCCGCAATGGCGAAGTCATCAACGAGATTGCCACCAAGTTCAACGCGTCGCAGACGGCCTGCGCGCTGACCCCGGTTTCAAAGGGCACCTATGAAGAGGCGCTCGCTTCCGGCATCGCCGCTTTCCGTTCGGGCGAACAGCCGAACATTCTGCAGGTTTTCGATGCCGGTGCAGCAACGATCATCAACGCCAAGGGCGCCGTCATCCCGGCTGAAGACCTGATCAACAATGCCGGCTACACGTTCGACCGCGACGCCTTCATCGACGGCGTTCGCTACTTCTACGCCGATAGCGAAGGCAAGTTCGTCGGCATGCCGTTCAACTCGTCGGCCCCGATCATGTACATCAACGACGAAGCCCTGAAGAAGGCTGGCGTCGAAGCCCCCAAGACCTGGGAGGAGTTCGAAGCTGCCGCTCCGAAGCTCAAGGCTGCCGGTTTCATCCCGCTCGTCCAGTCGCAGCTGACCTGGCAGTTCACCGAGAATTTCTTCTCGCGCAACAACATCCAGTTCGCCACCAACAACAACGGTTACGACAGCGTCACCGATACGACGCTCAAGGTCACCGACCCGAACCTCATCATGATGTTCGACAAGCTGAAGGCCTGGGCCGATGAAGGCTACTTCGCCTATTACGGCGCCGGCTGGAACGACAACCAGAAGATGTTCGAAGAAAACAAGGCCGCCCTCTGGATCGGTTCGTCGGGCTCGTTCGGCGGCCTGACCAAGACGGCCCAGATGCCTTTCTCGGCAACCTTCCTGCCGTACTGGGGTTCGATCAAGGGTGCAGGCACCTCGTCCTTCATCGGCGGTGCAGCGCTGTTTGCAATGGCCGGCAAGCCGGAAGCAGAAAACAAGTGCGTTGCCGATTTCTTCCAGTTCCTGACCTCGCCGGAAATCCAGAAGTTCTACCATCAGGCCACCGGCTACGTCGCCATCACCAAGGCTGCCTACGAGCTTGCCAAGGCTGAAGGCTACTACAAGGAAAAGCCTGCCGCCGAAGTCGGCATCCAGCAGCTGATGCTGCCGGCCGGTGAATGGTCGAAGGGTTACCGCCTCGGCTTCTACCCGCAGATCCGGGAAATCATGGAACGCGAATACGGCCGCATCTTCGCTGGCGAAGTCTCCGTCAAGGACGCCTTTGACACGATCGAGAAGGAAGGCAACGAACTTCTCGCCCGTTTCGCAAAGACGGCTGGTTGATTTGGTTCCCTTCTCCCCACCGGGGAGAAGGTGGCCGAAGGCCGGATGAGGGGGTGTCTCGGCGCGTTCAGTGTATGCCGCACCGCCCCCTCATCGCCTCGCTTCACTCGGCACTTCTCCCCGTTGGGGAGAAGAGGGAAGTCCCTCGCACGATCATTTTGAAAGCCCGTTCATGACGAACACGCCCGCATCCCAGGCAATGTCCGCAACATCAGCTGCCCCCGCACCAGGCGGGTTTTGGCGCATGCTGGGCCTGAACAAATCCGCCGGCAAGCCGCGGGAAGAGACCGACGCCAAGCGCGTGCAGTTCAACTCGCGGCTCCTGCCCTATCTCTTCCTTGCGCCGCAGATGGCGATCATCTTCATCTTCTTCTACTGGCCCTCGGTACAGGCGATCCATTCGTCCTTCTACCTCGAGGACCCCTTCGGCTTCGGCTCAACCTTCGTCGGCATGGCCAACTATACCGATGTGCTAAAATCCGGCGAGTATCTGGGCATCGCCCGCTTCACCGCTGTCTTCACGGCACTCGTCACCTTTTTTTCGCTGGCGATCGGCCTGCTGCTCGCCGTCAAGGCTGACGGCGTCATCCGCGGCAATGCCACCTACAAGACGCTGCTGATCTGGGTCTATGCCATTGCCCCGCCGGTTGCCGGCCTGATGGGCATGATGATGTTCGATCAGCATATCGGTCCGCTGGTGAAGGTTGCCGCCTTCTTCGGCTGGGACATGAAGGTCGGCCTCAACTACAACGACACGGCTTTTGCGATGATCGTCGTCTCGGTCTGGAAGCAGATCCCCTACAATTTCATCTTCTTCCTCTCCGGCCTGCAGGGCATTCCGGTCTCGGTGCGCGAGGCGGCGCTGATGGATTGCCGCTCGGGCTTCCGCCGTTTCTGGACCGTCATCCTGCCGCTGCTGGCGCCGACCGCTTTCTTCCTTTTGATCATCAACACGACCTACGCGCTGTTCGACACCTTCGGCGTCATCGACGTGATGGTGAAGGACAAGGCCGCCAACAACCCGATCACGCTGGTCTACAAGGTCTATATGGACGGCTTCCGCGGCAATGACCTCGGCGGGTCCTCGGCCCAGTCGGTCATCCTGATGATCATCGTCTTCGTGCTCACCATCTTCCAGTTCCGCTTCATCGAGCGGCGCGTCCACTACAATTGAGCGGGGGCGAGATCATGCATCGCACGAAACTTTTCGATCATGTCATCCTGATGATGGGCGTCTTCTTCATGGTCGGGCCGTTGCTCGTCGCCCTGATGACGTCCAGCCACGAGGCCGCCGAGATTCATCGCAACGGGTTGCAGATTCTGCCCGGTGGCCATTTCATCGACACCTACACGACCGTCCTGACCAAGCAGGGCGGCTTTACCGGCAAGATCACCGGTCTGCGGATGATGATGAACTCGCTGATCCTCGGCTTCGGTTTTGCCGCGGGCAAGATCATCCTGTCGATGCTGGCGGCCTACGCGCTGGTCTATTTCCGCTTCCGCTTCGCCACCATCACCTTCTGGATGATCTTCACGACGCTGCTTCTGCCGCTCGAGGTGCGCATCCTGCCCTCCTACGAGGTGATGAATACGCTGAAGCTGACTAATACCTATACCGGCCTGATCGTGCCGCTGCTGGCATCCGCCACCGGCACTTTCTATTTCCGCCAGTTCTTCAAATCGATCCCCGACGAACTCCTGGAAGCCGCCCGCATCGATGGCGCCGGACCGTTCAAGTTCTTCATCGACGTCATCGTGCCTTTGTCAAAGACGATGATCGCGGCGATCTTCATCATCATGTTCGTCTATGGCTGGAACCAGTATCTCTGGCCGACACTGATGACCACCGACGAGAGCTTCTTTACGCTGGTGCGCGGCATCAAGCAGATCCTGCTCGTCTGGGTCGGCTCCAACATCCCCGATTACAACGAAGCCTTTGCGCTGGCGATCCTCGCCATGGTGCCGCCTGTGATGATCGTGATGATCTTCCAGCGCTGGTTCATCAAAGGCCTCACCGAAAGCGACAAGTAAAGGAACACCACCATGGCAGCGATCAACATCACCAATGTTTCGAAGATCTACGCAGGCGGTGTCGAGGCGGTAAAATCCGTCTCCATCGACATCGCCGACGGCGAGTTCATCGTGCTGGTCGGCCCGTCCGGCTGCGGCAAGTCCACGCTTCTGCGCATGGTGGCGGGCCTTGAGGCAATCTCAAAAGGCACCGTCGAGATCGGCGACCGGGTGATCAACGACGTGGAACCGGCCGAGCGCGATATCGCCATGGTATTCCAGAACTACGCGCTCTATCCGCATATGACCGTCTACAACAACCTCGCCTATGGGCTCAAAAACCGCGGCACGCCGAAGGCGGAGATCGACGCCCGCGTGGCCGAAGCCGCCCGCATGCTGGAAATCGAGCAGTATCTCACCCGCAAGCCGCGCGCTTTGTCGGGCGGCCAGCGCCAGCGTGTCGCCATGGGCCGCGCCATCGTGCGCAAACCGGCCGCCTTCCTGTTCGACGAGCCCTTGTCCAACCTCGATGCCAAGCTGCGCGTCTCGATGCGCGGCGAGATCAAGCAGTTGCAGAAGCGCCTCGGCACCACTTCGCTCTACGTTACCCATGACCAGCTGGAAGCCATGACGCTGGCAGACCGCCTCGTCGTCCTGAACGGTGGTCAGATCGAGCAGATCGGCCGGCCGCTCGATGTCTATCACACGCCAGCCTCCACCTTCGTCGCCAGTTTCATCGGTTCTCCGGCCATGAACCTCCTGCGCGGCACCCGCGAGGGCACGCAATTGCATTTTGGCAGCCAGGTGCTCGACCTTGGCCGCCCTCCGGCCTTTCCCGGCCCGATCACCGTCGGCATCCGCGCCGAAGACCTGCGGATCGCTAGAGGCGGCGAACAGTCGCTAACGCTGAAGGTCGAGTATATCGAAGAACTCGGCGCCCAGCGCCTCGTTCACGGCACCGTCGACGGCAAGAAGCTGACGGCATCCCTCTCGCCCGAGATCGGGATCGGCGACACCCTGTCCCTCTCCATCGCCCCGGAGCGCCTGCATTTCTTCGATGCCGATACCGGCAAGCGCCTGGCGCAACCGTTCGACGCTTCCGCCACCAAACGCGAAACCGCGCAGACGCTGGAGATGGCTGCCGGGTGAGCGGCGGCTACCTTATCTTCCGTTCAAAAAGCGCTTGACGAACCCATAACTCTCTGGCTATTGATATTAAACCAATAGCCAACGGGTTATGTATTGTCATGCCAGATCAAGCTGCCCTTTTCAAAGCCCTTGCCGATCCGACGCGGCGCGCCATCTTCGAGGGCCTGTGCCGTGATGGCGATCAGACTGTTGCAACACTGACGGCCCGGGCTGGCATTTCGCAGCCCGGCGTGTCGAAGCATCTGGCTATCCTCAAGGGGGCCGGACTGGTCAGCGATCGCCACGAAGGCCGCCAAACCCAGTACAGCGCCCAACTCGGCGCCCTTGCGCCTTTGACCGCGTGGACGGACCAGATGACAGGCTTCTGGCAGGGCCGGTTCAACAAGCTCGAAGATTTGCTGAACAGGATGGATCAATGAACGCGGCACCGGCTTCAACACGCACCGTCATTGTCGAACGCGAGATTGCCCATCCGCCGGAAAAGCTGTGGCGGGCGCTTACCCAGCCGCATCTGATCTCGGAATGGCTGATGAACAATGACTTCAGTCCTGCCGTCGGTCACAGGTTCAATCTTCGCGGCGAGTGGGGTGGCGTTCTCGACTGCGAGGTGCTCATCGTCGAGCCGCAAAAAACGCTGTCCTATACCTGGATTTTCAAGCACGACGATCCGGCCTTCGATCTCAACAGCGTCGTGACGTTCACACTCACGCCCGTCGCCGCAGGAACCCATCTGCGCATGGAACAATCGGGATTCCGGCCGGATCAGAAGCAGGCCTATGGCGGTGCCAAAGCAGGCTGGCGCACGTTTCTCGCAAAGCTGGAACAGGTTGTCGCCCAGACGGCCTGAAGGTCTCCAACGGTTCTCATCACGGATAACGACGGGAGTTTTCAATGAATTCGAACATGTGGATTCGCCAGACGCACCGATGGCTATCGATCCTGTTCACGATCACCGTCATTGCCAATTTTGTGGCGATGGCGCTGGGTGAACCTCCGCCGTGGGTGGTTTACGCGCCGCTGCTGCCACTCTTCCTGCTGCTGTTCACCGGCCTCTACATGTTCGTCTTGCCCTATGCGGTGAGGTGGCGTGGGTCAAAGGCTTGAGCCGGACGCGCCGCTTGTTGTCCTTCCCCTGATGCAATCAATCGAGAGACGCCATGGCCCCTATGATGATCACAGACATTGAAGACTACTTCACAAAGGGATGCGGCCGCTGCGAGCGTTCTGCGGGACCGGACTGTTCCACCCGGCAATGGTCGCAGGGCCTGGACGGCCTGCGCCGGATTTGCACCGGCGCGGGGCTGGTCGAAATGGTTAAATGGGGCCACCCCTGTTACATGCACCAGGGACGCAACATCGTCATCTTCGGCGCCTTTCGCGGTGATTTCCGCCTGACCTTTTTCAACGCCGCACTGATGAAAGACCGCGAAGGCGTTCTCGAAAAGCAGGGCGCGAACACGCAACATGCCGACATGATCCGCTTCGTTGACAGCGCGGATGTCACACGGATGGAGGGCGTTATCCGGTCCTACCTGACGGAGGCGATGGGATACGCCGAGGCCGGCATCAAGCCGCCAAGAGACACGAGCGAACTGGAGCTGCAGGATGAGCTGGTTGATGCCCTGGACTCCGATCCCGAACTTGCAGAAGCCTTCTGGAGCCTGACGCCGGGGCGCCAGAAAAGCTACGTCATCCATCTCAGCTCGACCAAAACCCCCGCAACGCGCATGGCACGCATTGAGAAATTCCGGCCGAAGATCATCGCCGGAAAAGGTGCCATGGAGCGGTAATCGCCGTTCCGGGCGTGGCCGGCCGGATCACCATCGGCTTCCGCGCCAATGACCTGCGGATCGCGGCATCCGAAAGCACGTTGAGAGGCTGGCAATGTGAGCGGGCAAGACCGTAATCGGCGCGAAGGAGAGCTGACCAATCAGACATTCGCCGCCGCCCTGTAAACCAAGTGCAGGGTGACGAGATCGTTTCAGAGCCTACGCGCTTCAAGCCGTCGCTTGTCTCGCTCGGCATGTTCGGAGCCCAGCTCTGTCAGACGGAACTGGCGTTTCTGAAATTCCCCTCGGATAAGGATGAAGCCTTGTTCTTCGGCTTCGCTTAAAGTCTTCAGGCTTGTGCCCTTGGGGGGAGACTGCCAATCAACGCCAGCGGCGCTGTGCAGCAAAACCATTATCTTGATAATCTCGTCTCTCCATTGCTGTGCATACAGCCGAAACACATAGCTTCGCACTTGCGCCACCGCAACGTCTGCGTCTGCGTCTGGCCGGATATGCCCGGCACTCGCAGACCTCCTCGATGCCACCTCTTCGAAGGCGGGCCCGATGTCCCAATCCACCGTCACCCGTTGACTTCGGCATTGTTCACCGCGATAGGGTCGAGCCAAGAATTCTGGCAAGCGCCAGCCAAACAACAGCAGGAGTACAATCATGAGCGAACTGACCGTAGCGGATGCAACAAACCGCATCTATGAATCGCTCCAGGCTGATAATGCCGATATCGACACGCATATCGCCAATCTCAAGGCAGCGTTGACACGGGCCGGTTTGAAAGAAGCCATCGTCGATCCGGCTAAGTTGGTGCAGAACAACCGTTCAGGCAGAAAACTGATGCAAGCCTATTTTCGCCAGCGCGGCGTGACGGTGACCTATTCGGCTTCGTGACGCCTTCCGCGATGTCAGACAGACCGCAGCAGGCGGCTGACCTGCTTCTCTTCACTACGGCCTGACATCGAACCTTTGGCCTTCGCATGCGATTTGCAGCGCCGCATCCGTTGCGGCGCGCGCGACCGCCGGAGAAACTTGGCGGATTTCGGCCTTGGGCGGACGAGGCGTTATTTTGCGCCTTCATTCCGGCCGCTCGTACCACCTGCTGGAATTATCCCTCTGCTCCGTGAGTGTCACCGCCCTTGAAATGGGGTGGAGGTTTGACCTGTCGCCATCACCACACATGGAACAAAAACCCATTTCTCCGAGTTGTGGGCTATTCGACCAACGCTGTGAGATTGGCCTTGGCGATGTTTGCGCGTGGTCGAAATTTCAGGATCAGGCAAAATTCGAAACCAACGATAGGAGGAAGAAATGTCTAATTATTCCACTATGGTCATCGTCGCTGCGTCATGCGTTGCATTGGCCGGATGTCAAACAGCGAGCATGAATTCCGGCGGTGGCCCGGCGACACCCGGTTGTGTGGCTGGGACGGTTGGGGGCGCCGTTGTGGGCGGTGTGGCGGGCTCTGCAATCGGGTCCGGTACCGGCCAACTCTGGGCCGTTGGCGCCGGCGCAACATTGGGCGGTGCTGCCGGTTCTGCAATCGCGTGCCGCCGCTAACGGTTTCCCGCAAGGCAGGTGGCGAAATACATGCGTCACTTGCCTGAAAAATAATTGGATTTGTTCATTTGCCGTCATGACCTTAAAGGCCCTCGGCGTGTAAGGCGCACCGAGGGCTTTTCTGCGTCAAATGGCAGGCCTAGTTCCCAAAAATAATGCCGTGTTCGCCTCAGAGCGTGTCGATCAGTCCTCCGTCGACGCGCATGGATGCCCCGGTCGTCGCGGATGCCAATGGCGAGGCGAGATAGGTCACGAGATTGGCAACCTCTTCGACGCTGGTCGCGCGCTGAATAATCGAACTGGCGCGATGCGTCTTGACGAAGTCCGCCGCAAGCTCCTCGATCGGCTTGCCTGTCTTTGCACGCTCTTCGGCAAGCATCGCCTCGACGCCTTCCGACAGGGTTGGACCGGGGAGGACCGAGTTCACCGTGACGCCAGTGCCCGCCATGCGCTTGGCCAGCCCACGGGCAACCGCGATATCCGCCGTCTTGCTCACGCCGTAATGGATCATTTCCACCGGAATATTAAAGCCGGATTCCGACGCGATGAAGATCACGCGACCCCAGTCGCGGGCCTGCATGCCCGGAAGGTAAGCGCGCGACAGCCGGACGGCCGACATGACGTTGACCTGCCAGTGGCGATCCCACACCGCGTCGCTCGCCTCGAAAAAGTCGAGCGGCTGAAAAATGCCCGCGTTGTTGATGAGGATGTCCACATGAGGAATCTTGCCGACGAGAGCATCACATCCTTCAGCGGTTGCAACATCGGCTGCGACGGCGGCGACTGTGCCCCCGGCCCCTTCGCCTCTCAAGCGTTCGGCGGCCTTGGCGGTCTTTTCGTCAGACCGTCCATTGATCACCACGTCCGCGCCTGCCCTCGCAAGCTGGCGGGCGATCGCGTAGCCGATGCCTTCGGTAGATCCAGTAATCAGAGCGGTTTTGCCTGCGAGGTCGATCTGCATCTGCTGCTCCTTGTGAGGTTGAGCCCACAAGGTATGAACTTGCGGCCGATCCCGCAACAGCCCGCGCAGGCCTCGTTTGCGGGAAGTACGATTCCCTCCATACCGCTTGCGATTTGCAGACAGTTTCGATAGCGTTGCACCACTTGCAAATTACAAGCAGTCCGATCTGTGAACCCACTTTGAGAAGGGACCGGTCATGGGCAAACTTATTCTGGCAATGAACGTCTCCATCGATGGCTATGTCGATGACCTCGGCGGAAATCTGGTCATGGCCGCCCCGAGCCAGAAGCACTTCGATTACTGGATCGAGACGATCCGCAATCATGCCGGCGCTGTGTATGGCCGGCGGATGTACGAGGTCATGCGCTACTGGGACGATGATCACCCGGAATGGGATGCTTCGCTGCGCGAGTTCGCGGCACTCTGGCGCAAGATGCCCAAATGGGTCGTTTCACGCACGCTTTCAAAGGCCGGCCCGAACGCCACGCTCATCTCCGGCGATATTGAAACACAGATCCGCGACATCGCAGCCCGCACGGACGGTACGCTCAGCGTTTCCGGCCCGGAACTGGCCGGGCTTATGACCAGGCTGGGCCTGATCGAGGAATATCACCTGCACGTGCGGCCGTTCGTGCTCGGCGGGGGCAAGCCCTTTTTCCACGCGGCACGACCTCCGCTGCAACTGGTGTCGAGCACATTGATCGATGACGATACGGTTCATCTGATCTATGTGCCGCGGGACTGAGCGGTAAGGCGAACCGGCGCGGACGTCTGCACATGGCGCACCACCGACGCCATCCGCCGCTCCCCCAAAAAAAATTCATCCCCGCAAATCCCCGCCCTGAAAACCCGTGCCATACTCACGTCGTCCCATCACGGATACACCGGTTTGCGTTGCCGGCGAGGTGGGGCCGGTGCCCGAATGGTTTGGCGAAACGCGCGCGAAATCCCCGGGGCTGCGTGAAAGGTGGTTCTCCTCCGGTTCGCAAATGAACCGGGCGTGCCGGGTGGTCACACCGTTCTTGGACGGTCCAGGGCCAAACCCCACCACATTGGAAGGCCTGGCGGATAAG
>UCNE01000027.1 GCA_900473685.1 Hyphomicrobiales bacterium
ATGCGCCGCCCGCTCGATGGATTTGAATGTATCGGCGCCAAGTTGGCCGTAAAGAACGTTGTCGCCGGTGCCACCGATCAGCGTGTCATTGCCACCGCCACCGAATAGCTGGTCGTTGCCGCCAGCTCCTTCCAGGGTGTCATTCTGTACGGTTCCGAACAGCCGGTCGGCACTGACGGTGCCGGTTTCCGTTTTGGCACCCTGCTTGTCGAAGATGAAATCCCCGGCGGTCAGCTTGCTCGCTGCGAACTTGGTCAGCTGGATGGAGTGCGCGTAGCCGTAATAGTACGCATTGAAATAGGCGTCGGTGCCATTCCTCGTCTCGAAGATCAGCTTCAGCTGATCAAAACTCGATATGCCGAAGGCCGAGACGTCGATCTTGTCTATACCGACCTGGAAGTCGCTGATCGTGTCCAGGCTCTCACTGGTATAGTGGGCAACCCGCTTCGTCGATTCGAACGTATCGGCACCGCCATTGCCGATCAGGATATTTTCGCCAATACCGCCAACCAGCGTATCGTTACCACCGCCACTTGTCAGCGTTTCCTTGCTGCCGCTTACACCCACAATTCTTGCCATTCAAACACCCATCCATCCGAATATGCTAAAACATCAAACGATTACGCGGCGCGCTTGCTGGCCGCAGCAATACTACCACCCATAGCAAAGGTTGCAAAAAACGCAATTGCGCGTGCAAAAATACTTGATGCAGAAGGAGGAGGCGACGCGCAGCTGAGGCAAAACGCCATCTGAAACGCCACATCTTGGCACACAAAACTGCCCACCGATCACGACCGGTAAACCGCCAGGCGCGGTTTGGGCTGCACGGGAGGTCGATGTCTACAGCGCTGTAATCTTACAACAGAAAAGGCGGCCCGCGATGAGGCCGCCGTTCTTGTTTATTGTCCGGTTTCGCTTCCTGGATGACACCCAGGGAAACGGCCACGGCCGTCAAAGTATTGCAGTCCCTACACGACGAAGAAGTCTGCGTTGGTCAGTGCCAGGTTTGTCGAGAGCGTGGCAAAATGCACCGCGCCCCCGGCCGCATTGCCGTTGGAATCGTAGAACAGCTTGCCCGTATCCGTCTCATAGATCACCCGGTCGTCAGCATCGTGGGCGAGACCGCTGGCACTCTTGAAAAAGGCGCCCGACGCCAGCACGCCGGTTTTTGTCAACGCCTTGAAAACGCTGTTCTCCAAGCGGATGGAATCGGCATCGAAACCAGCCGTCCGGTCGATGGTGAAATCAAGGATTCGGTCGACATTGGTCGTGGCGCTGAGCGCGGAATTGAACATGAAGATGTCGGCGCCCCAGCCGCCTTTCAGCGTATCGTTACCTCCCAAGCCATTCAGTATGTTGTTGTTTTCGTAGCCAACCAACACATTGTTGGCATTGTTTCCGGTGGCGCTGTACGCCTCCCAGCCGGTCAACACCAAGTTTTCGATGCTACCAGCCACCTGCGCCGCATCGGAGAGGCTGAAATCGACTGAGGATTTCACCGTATCCGTGCCACCCGAACCGGCAATCGATTCATCGACAAAATCGCCGTAACCGACGAAATACGTGTCGTTGCCTGCAAGGCCGCTCAGTGTATTGGCACCCTCATTCCCGATCAGCAGGTTGTTCAGTGCATTGCCAGTGGCGCTGATCGCTGCCGAACCCGTCAACATCAGATTTTCGACATCTCCCAGCGCCTGCGCCTTGTTGCTGAGGCTGAAGGTAACCGAGGATTTCACCAGATCCGTCCCCGAAGAGCCGGTTTCATCAACCTTGTCTCGCGCTCCGACGATATAGATATCGTTGCCAGCCCCGCCGCTCAACAGGTTGGCACCGCTATTTCCCGTCAAGATATTGTTGCCCGCGTTGCCCGTGGCATTGATGGCAGCGCTGCCGGTCAGCGTCAGGTTCTCGATATTGCCAGCCGCCTGCGCCGTATCGGCCAGACTGAAGGTGACCGAGGACAAAACCAGATCCGTACCGGAGGAACCGGCTTCATTGACCTTGTCTCCGGCACCGACGATGTAGATGTCATTGCCCGCACCGCCGCTCAAAATGTTGGCGCCGCTGTTTCCCGTCAACACATTGTTGCTCGCATTGCCGGTTCCATTGATCGCAGCATTGCCGGTCAGCGTCAGATTCTCGATGAAGCCACGAACCTGGGTCTTGCTGGCAAGGTTGAAGCTGACCGACGACTTCACTAAATCTATATCCCAATAGTTGCTGCCGACATCCACCACGGTGTCGCCTGCGTTATCGACCACGTATGTGTCGGAACCCGCGCCGCCCGACAGAACGTCAGCTCCGGCGCCGCCATCAAGAATGTCGTCGCCGTCCTGTCCGATGAACTCGTTGGCATCACTGTTGCCGATCAAAGTATCGTTGGCTCCGGTTCCGCGTACGCCTTCGATACCCGCCAGTGTGTCACGATGCCCGAAACCGTCGAGGGCATAGCCCACCGCGAGATTGACGGTGACACCACGCGGCCCGTTGAGAGAGGCGTCGCTTTGGTACTCAACCCAGTCGAACCCGGCGCGGCCATCGATGGTATCGCGGCCACCAAGGCCTCTGAATGTTTCATCGGCGCCCGACCCATACAGGGCATCTGCGAACTGACTGCCATGAAAAACCGTCATGCCGGTAAAAGTTTCTGCATTGGCCCATGGATCGATGGCCGTGCCGAGGTCGGCATCGACCGTCACGCCGCGACGCGCGGACGTGTCACCGTAGGCATCGCTGAAACTCAGCGTATTCTTTTCGCCCGCACTGGTGACGTAGGTATCGATACCCGCTCCACCTTGAAAGAAATCGCCGAGCTGCGAGCCGCCGCCGATCAGCGTGTCATTGCCGCCGCCACCCAGAAAAACATCATCGCCGGTGGTTCCTGCAATCGTGTCGTCGCCGGAGAAAAGCCACCGGTAAACGTTCGACCAGCTGTTGCTTGTCTCCATCACAATGGTGAAGTCTGCGAGAGTGACGTTGCTGCCGGTCAGATCGACGCTCTGGTAGAGGGTGCCATTTCCATCGCGCAACTCGACGCCGGTCAACATGCCGCCCGTACCAACCAGTTCATTTCCCTGATACTGGAAATTCTGCCCGAGAAATTTCAGGGTCATGCCGTTCCAAAGCGTAAACGTGACATCGGTCGCGCTCATGGAAATCTCGGCATTCCCCCATTCCGCGTCGAGATATTCAGCAAAATTCGGGTTTTTTCCTTCGTCCGGAAGGTATTTTTTGCCCGGCCAATAGTGGGTATAGGTTGCCATTCTCTCGCCCCGTTCGCGCTTCCACACACACACGCCGATTCGATTTCGGCGCTGCTTCTGGTTGCAACACCTAGCAAGCGGAATGATTGAAGCCAAGCCCGGCCGGGACAACTATTGAGATTTGGTTAAAATGGCTGAGGCTGTTCTTCGACAAGGTCCAAGAGCCCTTGGCATGGTGGGCATCAATGACGCCTTCACGCATTGCCTTGGACGATCTATTATATTGTTTTTCTATATAATTTACGCGGTTGCGCAACCAGCACTGATTCTTGAGGATAATGTGGGCGGAGGTGGCAACGTCACGCCTCCGCGGCCTTTTTCACGCCAAAAAAAGCCCGGCAGATCGCTCCGCCGGGACATTTTCCAGATAGCGTTCTGTTCTCAGGCGAGCTTGGCCGAGATTTCGGTCGAGGTGCGCAGCGCGTGGCTGTAGGGGCAGACGATGTGGGCGGCGGCGACGAGTTTTTCGCCGACCTCGCGATCGACACCCGGCAGGCTGACGGAGATCGACGGGCTGATGTAGAAGCCGGTGCCGTCTTCGCGCGGACCGATGCCGACAGTCGTAGTGACCGTCGCGTCTTCCGGAATCTTGACCTTTTCCTTGCCGGCGACGAATTTCAGCGCGCCGAGGAAGCAGGCGGAATAGCCGGCCGCAAACAGCTGCTCGGGATTGGTGCCGGTCGCACCATCGCCGCCGAGTTCCTTCGGAACGGTCAGCGTCACATCGAGAACACCGTTTTCACTGACGGCGTGGCCGGCGCGGCCACCGGTGGCGGATGCCTTGGTTGTGTAGAGAATGGGCATGTCAGTCTCCTTGCTTTCTCAGCGGTTGATGGCGGGGCAAAATGTTGCCTGAATTTTCAATATCGCAAAATTTAATTGGACGCAATATAATTTTGCAAATTGCAAAATGGCACTAAAACTGCGACACTGTCCACTATGACCAGCGATAACGACATACGTAAGGACGATATGAAAGAAGGCGATGCCCTGGCGCTTGGCCAGCAGCTTTGCTTCGCCGTCTATTCCGTCGCCCATGCCTTCAACCGGACCTACAAGCCCCTGCTTGAAAAGTTCGGCCTCACCTATCCGCAATATCTGGTGCTTCTGGCGCTGTGGCAAAAGGACAGGATGACGGTGAAGGGAATAGGCGAGGAACTGGGGCTGGACTCCGGCACGCTTTCGCCGCTGCTCAAGCGGCTGGAAACCGCCGGCTTCGTCAGCCGCATCCGCGACAAGGGCGACGAACGGCAGGTGATCGTCACCTTGACCCAAAAAGGCGCGGCGCTGAAGACAGATGCATTCGGTATTCTGGCGGAAATCGGCAAGGCGACGGGATGCAGCATGGCGGAAGCCACAGCTTTACGCTCGGCTCTGCATGATCTCAGCAATCATCTTGGTGAAAACCAGCAATCCTGACGCCGGAAACACCGCGCTCGCCTTCCAATACACAACCGATGCGCTCATATTCATTTCCGACGATTGACATCGCTGGGAGGCGGTAGCCGTGCTGAGGGAGCATCGAGCGAGACGATCGGGCCTGCTGACCGGAGGGGCCGGTATCGCCGTGGGCGCTGCGGTGATGACCCTGTGGCTTGTCCAGCCGCACGATCTTGCCGCCGCCGCGCCGCTGGCCTTTGCGATGCAGTTCAATACGGCACTCTGTTTCGTGCTCTCCGGCAGCGCCGTTTGCCTGCTTTTGGCCGGAGCGCCCCGCCTGTCCCTGGCACTTTCTGGCCTCACCACCCTGTTTGCGGTAGCCATGCTGGCCCAGCATGTCTTCGCCATCGACCTTCATATCGACCAGATGTTGCTCAAACCGTTTGTCGCGGTCGGCACAAGCCCGCCGGGGCGGATGGCGGCCAATGCGGCGCTCTGCTTCGTGCTGATCAACAGCGCCGTCATGCTCAGCGTCCTTCTCGGCAGGACCTCGACGGTGAGGATCGTTCTTGCGGCCCTCGTCTTCATGATCGCGACAAGCGCCCTGCTCGGCTATCTGCTGAGCATCTCCACCGCCCATGACTGGCTGCCGATGGTGCGCATGTCGCCGCAGACCGCCTTCTGCTTTTTCTGCCTGTCGGCCGGCCTGATCTTTATCGATATCGAGCGGCTCGGCTATCATCCGCCTGTGGTTGCGGCGGCATTGGCGGCGGCCACCTATCTGCTGCTTCTGATCATCACCTATGTCGAAATGGTGCGCCAGGAAGCGCTGTTCAGCCAGGAGCTTCCGGCCGGCGAGCAGAGCAATGCGCGCTCGACGCTGCTGGCCGTGCTCCTTTTGTCCGGCGCCGTCTATGCCTGCCTGATCGTCTATGCGTTTCGCAGCGCCGAAAAATCCCGAAAAATGGCTGCGCAACTTGCGGAGAGCCAGAAGCGGCTGGCGGCGATTATCGATACTGCGGCGGATGGTTTCATCACCTTCGACCAGCACGGCGCCCTTCTCTCGGTCAATCCAGCCTGCGAGCGCCTGTTTGGTTATCCTGCAGACGAGATGCTCCGGCAAAACATCCGGGCATTTTTCCCACCCGGCGACGATTTCCAAGACCATGCCGGGACCGCCATGGACGATTTCGCCGGCGCCGGCCGTGAGCGGGATGCGCAGCGCAAGGACGGATCACGGTTTGCCGCCGATCTTTCCGTGACCAGGATCGATCTCGGCCATCAGGTGATCTACAGCGGCATCATCCGCGACATGTCCGAGCGAAAGGCCTATGAGCGCGACATTCTCGATGCCAATGCCGAGCTGGAGGAATTCTCCTACCGGACATCGCACGACCTGCGCGCGCCGATCGCCTCGTCGCTCGGGCTGATGTCGGTGGTCGAGGACATGATCCGTCAAGGCGCTGGCCTGGCCGACATCAACCCGGTCCTTGCGCGGGTCGACCAGAGCTTCCGCAAGCTCGATCACCTGATCCAGAACATCATCGTTCTCACCCGCACCAAGATGATGGACGAGCCGGAGAGCCCCATCCCGGTCGCCCGCACGGTGCGCGAGACGATCGAGCGGCTGCGCCAGACCAATGGCGGTCGCTCATCCACCGTGCATGTCGATATTGCCGACACGGTGATTGTGCGCCGCAAGGCCAGCCGGTTTCAGACCATTATCGACAACCTCCTGTCGAACGCCCTCAAGTTTCAGGACCCGGCCGAACCGGTGCCCGAGATTTTCGTGCATGCCGCATCGGTGAAGGGGCGGTTCGTGCTGTCGGTGGCGGATAACGGGCTCGGCATTCCGCCCGGCACCGAGCCGCAACTTTTCCAGATGTTCAAGCGTTTTCATCCGCAGCACGCGCCGGGAAGCGGGCTTGGGCTCTATATCCTGCGCAAGAGCGCCGAACATCTGGGCGGCACCGTCGCCTACAGGCGGCAGAACAAGGGCAGCATCTTCACGGTGACCCTGCCGGAGGAAAACGCCAGATGACGATCGGCTCCATCCTGACCGTCGATGACGACGAGAACGACCTGTTCGTCTGCAGCTATACGATCAGGCGGTTCGATCCCCAGATCATCGTCCTGAAAGCCATGAACGGACTGGAGGCGCTGACCGTGCTCCGGCAGACGACGCCCGATGCCATCATCCTCGACATCAACATGCCTGTAATGAACGGCTTTGAATTCCTGGAGCATTATTTACGCGACTTCGGCACGCATATGCCGGTGGTCGCCATGCTGACCAGCTCGCACCATGCCAGCGATCGCGAACGGGCACTGCGCTACGGTTTCGTCAAAAGCTATTTCGAAAAACCGCTGACATTCGAAAACCTCCGGCAGCTGGCTGCGTTGCTGGACACGGCGAAAAACCGGGCCTGAGCACGCAGCCTGCGGCCTGGCGCATCCTGCCGATGCGCCATCGCTTTCCGATCCCTCAGATGACCAGGATCGGCGCCTTGTCGCGGACGCGGTCATAGAGGTCGATGACATCCTGGTTGATCAGGCGGACACAGCCGGACGAGACGGCCTTGCCGATCGACTGCCATTCCGGCGATCCATGCAGGCGGTAGAGCGTATCTTCGCCATTCTGGAAGATATACATGGCGCGCGCACCGAGCGGATTGTCGAGGCCCGGCGCCATGCCGCCGTTGGCAATGGAGTATTTTTCCAGATGCGGCTGACGCGCCACCATCTCGTTCGGCGGCTTCCAACGCGGCCATTTCTGCTTCCACTGGAGGACGCCCCTGCCCGACCAGGCAAAGCCCTCGCGGCCGATGCCGACACCGTAGCGCATCGCCGAGCCGTTGGAGAGGATGAGATAGAGAAAACGCTCGCCGGTATCGACGATGATGGTGCCTGGCTTCTCGCCGAACGTGTTGTCGACCTGCTGCCGATAGAAGCGAGCGTCGATCTGTTCGTAGGGCACCGCCGGAATGTTGAAGCCACCGTCGAATTTGGGGCCGTACATATCGGCATAATAGGCCGATTGAAGCGGCAGGCCCGTCGGGGTCATGCCATTGCCAACCGGACCTTCCAGCTCGGCACCATAACGCGGATCGGCAAAACGCCCCTCCTGGGACGGATCGCGGAAATAGGGCGCTGTTTCAGCGCGGAAACGGTCGGTATTCATCGACGACGTACAGCCTGCAAGGCCAGCAGACGCGACCGCAAGCCCGGACATATTGAGGAACTGCCGGCGGGAGAGAGCTTTTGAAAGGGTCATTGAACTCTGTAATTCCGTTGACGCATATGGCGAAGGCGCAGCCGATGGCCACGCAGGCATTCTATCCCGGCAGAAAATACCGATCTCTTGCCACAAGTATGGCAATTGCGGCTGGATCGGGGCTTGCGGCCGCTCTACGCCATCACGACTGCGAGAGCAAACGCCGGCGATGCAAAAACGCCACAGGAACCCCGCCGGGTCTATTTCGCCAACAGCGAAACAAACGCCGCCGGAGCGACCGGCCGGCTGAAGAAATAGCCCTGAATATCGTCGCAGCCGCTGGCTGCCAGAAAATCCACCTGCTCCTGCGTTTCCACGCCCTCGGCAATGACCTGCATCTGCAGCTTCTGCGCCAGCGAGATGATCGCACCGGTAATCGCACGGTCGTCGGCGTCGTCCGGAATATCCTGGACAAAGGAGCGGTCGATCTTCAGGCGGCGCACCGGAAAGCGCTTCAGCGCGCTCAGGCTGGAATAGCCGGTACCGAAATCATCGATGGCAAGATGGACGCCGAGCGCTTCCAGCTCGTGCATGGTGGCCACCGCCGAGACGACATCCTGCATGATCAGGCTTTCGGTCAACTCCAACTCCAGGTAACAGGCTTCCAAGCCGCTGTCTTCCAGCGCTTCGGCGACCTTCGACACCCAGTTGCGTTCCTTGAACTGGCGGGCGGAGACATTGACGCTGACGACAATCGGCGGCAGGCCGGCATCCTGCCAGGCCTTGTTCTGGCGGCAGGCCTCGTTCAGCACCCAATCGCCGATCGGCACGATCAGGCCGGTTTCCTCGGCCAGCGGAATGAAATCGCCCGGCGAAATCAGGCCGCGCTCGGGGTGCTGCCAGCGCAGCAGCGATTCCGCAGCAAAAATCCTGCCGGTCTTCAGGTTCATCTGTGGCTGATAGTGCAGCACGAATTCGGCGCGGGCGACCGCGTCGCGCAGTTCCTCGTGACGCCGCAGCTTTTCGTGCGCCTTGGCTGCCATCTGGGCGTCAAACACCTGCAGATTGTTGCGGCCGACCTCCTTGGCCCGGTACATGGCGGAATCGGCATTGGCGAGCAGTTCGGCCGCGATGTCACCATGTTCGGGATAGCAGACGACCCCCATCGAGCAGCTGACCTGCAGGCTGCGCCCCGCCAGCACGACCGGCGCGCCGATCGCCGCGCGGATCGCCTCAAGCCGTGACAGCATGACACCGGCCTCCGGCGGCAGGCTGTTGAGAAGAATGATGAACTCGTCGCCCCCAACCCGGACGATCATGTCCGACTTGCGCACGCAGGCCAGCATCCGGCTGGCGACGACGCGCAAAAGCTCATCGCCGGCATGATGACCCAACGTGTCATTGATCAGCTTGAAATTGTCGAGATCGAGGAAGGCGAGCGCCACCCATTGGCCGGTCAGCCGGGCCTGCTCCAGGGCGCTGGCGACACGCTCGTCGAACAGGGCCCGGTTCGGCAAGCCCGTCAGCGCGTCGTGATGCGCCATGAATTGGATACGCTCTTCCGACTGACGCCGCTCGATGGCAATGCCGGCCAGATGAGCGGCCATCGAAATGAGATCGACCTGCTCCACCGATGGCGTTCCGGGCTGATGCGAGTAAAGCGCAAACGTGCCGAGCACCTGCCCCCGATAGGACAGGATCGGCATTGACCAGCAGGACCGGTATCCGAGTGGCCGGACCAGTTCTGCATAGTCTTCCCAGAGCGGATCGGACTGGATGTCGGAGACGAACACCGGCTCGCCGCGAAAGGCTGCCGTGCCACAGGAGCCGACTTTCGGTCCGATGGCTATGCCGTGGATCGCTGCGCAGTAGGCGCTATCGAGCCCTGGCGCTGCCCCCGTCAGAAGATGCCGCTGGTCGGGTGACAGAAGCAGGATCGAGCCGATGATGCTGGGCAGATGCGCCTCGATCATCAGGATCAGTTCGTTGAAGAACTCGGAGAGCGGTGTGCTGGTGGCAATCAGCTCGAGAAGGCGGGCCTGTCCGAGGAGAAGGCGCTCCGCCCGTTTGCGATCGGTGATATCGCGCGAGATGCCGACAACGCCGATGGTGACCCCCTGCTTGTCGCGCAGCGGCACCTTCGACGTCATCAGCCAGCGCTCATCCTTGCTGACGGCATTCAGCTCCTCGATACCGAAGATCGGCTCGCCGGTTTCGATCACCCGCCGCTCGGCCTGCTCGAAATGGCGTGCGTTCTCAAGCGTATGGATATCATAATCGGATTTGCCGACGATCTCGTGGGCTTCGCGAAACCCGTTTTCCGTGACCGTCGCCTGATTGGCAATGAGAAACCGGCCGTCGAGATCCTTGGCGTAAATATAGTCGGGGATATGGTTCATCATCGTCTCGAGCCAATAATGGCGGTCGGCGATGTCGGGTTCCGGGCTGAACATGCGCGAGACTTCAGCCGCAAGCCGCTGGCTTGCCGCGATCAATCGCTGCGTGTCGTCGTTGCTGGCAATCGCGGCCCCGCTGTCCCTTCGATAGCGGCTGAAATTCTTCGTCAAGCTGGCCTCCAAAGACGGGTATACCGTTCTCGCCGTCTTTCCCTTATTCCCCACCCGCTTCTAGCAGTCATAAGTTATTCTTCCCTAAAGAAGGGATGGCATAACTAACGTAGTGCGCACAGCAATAACACAAAATCCAACCTGGAATTGCCGGAGAACGCCCTGGATCGTATCACTTTGGCACACCATGGGCTGGCACGATCTGTGCTTTGCCAGCCGAAAGGATTTGCCATGCTGAACCGCCGCCTGCTTCTGTCTTCAATCGCCGCAATGGGGTTTTCGGCTGCGGTCACACCCGTGTCCAAAGCAGCGCCCATGAAGCCGGCACAAGGCGGCCTGCGCGGCACGATCGATATTTCCAGCTACGGCGTCGCCCCCGGCCAGACCGGCGATCAAAGCGACGCGATCAACCGTCTTTTCAGGGAGGCGGCGCAAATGGGCATGCCGGTCTTCCTGCCGGCCGGTGACTACTACGTCTCCGCCATTACCCTGCCCGAAATGCTCTGGGTCAGCGGCGTTCCCGGCCGCACACGGCTTATCTTTGCAGGCGGGAAGCATTTTCTGACCGGCGAAGGGCTCGGCAAGCTTACCCTGTCGGATCTTGTTTTGGATGGCGGCGGCAAAACGCTGGGCAAGGATGCGGGCGGGCTTTTGCATCTGCGGGGCGTTACCGATCTCACCATCGACAATTGCACGATCACCGGCGCATCCGGCCATGGCATCCATGCCGAACGGTGCGGCGGGCGGATTACCGGCAACCGCATTTCGCAGGCGGCTTTTGCCGGTCTCTACGCCGTGGAAAGCGATGGGCTGGCGATCACCGGCAACACGGTATCCGATTGCGGCAATGGCGGCATTCTCGTGCATCGCTGGGAAGCAGGTGAAGACAACACGATGGTGAGCGGCAACCGGGTGTTCAACATTGCAGCAAACGATGGTGGCACCGGCGAAAACGGCAATGGCATCAACATTTTTCGCGCCTGGAATGTGATGGTCGCAGACAACCACATTTCCGACTGCGCCTTTTCCGCCATCCGCGCCAACGCCGCCACCAATGTGCAGATCTCCGGCAACCAGTGCCTGCGGTCCGGCGAAACGGCGATCTATTCCGAATTCGGCTTTCAGGGTGCGATCGTCTCCGGCAATCTGGTCGATGGCGCCGCCAACGGCATCCTGATCGTCAATTTCGACGAGGGCGGCAGGCTGGCCACCGTCACTGGCAACATCGTCCGTAATCTCAAACTGACCGGTCCCTATGTGCATGACGGCGCCGGTTTCGGCTTCGGCATTGCCGCCGAGGCGGACACGGTGATTTCCGGCAACATCGTCGAGAACGCGCCAAAATGGGGGCTGATGCTCGGCTGGGGGCCCTATATGCGCGGCATCGTCGCGACCGGTAATCTCGTGCGTAACGCCGGTGGCGGCTGTGCCGTGACCGTGGTCGAAGGGGCCGGCACCGCGCTGATCGCCAACAATATGTTTCAGGACGTCAAGGACGGCGCCATCCTCGGCTACCGCTGGAACGACAAGGCGACGGGCGACCTGCTGGCCAGTGGCAGCGAGGCCTTCCCGCATCTCACCCTCTCCGGTAATCGGATCACCTGAGACCCGTCACATCAAAAGATTTCATGGCTGATATCACCGCCACGCGCTTCAAGCCCCGGCGCACTTGCTCTAATTTACGGCGAAAATTCAATGAGGGAACGGACATGCTGACGATCTACGGGGTTTACTGCTCACGCGCCTCGCGTAACTACTGGATGGCTGAGGAACTCGGCATTCCCTTTCAGTCCGTGCCGGTGATCCAGGCACGGCTACTGGCCGACCCGCTGGCCCCAGACGCGCGGATCAACACCAAGTCGGCCGCCTTTCTGGCCGTCAATCCGATGGGGCTGATCCCGGCGATCGAGGATGACGGGCTGGTGCTGGCGGAATCGCTCGCCAACAATCTCTATCTCGCCCGCAAGCATGGCGGCCCGCTGGCCGGAGCAAACGTGCGCGAAGAAGGCGAGATCACCGCCTGGACACTCTGGGCCGCGACCGAGGTTGAGCCTTATACAGTGAAGATCGTGCTGACCTATGACAATGCGCAGGAAAACACACCCGACGGCAAGGCCCTGATCGAGGCCTGCGTCAAGGGGCTGGAGCGGCCGCTGGCGCGGCTCGAACAACACCTGCAAACGCAGGATTATCTGGTCGGCAACCGTTTCACCGTCGCTGATCTCAACCTCGCCGAAGTGGTGCGCTATGCCATGAGCGAGACCGCTCTGTTTGACAGGCACCCGGCCGTCAAAAACTGGCTTGGCCGCTGCCACGCGCGGCCCGCGTTTGAGGCAATGATGGAAGGACGGCGCAAGGAAGCGCAGGCCGCCTGAAACCTATTCGAAGCCGAGACTGCGCATGCTCCCGGCGATTTCCTCGCGCACCCATCGCTTGAAGGCGGTGACCGTCTTGGTTTCGCGGCGCGATGACGGCGTTACAAAATAATGTCCAAACCCCGTCCTTGCCCGGACGGGGAACGGCATGACCAGCCGTTTCTCGATCAGGGAATAGCCAGCCAGCGTCTGCCAGGCCAGCATGATGCCCTGCCCGGCTATCGCTGCATCGAGACACAGCGAGGCATCGTTGAAGACATGCCGCGTCACCATCTCTTCTCCCGAGAGCCCTACCTCGCGCAGCCACATCTCCCAGCTCAGGGTGGAATGGCCATCGATGATGGCCGGAATTTTCAGAATATCCGCCGGCTCCTTCAGTTTTTCTGCAATGGCAGGTGAGCAGACGGGGAAGACCTCCTGCGCCAATAAAAGCTCGGCCTTGACACCCGGCCAATCTCCGGCGCCGACGCGAATGCCGATATCGACCCCGGCATGCTCCAGATTGACCAATGCCGTCGTCGCATCGATCCGCAGGCGGATATCGGGGTGTTTTTCGGTAAAACGATCCAGACGATGGACCAGCCACCGCGCCGCGAACACCGGGGCGACCGAGATCGTCAGGATCGTTTCATCGCGCCGCCTTGCGGAGCCGACGGCCTGATCCAGCACTTCGAAGCCGCCGGTCAGCCGCGGCAGAAAAGTCTCCCCAAACGGCGTTGCGGCGAGGCCACGCGGGCTGCGTTCGAAGAGGATGCGGCCAAGCTGTTTTTCGGTCTTGATGATCTGCTGGCTGACGGCGCCGGCGGTGACGCCAAGCTCGTCAGCCGCTGCCTGCAACGAGCCGAGACGCCCGGCGGCCTCGACCGCCCGCAGCCCATTCAGGTGAATACTGTTCAGGTTCTTCATATAGTTTTTCTATACCTATAGAGAAGCAATCTCAATTGAAATTCCGTGAAACAAGGAGGATCATGGAACCATCGAAGAAGGATGGTGATGCCATGTTGAAGATTTTCTCGATACTCGACCGGCTGCTCCCCGCCCCGGCAGACGATGACGCGCAGGCAAGCTGGAGCCGCGACCTGCTGCGCCACCCGGACATTGCCCGGATGGATGCACGCGAACTGGGCGATCTGCCGTTTCCGGGCAAGACCGTGAGAGTGTCGATGGCGCGCCCCTGCGGAACGTGCCAAGCTTGACACCAGCCCGTTTCGGCCGACAGTGACCTGTCTCAGCGGGCAAGATCATGACCGGCCATCAGGACAGGGATTTCGAGCGGGTAATGCGGCTTGCTACCGTGGCAGGGCTGCCCGCGATTGCGCCCGGAACTTCCTACGGCACGCCAGCGCTTCAGGTGCAGGGAAAGATGTTCGTGCGCATCAAGGAAGCGGGCATTCTCGTCGTCATGTGCGCGCTTGAGGAAAAGGCCATGCTGATGGAGTTGGCGCCGGAATTCTACTTCGAAACCGACCACTACAAGGGCTGGCCGGCCATGCTGGTCCGGCTTGACGTCATCGGCGATCCGGACTTGACGCAACGGCTGATCGCCGCCTGGCGGCAGAAAGCGCCGAAACGCCTTGCCGCCAGTTTCGAGGCATCCTCGATATCAAGGCCTTAACCGGCAGCTGCGGCCAGAACCTTTTTCACGGCCGGCCGCCCGGCCATGCGTTGGCTGTGACTGTGGACTTTTGGAAAGCGCTTGGGATCAACGCCGTCTCCCTCCAGCCAGCTGGTAAACGTGAACAGGTAGGGATCGGCGATGGAATAGGTCTCGCCCATCACCCACGGACCGGTGAACATGGTGTTTTCGATGAGATCGAAGCAATCGCTCATGTTGGCTGAAACCTTCAGCTTCATTGCCTCGACTGCGGCCGGGTCATCCGCCCAACGGCTGCCACGCCACTTGTGCGCATGGGCAACATGCACCGTCGAGCTGAGATAGGAATTGAAGGCCTGGATGCGGGCAAACTCGAAGGGATCAGACGGGGTGCCGACGGCCGAACCCGGAAAACTCTGGCCGATATAGGCAAGGATGGCCAAGGATTCCGTCAGCACACCCTTGTCCGTCACCAGCGCCGGGACGCGTCCCTTGGGATTGAGGCGCAGGAAATCGGCCGAGCGCTGCTGCTGTTTTGAAAAATCGATGCGCTCGGCCTCATAGACCGCTCCTGCCTCCTCAAGCGCGATATGGGCTGCCTGCGAGCAGCTCCCCGGCGAAAAATACAGCTTCAACATGATTTTCTCCTTCCCTAACTGTTTAGTCCCGGCAACCGGCCGGCTTTTCCAGAGCAACTGATAACAATCGCACCGGATGGAAACCAGCCGGGTTCGGGCTCGATCACGTCATTGTGGCTGGAGCGGAGCAGGCACGTCCTCCAGACGGAAATAGACCGGAATGCCGCGCTCGCGGGCGATACGCACATCATTGTCGGCGCCCTTGCTCTCGCCTGGCAGACGCAGGACCGCCTCGCACAGCTGCAGAAGCCGCCCGGCGACGGGATGGAATATCTGCTCATAGAGGTCATCGCCGACTTCGCGGCCACCCGCTGCATGCCAGACCGGCAGTGCCACCCATTCACCGATCATCGGCACATGCCCCGCCTGAAACAGCGCATGCGATGGCGCCTCCAGCCGCTTGAGGTTTTCAGCCATCTTCTCCGGATCATCACCCGTACCCGACCGGTAGGGACCGGCAATCAAAATCAGCATCTTTCTCTCCGTTATTTGCACGAAAAATCCAGATAATTCTGGATATTTCGTGATAAATCATGCAATATCGTGCAGAGTCAAGATGTGA
Organism: Hyphomicrobiales bacterium; assembly: GCA_900473685.1. Taxonomy (GTDB): domain Bacteria; phylum Pseudomonadota; class Alphaproteobacteria; order Rhizobiales; family Rhizobiaceae; genus Pararhizobium. The sequence continues at coordinate 15,594 of UCNE01000027.1, forward strand.
TTTGGAGACTGAAATGCTGACTTCGCAACGGCGGGCACTGATCGCGGCACGGCTGGTTCGTGACGGGCAGATCGTGGCTGGTGAGCTGGCACAGGAGCTTGACCTGTCGGAAGACACGATCCGGCGGGATCTGCGCGACATGGCGGCGGCGGGCCTTTTGAAGCGGGTGCATGGCGGTGCGCTGCCGCTGGCACCGCCGCTACCGGACCTGGAGAGCCGTCAGGCCATGTCCACTGGCGTCAAGCAGCGGCTGGGACGCAAGGCGGCAGACCTGGTGCGGGCGGGACAACTGGTCTTCATCGATGGCGGAACGACCAATGCCGAACTGGTACAGGCCCTGCCGCGCGACATGGCGCTGACAATCGCGACGCACAGCCCGGCGATCGCAGCGCTTTTGGAAAAGCACCGCGCCGAGGTGATCCTGATCGGCGGCAGGCTCTACAAACATTCGATGGTTTCGACCGGCGCTGCGGCCCTTGCGGCCATCGGCACGCTACGGCCCGACATCTTCTTCCTCGGCGCCACAGCCATCCATGCCGCCCACGGGCTGACGACCGGAGACTACGAGGAAGCCGCGATCAAACGTGCGATTGCCGCACAATCGGCTGAAACGATTGCCCTGATGACCCGGGAAAAATTCGGCACCGTCTCACCGCACCACATCACCGGCATCGAGAATATCGCCGCCCTGATCCTGCCCGCCGATATGGAGCCGGACACCAGCGCGCCCTACCGGCAAAAGGCGGTGCGGATCATCGAGGCGTGAGGATCATGCAAAAGCGCCGGTGACCCTGACGTCGCCGACATGGAGGCCGTTCCAGTTTTTCATCGAATAATTGGCCTGCGCCATCAGGCTTTGGTGCAATTCCGGCTCACCGGTGAAGAAGCGGGCGAGCGTGGCGGCGACCATGGCTTCGGCGGCGCGGGTGGTGCCGTCCTCGCATTTCAGCGCAATGGCGATGCCCTTTTCCGGGATGGCGGCGCAGAACACGCCTTCGGCACCGGTCTTGGCAAAGATGCGGCCGGGGGCCGTCTGCATCAGCCGCGTGCAGGCGCGCTTGCTGCCGGCCACATAGAAGGGTTCAGCCATGCAGGCTTCGATCAGGCGCCTGGAGGCCTTGGCGCGCAGCGGCTCCAGGCCACTGCCGGTCGCCATCTTGGCAAAGCCATGGGCAAGGCCTTTCAGCGGCACGGCGTAAGTCGGGATCGAGCAGCCGTCGGTGCCGCAATTGTCATGGGCAAGAACCGCGCCCGTCAGGCTTTCCATGGCGCCGCGGATTTCGCGCTGCAGCGGATGATCATAGGTGACGTAGCCGGTCGGTTCCTCGCCGCTATGGCAGCAGGCGCAGATGAAGCCTGCATGTTTGCCGGAGCAATTGTTGTGCAGCGCCGTCGGGTGCTCCAGCGCACGGGCCTGGCTGATGATGGTGTCCTGATTGAACGACCAGTGTGCGCCGCATTCGAGCGTCGAGACGTCCCTGCCCGCTGCCGACAGCATCTCTGCGGCAAGCGCCACATGTTCCGGTTCGCCATTGTGCGAGGAGCAGGAGAGCGCCAAGGCCCGCTTGTCGAAACCGTAGGCATCGGCAGCACCGGTTTCCATCAGCGGCAGCGCCTGCATGGCCTTGCAGGCCGAGCGCGGGAAGACGCCGGCATCGGTATCGCCGAGCGAAAACACGGTCTTGCCGTCACCATCGACGACGATGACCATGCCGCGATGGCGGCTTTCGACCAGATTACCGCGCGTGACTTCAACAAGAACCGGGTTCGACATGGTTGTGCCCTCAAAAATCCAACATCTGCCCTGTCTTTAGACCAAGACAGAGCAACGCAAAACCCGGATGGACCCATGAAATTTTTCCGCAGGCTGTTTCTTGCCATCCTGTTCGTCTATCTGCTGCCGGCGCTTGCCTCCGCAGGCTGGTGGTATGTCAAGGAAAGGCCGGAAAACTGGCGCAAGGCGGACTGGAGCTCGGCCCATATCCTGCCGAAACCGCAGGACGATCCGGAAGCGGCGATCTACATCTTTTCCGCCACGACAGGCGGCATGAAGGGCGCCGTCGCCAGCCATTCCTGGATCGTCACCAAGGGACGCGGCGATACGGCCTACAATCGCTATGACAAGGTTGGCTGGGGTTCGCCGATCCGCCGCAACGGCTATCCGGCCGATGCGCGCTGGTACTCGAACGCGCCAAACCTGGTGACCAGCGTCAGAGGCGACGAGGCCACGCGCCTGATTTCGAAGGTCGAGCAGGCAATCCAGTCCTATCCCTATGCGACGCCGGGCGCCTACCGGATCTGGCCGGGGCCGAACTCCAACACGTTCGTCGCGCATGTGCTGCGTTCGGTTCCCGAACTCGGCGCGGTTCTGCCGCCCGATGCAGTCGGCCGCGATTACCTGCCGGAGGGCAAGCTGTTTTCGATCGATGCCGACGGGATGGACATGCACGCGACGCTTTACGGCCTGGTTGGCGTTTCAGCCGGTCTGCGCAGCGGGCTTGAAGTTCACTTCATGGGACTGGTGGCGGGCATCGATGTGATGCGCCCGGCGGTGAAGATACCGGCTCTGGGGCGGTTCGGGGTTTAACGCGGCGGCGCTTTCAGATGCGGGCGAAAAAAACTATGTTAGGATCAGACTTGGAATTCGTGTGGAGACAACGATGTCGCAGCCGCTCAAAGTACCTTCGGTAGAGCTTCCGGAACGCTTGGAAATACAGATCGCGTCATTGGCCGAAAAGACGGGTCGCTCGCGCGCGTTGATCGTCAATGACGCAGTCGGCACCTATGTCAATAATCAGCTCCGCTGGCTTACCGAGATGGATTCCGCCATCGCGGATGCAAAGGCCGGCCAGTCTTATGACGGGTCCGAAGTGCTGGAATGGCTGGGAAGCTGGGATAGCGACGCGGAGAAGGCCAGACCGAAACCCACAAAGGCTTAGATCTGCCGATGCGGATACGGTTTACGTCTCAGGCCATGCGAGATCTCGATGATCTCAAGGAATGGCTCCGCCTCAAAAATCCGGCAGGCTTCAGATCGGTCGCAAGCCAGATTTCGAAAACCATCCAGCCTTTGAGCGACCATCCCGCGATCGGGCGTAAAACCTTGCGGGAGGACATTCGCGAGCTTGTCGAACCCCGCTATGGCTTTATCATTCCCTACGCGGTCATCGAGGATACGATCTTCATTTTGCGGATCTACAGCGCAAAACGATATCCGCTGGCTCCCGCCGACCTGCCTGATCCCGGCAGTCAAAAATAATTGGAAACACAATCCCGCAGACAAACAAAAAGGGCCGCTTCACAGCGGCCCTCCATGAGTTTTGGCCAAGTAACAGGCCCGGACCGTATCTTCTTTGAGACACGACCCGCAGGAAGGCGGGTTCAGATCGAGGGCTGCCTCGTTCCGATCACGACAACTCCCATGCCCATTACGAGGTTTGAAATCTCATTAGACACTGGATCACCTTCCTTTCGTTCAATTGATGATGAATTGAAGGTAGTCCGATTCTTGCCGATTGCAAGAGCAGTCCGGATCAGACTTTAGCCGGATCAGACTTTAGAAGGTCATGACGATCTTGCCGATATGATCGCCCGCTTCCATCAGCCGGTGCGCCTCGGCAACCTTGGTAAACGGCACAATGGCGTGCATCACCGGCGCGACATCGCCGTCTTCCAGCAACGGCCAGACATTGTCTTCCAGATCATCGCGGATCGATTCCTTCTCGGAGGCCGTTCGCGGCCGCATGGCAGACCCCATGATGTGCAGGCGCTTGCCGAGAATGGCTGCGATATTGGCCTTTTCAACCGTGGCACCGCCGAGGAAGGCGATGATCGACAGGCGGCCATCCTTGGCGAGCGAGGCGATGTTGCGATCGAAATAGGGGCCGCCGACCATGTCGAGAATGACATCGACGCCGTGGCCGCCGGTTTCCTCGAGGATGACCGCCTTGAAGTCCTCCTCGCGGTAATTGATCGCCCGTTTGGCACCCAGCGAAACGCAGGCGTCACACTTGTCCTTGCTTCCGGCCGTCACGAAGACTTCGGCGCCGAAGGCGCGGGCAAGCTGGATGGCGGTGGTGCCGATGCCGCTGGAGCCGCCGTGAATGAGGATCTTTTCGCCTTCGACCAGATCGGCCATCTGGAAGACATTGGCCCAGACGGTGAAGAAGGTTTCCGGAAGAGCCGCCGCGCGTGCCGCGTCATACCCTTTTGGCCAGGGCATCGCCTGCGTTGCTGGAAGGGCGCAGAATTCGGCGTAACCGCCGCCATTGGCAAGGCCACAGACCTTGTCGCCGACGATGAAGCCTTCGGCCCCCTCGCCCATGGCCACCACTTCACCGGCCACTTCCAGCCCGAGGATCGGGCTTGCACCCGGCGGCGGCGGATAATTTCCGAGGCGCTGCAACACATCCGGGCGGTTGACGCCTGCCGCTTCGACACGGATCAGGATGTCGCCGGGCTTCAGATCCGGCAACGGACCGCGGGCCAGAACCATCTTTTCCGGGCCTCCGGGGGATGGAAGATCGACATAGGTCATTTCGCTCGGCAGGGTCACGGTGTTCTCCTTGGTGGATGCTGACGGATTATCTAGCGCGCTGGGCGAAAACGGCAAAGCCGTTGTTTTGCATCCGCAACCATCGCCCACCAACGACTCGGGTAAAGAACGTCGAACGCCGCCCCTTTGCGGCAAAATTGCGTCAGCTGGATTTTGCAAACATTAAGTTTCTTTAATTTGTAACCGCCAGAATCCGGGCATAGCCTGACAATCGAAACCGGGAGCCGCCGGCGGTTCCCGGACCGCGACGCGACGGTCTCCGGACGGTTTTTCGACGCCCGGTCCCGATGCGGGAACCAAAGCCCAATGCAGGGACCAAACAAGGACGACACCATGCGTGCTCTTCTGACCTCATTGACGATCCTTTCCGCTATCTCCCTGTCCTCCGCCGCTTTTGCCGCCAGCACCACGACCGGAACCATCCGCGCCTATGACATGAAGGCGATGACCGTGACCTTGAAGAACGGCACCAAATACATGCTTCCGGCCTCCTTCAAGAATCCGGGCCTCAAGGTCGGGGAAAAGGTGACGATCGCCTATGAGACGATGGGCAAGAAACATCAGGCAACCGCCGTGACGCCTGTCATGAACTGACACCGTTCGCATGAGTGTACCCGATCGCGGCTGGACGCTTCGGGATCATGCAGAAACGGGCTGGAACCCATGATGGGTTTCAGCCCGTATTCGTTTGACGATAATGCTGAAATGCCGGTCAGGCCGCCTCGCCGAACGTATCGAATACCAGACCGTCGTCGCTTTCCTTGGCACGGCTCTTGATTTCGGCGATGCGGGCGCTGACCGCCTGGGCGTCGGAGAAGACAAACCCTTCCGGCAGGATCAGCACCGCGATCGAGCAGCGCATCAAGGGAAAGATGGTGGGTTCGCCACTGCGTCCATGGCCGGTCATGTAACCTGCCTGCTGATGGTCGGCCGAATAGAGCTGGCGGACGTCGCTGCGGAATTCCGCCAAAACGCGGGAGAGAACGGTCGCCACTTCTTCGCACGTCCAGCCGCTGACGCCGATGAAGAAATCGTCACCGCCGACATGGCCCAAAAACTTTTCCTCGCCGATGAAGTGGCGGCGCATCAGGGCGGCGAACAGCGAGATCGCCAGATCGCCCTTCTGGAAACCGTAATGATCGTTGAACGGCTTGAAACTGTCGAAATCGCAGTAGCAGAAATAGCGCGCCTCGTCGGCGTCAAGCACGGCGCCCTGGACATAATCGCGAATGGCGCGGTTGCCCGGCAGACCGGTCAGAGGGTTCTGCTCCTGCGCTGTCTTCAGCTGCTTTTCGCTGATGATCTTCAACAGTGACGCCGCCGACAGGATACCGGCATAGCGCATGTTTTCCGTCAGGATCACACAGTCGCTACCGTCCATGCCTGCAAAGATCTTCAGCATTTCATCGGCGGGCGTCTCGAGATCGGCGATCGGCGCCGGGCTGACGAAATGCGAGATATGGCGCTGATAGAGATGGTTCTTCAGCAGATCGCGCCCGAAGGGATGATAGATCATCTCCTTGACGTGATATTCATGCAGCACGCCGCGCGGTTCGCCATTGGCATTCAGCACCGGAAAGAAGCTGCGCTGCGGCGAGCGGCGAAACAGTTCGAACACCGAATCCAGATCGTCGTTTTCGCGCAAGGCCGGCACCTGCTCGACCTGCTTGCGGATGAGAATGCTGTCGAGCGAAGTCGACTGACGCCGCGCGCCGGCGGTCTGTTCCAGATGCGGATAGGCCGGCTGCAGATCGGCAAAATGCACCGTCGGACGGGCAACGAAATAGCCCTGGACGAGATCGCAGCCAAGATCGCGGCAAATGGCAAATTCGGCTTCGGTCTCCACCCCCTCGGCGATCACCCGTGTGCCGAGAACATGGGCAGTATTGACCGTGTGACGGACCATGTGGCGCTTGCGGGGATTGGTTTCGATACCGCTGATGAAATGCCGGTCGATCTTCACATAATCGACAGGCTGGTCGCACAGCAACTTCAGACCATTGAAACCGGCACCGAAATCATCGATCGCCAGCTTGAAACCGGCCAGCCGCAGCCGCTTCACCAGCCCGGAAAAATCCGGCATCGCGCCGCTGTCAAACCGTTCGGACAGTTCGAAACAGATCGACGATGGTGGAATATTGGCGCGCTTGAGATGATTGCCGAGCCGTTCAACGAGATCGCCCTCCTGGCCGATCAGGCGGCTGTCGAAATTGACGAACAGGGTATGCGAGGAAAAATCCGGCAGGCTGGCAAAACCGGCAAAGGCGCGGGTGTTGATCATGTGCTCCAGCGCCAGAAGGTGCCCTGCCTCCTCGGCCTTGTCGAGCAGCTCGATCGGCGATTTGAAGCCCAACCGCTCGAAACCCCGCATCAACGTTTCGTAGCCGAACACGGCCCCTGTGGCGATCTCGGCGATCGGCTGGAAGGCGTTTTCAATCGCAAGCTTGGCCAGCGTGACGATCTGGTCGTCACCAAAACGGCGCAGGGACAGCATTTCGGCGGGGACGGCGGACATGCGGGGGAACTCCGGGCGGATATAAATCACTCGCAAGATCGTTCCAGAGGCCTGAATTTTCCGTTTCCGCAGTATGACAGTTTGATGAAAGTTCAATGACTGCCGTGAGTTAGCACCACAACGCAGCCACGGCCCTCCACTCCACCGCTACCCTTTGGCGAGTACCCCGAAAGCGATCAGCGCGAGGCCCTGCATGACCAGATCGATCGCCAGGAACAGGCCAAGAATCCACAGGCTGTTGACCGGCCATCCGGCGGCGATGACGAGACCAGCAATGAGCGTAACCACACCACCAAGGGCGATCCATCCCCATCCCTCAAGCGGCCGAAGCCGGAACCCGGTCCAGATCCGAAGCGCACCTGCAACGATCAGGGCGATGGCCATCAGGAAGGTCAGCATGGTGGAGGCAAGCAACGGGTTCAGGAACGCAAAGACGCCAGCAATGGTGTAGCAGGAACCGCTGAGGATCCAGTAGAACACGTTTTCCCATTTCTTGACGCGGAAAGCCTGGCCCAGATGCAAGACGCCGCCGGCCAGCATGATCATGCCGACATAATAGACGGATGCGACCGTGGCAGCCATGACATTGCCGAAGGCGATGCCGCCGCCCATGATCAGAGCAACCCCAAGCGCAACGAACCAGCCCCATTTTTCCCTGAGAGAGGGTTTTAGAGCGAGATCGACGTTTTCAGCCATGACACAACCTCCAATCACGTTTATTTCTACGCATGTAATCCAGGATAGAATAACATCCCTTTAAGATGCGCGGCCGGCCTGCAAAATCCGCATTCAGACTTTCAGCGCCAGCAGCACCGCACCGCCACCGACCATGCAGACGCCGAGCCAATGGGCTGGCGACAGGCGCTCGCCGAGAAACAGCACGGCGAACACGGCGACGAGCACGACGCTCAGCTTGTCGACAGGCGCAACCTGGGCCGCATTCCCCATTTTCAGCGCCCGGAAGTAACAAAGCCAGGACGCGCCGGTCGCCAACCCCGACAGGACCAGAAACAGCCAGCTCTTGCCCGATACCGAGGCCGGCGCCTGCCAGTTGCCCGTCAGGAACAGCATCAGGCCGATGGCAAGCAGGATGACGATCGTGCGGATGAACGTGGCGAAATCGGAATTGACGTTCTCGATGCCGATCTTGGCGAAGATGGCTGTCAATGCCGCAAACGCAACGGACAGAAGCGCCCATGCCTGCCAGGAGGAAAACAGCAATTTCATAGGGATATATCCTTTTGCCCGCAGGCGGTATCCACCGGCCTTCAGTGAAACCGGTGATCGGCGCGATGGCAAGAAAATCCTTTTGATCTTGGCGTCCGTTTTTTATTGATTGATGGCTCAATCAAAAATACACTACCGTCACCGAAGGGGATTTTGCATGCCGAAAGTCGGAATGGAACCGGTGCGCCGCAAGGCGCTTGTGGACGCGGCACTGCATGTGATCGGCGATCAGGGCACGCTATCCGTTACCATGTCCGACATCGCCCGGCAGGCTGGGGTTTCGGCAGCGCTGGCGCACCATTATTTCGGCAGCAAGGAACAGTTGCTGGTCGAGACCGTACGTTCCCTTCTGAAACAGTTGCGTGACGATACGGTGAAGGCCCTCATGACTGCTGCAACGCCGCGCGAAAAACTGTCGGCGATCGTGCGGGTCAGCTTCCAGGCGGATCAGTTTGCACCGGAAACCATCGCGGCCTGGCTGGCCTTCTATTCCGAGGCCCAGCGGTCCGAAGCGACGCGCCGCTTCCTGGTGATCTATGCCCGCCGGTTGCATTCCAATCTCGTCGCCAATCTCAAGGCTCTCTGTGTCGCAGATGACGCGCAGCACATCGCAGAGGGCACGGCGGCGATGATCGACGGGCTTTATATTCGCCGGGCGCTCGGTTCCTCGCCGGTGACGGCGGACGCCTCGATCGCGCTGACCGACGACTACATCACGCTCAATCTGAACGCTCGCCAGCCACAGAAAGATGCCGCATGACCCGGCCGAATATTCTCATCATCATGGTCGACCAGTTGAACGGAAAGTTCTTTCCGGATGGTCCGGCGGAATTTCTGCATGCGCCGCATATGAAGGCGCTGGCCAAACGCTCGGCCCGCTTCCGCAACAATTACACCTCCTCGCCGCTCTGCGCCCCTGCCCGCGCCTCGCTGATGGCCGGACAGCTGCCGAGCCGGACGCAGGTCTATGACAATGCCGCCGAATATGTCTCGTCGATCCCGACCTATGCACACCACTTGCGCCGCGCCGGTTATTATACGGCGCTGTCGGGCAAGATGCATTTCGTCGGGCCGGATCAGTTGCATGGTTTCGAGGAGCGGCTGACGACCGATATCTACCCGGCCGATTTCGGCTGGACCCCGGATTACCGCAAGCCGGGCGAGCGGATCGACTGGTGGTATCACAATCTCGGCTCCGTCACCGGCGCCGGTGTGGCCGAGATCACCAACCAGATGGAATATGACGACGAGGTGGCGTTTCTGGCCAACCAGAAGCTCTATCACCTCAGCCGCGAACATGGCGACGACGCCCGCCGCCCCTGGGCGCTCACCGTCTCGTTCACCCATCCGCACGACCCCTATGTGGCGCGGCGCAAGTTCTGGGATCTCTACAACGATTGCGACCAGCTTCTGCCGGAAGTCGGCGATATCCCGCTTGCCGAACAGGACCCGCATTCGCAGCGGTTGATCCATGCCTGCGACTATCAGAATTTCTCCGTCACCGAAGAGAACGTCCGCCGCTCGCGCCAAGCCTATTTCGCCAATATTTCCTATCTCGACGAAAAGGTCGGCGAACTCGTCGATACGCTGACGCGCACCCGCATGCTCGATGACACGCTGATCCTGTTCTGCTCGGATCACGGCGATATGCTCGGCGAGCGCGGCCTCTGGTTCAAGATGAACTTCTTCGAAGGCTCCGCCCGCGTGCCGCTGATGGTCGCAGGCCCCGGCATCGCCCCCGCCCTGCATCTGGCGCCGACCTCCAATCTCGACCTGACCCCGACGCTCTGCGATCTCGCCGGGATCTCGATGGACGAGATCATGCCCTGGACGGACGGCGAAAGTCTGGCGCCGGTGATCAACGGCGAAGAGCGCATCGCGCCGGTGCTGATGGAATATGCCGCCGAAGGTTCCTACGCGCCGCTGGTCGGCATCCGCGAAGGCAAGTGGAAATACATCCACTGCGCCCTCGATCCCGACCAGCTGTACGATCTCGATGCCGACCCGCTGGAACTCAACAACCTTGCCAGCGTGCCCGCCCATGCCCCGACGCTGCGCGCGTTCCAGGCGATGCGCGACAGCCGCTGGGACATGGACGCGTTCGATTCCGCCGTGCGCGAAAGCCAGGCGCGCCGCTGGGTGGTCTACGAGGCGCTGCGCAACGGCGCCTATTACCCCTGGGATCACCAGCCGCTGCAAAAGGCATCCGAGCGCTACATGCGCAACCACATGAATCTCGACAATCTCGAAGAATCCAAACGCTTTCCGCGAGGGGAATGACATGAAAGCCCAACCGCCAGCCTCCCATTTCATCGACGGCGAATATGTCGAGGATATCAACGGCGCCGCCTTCGAAAGCATCTATCCGGCCACCGGCGAAGTGATTGCCCGGCTGCATGCGGCCACACCGGCCATCGTCGACAAGGCGATCGCCAGCGCCAAGCGCGCGCAAGGCGAATGGGCGGCGATGAGCCCGACGGCGCGCGGCCGTATCCTCAAGCGCGCCGCTGATATCATGCGGACACGCAACCGCGAACTGTCGGAGCTGGAAACGCTCGATACCGGCAAGCCCATACAGGAAACCATCGTCGCCGATCCGACCTCGGGCGCCGATGCGTTCGAATTCTTCGGTGGCGTTGCGGCAGCCGCGCTGAACGGCGACTATATTCCGCTCGGTGGCGATTTTGCCTTTACCAAGCGCGTGCCGCTCGGCGTCTGCGTCGGTATCGGCGCCTGGAACTATCCGCAGCAGATCGCCTGCTGGAAGGGCGCTCCGGCGCTGATTGCCGGCAATGCGATGGTGTTCAAGCCGTCTGAAAACACGCCGCTCGGCGCCTTGAAGATCGCCGAAATCCTGTTCGAGGCCGGGCTGCCGAAGGGGCTCTACAACGTCATCCAGGGAGACAGAACGACGGGGCCGCTCCTGGTCAATCACAAGGACGTCGCCAAGGTATCGCTCACCGGCTCGGTCGAGACCGGCCGCAAGGTGGCGGGGGCTGCGGCCTCCAGCCTGAAGCACGTCACCATGGAGCTTGGCGGCAAGTCGCCGCTGATCGTCTTTGACGATGCCGATCTGGAAAGCGCCATCGGCGGCGCGATGCTCGGCAATTTCTACTCGACCGGCCAGGTCTGCTCGAACGGCACCCGCGTCTTCGTCCAGAAGGGCATCAAGGACAAGTTCCTCACCCGCCTCAAGGAGCGCACCGAAAAGATCATCATCGGCGACCCGATGGTTGAGGAAACCCAGCTCGGGCCGATGGTCTCGCGCGCCCAGCTCGACAAGGTGTTTGCCTATATCGAAAAGGGCAAGGCCGAGGGTGCGACGCTTCTGACCGGCGGCGGCATTCCGAACGACGTGTCTGCGGAAGGCACTTATATCCAGCCGACGGTGTTTGCCGATGTTACCGACACCATGACCATCGCCCGCGAAGAGATCTTTGGGCCTGTCATGTGCGTGCTCGATTTCGACACTGAAGATGACGTGATCGCGCGGGCCAACGGCACCGAGTTCGGCCTTTCCGCCGGCGTCTTCACGTCAGACCTCACCCGCGCTCACCGCGTGGTGGACAGGCTCGAGGCCGGAACCCTGTGGATCAACACGTATAACCTGGCGCCGGTGGAAGTGCCATTCGGCGGATCGAAGCAGTCCGGTTTCGGGCGGGAAAATTCGCTGGCGGCGCTCAATCACTACACGGAGCTGAAGAGCGTCTATGTGGCGATGAGCCCGGTACAGTCGCCGTACTAAACGGATAGGAGATGCAAATGCCCAGTGTCAGTATCTACGTGTTTTCTTCAAAGTCGATAACCAACATTTGGGCCGGTTTCGGTGCGGGAACATGGGCTGTGGGAATCGGCTCTGAAACGACAAATAAGGGCAAAACCACAAAAGCACTGAAAATGCCAATAGGCTCATTCGGCTTGCTTTATTGTGAACCATGGAAAGCATTCACGCTGCCGTTTGTGACGTGCTCGATACCGGAAGTTGGAAGCTACGAAGAAGAAATCTGGGCAGATCGGTGGATGCTTCCATTCAAATTTAAGGCACTTGGAACGCCAAGGAAAACGATGTCCGGATCCGAGATTGCAGGGCTTTCTGGGGCTCGTGAGCGTGGCATCACCAACTACGCTAATTATCTCACCGTGCAAGGGAACTTCGCTTTCCAAGCTTCATCCATCGAGGCCAGCGATTGGCAAACGATACTCTCAAGGTTGATTTGACCATGCAAAGCGCAGACTTCGTCATCATCGGTTCGGGCTCCGCAGGCTCCGCACTCGCCTACCGTCTGTCGGAAGATGGCAAGAACACCGTGCTGGTGCTGGAATTCGGTGGCAGCGATTTCGGGCCATTCATCCAGATGCCGGCGGCACTTGCCTGGCCGATGAGCATGAGCCGCTACAACTGGGGTTACCTCTCCGAACCCGAGCCGCATCTCAACAATCGGCGCATCACCGCCCCGCGCGGCAAGGTGATTGGCGGGTCGTCGTCGATCAACGGCATGGTCTATGTGCGCGGCTCGATGGAAGACTATAACGAGTGGGAAGAGCTTGGCGCCCGCGGCTGGGGTTATGCCGATGTGCTGCCCTACTTCAAGCGGATGGAAAACTCGCATGGCGGCGAAGAGGGCTGGCGCGGCACCGACGGGCCGCTGCATGTCCGGCGCGGGCCAAACAAGAACCCGTTGTTCCACGCCTTTGTCGAGGCCGGGAAACAGGCAGGCTTCGAACTGACCGACGACTATAACGGCTCCAAGCAGGAGGGTTTCGGCCTGATGGAGCAGACGGTTCATAACGGCAAGCGCTGGTCGGCGGCATCCGCCTACCTGAAGCCTGCCCTCAAGCGTCAGAATGTCGAGCTGATCCGCTGCTATGCGCGCAAAATCGTCATCGAGAATGGCCGCGCGGTCGGCGTCGAGATCGAGCGCGCTGGTAAGATCGAAGTGGTGAAGGCCAACCGCGAGGTGATCGTCTCCGCCTCGTCGTTCAACTCGCCGAAGCTGCTGATGTTATCCGGCATCGGCCCCGCAGCGCATCTGAAGGAGATGGGCATCGAGGTGAAGGCCGACCGGCCAGGCGTCGGCGCCAATCTGCAGGACCACATGGAATTCTATTTCCAGCAGGTCTCGACCAAGCCGGTGTCGCTCTATTCCTGGCTGCCCTGGTTCTGGCAAGGGGTTGCGGGGGCGCAGTGGATGTTCACCAAATCGGGGCTCGGCACCTCCAACCAGTTCGAAGCCTGCGCCTTCCTGCGCTCCGCACCCGGCGTCAAGCAGCCGGATATCCAATATCACTTCCTGCCGGTGGCGATTTCCTATGACGGCAAGGCGGCGGCGAAGAGCCACGGCTTCCAGGTGCATGTCGGCTACAATCACTCGAAGTCGCGCGGCTCCGTGACGCTGCGCTCGCCGGACGTGAAAGCCGATCCGGTCATCCAGTTCAACTATATGAGCCATCCGGAAGACTGGGAGAAATTCCGCCACTGCGTCCGCCTCACCCGCGAAATCTTTGGCCAGCAGGCGTTCGACCAGTATCGCGGCCCGGAGATCCAGCCGGGCGAAAATGTCCAGACCGACGACCAGATCGACGCCTTCCTGCGCGAGCATCTGGAAAGCGCCTATCACCCCTGCGGCACCTGCCGGATGGGCGACAAGAACGATCCGATGGCCGTGGTCGATCCGGAAACACGGGTGATCGGCGTCGATGGGCTGCGCGTTGCGGACTCATCGATCTTCCCGCATGTCACCTATGGCAATCTCAACGGCCCTTCGATCATGACCGGCGAGAAAGCAGCCGATCATATTCTCGGCAAGCAGCCCCTGCCCCGCAGCAACCAGGAACCGTGGATCAATCCGCGCTGGGCGGTCAGCGACCGGTAAGGCTTGACGCCGGGGAAACTGCGAAACGGCGGCAGCAGAACGAGCCGGCTTTCAAACCGCTGGTGCGCAGCTTGCCTTCAGCGAGGGCTTGGGTTGCACGAAATTTGGCTTTCTGCCCATAAAACGTGCAAAAAGACACGAGTACAACCTAAAATTTAAGCATTTTTAATCTTCGGTTGTTAATTCTATTGACAGAGCGGACACTTGGCGAAGGCCCATGACGGGACATCGCCCTCTGTTTCCGGTGTCGCGCCCGATCGTCATACCCACCTTGCCAAGGCCAGTCGTTGACGAATGCCGTCGCCCTCGTGCGCCGTCATCGCATGCGGACGCGTGCCTTGCCGGCAACCGAGAAGTAGATTCATGACAATCAAATCACGCCTGCTCACCTGCCTGTTTCTGGTCGCTCTTTCCATGGTCGTATTGATTGCGACGGCCTTCAACGCGATGAACTCCATTTCCAAGCGCACCGAATCGATCGTCGCCGACCGGCTGGTGCCGGTGGCGCAGCTAAAAACCGTCGCCGACATGTATGCCGTCAATATCGTCGATACAGCCCATAAGGTGCGCAGCGGCGCACTCGACTGGAACGCCGGCGCCAAGGCCGTCACCGATGCCCTTTTGACCATCGAGGCGAAATGGTTTGCCTATGAGGCAACCAAGCTGACAGAAGCGGAAAAATTGCTGGCCGATGCGTTCGGCACGGCACGCGCCGCCAGTGCCGCGGCAATACAGAACCTGCTTGATATCATGCAGCGGCGCGACCGCCCGGCTTTCGAACACTTCATCGACAGGGAACTCTACACCGTCATCGACCCGCTCAGCCTGCGGATCAGCGAGCTGATCGAGTTGCAGCTGACAGAGGCCAACCGCGAACTGCTGGCAGCCAAGGCAGAAAAGGACAGTCTCGTCCTGTCGAAAGCGGCCATTGCCGCCTTCACGATGGCGGTGCTGGCGGCCACGGTCTGGTTCGTCATTGCCGGGGTGTTCAAACCGTTGACGCGGTTGCGCGAAGCCATGCGCCAGCTGGCGGGCGGCAATCTCGGCGTGGCGATCTTCGGCGAAGGCCGCCGCGACGAGATCGGCCAGATGGCGGGCGCCATCGCGGTTTTCCGCGATAATGCCCTTGATCGCCAGCGCCTTGAAGAGGAAGCGGAGAGTAACCGCTCGCTGTCCGAGCGTGACCGGCAGGAGCGCGAAGCCCAGAAGGCGGCGGAAGCGGCGGAGGTGCAATCGGCCGTCTCCGCACTTGCCTTCGGCCTCGATAAACTGGCGGAAGGCGACCTCACCTACCGGATCGATACGGCCCTTGCCGCCCATCTCGACGCGCTGCGCAGCAATTTCAACAGTTCGGTCGGCAATCTCGAGGATGCGCTGCGATCGGTCGGCGAGACAGCCCGCGGTATCAGCGCCGGGGCGAGCGAGATCCGCTCGGCCGCGGCCGATCTGTCCAAGCGCACCGAACAGCAGGCGGCGTCGGTTGAGGAAACCGCAGCCGCGCTCGACCAGATCTCGGTCACCGTGTCGGATGCCAGCAAGCGGGCGGAGGAAGCAGGCGCGCTGGTGGTGCGCACCCGCAGTGCTGCGGAGCGATCCGGCGAGATCGTCGGCACCGCCATCGATGCAATGAGCGGGATCGAGGCCTCCTCACGGGAAATCTCCAACATTATCGGCGTCATCGACGATATCGCCTTCCAGACCAACCTTCTGGCGCTGAACGCCGGGGTCGAGGCCGCCCGGGCCGGTGATGCCGGCAAGGGCTTCGCGGTGGTCGCCCAGGAAGTGCGCGAACTGGCGCAACGCTCGGCGCAGGCAGCCAGGGAAATCAAGACCCTGATCGCCACGTCCAGCGGCCAGGTCCGCTCCGGGGTCTCGCTGGTGCGCGAAACCGGCACGGCGCTGGAAGGTATCATCGGTGAGGTCCAGGAGATCAGCACCCATGTCACCGCGATCGTCGAAAGTGCGCGCGAACAATCCTCCGGCATCAAGCAGATCAACACCGCCGTCAACACGATCGACCAGGGCACGCAACAGAACGCCGCCATGGTCGAGCAGTCGACAGCGGCAAGCCACAGCCTTGCCAATGAGGCCGGTGCACTGACGCAACTCCTGACCCGCTTCAAGACCGGCGGCGGCCATGACAGAGCGGCAGGCATGCCACGCGCCGGCACGCAGAGCACCAGCCGTGCAACACCGGCGCTCCATACGGCCAAGGTTTATGCCGTGGGCGGCAGAGCACAGGGTGGCGACTGGGTGGAATTTTAACACCGCATGACCAGCCCTCACGGAAAGAGATGGAAAAGCCGGGCCTTGGGTCCGGCTTTTCTGCGTTCCGGCCCGGCGATATCGCGACCATGGATAAAGCGGCAAAACCCGGCACGGGACAGATCGCGCCATCGCAATAAGCTATAAAAACAGTAGATTTAATGCTTAAAATCGGCAACTTGGGCGCTATTCTGCGTTTTTTGCTGATCGGAGAGATATTTGCTCTGATCGCTCAACATTAGAAATCCGTTTTTCTGTCTTTTGCCGCACACGGCTGCGATATTCCGGGACGACAAAACAGGATTTCCTCCCATGACATCCGCATCGCTTGAAAACCGCGCCGCAGCGCTCAACAGCCAGCTGGAAGGCCTCGACCTTTCCGGCCGGCTGGCGCTGATTGCTTCGCTCGACGGCAAATCAGTCTTTACCACCAGCCTCGGCATCGAGGACCAGGTCATTACCGCCGCGATCGGCACCGGCAAGCACGGCATCGAGGTTTCGACGCTCGAAACCGGCCGTCTCTTCAATGAGACCGTAGCGCTGATCGACACGACCGAAGAAACCTATGGCATCCTGATCAAGCGGTTTTACCCCGAGCAGGACGACATCGACGCCTACGCCGCCAAGTACGGCCTGAACGGCTTTTACGACAGCATAGAAGCCAGGCACGCCTGTTGTGGCGCGCGCAAGGTGAAGCCTCTTGCGCGTGCACTCGAAGGGGCATCCTTCTGGATCACCGGCCTGCGCCGCGGCCAGTCCGGCAATCGTGCCGAGACGCCGTTTGCCGAAGCTGATGCCGACCGTGGCCTGATTAAGATCAATGTGCTCGCCGACTGGGACATCGAGACGATCCGCGCCCATGTCGCGGAAGAAGCAATCCCGGTCAATCCGCTGCATGCCCGCGGCTACCCCTCGATCGGCTGCGAACCCTGCACGCGCGCCATCAAGCCGGGTGAACCCGAGCGCGCCGGTCGCTGGTGGTGGGAAAACGACGAGAAGCGCGAATGCGGCCTTCA
Organism: Hyphomicrobiales bacterium; assembly: GCA_900473685.1. Classification (GTDB taxonomy): domain Bacteria; phylum Pseudomonadota; class Alphaproteobacteria; order Rhizobiales; family Rhizobiaceae; genus Pararhizobium. Next base: position 33,045 of record UCNE01000027.1, read on the forward strand.
CGTCGCGGAGACCGCAACCTCGACTATTCCGCAAACCTCATCGCTTTCCAGCAGCCCCCTTTCAAGCAGCATTGCGCGATAATCCGCGCAGGCTCACGCCACAGACACTCCCGGAGACTTGAAATGCCCAGTACTCTTCCGGAAACGGAACTGCACAATCCGCAGACCACGAAGACCCCGCTCGATCCGCATCTGAAGGCGCTCGAGAACGAGGCGATCCACATTTTTCGCGAGGTGGCCGCCGAGTTCGAAAAGCCGGTCATGCTCTATTCCGTCGGAAAGGACTCTTCCGTCCTGCTGCACCTGGCACGGAAAGCCTTTTATCCGGGCCGCGTGCCGTTTCCGCTGCTGCATGTGAACACCGGCTGGAAATTTGCCGAGATGATCGCGTTCCGCAACGACATCGTCAAGAAGTACGACCTCGACTTCATCGAGCACATCAATCCGCGCGGCAAGGCTGAAAACGTCACGCCGTTCACCCATGGTTCGGCGCTGTTTACCGACATCATGAAGACCGAGGGCCTGCGCCAGGCGCTGGACGCCGGCGGCTTCGATGCCGCTTTCGGCGGCGCCCGCCGCGACGAGGAAGCCAGCCGCGCCAAGGAACGGATCTACTCGTTCCGCACGCCCGAGCATCGCTGGGATCCGCGCGCGCAACGTCCGGAACTCTGGAACATCTATAACGGCATGATCCGCAAGGGCGAAAGCGTCCGCGCCTTCCCGCTCTCCAACTGGACCGAGGTCGATATCTGGCGCTACATCCAGGTGGAAGACATTCCGCTGGTGCCGCTCTACTACGCCAAGGAGCGCCCTTACGTCGAACGCGACGGCATGATGATCCTGGCCGAAGATCCGCGGCTGGAACTGCTGCCGGGTGAAACGATCCAGCACGGCTCGATCCGTTTCCGCACGCTTGGCGACTTCCCGCTGACGGGCGCTATCCCGTCACAAGCCACGAACCTGGAAGAGGTCATTGCCGAACTGGAAATCGCCACGGTTTCCGAACGGCAGGGCCGCGCCATCGACCGCGACCAGTCCGGATCGATGGAAAAGAAGAAGCGCGAAGGATACTTTTGATGACCGTTTCCGCAATCGCACAAGCCGCCAGCGCTGACGTAACGACCGGCACGGTCACCGCCTTTCCGGCCACGGAGGCTGCGCGCGCCGCCCGTGACACGCGCCCGCTGCGGCTGATCACCTGCGGCTCGGTCGATGACGGCAAGTCGACGCTGATCGGCCGTCTGCTCTGGGACACCAAGGCCGTCAAGGAAGACCAGGCCGCGACGCTGCGCCGTGACAGTGGCAAGCAGAACGATCTCGGCCTGCCCGATTTCGCCCTGCTGCTGGACGGCCTGCAGGCCGAGCGCGAACAGGGCATCACCATCGATGTCGCCTACCGCTATTTTGCCACCGACAAGCGCTCCTTCATCGTCGCCGACACGCCCGGCCACGAACAGTATACCCGCAACATGGCAACCGGCGCCTCGACCGCCGATCTCGCGGTGCTGCTCGTCGATGCCCGCACCGGCCTGCTTGAACAGACCCGCCGCCATGCCACCATCGCCTCGCTGATGGGCATCAAGCAGTTCGTTCTGGCCGTCAACAAGTTCGACCTCGTCGGCTATGACCGCGCCCGCTTCGACCAGATCACCCATGAATTCCGCGAGCTTGCCTTGTCGCTCGGCGTGCGCCAGATCACCGCCATCCCGATGTCGGCGCTGAAGGGCGAGAATGTCGTCTATGACGGCAAGGCCTCGATGCCCTGGTACGAAGGCCAGACGCTGGTCGAGGTGCTGGAACTGGCAACGGTCCGCTCCGCCCAGACCGTCGGCTTCCGCCTGCCGGTTCAGCGCGTCTCGCGCCCGGGCGAAAGCTTCCGCGGCTATCAGGGCACCGTTGCCGGCGGCTCCGTCAAGCCCGGTGACAGCGTGGTCATCCTGCCATCCGGCATGGTTGCCAACGTCACCAAGATCATCACCTTCGATCTCGTGCGCAATGCCGCCGTCGCCGGTGATGCGATCACGCTGGTGCTCGACCGCCAGGTCGATGTTTCCCGCGGCGACATGATCGTATCGATCGACAGCCAGCCGCAGGTCGGCCTCGATTTCGACGCCCAGCTCGTTGCCCTGCAGGCGGAAGGCATCCAGCCCGGCCGGCGCTACTGGCTGAAAAGCGGCTCGCGACGCCAGCGCGTCACGGCAAACCCGGTCAGCCAACTCGACCTGAAGACCGGCAGCTGGACCCAGCGGACGGGGCTGCTGCCGATGAACGGTATCGGCAAGGTCCATCTTTCCTTCGACGAGAATGCCGTCTTCGACGCCTATGAGCAGAACCGCACCACCGGCGCGTTCATCCTGATCGACCCGGATACCAACAACACGGTGGCCGGCGGCATGATCACCGCCAAGCGCTCGTCGCTGACCGATCTGCGTTCGGACGAGGCGCGCGTGATCCTGTCGCTGCCGGCGGACCTGGCCGACCAGTTGATGGCAACCGAGCTATTTTCGCGCCGCCGCGACGAAACCGACCTGCGCCGCATGACTGCCGGCGAAGCGTCGCAAATCTTCAAGGATGCTGCCGTCGACATCTGATAGAGCTCTCTCCAGCAAGCGCCGCCGTCTGCGAAAGACCGGCGGCGCTTGCTGTCATTTCCCTCAAAACGTTGGAAGTGCTCGGGGCTTCAGCCACTGCTGAACCGCTCCGGATTTATCGCGCTCAGGCGCCGTCAGGCCTGATGATGGCCGTCAGCTTCTCCAGATCCACCAGCTTCAGCGCCTCCGGCTCTATATCCCGCAGCGGCTTGAACCATGCGGCGGCCTCGCTCAACGGCGTTGCATAGGGGGCCGGATAACCGCCGAGGCCAAGCACCCATTCGCGCACGGTTTCGCGCTCCATGCGGCCGGCCTTGTAGCGGTCGTGGATGCTGGTGACGGAAGCGATCAGGTCGTCGATCTTTTTCAAAGCTGGTCCTTCAATCCCGCCTGGGCGGATATTACACGTCTAGGCGAGAAGCAGCGCCGTGCCGTACATGCCGGCGGCAAAGACCGTGTGCGAGACGAAATTGAGGAAGCGCACCTTGTTGGCGTTCGGCAGCTTCGAGGCTGCCCAGCCGATGCCGAGGCCCGGCTGCAACAGGAACCAGCCGGCGCCGATGGTGACGATACCGACGATCCAGGCCGGCAGGAAGGTGGGCGCAGCAAGCCAGGCAGGTCCGGTGATCGCGACGAGCAGGATGCCATAGGCAATGCCGACGGCATAATGGCTGATCCAGCCAAGGGCCTGCTCGTGCCGATAGGGCTCGGCCTTGCCGATATCGTCATGGAAGACTTTTCCTGAGCGCAGATGCCAGAACCAGCGGCCGACCGGCGCCCAGTTCGGCCTGCCCTGCCCGGCCAACAACCACAATAGAACCGCCCAGAGATCCATCAGCACGGTTCCGCCCACGCCGATTGCAACGCTGCGCCAGAGGATATCGAACATCGGCAAGGGTTCCTGCTCGGTGGGCCGGCGTGACCGCTTGAGGAGGAAGCGAACGCGGGAAATGACGGGGACCTGCGACACTGCAGGTACCGGCCGTTGTAGTGCATCTTCTGTTTTTCGGTCAAGGAAGTCTGCGGCGCGAAACAGCGCGATAACAGGCCGGAGGCGACGCGCCTTGACGATGCGATCGGTAACCAACGGGTAACTATCACCGCCATCTCATGCCCGCACCACGGTCGAAATACGACAGATGCCGTATGTCCCTTGACCGCCGACCGGCCTAGGCACGGATTCTCCCTGCCGCATGCGGGGAGACCGGCTCCGTGTGGAGCCTGTGTACGCAGCACCCAAGGAGACATGTCATGAAGTTTATTTTTGCGATCGCAGTATCGTGCACCCTGGCAGGAACAGCCTTTGCCAGCACTGCGCCTGCACATGTGAAGAAGCAGTCCGTCGTGACCAATCAGACGGAATTTGAAGTTGCCGCCAGAAACCGCTCCGGCGCCACGACTTTCAGAAACAGCAATGGAAATGCACCAAGCCAGCCCCGCGACAAGGCTATGATCTGAACCAACACTCTCCCTTCGGTCGCAGGGCCGGAGGGAGAACCTGCGCACGCGACCGCCTGCTCGAAACAAGAAGCAAACACTTTACACTGGCGTCACGGGAATATCGGGAAAAGCAAGCCTTTTTGGGCTTGAATAAGCTGGTCGGAGTGAGAGGATTCGAACCTCCGACCCCGTCGTCCCGAACGACGTGCGCTACCAGGCTGCGCTACACTCCGTGACCAGCGGCGCCTCTATAGAACAGCATTTTCCTTTCCACAAGGCGCAAACCGGAAAAATCCGCACGGAACCTGAAAACAACAGGATAAGTCCCGCCGCCCCGCCGGAAAAGCCCGCGCCCCGGCCGCCCGGCCAGGCCAAAAACGGCGCCCCAATCGCAGCTGACACCGGGTTTTTCCCGCCAGACGGCTCCCTCGCTGGGGCCTTTCGGCAACGCTTGTAAATTTATGCGCATAGCTACGCATATAAGCTGTTGCGGAGATTTTCTTTCAATCGGTTTAGCGCTAGAGGCTGAGGCGACAAGCCTTGGCCACCAGCGCGTTGCGCCGCCTGGGCGAGCAATGTTTCAGAACGAAAACCAAAGGGACGTGACCAGATGAATTTCCGCTTGATGACCGTGGCCGGCCTTGCGCTGGCGCTTGCCGGCTGCACCACCGTAGGCCCGGCGCGCAATGCCGTCGAGGCCCGCTGGAAGGGACAGCCCGCCGGCGTCTTCTTCGCCGCCTTCGGCCCGCCGCAGTCGGACGTTTCCAGCGGTGACATGACCGTCTATTCCTGGAAGGGCGGCTACAAGAAGCGGACGATCCCGGCGCAATATGCCGAAGGTGAAAACGGCAAGAAGGGCAAGAAGACGGCCTCTGCCCGCACCGAATTCCTCTCCTGCTCGGTCCAGCTGAACGTCTCCTCCGACTACGTCATCCGCTCGATCCAGGTGCTCGGCGACGTCAAGAAATCCTCCGGCCCAAGCTGGTGCGAGGAGTTTCTGGCTGGCGACCAGGCGAAGTAATTTTTTTTTGGCGCGGAAGTGCTGACGTGAATGAACCCGCCGGTGAAAGCCGGCGGGTTTTGTTTATGGAGTTTGCTCAGGTGGTGCTGTTGTCTTCGACGGGCGCACCCGGGCCATTTTTCTTGATGGAATCGATGGCATTCTGAGCGCTCGACTTGCTGGAATAGCCTTCCGTCGAGAACATCACTTCGTTGTTGTATTTGAAGCGAACGCGGAATTCGCCAGCCTTGTCTTTGTAGATTTCAAACTTGTGAGCCATCAGCTCCCCCTCTTCTCAGCGTGAATCAAGCCTGCGCAACGTGGCAGTTGCTGCCGGCGTTGGCAAGTTTGCCCCTGATGTAACGCGACCAGCCCGCTGGTGAAAATCTGTGGGGTATTCTTTTTGGGCCGCCGGACCAACGCGCAATCTTCTGCAACGTTTCTGAGGATCGGGTCTCATAAGCCGCCCAATGTTCACGCAGACGACCCACAAAGCCGCCAACCCAGGCGCCTTTGATGTGATCTACAGATCTGAAAATAAAGAGAGATAAAATGGCTGGGGCGCCTGGATTCGAACCAGGGGTGCCGGTACCAAAAACCAGTGCCTTACCGCTTGGCTACGCCCCACCGTTTGGCGCGAACAGATTGCCCTGCCAAATCGAGTGCCGGTTTAGCAAAGCCGAACGCATGCGACAATGTTTAAGTTTGGGTTTTGCGCGGATTTTTCAAGGGCGTGGTGTTGAGAAGGCTATGGGCGGGCGCGGTATGCGTAACGGCCCCTCATCCGGCCTGCCGGCCACCTTCTCCCCGCAGGCGGGGCGAAGGGATATGCGGCACGCTCTGTCGTCCCCTCTCCCCGCGCGCGGGGAGAGGGTTAGGGTGAGGGGCAACGGTACG
>UCNE01000029.1 GCA_900473685.1 Hyphomicrobiales bacterium
AGATCGACGTTTCCGCCTTCGGTATTTCAAGTCTCGACCAGCTCAAGCTGATCTTTGAAACGAAGAATGGCACGGATGCCTATTTCAATGCTTATTATTACGGCTACGCGCACTCGATTCAGCTGAGCAAGGTGGCCGCAGCCAAGTTGACGGCGCGCGATTTCATCTTTGATACGCAACAGTTCAAGGATCTTGCCGGCACTGTCAGCGCTGACCGGCTGTTCGGCAGCGCGACTGCGGATACGCTGGACGGCAGTGCCGGCAACGATCAATTGTTCGGTGGCGCGGGCAACGATATCCTCATCGGCGGCCTGGGCGATGATGTTCTCTATGGTCAGGCAGGCGCCGATACGTTCATGTCGATCGAGCGGGCGGCGCATTACACCAGCGAGAGCCGCGATACGATCGGCGATTTCCAGGTTGGTGTCGACAAAATTGATGTTTCCGCCTTCGGCATATCCAGCTTGGAGCAGCTGAAGCTCATTCTTGAAACCAAGAACGGCACCGATGCCTATTTCAATGCCTATTATTATGGCTATAGCCACTCCATCCAGTTGAGCAAGGTTGCCGCTGGCAAATTGACGGCGTCCGACTTCATCTTCGACAAGACCCAAGCCAAGGACGAGACGGGTACTGCCGGCAGTGACCGGCTGTTTGGAAGCAACACCGCCGATACGCTGGATGGTGGCGCGGGTGATGACCAGTTGTTTGGCGGAGCAGGCAATGATCGCCTGATCGGCGGTGCGGGTACCGATCGCTTTTATGGCGGCAGCGGCGTCGATACTGCGGTTTTCACCGGAAAGCGCAGTGAATATGTGATCACACGCAATGCCGATGGTAGCGTCAAGGTCAATGGTGAGCTGCTTTACGGTATCGAGAAAATCGAGTTCAGCGACGCGACAATCAACACTCCGGCCAATCTTGCGCCGACAGCGCCGTCTCTTTCGAAGGCCACCGTGGCGGAAAATACGGCCGTGGGAACGACGATCGGTGTGTTCTCGTCGACAGATCCGGAAGGTGGGGCCGTAACGTACCGGCTGACCGACAGTGCCGGTGGCCTGTTCAAGCTTGTCGGCAACAAGTTGCAGGTGGCCAAGGTCTTCGATTACGAAAAGTTGCAGAAGGACACGGTCTCCGTCGAGGTGACGGATCTGGCCGGCAAGAAGACGATCAAGATTTTCACCATCTCCATCACCGATGTCGTCGAGACGATCGCCGGTAGTGCGAAAAGCGAGATCTTGAAGGGTGGTATCGGCGCCGACAAGATGGTTGCCGGCGCCGGCAACGACACGGTCTACGGTTACGCCGGCAACGACTTGCTGTATGGCGGTGCTGGTAACGATAAGCTTTACGGCGATGCCGGAAATGATCTCCTGCATGGCGGTGCCGGTGCAGACTATCTCCTCGGTGGCACCGGCAAGGACACGTTCCTGTTTACGGCCGTGTCGGAATCCACGGTCGCGGCGGCAGGCCGGGACACGATCTTCGATTTCTCGGGAGCCGAGGGCGACCGGATCAATCTGTCTACCATCGATGCCAATACAAAACTTGCCGGCAATCAGGCCTTCACTTTCCTCGGTACGGCCGCATTCAGCGGCAAGGCCGGCGAATTACGCTACGACAAGAAGGCATCTGATACCTTTATCAGTGCCGATATCAATGGTGACAAGATCGCCGACTTTTTCCTCCATCTCGACGACGCGGTAGCTTTGTCGAAGGGATATTTCGTGCTCTGAGGCCAGAGATGCTTGTGACGCCACCGGTTTTCCTACCGGCGGCGGTTGGACGGTAAAAAAACGGCGGCCACATCTAGGCCGCCGTTTTTCATTTCAAAGGCGTCTGGCGGGTTACCGCTTCAAGCTTCCCAAAATCCCGCGCACCAGCGCTCTTCCGAGCGAGGAGGCGACGGTGCGGGCGACGGATTTCATGGCGGCTTCGGCGACGCTTTCGCGCTGATAACCGGCACGGGGCTTCGGCTTGGGCTGTGACGGTGCCTGCGCATCATCGTCGCCAAAGCCGGGCAGGGTCCAGCGGCCGCCGCCGGGAGCCGCCGGGGGTGGCGCCTCGGTGGTTTCACGGCTTTCTTCGGCTTGCTGCGTGGATTTCGCGGCGCGTTGGGCAAGAATCTCGTAAGCCGACTCCCGATCAACATCCTTGTCATACTGGCCGGCGACCGGACTGATGCTCATGACGTTGGCGCGTTCAGCCTCGGTCAGCGGACCGGCGCGGCTCGACGGCGGGCGGATCAGCGTACGCTCGACCATCGAGGGCGAGCCCTTGCCTTCGAGCGTCGAAACCAAAGCCTCGCCGGTGCCGAGATTGGTAATGACCGTGGCGCAATCGAAATCCGGATTGGGGCGGAAGGTGTCGGCAGCGGTCTTCACGGCCTTCTGCTCGCGCGGCGTATAGGCGCGCAACGCATGCTGGATGCGGTTGCCAAGCTGGGCCAGCACGGTTTCCGGCACATCGAGCGGGTTCTGGGTGACGAAATAGATGCCGACGCCCTTCGAGCGGATCAGGCGGACGACCTGCTCGATGCGCTCCAGCAAAACCTTCGGCGCATCGTTGAACAGCAGATGCGCCTCGTCGAAGAAGAACACCAGCTTCGGCTTGTCGGGGTCTCCGACCTCGGGCAGTTCTTCGAACAGTTCCGACATCAGCCAGAGCAGGAATGTGCCGTAGAGGCGCGGATTCATCATCAGCTTGTCGGCGGCCAGCACCGAGATCGCGCCGCGGCCGTCGCGGGTGGTGCGCATGATGTCGGAGACCTTGAGCGCCGGTTCACCGAAGAAGTTCTTGGCGCCCTGTTGCTCGAGGATCAACAGTTCACGCTGGATCGAGCCGACCGAGGCCTTTGAGATCAGGCCGTATTTGCCCGAAAGTGCCGAGGCATTCTCGGCCATGTAGTTGAGCATCGCCTGGAAATCCTTGAGATCCAAGAGTGGCAGCCCGCCTTCGTCGGCGATCTTGAAGGCGATGTTGATGACGCCTTCCTGGGCGTCGGTGGCATTCATCAGCCGGGAGAGCAGCAAAGGCCCCATCTCCGACATGGTGGTGCGCACGCGGTGGCCTTTTTCGCCGTAGAGATCCCAGAAGATCACCGGGAATTCCTGGAAGGCGAAATCGGTGAAGCCGATCTGCTCGGCCCGCTTGGTGACCCAATCCTTCGGTTCGCCGATCGCGCCGATACCGGAGAGATCGCCCTTCACGTCGGCGCAGAACACCGGCACGCCGGCATTGGAAAAGCTCTCCGCCAGGATTTGCAGCGTCACGGTCTTGCCGGTGCCGGTGGCGCCGGTGACGAGGCCATGACGGTTACCGAATTTGTAGTCCAGATATTCGCCCTTGTTGATGGTGTCGTCCGGTTTCCGGCTGGTGCCGATATAAAGTTTCCCGTCCTCAAGCATGGGGGCCTTGTCTCCGTTTCGCCAATGAAAGCCGGCAGCGCGCCAGCCTTCATCACATTGTTTTCCCATGACTGTTATAGGTGCAGTGCCGGTCACCGGCAACAGAAGGATTGCCATGCAAAAGACGGGATTTACGCGCTGGATGGCCGCATTGTATTTGCTACCGAGGCATGAAACGATATCGACGTTCTCGCGCTGTGGATACCCGTTCCGAACGGCGCTTGAGTTTCAATCCGAGATAATTTACCTTGACGTTAACGTCAAATAAATGAGGAGAATCACCCATGAACGAACTGGTCACGCGCGTTGCCGAAAATGTCGGCATCGACCCGGCAACGGCTGAAAAGGCCATCGGCATGATGCTCGGCTTCCTGCAGCGCGAAGCGGCAGACGGCCCGATTGCCAAGATGATCGAAGCCATTCCGGGCGCCGATGCACTGATTGCGCAGTATAACGGCGAAGGCACGGGCGGCGGTGGCGGCCTACTCGGCGGGCTGCTCAGCGCAGTCGGTGCCGGTGGCGGCGTCATGGCGCTCGGCCAGCAGCTGATGAGCCAAGGTCTCGGCATGGGCGAAATCACCGCGCTTGCCAAGGAAACCATCGGTTACGCCAAGGAGCATGCCGGCGCCGACGTGGTCGACGAAGTGGTTGCCTCGGTTCCGGGCCTCAGCCAGTTCGTCTAATCGCCTGAAGTCATATGGACGATACGTCCGAAAACGATCTCGCCGCGCATCTGAGGCAACTGGAGCAACGTCTCCACGATCCGCAGGTGCGCGGTTCTGTTTTTTTGACCGGTGAATTGCTCGATGCGGATTTCACCGAAATCGGCAGCTCTGGTCAGGCCTATGGCCGCGCCGATACGATTGCCGCGCTGGCCGCCGAAGCAAAGCCTGCCGGGCCATCCGTGCGATCGGAAAACTACCAGCTGAAACGCCTCTCGGAGACTGTCGCGCTGCTCGCCTATGAAACGGCAGGTGAGGGCCGGCGTGTGCTGCGATCATCGATCTGGCGCCGAACGGATGGTGATTGGCGCATGGTCTTTCATCAGGGAACACCGAAGAAGGTGTAGCCGATGTTGCTCAGACCGCTTTCTGCCGTATCGTGAAAACCATAAACAGCGTGAAAACCACCAGGATCAACCCAACGCTGACCGGGGCTGCGCGAGCGCCGAACAGGTCCATGATCGATCCCGTTGCGCCGGATCCCATGCCGCTTCCCACGGCGTAAGCCAACGCGAAGGCCGCACTTCCGGCCACCAGCATGCTACCGCGATACTGTTCGCCGAGCATCGTCAGCGCGCAGGTATAAAGCGAGAAGCTCGCAGCACCGATCAAGGCAAAATCGGCCAGAATGGCAATCGGCGATGTCAGGAAGGGGATGATCAGGAAGGCGAAGGCGCCGATCCCGCCCATGGCGATCGCCACACGCTGGCGCGGCAGCCGGTCGAGCAGCACGCCGATGAAGGGCTGGGCCAAGGCGGTCGGCAAGGCCAGCACCGTGACGCTCAAAGCTGCAAAAGCCTGCGAATGGCCGGTCTTGACGAAATAGACCGGCATCACCGAGATCGCGGCGATATCCGAGAAACCGAATGCCAGGACCATGGCGATCAGCACCGGCGCCTTGCGGAAAAATACGAAGACGTCACGGGTGGACGAGGCCTCTGGCGTCGTGCGGGTCGAGAGCGTCAACAGAGCGGTGGCGAAAGCAACCAGCGCCACGTAGACGGCGGTCAGCGCAAAGCCGAAACCACCTTCCGTTCCCATCAGTGGAATGATCAGGGGACCCGCGGCAAAACCGCCGCAGATGCCAGCGCCGTAAAGTCCCGAAACCCGGCCACGCAGTCGGTCGGGGCAGGCGGAATTCATCCAGGCCTCGCTCAGCATGAAAATCAGGCTGGCAAAGAAGCCGAGCAGGAAGCGGGCGAGGAACCAGACGGGCAGAGCGGTGGTCGCGGCAAAGGTCGCAAGGCATATCGAGCAGCCGGCAAGGCTGATGATGATCAGCTTGTCGGTGCGCAGCCGTGCCGTCAACTGGCCGATCATCAGCGTCGAGGCGGCAAGGCCGAGCGCGAACGCAACAGCGTTGAAGCCGATCATCGCCGGGGTCACGCCGCGGCTTTCCAATGTCAGCGAAATCAGCGGATAGGTGATGCCCTGCGCCACCGAAAAGGCCGACGCGCCAAGAATGACGGCAACGATGGCCGCCCAGTCGGGCATGAAATCGGCGGTGGCGTGTGATGACTGCATGAGACCCTCGCGGCCATCTTGGATGTGGCCTGGCCTCTCTTATCTGAACATGAGCGGGGTTGAAATAGATCGATCTTGCCTGAGGAGCTGATTGGCACTGCACCAGCTTTTCAATCTGCCGGCGCAGTGCGTGAGGGCCGTGGTTCCCCGATCAGTCCGCCCGGTCCCAGTCGGGTGCCAGGCCGCCGGGGCTGACGATGCGGCCGTTCGGGCGGGCGAGCTTGTGGATCGCGGCCATCTCGTCGCTGGAAAGGTCGAAATCGAATATATCGAAGTTTTCCTTCAGGCGGCTTTCGGTCGCCGTCTTCGACAGCGTGATCACATCCTTCTGCTGGATCAGCCAGCGCAGAACCACCTGGGCCGCCGTCTTGCCGTGCCTGGAAGCGATATCCTTGAGCAGCGGCTCGTTCGGCACCTTGCCATCGGCCATCGCATAATAGGCGGTAATGGACATGCCGGTGGCGCGGGCGGCTTCCAGTACTTTTGTCTGGTCGAGATAGGGATGATATTCGATCTGGTTGGTGGCGAGCGGCGCTTCGCTGAGCTCCACCGATTGCGCCATCAGCGCCGTGTTGAAATTGCTGACGCCAATGTTCCGGACCTTGCCGGTCTTTTTCACCGCATTCAGTGCGCCGATCTGTTCGGCCAGGGGCACACCGCTGCTGGGCCAATGGAGAAGCAGGAGATCGACATAATCGGTGCGCAGCTTCTTCAGGCTTTCATCGACCGAGGCGAGAAAATCGGCGTGCTTGTAATGGTCGACCCAGACCTTGGTGGTGAGGAAGATATCACCGCGGGCAACGCCGGATGCCTGGATCGCTTCGCCGACCTCGGCTTCGTTGCGATAGATCTGTGCCGTATCGATATGGCGGAAACCAAGCTTGATCGCCTGCGGCACGATGCGCAGCACATCGGGGCCGGGCATGCGGAAGGTGCCAAAGCCGAGAGCGGGAATATTGGCACCGTTGGCGCTGACTGTCTGCATGGGAATGTCCTTTCAGGGAGGAGACCCGGCGAACGGCCGGGTCTGGAATGATGGTCTATAGATGTGGCTGACCGGTTCGAGGTCAAGCGGCTTGGGCGATGGGTTCCGGCTTGCGGTCGAGCATGCCGCTGATGATGGTCAGCACCAGGGCGCCCGCGACCAGGATTGCGCCGACCCAGGGCGTTGCCTGCAGGCCGAGCGGCGAGGCGACGACCAGCCCGCCAATCCAGGCACCGGCTGCGATGCCGAGATTGAAGGCGGCGATGTTCAGCGCCGAGGCGACATCGACGGCACCGGGGCGATGCTGCCTGGCCAGCTGCACGACATAAAGCTGCAGGCCGGGCACGTTGGCAAACGACAGAAAGCCGAGGGCTGCAAGCGTGATCAGGGCAGGGATGGTCGAGACCGAAGTGAAGGTGAAGATCACCAGCACGGCGGCCTGCGCGGCAAACAGCCAGACCAGCGCCTTGACCGGATTGCGGTCGGCGACACGGCCGCCGATGATGTTGCCGGCGGCAATCGCCAGGCCGTAGAGCACCAGCACGAGGCTGACGGAGGAGGCGGCAAAACCGGTGACGTCCTGCAGCATTGGCGCCAGGAAGGTGAAGGTGACGAACGTGCCGCCGTAACCGAGCGCCGTCATGGCAAAGACCAGCAACAGGCGGCCAGAGCCAAGCACCCGAACCTGGTCGAGAATGCTGGCGGGTGCTGCCTTCGACAGGGTCGAGGGCAGAAGCACGGCGATGGCTGCAAACGCAATGACACCGAGACCGGCGACGGCCCAGAAGGTGGCACGCCAGCCGAATGTCTGGCCGATGAGGGTGCCGAGCGGCACACCGGTGACGATGGCGACGGTCAGCCCCATGAACATCAGCGCGATGGCCGAGGCGCGGCGGTTTTCCGGCACGAGGTCGGCAGCAATGGTGGATCCGACGGAGAAGAACACGCCATGCGCAAAGGCCGAGAGAACACGGGCGACGAGCAGCGTTTCGTAGGACGGGCTGAGCGCCGCCATGGCATTGCCGGCGATGAACAGCGCCATCAGGCCGAGAAGCAGCGGCTTGCGCTCGATGCGGCCGGTCAATGCGGTCAGGATCGGCGCGCCAAACGTGACGCCGAGCGCGTAGATCGAGACGATGAGACCTGCGAGCGGCAAGGTGATGCCGAGATCGGTGGCGACGGTCGGCAACAGGCCGACGATGACGAATTCCGTGGTTCCGATCGCATAGGCCGCGATCGTCAGTGCGAAGAGGGCAAGAGGCATGAGAACACCTTTTTCGCCGGTGGGATGCCGACGTGTTGGTGGCGGCGCACCGGATATCCGGGCCGTCATGGGTTTCGTTGAGCGGAATATGGGCCAAAGCCACTTGCGCGATAATCCATGAGAATAGATAAATGCCTGTGAATTGAATTCACAGGAGGCAGCCATGGACAACCGGGCGGGCGAAATGGAGGTCTTTGTCACCGCCGCCGAAGCCAAGAGCTTTTCGGCGGCCGGACGGCGGCTGAAACTGTCTCCGTCCGCGGTCAGCAAGCTGGTCACCCGCATCGAGGACCGGCTCGGCACCCGTCTTCTGGTGCGCACCACCCGCTCACTGCTCCTGACGCCGGAGGGCGAGATCTATCTCGCCCGGGCGCAGCGTATCCTCGCGGACATTGCCGAGACGGAACAGATCGTCGCGGGCGGCGGATTGGCAACGCCGCGCGGACTTTTGCGGGTGAACGCCACGGTCGGCTTTGGCGAGCGCTACATCATCCCGCTGGCGGGTGAATTCCTGGCGCTCTATCCCGAGGTGCGCCTTGACCTGTCCTTCACGGACGGCGTCATCGACCTGATCGAGGAACGCACCGATATTGCCATCCGGGTCGGGCCGATGCGCGACTCGAGCCTGAAAGCGCGAAAACTCCTCGACAGTCGCCGGATCACGGTGGCGACGCCGGATTATCTGGCCCGGCATGGCACGCCGCGGCATCCGGATGATCTCGTCACCCACAATTGCATCACGTTCACCTTTGGCCGCAATCCGGGCGAATGGCTGTTTCGCGATCCTGACAGTAAAGCGCTTTACACCCGGCCGGCGCCGGGCAATGTGCAGGCGTCGAGCGGCTCGATCGCTCGCAACCTGTGCCTGACCGGTCTTGGTATCGCCCGCATCGGAAAATTCGATGTCGACCCGGATATCGACGGCGGCAGGCTGGTCGAGGTGCTGATGGACTACAATCCGCATGAACCGGAGCAGGTCCATGCGGTTTTTGCAGGCCACGAGCATCTGGCCGCCCGTATCCGCGCCTTCATCGATTTTCTTGCCGCAAAGATGGATTAAGAAATCTGCCTTGCTGGCGAATGGGAGGAAGCGATGAGAGAATTGATCCTGAAGATGTCCATGTCACTCGATGGATTCGTCGCCGGGCCTGCGGGCGAAGTCGAATGGATGTTCAGCGGCGACCCGGAGGCCATTGCCTGGAGTGTGGCGGCTGTGTCGAAAGCCAGCCTGCACATCATGGGCAGCCGTACTTTTCACGATATGGCCGCCTATTGGCCGACCGCCACCGGCGTGTTTGCGCCGCCGATGAACCAGATCCCCAAGGCCGTGTTTTCAAAACGGGGGCTCACAATTCTAGACGAAGGCAATGCCGGACGCGCGCCATCCGGAACGCTTCAGCCCGGCGGGGAAAGCTGGAGTGAGACCTATGTCGCCAGCGGCGATCTGGCCGGCGAAATCGCCAGCCTGAAGGCGGGGGATGGCATGCCGATCATCGCTCATGGTGGCGCCACCTTTGCGCGCAGTCTCATTGCCGAGGATCTGATCGATCAATACGTCTTGCTGGTGCATCCGGTCGTGCTGGGCAAGGGCATGCCGATCTTCTCCGGCGTCGCTCCGTCAAGGCGCCTCAAGCTGATCAGCGCAACAGCCTTTCCGGGAGGCTCGGTGGCGCAGATTTACCGGCCGGCGTGATCACCTCTGGAAATGTGCGCGTTCCGCAAGCGGTCAAGCCGGGATACGAACTCTGGAGGCTGTAACGGTGAACGGAGTCCCGGGAAAAGGCAGGTATCGGGTGGCGGCCGAATCGCTTGACTGATGAGTTGGCTCTGGCAGTTTGGCAAGCAGGCCCCACATGCTTTTTCCGACACCGCCTGCCGAGACGAGATACCGATGCCCCAACCGCGAAAAATGTCCCTGACACCGGATATGGTGGCGCTCTGCCATCGCGACATCACCGATCCCGGCCCGGATGGACGCTGGACCGCGATCAGCGACGAGCAATATCGCGATCTCGCCGTGGCGCTGGAGCGCGAAAGCCACGGCGAACCGCTCTGGGTGTTTGCCTATGGATCGCTGATCTGGAAGCCGGAATTCGAGGCGATCGACCGGCAGCGGGCAACGGCCTTCGGCTGGCATCGCTCGTTCTGCCTGCATATCAACCGCTGGCGCGGCTCGCATGACCAGCCCGGATTGATGATGGCGCTGGAGCGCGGCGGCCGCTGCGATGGCGTCATTTACCGGCTGCCGGATCATGACCGGGCGGTGCAGATCGAACGCATGCTGCGCCGCGAAGTCAGCGCTGTCGAAAATATCGATGCCGTCCGGTGGATATCGGTCAAATCCGAAAGCGGCCCATGCCGGGCTTTGGGGTTCTGGGTGGGGGCGACCGGCGAGCGCATCCGCTCCCGCCTGCCGCTGGATGAGGTCGCGGGTGTCCTCGCCCGGGCGTGCGGACATTTCGGTTCAGGCGCCGAATATCTCTACAACACGGTCTCGCATCTGGAGGATTTCGGCATTCACGACCGCAACCTCTGGCGGCTGCAGCAACTGGTTGCCGATGAGATCAGGTCGATCCATTCCCAGGTTACAGAACCGCAGAGCCTCTGACGGGGCAGGGAGAGGCCAATGGCCAAGGATCAAACCCCGCTGCCCGTCCTGGCCTTTGCTGATGCGGCCGAATGGGAGACCTGGCTCGCCAGCCAGCCACTTTCGGCAAACGGTCTCTGGGTGAAATTCGCCAAGAAGGCGGCGGGCGTGCCGACGGTGTCAAAGCCGGAGGCGATCGATGCAGCCCTGTGCCATGGCTGGATTGATGGCCAGCTGAAACCGTTCGATGACAAGCATTGGCTGATCCGCTTCACGCCACGCCGCGCCAAAAGCAAGTGGTCGGCGATCAATTGCAGGCGGGCGGAAGCCTTGATCGAAGCGGGGCTCATGCGTCCGGCCGGGCTTGCCGAAGTCGAACGGGCCAAGGCGGACGGGCGCTGGGAGATGGCCTATCAATCCCAAAGCACCATCACCATGCCCTCAGACCTGCAGCACGCACTTGACGCAAATGAAACCGCCAAAACCCTGTTCGATGCACTGGACAGCGCCAATCGCTATGCCGTTCTCTATCGTGTTCACACCGCCAAGAAACCGAAAACCCGCGCCCGCGCCATCGAAAAGCTGGTTGCCATGCTGGCCCGCGGCGAAACCATCCATCCACGCCGGGGCAAACTCTAGATCAGCGCGTTAATGCTCGGCGCGCTGCGTTCCGTGCGCCCGCACGATCGCATCGGCTTCCTTGCCGTACAGTTCCTCGAAATGATCGAAGGTCTTGGAAAAATAGCCGATCCCTTGGGTGGACGAACGCAAGGCGCGGGCCAGTTCGTCCAGCGCCCCGCCGGGAATAAGGGCGCGAAAGATATCCCAGCCCTTGGCCGTCTCATCTCTGTCGAAGCCGAGCACCTGGCCCTTCAGCGACGAGACAATCTGCACCAGATTGCCGGAATAGACCGAGGGAATGTGGATTTCGCTGCGAAACACCGGCTGCATCAGCACAGCCGCCCCCTCCGACAGTGCCTGCCGCACACCCATTTTCGAGGCGGAGCGGAACGCGTGTTCGGAACTGTCGACCGCGTGGTGCTGGCCGTCGGTCAGTGTCACGCCGACATCGATGACCGCAAAGCCGAGCGGACCTTTCTCCATCGCCTCGCGCGCGCCCGCTTCGACGGCGGGGATGTAATTGCGCGGCACAACGCCGCCCTTGACGATTTCGCCGAAGGAAAACCCCTGGCCGCGCCCGTTCGGGTGGATGGTCAGCTTGACGTCGGCAAACTGCCCGGCGCCGCCGGTCTGCTTGCGGTGACGATAGTGAACCTCGGCCGGTTTTGAGATCGTCTCGCGATAGACGGGCGTTGGTGCCCGCTCGGTCGCCGTCACATGAAAGACATCGGACAGAGTGCGCAGCAGATCGCGCAGATGCACCGGCCCCTGAGCGCAGACCATCTGGGCGCCGGTTCCGTCTTCCTGCAGGATTTTGAGGCTGCGGTCGGTCTCGGACAGTTTGGTCAGCGTTTCCGAAAGCTTGTTTTCGTCGCGCTCGCTACCCGGCACCAGGATTCTTTCCAGCATCGGTGCCGGCGCCTGTGTCCATTCGGGTGCGGCAAGGGCGGCATCCGTGGTCAGCAGTGCCGGCACGGGCAGGTGATCGGATTTGACCGTCGCGAAGAGATCGCCGGCCAGAGGCGTAAAGGCCGCATTGCCCTTGCCGTTGGCGGGATCCTGCACGGCACCCAGGCCTGAGCCGCCGAGTTGTGCCCCCTGTTTCAGCCCGTCACTCAGCGCGCGTGCCAAAACCGTCTTGCCGATATTCTGGCGGTGATAGGCGTGAAAACTGACGGCCTTGAGCTTGGCTTTGTCGACCTTGCCAGCTCCGGCAAGACGCTCGCGCAGCGCATCCACCGGCGGCGCCTCGTGGCGCAAAGCCTTCATCAGCCGCATCATGCCATTGCCATGGCTGGCCGCCCCGATCAGCACCGGGATGATCCTGTTTTCGCGCAGCACCCGGGTGGAGATCGCATAGAGCGCATCGCTTGGCGGCTCGCGGTCCTCGATCAGCTCCTCCAGCAGCCAGTCGTCGAATTCCGACAGATGTTCCAGGAGTTCGGTGCGGGCCTCATGTTCCCGTTCGGAGGTGCTCTCGGGAATGGCGATCAGCGCCGAGGTCTGGCCCTCGCGGTAGCGCCAAGCCCGCTCGGAAATCAGATCGCAGCTGCCGACGATTTTGTCGCCTTCGCGAATCGGGATCTGGCGCAGCAGAAGCGTATGGCTGGCGTAATCCTGAAGGGCGGCGATCACGTCCCGCAGCCTGCCTCGCGGTTCGTCCATCCGGTTGACAAACAGAATGCACGGCGTTCCCGATGCCTCGATCATCTTGAGGTAGGGGGCGGCAAGAACCGCTTCTTCCGTCGCCGGCGAAACGCACAGGATACAGGCATCACTGGCGAGCAGCGCCTGCTGCGCATGGGCAAGCGCCTCGTTCAGCCCCGGCGTGTCCAGCGCACACCAGGCTTCGTTGCCGAAGGTGAATTCCGTGAGGTTCAGCCCATAGGGAGAGGTCGATTTTCGTGGGGTCCCCTCCAGCGAGGCGAGCCTTTCGACGATCGCCGATTTTCCGGTCTGCGACGGTCCAAGTACAGTAAAGCAGCGCATGGGCGGTCCTCCAACAGCCATAAGCTCAATTCTCTGTACCCACAGGATGCCCTGAACCGGCGCTCTGCGCCAGAGGGTGATTTTTCCTGTCCTTTCGGAGCTGGCCCGGCTATTTTTTGACCGCCACCACGAAAAGGCGCGGAAACTTCAGCATAACGCGGCCGTCCGCCAGTGGCGGATAGGCTTCGCGGATGCGGCGGAGATAGGCCGCCAGATAGGCTTCGCGGGCATCGGCCGGCAGCGCATCGAGATAGGGACGAAGGCCGGTGCCCTTGACCCATTCGACGATCGCCTCGGCGTTTGCCAGCCGATGATAGTAGATCGTGTGCCAGACATCGATCTTGATGCATTTGGCTTCCAGCCGGTCGAGATAAACCGATGGGGCGGGCAGGGCGGCGCGGCGCTGGCCGCCACTCGGATAATATTGCGAAAAACGCGGGTCTTCCGCCAGTTCCCGCATCGAGGCATGCGACGGCTCGTCGAGATTATCCGGCATCTGCACGGCAATCGTGCCGCCGGGGATCAGCTGGCCCATCAGCCGCTCGATGGTGGCCAGATGATCCGGCAGCCATTGGAAGACGGCATTGGCAAAGAACAGCACGGCCGGCTTTGGTGGCGCCCACTGCGTCAGGTCGCCCTTTTCGAAGCGCGTATGGGTCATGCGCTTGCGCGCCGCCACCAGCATGTTTTCGTCGCTGTCGATGCCGGTCAGCATATAAGCCGGGAAGCGGTCGTGGATCAGTTCCGTCGAATTGCCTGGGCCGCAGCCGAGATCGTAGAGTGCGCCATCCGGCAGGTTTGGGATCTGGTCGAGCAGGTCACGGGCCGGCCGGGTGCGCTCGTCCTCGAATTTCATGTACTGTTCGGCAGACCAAGACATGGGATGTCCTTTGAGTGTTAGAGCAGTTCCAGCAAAAGTGCGGAGCGGTTTTGCGTCCGGAAATGCGTAAAAACAAAAGAAGGGTGTTTTCGCGATTCGAAGAAAAGCGAAAATACCCTAGAGGCTTTCGAGTGACGGCAGGATCAGCGAAGGGCCGAAATCGGCATATTCGTCCGGCATGTTGGCGCGGTTGATCCAGACGGTGCGGAAACCGAATTTGGTGGCGCCGGCAATGTCCCAGCGATTGGATGACTGGAAGGAGACTGCATCGGGATAAAGCCGGTAGGTTGTCGTCACCATGTCGTAGACCGCCGGTGCCGTCTTGAAGGCCTTGACCGTTTCGACCGAGAAGATGTCGTCGATGATCAGGTCAAGCCCGGCTTTCTTGACTGCCGATTGCAGCATCTGCGGCGTGCCGTTCGACAGGATGGCGATGCGGGCGCCACGATCCTTCAAGTGTTTCAGCACGCTTGGAACTTCCGGATAGCAGTCGAGATGCCAGTAGGCATCCAGCAACGCTGCCTTGAGTTTCTTGTCGGCAGAGGGAAAGCGCGCGAAGGCATAGTCCAACGATTGCTCGGTCAGCGTCCAGAAATCCGTATAGGTGCCCATCAGCGTGCGGATCCAGGAATATTCCAGCTGCTTGGCACGCCAGAGATCGGAAAAGGCCTCGCCGTCGGGCCCAATCGCGCCCGCATGCCTGCGCACGGCCGCATGCACGTCGAACAGCGTGCCATAGGCATCGAACACGTAGGCTGCATGCGGCATAAAACTCTCCCGTTGTTCCCTGAGCGCCGCTCTCCCTCAACACGCAAAACAGAAGGGGCAGCGCCTTGATATCGATCGCGTTTTGCCCCGGCCGTTCCCTTGAGCCCGAGGCATTCTGCAATCACCGCTTGAATACGGTTCTTGGCCGGGATCATGTCAAAAATTTGTGCGGCGCACAATGTTCCGCGCGCTTATCCGATCAACTCTTTGTGGGTTTCCAGACCTTGGCGGGAAACCGCAGCGCCTGTTTGGCAAGCCGCCCCTTGAGACCGAGTACCGTGTCGCATAGGCCGGTCACGTGCCGGTTCGGTTTTGCCTCCGGCCTCAACCCGTGCAGCGCGGCTGCCGCCTCCTCCGGTTCCATGGTGCGGGCTAGAATACCGAGCGTCAGCGCCGTCGAGCGGCCGATGCCGCGCAGGCAGTGGATCAACAGATGCGCATCCTGCGGCAGGCTGTCGATAAAGGCGAAGGCCTGCTCGATATGCGCGGGCTTGGCTGCATCGGGTTCATCGGGATCGGTGACATCACCGAACAAAAGTTCCAGGTGCCGTTCCGGCGGCAGATCGATCATCGACAGGAGCTTTGTTCCCGGCGCTCGGATCGAGATCAGATGGCTCGGCGCCCAGGCGGCCTTGTTATGCCGCGCCTCGGTCTGCGAGGCGACGATCATCCGCACCGGCCAGCCGTTCACATGGCCCGCATTTGTTTCAAGCAAAGGCGCATAGAGCGCTTCCGCCTGCTTCTCCTGCCTTTCCGCTGCCAGTGCCATGGATCGCCTCGTGATTCCGTTGCCGTGAGGCTCGAAAATATCAGCCGGGGCGGGGGTGGGGGAAGAGGGTTTTTAAGTGGCTGGTATCCGGATTGCACCGGAGCGTATCGCGCGGACCTGCTTGCCCCGGCGATTTGGCAGCGGTGGCCGTTATTTTTTCTTCTTCGCCGCCGCCTTCTTCACCGGCTTTTCCTCGGCCGGTTGTTGGGCAAGCCTCAGTGCCTTCAGCATCGCCGTCTTCTTGTTGCGTGCCACCAGTTCCGCGTTGATGATGTGCAAGGCCGCCGCCGTCGTTTCGTCAGGGCTTCGCCGTACGGTGGGCTTGGCGGCAGTCTTGGTGTCGTTTTTGCTGGTCAATCGATGCACTCACTTTGCAAATCGGAACGGGGCAAGTCGGAACGGGTATTCCGAAGGGCTGACGGGAGATTACCCTCCCGTACCGCTAGAAGACCGCGAGATATTTGAGCAGCGAAATAATGCCGATGATGATCACGATAATCTGGACGATCTGCTTGGCGCGGCCATCGATCGGCAGGCGCGCAACGAGATACAGGACAAGTACGATAACGAGAAACGTGATCAGAATACTGATCAGCATGGATGATGCCATTTATTCCACTCCCAAAAACAACGCTGCATTGCGCTTCCGGAGTGGAAATAGGGCGGCTTCGTCTCAAGGGAAGCCGTATTTTGGAGAATATCCCGTCCGCAGGCAAAGCCAGATGGGCTCTGCCTGCGGTGCTCTTCGTCAGAAGCGCGTGATGACGCTGATGCCGAGGTCCTGCGCCGTATCCATCGTCATCAGCGCCGGCACCGCGTCCTCCAGGCTGATATGGCGGCCGATCAGTTTTTGCGGGTTGAGTTTGCCGGTTTCCAGCATCGCCATCATCTCCTGGTAGCGCCAGGCCTGCATGCCGTGGCTGCCATAAATTTCCAGCTCATGGCCGATCACCTGGCTCATCGGGATCTGCGGGCTTGCATGGTCGCCGAGCATCAGGCCGACCTGGACATGGCGGCCGCGGCGGCGCAGGTTCTTGATCGAGTTGAAGCAAGTGACGGGCGAGCCCAGCGCGTCGATCGACACGTGCGCGCCGCCCTTGGTGATTTCGCGCACGGCTTCGGCCACATCGCCGGTGACGCTGCCGTCGATCGTGGCGACGGCGCCGATCTCGCGGGCAAAGGAGAGTTTCGTTTCGGAAATATCAATGGCGATGACATTGGCGCCGAGCGCGGTGGCGATCATGATGGCCGACAGGCCGACGCCGCCGCAGCCATGCACCGCCACCCATTCGCCGCCACGCACCCGTCCCTGGTCGACAATGGCGCGGAACGAGGTGGCAAACCGGCAGCCGAGACTGGCCGCGGTCGCATAGTCGAGATTGTCGGGCAGATGCACCAGGTTCTGGTCGGCAAAATCGATGGCGACATATTCGGCAAACGAGCCCCAATGGGTAAAGCCCGGCTGGAACTGGTTGGCGCAGACCTGTTGATTGCCCGAATGGCACTCGCCGCAGCGGCCGCAACCGGAGACGAACGGGACCGTCACCCGGTCGCCGATCTTGTAGCGCAGCACGCCCTTGCCGGTCGCTGCCACGGTGCCGGCGAGCTCATGGCCCGGCACATGCGGCAGGGCGATATCCGGATCATGTCCCATCCAGCCGTGCCAGTCGCTGCGGCAGAGCCCGGTCGCTTCAACCTTGATGACCACGCCATCGGCGCTGGGCGTCGGATCGGGCAGCACACGGATATCGGGCGTCTTGCCGAAGGCGTCGTAATACATGGCTTTCATCAGATGGGTCCTTTTGCTTCTGGCAACAGACTAGGCGAGCGGAACTTTGCGATCCAGATTGGACGGCATGACTTTTTTTGATGTACCTATTTACCCCACTTGTCGATTTTCCGGCTATGCCGGGTAAAACCAAGAGACCAACAGGAGACCATCATGGCCGTCGATACATCCCCGCGCAGCACCACCTGGACTTATGTCGATGGCGAGTGGCTTTCCGGCAATCCGCCGCTGATCGGTCCGACCTCGCATGCCATGTGGCTGGGCTCGACAGTGTTTGATGGCGCCCGCTGGTTCGACGGCATCGCGCCGGACCTCGACCTGCATTGCCAGCGCGTCAACCGCTCGGCCTTGGCGCTCGGCCTGAAGCCGGTGGTGACCGCAGAGGATATCGAGGCTTTGACCTGGGAAGGCGTCAAGAAATTCGATGGCAAGACCGCCATCTATATCAAGCCGATGTATTGGGGCGAGCATGGCATGCCAGGCAGCGTCGTGGCCGTCGATCCCGATTCCACCCGGTTTGCGCTCTGCCTGTTCGAGGCGCCGATGGGCGAAGGCCCGGGCGGCCAGTCGCTGACGGTGTCGCCCTTCCGCCGCCCGACGATCGAGTGCATGCCGACCGACGCCAAGGCAGGCTGCCTTTACCCCAACAACGGTCGCATCCTGATCGAAGCCCGCAAGCGCGGCTTCTCCAATGCGCTGGTGCGCGACATGCTCGGCAATATCGCCGAAACCGGCTCGTCCAACGTCTTCATGGTCAAGGACGGCGTCGTCTTCACGCCCGCTTCCAACAAGACCTTCCTCGCCGGCATCACCCGCTTCCGCGTCATCGGCCTGCTGCGCGACGCCGGCTTCGACGTGGTCGAGACAACGCTGACGCTCGCCGATTTCGAGACCGCCGACGAGATCTTCACCTCGGGCAACTATTCCAAGGTCGTCCCCGTCACCAAACTCGAAGACCGCGACCTCCAGCCCGGCCCCATCGCCGCCAAGGCCAAGGACCTGTATATGGACTGGGCACATTCGGCCGCGTCGGATTTGTGATTTCGTAGCAGACTGCACCCCGTTTCCTCATCGCTGAGCGGGGTGCAGCCTTTTAGCGTCAGATGAAGCTGAAATCGCTCGTCGATAGTGTTTTGACGTTCTGCAGGATGGCGACGAGTTCGAGGTTGGCTTCGGTTCCCTTGCCATCGGCATCAAACCACAGGCGGCCGTTATCGCTTTCAAACAGGAACGTGCCCTTTGTACTGGTCGCCACGGGATTGGCGCCGACAACGAGCGTCACAGTCGTGTCGGCCGCTGCGATACTGTAATCGCTTTTGTCGATCACCAGCTTGTCCTGGCCGCGGGTAAAGTCGGTTATGACGTCTCCCTCGCCACCGCGGCCGTCTCGGTCGAAGACGAACTTGTCGTTGCCCTTGCCGCCGGTCAGCCAGTCGTCGCCGGCACCACCGATCAGCGTGTCGTTGCCATCGCGCCCGTCCAGCACATCGTCGGCCTCCTCACCGTAGAAGGTATTGGCCTTGGCATCGCCACGGATGTCGTCGTCATAGGTGCTGCCTTTGACAACCTCGATATTCCTGACAGTCAGGCCAAGCGCAAGCCCCTTGTTCTTGCTCTGGGTTATAAGATCCAGAACGAAACCCGTGCTTGCGAAAAAATCATAGAATTCCAGGGTGTCGAGTCCGGCTCCTCCGTCGAACATGTCTTTGCCTGTTTGTCGATCACGGATCAGTGTATCGTTACCCAGATCGCCAAAAAGTTGATCGTCGCCCAAGCCGTCCAATAGGAAATCGTCGCCGCCGGCGCCTTTCAGGATGTCGTTGCCGCTCTTGCCTTCAAGCAAATCATCAAACCCGCTGCCAGTGACGGTATCCTTGCCCTTGCTACCCTGGTAGGAAAGCCGTTCAAAGGCGGTAAACGACGTTGTCGCATCGACATTGACCGTGCCTGTGGAGAAGGTGAAGGCAATGTCCTTGGTCTGCTCTGAGACATTGATGATAACCGAGTCCATGCCGGTGCCGCCATTGGCACGATCGCCGATCCCCATATAGACAAGGTCATTGCCGTCTTCGGCATAGATAGTGTCCCTGCCGCCGCTCAGTGTCTGGCCGTCGCCATAGATCGTGTCATTGCCGGTGCCGCCCCTCAGCGTATCACCGCCCAAACCACCGTTGAGGATGTCGTTTCCGCCGCCGCCGGTCAGGACGTCATTGCCGTTGCCGCCGCTAAGGGCGTCGCTCAGGCCACCGCCTGTGAAAACGTCATTGCCGCTACCGCCGATAAGGGCAACCCGTTCGACATTCTTGACCGTAACGGGGGCATCGGTCGCCGTCACGCTGGCAGCCAGCTTGAAGGTGATGCCGGCGGTATATTTGCTGAAATCGATCAAGGCGAAGTCCGTCCCCGTGCCGCCGTCCAGCGACAGTTTGCCGGTGGACGCGGTCCGGTAGAAGCTGTCGTCGCCGGTTCCCATATCCACCATGTTGTGACCGACGGCACCACCTCTGTAGGCATCGCCGACGCGGATGGTGTCCGATCCATCCCCCGACTTGATGACATTGGTGCCGCCATTGTCGTTGATCAAGTCCGCGCCAGCCCCGGATGTCAGCGTATCGTTGCCGTTGCCGCCATCCAGTTCGTCCGAACCGTTCGTGCCGATCAGCGTATCGTTGCCGTCATAGCCGTAGAAGGAAACGCTTTGCGCCGCGCCGACCGACTTGACAACGTCATTGCCCTTTCCGAACGACACCGTGTAATGCTCGAAGTTCCTCAGGCTGGTGCCGTCCGTCAATGTTGCCGTGGTGCCGCTGACGGAGAAGGTCTGGCTTGCGGTCAATGACTGGCGATCGACAATCACCTCGTCGGTTCCTGTGCCGCCATCGCCGATATCTGCACCGCCGTCGCCCAACGTGACGGTGTCGTTGCCGAGACCGCCATAGACTGTGTCCTTGCCGAGACCCGCATTGAGGGTATCGTCACCGCCCACACCATTGATCCAGTCATTGCCGTCTCCGGCCTCGACCGTATCGTTGCCGGCGCCGGTGGTGATCCTGTTCGCACCGGATCCGGTGGCGTAGATCGAATAGTGATCCATGCCCTTGAAGGTCGTGCCGCCGGCCAGCGTGTTGACCTCGGTTGCGGCCTTGGCGGTGAAATTGCCGCTTAAATTGCGCAGAATCAGGCGATCGCTGCCGCCGGCATCGGTGATGGTATCCTTGCCCTCACCATAATAGTAGCTGATCGTATCGTCGCCCGCGCCACCATCGATCGTGTCGTTGCCCGTGCCGCCGTCGATTTCGTCATTTCCGGAACCGCCGTAAAGCCTGTCATCGCCTTCACCGCCCCCCAGGGTGTCATCACCTGCCTCCCCAGACAGATAATCCGCTCCCTCGTCACCGCTGAGACTATCGGAGTGGGAGCCACCGTAGATTTTGTCGTTGCCTTCGTTTCCGTTGAGATAATCGGACCCCTGATTGCCAAACAGCACGTCATCGCCTTCACCGCCCGACAAGCCGTCGGTGCCACGCCCGCCTGACAGG
The DNA here is from genome assembly GCA_900473685.1 of Hyphomicrobiales bacterium. Lineage (GTDB taxonomy): Bacteria > Pseudomonadota > Alphaproteobacteria > Rhizobiales > Rhizobiaceae > Pararhizobium. The sequence continues at coordinate 20,845 of UCNE01000029.1, forward strand.
GTGTCATTTCCGGCGCCGCCATAAAACCGACCCCCCTCGTTGCCAGCAGTCATGACATCGGCAAACTTGCTGCCGGTAATGCTAAAGTTCTCGACATTGGTCACCAGGACTCCACCCGGCAAGGTTTGTGGCGTAATCCAGTCCTTGACCGTGATATTCAGTTTGGTGGTCGATAGCGTATAGTCGATCTCAAGCCAGTCCGTTCCAGAGCCGCCATCGACGACATCGCCGGCTGCAGTTGCAAGTGTTCCGAGCTTGAAGGTATCCCCACCGCTGCCACCGTAGAGCTTGTCCTTGCCGGCCCCGCCATCGATTTGATCATAGCCGCTATTGCCGCTCAGGGTGTCGTTACCGTCGCCACCGTAGATCGAATCGTCCTGGAATGAGCCGCTGACTGTGTCACTGCCGTCTCCCGCCTCAATACCATCTGAGCCCATGCCACCAGTGATCGTGTCATTCCCGGCCAGTCCCGAGATGAAATCGTCTTCGAGATCGCTGCCGATCAAAATGTCGTTGCCGTTGGTGCCGGTAATATATTCCATTCCAATGTCCTTTAAGGCCTTGTTCACGTCCGGAAACCTCGCGACGCACGAGTCTTGAAATTATGGGGGAATCCGGCGGGCGGTTGGCGGTGGGGTTGCAAAGATGTTTATCGTTGAGTCCGCGAAATCGCAATCCAGCGTAGAAAATAATTGCAACCATCGGGTGACGCTTTGGTGTGTAATTTTGACATGATCGTTTGGAAAACGGGAGCTTATGATTGCCCGAGATCGGTTCGTCTGTGAGATACTCATCGGCTTTTCCACGGAACTCCACTGTGTTCGTTGGAAATGCGCGAATGACGGGTTGAGATGCCGCGCCGCAATGGCTATCTGATGCAGCCCAAGAAATCTCTGCAAGCACAACAAGGCGTATCCCCGCATGACCCCAGACTTTCTCGTCACCCATTCCGGTGGCTTCCATGCTGATGAGCTTTTGTCGAGCGTCATCCTCACCCGGCTCTTTCCGCAGGCACGCATCGTGCGCAGCCGGGCGCCGGAGTGGATCACGCCGGCTGCAGACCGGGTCATCTATGATGTCGGCGGTGCCTATGATGCCGAAGCCCGCATCTTCGATCACCATCAGCGCGGCGCGCCGATGCGCGAGGACGGCCAGCCTTACAGTTCGTTCGGTCTGATCTGGAAGCATTTTGGCCGCGATTATCTCGCAGCCTTTGGTGTTCCCGAAGCTCATGTCGAAACCGTGCATGCCTCGTTCGATGCCAGCTTCGTTCTGCCGGTCGACCTGGTCGACAATGGCGCGCTCAGCCCGTCGGTTGCCGGATTGCTGGGTGGGTTGACCCTGCCGGTGCTGCTGGAAACCCTCAAACCGGTTTTCGACGAGACGGACCCGGATGCCGACGATCGCGCCTTTCATGGCGCCCTGGCCATTGCCCGCGCCTTCGTCGAGGCGCGGATCGCCAAGAGCGCTGCCAAATTGCGGGCCGAGGCGCTGGTGCATCAGGCGATCGTCGATGCCGGCGAGGGGCGTATTCTGGAATTGCCGATGGGCATGCCGTTCCGTCCGGCCATCGTCAAGGCGGGTGCCGATCACCTGCTGTTCGTCGTCCATCCGCGCGACAAGGACTGGTGCCTGACCACCATCCGCCGGGCCGACGAAGGTTTTGAAGTCCGCGCCGACCTGCCGGCCGCCTGGGCCGGCCTCACCAATGGCGATCTCGAGGTGGCATCCGGGGTGAAGGGCGCCAGCTTCTGCCACAATGGCCGCTTCGTTGCTGCAGCCAAGACCCGCGAGGCAGCGCTTGCCATGGCGGAGCTTGCGGTGAAGGAAGCGATTGTCACCGGCCTTTCGCAAGTGCAGGCGGCTGAGTAAGAAACACGGCCAGCGTCATCGGACCTGATGACGCTGGAAGCGCCTCCGCCGCGCCTATCGCTGCTATCAGGCGGGCAGGGCGCCCGGCCCGGAGCGGCGGTGCATGATAAAGGCCTGAAGACAGATGCCGAGCAGGAAGATCACGGCCCAGATGGCGGTGACCGTCTGGACCGGCGGCGAATCCGGGCCATTGCCGATCGGGCTCGAGGGCGGCAGGCGCGACAGGGTCTCGTTAATGCCGGGGATCATCAAGAGGAAGAAGGTGAACGACATCGACAGTGCCTGCAGGTAGCGGTTGAGGCGGCCGAACCAGCCGAGCTGGCCGATGACGATGGAAAAGATCACCGCCAGCATGGCGATGATGCCGATCGCATGACCGGCATTGAACCCGCCGGTGCTCGACAGGCCGAACGAGGTGATCGCCGACAGGAACAGCGTGAGGATGTAGATCCGGCCGGAATTGGATTTCGGCAGGATGGCGGCATATTTCGAAAAGGAATAGAGCCCCGCGACGATCGGCGCGACGCTGATGACGGTATGGACGATGCCGAGCGTGGACAATGGATTGGCCATGAAAAATCCCCCTGAATGATTGTGATCAATGCGCAGAAAAATCAGCCGGTTTGCCGTCAGGTGCCGCCGGATTGAATGCGCCGGGCGGCCGCGGGCCTATGGGATTTTGATATGTTCGCGCCATCCGCGCAATCGAAATCCTATGCCGGTTCGCCTTAAAAGGGAACGCGCCGGACAGCCACGCTTTTTCTAGATTTTGTCCGGCCTGCGAGACCAACCGAAAAGGATGTCGTTCAATGCTGTATGGTCGTGGTGCGGTTCTTTCCTATCAGTATCAAAGGCGCAGCGATGCCGCCGCTGCCCCTCTTCCCGTCGTCCCTGTAACGACAGGACGGGAAGACGCTGCCATCCTGCTGAGGCTGTGCATCGTGGCGGTCTTGGCCGTTGGCGCGGCCGCGGTCATGATTACTTTCGGCCGATAGAGAGACACGGCCCGCGCAGCTCCTGCTGCGCGAAGAGTGGCGAAACCATGAACCCGGAATGCCAGGGATTGGTGGGCAAGGGCTCCTTGCTTTTGGCCATCAGAAGCCGTCGCCCAACAGTTCATTTCAGCGGCAGGAACAGGTCCACGACCGTCTCGTGCTCCGGTACATCGGGAAAGAAGGCGAGGCGCTGGCAGTAGAGGGGGAAATCCCTTGGCTCTTCGCCGCTGGCCGGTAGCCAGTCGCGATAGAGGTAGAGAGCGGCTGGTTCCAGATTGTCGGTATTGCCAACAACGCGCAGCACAGCGCAACGCCCTGCGGGGATGGCGCCGGACACCACGTCCCCGTCATTCGGGGCAATCGGGAAATCGATGCCCGCACATAAGTCCATACGATAGTCGGACGGGGATGCAGGCCGGCGCTCCGAACGGAAGACATTGAAGATCGGGCTGATTTTTGGAGACGATAGGCCAGCGGCCTTTCGCCAAGCGATGAACCGCAGGATGGTATCGCCAATCGTCGCGGGGTCCCCCCGATGTTTCATGACCGCCACCTGTGTCGCGGTCACGTTGCGGATCGTCACGTCTTCATGGCCGTAAGTCTTGTGCATGAGCTTGCTCCTGGCGTTGTCGAGAGGCCCGAAGGCCGCGAGCCACGGCTCCCATTCAGGAGATTTCCGAAACGACGACGGCGATTGCCCGAACCGTTGCCGAAAGGCGCGGGCGAAGGCATCCGGTGCGCCATAACCGGCATCCATCGCTATGTCGGTGACGCTTTGGGCGTCTCTGTAGGCGAGCCGGTACGAAGCGCGCTTCATGCGGGCGAGCTGGACATAGCGGTGCACGGACAACCCGAAGGTTGACGTGAACTGCCGGTGGAAATGGTATTTTGAAAACGCCGCGACGCCACTCAAACCATCCAGATCCAGAATGCCATCGAGATGCTGGTCTATGTAATCCAGCACCCGAAACATCCGGACATGATAGTTTTCAAGGGTCACCTTCATCGTCGCTTCTCTCGTGGCAGCACCAGATAGGCCTTTTTGGATCGGCCGCGCTCGGCCGATCTTGCTGTTTGGGATGGTTACGCCATGTTGTCACTCGCAAGGCCAGTGGCATGCTTGCGAGGCGATTGCTAGATCGCCGCCAAAACCTCGAGCGCTGCCTTCACCCTTGACCGGTCGGCCGCAGACAGCGGCAGGATCGGCCGTGGCGGATTGTGGGGGGTGAGCTCGAGAAGGTTGGCAATAGCATGGACCACGCGGTAGCTGCTGAGTTCTCGAAACAGCGCCCAGAGCGGTTCGAACAGTGCGTTGATACGCTCCACCTCGGCGCGGTCGCCGGCCTGTGCCGCCCGCATCAGCTTGACGGACGGCTCCGGCAACGTCCCGGCGACAACGCTGTACCAGGCGGCACCGCCCGCAAGGATGGCGTCTGCCACCAGCCAGTCGCCGCTGTAACCGACGGCGAAACCGGCGGGAACGGCAGACACTGTTGCCTGATGGGCGGCCGTAATGTCGGCAGCGGGTAGCGCCGGATTTTTGACGGCGGCGATGTTGGGGACGGCCGAAAGCCGCGACAGCAGCGTCTGGCTGATCGAAAAATGCGTCGTGCCCGGATTGTTGTAGATGCAGAGCGGCAGCTGCGTGGCTACTGCAACGGCTGAAAAATGCTCGAATACTTCATCATCGCCAAGCGGCGTATAGGATACCGGCGCCAGAAGCAGTCCTTGCGCGCCCGCATCCTGCGCATCGCGGGCCAATGCCACTGCCTCATCGGTCCGCAATGCCCCGACGCCGGCGATGACCGGCGTGCGGCCGCCAAGGCACTCCGTGGCGGCTTCGATGGCGCGGCGTTTTTCCGCCCGGCTGAGATACATGTAGGAGCCGGTGCTCCCCAAAAGGCCGATGGAGTCGGCCCCCGCCGTATCGATGCGTTTGATGAGGCCGCTCAGGGCGCCGGTATCGACGCGGCCAGCCGCGTCGCAAGGGGTGATCGGGAAGGCGGACAGGCCATGGAACAGCATATCAGGTCTCTGTGCTGGAGGGAGCATTCCCACAAGCTGTGACCGTCCTGCCTTGAGTGGTCAATGACGGGATTGTCCCGGTGTCATTTTGCAGGCGACTTCAACATCTGCTCGGTTAGCTCACCGCCAAGCTCGACGGTCTTGGTCTGCTTGTTGTAGACGCAGATCTGGGTGATCTTGCCCTTGGCGCCCTTTGGCTTGCCGCTGACCAGCGCAAGGCCGAAGCTCTCGGAGCCGAACGGGTCAACAACCGCCTTCGGCTTTTCGATCGATCCTGCCGCCGCCTTCAGGCACTTGGCAGAAACGTCGGTGCGTATCGCGGCCCAGGCATCATCCGACGATGCGGCAGCGGCCGATGGCAAAAGGCCGGCGAGAACGGCGATCACGACGGTACGGTGGTGAAAAGACATCTGATTTCCTTGGCTTATGGATCGGCTGATTCGTACGCACCCTGTCGAAGGATCGTGTCCATTCTGTGCCCGTTTCATCGCTGTGGAACATTCTGGCGGTGAAAGTATTTTCCATTGCTGGTGCGAAATTTGGCATGGCGGCGGTTGCCTGTTGCAGCAGCGGTCCCTATGTTCCGGCTCACAGATTTCTTTCATGAATTCCAACCCGGCTTTCATGGATCCCGCCAAGAAGAGGAGATACCATCATGGCTTTCGAATTGCCGAACCTGCCTTACGACTACGACGCGCTCGCCCCTTACATGTCGCGCGAAACGCTCGAGTATCACCACGACAAGCATCACCTGGCTTATGTGACCAACGGCAACAAGCTGGCTGAAGAAGCCGGTCTTTCCGCTCTGTCGCTGGAAGAAATCGTCAAGAAGTCCTACGGCACCAACCAGCCGCTGTTCAACAATGCCGGCCAGCATTACAACCACCTTCACTTCTGGAAGTGGATGAAAAAGGGCGGCGGCGGCACGCAGCTCCCGGCCAAGCTCGATGCAGCCATCAAGTCCGATCTCGGCGGCTACGACAAGTTCCGCGCTGATTTCATCGCTGCCGGTGCCGGCCAGTTCGGTTCGGGCTGGGCATGGCTCTCCGTCAAGGGCGGCAAGCTGGAAATCTCGAAAACCCCGAACGGCGAAAACCCGCTGGTTCACGGCGCATCGCCGATCCTCGGCGTCGATGTCTGGGAACATTCCTATTACATCGACTACCGCAACGCCCGCCCGAAGTACCTCGAAGCTTTCGTCGACAGCCTGATCAACTGGGATTACGTGCTCGAGCTTTACGAAGCCGCAGCATAAGCAACCCGCTTATCGAATTGCAGACTGGCACCCGGCGTCAAAAGCGCCGGGTGTTTTCGTTCCGGCAAAGTCCGGTGCCATCTTGTCACGGGCGATCTTCATGCGCAGATGTCATGCGGCTGTCACAGGCCGGTTTTAGGCAGGCGTCATGCAAAACAACACCGACACACCCATTCTCCGCTTCGGCATCGTCGCCGACCCGCAATATGCCGATATTCCGCCGCACGAGGCGATGAACCGGCATTATGCCCAAAGCCTCGCCAAGCTTGCCGATGCCATCACCGTGTTCAATGCGGCGGATCTCGATTTTGTCATGACGCTCGGCGATATCATCGATCGCGATTGGGACAGTTTTGACGATATCCTGCCGGTTTACGGGGCGTTGCGCCACAAGGCGTTGTTTCTGCTTGGCAATCATGATTTCGCGGTGGCGCCGGAACATCTGGGCGCTGTCTCCGAACGTCTCGGCATGCCTGCCCGGTATTATGATTTTGCCATCGGGACCTGGCGTTTTGTGGTGCTAGATGGCAGTGACGTCAGCATGTTTTCCGCGCCGTCAGACGACCCGCGTACAACTCTGGCCGTGGAACGGCTGGAGGCACTTGTCGCCGACGGCGCCATCAATGCGCAGACCTGGAACGGCTCGCTCAGCGACGAACAATTCGAGTGGCTGACGCGGGTGATGGAAAAAGCCGAGGCCGATGGCGAAACCGTTCTGGTCCTAGGCCATTATCCGGTCTTTCCGCCCAACAGCCACAATATGTGGGACAGCCAGCGGATCATCGACCTGCTGACCGGCTTTGCCTGCTTTCGCGGTTATTTCTGCGGCCACAACCATGTCGGCAATTTCGGCGAGGTCGACGGCCGGCCATTCGTCACGTTCAAGGGCATGGTCGACACGCCGGACGAAAACACCTTTGCGATCGTCGCGGTTTTTCAGGACCGGATCGAGATCGAAGGGTTCGGGCGGGAAGAGAGCCGGGTGATACGGTTCGGCGTTTGAAACGCTGTAAGAAAATCTGCCGGTGCATGAGCCGATTTGCGAAGTCGTGCGTTTACCTCTGGTCCAATCAAACCGAGGAGACGACTATGGCGACGACCTTTGATCTATCCGACCTGTCCGAAGGGGAATTGACCGCGCTCATCGATGAGGCGGTGAGCCTGCGCGAGACGTTGCGCAACAGCCGGGAACGCGAACGGACAACCGCCGTCGATGGATCGAAAGGGCAGGATGTGAACGATCCCAACCACGGCGTCATCACGGCGCCCACGCCACGCCAGGTGAAGGAAGAAGGCCCGGCCCACGGCGCGACGAAATAAGCGCATTGTTCAGGTGTTTGCGGGTTGAAGGGCAGGTGGACCAGTCCGCCACCCCTTGATCCACATATCCCGCAGGCCGTCGCCTTCACCGCGAAAATGCTCGTTGGTCTCTTCGCAATTCTCCACCCGGTCGGCGCGAAAATTGCGGATCGCCTGACGCAGTTCGCACCAGGCGACCACGACGGCGGTTGTAGAGTAATAGATTAGTGCCAGGGGCCGGACCGTGCGCTCGCTGGCACGGCCGAATTCGTCACGATAATCGAGCGTCAATTTCTGTTCGTCGCGGATCGCCCGGCGCACCAGCGCCAGATCAAGGCCTGACGGTGGCGGTGCGATCGTGCCCCAGGCATGCAGCGCCTTGGACTGTAACGTCTGGCGCAGCGGCGCCGGTATCGCGCCGGCAATCTTCTGGTTGACCCGCCGGGCAGCGTCCTTCAGTTCGGCGTCGCCGGTGCGCTCGAGCAGTGCCAAGGCCAGCACGATCGCCTCGGTTTCCTCGATCGAAAACATCAGCGGCGGCAGATCGAAGCCGGGCCGCATGATATAGCCGATGCCGCGTCCGCCCTCAATCGGCACCCGCATCGCCTGAAGGGCAGCGATATCCCGGTAGATCGAGCGGACCGTCACTTCCAGCGTTTCGGCGATCTGCGCCGCCGTCACCGGACGGGTCGCAAGCCGCAGAATCTGGATGATCTCGAACAGGCGCGATGCCTTGCGCATGGGCTACCTTTTCTTCCATCGTGTGAAACGCTCCTGACAGAACCCTGTCAGTTGGGTGAGGGTATAGCATGTCAGCAAGCGCTTGAAAAACAAGCGTTGTGCAAAACACACCTCTCTCTCGATCGACGGATAACTGACATGACCTACGCGGAAAATCTCTGGCTGTTCTTCACGCTTCTCTTCGGCATCATCATCGTGCCCGGCATGGACATGGTGTTCGTCATGGCCAATGCGCTGACGGGCGGCCGGGCATCCGGTTTGACGGCGACGGCCGGCATCATGGCGGGCGGGGTGTTCCATACGCTCTATGCGGCGCTTGGCGTCGGCTTCCTGCTGCATCTGGTGCCGGAGCTTTTCAATGTATTGCTGCTGGCGGGTGCCGCCTATATCGCCTGGATCGGTTTTTCGCTGGCCCGCAGCAGCATCGCGATTGCCTCGGTCGAGCCTGGCGCCCGCCTGTCGCCGTGGACCAGCTTTCGCCGTGGAGCCTTGACCAGCATTCTCAATCCCAAGGCCTACCTGTTCATGCTCGCGGTCTATCCGCAGTTCCTGAAACCCCAGTTCGGGCCGGTGTGGTCGCAGGCGCTGATCATGACGATCATGATTTCACTGACCCAGCTTGCCGTCTACGGCAGCCTGGCGCTGGCGGCTGGCCGAAGCCGTGATGTCATCGTCTCCAGCCCGCGTGCCACAGCGGTTATCGGCAAGACCGTCGGCGTCGTGCTGATCGCGGTTGCAGCCTTGACCGCGTGGCACGGGTGGGTATCGCAGGGTTGACGGATAGATAATATGAGTAAAATACTCCTGTTAAATCAAGCCGTTGCGACGCGCGTGATAAACTCGATTTCAAAAAAATGTTACTTCCTTCGTGATCGCAACATGCAATCATGCCGGCGCATCGATTGAGAGAGCCCGCTTCGTCAGTCCGGGCGGCGTCTCGCCAGAGCTGGAGACCTGAATGAAACTGAAAATGATACTGACGGCACTCGTGGTTGCAGGCTGCGGCGTCAGCGCCGTCATCGCTGCCGATGATCCGGTCAAGGTCCGCGAAGGGCTGATGAAGCAGATCGGCGGATCGATGGGTGCGCTTGCCGGGATCGCCAAGGGCGAAAAGCCCTATGATGCCGATGTCGTCAAGACATCGCTGACGACGATCAGCACCAATATCAAGGTTTTCCCGGACCAGTTCCCGGCCGGCTCCGAAGCCAATTCGGAAGCCAGCCCGAAAATCTGGGAGAATATGGACGACTTCAAGGCGCATGCCGCCAAGCTCGGCGATGCCGCCGAAGTGGCGCTCGCTCAGTTGCCGGCGGACCAGGCGGGCGTTGGCGCAGCGCTTGGCGTCATCGGCAAGAACTGCGGCGAATGTCATCAGGCCTACCGCATCAAGAAATGATGCGGCGGGCCTCGTCCCCCTGACAAGGATTTTTTGGCGCGCCCGTCCCGGCGCGCCAAATGTGTTTTCTGGATGAGGCAAGTGGAGTGGCAATGGGCGCGCGGGTTCGAAAACTGGTGTCGGCGGTGGTTTTCTTCGGCGTGCTCGCCGGTGGCGCCGCCTGGTTCCTGACCAAGCCCGAACCGTGGCCTGCATCGCATTGGAATGGGCTCGGCGAACCGGACCTCGCCAATGGCGAACAGATGTTCTGGGCGGGCGGCTGTACCAGCTGCCATGCGGCACCGAAATCCGAAGGTGACGCCAAGCTGGTTCTATCAGGCGGATTGCCGCTGAAAAGCCCGTTTGGCACATTCCACGTGCCCAACATCTCGCCGGATGAGACTGCCGGGATCGGCAGCTGGACGCTGGCCGAATTCGGCGATGCCATGACGCGCGGCGTCGGTGCTAAGGGCGAACATCTTTATCCGTCTTTCCCCTATGGCTCCTACGCCCGGATGACCCCGAAGGATATCAACGATCTCTGGGGCTTTTTGAAAACACTGCCGAAGAGCGCCAATGTGGCGCCACCGCATGATTTGCCGTTTCCGTTCAACATCCGGTTGGCGGTTGGCGGCTGGAAACTGCTGTTCTTCACCGACAAGCCACGCGTGACGGTCGATACCTCCAATCCGAAGGTCGCCCGCGGCCAGTATCTCGTCGAAGGCCCCGGCCATTGCGGCGAATGCCACACGCCGCGCAATGGCTTAGGCGGTTTCGAGGCTGCGCAATGGCTGGCGGGCGCACCCAATCCCGAAGGCGAGGGACGTATCCCCAACATCACGCCGGGCTCGAAAAGCGTCGGTTCCTGGAGCGAGGGCGATATCGTCAATTACCTCGAAACCGGCTTCACACCTGAATTCGATTCGGCCGGCGGCTCTATGGTCGAGGTCCAGCAAAACATGGCAAAACTACCGGCGTCAGACCGCGAGGCGATCGCGGCCTATCTGAAGGCGGTGCCGGCGGTGGAGTAAGACCATGAACATCATGTCCTACAAGGGCTATGCAGCGCGGATCGATTACGATGCGGAGGACGAGATATTTTTCGGCCGGATCGCGGGCATTACCGGTGGCGTCGGGTTTCATGCCGATACCGTGGCGGATTTGAAAGCGGCATTCCACGAGTCTGTCGATGATTACATCGAAACCTGCGCGAAGATCGGCAAGGATCCGCAAAAATCCTATTCCGGCAAGATGATGTTTCGCGTTGACCCGGATGTGCACGCCAAGGCCGCAAAGGCTGCCGAACTGTCGGGAAAGAGCCTCAATCAATGGGCAGCCGAAGTGCTGGCAAAGGCGGCTGGCGCAAAGTCGGCATAGCGGGTGTTTCCACCATCCCCGGGCGGCCAAGGCGCGCTCTGTCGAACGCGCCCATCGCCATAATGCTGCTGCCTTGAAATGACCCGCCTCAGGCGAGTGTCTGCAGATAGCGCATGCCGGTCACCGGACCGGGCGTGAAGTTTTCGGACTCATAGAAACGGTGCGCCTGGAAATTGCCGGTGGCGGCGCTGACCGAGAGATAGGTGGCGCCGGCCATGCGGGCCTGTTCGCGGGCCTTGGCGACCAAATGGCGGCCGATGCCGGTGCCGCGATGGGCGGGGCGGACATAGAGATGGTGCAGTTCCATGCCGCGCGCACCCTGCTGGGCGCGGTAGAGCGGCACGAGAATGGCGTAGCCGATCAGTTCGCCAGCGGCCTCGGCGACCAGCGCCGTGATCCAGGGCATGCGGCCGAACAGGTCGCGCTCGAGATTTTCCGGAGTGACGGCGGCAGCGTCGCCATGATGGGCGGCAAGCTCGCTAATCAGTGCGCGCAACTCGGCCAGGTCGCGCTGCTTGGCAGCACGGATGGTCACAATCGGCGCGCGCGTGGCGGGATGGAGTGTCGGGGTGGCGGTTTGCAGCATTTCAAGGTTCCTTATGGCTTTTGCGCCATCAGGTGCCGTCCAAAAACAAAAGCCGCCTGATGGCGGCTTGTTGAACGAGATCAGACAGCCGCACCTATGGGAGCAGCGTAAAATACCAACGGGCGATGTTCGCGGTTCTGATCATGGCGGGCAATGTCGCCTTTTCGAAAGAAATGTCAACGGGAATTGTCGAGCCTGTTAATTTTTGCGGCTGAAACAAGATTCTGAACGGCCATGTTTCCGGCCAAGACCGGCCACATTCGCTGCCTACGCATTATCCCCAGGGCGCAGCATATGATTGAGTTATGACTAATATTGTCGATTACGATCAAGGTGTTGCGCCATCAGCGCCGTTATCAAAGGGAGAACCCATCGCATGTCGTTCACGTTCAATCGCCGGTCGTTCATCATCGGCTCCGGCCTGCTTCTGCCAAGCGTCGGTTTTGCGCCAAAGCTGGTCTTCGCCGCCGCCGATGACATCGAAAAGCAGCTGGCGGCGCTGGAAAAGCGCACCGGCGGCCGTCTCGGCGTCTATGTCCTCGATACGAAAACCAAGGTGACGTTCGCCCATCGGCCGGACGAGCGCTTTGCCATGTGCTCGACCTTCAAGGCGCTGGCGGCGGCTTTCGTGCTGGCGCGCGTCGACAAGGGCGAGGAAAAGCTCGACCGGCGGATTCCGATTTCGAAGAAGCACCTTCTGTCCTATTCACCAATTGTCGAAAAACATGTCGGCGGCGGTATGACGGTGGGTGAACTCTGCGCTGCCACCGTCACCTATAGCGACAATGCCGCCGGCAACCTGCTCCTGGCGAGTTTTGGTGGTCCGAAGGGACTGACGGACTGGCTGCGCTCGATCGGCGACGAAACCACCCGCCTCGACCGCATCGAGCCGGAACTCAACGAAGCGAAAATCGGCGATCCGCGCGACACGACGTCGCCGAAGGCAATGACGGAAACGCTCGGCAAGCTGCTCCTGGAAGACGTGCTTTCACCCGGATCGCGCGATCAGTTTTCTGCCTGGCTCGTCGCCAATACGACCGGCGACCGGCGCCTGCGGGCAGGCCTTCCGAAAGGCTGGATCATTGGCGAAAAGACCGGCACCAGCGGCCGCGGCGAAGCCGGCGACATCGGCTTCATGCGTCCGTCCGAAGGCAATACGATCCTGGCGTCGGTCTATATTGCCGAAGGCAAGAAGAAGACCAAGGAGCTTGAACCGGTGTTTGCCGAGGTCGGCAAGCTGATCGCCGGGATGGTCGGGTAAGGTCGGCGGCAATGGATGAAGTTAGGGCGTTTCTCCGCAAGACGATGAGTGTTTCACAAGGCGGCCACCCCACTTTCCGTCATCCTCGCCCTTGTGGCGGGGATCCAGCGATCCGACGTCCGTCGGATCGAAAGACTCTTTCAGCCCAAAGACTTGGGCTGGCTGGATCTCTGTGACAAGCACAGAGATGACGGGGCAGGGGGCGGCTGGTGTCCCAAACACATTGTCACCTGCGACAACGACTTTGCCTCAACTCAGGTCGCCGTCTTCTCAGCTTTGGCGTGGTCGTCCCCCTCAAGCTTCTCCATGGCCCTCGTCAGCGCTGCAAAACAGCGCATGTCGAGCGCAGTCCGACCATCGCGGGCCATGATGGCCAATGCCTGCGAGACCCGCATGGCCGCCCGGTAGGCGCATTTTGCGGCAGCTTCGTTCGAGCTGCCGCCGTTTCCAGCCGCACATCGCGCCGACCAAGATTGTAACAACCCGCATAAATCTCCCTCTTCAGGTCGCTGGCCATGATCCCGCGCGCCCGTCACGCCAGCATGACGGGTCGGGTGCACCTCGCTCTGGCGCACCGCGTCGTCCGGAGGGCTTTTCTTTCATGTGAATATAGTATACCCCCCTATGCTATAGTGAGGTGCCGATGTCCCATACCACCCGGGAAAAACCAAAACTGCTGGCGCGGGTGCGCCGCCTGAAGGGTCAGCTTGAGGCCGTCGAGCGGGCGCTGGAAGTTGAGACGCCCTGCGGCGATATCCTGCAGCTGCTGTCGTCCATTCGCGGCGCCCTGAACGGGCTGACCGGCGAGGTGATGGAAGATCACCTGCGCGAGCATGTGCTTCTGGCGGAAAACGAGGCGGAGCGTCTGCGGGCCGTCGATGAACTGTCCGCCGTGCTGCGGACCTATGTGCGCTAAAATCCTGATACGCCGATCTTGAGAGGAATGGCTTTATGCCGACAGAAAACCTGGTTCACGAACACGTCTTTCTCGGCGCCGGTCATCGGCGCAACGAACGCCGCGTCTGGCTGGTCATTGCGCTGACCGCAACGATGATGGCGGCGGAAATTATCGCCGGAAATCTCTATGGCTCGATGGCGCTGGTCGCCGATGGCTGGCACATGTCCACCCATGCGGGTGCCATGCTGATCACGGCGCTCGCCTATCTCTATGCACGGCGCCAGGCCCGCAATCCGCGCTTCACCTTCGGTACCGGCAAGCTTGGCGATCTCGCCGGTTTCGCCAGCGCCATTGTGCTTGCGTTGATCGCCCTGCTGATCGGCTGGGAGAGCCTGCTGCGCCTCGCCAACCCCGTCCAGATCAGCTTTTCGCAGGCGATCGCCGTGGCGGTGATCGGCCTGGCGGTCAATCTCGTCTCGGCTTTCCTGCTCAAGGATGACCACGATCATCTGGGCCATACGCATGGCGGACATTCCCATGGTGGTCACGCGCATGGAGCTCATTCGCATGGCGCGCATACGCATCATCATGCGGCCCAGCCCGCGAGCGGAGACCATGATCATGGCCATCATCACGCTGGCCACAGCCATGAGGGGCATAGCCATCATGGCCAAGCAGCGCCCGGCACCGACAACAATCTGCGGTCCGCCTATCTCCATGTGATGGCTGATGCGTTGACATCGGTGCTTGCCATTCTCGCCCTTCTGGCGGGCAGCATCTATGGCTGGCTCTGGCTTGATCCGGCCATGGGCATTGTCGGCGCGCTGGTTATCGCCCGCTGGTCCTATGGCCTCATCCGCCAGACCGGCCTGATCCTCATCGATGCGACCGATACGGTGACGGAACTGCAGACAGAAATCCGTGAACGGATCGAAACGCCGCAGGAAAAAATCACCGATCTGCATGTCTGGCAGGTCGGCCCCGGCCACAACGCCGCCATCGTCGCCATCGCCACGGCCAACCCGCACCCGCCGGCCTTCTACAAGGAAAAGCTCGCCAAGCTCACCGGCCTGTCGCATCTGACCGTCGAGGTGACGCCGGTCGCGGCATAAGGTTTTATCTTTGTGGAGACCGTGAACCGCCGCCCAAGGCGGTTCGCTGCAGAATCGTTTTGCAGCTTTGATCATACAAAAAAAGCCGGCAGGTCGCCCCGCCGGCTTTTCCATGTGTTGAAGGCTGGCCTACTTCGCCAGCTTGTACGCGATCACGTAGTCGCCGGGCTTGGTGCCGACCGAGCCGTGGCCGCCGGCAACGATCAGCACGAACTGCGTGCCGTCGTCTGTGGCATAGCTCATCGGGGTAGACTGGCCACCGGCCGGAAGGCGGCCTTCCCACAGCACCTTGCCGGTCGTCAGGTCATAGGCGCGGATAAAGTTGTCGACGGCTGCCCCCAAGAACGCGACGCCGCCCTTGGTGATCATCGGGCCGCCGATACCGGGCACGCCGACCTTGAAGGGCAGGGGAACCGGCGTCATGTCCTGCACGGTGCCATTCCTGTGCTTGTAGGCGATCTTGCCGGTCTTCAAATCCGCACCGGCGACATAGCCCCATGGCGGCGCCTGGCAGGGAATGCCGAGCGGTCCAAGGAATGGCCCCATGAAGACGCCGTAAGGCGCGCCGTCATTGCGGTTGAGGCCCTGTTCGGAACCTTTTTCGTCCTGGCCCTTGGCCGGAATCTGGTCGCGCGGCACCAGTCTCGACGTGAAGGCGAGATAGGTCGGCATGCCGAACATCACCTGGCGTTCCGGATCGACCGCGACCGAACCCCAGTTGAAGGTGCCGAAATTGCCGGGATAGATCAGACTGCCTTCCAGCGATGGCGGCGTGTAGCGGCCTTCATATTTCAGCCGCTTGAAGTCGATCCGGCAGGCGAGCTGATCGAACATCGTCACGCCCCACATGTTCTTGTCGGTGAGGGGCGGCGGCGAGAAGGTGAGGTCGGAGATCGGCTGGGTCGGAGCGGTAAAGTCCTCCGCGATCGCGCCCGTCGGCGCCGGGATTTCCTTGACCGGGATGATCGGCTCGCCGGTACGCCGGTCAAGCACGTAGATATCGCCCTGCTTGGTCGGGCCGACAAGGGCCGGAACCGGTTGGCCGTCCTTGCCGGTAATGTCGAGCAGCACTGGCTGGGCGGGAACGTCCATGTCCCAGAGGTCGTGATGCACGGTCTGGCGCACCCAGCGGACTGCGCCGGTTGTGATGTCCAGCGCCACGATCGACGAGGAGTATTTTTCGACATGCTCCGAACGGCCCATGCCGAGCTGGTCGGGCACCTGGTTGCCGAGCGGGATATAGACGAGATTGAGCTTGTCGTCATAGCTGAACACCGACCAGCTGTTGGGCGAGTTGGTCGTGTAGGTCTGGCCTTTCGGCAGTGGCGTCGTCGTATCGGGGTTGCCACTGTCCCAGTTCCAGACCAGCGCACCGGTGTTGACGTCGAAGGCGCGGATGACGCCGGACTGTTCCTGCGTCGAATAATTGTCGTTGACGGCACCGCCAATGATGATCTTGCCAGCCGTGATCACCGGTGGCGAGGTCGAGTAATAGTAACCGGCCGGATTGTATTTCATGCCGGTTTCGAGATGCAGCGTGCCCTTGTCGGCGAAGCTCTCGCAGACCTTTCCGTTGGCGGCATCAAGCGCGATCAGTCGCGCATCGGCTGTCGGCAGATAGACCCGTTCGGCGCAAGGGCTGCCGGCCACGACAGCCGGATCGGCATAATAGGTGACGCCGCGGCAGGTCTGGTGCTGCCGGTCCGGGTTCATGCCGGAATTGGCGTCGAATTTCCATTTTTCCTTGCCGGTCGCGGCGTCGAGCGCGATGGCGAGGTTATGCGGCGTGCATATGTAGAGCGTGTCGTGGATTTTCAGCGGCGTCACCTGATAGGTGGTTTCGCCAATATCATCCGGCCGCTTCACATCGCCCGTCTGGTATTGCCAGGCAACCTGCAGCGTGCCGACATTTTCCGGGGTGATCTGCGAAAGCGGCGAGTAGCGCTGGCCATAGGGCGTGCGGCCATACTGGTGCCATTCACCATCCGGCACATTGCCGCCGAGATCGGCGGCTGCAGTCGCGGTTCCAACCGGCAGTTCGCCGGCAAGATCAAGCGGGTCCTGCGTCATCGAATAGCCGGCAACAACGATCGAGGCGAGAACGGCGAGACCCAGTGGCAGGGCGCTGGCCTTGTAGACTTCCCCCGTCGGGCTGGAAAAACCGAGGCCGCGGCGGATGCCCGGCAAAAGCAGCCAGAGGCCGAGCAGGATGACGACGCCGCCACGCGGGCCGAGTTGCCACCAGTCGAAGCCGACCTCCCAGATCGCCCAGGCGAGCGTGCCGATGATCAAAAGCGCGTAGACGGTCAGCGCCGCACCGCGGCGCGCAAACAGGAGGAAGGCCGTGATGAGGAAGCCGAGACCGGCAATGGCATAATACCAGCTGCCGCCGAGCAGGATGAGCCAGAGCCCGCCGCCGCCGAGCGCAAGCCCAATCAGCGCGAAGACGATGGCCGTCAACAAAATCAACATGAATATCTCCCGTTATGGAAAGCCGCGCCGCGCGGTTCATTTCGCTTGCGGTGGGCATTGGGTCCAATGCCTCAGGGAAAAGGCAGTCCGGTCTCAAGGTTGGCCATCGCGCCGGAGGGAATTTGCGCGGTGATCCTCTGTCGGGCGCGGGGGACAAGGTTTTAGTTCCCGCGTGTACCCTCAACATAACGCGATGCCCCTGCCTTTCAATGGCCACATTTCGGCACGGCGATCAAAATTTGGGATGGTGGCTGGCGGATGACGCGCAGCGGCAGAGAATGGAGTGAAGGCAGGCGGCCTGTATGGAAGGGGGCACGCCCAGCCATAGCGAGAATGATTTGGTTTAGAGCAATTATTCGTTGGCCACGGAGTGCTGGATTATCTTAATCGCCGCTTTGAGCGGTGCAACATGCTCCGTTATAACAACCCAAACGACGTCATCCGCTATTTTATGGTACTCATGACGCAGGATGTTCCCAATGCCGCGAATTTGTTTCCACGGCAGATCTGGCGCGAGTGTCAGCAGTTCATCAGGAATATGCCGGGAAGCCTCCGAAACGATTTCCAACGCTCTCTGGATGCCGAGACGCAACAGCCAGTCCTGCTCAAAATCCGCCAATGACTTGCCAGCTGTATGGGTTTCAATGCCGTCGATGGCTTCCAGAATTTCGGAGAGGACAGGCCCGACCTTGCGCTTCACCGTTAAAAGACCCGCACTGCAGATTGTTCGATATCCGCACGGAGCATCGGGTGCAGGCTGCTGCGGGTGGTTAAGTCCACCTTTACCGACAGCATTTCCTCCAGGAACTGCTTGATCCCGACGAGGTCTAGCAGGGAAAAGCGCTTTGCCGGTTCATAGTCGATGTACAAGTCGAGATCACTCGATCGTCCTGCCTCGTTGCGCGCTGTCGATCCAAAAAGATACAGCGCTGTCGCGCCCATGCCTTTGACGGCATCGGCGTGTTGCTGGAGCTTCTCGATGGCATCCGTTCTGTTCATGACGGCAGCTTACACCATCCAACGCGCGCAGACGAGGCTTTGGCTCACGTCCCGCAGAACGTCTTCAACACTTCTTCCGAAGGGGCCGGTGGCGCGGCATAGGCGGCGAACTTCGGCTGGTCCTCATAGGGTTTTGCCAGAACGTCGTTCAATGCCTCGAACAACGAGAAATCGCCATCATCCTCGGCCGCACGGATCGCCTGCTCGATGCGGTGGTTGCGCGGGATGAAGGCCGGGTTGACGGCGCGCATTGCTGCCGCCGTCAGCGCATCGGATAGAGGTTCCCGTCCGGTCCTCTCGCGCCAGGCGAGAAGCCAGGCGTCGATGTCGGCGGGGTTGGCGAAGAGGTCGCGCAGCGGTCCGTCATGGGCGCTGCTTTCGGCTGCATCGCACAGCTTGCGGAAGGTCAGCGTGAAATCGGCCTCGTTGCGGTGCATGGCGCTCAACAGGCCCTGGACCAGATCGAGATCGCCGTCTTCCTCCGTATGAAGGCCGATCTTCGCCTTCATGCCGGTGAGCCAATGGGTCTGGAACCGCGGCCCATAGCCGGCAATGGCGTCATTGGCGAGATTGACGGCCTCGGATGCTTCGGGATCAAGCAGCGGCAATAGGGTCTCGGCAAACCGTGCCATGTTCCACTGGCCGATCGCCGGCTGGCTGGCATAGGCGTAACGCCCACCCCGGTCGATCGAGGAGAAAACCTTGGCGGGATCATAGGCATCGAGAAAGGCACAGGGGCCGAAATCGATGGTTTCGCCGGAAATGGCGCAATTATCGGTGTTCATCACGCCATGGATAAAGCCGACACAAAGCCAGCGGGCAATCAGCGAGGCCTGCCGCTCGATCACCGCTTCGAGCAGGGCCAGATAGGGTCGCTCATGGCCTTTGATTTCGGGATAATGCCGGTCGATGACGTAATCTGCCAGAACCTTCAGGCCTTCGTTGTCACCGCGTGCCGCCAGGAACTGGAACGTGCCGACGCGGATATGGCTGGCTGCCACGCGGGTGATGACGCCACCCGGCAGAACGCGGTCGCGGTAGACCGGCTCTCCGGTGACGACGGCCGCCAGCGCCCGTGTCGTCGGAATACCAAGTGTAAACATCGCCTCGCTGACGATATATTCGCGCAGCACCGGGCCAAGGGCTGCCCGCCCGTCGCCGCGCCGGGAATAGGGTGTCTTGCCCGCACCCTTCAGCTGGATATCGCGGCGCCTGCCATGGGTATCGATGACTTCGCCAAGCAGGATCGCCCGTCCGTCGCCAAGCAACGGCACGAACTGGCCGAACTGATGCCCGGCATAGGCCATGCCCAGTGGGTTTGCGCCCTCGGGAACGGCGTTGCCGGAGAAGATCGCCGCCCCGTTGCGCTCCAGCGCATCGGTATCAAGGCCAAGCTCCTCGGCCAATGGGCGGTTGAACTTGATCAGCCAGGGCTCGGAAACGGGCGTCGGAACGGCAGCCGCGTGAAAATGCGCGGGCAGCCGGGCATAGCTGTTGTCGAAGGCAATGGGTGCGGCGCCGGCCGCTTTTTCGCGCGCAGATAATGTCATGCGCCTAAGGTAAGAGCAGGGCGGGTCTGCGGCAAGGGCGTTCGAGCGGCAGGGCAAGTAGGGCTGGGCCTGCTGACGCGATTATCCCTGCGAGTGTCCACGGATAGAAAGCCATCACGCCTTGGTAAAATCAGCTCCAGCCGCCTCGGCCTCTGCCGCACCGCCATCCTGTGGGATTTCCAGCTGGCGCTTGATCGCTTCCTTGATTTCCGCTTCGATTGCCGCGCGGGCATCCGCGTCCATGGCGGCAATATCGGCTTCCGTCAAATCCTTGTCGGCGAGAATCTGCGCCCGGATCTTTTCGGCCAGCGACATTTTCGACCAGTCCATGAACTCGTCGGCCGGGCTGTCCTTCGGCGCTGCAGTCACGGCGCCGGTTTCGCCTTCCAGCTTGTCGGCCATCGACAGCCAAAGCGCGGAAGACAGCGATGCCGAGGAGCCGGACAAACCGATCGAAACGGTCGGCGCCTGCGTGCGCTCGCCGCCACCGCCATCGACGTTGAGCGCAAGGCTGGAAGACGCCGCGCCCTGGTTGCCGTTTTGCGGGCGGTAATAATTGCTGATGCTGTCGCCGATCTTCATACCGATTCTCCCTGCAAGGTTGCAGGGAGAACTAAGAAATCTGGCGTGTGCGAGGCTTGTCTATTCCGATGAAAGACGGGTTACATCTTCCCCGCCACCTTGATCGCAAACGCATATTCGAACGCGATTTCCTCCAGCCGCTGGAAGCGGCCGGATGCGCCGCCGTGGCCGGCATCCATGTTGGTCTTCATCAGGATCGGCTCGGAGCCGGTGGTCTTTTCGCGCAGCTTGGCGACCCATTTGGCCGGCTCCCAATAGGTGACGCGCGGGTCGGTGAGGCCACCCAGCGCCAGGATCGCCGGATAGGGCTTTTCCGAGACGTTGTCGTAAGGAGAGTAGGCGGCCATGCGCTCATAGGCTTCCTTGGACTCGATCGGATTGCCCCATTCCGGCCATTCCGGCGGCGTCAAAGGCAGCGTGTCGTCGAGCATGGTGTTCAAGACATCGACGAACGGCACGGCGGCGATCACGCCCTTGAATTTTTCGGGCGCCATGTTGGCAATCGCCCCCATCAGCATGCCGCCGGCCGAGCCACCCTCGGCGACGATGTTGGCGTAGGAGGTGAACTTCTGTTGATTCAGATAGTCGGCCGCCGCGATGAAGTCCTTGAACGTATTGCTCTTCTTCTCCATCCTGCCGTCTTCGTACCACTGAAAACCCTTGTCCTTGCCGCCGCGGATATGGGCGATGGCATAGACGAATCCCCGGTCGGCAAGCGAGAGGCAATTGGTGTTGAACGAGGCCGGAATGGCAATGCCATAGGCGCCGTAGCCATAAAGCAGGCAGGGGGCGGAGCCGTCGAGTGGCGTATCCTTGCGGTAGAGCAGGGTGACCGGCACCTCGGCGCCATCCCAGGCAGGCGCCATGACGCGGCGGGTAACGTAGTCATCGGGATTATGGCCCGAGGGTACTTCCTGCGTCTTCAAAAGCGTGCGCTCGCGCGTCACCATGTTGTAGTCGTAGAGTTGGCTCGGCGTCGTCATCGACGAGTAGGAAAAGCGGATGACGTCGGTATCGTATTCGGCGGCACCCTGGAGGCCCAGCGAAAAAGCTTCCTCGGCAAAGGCGATCGCATGTTCCTCACCGGTGCGGCGGTCGCGGATCTTGATCTGCGGCAGGCCGGCCTCGCGCTCCAGCCAGACGAGATGCCGGGCATAGGCGCCGTGCGAGATAATCAGACGGCCGGCGGTGTGCGGCACCAGGTCGGTCCAGTTCTCTCGATTCGGATTGTCAACCGGCGCCTGCATGATCTTGAAATCCTTGGCACCATCGGCATTGGTCAGGATGTAGAAGACATCGCCGCCCTCCGAGAGCGAATATTCGAGGCCGGTTTCGCGCGCTGCCACCAGCTTTGGTTTGCCGGTAAGATCGGAGGTCCGAAGCAGCCAGTATTCGCTGGTCTCGTGGTCATGGATGTCGATGTAGATGAAGTCGTCGAGCATTGAGCCGCCGACGCCCATGAAGAAGCCCGGATCCTCTTCCTCGTAAACCAGGCGGTCGTCGCTCTGCGGCGTGCCGACGATGTGATGGAAGATTTTTGACGGGCGGTGGTTGTCGTCGAGCACGGTGTAGAAGAAGCTCTTGCCATCCGGCGCCCAGGCGCCGCCGCCGCCGGTGTTTTCGATGACATCGGCAAGGTCCTCGCCGGTCGCGAGGTCACGGACGCGCAGCGTATAATATTCCGAGCCCTTGTCGTCATAGCTCCACAGGCCGCGGCTGTGATCGGTCGAGTGATCGACGCCGCCCAGCCGGAAATAGGCCTTGCCCTCGGCTTCCTTGTCGCCGTCGAGAAGGACGCTGCGTTCGCCGCCATCGCGCGGCGTGCGGAAGAACGACGGCTGCTCGCCGCCCGTCACATAGAAGGTGCCGTAGGCAAATGGACCGTCTTTCATCGGAACCGAGCTGTCGTCTTCCTTGATGCGGCCCTTCATTTCGGCAAACAGCGTCTTCTGTAGCGCCTCGGTGTCGGCCATTGCCGCCTTCATATAGGTGTTTTCGGCCTCCAGATGCTGACGGATTTCAGGATCGAGAATAGTCGGATCCTTGAACATCGCCTGCCAGTTGCCGGCGCGCAGCCAGGCATAGTCGTCGGTGCGCGTGATGCCATGGCGTGTGTCCGTCACCGGCTTTTTCGGAGCGGCGGGAGCGGGCGGCAGGTTCTTGAAGATGGACAAGGAAATCTCCGGGAATGCGAGGGGTCTGTCTCCGAGATAGAGCCCGTGTAGGCAAGGTTCAAGCTGAAAGTCACCCAGGCAGACCAGTGAAAGGCAACTTGAGGTGGCAACGGCCCGTTCCGGAGCGATTGTTGGCGTTTTCGAGTGTCCTTGGACGTCTTGATTGCCAGCCTTAACTTACTGTTAGCGCAATTACCTCAGATTGCGCTACGGCGTGATCTGATTGCGCCCCGGCGCGATGTCCTTGCTGCGCTTTGCCAGAGGCATCATGCCTCGTCCCCCGTCATTTTTCGATCAGCGCGCGGTCAGTTGCCCAGCCGGAGTTCCGACATGAATTTTCGCAATCTCTCCATTCTCCAGAAGATCAGTCTTGTGGTTTTCGTCATGGGCCTGTCCTGTCTGGTCATCGCGTCCGTCGGCGCTCGCGGTATTCTGGCATTGGAAACCGCCATCGTCTCGGTCGGCGCCAAGGAGGAGGTTGCCCGCGAAGCCATGGATCTGCGCGTCGATATCATCGCCATCAGCCGCATGACCTATCAGCTGGCAGCGCAGCCGGGAAAGGCCGCGGACTTCCGTGCAGAGACCGACAAGCGCTCCAAGGAAATGCTGGAACGGCTGCCGAAGATCGAGGCCGCTGCAGACGAAACCGAGCTGAAGCAGCTGCAGGCCATCCGGACCACGCTTGAAGCCTATTTCGGCGAAATCCACGCCATGGTCGGGATTGCCGAAGCCAGCCCGCAGGATGCCGCCGCCATCAAGACCGCTCTCGACAAGGCGCTCGATGCGCAGAAGATCGTCACCAGCACCGTCAAGGTCTACAGCACCTATTCGGGCGAGGCACTGGCCGCAGCCCGTGCCGAGGCCTTGCAGTCCTCGTCGGTCGCACTCGCCATTGCCGTCTTCGCGGCTGCCGGCTGTATCGTCGTCGGCGCCGTCGTCAGCCTGCTAGTTGCCCGCCGTGGTATTTCCGCGCCGGTTCGCGATCTGACGGCTGCGATGAGCCGTCTTGCCGAAGGCAATCTCGACAGCACCGGCACCGACGCCACCCGCAAGGACGAGATCGGCGAAATGGCCCGCGCCGTTGAAGTGTTCCGCCGCAATGCGCTGGTGATGCGCGATATGAAAGCCCAGGAAGCGGCCCTGCATGCGCTCAGCAGCGATCTCCAGTCGAGCATCAGCGCGGTCGTTGCCGCAGCGGTCGCCGGCGATTTCACCGGCCGTATCGGCAAGGATTACCAGAACGACGACCTCAACCGCTTTGCCGGCAGCGTCAACGAACTGGTCGGCAGCGTCGATCTTGCCGTCACCGAAGTGCGCCGCGTCATCGCAGCGCTTGCCGATGCCGATCTGTCGGAAAGCATGGAAGGCCATTTCAACGGCGCCTTCGCCGAACTGCAGCAGAACGTCAACGCCACAATGGTGACGCTGCGCTCGACCATGAACAATGTGCGCGGCGCGGCCGGCACCATCAAGGACAGCTCGGCCGAACTGAGTTCGGCCGCCAACGACCTGTCGAAGCGCACGGAGCAGCAGGCGGCAGCGCTTGAGGAAACCGCCGCCGCCCTCGATGAGATCACAGCGACCGTCCGCACTTCGTCGGCCCGCGCCAATGAGGCCCGCGACATGGTGCGCGAGACCAAGGAAAGTGCTGGAAAGTCCGGCGAGATCGTCCGCAACGCCGTCACGGCGATGAGCCGGATCGAAGGGTCGTCCAGCCGCATCAGCCAGATCATCGGCGTCATCGACGAGATCGCCTTCCAGACCAACCTGCTTGCCCTGAACGCCGGCGTCGAAGCGGCGCGGGCAGGGGAAGCAGGCCGTGGCTTTGCCGTCGTTGCCCAGGAAGTCCGCGAACTGGCGCAACGCTCCGCCAATGCCGCCAAGGAGATCAAGACGCTGATCAGCGCGTCTGCCTCCGAGGTCGAAGGCGGTGTCTCGCTGGTGCGGGCAACCGGCGATGCGCTGGTCGAGATTGAAAAGCTGGTGCTGCGCGTCAACGATCACGTCGAGAGCATCGCCACGGCGGCGCGTGAACAGTCGACGGCGCTGGCCGAGATCAACACGTCCGTCAACCACATGGACCAGATGACCCAGAAGAACGCTGCCATGGTTGAAGAAACCACAGCCGCCAGCGAGACGCTCGCCGACGAAAGCCGCCAGCTGCAGACCCTGCTTGCGCGCTTCAAGCTGGAAGAAACCAGCCGTTCGCAGCCGATGCAGCAGCGCACCCGCTACGCGGCCTGATATCAGGTCCACATGGATGATGAAAAAGGGGGAGGGCAGCGATGTCCTCCCTTTTGTATTTTAGGTGGTACTTAAAAATAGACGGAACTGCCTTCACGCCGTAGAATGCAACCTTGCAATAGGTGCAGGGCTCGGGGCGGGAGCGTGTAAATGCCTATTTTCATGGACCGGCATGAACTGACGGGAACCACGGCGGCAGACGTTGCCGAGGCGCATCGCAGGGACCTCGACATTCAGGATCAGTACGGCGTCAAATTCCTCACCTACTGGTTCGACCAGAGGCGGGGGACCGCATTTTGCCTGGTGGACGCACCGGACGCCGAAACGGCGCAATGTGTGCACCGCGAGGCGCACGGACTGGTTTCCGGCGAGGTTGTCGAAGTCGCGCTGTCGGCGGTCGAGGCATTTCTTGGCCGGATACACGACCCCGAACCGCTGCCGGGCCAATCCTCGGCCAAGATGGATTCCGGCCACCGGGCAATCCTGTTCACCGATATCGTCGGTTCCACCGCGATGACGTCGCGGCTTGGCGATCGCATGGCGGCCGAACTGGTGAGGGCGCATGACGCCGTGGTGCGTCGCTGCCTCGAACATTTTTCCGGCCGTGAGGTGAAGCATACCGGCGACGGCGTCATGGCGACATTTGCCTCGATAACGGCAGCCGTCGATTGCGCCAGGGTAATCCAGCAGGAGTTTGCACGCTACAATCTCGGCAATGCCGAGCCGCTTCATATCCGTATCGGGCTGGATTGCGGCGAGCCCGTCGAAGACAGCAACGATCTCTTCGGGTCCACCGTGCAGCTGGCAGCCCGCCTTTGCGATGCCGCCGATGGCGATCAGATACTGGTGTCGGAAAACATCTTCCGGGAATACGGCGCCGCCGATCTGTTCACGGAGGCAAAGCGCCGCCGGCTGAAGGGATTTTCAAAACCCATTCTGGCTTTTCGATGCGAATGGGTCGGCGCCGGCGCATAGCGCGGAGTTTATGCTCGGACTGCGCTTTCGTGGAAAACCGTCAATGGCGTGTGGCGGTCAGAAACTGCCAGATTTCCCTGCAATCGGCCACGACGGTCCAGTTTTCCGTATAGTTCCTGTCGAGTTGCAGGCGGCGGAAATAATGACCGTCCATGCCGCTGCTCAGGCGGTAGCCGATCAGGCCCGGGCGCGATTTGATATAGTAGGACGTGTTCGACCCGTATCGCTCGATTTCCCGCATCGTCAAGGGCGAGGGGCCGACAATGCTCATGTCGCCACGCAGCACGTTGAAGAGCTGCGGCAGCCCGTCCAGCCCCAGTTGCTGAAGGACGGCGCCGAGCGGTGGAAGCGACACGTCGGGTTGATGTTTGCGCGTCCACAGCGTTTCCGCAGTTACCGCCAGATTCTGGGTTGCTAGATGCTGGGCGAAGTCCGCCCCGCCTGACGGCGACGAGGTGCGAAACTTCAGGCGATCGAGGGATACGCCATCATAGCCGATCTCGGCATGGCCGCAAATGACCGATCCGGTGGTCGATAGTTTCACCAGTGCCGCGATCATCAGGATAAGCGGCAGGAAGATCAGGATGATCGAAATGGAAATGAAGATATCGATGAAACGCTTCGTGAATCCTCCAGTGGGCCTGTACTGGAGGTTGACGATATGCAGGAGGGAAGATTTACCGTTTCTTGCTGCCGACGATACCATGTTGCGCTCGAAATATTTTGGATTGTCACAAGACCTGCTTTGCAGTCCAGGCCGGAAAGCCTGGAACGTCAGCGCGGCGCTAATGCAGTCAAGGTAACTATGCGGCCAGGTCTGCGTTAGGGACGTTTTTTACCGCAGTTACATCCGTCATCACCTTGCGGTTCATGATGAAGAACACGAAGTTGGCAGGGCTGCGCAGCAGAAATGCCGGATACTGCGATACCAGCTTGGTGAAGACCTTGGGGTCCGGAAGAAACCTCTTCGCCGCCCCGCGCAGCAGCGCGTAGACATAGGCGCCCTCGTACAGCCTCTGCCTGAAGGCGATCGTCTCGGCATCCATGGAGTAGATGCGGGCATTGTTGCGCATGTAATTGTACTGAATGGCAAGGCAGCCCTGGATGCTGATCGACTTCGGGCTTTCCCAGGAGACGTTCGACCAGTAGAGGTTCAGGCCTTCGCCGCAGCTGACATTGACGCGAATATCGACCGCGGTTGCATTGTCGATGGACAGTTCGATCCAGAAGATGTGATCCTCGCCGGCGCTTCTCAGCGACGTGTTGAAGCGAAGATTCGGGTTCTTGCGGAAATTGTAGAGGACTGTCGATGTCTGCGGCGGGCACTCGCGTATCATCGTGCGGGTCAGCTCTCCGGCTGCAAAGGTCTTGACCATCTGGGAATGCCCGGCGCCGCGGTTTTGGCTGAGCGCCTGCCAGGTTTCGGGCAGGCAGCGGAAATAATCGCCGTAATGCTTGCTCCTCACGTGATTGCAGAAGAAGAAATCGCTTTTCCGCAGCGCCGACAAGGCTCTTTGGATGTGCAGCGGTGTCCATATGTCGTCGGAGTCCAGAAACGAGACAAAATCGATTTCTTCGCCAGCGAGACTGTCCAGACCGGTATTGCGTGCGCCGGCAGGCCCGGAATTGGCCTGGGTGATGACGTTGAGTGCGTGGCTGGACTTGAAGGAGAACCCTTCGAGTTCCCTGCTGGCAGGGTGCGGCGAGGCGTCATCGACGATAA
This sequence comes from Hyphomicrobiales bacterium, assembly GCA_900473685.1. GTDB lineage: Bacteria > Pseudomonadota > Alphaproteobacteria > Rhizobiales > Rhizobiaceae > Pararhizobium. Next base: position 48,360 of record UCNE01000029.1, read on the forward strand.
CGACTTTCAGCTTAACACCGGCCGGTAGCTGTTGCAGTGCAACAGATTCAAGCGCCCGGCGCAAAATTCCGTCTTCCGCCTGATAGAACGGTATGATGACAGCGATATTGGTCGTCATTTCAAGCCCCACACTATAGTTACGATTAGACTTTCTACCGGGAGTTGTTTTGTGCTTTATGAATTTTTATTTGTGTAAAGAATTGGAATAAAACAAAAATACTGTGCAGTTCGCCTAAAATTCGAGCAGGAAAAGCGGCGAATTTGTGACGAAATGATGAAATTTTGTCTTGGTAATCAAATTGTAACGCAGTTTTAACCTTACTATTCTGTGCGTACACCAGTTATTATGGATGATCAATAGTAGTTGACGCGAATGTACGCGCGGCACTTTGACCTTTATTGGGGTAGAATCGGCGCAAGCGCTGAGGCGGGGAGCCTCGGATCAGGCCAGGTCATTGATGTTGCATTGCAATATCGAGCGGGTTGTGCTGCCCGATGGAATATCCCGCGTCGTCCCTTAAATCGGATTTGTTGCGCCGGCTGACCGGTGTTTCTCCATGTCTGAAAATGTGCGTCAGCCCACCCTCGACACCGCCAAATGCCATGGGCCGCATTTTCCGTCTGGACAACGGGATTGTAACTTTATAACAAATAATTGTTACGTTATTACATAAATATTTTGGGAGAACCCATGCCGATCCATCCAGGCAAACCAATGCAGGCCGCTGCCATTCTGGCGTTGACGGCGCTGTCTCCCCTTCCGGCTTTCGCCGACGATCATCAGGAAACATGGCGGCTGTTCGTCGCCGATCACACCCAGCCTGTGGTCCGGGCGCTCGATGCGGCCAGCGGCAAGGAGCTGGGCCGGTTCGATCTTGGCGGTTACGCCGCACTGTCCTTGAGCTACAGCGGCAAGACCGTTTTTGCGGTGCAGGGCGACAAGGACACGGTGCAGGTCATCGCGTCCGGCATTGCGCTGTCCGATCATGGCGAGCATCGCGATATCGAGATTTCCGATCCGAAACTGCTGCCCGGCGGCATCACCGGCAAGAAGCCGGGCCATGTGGTCACCCACGGTGACGATGTGGCGGTCTTCTATGATCGCGGCGGCAAGGTTGATCTGTTTCAGGAAAGCGCGCTGCTCGAAGGCAAGGGGATTGCCGCAAGTGCCGATACCACGGCCGCGCATCATGGCGTCGCCGTGCCGATGGGCAAGCATATCCTCGTTTCCGTGCCCAATATGACGACGGAAGTGAAGCCTGACGAGCTTCCGCCACGGCTGGGACTGCGTGTCATCGACCGGCAGGGCAAGCAGGTCGGTGATGTCGCCACATGCACGGGCCTGCACGGCGAAGCGTCATCGGCACGCCTAGTCGCCTTCGGTTGCGCGGAAGGGGTTCTGGTTGCCCGGCCCGGCGGGCTCGACGGACCGAAGCTGGAGATGGTCGCCTATGGCAGCGATCTGCCGGAGGGCAAGGTGTCGACCCTGCTCGGCGGCCGGTCGATGCAGTTCTTTCTCGGCAATTATGGTGAGGACAAGGTCGTGCTGATCGATCCGGACGCCGCTTCACCCTATCGCCTGGTCGAGCTTCCGACCCGCCGTGTCGATTTCATCCTCGATCCGGCCAATGTCCGCAACGCCTATATCCTGACGGAGGATGGCAAGCTGCATGTGCTGGATGTCGTCAGCGGCGAGATCGTCCGGTCTGCCGGCGTCACCGAGCCCTATAGCAAGGATGGCCATTGGCGCGATCCGCGTCCGCGGCTTGCGGTTGCTGGCGACAGCATCGCCATCACCGATCCGCGCCACAGCTTGGTGCGGATGATCAACACTGAAACGCTGAAGCAAACCGCGACCATTTCCGTCGAAGGCATGCCGTTTGCGATCGTTGCGGCCGGTGGCTCCGGTGCGACGCACTAAGCCTTGAAGGACTGCTGTCCGCACCTGACACCAGGTGCGGACGGCGATTTCGATTTGCCTTATCCGCCGCAACGGCCGCCAAAGTTTGTCTGGACAAGCACGCTGCCATTGACGGTGAGGACCGAGCCCGGGCCTTGCGTCAGTGAACCGCCGAGGCTGCCGTCCCAGGACGGATCGACCTTGCAATCGCGCGGGGTGCCGGTAACGGTGACGTCACCTTTGACATCCAGCGATGGTCCCATGAAGTAGAGCCCCGCCGTGCCGGCCTTGTCGATCGTGACATTGTCGAAGGTGATGTCGCTGATCGGCCCGCCGAGGAAGTCCCAGTCGCTCCCGTAGATGAACGCGCCGTAGGTTCCGGCATTGGTAATCGCCACGTTCTTGAAGCTGATGCCGGAAACCGGGTTGAGGAAGATGCCGGCATTACGGGTGCCGTCGATCATCAGCCCGTCGACATTGACATTGGTGGTCACGGCACCTTCCGGCATGCTGCTGGAGGTGACCATCATCAGGCCGTTGATACCGCCCTTCAGCACCATGTCGGTGATGGTGACATCGCGCGTTCCCTGCAGCACGACGAGATCCATGTCGCGGCCCTGCATCGAGTTGTCGATCGTGACCTTGTTGAGATTAACGTCATTTGCAGCGACGAACAGGAGACCCTCCCGGCGCGAACGCGAGATCGTCACGTTGTCCAGGGTGATGTTGCTGGCGGCGTTGGTGATAACCGGAGGCCAGTCACTTTCATCGATCGCGCTGCCGGCAAAGAGGCCGTAGGTCACATTGTCGATTTCCGTGTCGCGGATCGTCAGGTTGCTGGTTCCATGCGCGCTGACGGCGGCATAGGGCGCCCGGTTTGGGTCGAACACCGAGAATTCGCATTCCGTGCTGCTTTCGCAGATGTAGAGGTCGTGGATGCTGGAATTCTGGATGATCGCGCCGTTCACCCGGTCAAACCGGATGCCGTCCCGGCTGGTGCCGGAAATATCGACGCGGTCGATCATCAGGTTCGAGGCGTCGGTACCGCCGATCGCGGCCAGGCCACCGGCGATTGACAGTGTCGAGACCGCGCTGTTCGATGCCATGGTGACGACGTCCTGGGCGGGATTGTAGCCAGTCAGCGTCGTGGCAGCACCCTGGTTCCTGAACCAGCCTTCGCCACCACTCGAGGCGCCGCGCAGGCCGAGCACGCCGCCGCCGCCGAGCAGCACCTGGCCGTTGTTCAGCGTCAGGGACTGGTTGAGGCCGATATTGCCGTTGGCAAGGATCAGCGCGTTGTCGCCGGCCGCAGCGATGATGGCATTGATGGCGGCGGCATCTCCATTGGCTGCGGAGATGTCGATGACATTACCGGCTGTCTGGCCGTTCAGTTCGACAATAGCCTTCTCGAGATCGCCGGTGGCACCCCGATGCGTCTCGATGGTGCGATTGCGCTCGACGCGCTGGGTCAGCGGGTCGAACGGATCGGCCGGACCGGTGGACGAGGAGGCACCGAGCGGCACGCGCAACCGCGCCATCGCTGCACCCTTGAAGTGGTCTTCGTTATCGTAGGAACCGGAGGCGCCGATCGTCACTGTCGATCCGCCGGGAAGGCCGGGCAGGTCGGCAAAGGACAGTTCGGCACGCAGCTTGGCACCCAGCTTGTCGTCGAGATTGTCGCCGCCATAGAAATAGCTGCCGGCAAACACCTTCAACTGCATCTTGTCGCTGGCACTCGACAGCGGCACGCGAACACCGGCTTCGACATCGCCGCCGCGGCGGGCGCGTTCCATGCCTTCGCGGAACATCAGCTTGCCGCCGCTGACTTCGCCGCGGCCCATGCCGGCGAGCGTATGATCGTCGCCGAGCGGCAGGTAGATGTTGGCGCGCGTTTCAAACACCGGTCCGAGCGCTTCCACGCCGAAGGATAGCTGGTTGAAGGAATTGTCGTAGGCGCTGTTCAGGTAGTCGTAATAGCCGTAGACGCCGACCACCCAGTCGTCGCTGGCACGCATGCGATAGCCGGCACCGATCGACCCGCGCTGCACGCCGCCCTCGATGAAGGCGCCTTGCGTATCGATGTACAGTGCATTGCCCGAATCAAGCAGGATCGGCAGGAAAAAGCCGCCCCCGGCGCTCGATTGGCCGCTGCGCCAGGTGCCATCGATTTCCACCGTAGGCCGCCAATCGGCTGCATGCAAAGGCAATGGCGCAGCGCTCGCTGTGGCGAGTGCGTATACAAGAATTCTCTTATTTTTCAAAATACTAACCCCTAGACTTACGTCCGCCTGAACGGATATCGGGGCGAGTTAGAATACTTGACTATAATAGTCAAATTTAAGAGGTGCGTTGGTACAATCCGTCGCAGGCACCCTGTTGAAAACTCTTTTTGCAGGGTGCCTGCGGGGGCGTCAGCCCACCAGTTTCAGGCCGATGCCCCAGGGATCGATCAGAGAGACGGTATCGCCGTTGCGCGTCACCGGGATCTCCAGTTCATCGAGCTTGGCGACGGCGTTCTGCAGCTTGGCCGGATCGTTGAAATGCACCGTGTAGTCGGACAGGCCGGTCATGTTGGTCTGCCGTTTCGGCGCGCCGCGTGAGTTCCAGATATTGGCGCCGACATGGTGGTGGTATTTGCCCGAGGCAAAGAAGCTGGCGCCGGGATAGCTTGCCATCAGGTCAAGGCCGAGCACATCGCCGAAGAACGCGTTGGCCTGCGGTATATCCGAAACCTGAAGATGGATATGACCGATCGTGCTGCCGGTGGCCATGCCGTCCCATTTGTCCTTCGGGGCTTCGTCATAGAGCGCCTGCAGGTCAAACGGCAGCGTCGCCATCTTCACCATGCCGTCCTGCAGGTAATTCCATTCGCCGCGCGGCCGGTCGCGGTAGACCTCGATGCCGTTGCCTTCCGGATCGCCGAGATAGATGGCTTCCGAAACCAGATGGTCGGACGCGCCCTGAAGCGGCACGTTGTTATGGGCGATATGGGCGAGCCAGCGGCCAAGCTCCGTGCGATCAGGCATCAGGAAGGCGGTGTGGAACAGGCCCGGCGCATTCTGCGGCGCGGCGGCCGCGTTGCCCTGCGTCGTCAGGGTCAGAAGCGGACGGCCGGCAACGCCGAGTGTCTCGCCGCTGGCGGTCTTCTCGATCGGCTTCAGGCCCATGATGGCTTGGTACCAGGATGACACCATTGGGAGGTCGCGCACGACCAGATGCGAATGATCGACATAGGCGGGCATGCGGACGGCGTGGTCTTCGGCTTGAACGGTCATGGGCGTGCTCCCTGCCTTGGCTGTGGTGACGGCGGTGCCAGTGACCAATGCTGTCGCCGAAAACTTCATGAACGTGCGTCTGTTGAAGCTGGTCATTGGCCTGTCCCCGTCCGTTGTCATGCCCGACTATATGGCGCGCGCGCGGCGTTCACGGAAGATACTGACTTGACGATGTACTGTTCTCAACCTGTTGACAATTGCCTGCGACGGTATGGCGAGTTGTGACTTTTGCCGCCGCACACCTATATTGAATCTATCCGCGTAATGCGGCGAGGATGACGGCCTTGCAAAGCCTGTCATCGCGCGCTGCGGCCGGCGCGGCGAACCCGAGGAGACCGTCATGTATTCGAGAATTATCGTTCCGATTGCCATGGACCAGCTGGAGCACGGCGAGAAGGTCCTGGAGCGCGCCCAGTCGCTGCTCGACGAGGGCGGCGAGATCATCCTGCTCAACGTTGTCGAGGATCTGAACGCCTATGCCCAGGGCTACATGATCGTCGATTTTCCGCTGGAACTGATCGAGGCGTCACGCGACCATGCCAAGAAGACGCTGACCGGCCTCATGGAAAAACATGGGGTTACGAACGGCCGTGTCGAAATCCGCATCGGCGGTGCCGCCGGCGTCATCAACAATTTCGCCGAAGAGGCGGAGGGCGATCTGGTGATCATCGCCTCGCACCGGCCGGGTCTGATCGATTATTTCATCGGCTCGACTGCCAGCCGCGTTACCAGCCATTGCAAATGTGCGGTGCTGATCGACCGGTAGGTTTCCGCGCTGCGATTGGTCTTGCAATAAGCGGCGGCAGTCTTGCCCGACTACCGCCTGATGCCGTTGTTTAGCGGTTGATCCGCGCCTGATGCTCGGCCGAATAGCGCGCGCCCTGAATGTCGATCTTCGACACCGCTTGCTCGATGGCGGTGAGATCACCGGCCGAGAGGGTGACGGTGGCAGCACCGATGTTCTCCTCCAGGCGGTTCAGCTTGGTGGTGCCGGGGATCGGCACGATCCAGGGTTTTTGTGCCAAAAGCCAGGCGAGCGCGATCTGCGCCGGGGTCACCTTCCTGTCCGCCGCGATCGTACCCAGCAGATCGACAAGCGCCTGATTGGCCGCGCGCGCATCCGCCGAGAACCGCGGCACGCTGTTGCGGAAATCCTTGGTATCAAAGGTGGTCTGCGCGTTGATCGCTCCGGTGAGAAAGCCCTTGCCGAGCGGGCTGAAGGGAACAAAGCCGATGCCCAGCTCCTCCAGCACCGGCAGGATATCGCCTTCCGGCTCGCGCCACCACAGCGAATATTCGCTCTGCAAGGCCGTAACCGGCTGGACGGCATGGGCGCGGCGGATGGTCTGGGTACCCGCCTCGGACAGGCCGAAATGCTTGACCTTGCCTTCGGCGATCAGCTCCCTGACCGTCCCGGCCACGTCCTCGATCGGCACGGCCGGATCGACGCGATGCTGGTAGAACAGGTCGATCACGTCGGTTTTCAGCCGTTTCAGCGCGGCCTCGGCGACAGCGCGGATATGTTGCGGCCGGCTGTTCATACCGCTCTGGCCGCCTTCGCCATTGAAATCGAAACCGAATTTCGTGGCGATGACCACCTCGTCGCGGATCGGCGCCAGCGCTTCGCCGAGCAGTTCCTCGTTGGTGTAAGGGCCATAGGCCTCGGCGCTGTCGAAGAAGGTGACGCCGCGCTCGAAGGCGGTACGGATCAGCGTGATGGCCTGCTGCCTTTCGGTGGCCGGGCCGTAGCCGAAGCTCAGGCCCATGCAGCCAAGTCCGATGGCCGAGACTTCAAGGGCGCTGTTTCCCAGTGTGCGTTTCTGCATTGTGATTGCTCCTGATTAGGCCTGATATTGCTCGTCGGTAACGTGTTCCATCCAGTCGACGACCTTGCCATTCAGTGCCTCCGCAATGGCCACATGGGTCATGGCGGTGGTTGGCGATGCGCCGTGCCAGTGTTTTTCGCCGGGTTCGAACCAGACGATATCGCCTGGCCGGATTTCCTCGATCGGGCCGCCAAGCCGCTGCACCCGGCCGAAACCGGAGACGACAAGCAGCGTCTGGCCGAGCGGATGGGTGTGCCAGGCGGTACGGGCGCCCGGCTCGAACGTCACGGTCGCGCCACTGACCCGGGCAGGGGCCGTTCCCTGAAACGGTGCATCGATGCGGACTGTTCCGGTGAAATAGTCTGCAGGCCCCTTGGCGGATGGGGCAGAGCCATTGCGCTTGATGTTCATCAGATGTCCTTTCCGAACAGTCTGGCCGGTCATGGCCGATGATGATGATGTAAGTGATGATCCTGTATTTAGCGCGTGCGATTACCCGCGATTAGGTGCTAGAACGCGCTAAGCCTCATGAGGAGAATTCATGAATGCCGCGCCAGCCGATCAACGATCTCGTTGCCTTCATCGCCGTTGCCCGCGAACAGAGCTTTACCAGGGCGGCAGCGAGGCTGGGTGTGTCGCAGTCGGCGCTCAGCCATACGATTACCGGGCTGGAAAAGCGGCTCGGCCTGCGCCTGCTTAACCGCAACACTCGCAGCGTTTCGCCGACACCGGCCGGAGCCCGCCTGCTCGATACCGCCGGCCCGCGCATGGACGAGATCGAAAGCGAGCTGGCGGCGCTCAGTGAATTGCGCGACAAGCCGGCCGGCACCATCCGCATCAACGCAGGTGAGCATGCGGCCGAAGCGGTGCTGTGGCCAGCCCTTGCAAAACTGCTGCCGGATTATCCCGACATCAATGCCGAGGTCATCGTCGACTACGGCCTGACGGATATCGTTGCCGAGCGCTATGATGCCGGTGTCCGGCTCGGCGAGCAGGTGGCAAAGGACATGATCGCGGTCAGGATCGCGCCCGACATGCGCATGGCGGTCGTCGGCTCTCCCGCCTATTTCACCGGACGGAAAAGGCCGCAGACGCCACATGACCTGACCGGTCATTCCTGCATCAACATGCGCCTGCCGACCTATGGCGGCATCTATGTCTGGGAGTTCGAAAAGGATGGGCACGAGTTGCGGGTGCGGGTCGAGGGGCGGCTGGTCTTCAACAATATCGCGCTGCGGGTCAATGCGGCGCTCGAAGGACTGGGCCTGGCCTACCTGCCGGAAGATGTCGTCTGTCCGCATATTGCCGATGGCCGCCTGATCCGCGTTCTCGACGACTGGTGCCCGCCGTTTTCCGGCTATCACCTCTATTACCCCAGCCGCAAACAGCCGTCCGCCGCCTTCACCCTGCTGGTGAACGCGCTGCGCTATCGCCCGTGAGGGCGTCATCCAGCGGACGTCGCTTGCATTGGGTTGATAAGTTGAAAACACCGAACATGTGTTGATGTCGGCCTGTCGCAAATGTTGATCCCCATGGCCCTGTTTCAGCCTTTAACGGCCTGTCAAATTGTTATGGTTATCTGGCTTGCCGTCCGGGTGTGTTGACGGCAGACTGCAATGATAGAGCCGGATCGGCTGTTGAGAGGCGTACATGGAAATCAAGGGCATCAAGTGGAACTACGATCGCTCTGAACTGATCGCCGATGGCGTTGTTCATGGCGTCGGGCTCGCCTTTGCGCTGATCGGTGTCACGGCGATGATCTTCTACGCCAGCGTCTGGAGCACGTCGGGACAGCTGGTTGCCGCCTGGATCTACGGGGCGGGACTGGTGGCGACGCTGTCGATTTCCTTCCTCTACAATCTCTATCCGGTGTCGCAGACCAAGTGGTTCCTGCGCCGCTTCGATCACTCGTCGATCTTCATCCTGATTGCCGCCACCTATACGCCGTTCCTGCAGCGCGGCTGGGACGATCCCTATCTGTTCGGCATGCTGATCGGCATCTGGTCGATCGCCATCGTCGGCGTGCTGATCAAATGTGTCTTTCCCGGCCGCTTCGACAGGCTGGCGATCCTGCTTTACCTCGCCATGGGCTGGAGCGGCGTCTTTGCTGCCGGTCCGTTATTGTCGCAACTCACCGAAACGACAATGATCCTCATTCTGGCGGGCGGCATCATCTATTCCCTGGGTGTGATTTTCCATGTCTGGGAAAAGCTGCGCTTCCAGAACGCCATCTGGCACGGCTTCGTCGTCACCGCCGCCGCCGTACATTATTCCGCCGTTCTTACCTGCATCAGCAGTGCTGCGAGCTGAAGCGACAGCTGACAGCCTGCTCAGGTCGCGGCAGCGCCACGCACTGCCCGCAAACGCTGGTTATCGAGCGCCAGACCCAAAATCCGCGCGATGATATCGACGGGTGCCTCGGATGACGACGGCCGCTCGCCGGGCGCAAAGGCAAGCCCGACAACGGCGCTCTGGCCCGCCGCTGATGTCACCGGCCAGAAATCGAAACGCGACGCCGCAGCCGGATAGACGCCGGCCCGCGCCACTGTTCCCATCACCAGCGCTGCCCGTGCAGCCTCCAGATCGGCCGCCTGAAGCTCAGGGCCACCGGTGCTGTTGACGGAGGTAACGTCACTCCCGCTTAGCAGGATCACCACGGCGGGAACGTCGAACAATGCTGCCAACGTCTTGCCGGTCATGGAGACAACCGCCTTGGTGTCCGTGGCTGCCCCGATATCACGGCTGTAGGCTTGCAGCATGGTGGCCTGTCGTGTCAGCAATGCCGCATTGATCGCCCGGCGGCGGGAGGTAAAGGCAACGCTGCTGACGATCAGCCCGACGAACAGCAGCAGGCCGATCGCCCAGACATTGGCGGGGTCGTTGACAGTCAGCGTATAACGCGGCTCGGTCAGGAAGAAATTGTAGGCGAGCGCCCCAAGCACGGCCGAACAGACGGAAGCCCCGAACCCGAAGGAAACGCCGGCGATGATCACCGGTATGACGAAGACGAGCGAAACATTCGGGATGCTCATGCCGCTGTCGATCCCCAGAGCCACGACCGTGGCGGCAGCCGTCATTGCGACCGCCGCAAAATAACCCGTCAGAGCCGGGGCTTGCGACGGTGCCTCGACCAGAAACGGATCGGCCGTCCGCAGGGGGGCGATCTCCCTGTCCAGACCGGATTCAACCTGTGTCATTGTTCAACTCCCGCCAAAGTTATGCGGTCCTGCCGCCAGAGCGGCGGACGCAGCTGCGATAGACGGCTGCAGTATACACCCGGCGCCATTCGGGCGTGAGTGAAACGTGAGGGGGATTCCGGTGGCTTCCGGGCAGCCGGATTGGCGATCCCGAATGTTCTGCGGCAGCCGGTGTCAGTTCGGCGCAGCCGCGGGGGCGGCCGTTGGTGCCTGGTTGCATCCTTCGGCAGGGCGCAGGGATTTTATCATGCGGTTGACGAGCTTGTCGTAAGCCTTCAGCGCCGATCGTGGATATTCCAGCTGGAAATAAGCAGCGCTGCCGTCGCAAAGCGCCACGCCCCGCACGTAGAGAACGTTGGCGGACCGGGAGCCGGAATAGCTTGCCCAGCCCGGCGTCACCTTCTGATAAGTGATCGCCCAGCCCTTTTCCTCGTCCCAGGCGATACGCTGGCGGATATCGGCGGCAAAGGAGCCGTTCCCGGCAAAAGCGCCGAAAATCAATAGCCTGGCGCCGTCCCTTGAATCAAACGTTGCGCCGTCGCCGTTATCGCTTTCCTGCGTCAGCGCAAAACCGGGCGGTACTTCGGCGCTGTAGCTGAAACGCGGATTTGAGTAACGGGTCCAGACGTCCGCCGCCGAAACGGGGAGTGCGGTGCAAAGGGTCACAATCAGCAGCCATGCAGTTCTCAAGACTGTTTCTCCATCAGCCGTCTTCGAATGTCAGGGCAGCACCATTCATGCAATAGCGCAAGCCCGTCGGCGGCGGGCCATCTGCAAACACATGGCCGAGATGGGCATCACAATCGGCGCAGCGGATTGCGGTCCGGCTGAGGCCATAGGAGACGTCGTGATGTTTTGTCACGGCATCCACGGAGATCGGCTCGAAAAAACTCGGCCAGCCCGTGCCGGAATCGAATTTGGCCTTTGAGCGGTAGAGCGGCCGGTTGCAGCAGACGCAATGATAGCTACCGGTTTTTCCCGGCTCGAAATCGGGGCTGGAAAAAGCCCGCTCGGTGCCATGCTGCCGGGTGACCCGGTATTGCTCCGGGGTCAGCTGCTCGCGCCATTCGGCATCGGTTCTGTCGATTTTCAGGGGGCGTTTCTGCTGCATCGGCCTCTCCGTGACGTTATGGCGCAGGAGATAGGCCGAACTTCGGCGCCGGCAATTGTCAGAAGAGGCGGCGGGATCAAATTGGTGCCGTCCTACAACAGGTCTTTTCCTGCGAGAGCTGGGGAAGAGGACCTGTATATCCGGCCATAACCTTGAGTTTACCGTTCGCTTGCCCTATTCCCAGAGGGTGACATTGCGGCATTTTCCTGCCGCCTTTCCTGCTTTTCGCCACCCCCGCTCACGAAAGGACCTGCTGACCCATGAATGTCACCGACCTGACATTTCTGGCCCTCTGCCTTCCTTTCCTGGGGGCGCTTTTTGCGCCTTTGCTGACACGCATGTTCGGCCACAATGCAGCCTGGGTGCTGGCCCTCATCCCGGCCGCGATCTTTGTCCATTTTTCCGGCTTTGCGGCTGAGATCGCCCAGGGCACGGCCGTCACCGGCGGTTACACCTGGGTGCCGTCCTTCGATGTGCGGTTTTCCTGGTTGATCGATGGCCTGTCGCTGAGCTTCATCCTGCTGATCTCGGGCATTGGCGCGCTGATCGTGCTGTATGCCGGTGGCTACCTGAAGGGCCATCCGCATCAGGGCCGGTTCTTCTCGTTCCTGTTGATGTTCATGGGATCGATGCTGGGGCTGGTGGCCTCCGACAGTTTCCTGATGCTGTTCGTCTTCTGGGAGCTGACCTCGATCACCTCGTTCCTGCTGATCGGCTTTGACCATCATCGCGAAGCCGCGCGCCGCGCCGCCTTCCAGGCGCTGGTCGTCACCGGCGGCGGCGGGCTGTTCCTGCTCGCCGGTCTGATCGTGCTGTGGAACATTTCCGGCGTCACTCAATTTTCGGCGCTCACGGCGCTTGGTCCTCTCGTCAAGGCGAGCCCGCTTTATCTCGCGGTGCTGGTGCTGGTGCTTGGCGGCGCTTTCACCAAGTCGGCGCAGTTTCCGTTCCATTTCTGGCTGCCGAATGCCATGGAAGCGCCGACTCCGGTCTCGGCCTACCTGCATTCGGCCACCATGGTGAAGGCCGGCGTCTATCTGCTGATGCGGCTCAATCCCGTGCTCGGCGGTACGCCGGAATGGCAGCTGATCCTGCCGATGTTCGGCGCGGCGACGCTGGTGATCGGCGCGCTCCTGGCCGTGCGCCAGACGGATCTCAAGCTGATGCTCGCCTATACGACCATGTCGTCGCTCGGGCTTCTGGTCATGCTCACCGGTTTCGGTGCGCCCTATGCCATCGAGGCGGCGGTGCTCTATCTCGTCGCCCACTCGTTGTTCAAGGGTGCTCTGTTCATGGTGGCTGGCATCATTGATCACGAGACCGGCACCCGCGATGTGACGCGCCTCGGCGGGCTGCGTTCGGCCATGCCGCTGACCTTTGCGATTGCGCTCGCCGCCGCCATCTCGATGGGTGGCCTGCCGCCGTTCTTCGGCTTCCTCGCCAAGGAAGAGGTCTATGCGGTGCTGTCGTCGTCTGATCCGCGCTCGATCGTTTTTGCGGTCCTTGCCATCATCGGCAACGCCCTGATGTTTGCCATCGCCTTTGCCGTGGCGCTGAAGCCGTTTGCCGGAAAACCGGTGGCAACGCCGAAACACGCGCATGAAGCACCCGTCCTGCTCTGGCTCGGACCTGCGGTTCTGGCCTTGGCCGGGCTTGCCGCCGCCGTGCTGTCGGGCGCCGTCCATGCGCTGTTCTCCACGCCGATGGCCTCTGCCATTGCCGGTGAGCCGCGCGCGGTCGCCATCTCGCTTGTGCCGCATATCGGCGTGCCGCTGGCGCTGTCTGTCTTGACGATCGTTATCGGTATTGCGCTTTACATTGGCCTTGCGCGGGTGAGGGCAGGTGTTGCCTCGGCTCTCGCCTGGATCGGCTGGGGGCCGGATCGCGGCTTCGATCAGGCCATTTCCGGCCTTGTCCGCCTGTCCTTCGCCATCACACGGCGGCTGCAGAACGGCAGGCTGGACAGCTATATGACCATGACCTTCGTAGCGATCGCGGTGGTCCTGCTCGTACCGCCATTCGTGTTCGGCGAACTGGCGCTGGCGCCGGTCTTCCCGTCCATTCCGCTGCATGAACTGGCGATCATGATCATTGCGGTGATCGGCCTGTTTGCCGTCGTTCTCGCCAAGGACCGGCTGACGGCGATCGTCTCGCTCGGCATTCAGGGCTTTTCGGTCGCAGTGATCTTCCTGCTGTACGGCGCGCCGGATCTGGCCTTCACCCAGTTCATGATCGAAACGCTGGCGGTGGTTATCCTGGCGCTGGTGATGACGCGGCTGAGGCTGTCGCCATCCGACCGCCGGCCGTTCCGCCAGACCCTGCCGGACGCCGCCATTGCGCTCGCCTGCGGGCTTGGCGCCGGGCTTTTGCTGCTAAAGGTAACGCAGGTGCCGTTCGATACGGCGCTCTCCGATTTCTTCGCGCAATATTCGAAAACCATCGCCCACGGCGCCAACATCGTCAACGTCATCATCGTCGACTTCCGCGGCACCGATACGCTGGGCGAGATTGCCGTGGTGATGATCGCCGGGCTGGCCATTCTGTCGCTGGTGCGGCTCAGGGCCGGATCGCTGCGCCGCATCGCCGACAATGATCCCGATGCGGAGGAGGCCGGCCGATGAAATCGCTGATCTTCCGAACCATCACCCCGGTCATCGTCAGCGTCATGGTGCTGTTCTCGATCTTCGTTTTGCTGCGCGGCCATAATGAGCCGGGTGGCGGCTTTATCGGCGGCCTGATCGCCGTTGCCGCGTTGTCGATCTACGGCATTGCCTTCGGCGTCGAGACCGTGCGCCGCGCCATCGTCTTTCACCCGCTGTCGATCGCCGGGGCAGGCCTGCTGTTGGCAACGCTGTCCGGCCTGCTGTCGATGTTCTTCAAGGTGCCGTTCATGACCGGGCTCTGGGTCTATCCGGTGGTTCTCGGTGAGGAAATCCCGCTGTCCAGCGTCATGACGTTCGATATCGGCGTCTATCTGGTCGTCGTCGGCGCCGTCACCTCGATTGCCCTGTCGCTCGAGGAAAGGGGGGAAGATTGATGGAACCCGTTTTCGCGCTTTTGACCGGCATCTTCGTGGCTGTTGCCGTCTATCTGCTTCTGTCGAAATCGATCATCCGCATGCTGCTGGGCGTTGCCATCCTCGGCAATGCGGTCAACCTGCTGCTCTTTACCAGCGGCCGCATCCTGCGCGAGGTGCCGCCGGTGATCGGGGCGGGGCTCGACGTGCCGGCCGGCGCGACCGCCAATCCGTTGCCGCAGGCGCTGATCCTGACGGCAATCGTCATTTCATTCTCGTTCTTTGCCTTCCTTTTGGTGCTGTCCTGGCGCGCCTATCGTGTTCTTGGAACGGACAACACCGATGGTATGCGCGTGGCCGAGCCGGACGATGTCCAGCCGCCGCCGCTTGGATACTGACAGCATGGCCGTTTCGTCTTCCCCCGCCGATCTCTCCGCAGCCCTGGTTCTTCAACCGGTGGCGGCGCTCGACTGGCTGGTGATCCTGCCGGTCGCCTGGTGCATTTCGATCGGCGCGATCCTGATGATGATCCGCTACAAGGGCATGGCGCAGCCGCTGGTGGCGATTTTCGGGCTCGCCGTTCTCGTGGCGCTCGATGCCGGCCTTCTGTGGCATGTCGCGCAAAGCGGGCCGGTAACGATGGTCATGGGACGCTGGCTGCCGCCATTCGGCATCGCGTTCACGGTCGATCTGACCGGTGCGCTGTTTGCGCTGACATCGGCCGTGGTGGCGCTGGTTGGGGCGGTCGCCGCCATCGACGATGTCAATGCCAGCGGCAGGCGCTACGGTTTTTATCCCTTCCTGCTGCTTTTGATGGCGGGCGTCAGCGGCGCGTTTCTGACCGGCGACGTCTTTAACCTCTATGTCTGGTTCGAAGTGCTTTTGATCTCGTCCTTCGGGCTTCTGGTGCTGGGCGCCGAGCGCGAGCAGATCGACGGGGCGGTGAAATACGGTTTCCTCAATCTGGTCGCCACGACGCTGTTCCTGCTGACCACCGGCTATCTCTACGGCATCTTCGGCACGCTCAACATGGCCGATATCGCCCGCAAGGCTCCCGGCCTGCAATCAGTCGCGCCGCTGGTCACACTGACGGCGCTCTATATCCTGGCCTTCTCGATGAAGGCGGCGGCGTTTCCGGTGAACTTTTGGCTGCCCGCCTCCTACCACACGCCGCGCATCGTCGTTTCCGCGCTGTTTGCCGGGCTGCTGACCAAGGTCGGCATCTATGCGCTGATCCGCATCGGCGTCATGCTGTTTCCGGCTGAGCGCGAACAGCTCGGATTGGTGCTGGCGATCGTCGCGGCGCTGACGATGCTGACGGGATCGCTTGGCGCGCTGGCGCAGTCCGATACCCGCCGCCTGCTCGGTTATCTCGTCATCTCCGGCATCGGCGCCATGCTGGCCGGTATCGCCATTGGCGGGCCGGATGCGATCTCCGGGGTGATCTTCTACGCCGTTCATTCGATGCTGGTGATGACGGCTTTGTATCTGGCGGCCGGTCTCGCCGCCCGGCTTGGCGGTGGTTTTTCGCTTGGCTCTGCAGGCGGGCTCTATCGCAACTACCTGCTGTTCACGGCATTGTCGCTGATGCTGTTCTTCTCGGTCTCCGGCCTGCCGCCGTTCTCCGGCTTCTGGCCGAAGGTGATGCTGGTCAAGGCCGCGATAAACGGGGATGCGTCCTGGCTGGCGGCTATCCTGCTTTTGTCCGGCTTCCTCACCATGATTGCCACTGGCCGGGTGTTCCTGCTCGCCTATTGGCGCCCGGTTGAGACGCAACCGGCGGCAGCGCCGCAGCCGCTGGCATTTTCCGCCCTGTTGCCGCTTCTGATCCTGACGGTGTTGAGCATTCTCATCGGGGTGCTTCCGGAAACCTTGCTGAACCTTGCCCAGCAGGCGGCGTCTACGCTTGCCGAGCCGTCCGCCTATCTCCACTCCGTCTTTCCGGCAGGAGGTGCGCCGTGACATTTCTTGCCGTCAATCTGCTGTTGATGCTGACCTGGGCAGCGGTGTCCGGCAGTTTTACAGTTCACAACCTGCTGCTCGGCTTTGCCGTTGGTGCGCTGTCGCTCTGGCTGGTGCGCGAGCAGTTTGCGGCGGCGCGCCTGCGCGTCCGGCCCCTCAAGCTGTTGCTGCTTGTTGCCTTGTTCTTCAAGGAACTGTCGCTGTCGGCCATCAAGGTGGCGATCCTGGTGGTTCGGCCAAACATGCGGCTGCGGCCGGGCATTTTTGCCTTTCCGCTGTCGCTGACGCGGGATTTCGAAATCACCCTGCTCGCCAACCTGATCACGCTGACGCCGGGCACGCTGTCGGTCGATGTCTCCGACGACCGCAAGACGCTTTATGTCCACGCGCTGGATTGCCATGATCCAGCGGCGGAAAGGCGGGCGATTTCCGGCGGTTTCGAACGCCGCATCCGGGAGGCCTTTCCGTTATGAACGCCGCCACCATTCTCTCGTCTTCGATCTCCTTCGCCCTTGCCGCCCTGTCGCTCGGGCTGTTGCTGACGGTGCTGCGGATCCTGCGCGGGCCGACCTTGCCCGACCGGGTGCTCGGTCTCGACATGCTGGTGGCGATCGCCATCGGTCTCATCGCGGTTTTGGCCATCAAGAGCGGCTTCAATCTCTATATCGACATCGCCATTGCGCTCGGCCTCGTCGGCTTTCTGGCAACCGTCGCCTTTGCCCGTTTCATCCTGGCGCGGGGGCTGTCGCCGGAAAAGGACGCCGGGGCAGGGCTCCCGGTGCCGGGGGCGCAGAAGTTGAAGCGGGGCAAGTCCGCGCGCCGCAATAAAAAGGGAGCCCGCTGATGACAGGTGATCCCGACATGCTGACGGCCGTTGCGGTCAGTGCGCTCCTGGTGATCGGCTCGCTGTTCAGCGTGCTGGCGGCCCTCGGGCTACTGCGTTTCCCCGATCTCTATACGCGCATGCACGCAGCCTCCAAGGCGGGTACGATCGGTTCCGGCCTGCTGCTGCTGGCTGCGGGCATCCACGCAATGGATATCGCCATCCTCTTGCGTGCCCTGGCCGGTTTTGCCTTTTTCGTGCTGACTGCGCCGCTTTCGGCCCATCTGCTGGCCAAGGCCGCGCATCAGGCCGGTTACCGGCTGACCAATCTGTCGGTGACCGACCAGTTGCCGCAGCCCGCGCCGAAATCCCGGCCCCACTGACACATTTGCCTTTAATCGACCGCATTCTGCCGCGATGCATGCGCGGCGCGAATCTCATCGAGCGCAACTGTCTTCATTGCGCCGGCCGCGCGCGTTTCTCCCTAGAATGTCCGGTGGATGGATTCTGGTATTGCTGGAAACAGTGTGGTTAACGGCAAGTAAACTGGCGGTTATTTGAAAAGCCGTACAGCCTCTGCGGCAAAGTGTATCGTAATGTTTCCGATCACGCATTGTTATGCGTTGGCTTTGAAGATCAATAGGCTAAATTTCGCATAAATTATGATTGGACTTTTGCCCGATCGATGTTAATCGAGTAAAGGCAAAGTGTCCATTTCTGTATTACTTCATTCTGAAATTCCAGCATGGGTTGTGATTGTTGATTGTTGCTTTGAGGCGCAGGGTTGTCCCGGCGCTTTGGCAATGGTTTCCAGCCCGTAGGAATTGGGAGTATTATACGGTTGTCGTAGTTTTCTGTCGTTTCCAGGTGTAAAATACATCTGGTCAGGCGGGTATCGCGATGTCGGGCACTTTCTCAAGATGGTTTGGTTGTGTTCGCGATAAACCCGTCGCGGCCACGTTTGAAGTGATTCCGATAGGAGAAAGAAAAAATGACGGATCTACCGCTTGGCTCGGGTCATGATCTACTGGTCGAACTGACCGCAGAGATCGTTGCCGCTTATGTCAGCAATCATGTCGTACCGGTCGCCGAACTCTCGACGCTGATCGGTGACGTGCACGCGGCGCTGAACAATACGAGCAGCCCGGCACCTGTCGCTGTTGTCATCGAAAAGCCGAAGCCGGCGGTTTCGGTGCGCAAGTCCGTTCAGGACGACCAGATCACCTGTTTGGAATGCGGCGGCACGTTCAAGTCTCTGAAGCGCCACCTGATGACCCACCACACCCTGTCGCCGGAAGAATACCGCGAAAAGTGGGACCTGCCGGCTGACTATCCGATGGTTGCCCCGGCCTATGCCGAGGCGCGCTCGCGCCTTGCCAAGGAAATGGGCCTCGGCCAGCGCCGCAAGCGCCGCGCCAAGTAAGCCAGGCGCGATTTCTTAGATCATACTTTCAAGCCGGTCTGGCTCCCACAGACCGGCTTTTTCGTGCCTATCGCACGGGTATAAAATGAAGGCGAGGAAAATATACCTACATTTTTTCTCAAAAATCCTGAAAAGCACGGAAAAACAACGATTATCTTTTGTTGTTCGCTTCCAATCATCCCCGTCATTGCACTAGGGTGTATGAATTAATTCCTATCAAAAGGAGTGAGCCATGCATCTCAGCAATTTTCTCCATCGGCCCCCGTCCGCAAGACAGTCCTTGCCGGCGCCAAGAGTGCGCGTGGTCACGCAGTCCATCCTGCCGCCCGGTTCAGGCACGCTTGACGATCCATGGGGGCCTGTCCTGTCTGTTGGCGCCCACCACCGTTGCCGCCTCGTGCGGCAGGTGACGGCGGAGATGGTCATGATGGTCGGCGAGCGCGTGCCACTCAGGCGCGACCGCCGCCGTACCAGCTGCCATGTCCGGCAGATTTCGATGTATGTCTGCCATGTCGTGCTGCAGATTTCGCTGACCGATATCGGTTATTCCTTCGGGCGTGACTGGACCACCGTCAGCCACGCCTGCAACATGGTCGAAGACCGGCGCGACGACCAGGCCTTTGACGATTTCATCGCCGCGCTGGAGCGCGTCGTCACCTGCTTCTTCGGTGCGCCGGGAGGGCGCGATCATGGATGAAATCTCCGCAAGGGCTGCGCGCACAGCGCAAAAGGATCTCGTCCGCTTCGTCCGTTCCGTTGTCAGCCATGCGCCGGTCCGGATCGAACCGGGTGAGGCGGCCGGCACGATCCGGCTGAAGGGTGCCATGCCGTCGCGAACGGTCTCTCAAGCAACGGTGGCGCAGGCTGTTTCCCTCGGGCTGGCAATCCGCGACGGCGATATCGTCCGGGCAACGCCGCAGGCGCTGCCGTTCCTGCGCCGCGCGCTTGTGACGCCCGACGAGGCATTTCAGGAGCAGCACCGCGAGATCGAAACCGCGACGGTAGCTGTGGACGGTATGCGTCAGGCCGTCCGGGTCAACCAGCTGGAATCGCCACTGGGCGCCGCCGCCCGCCTGAAGGAGAAATCCGGCCAGCCTTTCCTGCCGCCGCAAGCGATTATGGCTGGGGAGAGGCTGCATGCCGATTTTACCCGCGCGAATTTGCAGCCACGGCTGACCATGACTTACGAGCCGCGGCTCTCGACAAGGACCAGGGGCGGTGCGGGTGGCGCTGCCGATCTCAGCGATTCCGCCATGTCGGCGCGGTTTCGGGTCGGCAAGGCGATGGAGGCGATCGGCCCGGAACTTTGCGGCGTGGCGCTCGATGTCTGCTGCTTCCAGAAGGGCCTCGAAATCGTCGAGCGCGAGCGGCAATGGCCGGCCCGTTCGGCCAAGCTGATGTTGCGCACTGCCCTGATGGCGCTCGCCCGCCATTACGCACCACCACCACCGGCGGCAACACGGAAAAATCATGCCTGGGGGGCGGAGGGGTACCGGCCGGAGGCGGGCGATATCGTGCTTTAGCCAGCCAGCTGCTGGGCGGCCTCGTCCTTGATGCGCTTGATCATCGAGCGCAGGCCGTTGGCGCGCTGCGCCGTCAGGTACTCGATCAGTCCCATGCGGCCGAACAGGTCGATGGCATCGGTCTTGATGATATCGGAGGCGTGCTGCCCGGAAAAGATCGACAGCACGATGGCAACAAGGCCGCGCACGATATGCGCGTCCGATTCGCCCTCGAAGGTCAGGATCGGGTCGCTTGCCGCTGGGCTGGCATGGGTGACCAGCCAGACCTGGCTGGCGCAACCCTGCACCTTGTTTCCAGACGTGCGCTTGTCTTCCGGCATTTCCGGCAGCTTGCGGCCAAGCTCGATGACATAGCTCATCCGGTCCTGCCAATCGTCCAGATAGGCGCAATTGTCGATGATTTCGGCAAGCGGGGTGATCGGCGATGTATTGGTCTGGTCCATGCCGTTGATATAGGTGATGGACAGGCAAATGAGAACTGCAAAAAGAAAAAGCCGTGAGGGATGGGCGTTCCTCACGGCGGCCGTAAAATCGGCAGTTCAGGCAGTCGTAATATCGTTACGGCTTTGATGCGCGTCAGCGCACAACCGAAGCCTTCGGTTCGATGCGCTTTTCCGGCACGGGGATCCGGTTGAAGATCGGTTCCGGCTGCGCGGCAATCTGTTCGGCGGTGGCGATATCGGCGGAGACGTCGATGGCGGGCTGCGGCGCGGCGGCAACGGTGCCGGTGGTCACGGCGTCGCTTGGTTCGGCAAACTGCTGGTCGAGAAACTGGTAGGCGATCTTGGCGCCTTCACGGGCCCGGTGGCCGAGCGCCACGAATGTCTCGGTGCCCTTGACGCAGACATCCGGCTTTTCCACGCAGATGGCGCTGATATAGCCGAAGGCTTCGGTTGCGGCCGAGACCGTATCGCCGACATCAACCTTGGGGCCGCGCTCCAGTGTCGAAGTGCTTGCCGGATCGAGAAACGGCAGGAGCACCAGCACCAGCGAAAACCAGAATGTTCCCTTGATCAGAAACCACATTGTCTTGCCCATCCTTTGGTCAGGCGCTCAAACCTGCGTCCGGTCTCTGCCGGGTTCGCTCCCTTGGCGCCTTGTCATCACACCTTAGGCAGGGATTCGGAACATGCCTTTGCCAAAACCGGTGGTATTTGCACCGTCTTTTCATAAAATTCGAATTATCGGCATTTGAATGGCATTTATCACGCATTTTAACGGTCGCCATTAAGGTTCAAGGCGGGGCGGTTCCAGTCAAGCCCTGAAACGCGGGGGCTGGCGCTAGGCCGGGCTGCCACAGAGGTTAACGCGGGGGCGAAAACCGCCTGAAATCCAGCGCTTACGCCCCATTAACCACGAAAGACAAAGCCCCGGAGATTTGTCCCGGAATGGGACTTTGAGGGCCTTTCGCGGGATTTGTCGCAATTTCATTTATCCTTTCATTAAGCCGCCAGTGCGAAATTCGGATGTGCAAGATGAT
Source organism: Hyphomicrobiales bacterium (assembly GCA_900473685.1). Classification (GTDB taxonomy): domain Bacteria; phylum Pseudomonadota; class Alphaproteobacteria; order Rhizobiales; family Rhizobiaceae; genus Pararhizobium. Next base: position 69,896 of record UCNE01000029.1, read on the forward strand.
CGTTCAGATAAACCGTTTCCGGTCGTGTATGATGACTTGCTTATAAAGAATGGAACCATGACGGGATCCGGAAAAGAACGAGCGTACAGGGTCAGACGTTGAGAGTATTGCGTAACATTGCTGGCAGGATGGCGTCGCGCGTCGATGACGCCGCGCGCCTTTGGCTGCCCCGCCAGGTGGCGGGAGAGCCGGAGGCAAGCCGCGAGTTCGCCGTTATCCGGGCGGTCGCAGCCACGGCTCTTGTTGCGTTCCCGACGGTACCTCTCGCTCTCTCTGTTGCCTTGCCCGTTTCGCTGGCCCTGCCGGTCGGCTCGGCCCTGGTCGGCGCTGCGGCATTGATCGCAGCCGTCGGCGGCATTGCCTATCAGCGCAGCCGCAAGCCCGCCTATCCTGCCGAAATCCGGGAGATACCCATCGACAACGGCGCCCGCCACTATGATTGTTTTGCCGGTCTGGTAACGATCCACGACATCCGCGGCTCTGTCACATCCGTGCATGGCCGTGACGCCGAATCCTATCTGGCCTGGATGCGCAATCCCGGCGGCCGGGGGTTCATCGAACAGATCCACGTCTCCGATCGCATCCTCTTCCTGCAGGCCATCGATACGCTGCGCCAGGGCAATCGCCAGGCGACCATCGATATCCGGCTGGAGCATCCCAATGTCTTTGCCGGCGGCGAGCAGTTCGTCCACATGCGCTGTGAAATGACGGCGCTTGGCGAGGTCGATGGCGAATTCGCCATCCTCGTCCAGTCGCGTGACGTGTCCGAAGAGGCGCGGCTGCGTGCCGAAGCGATCTACAAGACGGGGCTTGCCGAATCCGCCAACGATGCCAAGACCCGTTTCCTGGCGGCGGTCAGCCATGAGCTGCGCACGCCGCTTAATGCCATTCTCGGCTTCTCCGACATTCTCTCGGGCGAATATTTCGGTAAGCTCGAAAACGACCGGCAGCGCGAATATGTCTCGCTGATCAATCAGTCGGGCGCCCATCTGCTGTCGGTGGTCAACACCATGCTCGACATGAGCAAGATCGAGGCTGGCCGTTACGAACTGATGCCGGAACCGTTCCGGGTTGCCGATGCCGTCAATGCCTGCGAAGCGATGCTGGGCCTGCAGGCGCGCGAAAAGGGCGTGCAGCTGACCAGCCGGATCATGCGCAATGTCGCGGAGGTCAATGCCGACCAGCGCGCCATCCAGCAGATCCTGATCAATCTGGTCGGCAATGCCATCAAGTTCACCGATCGCGGTGGTCTCGTCACCATCGACGCAGAAATCGCCGGCAGCAATCTCAACCTGATCGTCAGCGATACCGGCATCGGTATCGCCGAGAACAAGCTGTCGTCGCTCGGCCAGCCGTTCGTGCAGATCCAGAACGACTATACCCGCAAGTACGAAGGGACCGGCCTTGGCCTGTCGCTGGTCAAGGGGCTGGTGGCGCTGCATGGCGGAGAATTCAATATCCGCAGCCGTCCGGGCGAGGGTACCGTGATCACGGTGACGATCGCGCTTGATGGTTCCGGCATTGTCGGCATCGACGAGCAGGAACCTGTGGAACAGACAATGGTGGAGTTCCCGCCGCGCCTGAAGGAGCGTACGCGGGTCAAGACGAACGGCCAGACCTTTCCGGAAGCGAGCCGGAGGGATGCCGATGGAATGAACGGGGGTGCTGGTCATGACGGCTCGCAAGCGAAAACAGCCTGAGAAGAAAAAGAAGGCGCAGCGCGGCCTCGGTCTTGCGGCCGCTGGCCTGGCGATGCGTGGCCTGACCTTCACCGGCCGCCTGGCGTCGCGCAATCCGCGCGTCTTCGGCGGCTCGCTGGCGTTTGCGGTTGCCTTCAGCTTCGTCGCCGCCAATGCCATGTGGTACCAGCCGGGTGTCCATCCGTCGCCGTTCCTGCGCACGCGTATCCCGCTGAGCGACCCGCAGTCGGCCAAGGCCGGCTTCGAGGACGACAGCCTTGCACCGCGCAAGGTGACGACCTTCGTCATCCAGCGCGAAGGCGAGGAGGAGCAGACCGCCAGCACCGGGCAGCCGGAGACCGCTGCCGACACAGTTTCCGAAATTATCCAATCGGCACCCGCCGCCACGCCCGCAATTGATACGACGCTGGTAGCGAGCATCCAGAAGGAACTGGCACGGCGCGGCTTCTACGACGGCCCGGCCGACGGCAAGACCGGCCCGAAAACCTCGGCGGCGATCCTGCGCTTTGAAAAACAGGCGGGCCGTGCGGAAACGGGATCGGCAAGCGACACGCTCTTGGCGGCCCTGCAGGATGCCAGCAGCCCGCAGCCGGCGCGCGGCAAGACGCTTGCCACGGCAAAACCCGCACAGCGGCCCTACGAGAACGTCAAGACCGGCAAGGGCGAACTCGATCCGGTGGCCGCGGCGATCCGCAATGCCGAGATCGATCCGCAATATATCCCCAAGGCCGATATTCCCGCCTCCAGCGAACTGGTGATGAATATCCAGAAGGGCCTGACCAACCTTGCCTATAGCGACGTGTCGATCGACGGTGTCGCGGGCGAGCAGACCCGCACCGCCATCCGCCATTTCGAAAAGCACTACCGCCTGCCCGAAACCGGACAGCCAAGCGACAAGGTGCTGAAAAAAATGAAGGAAATCGGCGCGCTCTAAACTTCCCGTATCCGTTGCGGGCCTCCAAAATTCCCGTTTTCGCTTCGTTAACCATGTTCGCATAGGTTGTATCGGGGTTGAGGAGAGAATTGGGATGGTGACGACGGCTTTGCGCATACCTGTGCCCGGAATTGAGCCGGACGGGGACGACAGTGATGCGGGCTCAAGCGGCCTTGGACGCGTCATCGCCGATCTGGCGCGTGAAGCGGCCGGTCTCGGCATCGACCTTGTCGATATTGCCGGCGCCATCCAGGATGCCGCAGCGCTGTCTGCCCGTCATGTCGATATCTTTTCCAGCGTCACCGCCACCGCCCGCTCGATCGCTGCCGCCAATGGCGAGGTCGCCCGCTCGCTGCGCGAAACCGACGCGTCGGCCACCAGTGCCCGCACGGTGCTGGGTGAACAGGGCGAGCGGCTGCAAGGTTCGCTGCTCGAAATCGACCACATGGTCGCGACGACGCGCGAAATCGGCACGGAAATCTCGTCCTTCTCCGGCGCATTGTCGGAAGTCGACCGGTTTGCCGGCGAGATCGGCACCATCGCCCGCCAGACCAACCTCCTGGCGCTGAACGCCGCGATCGAAGCGGCGCGGGCAGGCGATGCCGGCAAGGGCTTTGCCGTGGTTGCGGCCGAAGTGCGGGTCCTTGCGCTGCAGACATCGCAGACCACAGCCTCGATCCAGAAGACGCTTGGCGAACTGCGCAACCGCATCGTGCGGTTGACGTCAGCGGGTGAGCTGGCCTCGGCGTCGGCCAGGGGCGTCAAGGAAAAGGCAGGCGAGATCCAGGGCTCCTTTGCCAGCATGGAACAGGTGATGTCGACGATCCTCGACAGCGCTTCGTCGGTGACCGGAACCACCGATGCGGTTGACCGGCAATATGCCGCCTTTGCCGAGCAATTGACGGATATCGCTGGCGAGATCCACACGTCGAGCGGCGCGTTGCAGACGGCGTCGGCCCGCGTTGATGCCGTCGTTTCGGTTTCGGAAAAGATCATCCAGGTCACGGCGAGCGCCGGGCTGGAAACACCCGACAGCCCGCATATCCGCACCGCCTGCGCTGTCGCCGCGACGATTTCAGAGCTTTTCGAGTGCCACGTCGCGTCCGGCGGTATCAGCATGGACGCCCTGTTCGACCGGCAATACCGGCAGATCGTCGGCAGCAATCCGGCGCAGATGACCACCCGCTTTACCGAGTTTACCGATCGTGTTCTGCCGGCTATCCTGGAGCCGGTTGCTACGTCCGACGAACGCATCGCTTTCTGCGTGCCGATCGACGAGAATGGCTACTTGCCGACCCACAACCGCAAATTTTCCCATCCGCAGCGGCCCGGCGATAGTGTCTGGAATACCGCCAACTGCCGCAATCGCCGCATGTTCAACGATCGGGTCGGACTTGCCGCGGGCCGCAGCACCGAGCCTTTTCTGGTGCAGACCTACCGGCGCGATATGGGGGCGGGGAATTTCGTGCTGATGAAGGACATCTCTGCGCCGATCTTCGTCAGTGGCCGCCATTGGGGCGGGTTGCGGCTGGCGATCCGGGTTTAGAGTTTCCGCGGTAAAGCCGGAAAGTGGCAAAGAGGATGGCGTTCGGAGGCCAAAGTAATGATGTGTCTAACGGCATCATGCACGACAGATTTGGCCGGATGATAATTCGCGTTTCCATTAGAAAACGAAAATATTGATGCGCTCCAGTAGGGAGGTAAGCGTGCCCGATGTAAGTTCTGACATCATTCAAGATATTGTTGCCGCTATCAGTCGGGAGCCACATTTGGCCCAACCGCAAACAAACGGACGGAACAATCCTGCGACACTGATCGCCGATTTTCGAAAGCGCGGAGTTGCAACGAGAGGCTACCTTCTGCCTGTAGAACTGCATGCTATTGCTCTGTTGAAGAATGGCGGAAAACTGTCCGGAAAGACGAAAATTGCTCTCGAATCCAATGGGGAACGGATCGTCAAAGAACTAACGGGGATGGCGCTCAGTTCAGATGAACCTGAAATTGCAGTGCGCCTTCTTCTCGGCTTGGATGGCGTTCGACTGCCAACCGCATCATGCATTCTTGCTTGGACGCTGCCCCATAAGTGGCCTGTCATCGATATACGGGCCTGGAGCAGTATCGTACAGTTCAGCAAGGGCAAGATAGAACCTCACCTACCGGGTGGTATTAAGGTAAAACACTGGCTCGACTATGTACGGATTGTGAACGCTGTCGCTAGCGAGTTGAAGTGGACACCCCAAAAAATAGACCTGTGGCTTTATGGCTACGACAAGGGAGCTTCCAAGCCTGCCTGATGGGACAGGGAAAACTTGTGCGTCGTTAGCGCAAGAGATTTCCTAGGCGAAGAAAGAAAAAGAAGGCGGCGGGACAGTCCCCGTACAACCGGTTGTAAGAAGTTGCTTATTGAACCGCCTCTGTTAGCCTCAAGTCAGGGGCGAGCATTTGCGCACCCGCCCGCACAGGTGTATCAGCCGTGCATGCGCCTGAAATCCGAAATCTTCGTGTCTGCCCTTGTTCGCCGGGTCTTTGGCCTTGGCGCCTATGCGGCCGTGTTGCGCAAGGGAGCAGGCGAGGCCGGTGCGATCTTCATCCGGCAGCGGTCGCGTCTTGGCACTGAGACCTTGTATGCGCCGGCACCGCAGAGCTTCTTCGATGATCCGGCGCCCGGACGCTTGTTCGAAATCCGGCTGGACGCGGCCGACGCCGATGCGGTCGATCAGGCGATTGCCCGGGAAATCCGGTTCGATCCGGATTGCTGGGTGGTGGAGATCGAAGTGGACGCGCGCGGCGATCTGTTCGATGTCGTGACCGAAAAACCGAATTGAACCTGCAAAAACTCAGCGGCCGCGACCGAAGGTCCGTTTCTGCTGGATATCGGCGGCAACGCGGGCCGGGTCCTGCCGCGACGATGTCTGGCGTGGGTCGCTGCCGCGATCCGGCGACAGGTAGGCCTGATGCCCGGATGGGCTGGCCGTATCCTTCTGGTCCGAGTGCAGCCAGGCCTGAACGCGGACGCGACAGGTTTCGGGGCTCAGCGAAGCGAGCAGCGCTTCGCCGCGCGTCGTGCCGCCGAGACGCTCGGCAAGGTCGGGATAGAAGGCGCAGAGCACGAAAAGACTGTCATCGGCGTGCATGTCCAGCGCCGTCAATGTGGTGGCGAGTTGCTGGCCGGATATGTCGAGCAGGATCCGCTCGCCGAGTTCTGCCGTCGACGACAGCGCCGCCGACAGGCTGGCGGCAAAAAGATTGGCTTCACCGGAGCGGGCGAAACGCACGAGCAGGGCCTCATGCAATGAATCCACCGGCTCGATGACGGGCAGCGCGGCGGCGGTTTTCTGAGGTGCGCGGGCCAGCGACTTCAGATCGTTGCGCAGCTTTTCCTCGCGCAACAGTTTGGCCGCCGTCATATCCTGTGCCGTCGCTTCCGGCTGGCGCTGCGTTTCGGCTGCGCGCGGGGCGGGGGAGGCAGGCAGGGCAGGTGCGGCGGTCTTGGCGGGAGCCGAGGCCGTCTGGCGGCGTTCGACGAGCGCATCGACCACGTGAACCGAAAGATTATCGCGCCGCGCAATTGCGGTGGCATGCGCCTGTCCCTGGGAGCGGATGACCTGTAGCAGCGTGGCGTCATCGATCGAGGTGGAGCGGGTGAGGAAAATCGCGGCAATGGAAATCGGCGCATTGCCGATCTGCAACGCCACGGATGGCGGCACATGCGGGCACTGCGACAGGGCGGCGGCAGCCTGGCGGCGCGCTTCGTCGCTGGAGGCGGAAAACAGCGGATCGAACAGTTCGGAGAATTGCTTGAGGTCGGTCCGGCGGGGGTGGCGCAGCCCTTCAAAACCGGTCACGGTCGCCATCAGGACCACGTCCTTCAGCCGCCCTGCCTGCGGTCTTTCCAACTCACGAAACCGGTCCGCCACGGATACACCCACTCATACGCACAACACATTGTCCCGATTTCGGACATTCGGCATGGCCGCTTGTCCGAAAGGGTGGCGAGATTTCAGACATGGGCGGCGGGAACGTTTGCGAACGCCGCTGGCGTTACCACTATCATCGACGCGAAGGCGCTGAAAACATTGGTGCCGACGGGGCAATATTGCCCCTGCCGATCATGGCTGAATGATGTTTGGAGAATAGGGCGACGTGGTTAACATTCCGTTTACCCGGCCGCAGAAGCACGGTTATCCCCACGCGATGGGGGTGGTTACGTGCTCTGCTGCCGCACTGTTGGCGGGGAATACAAAAACGGGCGGCAATGCCGCCCGTTTTGCTGTCGTTTCGATTGAACTTAGTTGCTGCAGTTCACGTCGCGCGGACGGCAGCCGCCACCGCCATCGTCGCGGTATCTGGGCCGGTCGTTACCACGCTCGATCTGCTGCTGGCTGTTGTAATTGCGGCGCTCGATGCGTTCGCGGTCACGTTCGCGCCGGTTGTTCTGTTCATTTTCGAACTGCCGGGCATTATCGTCGCGGCGGCGCTCGATGCGTTCCTGATCACGGTCGCGATCACGCCGGGGGCGTTCGATGACGATACCGTCGTCATTGTTGTAACGCGGGCGTTCATACGTGTTGTAGTCGCGGCGCGGGCGCCGATCCGGATTGTAACGATCCCTGTCGCGGTCGCGGCGGTAGTAATCGCGTTGCCTGTAGAAATCGCGATTGCGATAATTGCGGTCCCAGTAGTTCCCAAGCTCGAAGGTTACCAGCGGGATACCGAGCGAGCCGTAATAGTCCGGCTCGACGTAGACGCGGCGCTGCTGGTACTGCGCCTGAACATAACGGCCAGCAACCCAGCCACGGCCATCATAGAAAGAGACATCGCACCAGGGCGTATCGGCGAGGCAGCCGTGGATTTCAAGCGGCGTGCCGACCGGGATGACCGTGACGGCCGGGTAACGTGTGCTGGGGCCGGAGCGCATGTTGACGTTTGCGGTGGCAAACCCTTCCGCCGCCTGAGCGGCGGCCGGCAACACGAAGGCCGCTGCTATTGCTGCTATCGAAAGCAGCGCTGATTTCAATGAATATCGTCGCGGTGTCGTCATCGGTTTTCCATCCCTATCCATCCGGAATTATCCTCGCCGCTGCGGGCGCGTAATTTATCGCAAACACCGTTGTTTTTGTGTCTTTTTTGAGGTGGCAGGCGCGCCCGGCCGCCCTGCTGCGCAGGGATAAACGCCAAGACGCGCTGCTTCGTTCCACAGGCACGAAACAATATGAATGGCACCGGAACAGAATGAACAATTCACAACTTTATTGGCCGGAAAATCCATCGCGTGAAAGCGCGTTTGCTGCCGGTTTGCGAGGAACCAAATCGGCGCTGACGCGTTAACGGATCATTGAAACAGGAGCCTTGACCATGGTCGAAAAGAAATTCGCAACTGTGCCGAACGATGCCAACGCCACTGCCGAGATCGATGCCAGCGCGGCGAAAGCCGATCTTGAAAATCAGCTGGCAGAATTGCGTGCCGAGATTGCCCGCCTGACCGATTCCGTGTCGGCGATCGGCAGCAGCGCCAAGGCGGTTGCGGCTTCCGAGGTCGAGGTGCTGACGGAACGCCTGCGCGACCGCATTCGCGAGGAACCCGTTTCGACGCTTCTGGCGATTGCCGGCGTCTCCTTCGTGGTCGGCCTTTTGGCGCGGCGATAACCGGTCGCTCCGGCTGTTCCCTGCGAAACTTTCGAGCGTGGGTGTTCGTCTATAATGGTTCCTGCAAAGGCGGGAACAGTATCCGCTGCCGTGGCAGCGGATATGCCGGTTTAAGGGCTTATGAAAGCGCATGAATTGGTGTTTTGACCGTTAAGGAGCTGTTAACTATCGTGTGGCTCAATCTGACGGCGAGTGATGTCCCTGGATATCATCGGAGTTCTCGCAGGTGAAATGGCATAATATCCGGAATTCCCGGAAGAAGGAGCAACGAGAAAGGCGCAGATGCCCGAAGCTGAAAGGCAATGGGACCGCGTCAGCCCGCATAACGGGCAGGGTGAAATCAGTACGGTAGTTCATCCGTCTCAAGCATTTTTGGAGACGAGCATGGCAGAGGTTATCAGACTGGAGGACCGCCTTGTGCGGGCACCGCCGAAACCATCGATGGGGCCGATTGCGCCGAGCAATGCGGTGATCCTGTTGTTTACCGGCATCCGCTACGAGCGGCTGGACGGCCACCCCGGCGACACGCCGGCAAAACCGGCTCCGGGCAGAGCCAAGAAGCACTAGGTTTTCTGCCTGACGGGCCATGTTTAGCGCTGTTTTTAGCGCGATGAGCCGTATGATGACGACGGGCCGTCATCACGTTCCCTTGTTGATCACTGCCTGTCGCTGGACATTATCGCCGGAACGGCTCGCAGCTGGATTCGGCCAGGAAATTGCGCACGGTTTCCTCATAACTGTCGGTTGGCGCCAGCGCACGCAGGACCGCATAGCCTTCCTCATCCGGCATTTCCACCATGATCGACTGGGCGAGGCCCGGCGGTGGTGTCTTTCTGAGATCGACAAGCTGGATCGGCGTTGCCATGACCAGATCCAAGTTGCCGTTGACGGCCGTATGGTCGTTCATGCTGAAAATCTCGTTGGAATTGGCGTCGTAGATTGCCAATGACCAGAAGGGGACGGCACCCTTGGCGGCGAACCGGGCCGGACCGGTATCCACCGAGAAGCCGCAGACGGCAACGCGCAGGAAAGGATCGTCATTGGCAAGTCCCGTCGGGCCTGGTTCGCTGGTCAGCGGGAAGAAGCTGTCCATCTCGTAGAGGCCGAGCACGCGGCTATAGGCGTCCTTGCCGGTAAATTGCGGCAAGGCCAGAATGATGACGATGTGCAGCAGCGCTGCGCCGACCAGGCCGACAAGGATGGCGAAAAATGCGCTACGCATTCGGGCACCCCGTCTTGATGATTTTCGGCATGGCAAGATCGATGACACCGGAGGAGCCGGCCGTCGGGGTGTCGAGCAGGGTCAGCACCAGTTTGAAGGCGCCGCTGCGGCGTATTGCCAGCCAATTGTCCGGCTGGGCGACCGGGGAGACATGGATGACGAAGGAACTGTCGGGTTGGCGCAGCACCGTCCAGGCATTGGTTGCCGCCGGAAGCTCCGGGGCGATCTTCATCGGCTGGTCGTTGGCATTGGTGGCATAAAGCGTCCAGAAGCGGGCGGCCGGGGTCATGCCGATGATGTCATAGACGCAGCTGGAGGACAGCTTTTCCCCGGAACTGTCCATCGCCGCGGTGAACTGCAGGCCTTCCGCGCCGCCATAGAGCAGCTTGCCGGCCCGCGCCCGGTGCGCCTTGGCATAGGGATCGGTATTTTCCGTCTGCGCATCCGGGAAGGCCACCCATGGCCCAAGCGCAATCGCCCCGAAGCCGACTGTGGCCTTCAGGGCAGACACGCTCGAGACGATGCCGACGCCAAAGGCGACGGACAGGGCAAGGGCGACGAGGAGGGGGATGCGGAACAAGATAGGCTACCGGTAATTTGATGGGAGAGAACAATGCTGGGAGTTTGGGAGCGAATACCCCCCTCTGTCCCTCCGGGACATCTCCCCCACAAGGGGGGAGATTGGTCGAGAGTTCAGTGCTACACCCGTAAGGCGGCTTGCGAAATTTATGGCAATCTCCCCCCTTGTGGGGGAGATGTCCCGGAGGGACAGAGGGGGGCGACTGGGCCGGAGGGCTGCCATCGCCACCGTGATGGAAACCTCACCGCCCCCCATCCCGGCCTCCCTTGACGATCGTGCCGGTCGGTTGCGGGTCGAGTTCGGCGACTTTGCCGGGGGTATCGGCCGGGACTTTCAGGTCAGGCGCCGTGTTGAATTTCTCGCCGAGCGATTTCAGCATCCGGGTGACGTCCGAGGACAATGAGCGTGGGCGCACCAGTGGCGGCAGGGCGTTTTCGTCGGCGGGTTTGGCGGCTGCTGTCTCCGGCTGCTTCTTCTTCGCATCCGGGCCTGGCAGCGGGTTCTTGATGCCGGGAATGGCCCGGTGCTCGATGCCTTGTTCGGCATAGTCCATCAGCCGCTTGAAGGTCATCGCCGGTAGCGAGCCGCCGGTCATGTTGTTGGTCGAGGTATAGTCGTCGTTTCCGAACCAGACGGCGGTGGTGTAATCGCCGGTGAAGCCGACGAACCAGGCGTCGCGGTAGGCCTGGGTCGTGCCGGTCTTGCCGCCTGTGACGATGCCGTTGTCGAGCGCTGCCTTGCGGGCCGTGCCGATGATCGGGATCTGGGTCAGCATATAGTTCATCGAGGCATTGGCCTGCTCGCTGACGACGCGCTTGGCGGGCGCTTCGTCGCGATTGAAATCATAAAGAATATCGCCGTCGTAATTGAGGATCTGGCTGATGCCGTGGCGGCGTGACTGCATGCCGCCGGCCGGAAACACGGCATAGGCCGTCGCCTGGTCCATGACGGTGACTTCAGATGTGCCGAGCGGCATGGTCTTATCGGTGCGGATCGGCGTCTCGATCCCCATCTTCTTGGCGGTTTCGGCGATGATCTCGGTGCCGAGCGTATCCTTGGCAAGACGCACCGGCACGGTATTGATCGACTTGGCGATGGCGGTCAGCAACGTCACTTTGCCGGAATAGCTGCCCTTGGAGTAGTTTTGGGGCGACCAGCCACGCCAGGTGATCGGTGCGTCGCTGATGGTCGATTCCGGCTTCAGGCCCGTCTCCATCGCCGCCGTATAGGTATAGACCTTGAAGGACGAGCCTGGCTGGCGCAGCGCCTTGGTGGCGCGGTTGAACTGGCTTTCGCCATAATCCCGGCCGCCGACCATGGCCCGTACCGGGCCGCCATTCTCGATCATCACCATGGCACCCTGCTTGACCTTGTAGGTCTCGCCATATTGCCGAAGGCTGGATTCGACGGATTCTTCCGCGGCCTGCTGCAGGCCCATGTCGATGGTGGTGCGCACGACCAGCGAATGCTGGGCAAAGGGGGTGGCGATGCGCTTGGTTTCGTCAAAAGCCCAGTCGAGGAAGAAATCAGGAGCGCTGACTTCGGCGCGGTCGATCACCGTTGCCGGATTGAGGCGGGCGGCGATTACCTGGCCCTCGGTCATCAGTCCACCCTGGACGAGGTTGGTCAGAACCTCGTTGGCGCGGGCGCGGGCGGCCGGAAGGTTGACATGCGGCGCATAGCGGGCAGGGGCCTTGAACAGGCCGGCCAGCATGGCGCTTTCGGCCAGATTGATATCGGTGATGTTCTTGCCGAAATAGAACTGCGAGGCCGCCGCCGCCCCGAACGTGCCGCCGCCCATATAGGCGCGGTCGAGATAGAGCCGCAGGATTTCCTTTTTCGACAGGTTGCATTCCAGCCAGACGGCAAGGAAGGCTTCCTTGATCTTACGCTCGATGGTGCGCTCGTTCGACAGGAACAGGTTTTTCGCCAGCTGCTGGGTCAGCGTTGAGCCGCCCTGGACGACGCCGCCGGCGCGCGCATTGATGGTCATGGCGCGGGCGAGACCCAGGAAGTCGATGCCGTAATGATCGAAGAAGCGGCGGTCCTCGGTGGCCAGCACTGCCTTGACCAGCGTGTCCGGCAATTGGTCGACCGGCACGGAATCCTCGTGGATGATGCCGCGATGGCCGATCTCGTTGCCGTAACGATCAAGGAACGTCACAGCGAAATCGCCCTGCGCCCGCCAGTTTCCCTTGGTATCCTCGAACGCCGGAAGGGCGAGCGCCAGCATCAGTACCGAGCCAACGGTGCCCCAGGTCATGCCTTCGCCGAGCACCTCGAACACGGCCTTCTTCCAGCCGCGGACGCGAAAACGGCGAAAGAAGATGGTGATATCTTCCCACCAGACGCCAAGGCGGAAACCGGCATTCCAGACGGTTGAATCGATCCATGAATCGATGCGCAACAGGATGTGGCGCTTGCGCGGACGGTCGTCCTTCGGAGCGCCGTTTTCCGGGGTCGGGCTGTCGTCTTGGCTTGGATCCTGCAACGCGATCGCATCCTGGTGGCTTCAAGTCCCATGCGATATTTGCATGGGCCGGGTTTCTATTCTACGCCGATATCGATAATGAGCCTTAAAAAACCGGCAATGTTTTGTAAAATTGTCGCCGAAATCCAACAGATGGAAGAATACGCATCATGGGCGGACAGCCCTTCTGGAAGACCAAAACGCTGGCCGAGATGACGGCCCCCGAATGGGAAAGCCTGTGCGACGGCTGCGGGCTCTGTTGTCTCAACAAGCTGGAAGACTGGGATACGGGCGAGATCGCCTGGACCAATGTTGGCTGCACGCTGCTCGATGGCGAGAGCTGCCGGTGCAAGGACTATCCCAACCGGCAGGCGACGGTGCCGGACTGTATCCAGCTGACGCCGGAGGAAGTGGAAACGCTGAGCTGGCTACCGCCGACCTGCGGCTACCGGCTGGTGCGCGACGGACACGATCTCTACTGGTGGCATCCGCTGGTTTCCGGCGATGCCGAGACTGTGCATCAGGCGGGAATATCGGTTCGCGGCCGCACGGTCAGCGAAGACGATATCGACGTCGAGGACCTGGAGGACTATCTGGTGGAATGGCCGCTGACGGTGGGCGGGCATAGCGCCCGCTAAGGGCTATTGCGCCGGAACCACCGGTTTCAAAAGGCTTTTCGGCGCGGCATTGCGCCAGGCGGTGTCCATCACATGGCCGATGATATCGTCATCGGCGTCCATGAAATAGACCGATGTCCAGCCCTTCAGGCCCCAGCCGCCGGGGACGGCGGCACAGACGCCGGGTTCGGTTTCGAGGAAGAGTTTCTGCTGGTCCGGCGTGAACTTGACGACGGCGCGGCCGGATTCCGGCAGGGACATGAAGATGCGGTTGCCGACGCGAAAATCGCGCTTGCCGAAATGGGCGCTCTCGACGGCTCCCGGCAGGCCCAAAGCCCGCTTTTCCAGGTCCTCGGTTCTCATCGGCAAAGTGTATCACGCTCGAGGGCATGCACAAAATTCAAGAAAATAATCCTAATAGGAAAATAATCCTTGACGGCGTGACGGTCGTTTGATAGGTTTATGGCACAGTCGGAAAAGTGGGCGAGGCGGGATGCTTCTTCTACGGCGCTGATGGCGCGCTCCGGCGTTTTTCGCATCTTCCCAGCGTGGGGTTCCCCCTCATCCGGCCCTGCGGGCCACCTTCTCCCCGTTGCGGAGAAGAGGGAGCAAGCCGCGGTTTCCGCGGCGAGATTTGGTTTTCAAAGTGGTCACCCCACCCTGGAGCTGAGCTCCGGCCCTCCTCCTCAAGGGGAGGGTGAGTTTCAAAGGACATTGTCATGACGTCTGACCTGGATTTCGATCCGGCGCTGTTTGGCTTGTGGCCGAAGGCGCCGGTCTATGGTGGGGTGGGGACGCAGGATGTGGACGCGGAGCTTGAGGATATTGCCCGGCGGGTGATCCTAGAGACCAAGGCGGAGATCGTCTCGCCGCTCGATGACCTGCAGGACATGCTGAACGGCATGACGAAGGAATTGCGCGAGCAGATGCAGCAGTTCCAGCGGCTGCGGCTGTTGGCTGACGGCAGGGCGGAGGCGGCGGGCGAGGAGATCGACCGCAAGCTGATCCAGGCCGACGCCAAGGCGAGCATCGAGGCGATGTCGGTGATCGTGCGGACATTAGAAAAGATCGACAGCCTGCAAAGGACGATTGCGCATGACCGGCAGGTTGCAGCGGATACCGCGTTCGACGAGGCAAGCTACACCGCACTCGTTGCAGAAATCGATCAGCGCGTTGAACAGCGCGCCAAGGAACTCTACGCCAAATACGTCGCAAATGCTCAGGCCGGTGGTGCTGATTTGGGCGGAGCTGGAGCAACCGGTGCCAGCGCGCCTGGATCCCCGCGCGGATCGCCAGATGGCGAAGGCGGAGTTTCGCCGTCTCGAAAAGAGGACGCACAAGCATAAACTTCGCTTGGAGCGCCTGAACCTTCTGCGAGCAAAGGCCGCAAGCGCTACGCGCCGTTTGATCGGTGAGATGGACGGTGCGGCAATCTGCGTTCCGGTGCAGGCCATGCCGCCGGTGGAGGATGTCAACCGCGATGCACTTGCCCAAGACGAACAAATGCCGGATGCCGATTTGAATGCGGATGCCGCCGGAGCGGAAAGGTCGGCTGAGGCTTCCGAAATGCCGGGCCAAGCCCTTCAGTCATGCGGCGGCATCGATGGCTCGTCTGCGGCGACTTCGAGCGTAGCAGATGCCGGCCGTCTTGCGCGGTTTCGCAATCTCGTCGTGTATGCCCGGGACTGGTCGCAAATGGGCCGCGACGAACAAAGGCCGCCCGCCGGTGACTGGCGGGTCTGGCTTCTGATGGGCGGGCGCGGCTCCGGCAAAACGCGGGCGGGCGCCGAATGGGTGCAGGAGCTGGCGGCCGGAAAAACGGCGCGGCCGGGACTGCGGATCGCATTGGTGGCCGAGACGCTGGGTGACGCCCGTGAGGTGATGATCGACGGTGTGTCCGGTATCTGCCGGATTGCCCGGAAGAACCGCCCGGATTTCGAGGCTTCACGGCGCAGGCTGATCTGGCCGAACGGCACGGTGGCGCAGATCTTTTCCTCGGAAGACCCCGAAAGCCTGCGCGGACCGCAATTCGACTATGCCTGGTGCGATGAACTGGGCAAATGGAAACATGGGCAGGAGACATGGGACATGCTGCAGTTTGCACTGCGGCTTGGCGATCGTCCACGCGCCTTGGTGACGACGACGCCGCGGCCGGTGCCGGTGCTGAAGGCGCTGATCGCTGATCCCGGCACGACGGTGTGCCGCATCCGTACCAGCGACAATGCCGCCAATCTGGTGTGGCGCGGCGGCACCTTTGGCACAGATCAGCACTAGCTTTGGCACACCAAAACTGAATCGCTAACGCCTTCCCCCAACTATCAATGGAGAGAGCAATGGACGTTGGAACCGTCATCGCATGGATGGTTGCCGCCACCGGTCTTCTGGTGGCGGCAACGGCACTTCTTCGGGAGATAAGAGCGTGGAGACAACAGCGCGCAGAAGACAAAAACGAGGATAATAGGCTCGGGTAATCGATTGGAGATGAAGCAGGGCGCTTGACCATGCTCCATGCCAGCGCCATGTAAATGGTGCCTGCGGGGCGGCAGGCGCAACGAAACCCCTTAGACCGATGCGGCCGGTCGAATGAAAAGGGCAAGAGCCGTATGAGCCTTTCCGGAACATCTCAACTGCTGCAGTTCGCAGGGCACTATATCCACTTCCGATGCGCCCGCTGCTCGATCCTCAAGAAATATGATGTTGACCGGACGCTTGCGTCAGCTGGGAACTACAACATTGCGGGCATGTGCATCGTCCTTGCCGAGCACCTGAAATGCCTCCGCGTTTACACGCTTTCGAATTGGGACGTCTGTGGCATGGAAGCCGACCTCGGGCCACGCATACCGAGGCCGGGTGTCGCTCAGGACGCCGTGGTGGCAATGCGGCGTTTGGATAGGTCAAGCCTTCACCCGATAACAAAAATCAGGCTGAAGAACGTTCCGAGGTGGTACGACCTGTACGGCAGCTGCCCATGCGGTCATGTCGGCTATATCGATCGCGAAAAAATCGCCCGGCGTTTTGACGACCGGGCCGATGTGCAGGCGATGGCGGCCTATCTAAGGTGTCGGGTATGCACGAATAAAAAGGGCAATCTCATTATGGCGATGGCTCTGCCCAGGTAGCTGACTCGGAAATACAGCGGCCTTTGCAAGCTATCGATAAGATGCCTTCGAGACTTCAACTGTGCAGTTGCAACCCGATTTTTTCAGAAAGGCTTGGATCACGGCCAAAGGCGTTGGATTTCGCGGGCCGACGAACACATGTTCGATTGCTTCGGGCCATAGTGCATCCGAGAAGGGCGTATTTACATAGGGGACCAGCTGACTTCCCCTCGCGCGGAATTCAAGCCCATCGTACCCCCGGTTGTGCTCTCTAATGAACCTCCATTCTCTCTCCTCAGAAAATGCTGGGTTCTTGGTTCTATAGAGCATGTCAAACCACGAAGTAATCTCAGAACCTACTAGCTGTGCAGCGGCCTGAGACGCCCGCTGCGCCTCTTCAAAAGTAGTGAACCTATTCCGATCGAAGGTTAGGAGCGTCGGCATAACAAAATCACTGTTAACCAGCTGGAGCACCTTTTGTAACCTAGGCCCCAAAATGGCTTCTTGATCCTCCGGGGTATAGGCAACTTGGCAAAGTCGGCTTGGCCACCCCTGGCCCTGGCCCTGGGCCGTAATTGCGTCAAACACATTTCTTTTAAAACCTATAGAGAGACCAGTGGCATCGTCTGCATACCCGCGCCACTGGCTCAACATGTCACCGTTCTCTGACAAGCAAAAGCCAAGGCAGTCCATTCCCCCCTCAAGCCAGTCCAAATAGGTCTTGAGTTGGGCGATGATGTGAGGTGCAACGCCACGCTTCGCACAGAGATTCATGAAAACCTGTGACAGCCAACGCCCTTCTTGTGTGTCGTTTGATGCGAGGAGCGACGACAGCCATATGCTCTTATTTTTGACGATATTTTCAAACGTCGACGTTGAGCAATAGTGGTATAGAATCATCAGCAGAACCTCCAAACTTCTCACTTACGAATAGCATGACATGGCTCAACATTTCCGAGTTCCTTTCTCGCTTCTACCGGGTCGCCCTTGACGAATACAAGGACGTTCTGATGGCCCTTCCCAAGCTTGCGAGAACTCTCGAAACTGCCCCGGACACGCATGGGAAGCGATCCACCTGCCGTGACTAGTACCGCGTCATTATAGAAGTGCAATCCAGCATCCTCGAAGGCTTCAATGGTGTCTTTGCAGAAACCCCGATAGATGCCGGATCGGTCGCGGAAGTCGCCCACAATGATGGCCGCGAACCGGTTTGGAGCCAGGCGGCGCGCGGCCTGTTTGATCGCCGCTCGAAGCGACCCGACGAATACGTCATAGGACATATTAGATAGGTCGTTGGGATCGTCGGAATACCGCTCAAGGTCGCCGTAGGGCGGGCAGGTAAAGATGAAATCAGCCGTGCCCCGGAAGTGGCTATAGAGCTTGACGGCATCGCCGGTAATCCAGCGCGGGCGGCGGCCGGTGCAGATAGCAGCGGCCTGTTGCTCGTTCTCTTCGACCTGCTCGGCGCGAAGGTCGATCCCGACATAATGCCGGTCCATCAATGCGGCGACGATGCCGCGAACGCTGCCACCGGCAAACGGGTCAAGAATGGTCCCGCCCTTCGGCGAGAACCACGCATAGCAAAGTTCGGCAAGAACCGGATCGAATACGCTTTTTGAAGCCCAATCACCGACCGGGCCGGTGGTTCCCTTGCTATCGTTGAATGATCGCATTGCCTTTGCGAATCCGCCGAGAAGATCATCGGCGCGGCCTTTGCCGCTGTCGATACCCAGATCAAGCCATGCCCGCTTGCGGGTTTGCCACCAGCCCGAACGGGCGTCGAATACGGAAAAAGGAGGATAGATAAAATCACGGTAGAGACTGCCGGACGACATTGCATTTGCCTTCGTTACAAGGTCGCTCCTGGCGATCTGGTACGGGCTCTGTCGGCCTCAGATGATTGATCGTGCCACAGCGGCGGCACTTGATTTCGATTTGGTCTTGAATGGCACCCTGCCGCGCTCGAAGGAGAAGAGCATGGCAGGAGCCGCATCGGATATTTTGCATTTCAATTGGCTCACGAGTCAGTCACTAAGAGCCGCCTCGCTTTGGCGAGGATCGGGTGTGACAGTGATCGTGATCGGCTGTCGGCGGGGGCTTCGCTGTGAAATCAAAGACCCCGTTTCCGGCGCGAGTGATCGCACCGGGCACCTGGCACTTTTTCAGATTGGCCAGACGATGGCCGGAAGCTCCTCCAACAAAGCATCTATGCCCGGCTGCGGGCGCTGGCCTTCCAGCACCTTTGCCAGTTCGACATAGGAATAAGCCCAAACGGCATCGCGCCATGCAACGAAAGCCACCGCCTGTGCGGCCCACTCTGGGACCGTCGAGGCGACGTAGGAGGCCATCGTTACGCCGTCCCGAAACATCTTCTGCCGCGCGGTTTCGTCGATTACGCGCTGTACCGCCTCTTCATATTCAGCGACGGCGGGCGGGACCGGCACAGCGGGAAGTGGCGGCAAAAAGCTGGTTCCGTCATGCAGCCACCCGATGGAAATGGCATCCGCACACGGAATGCTATCTCCGAGTTGGCCGAGAATAACATTGACCACAAGGCCGTTTTCGAGGATCGCGCTCCGCATCAAATGAATTCCAAAATGACGACAATACCGGACGTGCCGTTGCCTCCGGCCCGATCGACAGTGGTGCTGCTGATCGCACCGGCTCCCCCACCGCCGTAGCCACCCGCATTGCTGCCAGCGGAATCGACGCTCATGCTGTTGACCGACAGTCCGCGACCGCCGACGCCGAAAGGCGACGTGCCACCTTTTCCAGAAATGCGGATACCTGCGGCAAACTTCCTCGCCGCATCGCCGCGCTCGCCGGACACGTTGATTGCCCCGCCCGTCGCGGTCGAAACGTTGGACTGGCTACCGATGATCATATCCGTCGTGCCCAAGCCGCTTGCTTGCCCCCCGACGCCGCCGCTCGCGGAAATGGGACCGAAGATCGTCGTTCCGCCATTAGAGCCGGTGGAATCACCTGCGACGCCCCCATTCCCGCCTGCGCCGATCGTCACAGCATATGAAGCTGAAGGGGCTGTGATGAGGGAGATTGCCCAAGACCCGGCGCTACCACCTCCGGCAGCTCGGGCGACGGAGTTTACCGAAGTCGCACCGCCACCGCCCGCGCCGCCGCCGCACGCGAAGACAAAAAGCTTCGTCACGATTTGAGGCTTGAGATAGGTCTGACTGGTGGCGATCGTAAGGAGACCGGCACAGTTGCCGGTCGCTCCGAGATTGGCGCGGCCCTGCGCCTGCTGACCGGACGAGATTGCCTGCTCGCCGTCCAGTTTCAGCCTCGCGCCAAGCGCGATAGCGACTTCCGCAAAAGTGTCGAGTTCCGGCAACACCCCCGCCCGAAGCTCTGACACGACTGCATCACGTGCTTCGCCAACCCGGCCAGCGATGTTCAATGCCGTTAGAAGCGCGGCAAGTATCGTCTCGTTACCGAGATCTGCAAGGAAGGCCTCGCGAAAGGAGACAACGGGGGCGGCCACTCAGAATTGCTCCACGAGATCGGAAACCGCCTGTGGGCAGACCGGCCAGGACGATCCGGCGAGAAAATCCGACTGGCGATCTGCGGCGAGGCTATCGATGGTCCCACGCATGTCGGCAATCCATTGGACGGACGTTGCAAAAGCGACGAGAAGGGCGGTGTCTTCGGTCGAGCGGGCTTCGGCAGTCTTTGCGGAAGCCAGCGCCGCCGCTGCGGCCAGATTGATCTGGGTTTCCGCGCTGGCCACTGCATAGATGCGGCGCCTGCACTCAGCCCTAACGTCGCCATGCCGGGAGCGCGTAAACGCTTCGGCGATCACTTCTTCCGGGACGCCAGCCGCGCGTGCGTCCTCGGCCGAGAAGTTTGCATAGGTCAAGCCTGCATGTTCAAAAGTGACGTTATCCATATCGTTCTCCGTCCGCGTTAGAGAGTTGTGAGGTTTGAAGCGACCCAACCGACAGAGGCTGGCGTGGCACCCGCCGCCACCCCGGCCATCCATTTTCCTGCCATTTCGCCGGAGACATAGGTCGTGCTTTTGACCATAAGCGCGGCGAAGTGGGTGCGAGTACCCATAACCACGCCAACCGCACTGGCGGGGCGAGTCAGGGTGCAATAGTTGAGTTCGAGGCCGATAATTGGCGGACCGGATGCTGCGTTACCTGCCAACAGGGCATTGTAGGTGTCGGTCGCCATTGTGCCTGTTACAGGAGCGGCCGGGAACACGACTTCGATTGAATCGAGGTTGACAGTCGTGACGCCGTAGTTCGGGGTATGGAAGCCCCCCACAATCCAATCGCCAACGATGGTCGAGGGCGCGGCATGCAGGCCGAGAATAAGTTTGCGCCTGACGCTGCCCATCACAGCGCCGTGTGAGCGCAGATTGATCATCTGGCCGGGTTTCGGCAGGAAGCGCCCATTCAAAATGGCGTAGTCGCTCAGCAATGCGATATCTACGCTGCGACCGGCACCGCCGAGCGCAATAGCGCGTTCGATTGATTTCACCGGATGATCGATATCGGCACCAGTCGCTGCATCGCTGCCGGTGATTTGGTCGACATAAACAATCCGGTCCATCTGGGGAACCGTTGCCAGCGCCGCCTGCACGGCGGCATTGATTTGGGCTTCGCGGGTTTCGTACGTGTTGATGAGCGTGTCGGCGCGGCCGACGAGCGTAGCAATGTCATTAGTCAGGCTCATGCTTGCTTCCTAACGGTTAGAGGGAGGCCGTCTTCAGGCGAAGGCGATGAACCTCGGCCGCAAGGCGGTTGATTTCCGAAACGGCCCATTCGAGCCGCGTGTCACTTTCTAGTGCCTTCACGCGGTTTCGTAGCCGCTCGTTACGATTGGCATTGCCGATAATTGCCGCGCCCATCTGGGCGAACTCGGACCCGAAAAAGAGTGTCAGATCGATGTCACCCGCGGTCACGGTGATCGCGTTCGGAGGCAGTGCCTGGAGCGATAGATCGAAGGCCAATAGGATCGGAACGCCGGTTGTTTTATAGGCAAGCGGCGTGTCCGGATCAGACCAGACGGCCAGCAGCGTGCCGTCATCGAGAAAAATGCCGATCTCGCGGATCCAGAATTCCGAAACGCCGTCCAGCAATGCGTTGAGGTGGATTGCGAAGTCGCCGACCCACTGGCCGCCAGCGATCGGAATGCGCTGCTTCTCACGCCGAAGTGCCGTCTCGGAGCCGTTCGGCTGATAAGCCAGATCGCCAACAGCAATGTGAGATATGCGAGCCTGCAGACCTTCACTATCGGCACGGAAGACCGCACGAAGTCCGGCAGCGGTGATGACGGGAATCAAGGCGGTCATAGTGGCTCCGAATGTGTGACGACGAAATGGCCGGTCTGGCTGATGACGTATCGATTTGGCTGGCTGGTCTGGACAACGAACTTTCCACCGCCAGCAAGCTCGCCAATCACGTCAGGCGGCAAAAACGCGGCCATGTAGCGCCGGATGGCCTGTACTCTGCGCACAATTGGCGCAACGCCCAGGCGCGACGACGGCATCGCGACGGCGGCGTTCGCAGTCGGGTAGACGCAGACTGCATGACGGACAGCGGCGGCTGCGCCTATCGAAACAGGCAGGCGGGCACCGAGAAGAAACTCGATCTCCTGAGACCATCGCTGGGTGGCCTCGATCACGCGCCGAATCGCGTACTGCGTGGCGGCACTGAAAAGGTTGGTGTCGCCGTCGATGATATTGTCATTGACGTAGGCGATCACCGTATGGGTGTCGTGCTGGCCCTTCGGTTCCTTCTGCCACCACTGCGTCCAATCGACGGTAATTCCTAACGCCCCGAGCGCCCGCCTCGTGCCGAACACTGTGCCGGTCCATGCGTGGATTTCAGGCGCGCGAGCCAACAATTCGCGGACATGAATTTCCTTCAGTCCAGCAGTCATGAATTCGGTCATGCCCAACTCGACCGTTAGGATCGGCAGGAGCCGGGCATCAACCGTCAGGGGGTTCTGGATAAGCAGTGCGGACGTGCTGAAGGCTGATAGGACATCGCCCAGGGCGGCAGCAAAGTCGCGGCCGCGCTGGTCGTTGATGCCAGGAGGCACGAGCGATGCAGGGATGAAGGGATCAGACATCGGCCGTCACCACAATATTCACGGCGAGACTGGTCAACGCGGCAAAACGATGAGCGGCAAGGTCGGTAAAGGCAAAGCCAGCCAAGGTGACATCCGTGACACCGGCAACCGCCTTGACGGCCGAGGTGATGACCGAAGGCGCGACCTGACCGCCGAGGGCCTGTGTCCAAGGCGCGAAGGCGGCAACCGCCGCCGCCCTGGCGGAGGCTTCCAGTCCGGGGATGGCGGTTGCGCAGCGCACGGTCAGAACGGTTTCGAAATCGACCTGCTCCGGTGACAGGATGGCAACGTCGTCACCCATGGCCCGGCGCTTCTCCGGATCGAGATAGGCGAGAACGGCGCTCTTGAGTGCATCTGTCGGCAAGCCCGAGCGCATAAGCGGGTAGATATCGATCCGGCCCGGCTCCGGCCGGACTACCGCAACATCGATAATTTCAGGATCAACCGCCATCACATGCTCGCGGTAGCCGTTGCGCGGGCCGGTCTTGGCGATCGTAAAGAGGGCGTTGACGACGCGCAGCCGGAAACGGTCCTCGCCCTCGATATCAGTGCCGCCCGCTACCGCCACCGTGTTGACTGCGGAAGTCACGTAGGCAACCGGATCGAGCATATCGGTCACAGTGCCGATGCCGAGACCGTTCCAGGCAGCGCCCGGAACCTGCGCCGTCGCGGCCACCGTGGCCGAAAGCATCCCGGCCGGGACGATCACGTCCTTATCGGTCGCGAACGATATGGCCGAGCTGGATGCGACCCGCGTGCCTTTGGGGATAGCCACATCGATCAACCGGACCTCCGCGAGGTTGAACCGGATCGAAGTCTTTGACGGCTGCGCCAGCAGTCTGAAGGTCGAGACGTTCGCGCCGCGATTTTCCAGATGGACGCCCTGGGCGAACACGGCGGTGTTTTGCACTGTCGCGTTTTGGGCTGCATCATGCAGGATCGAGAGCGCATAGGCGGCCACCTCGATCAGGAACATTTCCGTCTGGGCCGGATAGAGTGTGCGGCCGGACACCTCTTCGAACTTCGCTTTGAAGGACGCCTTCAGCGCGGCCGGGTCGCGTTCGAAGAACGAGGGAGCACCAGCGGCGCGAAGCTGGTCAAGGGTACGCTTTGCGGGGTCAGCCACGATAGGTGACCTCCGTCACGCGGATATCGTCAATCACGCTCTCGATCGGCCGCCAGAAAACCTGCGTCGTGAAATGCGAAAACTGCACCATCGCGACGGTGATTTTCTGGACGACGATGCGCGGCTCCCAGATCGTCAGCGCGTCCCAGATTTCGCGGGTGAGATGCGGGATACCGATGTTGGGGTGGCGGTCGATAGCGCCGAGCAGATCGCAGCCCTTTTCCGGCTCGGTCGGAACCGAGCCTTTCGGCGTCAACACGATGTTGGAAATGGACTGGTTGAGGTCTTCGATAGCAAAGACGATCGCGCCCACCACATCGGGGGCTTGGCCGGTTTCCGGGTCCATCCGGCCGACCTTCAGCGACCAGTGGCGATAGGGAATTGTGTCTTTGTCGATCATGGGGCGAAAGTATCCGCCGCCCCAAACAAAAATGACCGGACGTTAGGTCCGGTCAGAATGGCTCACTGCTGGAAGGTAGCGCTTTTCGGTGTCGGGGGCAACTATCAGACGGGAACGTCCGTCGCATCGCTGCCCTTGAGAACTCCACCGTGCTTGTGGTCATGGCCGACATTCTTGCCATTGTGGGTTAAAGTCGCGCTTTCGAGTTCGATAGCGGAACCTTTGATTTTTACTGGCCCGTTCACCTCTATCGTCACCGCACCACTTGCTCGATCGATATGGATCGAGCCGCCTGGGAAGGTAACGCCCACATCGTCGTTCCCTCCAAAGGGCGGCGTGTCCTTGTCATTATACTTCGAGCCGATGATGCAGCCGTCCTCGCCCTTCATATCGACGGCGCACCAGACCTCATCGTCAACATCGGGCATCATAAAGCCCTTCGTCTTGCCGGACGCCCGCGACAGCACGTCGACCCAGAATGACACGGTATCGTCCTCGTCCTTAAATTGGACCTTGACCCGCATTTTCTTTGGATCGCGATCCACGACGATGCCGCGCTTGTTGGAGCCGTTTTGTTGGTAATCGCTATTTGCGCGCATCGAGCAGCTCCGCGTCCGTTGTGTACCCGCCGCGCGTCATCCTGTGCGTGGAGCGGTCGATAAGGTACAGGCCGGAATATTTTCCAAAATCAGCCATGTTGACGGTGACACCAGCCAAGGCCCGCACGTCGCCGACATGCGAGAATGAACCGGACCGGCGTTTGCGGTTCTTGAAGTGCATCCGTGATCGGGCCAGCGCCTTGGCGTTGGCCGGGCTTTCCGTGCGCTCGCCTGCGATCTTCAGCACGTCACCGGTTTTGACCTGGCTGTCTTCTTCCTCGCTCTCGACAGTCTCTTTCTTGTTCGGGTCGAGATAGGAGACCTTGGCCTTCGAATAGGTGTCGGCCGTCTGTTCCTTCAGGCGATAAGACAGCAGCGATGTTCCGAGGGATTGATGACTGATCGTCAAAGCAGCGGCCCGGCCGTCCACCGACTTGATGCTCGTGAAAATCGCCCTGGTGCCACGAACGCTAAAATAATGGCCGGTCTCTTCGGCAAGCCGGGTTAGAAATTCGAGATCCCGTTCCCGGCGCTGGCTGACGCGCTCGAAATTGAGGCTTTCCACGTCGCCTTCCAGCGATAAGCCGTTTTCACCGGCAACCTTGCTGACGATGGCTTGCAGGGTCTGCTTTTCGAAGGCGCGAGATTTCTGGGTGCGCAGCGGCTTGGTAATAGGGGCGGCAAGGCCACGCATGGTCATGCGGTCGCCGCCCCGGTCGCCTTCGGCGTCCGGTTCGTCCATTTCAAATTCGCCACATGGGAGAACGCCGCCCAGGCCGTCGAAGATCGTCAGCGTCATTGTATCGCCGGGTTCCGGCTTCCATTGGCCTTTCCACCGGCCGTCCTTGTCCTGCACCGCCACGTCGATCTCATCGATTTTGCCGTGGTGGTTGTCGGTGTAACTGATCGAGGTCGTCATCGGGTCGAGTTCCGATGAGATATCGATGCCCTGATAGATCAGACTGAAATACGGCTTCGAAGCCATCAGACGCCACCATAAGACGGGTTAACGCGCTTCCACGGCGGCAACAGATCGATGTTCGTGGCGGTCTGCTCGATGACCGGAATGGTCAGCGTCACGCCCTGGGGAAGCACCAGCGGCGGCACGGAAAGCTCCGCCAGATACAAATGCCGGTTGGCTTCCAGAAGCACGGTTTGCTTGTTCTGGTCGCCATAGTAGCGATAGGCAAGCAAATCCCAACGGTCGCCCGCAATGGTGCGATGCTCGAAATAGTCGCCGGTTTTCGTCGTCATTGTGCGCCGCCTTTCCGAACCTGCGGATTATTGGCGGCAGCGCCGGACAAGGCAGGCGCGCGGCTTTTGGCGATCGACATAAGCAGTCCGAACAATCCGCCGGCTATCGGATCTTCCAGAAGGCTTATGGTCGCTTCGACCCGCACCGGAACGCCCAGGCGGTCGGTCTTGGTGATGCCGATTGACAGGCTCTCCACCACGTAGCGCTTGCCGGTATAATCGCCATTGCCGACAACGAGCGGCATCGGTGATTTAAGCGCGAAGGCAGTCTCAAGCTTCGCCAGCTCGACCGCAGGATCACAGAATTCCTCTGACAAGAAAAAGTCAAAGGTCTGCCGGTCTAGTTCCTCGCCGATTGCCTGGAGGGCAGGCTTGCCGCGCGTTGTGTCATGCTGCGCGAAAGTGGCGGTTCGTTCGATCGAATGACCGACCGGCCCGGTTGGGCCTGAAAGGCCTAACGGGATTGAGCCGAGCAAGTAGATCATTCGGCCTGTCCCTCAAGCGCTGGCGTTAGAAACCGAATGCCCGATGTCAGGGCGGCGCGCTTGGTCGGCCAAAAGCAGCGATCGTCTACGTTGACGACTTTCCCGCCGACCACCGCATAAAACTGCCCATCGCTGGTTCGGTCGCCGAAGCGCAGCTTCCGCACGATCAAGCGCACATCCTGTTTCTTCGGCATCAGACATCTCTCCGGGAACGGCGGCGGATTTCCTCATCGATCAATTCGCCAAGCTGACGGCCGCTCTGTTTCATCAACTGGTCAAACTCGGCGCGCAGGTCTTCGCTGTTGGTCGCCTGAAGCGTGACCCGAGGGTTATGATGCACGGTGATCGGCGACCCGGCCGGTTGAGCAGCCGATTGCGCCTGGACGCTAACGCGGGCGACGGCAGCACGTGCTGCCTCGGCGCGGGCAGCATCGGAGGATGGGACATTAGCCGCCTGCTGCATGGCAGGCATAGCCGGACGCGCCTGGGCAGAGAGGGCGGGCATGGTGATCGCCGCCGCTGCCATTGTCGCAGCCGCAGCCGTCCGCATCGCCTTGACCATCGGAGCCGCGTGGATCGAGCCTGCAATCGTCTCACTAAACTTCAGCCTATGGATATCAGACAGCGGGCCGGTCTTTGCCGGTGACGATGGCAGGTGATCGCGCACCAGCTGCGTGACCTTACGGATTTCCTCGATCACAACGGCAGCACGTGCCCGGATACCGGCAGCAAGTGTATCCATCAGGGCAACGCCCTGCGGATAGAAGCTGACAGCACCGAGGAAGGCTTGAGCCTGCCGGATCGATGACATGACGGCATCGCCCACCCGCTCAGCTGCCGCCTCCAACGCCGCAAGCCGTCCCATAGCCGGGCCGGTGTTAATCGCCGCAACAGCCTGCATGTCGGTTTTCAGGGCGGCGGTTGCCGCCGCCGTCGCTTGGATCGTCGCCGGGTCGGTGACATTGACAGTGGCCTGCATGTCGGCGTCGGCCGAACCGAAGGTGAAAACGCTCTTGACCTTCGCCCAGGCGGCGGTTGCCCGCGTGGCGAGGCCCTCGATCGCCACACTGATCTTGTCGCCCAGGCTGCCGATCCATCCGGCAATGTCTGGCATTTCCGGCAACTCAAGCGCGGGGAAGTCCGGCCACTTGAATGCGGGGAGATCAGGCCACGACAACGCCGGAAAGTCTGGCGATGAAAACGATGGCAGATAGTCGGACCAATTGAGCCGGGCTATATGGCTGGCCCAATCAATACCGCCCTGGATGATGCCCGACCAGCTGAAGCCGGGAATGAAATCGAGCCATCGCAGCGGATGAAGCCATGAGGCCCAATTGATGACTGTGAGGGCGTTCGACCAGGTGAAGGCCGAAACGATGCCCGACCACGAAAGGGATGGCAGATAAGCCGCCCAGTCGATGCGTGCGATATAGTCAGCCCAATCGAGCGCACCGGTGATAATGCCCGCCCAACTGAAGCCGGGGATAAGGTCAAGCCAGCGCAGGGGATGCAGCCACGATGCCCATTCCAGCACGGTCATAAAATTCGACCAGTTCAGCGCCGGTATGATGCCCGACCATTCGAGCGACGGCAGAGAATCCCACACGGCCGAGATGGCACCAGTCAGGCCGGACCAACCGGCCGAGAGCGCCGCCAATGGATCGAAGCCCAGAAACTCCGAGATAGCCGCCCAGGCGCTCGAAATGCCAGCCGTGATCGAAGACCAGAGATTGCTGAAGAAAGCCCCGATCTTGTCCCACTTGGAATAAATGAGCGCCGCACCGGTAGCGATCGCGACGATGGCAAATATGATAGGGTTGGCCACCAGCGCCGCAGCGATCAGGCCGAGACCATAGGCAATTTGGACCAGACCAGCAGCGGTGGCTATGAGGGTGGGTGCAAAGGCGATCCCAGCCAAAACCATGGCAAGATTTTCCCAGCCGCCAACGTAGGCAGATGCCGCCTTCAAGTAGACAGCGAGCTTGCCCAAAATCTCGTAGGCGCGAGTGGCGAAAGTCCACGCACTATCGAGGACCATGACGATGCTGTCGGAAATCTTCTTTGCCCAGGCATCGAATGTTCCGTCAGCCTTCATCTGGTTGACGGTATTAAGGACGAGTTCCAGTTTCCCCTTCATCCAGTCGAACAGGCCTGCATTCATGATGGAGAGTTGGAACTGGCTCCAAATGTCGGCAATATTGGAAATCATCCCCTCCCACGTGCCGGACAGCTTTTCCATCGCGCCGCCGTACTTTTCGTTGAAGATTTCCATGAGTTTAAGTTGGATCGCCATGCGGTCATTTGCCTTGACCGAGGCCTGCATCTGCTTTCCGGCAGCGTTGGTGTAGACGTACGAAATCTTGTTCCCGGTTTTCGAAGCGACGATACCAAACTCTTTCAGTCGCTCGTTTTCACCGGTTACCGCATCGGCCATAGCTTCGACGCCCTGCATGAGGGGCTTTCCCATTGCAGCGGAAGTATCACCGAGAGACTTCATCAGGCCTTTGGTGGGATCGAGACCGGTCGAACGCAGGCGAACGAAGGCTTCCATGACGCCGTCCAGCTCGTAAGGCGTCTTCGCCGCGAAATTGCCGACCCACGCCATGGCGGCCTCGGCCTTGGCCGACGAGCCTTCGGTGGTTTCTAGAATCGTCTGAAATTTTTCAAACTGAGAGCCCACACCGAGCAACTGTTTTGCCGCAAGGACGGCACTTGCAAGCAACGTGGCAACGACACCAGCGGCAACGGTAAGGCCGCGCATTGCTTTCCCGGCACCCGAAGCAATCTGATTGAAGCCGACCCGGCCTAGTGCAACGGTTTTGTGATGCAGGCTAACCACGGCGCGTCCGGCCGCTTGAGCGCCAGAGACGACAGCATTGAAGGCGGAACGGGCTGCCGATCCAACCCGATTGAAGGCTGCGGCCGTGCGTTCGGTGGCGCGAGTTGCTGCGTTGGCGGAAGCCTCGGTGGCCTTTCCGCCAGCTTTGACAGAAGCAGCCGTTTTCTTCTCGGCCGACATAATTTTGTTCATGATCTTGGAGGCGCGATCGACCCCCTCGAAAATCATCATGAACTTCATTTTGGAAAGCCTCCGGCCGGGAATTCCAGACCAGAGGTGACATTATATATAGGGGAAAATGACCGGACGTCAGGTCCGGTCAGTGCTTGCCATTGGCGCTGCGAATGGCTTCGGCCTTGGCCTCTTCGAGCGCGACTGTTTCATCGTACCACCAGCCGAACTCGTCCTCATCCATTGCATTAAGCGCCCCGTGGGTCCAGCCCCGCTCTAAAAGGAAAAGATGCTGGACGGGCGCTGACAGCCTTAGTCGGCTGTCTTGCTGGCCTTTCCCTCGTCGTCGGCTTCGTCCTCGCCACCGAACAGTTCATTGATCAGCTGAAGGCTGTCTGCGGCCGGAACAAGATCGGAAAGATCGGTGAGCGTGATCTTCTCGCCTTCGAATTGGACGGTCTCAGTGATGTATGCCGCCTGGGATTTCGCGATGTCTCCCTTGCCGATGCGCTGCGCCCTCATCCAGAGGCCGTGATTGATGAACTTGGGCACGGTGCAGACGATGCCGCTTTTCTTCAGGGGAACCTCGTAAGTGCCGGTGTTGGCGTCCTTGTGGGCTTGCAGTTTGGCGACGACGGCGGATGGTGTTTTCATGAATCGATTCCTTTTGCTGTGTGGCAGGCGTTAGAAAGATCGTAACCGGCCGCGCGTCTAACGCGGCCGGTTGCCGTCAGATCGTCGTCAGCAGCGCAGACGGGTTTCGATGAAATTGAGAGCGTCGGTTTTCAGGCTGTCGGCATATTCCGGTGCAAGGATCGGTGCCGCCCGCGTTGCCACCGCCTGGACGGTGAGGCCGTCCACCTCCCGGACGGCAATTGCAACATGCGCCGCGTCGGCGGTCATGTAAGGCGTGAAATGCCCGTCATTGACGCTGTAGGCGAGAGGATAACCGGAACCGGCATGGGTAGCCGGCGATGCAAAGAGGCTGGCAGCGATGGCGAATGCCGCAATGGCAAAGCCCATCAGAAAGTAGGTTTTGAAGGTGCGCTTCATAGTGTCCTCAAGATTGAAAAAGGGGGTTGTCCGGACGCGCCCTTAGCGCGGCCAGACCTCTTCGCCATTGATACGGTAGATGTTGTTCCACCCATCGTATTCGATGATCGGGGTGTCGGCGCCGTAGACCTTCTGCATGAAGTAGCCGATGGAAATGTCGTGCTCCTGGCCCATCTGCTCGCCGAGCTTGGCGGTGCGGCCACCGGTTTTCATCATCTGGAAACTGATGTGGGTGACCAGCGTGTGGGACTGCTCGGCGTTGCGCCCTTCGCCGTCGAAGATATCGACGTGGGAATGCAGCTGCAGCTTGGTCATCTTCGTGGGGTTGAGGATGGCCCGGCTGACTTCTTCGTCCAGCCATTCGAAAGTGATCTTGCCTTCGACGGCCTGCACCGGGCGGCCGGGCAGCTTCAGGACGCCGATCATGCCGAGCGATGAATGCTCGACTTCCTGATGTCCGATCTCGCCCAGGTCGATTTCCGAAACCCGGCCGCAGACATCGACACCGTTGATGTAGGCGTCAGCGTCGGTGATCTGGCCAATTTTGCGTGTCATGTGGATTGCCTCCCGTTAGGCCGCGAGCGAGAGCGCGTCGGAGATGAATTTCGTGTCGACGTAGCTATCGACGGTGATGCGCTCCATGACCGAGGTCGGATGGCAGCGCAGCTTGTAGAAGAACCGGCCGTCCGCGATCTGTTCGGGCGTGTTCTTCTGGGTATCGAAGCGGAAATCAGCGCCGTAAAAAACTCCGTCGCCGGTCTTGGCCCGCAGGTAAGCGTTTACGCCTTCCTCGGCCGCTTCGACGTTCTGGCGGGTGCCCAGGCGGTCGATGTAGTTCATGAGGAAGAAGATGATCGCCTCGTGGGTCATGTCGAGAATGCGGCGGGCATGAATGAAGTTCTCGACGTGCGCCGATGTCGGGAAAGCGGCCGAGCGGTTGCCGAACGTCCGGAAGCCGGTTGCGAACGACCGCATGGCGGTAACGATTCCAGCCTCGTTGAGGAAGTTGGTGTCGTTCTGGTAATCGGACGGATAGAAGTTGATCGGGACTTCGAGATCCACAACGCCCTTGATTTCACGGTTCGAGGCCGAGTGGTGGTAACCCTGTTCAAGGTCGGTCGCGATGATAACGCCAGCCAGCCGCGCCGACAGCGGATCGAGGCGGGTGCCGCTGGTGTCAACGTCCTCGATCATCACATGCGGATAGGTGAGGATGATACGGGCGCTGGACGTGTTGGCCGATCCGGCCACGCCGCGCGCCTCGACGGCCTGCTGCTTGGTCAGGCCGAGCGGCAGATCGGCAATGCCGATGGCGTTGAGGCGACCGGCAACCACGTCCATTTCGGCGCGGACCGTTGATGTCGGCGAATAGCCAGGCGCGAGCAACAGCTTCGGGAAATAGCCGAACTTATTGTAGCACTCGTAAGCGCCCTTGAAGCCGGATGACGCCCCGCTTGCGCTGATAGTGCCGTTGATCTCGGCCGTGGTGACCTTGGAAGCGTCAGGGTTGGCACCGTCCTTGTGCACGTCCGGATCAAAGACGTTGTTGACGATGATCGTGCCGCCGTCGCCCTGGTCAAAGATCGCATCGAGCGCGGCCGGGATGGTAAAGCCGGGTTTGTGCGGGCCGAACGCGGCAGCGGCTTCCGCGAGGCTGCGGATGATCACGCGCTTATTGACATATTTGGCGCGCTCCTCGGCCGTGGTGTGAATGAGATGGATAGGCGCTGTGCCGTTGAGATAGGTGACGGCCGACTTCACGTCGCGAACGACGGTTACACCGTCCTTGTGCTCAATGACTTCCGGGCCGTGATGAAAAGTAGCCGCCATGGGCAGGCCTCCTAATTGGCAGCGCCTTCAGGCGCGATTTCCGTTGCGGTTTCCGGCGCGGGCTGCAGCAGGCCGCGCTCAATGAGGTTGGCGACGATCGGGTGCGTCTCCGGCAGTTCGACGTAGGTCTTGCCGGGAACGAGCATCACCGGCTCAGGGCGGGCATCGATGTCGAGTGGGGTTGTCGGGCCGGAATAGACCAGACCCTTTTTGAGCGGTTGCTTTGCCACGTTGATCCTTTCTAGGGTTGAGAGATGGCCGGGCGCATCAGCGGAGCCGGTGGCTGACGAACGCGAGGGACGGCCGGGATCGGCAGGGCGATGACCGTCTGCCAGCGCCAAATTCCGTCCTTTTCATCGTCAAGGGCATCACGGAGGATTTCGGCCGGGCCAGCACCGGCAAAGGTGTTGCCCTGGACGGAAAGCCGCACGTCTTCGAGGTGGTTGTAAGCACCGCCTTCACCGCGCAGCGACCGGCACAAAAGCACCAGGGCGAATTCCATGCGCCGCGCCTGGGCGGTATTGGCCGGACCCTTGGCGGCTGCAAATCGCGATCCTGAATAGTGGATCAGCAAAGCCGCTGGCAGGTTGCCGAAATCGTATGTCTTGGGATCGGCCGGGAAGACTTCGACCTTGCATTGCCCGGAAACATCCGCCTTCAGGCGCTCAAGCAAAGCGTCCTCGACCTTTTCGATCACGAGCGGCGGGCGAACGGTGCGCAGGCTTTCGGTCATCGTTACCAGCCCTTCAGAATGTGAGGGACGCGCGATGGCGGAATGATTGCCTCGACCTTCGATCCGCCAGCCTCGCCGTTGATGGGCTCGCCGCCGATCGGCAGTTCGGCCTCGCCCTTGGCAACCAGCTTCCAGAAGGCAAGCGCGTCGTCATGGCGCTTCCTAACGGTTTCGTCGGCCTGACCTTGCGCGCCTGGGCGCGAACGGAGGCGGTAACGGGCAACGTCGCTGATATGGCCTTTGACAACGGGCGGCGTGGTTTCAGCGGTCAGTGTTTCGATGACGGGATAACGAGCCCGCGCATAGCCAATCAGAAGCTCCTCGGAGAACGCGATGGCCTCTTCGATCTTGTCGATTGCCAAGGTGCGGCCAGCCGGATCATTGAGGTTGCCATATCCGGCGACCTGCGACAGCTCGTCCAGTCCGACGCTGGCCTTGAATTCTTCGATCGTTAGAAAGCGGATCACGGATCAAATCCCGGTTGGAAGGTTGTGGGGCGGCAAATGCTGCCACCCCACAGGCAAGAGCCCGGCTTGGGAGGTTTAGGCGCGGGTCTCTTTGACGGGTTTCGCTGCAGCTTTTTCGGCAGCAACGGCGCGGGCTTCAGCGGCTTCGATCTGGGCGGCGGCGTCGGCTTTCGCAGCATCTATCGTGGTAGTGGCTTCCGCCTGGGCGGCAGTGACGCGGCGCTCTGCCTCGGCGACCTTGTCGGCGGCTTCCGCTTCGATGCGCTCGGCAATCGCCCGGATCTCGGCCACCTGCTCGGCAACCGCATGGGCGACGGCGTTGTCGAAATCGACACTGGTCAAAACGTCGGTGTCGATAGACTTGACGCTCTGGCCGTCAATCGCATTGGCCGCCATCAGGTCGAGCAACATCGCGTCTGTGACGCTGACGCGCTCGCCGGGCATACGCAACCTGCCATCGATCTTGGCAGGCGCGGACAGACGCAGGCTGGTGTTGCGAGCGTCCATTACTTCGCTCCCGCATTCTGGAAGAGGAAGCCGCCTTCAGCCCCGGTCAGGATCGCCCGGCGCTCGACCTTGGTCGGATAAATCCAGCTATCCGACCGGTTTTCGAAATACGGCTTTTCGACGTGGGGATAGCCCTTCAGCTCGTAGGTGTAACCGAACGAGGGCACTTGGAAGTTGTCGCCCGTTTCCGGCACATACGCGAGAATGGCATCATCGCCCCAGACATCGTTCGCCAGCGCGCTATCGTCAGCGGTTTCTGGCAGATAGACAGCCGCGCCCACGACCACCTTCTTGATGTCGAAATAGGCGGCAAGCATGTCGGTGGTGACGCTGTCCTTCGACACGTATTTGAACTGCTCCTTGATCTTCGGATGGTTCTTCAGTGCATTGCCAGCATTGGGACCGAGGCCAAGCGTGTTCGGGTAGCGACCAATCGAACGGCGGATCATTTCCTTGGCCGCATCGAAATCGGCCTTTGGGTCGCTGGCTGGATCAGACCAACGGTCAGCGCCGGTCAGTGCCAGCTTGTGGTTTGCGTCGTAGGCACCGGGATTGCGCGCCAGCTGCGCGCTTTCGTACTCAAGTCCGAGGTCAACGACTTCGAGAACCATGTTGACCGCTCCTGCCGCCAGATCGATGCCCGGAATGCTCTCGGCTTCTTCCTGGTGCTCGGTCGGGACCACGCCTTCAAGCGCGTCCTGGACAAGCGAGACGGCATCATCAGCGTAACCATACTGCACGCGCTTCTTGTC
Source organism: Hyphomicrobiales bacterium (assembly GCA_900473685.1). Taxonomy (GTDB): domain Bacteria; phylum Pseudomonadota; class Alphaproteobacteria; order Rhizobiales; family Rhizobiaceae; genus Pararhizobium. Next base: position 104,475 of record UCNE01000029.1, read on the forward strand.
GGTGCCCGGAGCGCGGCGCGTGTTCAGCAGGCGAAAGGCTTCTTTGCCAAACCGGATGACGCGCATCGAGCGGTTTGGGATCGTGACACGCGGAAAGAGCGCGGAAGAGATGAACGTCGAATTGCGATAGCCGCGTGCATGGGTCGAAAGGATCGGATCGATCACGGCAGCAGTGCGCTGATTGAGAGCTTTGGTCATGGGCGGGTCTCCTAACGGACGAGAATGGTGACGAATTCGCCATCGGCGGCGGAAGTAAGCGCCGAGGCGAAGTCATTGACGGGGGTTGCGCCGACTTTCTTGACGCCACCGGCAGCGGCCGACATCAGGCGGTCGCCCTTGGTGATGACGCCGCGCGCCCGGACACGAGCTGTGCCGATTGCAAGCACCGCGACATCCAAACCGATCTCGGTGGCCGGATGTTTGGCGATACCCTTGACCGGCGCATCGTCGGCGGTGACCTTCGCGTCCGTGAAACCCACAAGATCGTAAGCGTCAAACAGACCGGTGGCGGTGGCGGTCAGGGACAGAACGTCCTGAAAATACTGCAAGGGCTGGCTCCTTAAGAAACCGCGTGCACTGCGTCCAGAAACGCCGTGCCGGGATGTTGACGCTGATAGGCGGTTGCCTTGGTGTGAAGTTCGAGCTGATCGGCATCGACCGGCTTGCCGTCCGAAGCGAACGATGCCGAACCGACTTCAGCGCCCACGCCGGGGATTTCGGCGCGGCCGAACGACACGACCTTCGGCTGCTCGGACAGGATGGTGCGGAACGCCTGGGCGAGCGGGACGGCGGATTCACCGGCAGCGAACGAAACAGAGGTTTCGGCGGGAACGGCATCGAGAAATGCGACGATCTTGTCTTTTGAGGCCGCAATGACCTTGCCGTCGATCACGAGGCTTTCGGCAAAAGATACGTTGTCAGTGTGGGCGATCTTTTGCTCGCGTTCCTTCAGGTTCTTTTCACGGAGAGAGACATCAGCCTCCCGCGCCGCAAATGCTGGGTCAGTCTGTAGGGTCAAGTCGTTCTCCTTGGTCGGCGCAGGCGCGGGCATAGAGAAGGCGGCGCGTGCGGGAGGGGTGGAAATCGTGGTGTCGTTCAGCCATTCGAGCTGGTAGCTGGGCAGCGCCTTGTCGGCGTCTTCCATCCCGAATTTCTCGATGAAGAATTCACGCATCATGCGGAACAGTGAGGCCGTCTGCTCAAAGCCGGGTTCGCCAAAGCTGGCGCTGAAGGTGACGCAGTCGGCAGCATCGCCGGAGAACGATACGTTCTTCAGGCCGGTGACGGCCGGGGCCATGCCGCCGAGAAAGCCGATGTGCTTGGGATACCAAGTGCCGGGAACCGGATTGGCAGCGCCGTCCGGTCGGAAGAACTGCAAAGAGACCTTCTTGTAATGGCCAGCCTTCACAGCTTCGGAAAACGCCGGGGCAATCTCGCCAACGGTGGCGTGCAGGATGCCGGTCGTGGCGTCAAAGTCGAAGCTTTTGGCCCAGCCGAAAGCCGGGGCGTCTGTCGTGGGGTGACCAACAACGATGGGAGCCGGGGCCGTCGCCTCGTCGTATGCGTCCGCGACCGCCTTCAGGTCAGCAGCCGAATAGCTTATCGGCGCACCTTCCATGGGGGTGAAAGTGCCGATCCGGAAAACTTCGATGCGGGCGGTTTTGGTCATGCGGTCCTCAGCTCATTTGCTGAGAACGACCTTGCGATATGCCGAAAACAAAAATGACCGGACGTTAGGTCCGGTCAGGCTGATTGGAGATCACGGGCGCACAATGCGACAGCTGATTGGACGATGCAAGCCTCCACAGTAACCGAGGCGGCGGATTGGGGCGGCAATAGCGCCACAGTCGATTTCTAACGGGGGTCTAACGGGCCTTGCGTTAATTGTTGGATCACCTGCCGGGCAAAGAGGTATAATGCGTTCGTTGGTCGAATTTCCCAGTTGCTTAGTTCAGGCGTCCAGTTTCTTAGGCTTTGGATAAGATAGGCAGTGATTGCAGGACAATCAGTTTCTAATTTGCCCGATCAAGTATCAACTTGAAACTCGTTCAGGAACCGGTCCACGCGTTCGTAGAATCTTCCGAGAAGAGGTCCCGGCCGCGTTGCCGCACCTTCCAAAAGCGCGGCGTGATTATGTCGAGGCATTCTGCCCGCATAGGACAAATGACGCACCAACAAATGGATTAGCGACTTGCCGCGAAGTACGGATTTGTACTTGGCTGAAATCGCAGCGTGGAGAACATCGGGGTATTGTTCGTTCTCTTTCAAGGTTGTCAGTTCCAAGTGTTTTTCTGGTTGGTCAAGGATGGTGCTACAGTGCGTTTTTATCGTTTCCTCCTCACCATTAAGGAAACGGCTGAACGCAAGTGCGTACCACTTCGTAAAGACCTCAAGATCCTTCTCAAATTTTTCTTTTTCAGCGACCGTAAGAAGGGCAAACATGTTGTCATCTCTTATGGCGTCGTTTTCGATCGAATATCCTTCGGTCAATATCAGCTGCTCGGTCGAGAATCCGACTGGCAAAGGACTCATGCACCAAGCATCCTTGTCCGCTATGAAAAGGAATTGGTTGTTGCCTTGAAACTCCTTGAACAGAGTGAGTAGCTTCGAGCGACCTCCCACCGGAAAGACCGACAAACGCCTTGCTGCGAACTTTTCCTCGAGTGGTCGGAAAACGATGTTGTCGTCTTTCCCCTCGATCAGCACCGTAGGTAGCCTTGACCGCTTGAGGGTTGAGCTGATTTCTTCGACCGAAACTTCGACTTTTCCGTCCCGACGCTTTGTGCTCATTGTTGCGCACCGTCTCCTCGATCGGCGTCGACAATAAGCTCTTTGTCGGGATATTTGCTGTATATGAACGGTGAGTGGGTGGCGATAAAGAACTGGTTTGAGCTTCGCTGTGCCAGCAAAATTGGAAAAAGTTCACGTTGCCAATCGACGTGAAGGCTTAGCTCTGGCTCATCGATAAAGAAAACACTGTCAGTGTAGAACGCATTATAGCAGATGAAGCTGAGCATTTGCTTTTCGCCTGCGGAAAGGGCGTCCGAGTTGATGGCATTGGCGGCATCGCCAAAGCTGAATCTGCTTCCAATGGAGATGCCGGTGTGGCTGAAAAGTTTTTCCACGAGTGCTTTCACAGCCTCAATCGGCGTCAGGAAGCCTTTTCGCTCTCCTTCCATGACTTCAATTTTGTTTTTGATCGAGTCGATGAGCGAGTTTGCCCCTTCTATCTCGTCTCCCTCGTTCGGAACTCTGATCTCGGACTGATCGCTTTTGTACGCCCTAATTTGATTAATAATTTCTTGGGAAGTCTGCCGTTGAAGCTCATTCGAAAGCTCCGAAAGGTCAGCGTACTTTCGGAGGATGATGCTCACGATATCGACCGTCGAGATTGACGAAACGAATATATGAGGATCATGACTTAGTCGTCTCGACAATGTTCCCAAGGCTTCCTCGATGTCGCTTCGAGGTTTTGCCGCTGCTGGATTTTTACTGCGGATGCCCAGAACCGTCGAAAGAGTAAAGCCACCTTCCAATCGTCGGAAAGTTGGAAGAAAGACCGAACTGCCAATACCCGAGAGAATGGTATTAACTTCCTCCTCAGCAGAATTGTAGATACCAAGATCATCGTCCTCGTGGTCTTCAAAATGACGACGTTTTCCATCGATAACGAGTTCGATTTTGCAAGTATTTCGACTGATGCGGTGGACCGTGCACTCGTATTCATCCGTCCAAACTGTCGCGCGTTTAAAGGCCACTTCGCGGATCGCGTGATGAATGTTCCCACTAATTATATACCACAGAACCTTTAAAACGCTCGTTTTTCCCGCCCCATTTCGCCCAGTCAAAATATTGAGATCACTATCAGAGGAGCCGGAAATCACCCCATCTCGGCCAAACATGTCCACAATCTCAAATTTTTGAATTTTCATGGAATACCCACCTATGGTTTAGAGACAAAATCAATAGGTTGGCGATTGAGGAGACGCAATAGGCAACGTGGGCGCCTCGTCGGATTTCTGGCGTTGCACTTCTCAGTCGATCAGCCAAGCTTCCGCAACGGCAAAAATTTCGACTTCATCGTCCGCTCCAATACCCAGATACGGGCGGGCCGGGATGGTTGCTTTCATGTATCCCTTCGATTCGCCGCCGAAGTGCATCATTGCACCGTAGACCTTCGCTGTCCCAACTCTCACATCGTCGTCGGAAGCGGCTATGTTGATCGAGCCTCGCAGCGCGCCGGAAACACGCAAGATAGGCGTGGAGCCATGTCCCTGTTTCTCGCGGCGCATAACGGTGACCGGCGAAAGTGGTGTCCACTTCTCGCCGTCCGGGCTTTCCTCGTTGTCGAAATTATCGCCAACGGAGTTCAACAGGTGTTCGCCGACGTTCTTATAGAACCCCTGCTTGTTTTCCATACGGTTGATCAGCGCGGCAAGCCCGGCGCGCATATCGGCGTCCTTGACCGTCGCCTTGTAACTAATCCCGCTCATGCTATAATTCCCCTTATCGGTGATGCGTTAGACTGGTGATGGGTCAAGCTTGCGAACCGAGACAGAGGCCGGATCACCCCGGCCTTTTACTTTTTCGGGCGCTTGTAGAGCAGCTTTCCGCCCCGGCGCTTGTCGAGCGCCTTCAGGTCCGGCTTTCCGCTTTTCGTCGTGGTGGCATAGGCCGTGACCGCTTCCCAGAACCGCGCACCGACTTCGAACACGATCAGCAGGCCGGTTTTCGGGTCAGCGCGAATGTACCGGCGGTCGAGCAGCAGCTCGCCCTGGTCAGGATTGATCGGATCTCGCTTACTCGCCACGCCTATCCAGATTTCATCCGGGTCAAGCAATGCCTCGGCGAGCATGGCGGTCATGTTTGCCCGGTCGCCCTTCATCACCTTCAGGTCGCCTTTGCGGTCGCGAAACAGCTGATCCGATACCGGCATTTTCGCACCGGCTTTGTCCTCAAACAGAATGCCCTTGCCGATGTCGGCGTTAAACGGCTTCAGGAATGCCCGGACATAGTCTTCAGGCTCCAAGCCGTATGCCAACGGTCCAGACTTGAACGGGACAGACGAGCGGAGCAAATCCTCTAACGGTTCTGGCGTGTCGATCGACACCACATGCCGGGCGTCGAATGACAACACGCCGCCCTGGTCCATCAGCGAGGACGGCACCAAGCCCTGTTCCCAAAGATGGCCCGGTTGGTAGTCCCACCCGAAACCAATGCCCTGCGGCTGCTCGACCAATTGGCCGGATACCGGGTCGCGGACGGCTTGATAGAGAGGAGCCGGCGATTCGTCTGGCCCGTCCATGCCCCGCCGTTTCAGGTCGCGCATCGAGAGCGACCGAACGCCACAAGAGCAAAGCCAATCGTTAGGCGGGAAGTGCGTATCCCAAAAGGGATCGTCGCAATGATAGACCTTGCCGTGATGCGCCTTGTGTTGCGGCCGGGGCGAGCGCGGGGTCCGGGTCTCGCCGTGGCGGTATTCCCAGAAGGGCCGCAGCTTCAGCACGTCCGGGTCGCGCATCTGCTTCAGGCGACCCGCCATATACGCGGTGCGCATGTTCGTTTCGAAAATGACGCGGGTGCGCCAGCCACGTTCGCCGTTATAGGCCCAGCCGTACTTGGCGACGACGCTGTCGAAGTCGCCTCGGAACGTTTCGAGCGTGGTGCCCTTTTCCATCGCATCGGCAAGCGCATTCTGGAAGTCGGATAGCATTGCCATGTCTGTGGCACCGGCAATGACGAAGGCGCGATCATGAATGCCGCGCATTGCATCCAGCCATGTCTTGGTCGGCTTGCCGCGCTTTTGGCTGTGTTTCGGCGTGGAATA
>UCNE01000031.1 GCA_900473685.1 Hyphomicrobiales bacterium
TGTGTTTCGGCGTGGAATATTGACCCCTCTGGCGGGGTGATCGGCGTCCAATTTTGACCCCCTTCATGTTTCGTCTGACCATCCGTTTTTTGACGACGGATGGAGGGGGAGTTGAAGCGAGTGGATACGATTGCGCGTGTTCGTCGAGCCTTCCATGTGCAGGGCTGGTCGGTGAAGAAGATCGTCCGGGAACTGCATGTGTCGCGCAACACGGTCCGCAAGATATTGCGGTCCAATGAGACCGATTTCTCTTATGAGCGAGAACGGCAACCATTACCAAAAACCGGCATGTGGAAGGCAGAGATCGAACGCTTTCTGGCCGCCAACGAGGGCAAGCCTTCTCGGGAGCAGCTTACTCTGATCCGGATTTACGAGGAGCTTCGGGGTCTTGGTTATGACGGCAGCTACGATGCGATCCGGCGCTATGCAAAAGGCTGGTCGAGGAGCCGGGGAGCTGTCACAGCCGAGGCCTATGTTCCGCTCTATTACGCGCCAGGCGAGGCCTACCAGTTCGACTGGAGTCACGAGATCATTCTGATCAACGGGGTGACGACGACTGTGAAGGTCGCGCATGTCCGGCTCTGCCACAGCCGGATGATGTTTGCCCGAGCCTATATGCGTGAGAGCCAGGAGATGGTGTTCGACGCGCACGACAAGGCTTTCGACTTTTTCCGAGGCACCTGCACGCGCGGCATCTACGACAACATGAAGACCGCGGTCGAGACTGTGTTTGTCGGCAAGGAGCGGCAATATAACCGCCGTTTCCTGCAGATGTGCAGCCACTATCTCGTCCAGCCGGTCGCCTGCACGCCTGCATCCGGATGGGAGAAGGGACAAGTCGAGAACCAGGTCGGCCTGGTTCGAGAGCGCTTCTTCACACCACGCCTGCGGGTCAAAAGCCTGGAGGAGCTGAATGTCTGGCTGCTCGACAAATGCATCGCCTATGCCAAGGCGCACCGCCATCCCGAGCAGACCGAACGAATGATCTGGCAGGTGTTCGAGGAGGAACGCGGCAGCCTCGTGCATTACGTCGGGCCGTTCGACGGCTTCCACAGCGTCCCGGCCTCGGTGTCGAAGACCTGCACGGTCCGTTTCGACAACAACAAATACTCAGTTCTCTCGACTGCCGTCGGCCGGCCTGTCGAGGTTCATGCCTATGCCGACCGGATCGTTATCCGGCAAGACGGGGTCAATGTCGGAGACCATCAGCGTTGCTTTGGCCGGGGCGAGACAACCTACAATCCTTGGCATTATGTGCCTGTTCTGGCGCGCAAACCCGGAGCTCTGCGTAACGGTGCACCGTTCAGGGACTGGGCGTTGCCAGCGGCGATGGAGAAAGTCCGCAAGCGATTGAAGGGCGTCCATGACGGTGATCGGCAAATGGTCACCATCCTTGCATGCGTTCCGACCGATGGTCTGGTGGCTGTCGATGCTGCCTGCCAAGAGGCGCTGGATCATGGCGTCTGCTCTGCTTCGGTGATCATCAACATTCTGGCCCGCAGTCGTGATCCGGCTCCAACGGCAACTCTTCAAACCCCCGATGCGCTTCGATTGACCCATGAGCCGGTCGCCGACTGCGCCCGCTATGACAGGCTCAGGAGGGCAAGCTGATGGAACGCACACAGGTTCTCGAACTGATGAGCACGTTGAAGCTCTACGGAATGCGCAGCGCTTATGATGAGGTCATGGGCAATGGCATCAAACGGCAACATGAGCCGCCGCGCATTGTCGGTGACCTGCTGCAGTCGGAGATCGCCGAGAAGCAAGCACGCTCCATTCGCTACCAGCTCAGCATAGCCAAGCTGCCACTTGCCAAAGATATCGACGACTTCGACTTCGCCGATACCCCTGTGAATGAACCCTTGGTGCGGGAGCTGGCCGCCGGCACCTTCGTCGCCGACCAACGTAACATCGTTCTCGTCGGGGGCACGGGAACAGGAAAGAGCCACCTGGCCATTGCGATTGCCCGTGCCTTGATCCGCAACGGAACGCGTGGTCGTTTCTTCAATGTCGTCGATCTGGTCAACCGCCTGGAAACGGAAACGCGCAGCGGAAAGCAGGGACGAACAGCGGACTATCTCAATCGCCTTGACTTCATCATCCTCGATGAACTCGGCTATCTGCCCTTCGCCCAAGCCGGAGGTCAGCTCCTATTCCACCTGATCAGCAGGCTTTACGAGCGCACCTCGATCATCGTCACGACGAACCTAGCATTCGGTGAATGGCCGTCGGTATTCGGCGATGCCAAGATGACGACGGCACTTCTCGACCGCCTGACCCATCATTGCGAGATCGTCGAGACCGGAAACGAATCCTGGCGCTTCAAGAACCGCTCTCAAAGCTAAAGCCGAAGATACCCGTCACCCGCCCTTGGCCTACCCTCTGCAACCCCGGCCAGCGCCGGGCAGGCCAAGCGCTGATCGGC
>UCNE01000032.1 GCA_900473685.1 Hyphomicrobiales bacterium
GCTCAAATTTGCTCTTTGCCATTTCCGGCTCTCCGTTTTGTAACCCCGAGGGGTAATTCTCTTGTTTCTGTCAGCTGGCGTTAGGCTCCGGTCACTTCTGACCGGAGTACTTCGCCTGGATTTCCTGTGCCACGTTCGAAGGAACCGGCGCATAGTGGTCGAAGGTCATCGTGTACTGTGCACGGCCCTGCGACATCGAGCGCAGGTTGTCCACGTACTTGAACATGTTGGCCAGCGGTACGTTGGCGCTGATAACGACGGCGATGCCGCGCGTTTCCTGGCCCTGGATCTGACCGCGACGCGAGTTCAGATCGCCGATCACGTCACCGACGTAATCTTCCGGCGTCACGACTTCGACCTTCATCATCGGCTCGAGCAGCTGTGCACCAGCCTTCTTGGCTGCTTCACGGAAGCAGGCACGCGAAGCGATTTCGAACGCCAGAACCGAGGAGTCGACATCGTGGAATGCGCCGTCGATCAGGGTTGCCTTGACACCGAGCATCGGGAAGCCCGCGAGCGGACCCGAAGACAGAACGCTTTCGATGCCCTTCTGAACGCCGGGGATGTATTCCTTCGGAATTGCACCACCAACAATCTTGGACTCGAACTTGAAGTCATCGCCTTCATCGTTCGGTTCGAAGATGATCTTGACGCGCGCGAACTGACCGGTACCACCGGACTGCTTCTTGTGCGTGTAGTCTTCTTCGTGCTTCTTCGTGATCGATTCACGGTAGGCAACCTGCGGTGCGCCGACTGTGGCTTCAACCTTGAATTCGCGACGCATGCGGTCGACGAGAATGTCGAGGTGGAGTTCGCCCATGCCGGCGATGATCGTCTGGCCGGATTCTTCATCCGTCTTGACGCGGAACGAAGGATCTTCAGCAGCCAGGCGGTTCAGCGCGAGGCCCATCTTTTCCTGGTCGTTCTTGGTCTTCGGCTCGATGGCGATCTGGATGACCGGCTCGGGGAATTCCATGCGCTCAAGGATAACCTGCTTCAGCGGATCGCAGAGCGTGTCGCCGGTGGTGGTGTCCTTGAGACCTGCGAGAGCAACGATGTCGCCAGCAAAAGCTTCTTCGATGTCTTCACGGGAGTTGGAATGCATCTGCAGCATACGGCCAACGCGCTCGCGCTTTTCCTTGACCGTGTTCATGACCGACGTGCCCTTTTCGAGCTTGCCGGAATAGATACGTGCGAAAGTGAGCGAACCGACGAAGGGGTCGTTCATGATCTTGAAGGCGAGCATCGAAAGCGGCTCATCATCGGACGGATGACGTTCGATTTCGGCTTCCGTCTTGACGTCGATGCCCTTGATCGACGGGATGTCGAGCGGCGACGGCAGGTAATCGCAGACGGCGTCGAGCAAAGGCTGAACGCCCTTGTTCTTGAAAGCCGTACCGCAGAACATCGGGTGGAACTTCACGTCGATAGTGCCGCGGCGAACCAGCGCACGGATCTGCTCATTGTCGGGCATGACGCCGTTCAAGTAGTTTTCCATGGCAGCTTCGTCGATGTCGACAACGGTCTCAATGAGGAGTTCGCGGTATTCCGCAGCCTTTTCCTTCATGTCGTCCGGGATTTCGACGACGTCCCACTGGGCGCCGAGCGATTCATCGCGCCAGACAAGGGCGTTCATCTCGATCAGGTCGATAACGCCCTTGAAGTCGCTTTCAGCGCCGATCGGCAGCTGCATGACAACCGGGATCGCGCCGAGGCGCGACTTGATCATCGAAACCGAGCGATAGAAATCGGCCCCGGTCTTGTCCATCTTGTTGCAGAAGATCATCCGCGGGACGTTGTACTTTTCAGCCTGGCGCCAGACGGTTTCCGTCTGCGGCTCTACACCGGCGTTGGCGTCGAGCAGGGCGATCGCACCATCGAGAACACGCAGCGAACGCTCGACTTCAATGGTGAAGTCGACGTGGCCGGGGGTGTCGATGATGTTGAAGCGGCGCATCTTGCCGTCACGGCCCTTCCAGAAGGTCGTGGTGGCAGCGGACGTGATGGTGATACCGCGTTCCTGCTCCTGCTCCATCCAGTCCATGGTGGCAGCGCCGTCATGAACTTCGCCGATCTTGTGCGACTTGCCCGTGTAATACAGAATCCGCTCGGTCGTCGTGGTCTTGCCGGCGTCGATATGCGCCATGATACCAAAATTGCGGTAGTCTTCGATTTTATATTCGCGAGCCATAATGACTGCCTTTCGAAAATTGTTCGTCGATTACCAGCGGTAATGCGAGAATGCGCGGTTGGCGTCGGCCATCTTGTGCGTGTCTTCGCGCTTCTTGACGGCGCTACCACGGTTGTTCGCAGCATCCATGAGTTCGCCGCAGAGGCGATCGATCATGGTGGTTTCGTTGCGCTTGCGGGCAGCAGCGATCAGCCAGCGAATGGCAAGAGCCTGACGGCGCTCAGGACGAACATCGACCGGAACCTGATAGGTTGCACCACCAACGCGGCGCGAACGGACTTCGACGTGCGGAGCGATGTTGTCGAGCGCGGAATGGAACACGGTGACCGGCTCCTGCTTCAGCTTGCCCTGGACGAGATCGAACGCACCGTAAACGATGCTTTCGGCAACCGACTTCTTACCATGAAGCATGATAGCATTCATGAACTTGGTGACGACCAGATCACCGAACTTCGGGTCCGGATTGATCTCGCGCTTTTCTGCACTATGACGACGTGACATACTTTTGTCTCTCAACTTTGAACGGGCGCCTTAACACGCGGAGAACCTCGCGCAGCGCCTTAAATTGTGGAACCCGAATTACTTCGGACGCTTCGCACCATACTTCGAACGGCGCTGCTTACGGTTCTTGACACCCTGGGTATCGAGAACGCCGCGAATGATGTGGTAACGAACGCCCGGCAAGTCCCTTACACGGCCGCCGCGGATCATGACGACGGAGTGTTCCTGAAGGTTGTGACCTTCACCAGGAATGTAGCCGATGACTTCGAAGCCATTGGTCAAACGGATCTTGGCAACCTTACGCAGAGCCGAGTTCGGCTTCTTCGGGGTCGTCGTGTAGACGCGTGTGCAAACGCCACGCTTCTGCGGGTTTTCCTGCAGAGCAGGAACCTTATTGCGCTTTACCTGTGCCTGACGCGGCTTGCGGATCAGCTGGTTTACGGTAGGCATATAACCATCCCTTACAATTCTGTCTCAATACCCTTGCGGGCGGATCAATGCCGTCGCCGGCGGTTTCGAACGCTATAAATGCGCAAAACAAGGACCGATCCACTTTTCAGCAGATGGCCCGCAAAAAAGCAGAGGACGCTTGAATTTCAGCGTCTTGCGTCCAGCATTTTGGTCTTCAGCGTGCGTTTCGAACCTTGTTTGAGGCGAACTCCAGAACATGACGTTCCGAACCAGCCAGCCTCACATAGGCTCCGATGCGGCGGGGTGTACTGATTTCGGGGTGTCCCGTCAAGGGGAATTAACAAATATTCCCGGCCGCGCAGGGCTGTCATGCCTGCAAAACAAGGCTTTGACGCGCAAAGCGGCGGCAGGCGCAGTCTTCACGGACCGGAATCGCCAAGCTGTCCTGTTCAACTTAAAGAATCATAAAGCAGTTCTGCAATTCGGCAAGAACCGGAAGAATCGCCCTCCCCCAAGGTCTCGACGATTCGTCGTGGACCAGTGTTTTTTCCGGCGCACTCCTGCGCAATACGCTGTAAAGTCAGCTCACATATCTTTCGAAAGAGGAAATAGCCATGACTGCCAAGCCGGACAACGACAACAATCTCGACGGGCCGATGATCTTCATCATCATCGGCAAGGCCTATGAGCAGGATGGCGATAAGGAAGGCGTGGACATCCATGTGATGTTGCGGGCACCCGACGACGACACCGCCGTGCGTGAAGCCTTGAACGCGCTGGCCGAGGAAGGTTTCCTCGAGGCCGACCTCGACCAGATCGGCACGCTCACTGATGTACCGGACGACGAGCCGCATGCTTCCGCCTACCAGGGCGCGCTGACGGGCGAAGTGGCGATCATCAAGTTCGGGTAACCGGGCACGTTGCGGCCGGCACCTGCCTGGAACGACAATGCAAAAAGCCGCCCGGAGCGATCCGGGCGGCTTTTTCAATGGGAGGACAAGGGCGGCAGAACCACCCTCGCCTTTTGAGCCTTATTCGGCTGCTGCTTCTTCCTTGGCTGCCATGTCGGCAAGCATCGGCGTTGCAGCATCGGCACCCGTTCCCTTGCGGCGCTCTTCGAGGATCATCTCGTCGCGCGCAGTCGCAATACGGCGGATCTGGGTCATCGTACCACCGGTACCGGCCGGGATAAGGCGGCCGACGATGACGTTTTCCTTCAGACCCTGCAGGCCGTCGGTCTTGCCGGCGATCGCAGCTTCCGTCAGCACCTTGGTCGTTTCCTGGAAGGAAGCGGCCGAGATGAAGGACGGCGTCTGCAGCGATGCCTTGGTGATGCCGAGCAGGACCGGATCGCCGTAAGCCGGCTTCTTGCCCTGTTCGATCAGCTGATCGTTGACATCTTCCAGTTCGATGCGGTCGACGCTGTCGCCAACGATATAGGTCGAGTCACCGGCGTCGGTCACTTCCACCTTCTGCAGCATCTGGCGAACGATCACCTCGATGTGCTTGTCGTTGATCACAACGCCCTGCAGACGGTAGACTTCCTGAATTTCGTTGACCAGGTAGGAAGCAAGTGCCTCCACGCCCTTGATCGCCAGGATGTCGTGCGGTGCCGGGTTACCGTCGAGGATGTAATCACCCTTTTCGATATAGTCGCCATCCTGAAGATGGAAGGGCTTGCCCTTCGGGATCAGGTATTCAACCGGCTCCACACCGTCTTCCGCAGGCTCGATCAGCACGCGGCGCTTGTTCTTGTAGTCGCGGCCGAAGCGGATCGTACCATCGATTTCGGCGATGATCGCGTGATCCTTCGGACGGCGCGCTTCGAAAAGCTCGGCAACGCGCGGCAGACCGCCGGTGATGTCCTTCGTCTTGGCGCTTTCCAGCGGCGAACGTGCGAGCACGTCACCCTGGGAGACCTTGGTGCCCGGCTCGACCGACAGAATGGCATCGACCGAAAGCATGAAGCGGGCGTCGCCACCACGCGACAGCTTCATGACTGCGCCGTTCTTGTCCTTGATGACGATTGCCGGCTTCAGGTCGATACCGCGCGGCGTCGAACGCCAATCGATAACCTGACGCTTGGTGATGCCGGTCGCTTCGTCGGTCGCCTCCAGAACGGAGATACCATCGACGATATCTTCAAAATGAACCGTACCTTCGACTTCCGTCATCATCGGGCGTGTGTAGGGGTCCCACTCGGCCAGACGCTGGCCGCGCTTCACCTTGTCGGCATCATCGACAAAGATCTTCGAACCGTAGGCGACACGCTGCGAGGAACGCTCGACACCACGTTCGTCGAGGATCTGGATCGCCATGTTGCGGCCCATTGCGACGAGAACGTTTTCCGAGTTGCGCAACATGTTGCGGTTCTTGATCTGGATCGTACCTTCATACGACGCTTCCAAGAACGAGCTGTCGACAACCGTCGCCGTGCCACCAAGGTGGAACGTACGCATGGTGAGCTGGGTGCCCGGTTCACCGATCGACTGAGCAGCGATAACACCGACCGCTTCACCCATGTTGACAGGGGTACCGCGGGCAAGGTCACGGCCGTAGCAGACGCCGCAGACACCGGTCTGGATTTCGCAGGTCAGTGCCGAGCGAATACGGATCGACTGGATGCCAGCCTTTTCGATTTCGACGACATCGGCCTCGAGGATCATCCGGCCGGCATCGACGATGCGGTCACCAGTGATCGGGTGATCGATATGGTCGAGAGCCGTACGGCCGAGAACGCGGGCACCGATGGAGGCAACGACCTGACCGGCATCGACGATGGCGGTCATGGTGAGGCCGGTTTCGGTACCGCAATCCACCGAGTTGACGATGCAATCCTGCGCGACGTCGACGAGACGGCGTGTCAGGTAACCGGAGTTCGCGGTCTTCAAGGCGGTGTCTGCGAGACCCTTACGGGCACCGTGGGTCGAGTTGAAGTACTCGTTAACGGTCAAGCCTTCCTTGAAGTTCGAGATGATCGGCGTCTCGATGATTTCACCCGACGGCTTGGCCATCAGGCCGCGCATGCCGCCCAGCTGACGCATCTGGTTCGGAGAACCACGGGCGCCGGAGTGCGACATCATGTAGATGGCGTTCATCGGCTTCTGACGGCCGGTTGCCGGGTCGAACTCAACAGCCTTAATGCGGGCCATCATGTCTTCGGCGACCTTATCGGTTGCCTTACCCCAGGCGTCGACCACCTTGTTGTACTTTTCGCCCTGAGTGATCAGGCCGTCATTGTACTGCTGTTCGTATTCCTTCACCAGGCTTTCGGTGTCACCGACGATCTTGGCCTTGGTATCCGGAATGACCATGTCGTCCTTGCCGAACGAAATGCCGGCGCGGCAGGCATGGGCGAAGCCGAGCTGCATGATGCGGTCGCAGAAAATGACCGTGTCCTTCTGGCCGCAATGACGGTAGACCGTGTCGATCATCTTGGAGATGTTCTTCTTGGTCAGTTCCTGGTTGCAGACGTCGAACGGCACATTGGCGTTCTTCGGCAGAAGTTCGCCGATGAGCATACGGCCAGGCGTGGTTTCATAGATCTTCGAAACCGGCTTGCCTTCGGCATCGACGGTCTTGAAGCGGCCGCGGATCTTGGCGTGCAGCGTCACCGACTTGGTTTCAAGCGCGTGATGCAGTTCGCCGAGATCGGAGAAGGCCATGCCTTCGCCCGGCTCGTTCTGGTTCAGGATCGACAGATAGTAGAGGCCGAGAACCATGTCCTGCGACGGAACGATGATCGGTGCACCGTTTGCAGGGTGCAGGATGTTGTTCGTCGACATCATCAGGACGCGAGCTTCCAGCTGTGCTTCCAGCGACAGCGGGACGTGAACAGCCATCTGGTCACCGTCGAAGTCGGCGTTGAAGGCCGTGCAGACGAGCGGATGCAGCTGGATAGCCTTGCCTTCAACCAGGGTCGGTTCGAAGGCCTGGATGCCCAGGCGGTGGAGTGTCGGTGCACGGTTCAGGAGAACCGGATGCTCGCGGATAACCTCGTCGAGGATATCCCAGACTTCCGGCTTTTCCTTTTCAACCAGCTTCTTGGCCTGCTTGACGGTCGAGGAGTAACCCTTGGCGTCGAGGCGGGCGTAGATGAACGGCTTGAACAGTTCGAGCGCCATCTTCTTCGGCAGGCCGCACTGGTGCAGCTTCAGTTCCGGGCCGGTCACGATGACCGAACGGCCAGAATAGTCGACGCGCTTGCCGAGCAGGTTCTGACGGAAGCGGCCCTGCTTGCCCTTGAGCATGTCGGACAGCGACTTCAGCGGACGCTTGTTGGCGCCGGTGATGACGCGGCCACGGCGGCCGTTGTCGAACAGGGCGTCAACGGATTCCTGCAGCATGCGCTTTTCATTGCGAATGATGATGCCAGGCGCACGCAGCTCGATCAGGCGCTTCAAACGGTTGTTCCGGTTGATGACGCGGCGATAGAGATCGTTCAGGTCGGACGTCGCGAAACGGCCACCATCCAGCGGCACCAGCGGACGCAGGTCCGGCGGGATGACCGGGACGACCTTCATGATCATCCATTCCGGGCGGTTGCCGGATTCCATGAAGTTCTCGACGATCTTCAGGCGCTTCATCAGCTTCTTCTGCTTCAGCTCGGACGTGGTGTCAGCCATTTCCGCGCGCAGATCGCCAGCGATCTTTTCGAGATTCATCGAAGCCAGCATCTCGTAGATGGCTTCAGCACCGATCATCGCCGTGAACTGATCTTCGCCGAACTCGTCGACGGCGATCATGTATTCTTCTTCCGAGAGAAGCTGATTTTCCTTGAGGGAAGTCAGGCCCGGCTCGGTGACGATGTAGTTTTCGAAATAGAGGACGCGCTCGATATCCTTCAGCGTCATGTCGAGCAGCGTCGCGATGCGGCTCGGCAGGGACTTCAGGAACCAGATATGGGCAACCGGAGCTGCAAGCTCGATATGACCCATGCGCTCGCGGCGAACGCGCGACAACGTCACTTCGACGCCGCACTTTTCGCAGATGATGCCCTTGTACTTCATGCGCTTGTACTTGCCGCACAGGCACTCATAGTCCTTGATCGGGCCAAAGATGCGCGCGCAGAACAGGCCGTCACGTTCCGGCTTGAACGTACGGTAGTTGATGGTTTCCGGCTTCTTGATCTCACCGTAGGACCAGGAGAGAATCTTCTCCGGCGACGCAATCGAAATCCGGATGGAATCGAAGGTCTGCGCAGGCACCTGCGGATTGAAAAGGTTCATGACCTCTTGGTTCATGCCTATCTCCTTTATGGGCTATCGCCCTGAGCTTGGCAGAGAGCGCGGCAATTCCCGGGCGCCGGCTCCTGCTCGAAACGGATAAAACCGCATCAAATGCGGCCGTATTTCCTACCCTGCCCCGCCAACGCGGGATCGGGTGGAAACGGTGCGCGCCGCCTTTTTAAAAAGCGGCACGCACCCTGATGTCTTACTCGGCCGCGTCCGGCAGCTGCGTCGCCGTCGTGAGTTCGTCGAGCTTGGAATTCTCCAGTTCGACAGAAAGACCGAGCGAGCGCATTTCCTTGACGAGAACGTTGAAGCTCTCCGGAATACCGGCTTCGAAAGTATCGTCTCCGCGGACGATCGCTTCGTAGACCTTGGTACGGCCGGCCACGTCGTCGGACTTCACCGTCAGCATTTCCTGCAGGGTGTAGGCGGCGCCGTAGGCTTCCAGAGCCCAGACTTCCATTTCCCCGAAGCGCTGACCGCCGAACTGCGCCTTACCACCGAGCGGCTGCTGGGTGACGAGCGAGTAAGGACCGATCGAACGGGCGTGGATCTTGTCGTCCACAAGGTGGTTCAGCTTCAGCATGTAGATGTAGCCGACCGTCACCTGACGGTCGAACTGATCGCCGGTACGGCCATCATACAGCGTCGACTGACCCGAAACCTTCAGGCCTGCCTGTTCCAGCATCTCGTTGACGTCGGCTTCGACAGCACCGTCGAAGACCGGCGTTGCGATCGACACGCCGCGGCGGGTCTGCTCGGCCAGACGGACGATGGATTCATCGTCGTAGTCCTTGATCGGCTCGCCCTTCGGACCGGAACCAATGACGCTGTCAATGGTGTCGCGCAGCGGCTGGATGCTGTCGCCTGCCTTGTAGGCGTCAAGCATTGCACCAATCTGCTTGCCCATGCCGGCGCAGGCCCAACCCAGATGGGTTTCAAGGATCTGGCCAACGTTCATGCGCGAGGGAACGCCGAGCGGGTTGAGCACGACGTCAACATGCGTACCATCTTCCAGGAACGGCATGTCTTCGATCGGCACGATGCGGGAAACCACACCCTTGTTGCCGTGACGGCCAGCCATCTTGTCGCCTGGCTGGATCTTGCGCTTCACAGCGACGAAGACCTTGACCATCTTCATGACGCCCGGAGGCATTTCGTCGCCGCGCTGGACCTTTTCGACCTTGTCCATGAAGCGATGCTCGAGCAGCGACTTGGATTCGTCGTACTGGCCACGCAGAGCTTCGACTTCGCCCTGAGCCTTTTCGTCTTCCGTCGCAAACATCCACCACTGCGAGCGGGGATATTCGGAAATGACGGCGTTCGAAAGTTCGGTGCCCTTCTTGAAGCCCTTCGGACCGGCAACAGCGACCTGACCGCGCAGCATGTCGAGGAGACGCGAGTAGACGTTGCGATCAAGGATCGCCTGCTCGTCGTCGCGGTCCTTGGCAAGACGCTCGATCTCTTCCCGCTCGATCGCCATCGCACGTTCGTCTTTTTCCACGCCGTGGCGGTTGAAGACGCGAACTTCGACGATAGTGCCGAAGGTGCCCGGAGGCATGCGCATGGAGGTGTCGCGGACGTCGGACGCCTTTTCACCGAAGATGGCGCGCAGAAGCTTTTCTTCCGGCGTCATCGGGCTTTCGCCCTTCGGCGTGATCTTGCCGACCAGAATGTCGCCAGGAGCCACTTCGGCGCCGATGTAGACAATACCGGCTTCGTCGAGGTTCTTCAGCGCTTCTTCCGAAACGTTCGGAATGTCGCGGGTGATTTCTTCCGGACCGAGCTTGGTGTCACGCGCCATCACTTCGAATTCTTCGATGTGGATGGAGGTGAACACGTCATCGCGAACGATGCGCTCAGACAGAAGGATCGAGTCCTCGTAGTTGTAACCGTTCCACGGCATGAACGCGACGAGCGCGTTACGGCCGAGAGCCAGGTCACCGAGATCGGTCGACGGACCGTCAGCGATGATGTCGCCCTTGTTCAGGATGTCACCGACGGTGACCAGCGGACGCTGGTTGACGCAGGTGTTCTGGTTGGAACGCTGGAACTTCTGCAGGCGGTAGATATCAACGCCGGACTTGCCGGCCTGGAGATCTTCCGTCGCGCGGATAACGATACGGGTCGCATCGACCTGGTCGACCACGCCGCCGCGGCGGGCAGCGATAGCAGCGCCGGAGTCGCGAGCCACGATCGGTTCCATGCCGGTACCGACGAACGGTGCTTCCGCACGCAGCAGAGGCACGGCCTGACGCTGCATGTTGGAGCCCATCAGAGCACGGTTGGCGTCGTCGTTTTCCAGGAACGGAATGAGCGCCGCAGCAACGGAAACGAGCTGCTTTGGCGAAACGTCCATCAGGTTCACGACATCGCGCGGAGCGAGCATAACGTCGCCGGCGTGACGGCAAACAACGAATTCTTCAACGAACGACTGGTCGTCGTTGAGCTCGGAGTTGGCCTGGGCCACGTGATACTTGGCTTCTTCCATCGCCGACAGGTAGACGACATCCTTGGTGACCTTACCGTCAACGATCTTGCGGTAAGGGCTTTCGATGAAGCCATACTTGTTGACGCGTGCAAAGGTTGCCAGCGAGTTGATCAGACCGATGTTCGGGCCTTCCGGCGTTTCGATCGGGCAGATACGGCCGTAATGGGTCGGGTGAACGTCGCGGACTTCGAAGCCTGCGCGTTCGCGCGTCAGACCGCCCGGTCCAAGAGCCGAAAGACGGCGCTTGTGGGTGATTTCCGACAGCGGGTTGACCTGGTCCATGAACTGCGACAGCTGCGAGGAACCGAAGAACTCGCGAACAGCGGCAGCAGCCGGCTTGGCGTTGATCAGGTCCTGCGGCATGACAGTGTCGATTTCGATCGACGACATGCGTTCCTTGATCGCACGCTCCATGCGCAGCAGACCGAGGCGATACTGATTTTCCATCAATTCGCCGACCGAACGCACACGGCGGTTGCCGAGGTTGTCGATGTCGTCGATTTCGCCCTTGCCGTCACGCAGGTCAACGAGCATCCGGACAACAGCCAGGATGTCTTCCTTGCGCAGAATACGAACCGTATCGGCAGCATCCACGTCGAGACGCATGTTCATCTTCACGCGGCCGACTGCGGAGAGGTCGTAACGCTCCGAATCGAAGAACAGCGTGTTGAACATGGCTTCAGCCGAATCCATGGTCGGCGGCTCGCCGGGACGCATGACGCGGTAGATATCGAACAGGGCATCCTGACGGTTTTCGTTCTTGTCGACCGAAAGCGTGTTGCGGATGTAGGCGCCGACATTGATATGGTCGATGTCGAGGATCGGGATTTCGTCGAAACCAGCTCCGAGGATGACGCCAAGCGTCTTCTCGTCGATCTCATCGCCGGCTTCGAGGAAGATCTCACCGGTCGACATGTTGACGAGATCTTCGGCCAGGAAGTTGCCGTAGAGTTCGTCGTCGGTCGCCTTGATGGCCTTGAGGCCCTTCTCGGTGAGCTGCTTCAACAGACGCGGGGTCAGCTTCTTGCCGGATTCCACGACCACTTCGCCGGTGTCGGCGTCGATCAGGTCGGACAGGGCTTTCTGGCCCTTCAAGACGTCCGGCTGGAACGGAATGCGCCAGCCCTTGCCGTCACGCTGGTAGAGCGACTTGGTGTAGAACGTATCGAGGATTTCCTCGCCGTCCATGCCGAGCGCCATCAGCAGCGACGTCACCGGAATCTTGCGGCGGCGGTCGATGCGGGCGTGCACAACGTCCTTGGCATCGAATTCGATGTCGAGCCAGGAGCCGCGATACGGAATGACGCGGGCAGCGAACAGAAGCTTGCCCGAGGAGTGGCTCTTGCCCTTGTCGTGGTCGAAGAACACGCCCGGCGAACGGTGCATCTGGGAGACGATGACGCGCTCGGTGCCGTTGACGATGAACGTACCATTGTTGGTCATGAGCGGCATGTCGCCCATGTAGACGTTCTGTTCCTTGATGTCCTTGATCGACTTGGCGCCCGTATCCTCGTCAATATCAAACACGATGAGGCGCAGCGTCACCTTGAGCGGCGCTGCGTAGGTCAGATCGCGCTGACGGCATTCCTCGACGTCAAACTTCGGCTGTTCGAACTCGTAGGACACGAATTCGAGCATCGAAGCGCCGGAGAAATCGGTGATCGGGAAAACCGACTTGAAAACAGACTGAAGCCCCTCGTCCGGACGGCCGCCTTGCGGCTCGTCGACCATGAGGAACTGGTCGTAGGATGCCTTCTGAACCTCGATGAGGTTCGGCATTTCTGCGACTTCGGGAATTTTACCAAAAAACTTGCGTACGCGCCTACGACCATTGAAAGAAAGGGTCTGAGCCATCGTCGCTCCTTCAAATTTTGCATCCGGGCCTGCAACGGACGGGAACCGATGGCCAGTCGACCCCGTCAATCAATGGATTGTTCAATCTCGTCCAGCCCCCAAGAACGCTCAGCGCGGATTGCTGTGCTGTTCCTGGTTCGGGACTATCCTCTTGAAGAACCCATTACCCAAAAGCCGTTTTCAATGGGCTTTTGGGTAATATGTTCAGAAAGCGGTCAAAGAGAGGCGGCCATTTTCATGGCCACCTCTCCTTTAAAACAAGCAGAATTACTTGACGTCAACCTTGGCGCCAGCTTCTTCGAGCTTCTTCTTGAGGTCTGCAGCTTCAGCCTTGGAAACGCCTTCCTTGACGGCCTTCGGAGCAGCTTCAACGAGATCCTTGGCTTCCTTCAGGCCGAGGCCTGTGATCGCGCGGACTTCCTTGATGACGTTGATCTTGTTTGCGCCGGCATCAGCGAGGATGACGTCAAACTCAGTCTTTTCTTCTTCAACAGCAGCAGCAGCGCCAGCGCCGCCAGCAGCAGCAACGGCTACCGGAGCAGCAGCGGAAACGCCCCACTTTTCTTCAAGAAGCTTCGACAGTTCTGCAGCTTCCAGAACGGTCAACGAGGACAGGTCTTCAACGATCTTAGAGAGATCAGCCATTTTATAGTTCCTTTTATTCGGTTCGAACTTGGTTTGATATAACAACGAAAAACCGCCTTATGCGGCTTCTTCGTCCTTCTTGGCGTAGGCCGCGAACACGCGGGCAAGCTGGCTTGCCGGTGCTGCAACAACCGATGCGATGCGCGTTGCCGGGGTCTGAATCATACCCAGCAGCTTTGCACGCAGCTCGTCCAGCGACGGCAGGGTCGCAAGCGACTTGACTGCATCCGCGGACAGCGTGGTTGCGCCCATGGCGCCACCCAGAACAACGATCTTGTCGTTGGTCTTGGCGAAATCCATGAGAACCTTAGGAGCCGTGATCGGGTCGGCGCTGAATGCTACCAGCGTCTGGCCCTTGAAGAGATTGGACATCCCTTCGGCTTCCGTACCCTGAAGGGCGATCTTGGCCAGGCGGTTCTTCGCGACTTTGACGGTGCCGCCAGCAGCGCGCATCTTCGAACGGAAGTCGTTCATCTGTGCGACTGTGACACCAGCATAGTGGGCCACGACAACCGAACCGGCGCCCTTGAAGGACTCGTTCAGCTCCGTGACGAATTCGCGTTTTTCCGCTCTTTCCACTGCCTATCTCCAGTTGACTGGACCGCAATACACAGCCCAGTCGGTTTGCCTTTGCCGCAAGAGATCAAAGTGATCTCAGGCGACGCTCGAGGATCCTGTCCCCTGCGCGTTCCCGTTTGACCGGGTCCGGCACAAGGCAAGCCGAGGTTCGAACCGAATTCCCACACCTGCGTGCGTCAAATGAAATTCGGGACTCACCCATCTCATGCAGGCACAGTGATTAAGGGATAACCACCTGCAATCTCGGACAGGAGTTCCGGGTTTGATCCCGGAATTTCCGGCCCCGAAGAGCCGGAAATCTGTGACCGGACCGAAGCCCGGATAAACTGATTAAGCGGCGCTAACCGTCGACGGATCGATCTTGACGCCTGGACCCATGGTCGAGGAAATCGCGACACGCTTGACGTAGTTGCCCTTGGCGCCAGCTGGCTTTGCCTTGATGACCGCATCAGCGAAAGCGCGGATGTTTTCTTCAAGAGCAGCAGCATCGAACGATGCCTTGCCGATGCCAGCGTGAACGATACCGGCCTTTTCGACGCGGAACTCAACGGCGCCGCCCTTCGATGCCTTGACAGCACCGGCGACGTCCATGGTGACGGTTCCGACCTTCGGGTTCGGCATCATGCCACGTGGGCCGAGTACCTTGCCGAGACGGCCGACCAGCGGCATCATGTCCGGAGTGGCGATGCAGCGATCGAAATCGATCTTGCCGCCCTGGACGATGTCGACCAGGTCTTCCGCACCGACGATGTCTGCACCGGCAGCCTTGGCTTCATCAGCCTTGGCGCCACGTGCGAACACGGCAACGCGAACGTCGCGGCCTGTGCCGTTCGGCAGGTTGACAACGCCACGGACCATCTGGTCGGCATGACGCGGATCAACGCCGAGGTTCATCGCAACTTCGATGGTTTCGTCGAACTTTGCGATCGCACGGGCCTTCACCAGGGTGATGGCTTCCGACAGAGCAACGAGCTTCGTCGGGTCGATGCCTTCGCGGGTCTTCTGTACACGCTTTGCAAGCTTTGCCATGTTACGCCACCACTTCCAGACCCATGGCGCGGGCGGAGCCCTCGATCATGGTCATTGCGCCTTCGATATCGGCTGCGTTCAGGTCCTTCATCTTGGCTTCGGCGATCGACTTGATCTGAGCCTTGGTGAGCTTGCCTGCAGCAGCGCCCTTGCCTGGGGTCTTCGAACCCGAGGTGAGCTTTGCTTCCTTCTTCAGGAAGTAGCTGACTGGCGGCTGCTTCATGACGAAAGTGAAGGACTTGTCCTGGTAATAGGTGATGACGACCGGGATCGGCATGCCCTTTTCCATTTCCTGCGTAGCCGCATTGAACGACTTGCAGAATTCCATGATGTTAATGCCACGCTGACCAAGCGCCGGGCCGATTGGCGGGGACGGGTTTGCCGATCCTGCCTTGACCTGAAGCTTGAGCTGGCCTGCAACTTTCTTAGCCATATCTCTCTGCCTTTATGGTTTTCCAGGTTCCCTCCCCGCCAATGGCAGATCGGAACCGGAAATGTTCTGGCCGGTTTCCCGGCCCTTCATGCCACGCTCGAAAAGCGCGGCGGCTGCGGTTGCGTGGTGCGGCACCGGATCCGGCTAAGATCCTTATCCTTCCACGCGGATTGCGGGTTGCCCCGCCTTTGCCGGATAGGAATTATCCGGAAACAAAAGAATGCCGCGCAGCCAGACAATTCCGGCGCTGCGGCATTCTAAAATCAGACTTTTTCGACCTGAGCGTACTCAAGATCAACCGGCGTTGCGCGGCCGAAGATGGATACTTCGACCTTGAGGCGCGAACGCTCCTCGTCAACATCCTGAACGATACCGTTGAACGAAGCAAACGGGCCGTCGGACACGCGCACCTGCTCACCGACCTCGAAAGTGATCGAAGGCTTCGGACGATCAACACCGTCCTGAACCTGACCGAGAATGCGCTCGGCTTCGAAATCAGGAATCGGAACCGGCTTGTTGTCGGAACCGAGGAAGCCCGTAACCTTGGGCGTATTCTTGATGAGGTGATAGGCCTCATCCGTCAGGTTGGCGCGCACAAGCACGTAACCCGGGAAAAACTTGCGTTCGGCATCGACCTTGCGGCCACGACGAACCTCAACGACCTTCTCGGTCGGAACGAGAATCTTTTCAAACAGATGGCTCAGGCCCTTCTGCTTGGCTTTTTCCTCAATCGACTCAGCAACCTTCTTCTCGAAATTCGAGTAGGCGTGAACGATGTACCAACGCGCTGCCATATTCATCCCCAACCGTTCAGACGCCAGCATTCAGGACGAGGCCAATCAGCCAGCCCATCAGTTGGTCCGCAGCAAAAAAGAAGATCGCCGCAAAGAACACCATGACGAACACCATCAGCGTCGAGATCATCGTCTCGCGCCGTGAAGGCCATGTGACTTTCGCCGTCTCAGCACGAACCTGCTGCAGAAACGTAAATGGATTTGTTTTGGATGCCATTGAATGCTCACGCCTTAACGGCCCGTAAAGCTGACGATCAGCCCCACGCGCCGCGTGTCTGTTTGAACCCTACATAAAGACCGATTCTATAAATCACAAGAGGTCAACGGTCTTTTTGCGAAATTAGCCGGAAAAAGCAAGCCTTCTCCCTGTATAGTGTGCCAGCTCGCTGCGGCCTGATATATACCGAATTGAATGGCAGGGGCAGTAAGGCTCGAACTTACGACCTGCGGTTTTGGAGACCGCCGCTCTACCAACTGAGCTATACCCCTAGATCATCGGCGCCAGCTGCAAAGAGCGAAGCGCCGCATGAAGTCAGCGGGTTATTATTCAGTTTGACCGGGAATGACAAGCGCCTTTGCGCGAAAAAAGAAAAGAAATCCCCAAGCGGGCGACTTTTCCCCGGCCCGGCATTCACCACTCATACATCGACATATTTGCGCCAGTCATGCTCTTCCCGAAAGCCAAGCACGTCCCGGATCTTCCGGTTGGAAAGCAGCCCTTCAAACTCACCGGTTTCGCGCGTAAACGGGACATTCGGAAAATAGCGGGCCGCCAGTTCCTTTGTTGGCGTATTGGCCGACACGGTATCGTTGGCGGCATTGAAGACCTGGAAACCGAGCCCATCCTTCTCGATGCAGAGCTTGACGATCTGCCCGAGATCGCGGGCGTCGATGTAGCTCCAGGCGATGCGCTTGCGGATGTCCGGATTGGCGAAATAGGCCGGGAACCGCTCGTACTCGTGCGGCTCGATGACATTGCCTATCCTCAGCGCGTAGATATCGGCTCCCGACCGCTCGGCAAAGGCACGCGCCGTCTTCTCGTTCACCACCTTCGACAGCCCGTAGGAATCCATCGGGTTGACGTCGTAATCCTCATCGAGAGGAAACTGGTGGAAATCGCGATGGCCTTCGGCAAAGCAGACGCCGTATGTGGTTTCGCTGGAGGCGACGATGATCTTGCGGATGCCGAGTTTCACTGCCGCCTCGATGACATTGTAGGTGCCCATCGTGTTGATGCGGAAGGTTTCGTTGTCCGGCTTGATCAGGATCCGCGGCACGGCAGCGAAATGAACCACCGCATCGAACGGCTGCGGTCCCTGCCCCTGTTCCATATCGGGGAAATCCCGGTGCATCGACATGACATTGAACATCTGGCCGCTATCGGTGATATCGGCGATCAGGTTGGTAACACCCGGGCTTTCCAGAGACGTCAGGTCGACATTGTGCACCTCATAGCCCGCTTCGACGAGATAAGGCACAGCGTGCCGCCCAGCCTTGCCCGAACCGCCGGTAAACAGAATTCTCTTGCCCATGACATCCTCCATTCAGTCACAACCCGTGCAGGCGCTTGCATGCCCGTCATTCCGCTATGCCCTGCCCCTTTGAGCGCCCACGACAGCTGCTCTCCAGACCATGCTACGATCAATTCATGCCGCGCAAGGTTTCCGGGCGCAGCAGCAAACAACATGATGTTACCTGTTGCCAGATAACAAAAAACCCCGCTGTTGCCAGCGGGGCTCTTTTCAGTTCGTGCTATCGCCGATTACTCGACGATGGAGGCTAC
>UCNE01000033.1 GCA_900473685.1 Hyphomicrobiales bacterium
TGATGACCGAAGAGGGCATCGCGCCACAGACAATCGATGGCAAGATCTCCGGCAATTCCAAGATCGGCCTGCCGGCCAACGAAGCGTCCGGCGTCGCCAAGCATCTCGACGAGTTGATGGCCTTCGATGCCGCAACCGCTGCGGACGATCTCGACAAGCGCGAGAGCTGGCAGGATTTCTGGCGTGTGAACTACAAGAAATAAACCGGAGGCAGGTCCAGGCCTGCCTTCACTTTTCCTTGGGAGGGGAAACGATGAGAAAAAGCACATACTCGACGATGACGGCGATCGCCATCATTCTGACGGCGGGGATTTCCACTGGCGCGGCTGCGGCGGACGACGCCTTCGATCTCGATGCTCTTGTTGCCGCGGCAAAGCAGGAAAAACCGATCAATATCTATGACAGCACCGGCAAGATCGTCGAGATGGCCGAGAATTTCAGCACCAAATACGGGCTGAAGGCGACGGGCATGAAGGTTTCGGCCAATAGCCAGCTGGAGATGATCATCCGCGAAAGCCAGGCGGACAATGTCCAGGGCGATGTCGTGCTGATCACCGATGCACCAGCCGCACTGGCGCAGCTGTTGCCGGAGAACTTCGTCGAGAACTACCTGCCCGGTAACATGACCTCGAAGATCCCGGCTCAGTTCCAGAATCCGCTGGCGATCTCCACCAACGCCAATGTCTGGGCCTATAATACGGAAGCCTACGACAAATGCCCCGTTTCCAACATCTGGGAACTGACCGAGCCGAAATGGAAGGGCAAGGTCGCCATGGTCGACCCGCTGACCAAGGGCAACTACACCGACTGGTTCAATCAGCTGGAAACGCACAGCGCCGACAAGGTGGCCGCAGCCTACAAGGCGCATTTCGGCAAGGACCTCGAAACAAGCGAAAAGAGCGCAGCAGCGGCCTGGATCAAGGCACTGGCACAGAACGCACCGCTGGCAACGGATGGCGACGATCCGGTTGCCGAAGCCGTTGGCGTTGCCGGCCAGAAAGAGCCTTTCATTGGCCTGCTGAGCTCCGCCAAGTTTCGCGACAATGCGGACAAGGGTTACAAGCTCGGCATCTGCGCCGATCTCGATCCCTGGGTTGGCTGGAGCTACATCAAGCTTGGCCTGATCGCTTCAAAGACAAAGAGCCCGAATACCGCCAAGCTCTTCATCCACTATATCCTGACCGAGGAAGGCATCGCGCCGCAGATGAAGGACGGCAAGCTGCCGACGAGCACCGACATCAAGATGCCGGCCGACGAGCCGTCAGGCCTGATGAAGGTCTCCGGCAAGCTGCTTGGCTACGATTCATCCACCGGCCTCGACGATTTCGATCGCCGCGAAGAGTGGCAGGATTTCTGGCGCGTAAATTACACCAAGTGACCCCCTTGCCGGCGCGTCCTCCACCGCGCCGGCCTTTTTATCGAACGAACAGACTGGACATGCCGATGCCAAGCCCTTCCTCAACCGAACCAAAATCCGTAACCGGGGAGGCGCTTTCCCGCTCGATACATTTGATGGAAATCGCGAAATCGGCGGCTCTTGCCGTGCGCGATCCGCTGCTCGAAGCGTTCCGCTCGGATATGGCGGTCGACTACAAGGTCGATCTCCATGACATCGTCACCATCCACGACAAGCGCGCCGAAGCGACCATCCGGGCTTTTATCCTTGAGCATGAACCCAACTCGTCAATCATGGGCGAAGAAGGTGGTCAGATCGGCACCGGCGAAATCCAGTGGTATGTCGATCCTATCGACGGGACAGCAAATTTCGCCCGCGGCCTTGCCTTCTGGTGCATTTCAATTGCAGCCGTCATCGACGGTGAGGTCGTTGCCGGGGCGATCTACGATCCGGTCGCTGACCTGATGTTTGCTGCCGATCTCAAGGCCTCCTATGTCAACGGCAAGAGATTGCGTTCCTGCGCAAATCCGGAGGAGACCCGTGCCACGCTGATCACCGGCTATCCGGTGTCGCGTGATTTTCGGCTTGATGGCCGTGAGGTGGCGCTCACCAATCTCGGCGCGCTGGTCGAGACCTTCTCGACATTGCGGCGGCCGGGAAGCGCAGCCCTCAGCCTCGCCCATGTCGCCGCCGGCTGGACGGATGCGGCCACCGGCTTCGGCGTCAATGCCTGGGATGTGGCGGCGGCCACACTTATCCTCAGGAACGCGGGCGGACGTTACGAACCATTGACGCTTGGCAAGGTGGCGGAAGGCTCCGCCGACTTTCTCTGCCCCGGCTACATCGCAACGGGGGAGGGGGCAAACTATCCGACACTTGAACGGGTCGCCCGCTCCATTTCCGTAGGCCGGATCGCAAAGGCTGCGGCACAGCGGGACCAGATTGCGGCTCGCGCTTGAGCAGGCCCTAAACACCAGAGACTTGAAAGGCAGCCGCATCGGCGCCGACGGAGATACGACATGCAACATCTGGAACGGGATATCGCCCAACAACCGGAATCGCGCGAACTGCCGAAGCTCAGCCTCATCTACGAACGCCACCCGCTGTACGGCGTCGATTTGTTCATCTCCGGCAAGGAGGGTGCAAGCGACCTCAATCTCCTGCGCAGCAAGGGCATCACCACGGTTGTCAATTGCGCCGTCAATCTCGACTTCAATTTCGTCGAGCAGCCACAGGTCGTCTCAGATCATGAGGGCAGTGTTTATGGGCCGGGCGAAATTCGCTATTTCAAGATCGGCCTGATCGACGGCGAGGGCAATCCAGAAACCCAGATGGTCGCGGCCCATTATATCTTGCGCGCTGCACTCGAGCAGGTACTCCCGGAAAAGCCCTCCTATCCGAGGCGCGAACGCGGCAGCGTGCTGATCAATTGCCGCGGCGGCCGCTCCCGCTCCGTTGCGGTTGTTGCGCTCTTTCTGCACCTGACTGTGCCACAAGAATTTCCAACGCTCGACGATGCGATAGCCTTTGTTCGCCTCAAGCGCGAGTTACCGGAAAACGAATGGTACAAGGCGCCTAAACCCGTGCTCGCCCATGCCGCCCGCAGGGCGGCCACCTGGGTCACCATGATTGACGCTTCTCAGTGAGGGAAGGGACGGTACTGACGAAGCAACGTGACGGTACCCAGATAGCGATCGGCTATAACTTGAGCGTAAAAATGCAGTATTTTTACGCTTTATTTAATGGAGGCCTTTGTTATCATACACCGCAAGTTGAGGGGAGTGCTGATGTCAGAGCCGTCTCGCCATAGCCTTGCCGATCCGCAACCGCTTTCACGCCGGCGGGCGGAGTTTTTCACATTTGTTGCCCTTGCGTTCGGTATATGGCCGATCATTGCGGTCGCCATTGTCGGCAGCTACGGGTTTTCCGTGTGGATGTGGCAGATCGTTTTCGGTCCGCCAGGTCCCCCTGGACATTGAGGCGGCGATGAAACCCGGATCCATCTCCCGTCGCGACCTGTTCCTTGGCTCCTCTTCCAGAAGAGCCAATCGAATTTGTCCGCCCGGCGTATCGGATCGTGGCCTTTCTGCCTGCACAGGCTGTAATCTCTGCGCCGAGCACTGTCCGACCGGGATAATCGTCCTGGTCGATCGTCTGCCATCGGTCGATTTCTCCCTGGGGGAGTGTACGTTTTGCGGTGCGTGCAGGACGGCCTGCCCGGAGCCGGTCTTCGAGCCGGCCTTCCGCTTCTCTCATGTCGCAGCAATTGCCGATGGGTGTCTGGCGAAACAGGATGTTGCCTGCCAGTCATGCGGCGAAAGCTGCCCCGAACAGGCAATCCGGTTCCAGCCGCGTCTCGGAGGGCCGTTTGTTCCGGCACTTAACGAGCAGATTTGCAATGGTTGCGGTGCATGCATGCAGGTTTGTCCTGTCGGCGCGATCGGAACAAAGCCGCGGGAAACGGAGCCAGCCCATGCCTGAACCGATAGGGGCATATCACATTTCAAGTGCGGTCATCGCGACGCTGCCTGCAAAAACGGACGGCGTTCTTGCAGCGCTGGCTGAGATGGAGAACGTGGAGATCCACGGTCATGCGCAGGGGAAGATCGTTATCGTCATCGAGGGTACGAGCACGGGGATGATGGGACAATGCCTGTCGGCTATTTCACTTCTCGAGGGAGTGATCGCGGCCAACATGGTTTTCGAACATGTCGAAACGGGAGAGGCGCAGAACGATGACCGGAGAACTGACGCGGCGTGAAATCCTCAAGGCCCATGCCGCCGGCATTGCCGCTGCCACGGCAGGCATAGCGCTTCCCGCTGCCGCACAGCCGGTGCCTGGCGGTGTCAGTGCGCTGGAGATCAAATGGTCGAAGGCGCCGTGCCGTTTCTGCGGAACCGGATGCGGTGTCATGGTCGGCGTCAAGCAAGGCCAGGTGGTGGCAACCCACGGCGACATGCAGGCGGAGGTAAACCGCGGCCTGAACTGCATCAAAGGCTATTTCCTTTCCAAGATCATGTATGGCGAGGACCGATTGAAGACCCCGCTTCTGCGCAAGCGCGGCGGCGTCTACGCCAAGGATGGCGAGTTCACGCCGGTGAGCTGGGACGAGGCCTTCGACGTGATGGCCGAACAATGCAAGAAGGTGCTGAAAGACAAGGGGCCGACGGCTGTCGGCATGTTCGGGTCCGGGCAGTGGACGATCTTTGAAGGCTATGCCGCCACGAAGCTGATGCGCGCCGGACTTCGCTCCAACAATCTCGATCCGAATGCGCGCCATTGCATGGCGTCGGCGGCTTATGCCTTCATGCGGACTTTCGGCATGGACGAGCCGATGGGCTGTTATGACGATTTCGAGAATGCCGATGCCTTCGTGCTCTGGGGTTCGAACATGGCCGAAATGCATCCGATTTTATGGACACGCATTGCCGATCGCCGCCTCGGACAGCCGCATGTGCGCGTCGCGGTGCTGTCGACTTTCACCCACCGCAGCATGGATCTTGCCGATGTTCCCATCGTCTTCAAGCCGGGCACGGATCTTGTCATTCTTAATTACATCGCAAACCACATCATCCAGACGAGGCGTGTCAACGAGGCCTTTGTCCAGCAACATACCAAATTTGCCCGCGGCGTGACCGATATCGGCTACGGCCTGCGGCCCGACAATCCCGTGGAGATGAACGCCGCCAATTCGGCCGATCCGGCCAAGACGGAGCCGATGGATTTTGCGGCCTTCAAGGAATTTGTCGCCGAATATACACTGAAAAAGACGGCCGCGATGACCGGCGTCGATCCGGAATTTCTCGAGCAGCTGGCCGAGCTCTACGCCGATCCCAACCGCAAGGTCATGTCGCTTTGGACCATGGGCTTCAATCAGCATGTCCGTGGCGTTTGGGCCAACCAGATGGTCTACAACCTGCATCTGCTGACGGGAAAAATCTCTGAGCCGGGCAACAGTCCCTTTTCACTGACCGGCCAGCCCTCGGCTTGCGGCACGGCACGCGAGGTTGGCACCTTTGCCCATCGTCTGCCGGCAGACATGGTCGTGACCAATCCCGAACATCGCAAACATGCGGAGGAAATCTGGCATATCCCCCACGGCACCATTCCCGAGAAACCCGGCTATCATGCCGTCCAGCAGGATCGCATGCTCAAGGACGGCAAGCTCAATTTCTATTGGGTACAGGTCAACAACAACGTCCAGGCCGGGCCGAACACCAGCAACGAGACCTATCAGGGCTATCGTAATCCGGATAATTTCATCGTCGTTTCCGATGCTTATCCGACAATAACCGCGATGAGTGCCGACCTCATTCTTCCCGCGGCCATGTGGGTGGAGAAAGAAGGTGCCTACGGCAACGCCGAACGCAGGACGCATGTCTGGCATCAGCTCGTGCAGGCTCCCGGCGAGGCGCGCTCCGATCTCTGGCAGATGATGGAGTTTTCGAAACGCTTCACCACGGACGAGGTCTGGCCGCCCGAAACGCTCGATGCCAATCCGGCCTATCGCGGCAAGACGCTTTTCGACGTGCTGTTCCGCAATGGCGAAGTCGACAAGTTTCCACTCAGCGACGTCAATGCCGAATACGACAACAACGAGGCCAAGGCGTCGGGGTTTTACGTCCAGAAAGGCCTGTTCGAGGAATACGCTACATTCGGGCGCGGCCACGGTCATGATCTAGCACCCTATGATCTCTATCACGAAGTGCGCGGATTGCGCTGGCCCGTGGTGAACGGCCAGGAAACGCGGTGGCGGTACCGGGAGGGCTACGACCCCTATGTCAAACCCGGAGAAGGCGTAAAATTCTATGGGCAGCCGGACGGGAAGGCAGTCATTCTCGCCGTCCCCTATGAGCCGCCGGCAGAATCGCCCGACGAGGAGTTCGATTTCTGGCTGGTCACGGGCCGGGTGCTCGAACACTGGCATTCCGGTTCGCTGACCATGCGGGTGCCGGAGCTTTACAAGGCGTTTCCCGGTGCGCGCTGCTTCATGAACGCCGATGATGCCCGCAAGCGGGGCATCAACCAGGGCGCCGAGGTCCGAATCGTCTCGCGCCGTGGCGAAATTCGGTCCCGCATCGATATCCGTGGCCGCAATCGCATGCCGCCGGGCGTCATCTTCGTTCCATGGTTCGACGCCAGCCAATTGATCAACAAGGTTACTCTCGACGCCACCGATCCCATCTCCAAACAGACGGATTACAAAAAATGCGCGGTCAAGATTCTCCCCGTCGCCATTTGAGGCGGCCTGAATGGATAGTCATGCTGATTGGGTTGTTGCTGTTTGCAACAACGGCTGCGATCGCCCAGGTGGTGACGCGGACGGTGCCGCAGCTTGAAGGCCCGACGCCCGCGATGGAAACGGGCGCCGCTGCCATTTTGCCGAAATGGATTGTCGACGACCAGCGCAAGATGCGCGCCTATCCCGACCAGCCGCCGGTTATTCCGCACTCGATCGAAGGCTACGAGCTTTCCGTCAACGCCAACCGGTGCCTGTCTTGTCATAAGCGCGAGTTCACGCAGGATTCCGGCGCGCCGATGATCAGCGTCACGCATTACATGACACGCGATGGGCAGATGATCGCCGATGTGTCACCGAGGCGGTATTTCTGCACGGCCTGCCACGTTCCGCAGGCCAATACCCAGCCGCTGGTGCGCAGCACCTTCAAGGACATGAGCGAACTGGGATTCAAACCGGCAGGAAGCGAGTGAGGCTATGATCGGATGGATCAAGAAACTTCTCGCTTGGGCCTGGCGGATCATGATCACGCCGGCCGGGACGCTCGGCCTCGGCTTTCTGACATTGGGTGGTTTCATCGGCGGCGTGATGTTCTGGGGCGCATTCAACACCGCGCTCGAATTGACGAACACCGAAAGGTTCTGCACGTCCTGTCATGAGATGCGCGACAATGTTTATCAGGAGCTGACGCGCACGATTCATTTTTCCAACCGTTCAGGGGTTCGCGCCAGTTGTCCCGATTGTCATGTGCCGCACCAGTGGACGGACAAGATCGCGCGCAAGATGCAGGCTTCAAAGGAAGTTTGGGGTAAAATCTTCGGCACGATCAACACACGCTCCAAGTTCCTCGAGCATCGCCTTGAACTGGCGCAACACGAATGGGCTCGCATGAAGGCCAATGACAGCCTGGAATGCCGTAACTGTCATTCCTCAGTCGCGATGGATCTTCAGAAGCAGACCCAAAGAGCCGCCGAAATCCATACGCGATATCTCCTTTCGGGAAAGGCGACGTGCATTGATTGCCACAAGGGCATTGCGCACGAACTGCCCAATATGGAGGGGATTGATCCCGGCTGGAAAATGCCCACGGAGCTTGAAGGAAAGAAGATGGCCGGCAACACGCCTATCGACGACCTCAAACGCGCCATGGCAGACGCTCACGCCGAGGTCTTCTGAGACGCAGCGAGCGCATAGACGGAATGATTCGGGATCGCGAATTGGCCAGCGCATGAGGCTGGGTGTCAATCGCGCGCAAACCGCAGCGGCATCCCGAAACCGACCGGTCGCGGGAATGCAATCGGCCGGTCTTCAAGATAGGTTCATTACCTGCCGAGGCAGGCCGGCCGCGCGCTATGTCACCCGATCAGCATTCCGGTGGCTGGGGTGGGATGACGGGTTCTTCGAAGGTACGCAGCAGTTTTCCCCAGCCCGGATCGTGCATATGGGCCTGCAGCCCGGCGCGTGCGGCGAGCGCCAGCGCTTCCTCCTGCCCGAAGGTGATCGCCGCCTCGACATCGGCTGTCAGCACCTTGCCGCCCTCCATGAGGAGCTTGCCGTCGACGATAACGGTATCGACATCGCTTCCCAAAACCTGATGAACGAGCCGGTGAACCGGCATCCACATGGGCATGAGATGCGGCTTGCGCATGTCGATGATGGCGATGTCTGCCTTCTTGCCGATTTCGAGGGATCCGATCTCATGCTCCATGCCGATGGCGCGGGCAGCATCGATGGTGATCATCTCGAAGATTTTGCCAGGCGGCAGCAGATAGCGGTCATGGTTGTGGAGGAGATGCTGCGTGAACTGGGCCAGCCGCGCGGTCTGCAGCATGTCGAAATGGCGGCTGGGTGCGGCACCGTCGGTGGTGATCGCCACCCGGATGCCCTTGGACATCATTTCCATGATCGGCGTCGAGCGTCCGGGCGGCGCGTGGGTAACGTGTGTGCCGGTTTCGGCAAGAATGTCCATCTCTTCGTGCGAGATGCCCCAGCAGTGCTGGAGGTGGATGTCTGGCCCCAGCAGCGCATTTTCCTTGTCCTGGTAGGCCATGCGAATCTGGCCGGCGAAGGCGTCGGAATGCAGGCGTACACCCCATTTTCGGGCGGTTTCGCGGACACGGCGCGCCTGATGGCGGTCGTTTTCGGTCAGCTTGACCGCCTGATCCGGAGAGGATGCGTTGGATGGTTCGACCGAAGGAACGATCGTGAAGGGGGTCAGGAAAACCTTGATGCGGCCGTCGGCGGTGCCGTTCAGCGCCTCGATGACAGCTTCGCTGCCCTCGATCATCTCTTCGAAGCCAATATGGCGGCGTTCTGGTTTGCCGCTTTCCCAGCGCGTCACCGGATGCGGCCAGGGCAGGCCGGAGGGGCCGACGCAGATGATCTCGCGCAGCCCGATTTCGCTATAGGCGCGGGCATGGTTGATGGCGAAGACCGGGTCGTCGGCGCGCGGCATCGAGGTGATGATGCTGGCGCCCGTGGTCACGCCGGCGCGAAGCCGCTCGAGCCCCGACACCAGACCATCGGCATACCAGTAGTCGCGCGTCACGTAATGATAATAGGTCGGGGTGACGACGCGCATCCACATTGAATTGGTGTCGGCGGCAATGCTGCGGATGAGGGCATGTCCCGCATGGCCATGGGCGTCGATCAGCCCTGGGATGATCAGCTTGCCGCGGCAGTCTATGATCGTCTTGCCGGCGTGGCGTGGTTCAAGTTCCTCGGAAGTGCCGATATCGACAATTCTGTCGCCGTCGATGGCCAATGCGCCGTCTTCGATGATGTGCCGCTCGCTATCGACCGTGACAATCGTGCCGTGTAGCAGCAGAAAATTTCCCATCCCGTTTCCTCCTATTTTCAATAGCCGCCATCGCCGTCGAAGCGATGGGCGAATTTTGGCTACGATAATTGTCAACAATATCATTGACAATAGAAATAGGTGAAACAATACTCCCTTCTGCCTGAAGGCTTGGCCATGCAGGCGCGTCAACAATCAATAAGGGGGGAATCATGTCCCGTGTGAAAAGCTTCATTCTTGCCGCGCTGACAGCGGCTGCCATTGCTGCGCCTGCCAGCGCAGAAACTCTTCGCTGGGGCGGACGGGCCGATATCTTCTCGCTTGACCCCTATTCCGTTCCGTCCACGTCGAACCTTGCCTTCCTCAATCACATCTACGAGGGCCTGGTGCGTTACGATGCGGACTTCAAGATCGAGCCGGCGCTGGCCACCGAGTGGAAGCTGGTCGATGACAAACGCTGGCGCTTTACCCTGCGCAAGGGCGTTAAGTTCCACGACGGCGCCGATTTCACGGCCGACGACGTGGTCGCGTCCTTCAAGCGCGCCTCTGACGAGACCTCGCCGCTGCGCGGCAATATCCCGCTGTTTGCCGGTGTCAGCAAAGTCGATGATTATACCGTCGATATCGAAGTGACTGCGCCGACGTCGCTGTTCCTCAACGACATCACCAACATCTTCATCTTCGATGCGACATGGCTGAAGGTTAACAACAGCGAGAAGCCGACCGATTTTGCATCCAAGGTCGAGGGCTACACCACACAGCACACCAACGGCACAGGCCCGTTCAAGCTGGAAAGCCGTGTGCCGGACAGCAAGACCGTACTCGTCGTCAATGATGGCTGGTGGGACGAAAAGAAGCACAATCTCGACCGTATCGAATTCATGCCGATCTCGTCGGCAGCAACGCGTGTCGCAGCCGTTCTCTCCGGTGAAATCGACGTGATCGATTCCGCCCCGATCCAGGATCTTCCGCGCCTGGAATCCTCGCCGGGCATCACGGTGAAGAAGCGCACGGAACTGCGCACCGTATTCGTTGCCTTCAACCGCAAGGAAAAGCTCGAAGACGGCCGCCCGAACCCGTTCAACGACCTGCGGGTGCGCCAGGCATTCGAAGCTTCGATCGACCGTGATCTGATCAACAAGAAGGTGATGCGTGGCCTCGCGCGTCCTTCCGGCTCGCTCATCGCCCCGGAAATTTCCGGCTATGCCAAGTCGCTCGACACCTACAGCCCGGCCAATCCGGCCCGCGCTCAGCAGTTGCTGACTGACGCCGGTATGAAGGACCTTGCCTTCACCTACATGTGCATGAACGACGAAAGCATCAATGAAGAGGATATCTGCTCGGGTATCGTCAACATGCTGAAGCGTGGCGGCTTCCAGCCGACGATCGATATTGCTCCGCGCGCCGTCCAGACGCCGAAGCGCACCAACGGCAAGGCCGACGTGTTCAACCTGAGCTGGGCCAACGAGCCGACGCTCGACGCCTATTCGCTGCTGTCGCAGGTCCTTTCGACCCGCAAGGGTGCCACGGGTGTTTCCAACTATGGCAACTGGTCAAATCCGGAAATCGACAAACTGGTCGACCAGGCAGCCCATGAACCGGACAATACAAAGCGTCTGGCCCTTGAAGAAGCGGCCCTGAAGATTGCCAAGGATGAGACCATGCTCATTCCTCTGCATCAGCAGCCGATTGCCTGGGCGATGCTCAGCACCGTCAAGAGCGTCGATTTCCGCGCCGACAACAAGCCGCGCCATTGGCATACGATGATGGGCAAATAATCGCCGCACTGCAATTTTGACAGGAAAAGAGCGTTTCATGACCCATGAGGCGCTCTTTTCATTTGAAATACAGCCTCTTCAGCCAATCCAGGACCTATGATGACATTCGATCCCTTGCGAACTTTAACGCTCGGTCAGCGGCCTGCGGGCCGTACGCTCTTGACTGCACAATGGGTTCTGGCCTGGCGGGATGGTACGCATCACCTCGTGCCGCATGGCGAGATCGTCATGGAGGATGGTGCTGTCATTTTCGCTGGCCGCACATTTCCCGGCGAGGTCGCTCGCCGGATCGATTTCGGCGCGGCCCTTGTCAGCCCCGGCCTGATCGACCTCGATGCGCTGTCGGATCTCGATACCTACACGCTGGTTCATGACAACCAGCCCGGATGGGCGCGGGGCCGCATCTGGCCGCGATCCTATGTCGAGCGCGGTCCCTATGAAATGTATGGCGAACAGGAACTTGCCTTTCAGAAGCGCTTTGCCTTCGGGCTTTTGCTACTGAACGGCATCACCACCGCGGCACCGGTCGCCTCGCTCTATTACCGCGAATGGGCAGAGACCGTTGCCGAGTTCGACGCGGCGGCGGATGCGGCCGGCGAGCTGGGCCTTCGTGTTTTCCTCAGCCCCGCGTACCGTTCCGGCGGCATGGTGCTGGAAGCGCCGGGAAAGATGGTGCCGGTCTTTGATGAGGAGAGGGGGCTGCAGGGCCTGCGCGATGCGGTATCTTTCATCGAGCATCAGCAGGGGCGTCACAGTGGTCTCATCAATGGCCTGCTGACGCCGGACCGGGTCGAAACCTGCACGCTGGAACTGCTCAGGCAGACCATGGCGGCGGCTGGCGATCTGGATTGCCGTGCCAGGCTGCATATGGCGCAAGGACCGCTGGAACTCGAAACCATGCAACGGCTGCACGGCGCGACCGGACCAGAGTGGATGGCGACCCACGGGCTTTTGAGCGAGAGGCTGATTGCGCCGCACGCCACCTATGCCAGCAGGCGTGATCTGGAGCTTTATGCGGCCCACGGGGTTTCCATCGCCCATTCGCCGCTGGTCTCCGCGCGGATGGGCAGCATGCTCCATTCGTTCGCCGCCTGCCGTGAACTCGGCATCAACATCGGCATGGCGACGGATGCGGCGCCGTCCGACATGCTGATGAACCTGCTGATGGGCCTCATTGCCTGCCGTATCAGCGAGAAGCGGTCCGATGCTGTGCTGTCTGCCGATCTGTTCGATGCTGCGACACTGGGCGGCGCGAAGGCACTCGGCCGGACCGACATCGGCAGGCTTGCGCCGGGCACCCGTGCTGATATCGCCGTCTTCCGCCTCGACGATCCGCATATGACGCCCAGCGTCGATCCAATCACGACGCTGGTCCTCGGTGGCTCCGGCAAGGTGACCCAGGCCGTGTTTGTCGATGGGAGGCTTTCCATGCTGGAAGGAAAGTTGGCCGGTTTCGATATGCACGAGGCCCGCAAACAGGCCCAGGCACAGTTCGAAGGCCTCATTGCTAAATATCCGGATCGCAGTTGGGAGCATCCGCCGATACAGGCATTGTTTTCGCCGAGCTACCCCGTGTGGACGGACGCCGGCGGCAAGAATTTTGAGGAAACGGCATTTTAATTGCACAAAATTGTCTACAATCACGTTGACAACTTTTCAAACACTGTCTTAATGGGAATACGACGAGAATAGGGGAGGTTGTACGTGAGGAGCGTACGTCTCGTGGTGGTGCCGGGATTGCGGCTTGACCCTCAAGGGCAGGCTGCTCGACAGCGCCTCTGCATTTGCCGCCAACGGCCATCCCTGACTCTGAACGTCATTGATCGAACCGTCGGGGCAATGTCTGCCGATGGCCGGTGCGAAGCGGAGAGGCCATCATGTTAGTCTTCATCATCAAGCGCCTTGGAAATGCAGTCCTGGTGATGCTCTCCGTCGCCCTGCTCGCCTTTCTGATCTTCCGGCTTGCGGGCGATCCCGTCGAACTGATGGTGGGCGAGCAGACGTCTCAGGCCGATCGCGCCGCTCTGCGCGAACGTCTCGGTCTGAACGACAGCCTGCCGGTCCAGTATGTCCGCTTCGTCACCAACGCGGTGCAAGGCGACTTCGGCGTGTCCTACCGCAATGGCCAGAAGGTGCTGCCGCTGATCGCCGAGCGGTTCCCGGCGACCCTGGAGCTGGTTCTGGTCGCGACCCTCATCTCATTGGTGTTCGGCCTTCCGCT
Source organism: Hyphomicrobiales bacterium (assembly GCA_900473685.1). Taxonomy (GTDB): domain Bacteria; phylum Pseudomonadota; class Alphaproteobacteria; order Rhizobiales; family Rhizobiaceae; genus Pararhizobium. Next base: position 13,433 of record UCNE01000033.1, read on the forward strand.
CGGCATCCTGACGGCAATCAAGCGCGGCAAATGGTACACGGAGAGCCTGCAATTCCTGTCCATCGTCGGGGTGTCGCTGCCAAGCTTCGTGGTCGGTATTCTGCTGATCCTCGTCTTTTCGGTGATCATGGGCTGGGCGCCCGCCTTCGGACGCGGCGATGTGGTGCAGCTCGGCTGGTGGTCCACAGGTCTGTTGACCTCGTCCGGGCTGGCAGCCTTGATCCTGCCGTCGATTGCCTTGTCGCTCTACCAGATCACGCTGGTCATGCGGCTGGTTCGGGCCGAGATGCTGGAAGTGCTGCGCTCCGACTATGTGAAATTTGCCCGAGCACGCGGTATTCCGCGCTGGCGCATCTATTTCCGCCATGCGCTGCGCAACTGTCTGATGCCGGTCGTAACCATGACGGCCATGAATGTCGGGTCGTTGATTGCGTTCGCGCTGATCACCGAGACCGTCTTCCAGTGGCCGGGCATGGGCATGCTCTTCATCCAGGCCGTGACCTTTCTCGATATCCCGGTCATGGCGGCCTATCTCTGCATCATTTCCTTCATCTTCGTTGTCCTCAACATGCTGGTTGATATCGCCTACGCGGTGATTGATCCCCGCCTGCGCAACGCACGTTAAGAAACGGGGCCGGTTCGATGACCACTGAACTTTCGCAAACGGCCAAGGCCGCACGTCCCTCGCTGCTCAAGCGCATTCGCAACAGCGACCTCTGTTGGTCGTTCAGCCAGAGCAGGTCGGCGCAAATCAGCGCCCTTCTTCTGGCAATCCTGATCCTTGCGGCGATCTTTGCACCGCTGATCGCGCCGCAAAATCCCTATGACGGCGCGCAACTGGATATGTGGAAGGCCGAGATGCCGCCGATCTGGCAGGAGGGCGGTGAATGGCCGTATCTGTTGGGCACCGACACGCAGGGCCGCGACATGCTGTCGGCCATCCTCTACGGCACGCGCATTTCCATCGTCATCGGCATCGCCTCAGTCGCATTGTCCCTGGTCATCGGCATGACCGCCGGCCTCATCGCCGGATATTTTGGCGGCTTCATCGACAATCTGCTGATGCGCATCGGTGATATCACACTGTCCATCCCGACAATCCTCATTGCCATCCTTGTCTCGACCGTTGTGCGTCAGATGCTGCCGGAAAGCCTGCGCGAGATCGGCGCATCGGCAGTGCTTGTGCTTGCCATCTCGCTTTCGGCCTGGGTGCAATATGCCCGCACGGTGCGCGCTCAGGCGATCGTGGAGAGCGGCAAGGATTATGTGCAGGCGGCCAAGCTCATCGGCGTACCGGCCCGGCGCATCATGGCGCACCATATCCTGCCGAATACGCTGACGCCGATCATGGTCGCCGCGACGCTCAATTTCGGCATGGCTATCCTGACGGAAGCGACGCTGTCCTTCCTCGGTATCGGCATGCCGCCAAGCCAGCCCTCGCTGGGAACGCTGATCCGCATCGGTAACCAGTTCCTGTTTTCCGGTTCCTGGTGGATCGTCCTGTTCCCCGTCGTTCAACTCTGCCTGCTGGTCGTCACCGTCAATGTGCTCGGCGACTGGCTGCGCGATGCTCTCAATCCGAAACTGAGGTAAGTTCCCATGCACGATCTGTTGCTCCGCAATGTCAGGCCGATGGCCGGTGAAAGCTGCGACGTCCTGATCAAGGGCGGGAAGATTACCGGTTTCGGGACGTTCGAGGCCGAGCCAGGCATGACCGTCGAGGACGGCGGCGGCGCCATCGCGGTGCCCGGCCTGATCGATGCCCATACGCATCTCGACAAGACCACATGGGGCATGCCTTGGCATGTCAACAACCGCGCCGCGATCCTGCGCGAGCGGATCGATTTTGAGCGGAAAAACCGCCTTGCCATCGGCATGGATCCGCACCGCCAGTCGATGCGCCATGCGATCGGGCTCGCCGCCAACGGTGGCACCCATATCCGCAGCCATGTCGATATCGACCCGGTCCATGGCCTTTCGCTTGTCGAGGGTGTCTGGGAAACCCGCGAGAAACTGAAGGGCATTATCGACATCGAAATCGTCGCCTTCCCGCAGTCGGGCGTGATGGTCATGCCAGGCACGGTGGAGTTTCTGGATGAGGCATTGCGTCAGGGCTGCGAAGTGCTCGGCGGTATCGATCCCTGCGGCATCGACCGCGATCCCAAGGGCCAGCTCGATATTCTCTTTGCCCTTGCGGTCAAGCATGGCGTTCCGATCGATATCCACCTGCATGAGGCCGCCGATCTCGGCGCCTTCACTATGGAGCTGATTTTCGAACGCATCCGCGCCCATGGCATGGAAGGCAAGGTTGCGATCAGCCATGCTTTTGCGCTCGGCATGAACGACTATCTGCGGGTCGGAAAGCTGATCGACGAGATCGCCCGGCTTGATGTTGCCATCCTGACGACCGGCGCGCCATCGGCCAACGTGCCATCGATCATGCGGCTGAAGGAAGCCGGCGTGCGCGTCGGCGGCGGCTGTGATGGCATCCGCGACACCTGGGGTCCATGGGGCCAGCCGGATATGCTGGACCGCGCCAAGGTGATCGGCATGAAAAACGGGCTACGTTCGGATATCGAGCTCGCTCATGTCCTGCATGTCGTGTCGCAGGGCGGCGCTGACGTCATGCGCCTTGAAAACTACGGCCTGCAGATTGGCTGCAATGCCGACCTGACGCTGCTTGCCGGTGAAACGCTGGCCCATGCGGTGGTCGACGTCGCGCCACGGCCGCTGGTCCTCAAGGCCGGTCAGGTCACCGCTCGCCAGGGCAAGGCCATGGTGGAGATGCCGTGATGAGTGAAGCATTGCAATCCCTTGTACTTGGCCGCCGCCCCGAAGGCCGCACCCTCATCACCGCAAGCTGGGTGGTTGGCCACACGGACGGCAGCCATCGCCTCTTGCAGAACGGCGAAGTGGTCTTCGAGAACGGCGAAATCCTTTTTGTCGGCCATCGTTTTTCTGGAGAGGTTGCCCGCCGCATCGATTTCGGCAACGCCCTGATCAGCCCCGGTCTGATCGATCTCGATGCGCTTTCCGACCTCGACACGACCATTCTCGGTATCGACAATCATCCCGGCTGGGCCAAGGGCCGTGTCTGGCCGCGCTCCTACGTCGAGGCCGGCCCCTATGAAATGTACAGCCAGGAAGAGCTGGCCTTCCAGAAGCGCTTTGCCTTTGGCCAACTCCTCCTCAACGGCATCACGACAGCGGCCCCCATCGCTTCGCTGTTTTATCGCGAATGGGGCGAAACGGTCGCCGAATTCGACGCTGCGGCTGATGCCGCGGGCGAGCTGGGCCTGCGGGTCTATCTCAGCCCTGCCTATCGCTCGGGTGGAATGGTTCTGGAAAAGCCCGGTCAGATCGTTCCGGTCTTCGATGAGGAACGCGGCTTTCAGGGACTGAAGGATGCGATCAGCTATATCGAACGTCAGAACGGCCGCCATGGTGATCTCGTGCGCGGCATGCTGGCACCGGACCGGGTGGAAACGTCTACGCTCGGGCTTCTGCAGCGCACAGACGCTGCGGCGCGCGATCTCGGCGTCAAGTTCCGCCTGCACATGGCGCAGGGCGCCATGGAGGTCGATACTGTCCGCATGCTGCATGGATCGACGGCGCCGGTCTGGCTGGCCAAGGCAGGTCTCCTCAGCGACCGCATGATCGCGCCGCACGCCACCAATGCGACCGGCGAAGACCTTGCCCTTTATGCCGAAAATGGTGTTTCCATCGTGCATTGTCCGCTGGTCTCCGGCCGCGGCGGCAGCACGCTGAATTCCTTCTCCGCCTGCCGCAAGCGTGGCATCAATGTCGCCATGGGCACGGACACGACGCCTGCGGACATGCTGATGAACCTGCTCGTCGGGCTCATCACCTGCCGCATCAACGACGGGGCGCCGGATCGGGTGACCTCGGCAGATCTCTTCGACGCCGCGACAATCGGCGGTGCGCGGGCGCTGGGGCGCCCGGATCTCGGCCATCTATCACCGGGTGCTCGCGCCGATATTGCCGTCTTCGATCTTGACGATAAAATCATGGCACCGTCCATCGACCCGATCACCACCCTGGTAACCGGCGGCTCCGGCAAGGTAACCAGTGCTGTCTTCGTCGATGGCCGCGTTTCCATGCTCGACCGCAAGCTCGCGGGGATCGATATGCGCGAAGCCCGCGTCCAGGCACAGGCGCAGTATGACAGGCTGATCGCCAAATATCCGGAACGGAGCTGGAACAATCCGGCGGTTTCGGAAATTTTCTCGCCAAGCTATCCGATCGAGGTGGACACCCATGGGTGAAGCAGAAAAAGCGGTCATCGACGTCCGCAATCTCAAGGTCGAATTCCCCGGGCGCCGTGGAACCGTAACGCCGCTCTCGGATGTCAGTCTTTCTATCCGTGCGGGCGAAATACTCGGGGTTGTCGGCGAATCCGGAGCTGGGAAATCGATGACGGGTCTCGCGATCCAGGGCCTGCTTGAACGGCCCGGCCGCATCGCCGGTGGCGAAGTCTGGCTCGGCAATCGCCGGATCGACACGCTCGACGATCGCGCCATGGAGCAGATTAGGGGACGGGAGATCGGGGCGATCTTCCAGGATCCGCTGACCTCGCTCAACCCGCTGTTCACTGTTGGCTCGCAGCTGACGGAGACGATCCGCCTGCATCTGTCGATGGGCAAGGCCGAGGCTCTGGCGCGCGCCATCCAGCTTTTGCGCGACGTCGGCATCCCGGCGCCCGAGGAGCGGATCAATCACTACCCGCATCAGTTTTCAGGCGGCATGCGCCAGCGCGTGGTCATCGCGCTCGCGCTTTGTGCGTCCCCCAAGCTGATTATCGCCGATGAGCCAACCACGGCGCTCGACGTGTCGATCCAGGCGCAGATCATTTCGCTGCTACGCCGGCTCTGCAAGGAGAAGCAGACGGCAGTCATGCTGGTGACCCACGACATGGGCGTGATTGCCGAGGCGGCGGACCGCGTTGCCGTCATGTATGCCGGCCGTCTCATTGAAATCGGCCCGGTGGAACAGGTGCTGCATGCACCGCGCCATCCCTATACGCAGGGTTTGATGGCGTCCATTCCATCGCTCGGCGCGCGCGTCGAAAGGCTCAACCAGATCGACGGCTCGATGCCGCGGCTCGACGCCATTCCGACGGGTTGCGCCTTCAATCCGCGCTGTGTCTCTGCGGGGCCACGCTGTCGGAGCGAACGGCCCGAACTTATTGCAGCTGGCGACGGCGCCAATGCCTGCTGGCTCAACGCGGGAGGAACAGCATGACCGCATCTGCTCAGAAAAAGCCGGCCCTGACCGTCAATGGTCTGGTCAAGACCTTCGACGTATCGGCGCCTTGGCTCAACCGGGTGATCGAACGCAAGCCGCGCCAGTTCGTGCAGGCCGTCAACGACATTGATTTCACCGTGCCTGCCGGCGGTTGCCTGAGCATCGTCGGTGAAAGCGGCTGCGGCAAGTCAACGGTAGCCCGGCTTGTCACCGGACTGCACAAGGCCAGCGCCGGAGAGATCAGGTTTGCGCCAGGACGGGCAGGGGCGCCACTCTCCGCCCAGATGATCTTCCAGGACCCCTATGCGTCGCTTAATCCGCGCTGGCGCGTCAAGAACATCATTGCCGAGCCCCTGCGCGAACTGAAACTGCGCAAGACCCCGGCCGAGGTCATCGAGCGCGTCGAGGAGCTTTTGCAGACCGTCGGGCTTTCCGCCTCGGACGGCGAAAAATTCCCGCATGAGTTTTCAGGCGGCCAGCGCCAGCGTATCTCCATTGCCCGAGCACTGGCGAGCGAGCCGGAATTCCTCGTCTGCGACGAACCGACCTCTGCGCTCGATGTTTCGGTGCAGGCGCAGGTTCTCAACCTCATGCGCCGGCTACAGGACGAATTGGGCCTGACCTATCTTTTCATCAGCCACGACATGAGCGTGGTGCGTCATATGTCGGATCGCATCGCCGTGATGTATCTCGGACGCATCGTCGAAGAGGGCGATACGGAGGAGCTTTTTGCGCGTCCGCGGCATCCCTACACACAGCTTCTGCTGCAGACCATTCCCAATATCGACGCGCCGCGCCGTGACCGGGAATTGGCGAGCGGCGAGGTTCCAAGCCCGCTCAAGCCACCGTCCGGCTGCACGTTCCACCCGCGCTGCCCGATTGCAACGGCGCGCTGTTCGGCTGAAGTGCCGGCTGTCCGCGCGCTTACAAACGGCACGCGCGTCGCCTGCCATCTTGCAACAGACGAACCGGCGGGCGCCTGAACCTGCCGCTCAGCTCAGCGCTGCGCGCAGGTCGTGGGAAAGGTCGCGGATTTCGCTGAGGTCTAGTTCGGATTCTACGTGGTCGAGATGGTGGGCCATCAGATGAGTGGCCTTCTCGACATTGTTGCTGGCAATCGCTTCGACAATTTCGGCGTGTTCGTCCGGTCCGCAGTTGAAGCGGTTGGTGTTACGGTAGACGGCGGTGATCAGCGAGGAGCGCGAGATCAGGTCCCGCATGGTGGTGAATAGGAAATCGGAGCCGACGGTCTCGGCCAGCAGCAGGTGAAATCCACCGGAGAGCTTGATAATGTCGGTGGTGATATCCTGGGCGTTGGCGATCCGCTCCTTGGCAACATGGTCGCGCAGGCGCTTCAGGTTGGGCTTGGAGACCGATACGCATAGCCGCTCGATGACGCAGCGTTCCACCGTCCTGCGCACGAAGAAGACATCTCGCGCTTCTTCAACTGAAGGCTTGCAAATGAAGGCGCCGCGATTGGGAATGATGGTGACAAGTCCATCCCGTTCAAGAACCGTCAATGCCTGGCGGATGCGGGCCCGGCTGACATTGAAAATCGTCGCCAGCTGTTCTTCCTTCAGCTGGACACCAGGCCGAAGCCTGCGCTCGGCGATGGACAACCAGACTTTCTCGACAATCTGCTGTGTAGAAGGGCCGCTTGGCTCGGTCATCAAATTCACTCCCCATTGGGGTTAGACAAGCTTGAAACGGTGGAAAAAGTCAACCGTAACAACAAGATTTTGATTGCAGGATTGTAGACAATATGAAATCATATTGTAGATTATAAAACCGGAGCGGCGCAATGGAATTCGACTTCACCCAGCTTGATCCGCAAAGCCGCTACCGCTTGCTGACCAATTTCATCGGGCCGCGGCCGATCGCGCTGGTGACGACCCGTTCACAGGCCGGCCACAACAATGCCGCGCCGATGAGCTTCTTCAACGTCTTTTCGCACGATCCCGCAATCGTGGTGCTCGGTATCCAGCCGAAGCTGAGCGGCGAAGAAAAAGACACGATGGCAAACATCCGCCGCACGCAGGAATTTGCCATCAACATGGTCGACATGGCGCTTTCACAGCAGATGCTGGTTTGCGGTCTCGGTTTTGACAGCGAGGTCGACGAGCTTTCCATGGCTGGTCTTACCGCGTCCTCATGCACCAACATTAAGGCGGCATACGCGGCAGAGTCGCCTTGCGTTTTCGAGTGCCGGGTCGAGCGCCTGATTGACTATCCGCGCCGTACCCTCGTTCTCGGCGAGGTCGTTCATATGCATGTCCGACGCGAATGCCTCGATGGCGACGGACATTATGTCGATCCTGAGCAATATCAGCCGATCGCCCGTCTGCATGCCGACAACTACATCACCTCGGACCGCCAGTTCGTACTGAAGGCTCCGCCAATTGCCGATTTCATCAAGCCGCAGGGCGATTGAGGGACGCTGAAAGGTTCCATCCATGCATATCCGTCTGATCAATCCCAATTCCACGGCATCCATGACCGCCCAGGCGCTGGCGAGCGCGCTGCGCGTCAAGCAACACGACACGGACCTCTCTGCCGTCAATCCGCTTGATACGCCCGTCAGCATCGAAGGCGGTGCAGACGAAGCTGCAGCCGTGCCTGGCATGCTGGAGGAGATCCGCAAGGGGGAACGCCTGGGTATCGACGCCTATGTGGTGGCCTGTTTCGACGATCCGGGCCTGCATGCGGCCCGCGAAGTGGCGCGCGGCCCGGTCATCGGCATCTGCCAGGCGGCCGTGCAGGTCGCCATGACGATCAGCCGCCGCTTCTCGATCATCACCACCCTGCCACGCTCGATCCCGATCATTGAGGATCTGGTCAGCAATTACGGCGCCGAGCGCCATTGCCGCCATGTCCGCGCCATCAACCTTCCGGTTCTTGGGTTGGAGGAAGATCCGGCGGAGGCGGAACGGCTATTGATCCGCGAGATCGAGGCGGCCAAACGCGAAGATCGGGCAGAAGCCATCATCCTCGGCTGTGCCGGCATGTCCACCCTTTGCGACCGGCTGCGTGACGCAACGGGCGTACCCGTCATCGACGGGGTGACGGCGGCAATCAAGCTTGCGGAGGCACTGGTCGGCGCCGGCTACACGACGTCGAAAGTCAACGCTTACGATTATCCCCGCATCAAGGAAACCAAGGTCGCCGCCTGCGCCTGAGCGCAGGCGTTCCGACGGAAGCGACCTCAGCCTGCTGCGGCTTCGTCTATAAGCCATCGTACGAAGTCGTACACATCATCGGTATCGCGCTTGGCTTCCGCGCAAATGCAGTAGTAGTTGTGCACGGCAGGAACACTTAGCGGCAGGGGCTGCACCAGACGCCCCTCGTCGAGGTCGCGCGCCGAAACGACCTCGTCACTCAGTGCAACGCCGAAGCCATCCCTTGCAGCTTGCAGGACGATACCGAAATCGTCGAAATACACGTCCGCCTCGCCGGTATAGGCGATACCGGCTTCCGCCTGCCATCGACGCCATTGCGAACCATTGTCTTCATGGAGGAGCCGGTGATAGGCAAGGTCCGAGGGTTGCCGGATGGCATTTGGCCCGCGCAGAAGCTGCGGACTGCACACGGGCGTCATGCGGATACCATGGAGGAGTTGCCACCAAAATCCGGGCCATGGCGGCACGCCATAGACGATCGCGACGTCTGTCTTGCGCCAGTCGACACCATGAAAATGGCTGGAGGTAACGACCTTCAGCTGGAAATGCGGATTGTCGGTCATGAAGGTAAAAAGCCGTGTGGCAAGCCACGCAACGCCGTGGACCTGCGGGATGGAGATGGTCAAGGCCCGCTTGCTTGCATCTCCATATTTCTGCGCCGAAAGCTGGCGCACGCCGGAGTGGATCGCCTCCATGGCGCTCGCTACCGAACGCTGGAGCTGGCGTCCGCTCAGGGTCAAGGCAAGCTGGCGCCCGCGCTTTTGAAACAGTTCGATGCCGAGTGCTACCTGGAGCGCCCGGATCTGCTGGCTGACCGCACCCGGCGTCACATGCAACTCTGCTGCGGCAGCACCGACATTACCGAGCCGCGCGACGCTTTCGAAAACGCGAAATGCATGAAGGGGTGGCAGCACCATCGGGATCATCTTTCAATTCGCCGGACGTGCCAGCAGGTTTCATGATCAGGCATTCTGGTCTCGTCCGGGGCGCAGTTGCTCGACCACAGCATCTGCCAAAGCACGCAGGACAGGTTCGTTCGCCCGGTCCACATGGCAGACGATGTAATATTCGCGCGCGGCGTTGATTGTTGTCGAAAACGGCTGAATGAGGCGTCCATCACTCAGATAGTTTCGTGTCAGGACGTCCGAGACCAGCGCGACGCCACGGCCTTGGACGGCGGACGCAATGGCCTGCGCCACCGAGTTGACCCGAACCCGGGTGTTGTCCTCAAGGCCGATGCGTGCGGCAACAGACCATTTTGTCCATTCGCCGCCGTTGTCTTCGTGCAACAGCGCGACCGAACTGAGCTTCCTTTCACGGTTACGCAAGTCGAGCCGGGGAAACAGCGTCGGCGCGCACACGGCACACAACCTCACTTCGCTGAGCAATCGCCAGTACTTTCCGACGAAGGGTGGATTGTCATAAACGATGGCGATGTCGCTGTTCGACCAGTCCACGTCCGCCGCAGTGATCGCCTCATTGATCGTGAGGTTGGCGATACCCAGCGATTCCGCAAAATCGACAATGGCTGCAGTGAGCCAAGCAATCCCCAGCGCAGTCGGCACGGAGACGGACAAGGACATAAGCTGGCCGCCGGCTGTTATTTTTTGCGAGGCCCGCGTCGCGGTATCGAGTTGCCCGAGCGATATGGAAACGGCCTGCGAAAAGTCCTTGCCCGCCTGGGTCAGCGCGACATTCCTGCCCGATTTCTGGAACAGGACGATGCCGGTCGCATCACTCAGCTTTTTCAGCTGCAGGGAAATCGCACTGGGGCTGAGGTTCAATTCCTCGGCCGCATGCCTGACACCGCCGAGGCGCGCGGTCGCTTCGAAAGCCGGCAGGTATTGCAGATACGGCGGAAGGCGGCTCATCGAGATATCCGATTGATCGTTTAGCTTTATAGAACGATATCCGCGATTTTAAATTGATTTTTTCAAACTGTTAAGAGTGCTATCTCATCGGCAAAGAGGAGGCTGTTCATGATTTCGGCAACACCATTCGACTATCCCTACGATGGCAATCTCGAAGCGCGGAAAACCGCGCTGATCGTCATCGACCTGCAAGAGGATTTCCTCTCGACGACAGGTTACTTCGCCCGGCAAGGCTACGATCCTGCACCACTTCGCGCGATCCTTCCTGCGGTCAACCGGCTCATCGTGGCCTGCAGACAGGCGGGCATCCAGATCATCCATACGCGACAGGGTTATCGTGCAGATCTCGCCGATATGACGCCCTACGAGAAATGGCGCCGGCAACGGTCTGGTCTTGATGGAACTACCGCGCTGCTGCGCTCGAGCCCCGGCTTCCAGATTGTTCCCGAGCTCGACGTGCGCCCGCAAGACATCATCGTCGACAAGACCTGCAACAGCGCGTTCACCTATACCGATTTCGAACATGTTTTGCGTGCGCAGGGTATTACCCATCTGCTGATTACGGGCTGCACCACTGATGTCTGCGTCCACACGACACTACGCGAGGCCTGCGACCGGAATTTCCAATGCCTGACGATATCCGATGCTTGCGCCAGTGGCGACCAATATGCCCATGAAGCTGCCCTTCACATGGTCACCGTCGAAAACGGCATCTTTGGAGCGCTGACCGACACCGCCGCAGTCCTCGAAGGTTTGAGCAAGCTGGGAAAATCCACGCAATGAACAATGCAACCGTAAGCCAGGGCGACTGCCAGAAATACGTTTCCCTGATGCGTCTCACGCAAAAGGGACTTGCCGAACTAACAGACAGCACCAAACGCCGGAAAGTCAGCGAAGATCGTGTAGCGGCGCTCGGAGGACGCTCGATCGCCTTCTACGCCCTCCTGGGAACCTATGATTTCATGCAGGTTTTCGAAATGCCGAGCAACGAAGCGATGATGCAATATGTCTTGACGGCGCGCCGCGACGGCCACGTAGAGCCGCTGATCATTCCTGCTTTCGATACGGATGTGTATGGCCGGATACTCATGTCCGTCGGGTAAAAGTACTCATGAAGCAGCGGCTTTAATTGTTTAGTTTTCCTGCGTTTACGCCGCGAAAACATTTAGCTTGTCTGCGGAATGCCCTCGTATACGACTCCACAAACGTCAATTCAAGAAACCAAAAACAAGGGAACACAGTAATGACGAGTGTAATATCGGGAACGAAAACAGCGCTTCTGGCAGGCACGATGCTTGCCGCTTTGTTCAGCGCTGGCCATGCCTCAGCCGCCGATCAGAAACCCGATTTTGTATCGGGCGGCGTTTTGAAGGTTTGCACCAGCGGCGAATTTCCGCCGATGGAATATTATGAAAACCCGGGCGACAAAGACCTCGTCGGTTTTGAGATCGACGTCATCGACGCGATCGCCAAGCGCTGGGGCGCAAAAGCGGAATACGTCGTTGGCGATTTCAAAGGATTGCTGCCCTCGCTCGATTCCAAGCGCTGTGATCTTGTCGCCAGCGGCATCATGATCACGCCGGCCCGCCTCGAAAAATATGATGGTATCCCCTATTTCGGCTCCCACGTCGTGCTGGTTACGGCTGGAAGCGATACGGAGACGAAAGTTCCGGCCGATGTCAGCGGCAAGGTGATGGCAATCGAAGCAGGCACCACTTACGAAAAGACTGTCGCCGATCTCAATACGGAACTTGAAGCCGCTGGCAAGGCGCCTATCGAGGCGCAGACCTATCCCTCTGCGTCTGGTGTCATCGAGCAAATCCTGGTCGGCCGCGCGACCGCGACGATTACGCAGGATACCACGGCTGCCTACCGCATGCTGCAGGTACCGGGCCGGTTGAACATCCCCTACACCTACGACCAGAGTGAAAACTACGGCATCTACCTGCGGAAGAGCGCTGGAGACCGGCAAATACTGAAGGAAGCGATCGAGGCTCTGCAGGCGAGCGGCGAAATGAAAACGCTGCTCAAAAAATGGCAGCTGCCGGAAACAGCGACTGATGTTTCCCACGACGTCAATTGAGAACAGGGTGTTGAACATTGTTCCAGTTTGACCTCTTCCTACAGGCAATTTTCAGTGCTCCCCTTTTCAAGGGGGCACTTCTGACAATCGGCCTCTCCCTCTGCGTGATGGGCGTGTCGCTTGTCCTCGGCATGGGTCTAGGCTCCGTCGCCAGTTCGCCGCGGCCGGCGGTCCGGTGGCTGGTGACACTCTATGTCTGGCTTTTCCGCGGCGCACCGGCACTGCTCGTACTGTTGTTCGTCTGGAACGGCTTGCCGCAGATTTCGGAAGTTTTCCGCGCGGGGTGGTTCACGCCATTCGTCGCGGCGTTCCTGGCATTATCGCTGATCCAGATCGCCTATCTGGCGGAAATCCTGCGCAGTGCTTTTGCCGCGGTTGGCCGTGGGCAGCAGGAAGGTGCTGCGGCACTTGGCATGCATCGCTGGCAGATTTTCGTGGTCATCACGATGCCGCAAGCGTTGCGGATCGCCGTTCCGGCGCTGATGAACGAATTCATCTCGCTTTTGAAAACCACGTCGCTTGCGACCGTGATTTCGCTCAAGGAGTTGATGACCGTCTCCCAGTTCGCGATTGCGACCAGTTTCCGGTTTCTCGAATGGTATGGCGCAGCACTCGTCTACTATCTCGTCATCGTCTCGGTTTTGACGCTTGCCCAAAACCGTATCGAACATTTTCTCGCGCGCGGATACCGTTGATCCCCGCTTCACCGAAGAGGTGTCTATGAACACGCAAATGAAGACGGCCGGCACATCAACGCCGGATGCGCGACCTGCAATTCAAGTCGCCGGAGTCAACAAGTGGTACGGTGGCTTCCAGGTGCTGAAGGGCATCGATCTGACGGTGAACAAGGGGCAGCGCATTGTGATCTGCGGCCCGTCAGGGTCCGGAAAATCGACGCTCATCCGTTGCATGAACCGCCTGGAAGTGCACCAGGAAGGCTCGATCATCGTCAACGGCATCACGCTTACAAACCAGCTCAAGCGCATCGATCGCGTCCGAAGCGACGTCGGCATGGTCTTCCAGCATTTCAACCTGTTTCCGCACCTTACCGTTCTTGAAAACTGCACGGTTGCTCAACGCTGGGTGCGCAAGCTGCCGAAGAAACAAGCAACCGAGATCGCGATGACCTATCTGGAACGGGTTCACATTCCGGAAAAGGCCGATAAATATCCGGGCCAGCTCTCCGGTGGCCAACAGCAACGCGTCGCCATCGCGCGGGCGCTTTGCATGAATCCCAGCATAATGTTGTTTGATGAGCCTACCTCGGCTCTCGATCCGGAAATGGTCAAGGAGGTGCTGGATACGATGATTTCACTTGCCGCCGATGGCATGACGATGGTGTGCGTTACGCACGAAATGAACTTTGCACGCGAAGTGGCGAGCGAAGTGGTCTTCATGGATGGCGGTCAGATCATCGAGCGCAATCGGCCCGACATCCTGTTTTCCGCGCCACAGCATGAGCGCACAAAGCGCTTTCTTGGCAAGCTCCTGCATTAAGCGAGGCATCGTGAACGGTAGCTACTGGTTTTCAAAGGAAACGATCTCGGATCGGCTAACCCGGATATATGAGCCGCATGTCCATAATTTCTTCCGGGCCAACATATTTCACGTCGTCGGCCGGGATGCCGACCTCGTCATCGATTTCGGGATGGGCCTCGGCTGCCTCAGACGTGAATTCGACATCCCTTCCGGTAAGCCCGTCATCGCGGTGGCAACGCATGTCCACGTCGATCACGTCGGCTCCTTTCACGAATTCGAGGCACGGTTCGGCCACGAAGCGGAAGCGGATGCCTTCGCGCACATGCGGGATGGCGACACGCTAGCTGACTATTTCCGCAGACAGCAGGACGCAATGACGCAGATTTCCCCAGCAGGTATCACGCCGGAGAGCTACAGGATTTCACCCGCACCGCTCACGACGATCCTGGTGGAAAACGACATCATCGATATTGGCGACGCGTGCTACACGGTCCTGCATCTACCTGGTCATTCCCCGGGTTCCATCGGACTGCTCGACCAGACGTCTGGCATCTTTTTCAGCGGTGACGCGATCTACCAGGGAGGGTTGGTGGACGATCTGCCGGGATGCGACATCGAAGCCTACAAAACGACGATGGAGCGCCTGCAACGGCTTGAGGTGAACGAGGTTCATGGCGGTCATGGATTGCGGTTCGGCAAGGTGCGGATGCAAGAGATTGCGACAAACTATCTGGCTTCTAAAGAGCTCTAACCTGATCGAATAATCCGTGCGCTCCTCACAGCCCCGGCGTAACCGACAGAACAGCCCCGGCGTAACCGACAGAATTCGGCTCCAGGCCTGACAAGAATGTCAGGCCTCTTGTTGAACATCACGACGGATTTCGTGCCTGGGAACAAACAGACAGGCCGGCACGATCAGCACTGCGATCAACAGCATCACCACGAAAGTCGAATGCAGCGCCTGCTGCAGGGCAAACCGGATTGCCTCCACGTCGTTTATGACTGCACCGGTGCCATTCAAGAGCCCCCGCAATTGCTCGGGCGTTATCGGCTGGCCGTTGGTAGAATGCGTCAGGCCATAGGTAAGGACCGCGCCGAGCACTGCCGCGCCTAGCGTGCTGCCGAGGTTGCGCGAGAAAACATTTGACGCGGTGGCGCTGCCACGCTCAGACCAGCTCACGCTATCCTGGGTGAGGATCAAAGCGCTAATGTTGAGCAACCCCATACCGAACCCCATGACGAGCGAACCGGCCCCGGCCAGTATCGCCGAACTGGACGACGTCAACAGGACAAGCAGGCAGGTGCCCACGGGTATGCAGATACTGCCGGTGATCATGATGGGACGTAGACCAAAGCGCGCAAACGTACGTGACGCGATGGTCGCGCCGCATGGCCACCCCAGAAGCAGCATTGTCAGTGCAAAGCCAGCCACAAGCGGCGAGCGGTTGAGGACTGTCTGCACGTACATCGGCAGAAAGGTCGTTAGCCCCATGATCGACATGCTCGCGAAAAACACAGCCAAATTCGCGAACGCTATCGGGCGCTTCAACCACAGGCCGGGTGCGACCATGGGCGCTTCCGCACGTCGTTCCTGCCAGATGAAAGCGACAAGAGCACAGACGGAGACTGCCAGCGCCATGATCGCATACCCGGATACCGTCGTCTCCATTTCGGTCAAGGCAATCATCAGGGCAGAGATGGAGATTGCGAAGAAGGCAGCTCCGAGAATGTCGATGGACACAACACGGGTTCGCTTCTCCTCATGCAGAAAGAAGAAGAATGCCAACGCAGCAAAAATCCCGACCGGGATATTGATCCAGAAAACCCATGCCCAGGGGAGATTGTGGATGATGAGGCTGCCGAGAAGTGGGCCAACAACAGCAGACAGCGCCCATACGCTTGCCAGATAACCCTGCACCTTGCCGCGCTGATTGCCGGGGAAAAGATCGGCAACCACGGTCATCGCGACAGGTTGAATTGCCCCCGCTCCAATTCCTTGCAGGAGGCGAAAGGCGATCATCGACGGCATCGACCACGCGAATCCCGCAAGCACGGAGGCAAATAGAAACAGCGTGATGCCAACCAAGATCATCGGCTTGCGGCCATAAATATCCGCAAGCTTACCAAAAACCACGGTCGTCGCCGTTTGGGTCAGCAGGAACGACGAAAACACCCAGGAATAGAGATTAATCTGTCCCAGTTGCGCGGCGATCTGCGGCATTGCCGTCGAAACGATCGTTGCCTCGATGGCGATCATCGCCATGCTTGCCATGATCGCGACAACAACAAGCCCGCGACGGGAACTTCTCTCAGACATGGGTGGGCTTTCAGACTGATGGGGCGCAAGGTGCGCGCATGCGGCGCCGATGGCGGGTGGTTGGATGCAGGACTAACTACTCCTCCGAGGAATTGCGTCAAGCGGCGGTTTTTAGCCTTTCAGACGATACGGTCGGCATCACCCGGCCTGCTGCCCAAGGAGCGCGGACAACATGGCGTGATGTTGATATGTCGCCATTCAGCTGTTACGCGCCATCCAGTACGGCCGGTTGCGGCATAATCCCGAGGCGATAGAGGGGCGGCCATGGGCAGGACAAGCAAAGCTGCCGTTGAGGCCATCGTTGCAGCGTTGGAGTTGCGGACGAACATGCCGGCGGTACTGATCGGCGAAGGTCAGAACAGTCAGGCATATGCGCTCGGCATGTCTATCCTGCGCGTTCCACGTCATGCCGGGGCCATGCGCGAACTCATTCGCGAGGCGGAGATCTTGGCGATTATCGGCAACACGCTGCCCGCGCCAATTCCCCAAACCACAATCCACGAGGTGAACGGTTGCGCTGTTTCCATTCACTCCAGGATTGGTGGAACTGTTCTGGAAGGGCTTGCCACCTTGAACCCCGAGGAGCAGCGATGGTTGGCAAACGACCTCGCAGACTTTCTCCGAGCCTTGCATGGCCTGCCGGTCGAGCAATTCACGCCGCTTATCACATCGCGGCCCTCGGCCGAATGGCGTGCCCTGCTGCAACGATTTGAAGCGCTCGTGTTCCCAGAGATCGGGGCCGCCGAGGCGGCGCAAATGCGCAAGGCCTTTGAGGATTTCCTGCAAATTTGCGACACGCTGCCGCGCCACATGATTCATGGTGACTTCGGCACAGGCAATATTCTGGTCGACGGATACCGGCTGGCGGGTGTGATAGATTTTTCCGGCTGCGATATCGGCGATCCCGCCTATGATTTCGCCACCCTTGCCGCCGGTCTCGGCGAGGCGTTTACCGGGCTGGTGCTTGACCGGTACATGCCGGATCCAGGCTTGCGGCAACGCACGGCCTTCTATCGCTCCACGTTCCCGTTGCTGGATATTCTTGATCACGCCGAACATGGTCCGGCTGACGAAAGAGGCTTTACCACATCCGCTTGATGGGCAGGCAGTGCGACAAGGCTTGTTGGTGAGTAGTAGATGAACATGACCACCGGCGTGCCTCGAAGGCGACATTGCCGGGCTGCACGCAGCGCCATTGCGCGGCAGAGGGGCTACAGATCGAGGAACGCGTTTTCACGCCGAAGGAAACGCAGGGCGCTGCCAAAGCTTTCCAGGCCTCCGCTTCGAGCCTGGTCATGCCCGTCGTCCGTATCGGCGATAATATCATTGGCGACGGTAAACCCGGCCCGATGACGCAAAAACTGCATGACCTCTATCTGGAAGCGGCCGGCAATCCGGTTTAGGAACGGCGGCAATGGCTGGAGGGGCGATATGAAGACGGCACGGGAACTGGGATTGATTGCGCCGGGTAGGCTGGAGCCGGGGCCGGGCAACGCCATTACCGACGTCGCTGGCGTTTCGGTCGGCCATTGCTCGTTGCGCGGCGAGGGGCTCTTCACCGGTGTCACGGCGATCGTGCCGCACCCGGGTGATATTTTTCGCGTCAAGC
>UCNE01000034.1 GCA_900473685.1 Hyphomicrobiales bacterium
AGTCCGCAAAATCGCTCTCGGCTTTTGCATAAGCTTCGCTCTTGAAGGATGACAGCACTTTCAGAGAGGGCGCTGGGGTGCCAAAGGCATCTTTCAACCCTGCAGCAATGCGAGTGGTTTTTCGAATTGCCCCCTCTTGCGAAGCAAGAAAGACTGCCCGATATTTTACTGATGATATGGTTTCGCTGGGGAGTGGGAACATGTTGGATTTTCTCGATTCCGACGATCTCGAGAAATTGAGCCGTGCGATTGATGCTCGGTGCAGGGAGCTAAACATTTCTCCTGAAAGCACTGATGCGCAAATGGTCGCCAGCCAGCTCTTAGGTTTGTTCCAAAGCGGAGTAACGGACGAAGCCGAACTGACATCACGTCCTATTGCGCTGGAAACTTTCCAGCGGCAGCAATGATCAAACAGGGCGCTCAAAGTCGAAGATCCATTGAGACACCTCGACAATGAGTTCCGGCGCCCTATTGTTTGCTCATCATCGTTGCGGCAACGATGGCTGGGAGAGGCCTGCGCTCTCGTTCCTTGGGAGACGAGCGTATGAACCGCAGCTTGGTCCCTTATGAGAGGGACATGCAAATTATACACGATCCGATCACGAAATCCGTCCTCATCGATTTTCGAGGTACGGTAAAGGTGCTCGGCCCTTTCACCGATAAGATTGCGGCAATTAAAGCGGCCGAGGATTACTGCCGTTCTAAAGGTTGGGCGGGCTAAGTGTATCGTGGTGAGGGTTCTGTCGGCAGCGCGGGTAGAGATCATCAGACGTCCACCTCCCGCTCATACTGAGTGAGGGGTTGGTGGCCGATTAGTCTTTCAGATCGATGCTCGAAATCTGAATCAGTTGAGCGATTGTCACTTCCCGACCGTCTAAGAAAAGCAGCCCCGGGATATCCGCAGTTTGCACCAGATGGCCATTTGTTTTCAAAGCGGTGATCGCCAACTGCAGCGGGTTGCGTTTTGCGTTCGGATATCTCAGTGGAACTATAGCCATCAATGTAAATCTCGTTTGAGGCTCCGTTTGTAGCAGATGAAGGCGACGATGCCAGCCCATCCAGTTCCACATGGTTGGCAGGAGCGGCTGGGGATGCTACCCCGGCCGGATGCGCGACATCTTTCTGAAAATCTTTATCGGCGTGTGTATCGTCCTCGCTTTTGTTCAAATAGCCCTCGCGGGATGGGCCTTTCTGACTAGCTGACGGCCCCCCCCACATTCGGATGGGGTGGTGGGGATACTCCCAACCTACCTCTAATGGCCGATAGGCGATTAGAGAGGCTAGGCGTATTGTCGCCGTACGACTTCCTCTTAATAGGAGTTCTGCAGTGGCCGATACCGACACAAGCAAGTGGGATTTCAGTGATGACGGGAAACTGAAGACAAGTCGGCTCGTTGAATGGGGCGTCGCTTCGGTATTGGAGCACCTTGTACTGCGCATTGGATACGTTCGTTCGTCTCGCGAGCACGAAATTTACAACACTCGGGACAAAGCGCCCCATCAAGTCCAAGTTGAAATTTCGGCTTCTGCTGCTAGGGCTTTGTCGGTCCAGCTGTCCAAATATGCCGATTGGATGGACATCAAACTTCCCAAGGAAATAGAGAGCAACGGGGTATAAGCAGGAACTTTCTGCTTTATTTAGCATCGGTCGAGCCCTCCGACTTGAAGGCGGCATTGATACCGGGCATATCTTCGCCGAGACTTACAAAAGAATAGCTAGCTTTCAGCGGTCTGATGAAAGCAGCCATGTGCTCGATAGCGAGTTTTAAAGCCGTTCGCAGCTGCCGGCAGTCGGCGTATGGGTCGCGCTCCATCTTGTTCATGTCGCCCGTTGGAACCATGGCGTCGAACGACCATCCGTCCATGTCACTGACCAGGTCGCGTAGCCAGTCGGCGTGATTTGTGCTGCCGAAGAAAGCCCGGTCGCCTTCGTCCTGGATGTGGTCCACGACCTCCTGAAGCTTTTGGCGTGTATCGTCCATCAACACGATGATGGACCGGTATTTGCCCGCGAACAGGTTTCGATTAGCCTTCAGGCGCTCGATCTCTCCCGCCATATTAGGTTCGGGTGCGTTCCTCATCATCACATTCCAGACATCGAGGGCCGCTTCCGCTTTGTCGGCGTATTTCTTCCAATCGACCATCGAACCAGCCAACAGCATCTCTTGTTTGTCGGCAGCCGCACATTCACATGGGGTGATGGGGGCAGCCTGTTCCCCATTGCGGGCAACCAAGTGAGCTGTCATTTTGAAGCAATGGATCACGATGCGCACAACTGGGACGCCTTTCGGAGCGGGAACCAACAGCACATCTCCTGCAGCCGTTTCTGGCACTCGAGGCTGGTCGGCTGCTCGAGCACTTCGGCTGCGAGGTCCGGATCTTCAATTCGGAAGGTCTGCCCTGCCTGACGCCGAACCGGTACACGCGCCGTAGCATATGGCGTTCAACGGGCCGCCGCCGCGTTTCGGCTAGAACTTCACCGCCAGTCGCGTGAGAATGCCGTGCTGGGTGGCGTCATAGCGGAATCCGTCTTCCTTGTAGTCGGTATAGAGCGCCTTGTAGCCGAAAGACGAAGCGATCGTGTCCGTCCAGTTGTAGCCGATCGTCGCCGTTGCCTGCAGCGTGATCTCCGAGGCGACGCCGAAGCCGCCGACATCGGCCATGACGTCGACGAACCATTTGTCATTGATGTCATAATGCACGGTAAGGCCGACGATCGGATCGACCCAGCTTCGCGAACCGCTGCGACTGACCGCCGGGAAGAACACGGGATCAATGTCGAGTTCCACCTTGTTGTGCTGGTAGCGAAGGCCGCCCGTCGCGTAGAGCTGCATGTTCTCGACGTCGACCGGGAGTTCGTAGCCAACAAGCGCTGTCGCCACGATCTGCGTCTGTTCGAAGTCAGCGGTTCCGCCGAAGGGACCGACATCGGCGTCGGTCGAAATCTTGGCCCACATGAAGTCGGAATAGAGCAACCAGCTATCACCGACCGCTTGAAACGATCCGGCGAACACACCGTCCAGGTCCTCGAGCACCTCCAGAGGCGAGACGTCGACCGCGGCGGCGGGAAGGCCACGCACACCGATGTCGCCATTCAACCCTGCCAGCCAGCCGTCGAGCGTGACCTGGTACTTCCAGCCGCTATCGACGACAACCGGCAGAGGTTCCGACATGTCGGCTGCGGCCGCAGGTGCCGCTGCGAGAGCAAGTACCAACCCGCAATAGGCGTTTTTTATTTCAATCATGCCAGCAGTCCCCTATCTCCACTTGGCTCCGGCAATCGCCGGAATCGATTCCCGGCGCAAGGATAGCTGATCCCAGCAGAAATGCCCGTATGTTACGGTATCATCTATTCCAGCGGGCTACCGGCGCGACCATTTCTCCGATTCGCAGACGACCTTCATCACGCAGCCCTTGAGGGTGACCATGTCGCCGGAGACACTGATGGTTCCGTTGTAGGTCTTCTTCGCGTCGGGATCAGTGATCTTGCCAGAATAGCTGTCGCCATTTGCTTCGAACGCGCCGATCTTCTCGCCTGCATGCTTGCCGCTCTTCAGCGTGATGCAGAAGCCGCCGCCGCACGGCTCGATCGCGGCGGTGTCGCCGAGCGTCGTCTTCCAGTTTCCGACGATCGGGTCGGCTGCGCTCGCCAGGCCGGTCGACATGAGCAGCGCTATGGCAGAGATCAGGATGGCTTTCATGGCAACGTCCTCGCATGGTTGGCCCACCGACGGACCGATGTCCCGAATGGACCACACATGCGCCACCGACCGCAAGAAACTCGCCGTATGTTACTGTAACCTACATGGTGTCGGCCGGATTCTGTGTCATGTTCATGACGACTGCGCGGATGTCCGGGAGGCGATGGAATGAAATACGACACGGAGTTCGCCAAACGCAGGTTTCCCGAGCAGGCGCTGGAGATCGACGCGCTTGCCTCCCGCAATGAAAGCTTCCGAGAGCTGTGCAACGACTTTTCCATCGCGGACCATCTCGTGCGGAAGTGGCGGTCGTCTACGGCTCCGGAGCGAGACGAACGTTACGCCGAAGCGGTCGAACTCATGAATGGCCTCGGGAAGGAAATCCACACCATGCTGGATCTCGCCAAGGTCGTGCCATTCCCCGTCGCCCGTTGAACGCGCGATCTCCGCATCGTCACGGCACTGCGGCGATTACTAAAAAGGAATAACATGCCTCGTCTGATGACGATCATTCTCATCTCTGCGGTCGCCCTGATCGTGGCGGCTTTGACAGCCTGGTGTTCCCTGGCCCTCTGGTATCGCCTGCCCCTGCCTGATGCCGGACGGGCAATTGCCGCTGGCATCTTCCTCGTCTTCGGTCTCGTCACTGTCGCGGCGCTTGCCAGCCGGCTGCGCATGACAGCGATCCTTTCGTTCGCTGTCGTCGTCGCCTTGGTTCTCTTCTGGTGGAGCTCGATCAAGCCGGAAGCGAACGCTGCGTGGGCACCAGATGTCGCCCGGCAGGTTACGGGTCGCATCGACGGAAATTCGCTGACCTTGACGGATGTCCGGGACTTTGGGTGGCGAAGCAATTCCGACTTCACGGAGCGCTGGACGACACGAACCTACGATGTGAGCAAGGTGAAGACTGTCGACTTGTTCATGTCGTACTGGGCGGGGCCGAAGATCGCCCATGTCATCTTCAGCTTCGGCTTCGAAGGCGGCGAGCAACTGGCCTGGTCGATCGAGGTACGCCACAAGGTCGGTGGCGCGTTTTCTCCCCTTGCCGATCTCTTCAAGAACGACCCGCTGGTGATCCTTGCCGCAGACGAACGCGACGTTGTCGGCGTCCGCTCCAATGTGCGTGGCGAGGACGTCCAACTCTATCGGCTGAGAGCCAGTCCCGAACAGGCACGGAATCTGCTGCTCGAATACGTCGCCGAGGCCAACGCCCTTGCCGAGAGCCCGCAGTACTACAACTCGATCACGACGAACTGCACGACGACCGTCGCCAAGCTGATGCGTGTCGCCGGAGACAAGGTGCCGTTCGACTGGCGGCTGATCGTCAACGGTTATCTTCCCGACTACGCCTATGACCGGGGAGCCATCGACACGTCGATGCCGCTCGCCCGGTTGCGACAGATTTCCAAAATCGACGAGCGGGCGCGGGCGGATGGGTTGTCGCCCAGTTTCTCGAAGGCAATCCGTTTCGGCGTGCCCTCCCCGGCTGTTGCTACGCCGTAACCTACAGTAACATACTGAGGAAATCGGGATGATTGAGGCATGGTGCGCCCTGTCAGGAATTCGCCAGGTGAAGTTTTCCCGCTACGCCTCAACCAGGACGGAACGCATGAAGATCATTCAGCACTTTCAGAAACTCGCGACGGCTACGGCCGTCCTAATGATGGTGACTGCACCAATGCTCGCGCCGACCCCGGCCGAAGCCCGTCGTGCGGTGGCTGGTTGCGGAACCAGAGGATGCGCAGCCGTCGGCAGCCGCGGCGCTGTCGCAGTCCGTCGGCCGCCCGTCATGCGCGGCGTCGTCGTCGTGAACCCTCGCCGTTACTGGCCCGCTGGGGGTGCGATTGCGGCGGGAGCTGCCATCGGCTTTATCGCGGGCGCGGCGGCGGCCTCGGTCGCCGGGACGCCGCCGCAATCTGGCATGTGCTGGTTTTACACCGACAGCACCAAGAAGACGGGTTTCTGGGATGTCTGTCCGCGATAACATGCCATGAAATCGGCATGATCGAGGACGCAGACAGATTTGGACAGACAGGGTGATACACCCCGACATCACCCTGTCGCTCGTCGTAGACGGCAAGATCGTCAGAGCGCCCTTGAAGAACAGCGGATGGTCGTCGATTTCCAATGCGCCGCAGACAGGATCAGGGCGATATTCAAGCAGGTGGAAGAAGATGGATCGTGTCGTCTCATGGGCCAGAACACCACGGAAGTGTACCTGATCGAGAAGGTTCTCGCCTCCTGATGGAACATGTCACGCGGACAGCACAAGTGCTGTCGCATCCACAAGCGACTGTCTGCCTTCGGGGCGTTTGACTGCGCATCGATGTCGGACTGCAAAGGGGGAAGGATTGAGCTTGTTTAACTCGTTGATTGCTGGCCGTGTCCGGCGACTTCTTCCATGCCTCGCGCTGGTCGTGCTGGTGGGCTGCGGTGGACACCCGAAAGACGTGTTGACCCCCGTTGCAGACACAGTGCCCGATACCAGCCGCGTCGATATGCTGGTCGCGACGACGCGCGCGCGATCCACTGTTCCCGGCGAGATGTTCACGGGCGAGCGCGCCCGGACGCCGTCCTTCGCGGAGATGAGAGTTTCACTGCCCAAGGTCCGCAAGGAGGGTGATGTCGCCTGGCCAAAGAAGCTGCCCTCAAATCCGGAAACCGACTTCGCCACGCTGAAGGCCGATGAGCTCGATCTCGATGGCGCGGAAGGCTGGCTGAACACCTCAGTTAGAAGGAACCCCGACCATAGCGTCCTGGTCTTCATCCACGGCTTCAACAACCGCTTTGAAGACAGCGTCTACCGCTTCGCCCAGATCGTTCACGATTCCGATGTCCGCAGCACGCCGATCCTTGTGACCTGGCCGTCGCGCGGCAGCCTGCTGGCCTACGGTTATGACCGCGAGAGCACCAACTACACGCGCAACGCGCTTGAGACTCTGTTCCAGTATCTGGCCAAGGACGGCGACGTGAAGGAAGTCAACGTGCTGGCCCACTCGATGGGCAACTGGCTGGCGCTCGAGGCGCTGCGGCAAATGGCGATCCGCAATGACGGTCTGCCAGTGAAGTTCAAGAACGTCATGCTGGCCGCTCCGGATGTCGATGTCGACGTCTTCCGCGCGCAGATCGAGGACATGGGCGACCCGCATCCGCAGTTCACCCTGTTCGTCTCGCGTGACGACAAGGCGCTTGCCTTCTCGCGCCGGGTCTGGGGCAACATTCCGCGCTTGGGGTCCATCGATCCCGAAACCGCGCCGTACAAGGCCGAACTTGCCGACCACAAGATTTCGGTGATCGACCTGACGAAGATCAAGGTCAGCGACGATCTCAACCACAGCAAGTTCGCGGAATCGCCTGAAGTCGTCCAGCTCATCGGTGCGCGGCTATCCGAAGGGCAGACGCTGACCGACAGCCGGGTCGGTCTCGGCGACACCATCCTTGCGGGGACGACGGACGTGGCCGCAGCTGCAGGAAATGCAGCGGGCCTCGTACTGACTGCCCCCGTCGCCGTGCTCGACGCGGATACGCGCGGCAACTATGCCAATCACATTGGCGGCCTGACCGGACAGACCAGCGGAAAGCAGAAAATCGCAGTCAAGAATTGCGCAGCCACACCGACCGACCCGGCGTGTCGGAAGCAGAAATAGCAGGAGTCGTCCGTTTGAGTTCTATCGCCCTTGGCGCTATCGTCTTCGTATGCCTGTTCGGAGCCGCCCTGATCGGCACCCTCGTGCGAAACCGCCTGCCATCACATCACCTGGACTCCGAATCCAAGGACGTAATCCGCCTGTCAACGGCGGTCGTCGGCACATTGTCTGCTCTTGCTCTTGGATTGCTGATCGCCTCAGCGAACACCGTCTACAACAATGCCGAAGCCGAACTGCGGACCTCCGTTGCCCGCCTGCTGCTGCTTGACCGGGTGATGGCGCACTACGGCCCGGAGACGGCGGATGCGCGCAGCCGGTTGCATCGTCTCGTCGAGTATAGACTTGTCCAGGGATGGGGCACCGCCGCCGAGCAGGCGGGCATCAAACCATATGATGAAAGCCAAGGCATCGAGCCTGTACAGGACGAACTTCGCAACCTCACTCCAGCGACCGAGCCGCAGCACCTGCTTCAGGCTCGCGCGCTTGAGGTTAGCGGCCTTCTGGCAGAAGCTCACTGGATGCTCATCGAAAGCAGTTCGGAAGGGTTGCCGACCGCGTTTCTCGTCATCCTCGTCTTTTGGCTCGCGTGGCTGTTCCTGACCTTCGGGCTTCAGGCCCCCGCTAATCCGACCGTAATCGGCGTCATTCTGGTCTGCTCGCTGTCAGTCGCAGCTGCGGTCTTCCTTGTCATCGACATGGCGCATCCCTATCTCGGCGTCATCCATGTCTCGGACGGGCCGCTGCGGGCAGCACTAGAGCACATAGCCGCTCGATAGTTGCGCGGGGCGGACCGGACCGCTGCGCGCCTCCCGTTTGGGGGGCTGGCTGTCAGGACATCCGTCGGCTTCACGGGCCGCCCTCCCGAGACGGAGGAAGGATACCGCATCATACGCCCCTACAGCGCGTATGTTTCACCCGCAGGTTCCAGCGCACCGAAACTTCACGTCCCGGCTGTGAAAATCGGCTTTCAGATGTGGACGAAATGCGCTTCGGTAAGTTAGCTTGCATCAGGGGCTTCCAATATAATCGGTAACTGTCACGCGTATTTTGTGACGGGTGAGGAGAATGCAATGCAGACCTCGGTGTCGCCGCCGGATGATCGGGCCGAACGCGCCTGTCCGACACATGAGGAGGTCAGGGTGCAGCTTGAGCGGATTCTTTCCAGCAGCGAGTTTCCGAGCGGTGGACGGGGCGCTGCCTTCTTGAAATATGTCACTGAAGAAGCGCTTGCAGGTCGGGCGCACCGTCTCAAGGCGTATTCGGTCGCCATCGAAGTGTTCAACCGAAGTGCAGGCTTCTCTCAGGACGATCCGGTCGTTCGCATCGAGGCCGGGCGTCTGCGCCGGATCATCGAGCGTTACTATCTCATTGCAGGGCAGAATGATCCGATCCGTATCGACATCCCCAAGGGCGGCTACGTGCCGACTTTCACCTGGAATGATGCGCCAACGGAAGAGACCGACGACGATCCGAACGAAGATGTCATTGGACGCCGGGCTTTCGCGTGGCGGCGTCTCGGCTGGCCCATGCTGGCTATCCTCGTGGCGTTCGTCTGCGCGGGGTTTGGCTATTACGCGGGCGTTCTGACGGGGCCAGCCACCGGTCGGTCCGTCGGGCAGATTCCGGACGAGCCGACGCTCGTGATCGTACCCTTCGCGGACCTGGGCGATGGCCCGCAGGCTGCGCGCTATGCCGCCGGGGTGACGGAGGAGCTTCTCACCGCCCTTCCCCGCTTCAAAGAGATCACGGTCTTCGGCCGCGAGACATCGAAGGCATTGCCTCCCGGTGTCGAGGCATCGCAGGTGCGCGAGGGATTGGGGGCGCACTACCTTCTCGCCGGCGGGGTCCGCGTCGCGGGCGACAAGGTCCGCGTGACCGTGCGCCTCGTCGATACCTCCAACGGATCGATCCTTTGGTCGCAGGACTACGACGAGGATATCGACACCCACGAACTCTTTACCATTCAGTCTGATGTCGCCAGCAAGGTGGCTACGGCGATTGCCCAGCCTTACGGCATTATCGCGAAATCACTAGCAGCCAACCCGCCGCCGGACGACGTGGGCGTCCATGACTGCACGCTGCGTTTCTACGCCTACCGCGAGGAGTTGAACCCGGAAGCGCATCTGGCCGCCCGCGACTGCCTGCAGCGCGCGGTGGCGCGTTTCCCCGCCTACGCGACGGCTTGGTCGATGCTCTCGATCATCCATCTCGACGAGGGACGGTTCGAGTTCAATCCGCAGAGTGACAAGGGTCCCGCGCTGGAGCGCGCACTCGGATCGGCGCGCCGCGCGGTCTCGCTCGAACCCGGCAACTCGCGCGCCCTGCAGGCGCTCATGACGGCTCTATTCTTCAACAACGAGACGAAGGAGGCGTTCGAGGTCGGCGAGGAAGCGCTCGCCGCCAACCCGAACGACACGGAGTTCCTCGGCGAGCTCGGAACGCGCGTTGCATTCTCGGGGCAATGGGAGCGGGGCGGGGAACTGCTGGATCGTGCGATCAAGCTCAATCCAGGCGGAGCCGGATATTACTTCGGGACGCGCGCCCTGATCGCCACAATGCTCCAGCACCATGACAAGGCGGTGCGGCTAATCCGCAAAGCCGACCTGAAGAAATTTCCGCTCTTCCACGGTGTAGCGGCGGTCATCTACTCCGAGGCCGGGCTGCTTTCTGAGGCGAAGCGCGAGGGCGGGGTGTTCATGAAAATGCGTCCCGACTATCTTCCCAATATAGTCGCAGAGAACCGGAAGAGAAACCTGCCGCCGAAGGACAGCCTGCGCATCATCGCAGCGCTTCGACGGGCCGGACTGCCAGTGCCATCAGTGACGGATGTCGAAGCCGAGTTCAGGGTTTCCGACGCCCTAGACGGCCCGTGAACGCCGTATGCTACAGTAACATACGTTTCTTTTCAGGCCGGATCCGTCACTCTCCCGACGCATGAGGTGATGCTCCTGTCTGGCTCACCGCCAGCCTCGGCATCGAACGGAGACCAGCACAATGGCCGCGAAGGCATCGACCCGCATCTTGTTGCGAAAGACATTCCTGACGCTCGCTGTCGCGGCGACGTTCGGCATGGGGGCGACCGCCTACAGCCAGGATTCCAGCGCTGATCTCGCCAAGAAGCTTTCGAATCCGATCGCCTCCCTCATCAGCGTCCCCTTCCAGTTGAACTATGACCATGGCTATGGCCCGCTCGATGGCGACAAGACGACGCTGAACATCCAGCCGGTGATCCCGATCTCGCTGAACGCCGACTGGAACCTGATCTCCCGTACGATCCTGCCCGTGACCTACCAGGACGATATCGCCGGCCCCTCCGGATCACAGTTCGGCCTCGGCGACGTCGTGCAAAGCTTTTTCCTGTCGCCTTCCAAGCCGACCGATGGCGGCCTCATCTGGGGCGCGGGACCTGTCTTCCTGATCCCAACCGCGACCGATAATCTGCTTGGCGGCGAAAAATGGGGCGCAGGACCGACCGTCGTGGCTCTGAAGCAGGACGGCCCCTGGACCTATGGCGTGCTGGCCAACCACATCTGGTCGTTCGCGGGCAATGAGGATCGCAATGACATCAGCAACACGTTCCTGCAGCCCTTTCTCTCTTACACAACAGCGACCGCATGGACGTTCGCGCTGAACACGGAATCCACATACGACTGGAAGGCGAATGAATGGTCGGTGCCCATCAATCTGACCGTCTCCAAGCTGGTGAAGGTGAACGAACAGCCGATCAGCCTGACGGCCGGGCTTCGATACTGGGCGGCGGCTCCAGACAATGGCCCCGAAGGGCTTGGCGTCCGGCTCGGGCTGACGTTCCTGTTTCCGAAGTAGGCGCAAAGGACCGCGAAGAAACATCCACGCCGCATTCTCATAACCGGAACTCGATCGATGCAGTTCGATCAACGTCCGCAGACGCATACCCCTCTCCTGCTGCCTATGCGTGCTTGACCGCACGCTTCGAACCGAAAGGAAGTTCAAATGCTTACGAAACGCGATCTGCTTCGCTCTGTTGCGATGGTGGCGCTTGTCGCCACGACGGCAAAGGCCGATTTGGTCTCCCCCCTAGTCATTGAGCAAAACAATGCCGCATGGCCGAACCTGTTGGAGGCCAAGGACATCGCCGAAGAAGGCTTCATCTACGGCCTGCCGCTCGTGATGAATTACGCGGTCATGCAGGAGTATGCCGTAGACAAGAACTCGGGGCAGTACAAAGCTCCGTTTAACGAAATTTACAATATGCGTCACGTCGCTACCCCAGCAGACACGGCAATCATCACGCCAAACAGCGACACGCCTTACTCGATCCTCTGGCTGGATCTGCGCGCTGAGCCGATGGTCATCTCGGTGCCGACGGTCGAAAAGGAACGCTACTACTCGGTCCAACTGATCGACGGCAACACCTACAATTACGGTTATATTGGCACGCGCGCCACAGGGACCGAGCCAGGCGACTATCTGGTGGTCGGCCCCGATTGGAAAGGTGAAACGCCCACCGGGATCAAGCAGGTCTTCCAATCGACGACGCCGTTCACGCTCGCGGCTTTCCGCACCCAGCTCTTTAATCCCGACGACATTCCGAACGTGGAGAAAGTTCAAGCAGGCTACAACGCGCAGCCGCTTTCTGCATTCCTCAAGAAAGCCGCTCCGGCTGCTGCGCCCACGATCGAGTTCCTTCCTGCCACCACTGCCGGGATCAAGGATAACTTCTTCCAGTATCTCGACGCAGCCCTGCAATTCGTCCCCGAGACGCCAAGGGACAAGGCAATCCGCGCGAAACTTGCCAAGCTTGGCATCGGTCCCGGAAAGACCTTCGAGTTCAAGGACCTGTCGTTCGAGCACAAAGCCGAAATCCTGGTGGCCATGAAGCAGGGTAATGACAAGGTCGACAAATGGCTGGCCGCCGGCAACAAGGATATCAACGGCTGGAACGTCGGCTCGTTCTTTGGCGACGAGGCCTTCTATAACGGCGATTGGGCGATGCGGGCCGGGGCTGCCAAGGGCGGCATCTATGGCAACGATGCCGTAGAAGCCATGTACCCCTATACCCGAAAGGACGCGACCGGTGAGCCGCTCGACGGCAGCAAGCACAAATACACCATCACCTTCGCACCCGGCCAGTTGCCGCCAGTGAACGCATTTTGGTCCGTGACGATGTACGACGGCAAGAGCCAGCTTCTGGTCAAGAACCCGATGAATCGTTACCTCATCAACTCTCCGATGTTGCCGGCGATGAAAAAGGACGTTGACGGGTCGCTGACACTGTACATTCAAAAAGACAGCCCTGGCGCGGACAAGGAAGCAAACTGGCTTCCGGCCCCGGACGATAAAATCTATCTCGTGATGCGCCTGTATTGGCCGAAGCCTACCTCACCTTCGATTTTGCCCGCGGGCGAAGGGACATGGCGGCCGCCGGGTGTGAAACGGGCGTCATAAAGGACGCGGGTTTTCCGCCTCTCCAACGCAAGGACATGGATCGCCGCGACCGGGTCGGCCGCGGCAAAATGGATGGCGCGTCTCGATTGCAATGCTTGAACCGCTGGGTCAACAAAAAACCCGCCACCATATGAGGTGACGGGTTCCAAGGGGCACGCTAATATTGACCGTGAAAAAGCCATTCAATTACGAAAAGTGAAAAACGCTTTCGCTATAAACGCCGTTGCGGCGGCGACCCACACGCCTATGCAACGGCAACTTAACATTAGGCATCTCTTATGTAAATGCCGAGTGAGTACATTTGCCGATATACCCGATCCTGATGTGGGAAACTTTTGTCGGCAGTCCTGTCTGATAGCCGGGATCCGCCGCGGATCGCTACCTGCTCAGCCCCCATTCCCTTGCGAACGTGACAGTTCCTGCTTCGGGGCCAATCTGTCGGGAAGTCATTTCCGTGCGAATCTACTGAATGAATGGGAAATCTGAGCGTGTTTGTGATCACAGCGCGTGATCTTCCAAGGCGTCGGTTGGATTCAAAATAAAAGACAGATGGCACTTTAGGCCGTCCGCAGCGTATTCGGTCTCGCTTTTAGGTTCCAGTGTGGGAGGGAAGGCGTTTCTTCTCAGCTTAGACCCGAAACCCTCGTTCTCCGGCGCGTCCCCACCCCGCCAGAGGGGGCAATATTCCACGCCGGAACACAGGCAAACGTGAGCACCTTCGGCGTCAACGAAGTAATCCGCGTTTCGTCGAGATAGACCGAGTTGCAGATGATGACCTGATCGCCGGGCTGACATGCGCGCGCGGCAGCTCCATTCAGAATGCGTAACCTCGAGCCGCGTTCGCCGAGGATGACATAGGTGGATATCCGCGCCCCGGAATTCTTGTTCCAGATCTCGACGAACTCCATGGGGAGAATAGCGGCTTCTTCGCAATGGTCCGGGTCCAGCGTAATGGACCCATGGTAGTTGAGGTTCGCCTCCGTCACGGTGATGCCGTGAAGTTTCCCTGCGACCAGCTTTCTCATAGTATCTCCGCCTTCATTTCGTCGGGGCTTTATTAGAGCAAGGCCTCGCGGGCCTGGCGGCGAAGC
This sequence comes from Hyphomicrobiales bacterium, assembly GCA_900473685.1. GTDB lineage: Bacteria > Pseudomonadota > Alphaproteobacteria > Rhizobiales > Rhizobiaceae > Pararhizobium. Next base: position 13,867 of record UCNE01000034.1, read on the forward strand.
CTTAGGTAGTGCGTGTATACCTACTCGGCCGCGTCGCGGAAAACCGCGCTCTATCATCGGCTCGAAGGCGGCGTTGTTGATTTCGCGCATCATGGCACCCGGCCGGATCAACTTTTCGGCACGCTTGACGCCGTCGGTGCAGACGGCAAGCACCTCCTCCTGGCGTTTGGTGATATCGCCGACCGCGATCATGCGCGCGGTCTGGGCGGTCTAGAGGCGCTCGTGCGTCCCGGACATCACTTTGGTGATGTCAGCGTAGGCTCCGGATGTCTTCAGGACGAGGGTGACATCGCTGCCCGAACGGTTACGCCAGAACCAGCCATGTTTGCCGTCGAACGCGGCTTCGAGTTCGCCTGATCCGCCGGGAACGCTGCGTCCCTTTTCATAGCTGACGGTTTCCCCACTTGTTCCGTTCGCATGCATGTCGAAGTTGACGACACCACCTTCGGCCGTCCATTCGTAGGCGGCCTTCGCCCCCGCCGACATTGTCATCTTGATTTCTGTCGCCTCGCCGGGCTTCAGCGTCACGGACATTTCATCTTGGCGCAGTTCCTGTGCGGAAGCTGTGCGAACGCCGAATTCCTGGAACAGGCGATGAATCAGACTGGAGCCTTGTTGCGGAGCTGTGGCTGGTGCCTGCATCTCATGCGTCTTCTTAAGGTCGGCTTCCGCCTCCTCGGCGAATTGCGTCTTGATCTCGCCCATCTCCGTCAGGCCGAGAGCGCTGCCCGTCCCGGTCGGGTCTATCCCGTATTCTGACGGAAGGACGATCGTGACGAGGATCGCGGCGGCCGCAACGGCTGCGATCACGGTGGACTTCACCAGTTGCTTCGAGGATGGCAGATCGCCGGGTGCTGGTGCTTGCGAATTGAACATGGTCGTTTTCCTTTCGATTATGCGACGAAGTATCCGGTGAGCTGATATCCGATCAGCGCGAACCCGGCGGTCATCATGAGAACGTTGGCGGCATAGGCATGCCTGAGGAAGCTGGGAGTCTTCCGCCAGAAACTCATGCCTATGAGGATGATTGCGAGTGCGATGAGCTGTCCGATCTCCACGCCGACGTTGAAGGCGAGAAGATTGGGCACGAGCCCGTCCTGGGCGATCTCGTACTCGAGGATCTTCGTCGCCAGGCCGAGGCCATGGAAAAACCCGAAGATAAGCGTGGCGAGCTTGGTGTCCGGCTGGTAGCCGAACCAGAGCTGGAAGGCCCCAAGATTGTCGAGCGCCTTGTAGACGACCGACAGGCCGATGATCGCATCGATCAGGTAGGAGCTGACGTTCCACCCGAAGTACACGCCAAGCAGCATCGTGGTCGAGTGGCCGATTGCGAACAGGCTGACATAGATGCCGATGTGCTTCAGCCTGTAGAGGAAGAAGATCACGCCAAAGAGAAACAGCAGGTGATCGTATCCCGTCACCATGTGCTTGGCGCCCAGATAGATGAAGGGGAGCAGATGGACGCCCGTGATTTCCTGGATATAGCCCTTGTCGCCTTCCGCCACGGCATGGGCAGCAGCGGTGCTCGCCAGCAGGCACAGGAGTACCAGGGCGATGGTGATATGAAGCGCGAGCCGTGCAGGGGAATACCCTCGCCGGCCGCCTTCAAGCGGTCGTAGGTTCATGGAAATTGTCCGTTAATTCAGATTTCAGAAAGCCGCCAAGGCAGCCGTTCAGATCCTGAATACGGAACGCGGAGGGCGGTCTATTCCGTCGGATAACCCATCCGCGAGGCTCTTGGTCAAACGGGAGAATACCGCGTCGGAGCCTGCATGATGAAAAAATCCGGGAAGGCTCAGAAATCCCACCTTCTCGTGGGAATGATCGGCGTGATGATGGGATGCGACTTGCTGATCGCCTGAGACATCGGCCACCTCGTCATGCGAGTGACCTGCATGATCATCATCATGCAGGTCACTGGAGGCTTCGATACTTGCAGACGCATGCAGGCCTCGAGCGTGATTGCTTGCCGGACTGGAAAACGCAAATACGACGACGGACAAGGTCATCGCCAAGACGACCATCAGTCGAACAATCCTGTTTTCGAAGCGAACCATCATCAGGGAATTGATACCGTGCTTTCAGATGAATGCAAAGTCTCAGAACACGAATCCGGCTTGACTGTATCCCCTCCAGGGGGATAGCACTCAACGTATGATAGATCAAGCGCACGTTCACGAAACCCATCCGGATATCATCAAACGGCTGAAGCGCGCGGAGGGACATCTGCGCAGCGTGATCGCCATGATCGAAGCGCACAGGCCCTGCGTCGATGTCGCGCAACAGCTTCACGCGGTTGAAAAGGCCATCTGCCAAGCGAAGAAGACATTGATCCAGGACCACCTCGATCACTGCCTGGAAGACGCGGTCGGCGGCCTTGGCAGCGAGCAACGCCGGACCATCGATGAGTTCAAGACCATCACCAAATACCTCTGAGGTCCGATATGACAAGTTTTGCCGACCTGATCAGCCAGGGATCAGCCCACGCCTGGCTGTTCATTCCCAGCGCCATTCTCCTGGGCGCGCTCCATGGGTTGGAGCCCGGTCACTCCAAGACGATGATGGCCGCGTTCATCGTCGCCGTTCGCGGCACGGTCGGACAAGCTGTGCTGCTCGGCCTGGCTGCTACAGTCTCTCACACCATCATCGTCTGGGCGATTGCGTTTGCTGGTCTGTACATATGGCAGGGCATCGATGCAGAAGTCTTCGAACCGTATTTCCAGCTCGCATCGGCCGCAGCCATCATCGGAATTGCGCTGTGGATGTTGTGGCGTACGTGGCAGGATCAGAAGATCGCCAAGGCGGCCGCCGGGCATGATCACGCAGGGCACCACGATCACGAGCACGGAACATCCCATTCTCACGGGGGTGATAGTGGTCACGCTGACTTGCGCCGCATCGACACGGGTCACGGCCTTGTCACTCTCGAGGTGTTCGAGGCCGGCGTGCCGCCCGTATGGCGCTTGCGCACCGAGCGCGGTCACGCTTGGTCGGCGGCAGATGTCACCGTGGTGACGGAACGTCCCGACGGTAACCGGCAGGCATTCTCCTTCACTGACAAAGGCGGTTACCTCGAGTCGACCACCGACATCCCTGAGCCTCATGAATTCATGGCCCGCTTAAGCCTCGGTCACGGCAACCATACTCATGACTACGACCTGTCGTTCGTCGAGGGCCACGGGCATGACCACAAGCATGAAGAGGTCAAAGGACTCGAAGTCGGGACGGACGGCTATCAGGACGCACACGAACTGGCACACGCCAACGACATCCGCCGCAAGTTCGCAGACCGCAATGTCACGACATGGCAGATCGTCCTGTTCGGACTGACAGGCGGCCTCATCCCCTGCCCAGCCGCGATCACGGTTCTCCTGCTATGCATTCAGCTCAAGGAATTCTCCCTTGGATTCATCCTGGTGCTGTGCTTCTCGATCGGTCTCGCCATCACTCTTGTAACCGTCGGGGCCATCGCGGCACTTAGCGTCCGCCAGGCCACGAAGCGCTGGACGTGGTTCAGCACCTTTGCCCGTCGTGCACCCTATTTCTCAAGTGTGCTGATCACAGCGGTGGGGGTCTATGTGGGCATCCAGGGATGGGTGGGGATCCAGGCCCATGCCGCAACGACACCATCGTCCACTATTTCCACCCCAGTACAGAATTGAGCTCTTCAGATGCTGAAGGTCCTTGCAAACCGAACCTACCGCCACTTGTTTCTCGCACAGCTCATAGCTCTTCTGGGGACCGGACTTGCGACCGTCGCCCTTGGACTCCAGGCATTTGAACTGGCCGACGGCAATGCCGGCGCAGTCCTCGGAACGGCCCTGGCGATCAAGATGATTGCCTATGTCGTGGTCGCGCCGATCGCCACGGCATTCACCGAGCAGCTTCCGCGACGTGCGATGTTGGTGACGCTCGATCTGATCCGCGCCGGCGTGGCACTCTGTCTTCCGTTCATCACCGGCGTGTGGCAAGCCTACTTGCTGATCTTCGTCCTACAGGCGGCTTCGGCAGCCTTTACGCCAACGTTCCAGGCAACGATTCCCGATGTTTTGCCTGACGAGGACGATTACACGAATGCCCTATCGCTTTCGCGGCTGGCGTACGATCTCGAGAAGGTGGCAAGCCCCCTTCTGGCGGCGGTCCTGCTCACATTGGTAAACTACCACAACCTTTATCTAGGAACTGTCGTCGGCTTTCTTGTCTCGGCTAGTCTCGTTGTGTCAGTGCTTTTACCGAATCCCAAACTAGGCGAGCCGCGCAGCATTTATGACCGCACGACGCGCGGCATCCGTCTCTATCTCACGGTTCCGCGTCTGCGTGGTCTTTTCGCGCTCAATCTCGCGGTGGCGGCAGGTGGATCGATGGTGTTCGTGAACACGGTCGTTTTGGTCCAGAGTGTTCTGACGTTGGGCGAGCGCTACACTGCCATCGCCCTCGCCTCCTTCGGACTGGGATCAATGTTGGCGGCGCTTTTGCTTCCTCGTCTCCTGAAGAAGGTAGACGACCGTCCGACGATGCTGGCGGGAACTGTGGTTCTGGTTGCGGCTCTTCTCGTCGGCGTGTTCACGAACTCCTATGGAGCTCTGATCGTCGTCTGGGCGGTGATCGGCATCGGATACTCCCTCGTCCTCACGCCATCTGGCCGTATCCTGAGGCGGTCGGCTTCGCCCGAGGAGCGGCCAGCCCTTTTCGCTGCGCAGTTCGCTCTCTCCCATGGCTGCTGGCTGATCACCTATCCACTGGCCGGCTGGCTCGGAGCGACGGCCGGCATCGCAACGACCTACGTGGTTCTGGCTACGCTCACGGCGCTCGGGGCGTTTGCTGCAGCATCACTGTGGCCGGTGGACGAAGAGGACGATCGCCATGTCCATGCGGACCTCACTCCAGATCATCCGCATCTATCGGGGTCAAAAGTCGTACCGGGCGGGTACGAACATTCCCATTCCTCCAGAAAGGATCGATACCACAGGTGACGGCCTACATCGGCCTGTTCATGACGGCGCTTGCAGCCGCCACGATCCTGCCCGCGCAGTCCGAGGCATATCTCGTGTACCTGATCGTAGATGGCGGCTACTCCATTGCCGCCCTGGTCGCGGTGGCGAGCGCTGGAAACATTCTTGGGTCAGTCATGAACTGGATGCTCGGTCGTTACATCGAGCGATTCCGGTCGCGACGTTGGTTTCCGGTGTCGCCGCATCGTATCGACAACGCGCAGGATTGGTATCAGCGTTACGGCAAGTGGTCTTTGCTGGGAGCTGGGTGCCGGTTATCGGCGACCCGATCACTGTCGTGGCGAGGGTGCTGCGCGAGCCTCTGGCAACATTTGTCATATTGGTCTCCATCGCTAAAGTCGGCCGTTATGTAGTTCTAGCGTTGGCAACGACAGGATTGACCTGACATGTGGCCGTGGATAATCGATGTCCAACGGGACATCTACCTGGAGTTCGGTGAACACATAAAAGAATATGCCAACGGGTCTGGCTGGAGTGCCTTTCTCGCTTTCCTGCCGATGGGTATCGCTTTCGGGGCGGTGCACGCGATGACTCCTGGTCACAGCAAATCGATCCTCGCAACCTATCTCGCGGGATCGTCTCTCGGCATGCTGAGAGGGTTGCTTGTATCACTCGCTCTGTCGTTTACCCACGTCATGATGTCGGTACTCATCGCTTTACTCTCGCTACCGCTTGTATCGATTATGTTCGGAGGCACTGGCGCTGGGTCTTCGCCGATCCTCGAAAACGTCAGCCGAGGACTGCTTGGGGTCATCGGCATCTGGATGCTGTGGAGCGCCCTGCTCCGCGAACCCCATTCCCATGGCGAACGGTAAGGCATCGTGGTCGGCTTGGCGGCAGGGTTGATTCCGTGCCCGCTGACGCTGTTCGTCATGACCTTCGCCATGTCACGCGGCGTACCTGAGGCCGGGATCATGTTCGCTCTCGTCATGATGCTCGGAGTTGCGCTGACTCTGTCTGCGGTGGTTGTGACCGCAGTGTTTTTCCGCCAGCAGACGATGCATATGTTTGAGACCCGGCCCAAGTTGGTTTCTCGGGTGACCAAGGGTCTGCAGGTATTATCGGGAAGCATCCTGATTATCGTTGCTGCCCATGAACTGCTCGGACGATGAAGGACGTTTGTATTGAAGACACGTCAGGTCGTAATCCTTATCCCCCTCCTGCTGGTCGTCTTAGCCGGAGCGATGGCTTGGTTCACCGGCATTCGAATCCTGCTTCTGCCTCCCGTAGGAAATGAGGAAGATGGCGCAACGGTCATTATGCGGGGCCTTGACGTACTCCCGCTTGTCACAGATGCAGGAACGATTTGCATCGATCCTGACGCACGCGTCGTTACTTCGTCCGAGAGCAATGCAGACCGGCCTTGCCAGTGTTCGCGACACCTACTGGTCCCAGTCCGCCACGCCGGAACTGATGAACCAAGCCGTACGGCGATTAGGGCCGCGTTTGATACCTATATCGAGACCCAGCTCGCCCTCAGCCTGTCAGGTGGCTGAGGACTCACGTCGAAAACCGTGAACACCATTGTCCCGGGCAATTTGTTCAACCAGGAAATCAAGGAAGACGCGGATTTTTGGGGCATCGGCTTTCCCGGTGCGATGTAATGCCATTCGACACGTGTCTGCTGGCACCATCTGAGGATTGCCATCGAGCTCAGTTTGGTTCCGTTACGGGGCCACCTGATCAAAGAGACAAGCACATCGCGGCGATCGGTCTATATAAGAACCTGATCGGGCGGCGCTTACGGGCCCGTTCGTTTCCGGCTCAGCAGACCGCGGTTGCCATTGGCTGCATCGCGCTGAATCGCATGCTGGCATGTGCACGCCCGGACTCTACCCGCTGCCAAGAATAGCAGGCGTAATCGCCAACATCAAAGAACCAATTGTGTCCGTTGACAACTCCGGCGTGCATTCATGCGCCAGCGCCCTTCAGAACCCGTCACCTCCCGGAGTGAAGCGGTTCATTGCGGTGAACATCCGGCGTTTTTGGCATGAAGCGAGCCAGGCGGCGTTTGATACTGTCGATGTAGGAGAGGATCACGGGGACTACAATCAGGGTCAATATGGTGGAACTGATGAGACCGCCAATCACCGCATGCGCCATCGGGGCTCCGTGCGCACCGCCGCCACCGACTGCCATGCCGAGCGGGATCATGCCGAAGATCATCGCAAGCGTCGTCATGACGATCGGCCGGAAACGGATGGTTCCGGCGCTGATCAGAGCGTCGTTGAGGCGCAGACCTCGCTGGCGTTCCCGGTTGGCGAAGTCGACCAGCAGGATGCCGTTTTTGGTGACCAGGCCCATCAGCATGATGAAGCCGATCAGCGAGAACATATTGATCGTGCTGCCGCCGGCCAGGAGACCCAGCAGGACCCCCACCAGCGACAGGGGCATTGCCGCCATGATGGCAAGCGGCTGTGCGAAACTGCCGAACTGTGAGGCAAGCACGATATAGATGAAGATCACCGCCATAGCGAGCGCAGAGATCATGTGCCCCAGGGTCTCCTGCATGTCCTCGGATTCGCCGCCGAAACGGATACGGTAGCCATCGGGCAGGTCCAAACTGGTGATCAGCGTCTGCAACTCTCTCGTTACGTCGCCGAGCGTCCGGCCTGCGATGTCCGCAGAGACCAACACCTCGCGCCGATTATCGAACCGGCGGATTTCCGCGGCGGCCGGGACGGCTTTTACATCAGCCACCTGATCGACCCGCACCATGCGCGGCGATCCGTTGCCATCCGTTTGCCCTATCATCAGCACCAACTCGCCGATCGCGGCCACGTCGGATCTCCGGTCGGGTGGTAGTCGAACGACGACATCATAGGTTTCTCCGCTGGTATTGGTCCAACTTGTCACGTTCTCTCCCCCAATCAGAGGAGAGAGCGAGGCAGCAAGGTCCGATCTGGCAATGCGGAGATCGCTTGCCGCCTCGCGCTTCAGGCGCACCGAAAGGATGGAGGTCGCCTCCCCTGTGCTCGAACTGACATCGACCACGCCCGGAATCTTGCGCATGCCGTGGGAAAGTTGAGCGACGATTTTTTCAATGACGGCGCGGTCATCACCAAGCACGCTCAACTGGATCGGGCTGTCGCCTCCGCCAAGCCCTTCCTGCATGATAGCGATCTCAATGCCCGGAATAGCGGAGAGACGTTCGCGGATCGGGTTGGCTAGCATGCCCGGTGTGCGCGTGCGCTGATTGACCGGCACCAGGCTGACCAGCACGGTGGCACGATGCTTGCCCATCGAATTACCGGTATTTATTGTCGAATAGATCGTCGAGACCTCCGGCAACTCCCGAAGCGCGTTCTCGACCTGCCGCACCTTCGTAGCCGCATAATCAATGGACGAGCCGGCCGGCGCTGTTACGTTGATCTGGAAGCGGCCCACATCAGCGGTCGGTGCGAACTCGGTGCCAACCAATGGCAGCATGAATAAACTACCGACAAAGATGCTGATAGTTGCGAGAAGAGTCGTGAAACGGTGGAGCAGCGTCCAGGCGATGACAAGCCGATACCTGTCCGCAACGGCCTCAAAGCTGTGCTCAAATCGCGCTATCAGGCGCCCAACCGGTCCCCGATGAGCATCCGGATGTGCATCGGGATCATACCAGACACTCGACAGCATCGGATCGAGGGTGAATGTGACGAAGAGCGATATCAGCACTGCAGCCGAGACGGTAACGCCGAATTCATAGAAGAAACGGCCGACAATTCCGTCCATGAAAGCGACTGGTAGAAAGACCGCCACGATGGTCGCTGTCGTTGCGATCACCGCAAGCCCTATTTCATTGGTGCCGTCGAGAGCGGCCCTCAGATGCGACTTACCCATGTGAAGGTGCCGCGTGATGTTCTCGCGAACCACGATCGCGTCGTCAACAAGGATGCCAATCGACAAGGTGAGCGCGAGCAGGCTTAGCGTGTTGAGCGTGAAGCCGAGGAAACTGATGACGGCAAGCGTACCGAGCATGGCGATCGGAAGTGTCAGGCCGGTGATGACGGTGCTGCGCCAGGAGTTGAGAAACAGGAAAACGATCGCGACTGCAAGCGCCGCTCCCTCGATCAGGGTCATCTTCACCTGACTGACAGACTCCTCGATCGCCGTCGATACATCGGTGACGATATGCAGTTGGACATCTTGTGCGGCCAGTTCGGCATTGATCTGCTGCAGACGCTTCTGAACGTCGGCGACGACTTGCACTGTGTTGGCGTCCTGCACCTTGACGATATCGATCGCGAGCGCTGTTTTGCCGTTATACCGCGCGAGGCTCTGTGCATCCGCTGCGCCGTCGGAAACCGTGGCGACGTCACGAAGATAAATCGCTACATCACCCTGGCGAGCGACAAGCCTATCGAGCAAATCCGTAGGCTGCTCGATATGGCCCTGCACCTGAATAGTTCGTTCGGAAAAAGTGTCGATGATGCTTCCTGCCGGGCTGTTCTGATTGCCGGTGCGCAGGGCATCAATCACCTCGTTGATGCCGACGCCAAACGCGCGCATGCGCGTATCGTCAATGTTGACGTCGATCTGTCGTTTCTGGCCGCCAACCAGCGTTGCCTGACCGACACCCGAGATAGTGGTCAACTGCCGAACGACGCGCTGATCAGCAATTGCCGTCAGAGCAGCGATGTCCTGCGACGTAGAACTGATGGCGATGGAAAGAATGGGCTGATCGGACGGATTGAAACGCGATACTACCGGCTTCTCAACGTCATCCGGAAATTCGGCTTCGATGGCCGCAACCTTGTCGCGCACATCCTGCGCGGCGACCGCGCTCTGAACCTCGAGCTTGAACTTAGCAATGACGGCCGAACGCCCTTCATAGGAGGTCGATGTGATCTCTTCGAGTCCACTGATCGCATTCAGCGCATCCTCGACGGGGCGTGTCACTTCCGTCTCGACGGTCTCCGGGGTGGCACCTGGATAAGGCGTCGTGACGACAACGATCGGCACATCGATATTCGGATACTGATCGAGCCCTAGACGCTGGAGGGAAAAGATTCCCATCACCAGCAGCGCCACCATCAACATGGTGGTGAAGACGGGATGGCTGACGGAGATACGTGTCAGGATCATATCAACCAGCCTTATTGACGGTCACAGCGACGTCTGGCAGCAGTTCGGGGAGCGGTGCTGTAACGATCACGTCGCCATCCTTCAGGCCGGCCGCAATCTCCACGAGATTGCCGTCGCTCCAGCTCTGCCCAACTGTTACGGATTGACGCCGAAGATGGCCGGTCTGCAGCTTGAGTACGTAGTCACCCGCGTTGTCCTTGCGCAGCGACACAGCCGGAACCACGAGCGCATCGTTCTTTTCCCGCACGCGAATCGAGCTTGATACGAACATCCCGCCCCAGAGCTTGCCGTCATGATTGGGGAGACGCAGATAGACCGGTACGAAACGCGTACCGGCATCTGCAACTGGATTGATCCGGCCAACCGTTCCCTTGAACATTTGCCCGTCCATGCCGTCGATCTGCAGTTCTGCGATCTGACCGACGCTGACACGCCCGATATCGCGCGTTGAGACAAGAACCTTTGCTTCAAAGATGCTGGTATCCACGACGGTCAGGAGTTCGGCGTCGGCGCTGACGCGCGAGCCTGCCTCGACCGCGCGGGTCGCAATGATACCGTCGAAGGGAGCAAGGATTTCCGCGTCACGAAGCGCAACTTTGGCTATATCCACCTGGGCAGAGAGACTTTGGACTTTCGAGGTGTTCGAGGCGACATCACTCTTGGCCTTTTCAAGCTGCTCCTTTGACGTCGCGTTTTTGGCAGAAAGCTGTTCGATCCTGTTCAGTGCCTGCTCCGCCAGAACCAGTTCGGCTTCGGCGGCATCGCGGTCGCTCTCGCGCTGCAACAGCGTCGATCGTAGATCATGCGTTTCGAAACGCATGAGAACGTCTCCCGGGCTAACCTGTTCGCCTTCTCGGACATCGAGGCTGAGGATCTTGCCTGCGATCTTTGCCCGCATCACCACCCGATTAACCGGTTGAAGGTCGCCACTGACCCGCACCCGTTCCACCATTGGAACAGGTTTGACACTTGTCACCTCGGCAAGAGCGAGTTCCAGCGGATTACTGACCTGGACTGCGGATGCCGCCGCCACGGTCTCCTTGACACGGGCGTTAGCATCGACGGTACCGCGATTGGGATTGATAAGGATAATGACGAGAGTGCAGCCGCCAAAGAGCATCCCTGCATGTGCCAATCTCATGATCCACGTGTTTGCCATCGCGACATCCTTTCCAGTAGAATTGCAGGACCACATCAAGCGGCCGCCCATCAAAGCGACGGGTTGCTCCCACGGATAGGTGTCGATAATTGCAGCAGCATTACCGGATCGAGAAGGGCTTCCTTAATCCTGCCGAAACATTGGCAGTAGGAAAAGTCGTAACAAAAGAGGTGCTGGCGGCATGTGCCAATAAGGTGGGGGAGATGGGAAGAGATTGGCGATCGGATCGTGGATGGAGATGATCTCCGGCAGACTTGGTTATCCCGCTCAATCCAGTATTTTTTGGAAAACTAGTTAAGTTTACGATGTCGCAAATCGTCGTGACAATAAAATCAGAATAGCGACTGGCCCGCCGAGGAGTGCCCCCAAAATGAAGACTGAGAGGAGATACTTGGCCAATAGCCCGAGCATAGATTTCTGAATCATTTTTACATCCTTTGCTGAATGCTGTTCATTGCCGCCCCTTGGGCGTGTGCGCGTCGCTCCAGGATTGGCCGTTAGGCTATCCCTAAAAACGCTGTAGCGGCACACGGCCAGGAAAGATCGCATCAACATTACATGACTGTAATTGCTGGATAATTTTTAGCGGACTGAAGGCCTTGTCGTTCGACCATACTCCGCCCCTCCCAACGTTCCAGACGGAACGCAGGCATCTCCCAAAACCAGTCTCACGGGGGAGAGACAATGGCAGTTTCAAGATTTGTCAGTAGACTATTGGGTCAGCGTTTTCGGTTGTTTTTCGGTCCATTGCGGCGGTGCACCAACCTGCTCCGCAACCATACCAGCGAGGCCCGGAGACCGGCCGAATGCATCGCAAGCCGCATATTTCGGCTTTCGGCCAAATGCCGATTTCATGCGCTGTGCTGAGGGAAACGAAAAATCCAGCCCCTTCGCTTCCTTGCCGCTCACGAGCATCTGGGAAAAGTCTTTTCCGAAGTCTGTGGCCAGACTGTAGGCATCTCCGACCTGGGACACCCGCGGTTTGGTCGTGATGGAGTTGGCTCCCTTTGACCACACGACCGCCGCCCGCTGTGCGCCGGTGCTGTCGACGGCCTCGGCTTCGACTGCCAGGCCGCCAAGACCGGTAGGAAGTCGCGGGATGCCAACAGGGAGAACAATGCTGGTTCCCAGCGAAACGGCCGTAGAAACGCCGGCCAATGTCTTATGGGTCGGAACAATATCGGTGACGACGGTCCTCACGGTCAGGTCAGCGGGCTGCCCGGCGGCCACCAGTCGATATTTGTCGCTGAGGGCGATGCACACGGCACGGTCCAGTGCATTGGTAACGAGGGAGCGGTCTTGCGAGGTCTTAATGCGTGAGGCGGCGGCGTGCGAGAACGTCGTCGGCAAGATGGCGACGGTCTTAACCGTCGCAAGCCCCTGAGCATCGATGAACGTGCGCGACTTGGTAAACTTCCCCTTGGATGGGCTAAGCTGATTGTAAGACATCAGTGTTCCACCTTCTTTCAGTGGAACGGATGTGCATCCCGATATGATCAGCAAAACCGGTAGGCCGATAGCTCCAAGGTTCAATGGGCGTATGCGCTTATTGCCATGACAAAACTGGTCGGATTTCGAAATCTGTTTTTTGCGCACTTTGCTTGCCTCGTTGGATCATTTGCACGGATCTTTGGAGGCAAAGCATTGCGGCAACATTACAAGCTGACATGTGGCTGGCGGGCGAAATCGCATTCCGGATGAATTCTGAACGTCCAGCCGGATGATGCACTATCGATGGTCACATACCCGCGACGATTGGCGAGAATCTGCTTGACTAGGCTCAAGCCAAGGCTGGCGCCTGCGCGACGTCCGACGAGAGAATGGTCAAATACTTGCTCCACTGATCCCCATCGTTCCCCGCCGGCGGCGGAGCCTACATGTGCACTTAGTGCGGAAACCCCAACGTCACGGTTGCTCCTCCGCGTGGCGATTGTGCAAGAGCAATCGTACCACCATGAATGTCCATCACCTGACAGACTATGGATAAGCCAAGCCCCGTTCCGTCCGAACTGCCATGCTTGCCTCTTACAAAGGGCCGTACGATATCCACCCACTCGTCAGCCAGTATACCCGGGCCATTGTCCACGACTGAAACCTGAGCAGGGCAAGTGACATGTATGGTCACAGCTTGGGTTCCTGATGCGTGCTGGAGAGAGTTTGTAATAAGGTTTGAGATTGCCATGTGGAGAGCGAGTTCGGATCCATTGACCAGAACCGGCGCATTCGGGGCTTCCAATCGAATCTCAATATTCTTCTTGAGGGCAACAGGAACGTATTCTACCGACGCAGCGCGCGCCACGGCGACCAAGTCAACGGTTGTCAACGTCACCGATTGTTTCGACAATCGCGCGAGCTGGAGAAGCATCGTTACAATGGACGACAAACGGGTCGTATCCCGGACCAGCTTCCTCTTTAGCTCCTCGTCCTTTACGTCTTCAAGCTTGAGACGCAGCTTGGTGAGAGGCGTACGCAGCTCATGTGCCGCGTTCGAGAGGAAATTGCGTTGCGAGTCAAACGCCAAATCAATTTTTTGAAGCGCTGTGTTGAACGCCGCGACCATAGGAAGCAACTCGGTCGGGGTGAGATCGTGCGGAATCCGGCGGCCGTTTGGCAGGCCGTCAATTTGTTCCGCTGACTTGACGACGCGCTTCACGGGACCCGCGATCGTTGACCGGACAATCAGGACTGTTGCCGTGGTTGTCGCCAACAACACAATGCCCAGAAGCTGGTAGAGTGCCCCGTCAGCTGACGCGACCAAACCAACCCACAATGTTTCTGGGATCGATAAAGCGAGCCCACCCACTTCGATTGTGGTTCCGCTAACGTCAGGTGATGCGACACGCACGCCCATCATTTTTCGACCGTCCTGGACATATGTGTACTCGGCGTAGATTATTTGCTCTCGAGGGCTGGCTCCAAAAAGTGCCCCTGTGTGTCGCCGGACTGGACCGTAGGAGAGTTCTTGTTCGCTATCTGTCACCACATACCAGAATGATTGCCGTTGTTCGGCCACGGCTAAGAGTGTCGATTTTGTGAAATCCTCGGCAATATGTATGCGGCCAGCTTGGTCGTGCGTGACTGCAGCACTCAGTGCTTTGGCTAGTGCGTAGGGACCGATCCGGATTTGTTCATCCGGCATCGCTAAGAGAAAAAGAACAAGAGTTATGAGTGTGCTCATCGTCATGGCGACGATTGAACCAACAAAGAACAACACAGCGACACGGAAACTCAAAGACCTGCCGCGGTACTTCATGGATTTGTTACCAAGTACCCTAAGCCACGGACCGCCTTGATCTGGGCACTGCAGCCAGCCTCCCGCAATCTTCGTCTGAGCCTGGAGACGTGCGAGTCGAGTGCATTCGACCCAATTTCATCATCGAAGCAATATACAGAGCCTTCAAGCCGGTCTCGCTGCACGACCTGGCCTGCTCTTCGAATCAAGGCTTCCAGTATCGCCAGTTCACGTCGGGGGATCCCGATTGCGATGTTATCGACTTCCACCGTTCGGTTGTGGGCATCGAAGCTCAGATTTCCCAAGATACTCAATCCGCTTTGATCGGCTTTGTACCGGCGTAATATCGCCCGCGCTCGCGCAATAAGCTCGGAGGGTTCGAAGGGTTTACAAATATACTCGTCTGCTCCGCCATCCAGAGCAGAAAGTATGTCTGAATGATCGTCGTAAGCTGTTAGGAACAATGTGGCAGGTTGCGGTTTGCAGCGCCTGATTGTGGACAATAGCGAAAGCCCGTCTCCATCAGGAAGGCCCCTGTCAATCACGATCAAATCGAAATGAAAAGCGGCGATCGCAGCTTCTGCGCCCTCGATTGTAGAGACGGTATCTGTCGCACCGATGGCAGACGTGAATGCGCCCCGTAACCAGTGTGCCAGCTCCTTGTCGTCTTCTAAAATCAGAACTCGCACGGACTGCTCCAGGCACGCAATCTGTTGCTCTCAGTCGGTAGTTTGCGACGGGCGGTGCGATTCATGGAGACCAATGCTTCTGTTCGATGGAAAAGGCACGAGCTAACTCAGATTCATTGCAGCAACATTACCACGACGGCGCAAGCCGCCTGCTGGGCAAGTTGGGTTTCAAATTCCTCTGGTGGTTGATAGCCGCTTAAGGCCGGGCTCCTGGGTGAGAACAAGGAACGCAAATCAGCGCGTCATTACGCCAAGGCACTCAGCAATCATGTTGCATCCGCCTGTCGAACCTGGGAGCGGCGGCTTGAAGCGGAGCGTCAGTCGGAAACCTGGAACCGCGAGAAGCGGGATGTGATCGTGGTGCCGGGCCTGACCCAGCGCAGCGAGGCGATCCTCAACCAGCTCGACGGGCTGTCCCAGGCGGAGAAGCCGAGGTTTCTCGAGCTTCTCTCCGGTACGCCGGAGGGCAAACAAGCGCTTGATGAGGCAAGGACAATTACCCAGGCTCTCGAACAGCGCCTTGGTAGCGCCGATCTGCGGGACCTGAAAAAGGAGAACCTTCGGTTGGGGCCCAGGGCTTCCGCCAAGCTGGATCAGATCAAGGCCATTGCCCGGATTGTGGATCGCGCGCAGCGGGCGGAGTTGTCCCGCCAAGGCGATCAACCACCTCAGTAGAGCAAAATATTGGTGGATCGCATCGCGGCCCTGCAACACCTGACGCAGGAATTGCACCGGCTCCTGTCGAAACTAGGAGGTCAGCAACCGGTCCTGCCACGGGCCTGTTCCCATCGGTAATCCAAGCGATGAGGTCGTCAAGGAACGGGACAATTGCCGGAAAACCGGCCGCCTCAAGCTGCGTCACGGCATCGAGATCAAATTTACCTTCGGGCAATCGCATCTTGTTCCCGCTCCGAAAGGCGTCCCAGTTGTGCACATCGTGATCCATTGCTTCAAAATGACAGTTCACTTGGTTGCCCGTAATGGGGAACAGGCTGCCCCATCGCCCCAAGTGAAAGTGCTGCCATCCTTCAAGAGCGAAGCTTATGCAAACGCCGAGAGCGATTTTGCGGACT
>UCNE01000038.1 GCA_900473685.1 Hyphomicrobiales bacterium
AAAGGTCGTCATGGATTGGTGAGGCGGGTGAGGGCAGACGGATAGGGTTAATTTGAAACGGCCGGGCGGCGGGGAGATCGGAATGTCAATTCAATCTGGCGAGAAATCCTCCCCGCCGAGGCGCTTCGAATGATGAACATCGCGCCGTCTGCCGACCCGCAGGAAAACTGGAACCGCCGGATGCTGACCTTGGCGCTCCCTATCATCCTCGCCAACCTGGCGCAGCCGATCCTGTCATTGGTCGACACGATGGTGGCGGGACATCTGCCGGGCTCGTCCTATCTCGGCGGCGTCGCCCTCGCCGGGGTGCTGTTCAATTTCCTGTTCTGGAGTTTCAGCTTCCTGCGGATGGCGACAACCGGTCTGGTTTCGCAGGCCTGGGGTGCCAACGATAGCGCCCTCATGCGCCTGCATCTGCTCAGAGCGCTTCTCATTGCCGCCGCCGGCGGAACAATCATCATTATCCTGCAAAAGCCGATCATCGAGATCGGCTTGGGCTTTCTCGGCGGCAGCGCGGCGGTCTATGAAAGCGCTTCGGCTTACGCCTACGCCCGAATCTGGTCAGCCCCCGCAACCCTTGGAAATTTCGTCCTGCTCGGCTACCTCCTGGGCCGCCAGCGGGTGATGGTTTCACTCGCCTTGCAGATCGCGCTGAATGTGATCAATCTCGTGGCAACGCTGACATTGGTCTTCATTTTCGATTGGGGGGTCGCCGGCATCGGCGCAGGCACGGCACTGGCAGAATGGGCCGCTTTCATCGCGGGCCTTGTGATCGTCAAGCCTTTTGGCGCACGCCCGGCGCTGGCGTTGCGGGATCTGCTGGACAGGCTGGCGTTCCAACGATTGATCGCGGTCAACCGCGACATATTCCTGCGCAGCCTGTTTCTGCTGATCTGCTTCGGCTGGTTTGCCCGCAGCGGTGCTGCAGAAGGCGACGCCATTCTGGCCGCCAACGCCGTCCTTCTCAATCTCCACGGCATCACGTCATACGGGCTAGACGGATTTGCCCATGCCACCGAAACTCTCGTCGGTTCTGTCATCGGCGCACGGCGCAGGGACGCCCTTGCCCGCGTGATCAAGGCCGCCTTCCTGTGGTCGGGCCTGGTCGCACTGTTGTTTTCGCTTTGTTATGCGTTCGCCGGTCCGTCGATCATAGCGCTTCTCACCAACCAGGAGGATGTGCGTACGGCCGCCGTCGCGTTCCTTCCCTATCTGGTCGTATTGCCGGTCGTCTCGGTGACGAGCTACATGCTCGATGGCGTCTTCATCGGCGCAATGCGCACAAGGGAGTTGCGTAACAGCATGTTCATCTCGACCGTGATCTTCCTTGTGACGGCCTATGTACTGCAGCAGATCTGGGGCAATCATGGATTGTGGGCCGCAATGATGGTGCTGATGCTTGCCCGCGCCGCAACACTGGGGTTTAGCCTGAAGTGCAGGGATTTTGTTGATGCGTAAGCCCTGGCCGACATTTTTGGCATAGCGGGTAGGGACCAATGGCGCGAGACGTCGCTCGAGGGCATCATGGTTCAACTATTTCAGACCCGCGTGTGGCGCCACAGGTCTGCACACGCCCAGTCCAAGCAATGAGCGCCCCGATTAAAAAGCTGATAACGTAGCCAGACTTTGGGTAACCGGCGTAGAGGAAGTCCAAGAGCACCCCCCGCTCCAACAATGATGAGTGCAAGTATTAAACCGGTCCTTCGAAACACGGCGTAGTCACTGAAAGTCACTATCAATGCCGCCGAAGATAAAGCAAACGTTGCATGGGATGCACCGGTCCCCACGTTCCAAGGAGCTCCTCCCCCTACGAGGCAAAACAGGGTGCCGATTCCATCTCCGACGAACAAAATCGTGTCTTTGCGATTACCGAGTTCCCGA
>UCNE01000035.1 GCA_900473685.1 Hyphomicrobiales bacterium
ATGCGCCGAAGTTATTCTACGCGGCCTCCCGCGCCCTCACGGCCACAGCGCCGGAGGGCGAGCTATGACCTTATGCCAAGATACGCACTTCAATGGCGGCAGCGATAAATGCATCCCTCGCTTCCGTCACGGATCCATACGCTTCCACGACTTCGTTGCACGCGGCCTTCGCTCGATCATAGTAGGGACCACGCTCCGCCGGCCATCTGGTTGAAAGGTAGACCAAGGCTTCGTATGGCCCCTCGACCGTCTCCAACATCCCGCGACCGATCCTCAAGTAAACAGGTGATTCCCAAAGGAACAGGGCTTGAATTTGCTCTTTCTTCTGACTCACATTGATCCTCCATCTTCGGTTTTTCGGGGACAGATTTTACCCGGCCCGTTCAGCCACTCAATTAAAAACCACAAGTGCTGTGCACCATTGGCGGCAGAGAAGGTGGACGAACTACGAGCAATGCCATGTGTCGGGGCACACGGCCAATGCTAAGCTCTCGACGGAAAGCAACATTGCTGACCTGCCGAAAATCAATCTGACTTCAGTTCGCGCGCAACTCTTGATCCATCGCAGCGGCAATGAAAGCCTGTCGAGCCTGTTCCGGCGTCATCTTCCGTTCCATCGCCAGGCGACAGCACCGAGCGGCGTTCGCGCAAACGTTGCTACTCGGGCCGACCATGTGCCGGCTCAAAATTTCGAAGCCTTGAAGCGGTCCGCATACCTTCTTCTCGATACCGCCGCGAAGCTTGACGGTTACCGGTTGCCACTGAATTTCGGTTGGATTGCTGATCTCGTTCGGGTGCATTTTGCTTCTCCCGTTGTCGTTCCGTGCGCGAAACGAAGGACAGGGGATTTTGTTCCACGGTGACTTCTTTTTCGACCGGAACTGCCTCTTACTTGCGTCCTCGGCCAGCCGGATGTTAACGGGTCAGAGCCTCGTCATAGACGGTGGGGTTGTCGCGACGGGATAGCGAGTGAAGTCCATCATGTTATTACCCCGGGCGCGGAGAATGGCATAAACGCGCCATTCGGATGCGGGAGCGATCCCTTGCGATTTGGTAGCGGTCAGTTCTCCCAGAGCGGCGAGCTTGCGCCAGGCGAATAACCGGTTCGGCTGAGTGCCATGACGGGCGATCATCCTAACTGTCACGTCCGAGGTGTTGCGCATAAAAAGCGCGACAATCCCAAGCTCACAACATCGCGGGCCGTGGATGGTCGCCCTCTGTCCGGAAGCAGTGCGGGCGTTGGGACGATGCAGCCACCAAGCCATACTTGGCTAACGCCATGCGATAGCCGCGGTTGGTTTGGAACGACATGGGCAAGGGTGTAGGATGATTAAAGCCTGAATCATCCTGTTTTAAATCGGCGGTAATCTGCTCCGTCACATTGCACCTCTTTTTCAAAATGGACTTCCTGCTTCAGGGAAGTCCGTCCATTAAAATCAAATCCCCCTCTGCCAACGTCATCTCAGCGGCTGCGCCTCGATCACTCAGCCTTCAGCCAGCAACACCACCGGATGCAGAACGATGCAACAGGAGAGGCTCTGTTCATACTCCAGCGTCACCAATCCTCCGCCCGACGGCATGTTGTGGGCATTGGGCAGATGCGTCATGGGCTCGAAGCAGAAGAAGTCAGCGACGGCATCGGGCGAATAGATCATGAAGCAGTCGAACGGGCCTACAGCTGTAAGCATGAGGCCAAGGCCATGTTCGGGCCATTCTATCCATGCCTCTGCGTCCCAGCCTTCATAGGCATTGTTGATCCAGTGCGAAGGGAGGGGGGCAGGTGCCGCAAAGTCCAGGCTTTTCGGGATTGGCATTCGGGCATCCGGCAGGTGCCCACCACGCTCGGTCCAAAATCGCCTTGCCTCTGCCTTCAGTCGGGTTTTCGATGTGCGCGGAAAGAATGGATGGAATCCCAGTCCGAACGGCAGTGGGCCGCAGGAAGTGTTGGTGATCGTCAGCCCCAGTGTCAAAGCATCACCACCGAGCCGGACCGTCTGGATGACGTTATAGGCATAAGGGCTTGACAGGTTCTGACGATGGATGTAGCGCAGCACCGCTTCACAGCTGCTTTGCGACACGATTTCCCACTCGACGAGCCAGCCGTCTCCATGCAGACAATAAGGATCGGCAGTGTTGGGCTGCATCGAGAAATGCTTGTCGGCGAAATCGAAGGCGTTCGCCTCGATCCGGTTGCCGTAGGGTACCAGCGGAAAACTTGCCTCCGCTCCAAACCGGCGCGATGCGAGCCCGGCGGTCGGCGTTGGCCGCAGGAATGGTATTCCGTGATAGGCTCCAGCCAAAAGCGAGCCGCCGAAGCGGCTCACTTCTGCCGAGAGATCGCCATTCCGCAGATGCAGAATGTCTTGGCTCATACCCGGATTACCCGCGCCGTCCGGCGGCCACCGAGCGCAGATTGTCGAGAAGCACCGCGAGCAGGAGGATCAACCCGCGCACCACATATTGATAGAAGGCCTGGATGTTCAGCAGGTTCATGACATTTTCCGCGATGCCCATGATCAGCACGCCGACAATGACACCGGCCATGGCTGCGCGGCCACCGGCGAGCGAGACCCCACCGAGAACGCAGGCCGAGATGACCGAGAGTTCAAGGCCAGTCGCGGCATTCGGCTGGCCGGAAGTGATGCGGGACGCGAGGAGCACACCGGCGATGCCACAGACCAAGCCCTGCAGCATGAAGATCCAGATGCGCATGCGGACGACATTGACGCCGGCCAGCCGCGAAGCTTCCGGATTGCCGCCGATTGCCAGGGTGTTCTTGCCGAAAACGGTGCGGTTCAGCAGAAAGCCGAAGGTTACGAAGAGTACGCCCATGACCCAGATCGGTGTCGGCACGCCGAGGAATTTCGACAGTGCCAGTTGGTAGAAGCCGGGATCGTTGATGCCAACGGCCCGGCCATCCGACGAGATCAATGCCAGGCCGCGAACGATCTGCATGGTCGCCAGCGTGGTGATCAACGCATTGATGCGGAAACGGGCGATGACAACGCCGTTGACCAGGCCGACAAAGCCGCCGCAAACCAGCGCCGCAAGCAGACCGAGAACGATCGATCCGGTGGCATTCGAGGCCATGACCGCGATCATGCCGGAAAAGGCCACCGTCGAGCCGACGGAAAGGTCGAAGTCGCGGGACGCCAGGCAGAACATCATGGTGCAGGCGACAATACCGATGGTGACGACCGATTGCAGCAGGCCGAGCATGTTGCGCTCGGTCAGAAAGTTGGGAACCGTCAGCGAAACGATCGCGAAGGCGAGGGCGAAGATGACGACCAGTCCCTGTTCGCCGAGAAGAAGTTTTTTCAATGATGTCATCGGCTCTGTACCTGTTGAATGGGGAGGACGTTGGCATTCGAAATGTCTGGGAGGGCGGCGGCAAGAATCCGCCGTTCGTCGAAATCGGGGCGCTCGATCTCGGCGGCGATGCGGCCTTCGCACATGACGGCGATCCGGTCGGTGATCCCCATGATCTCCGGCAGTTCGCTGGATATGACGATGATTGCCATGCCCTGTGCAGCGAGGTCATAGAGGATTTCGTAGATTTCCGACTTAGCACCAACGTCGATGCCGCGCGTCGGTTCGTCGATCAGCAAAACCTTGACGCCCTGCTCGGAAAGCCAGCGACCGAGGATCACCTTCTGCTGGTTGCCGCCGGACAGGTTGATGATGTGCTGTTTGCGGGACGGCGTGCGCACGCGTAGCTTGGCGATGAAGGTGTCCGCCAGTTCGCCTTCCTTCTTCGGGTTGAGTATACCGAAGGGAGAAAAGTGCCGGCGCGAGGAAATCGCCATGTTTTCCTCGATGGAGCGGCCCTGAATGATGCCGTCCAGCTTGCGATCTTCCGGACACAAAACGACGCCGGCACGGATCGAGTGCGCGGGGCTATCGGCGGTAACCGTTGTCCCGTCTACCGTGACTGTGCCCTGCGACCTCGTATCGGCGCCATAGAGGAGTCGCGCCATTTCACTGCGCCCGGCGCCGATCAACCCGAAAAAGCCGAGGATCTCGCCTTTCCGCACCGTGAAATTGATGGGATGGGGGAGTTTGGGACCAGTGAGATTATCGACCTGCAGTCGTGTGGAACCCAAGGGACGACCCCGCCATCCCCAGATGTTGGCGATTTCGCGCCCGACCATTTCGGCGATGATCTGATCGCGCGTTACCTGCGAAATATCTGAATGGTGGGCGGCAAGCTTGCCGTCGCGCAGCACCGTCAGGCTGTCGCAGAGGCGAAAGATCTCGTCGAGACGGTGTGAAACATATAGGATGACGGTGCCGTTTGCGCG
Source organism: Hyphomicrobiales bacterium (assembly GCA_900473685.1). GTDB lineage: Bacteria > Pseudomonadota > Alphaproteobacteria > Rhizobiales > Rhizobiaceae > Pararhizobium. The sequence continues at coordinate 4,302 of UCNE01000035.1, forward strand.
CAACCGGTCGATCAGCGAGAACAGGATTTCGCTTTCCCGGGAAGACAATGAGGACGTCGGCTCATCCAGTGCGGTAACACGCGCGTCGACCATCACGGCCTTGGCGATCTCGACCATCTGCCGTTCGCCGATGGACAGCGAGGCGACCTTCGCTGCCGGATCGACATCGATACCCATTTCGGTGAGTTTTTCAGCGACGACCGCGATCAGCTTGCGCCTGTCGAGCACGCCGGCCCGGGCCGGGAAACGGCCGAGCCAGAGGTTTTCGGCAACAGTCAATTCGGCGACCAGCTGCAGCTCCTGGTGGATGACGATCACGCCGGCATGAAAGGCATCGCGAACAGACTTGTAGACCTGCTGCTCCCCACCGATGCGGATCTCGCCGGTATCGGCGGCCTGATCACCGGAGAGAACGCGGATCAGGGTGGATTTTCCGGCGCCGTTTTCGCCCATCAAGCCGTGAACGGCACCTTTCCTGACGGAAAAGGAAACGTCGGACATGGCCTGAACGCCTGGATATCCCTTTGATATGGATTTGAATTCGAGAAAGTCTTGCATCGGCGGCGCTCCGTATCGGGGCGCCCGGCGGCTGTCGCCGCCGGGCGTTTTTCGTCTATGCGACGATTACTCGATACCGAGTTCCTTGCGTACCGCTTCATAATTGTCGCGAAGCGCGACCTGGCCTGCCGTCAGGATCAGCTTTTCCGGCTCTTTACCATTGGCAATCCAGTCATACATGTTCAGGGCTGTTTCATAACCGTGGCGCTTCGGCGAGATGATGATGGTGCCGAAAAAGCCGGTTGCCGTTGGCTTCTTGAACTCGTTGATAGCCGAATCTGCACCGCCGATGCCCACGCCGATCATGCTGTCAGGCGCAATGCCGACAGTTTCAGTGGCACGCACAGCGCCGAGAACGGCTTCGTCATTGAGGCCAACCGCGACCCATTTCTTGATATTGGCGTTCTTGTTGAGAACGACGGTCGAGGCGTTGAGCGCTGCTTCCGTATCGGTTTTTGCCTGGGGTGCATCAAAGATATTGGCTTCCGGGAAGCCATTGGCCTTCAGCACCGAAAGCGCGCCTTCGATACGATCGACGGCCGTCGGAAGCTGATCGTAAGAGACGCGGATAGCGCCGACTTCGCTCATGTTCCAGCCGCGCTTCTTGATCTCGTCGACGATGGACTGCCCGACGGCTTCGCCGATCTTGGTGGCAGAAATGCCCATATGCGGCACGTCTTCGATCGGGCTTCCATCGGCATTGACGAGGCGGTCGTCAACCGTCATCAGCTTGAGGTCGTTGGCGGCAGCCTTGGCAATGATCCCGGGGCCGAGCTTGACGTCGGGAGTGCAGATGATGAAACCCTGCGCGCCCTGTGCGCCGAGGTTATCGATTGCCGATTGAACCTTTTCGCCGTCTTCGGCGCCAATCTTGACGAGCGTGAAGCCCTTTTCCTTGGCGGCGACTTCCGCGAACTTCCATTCGTCCTGGAACCACGGCTCTTCAGGCTGCTTAACGATGAAGCCGATTTTTACATCGGCAGCATAAGCCGACGTGGCAGCAAAAACGGCGACGGTGCCAGCCAGGATGGCTGCTTTTAAAAAGCGCATGGTCTCTCTCCCTAGGATCAAACTGCTCCCTGCAGTGATCATTTGTGTATGACGAAACATCATACTGGTCAATTGCCTTTGTATGATGATTAAAATATCCGTGTATGATATTGAGAATGAGCATGACGGATCGCTCACAGCGGTCGCCATGCAATTCAAACTGCGATATGCATCGCCGAAGGCTCGTTGAGCATGCGGCGGCGGGGATGGAGATGCCGGTGGAAGGACAACAGGAACAATCAGCGGAAGAAGCCGGCGACAAGGCCGTCCGGCGCCCGCGCGTCCAGAAGAATGTGACGAGGGCAATCGCTGCCGATATCTGCGCCAATATCTTCTCGGCTGGCGACTTCCTTCCAACGGAGAACGAGCTGTGCGAACGCTATGGCGTCAGCCGCACGGTTATCCGCGAATCGCTGAAGATTCTGGAATCCAAGGGCCTGGTGCGCGGACGCTCGCGGGTCGGTACCGTCGTCTGCCGCAAGGATGAGTGGAACATCCTCGATCAGCAGGTGCTGGAATGGATCGGCCCCAGAATCTTTGAATTCGATCTTTTGAACTGCATTCTGGAAGCACGCCGAGCAATCGAACCGGCCGCTGCCGAACTGGCCGCCGAACGGGCGACAGTACAGGAGATCGCCGATGTCGAACGCGCCTGGCATGAGATGCGCGACGCCGACGGCGATATCGAGCGCTTCACCAAGGCCGACGTCGCCTTTCATACCAATCTTCTGAAGGCGAGCCACAATCAGGTGTTTCTGCAATTGGCGAGCATCATCCAGGTGGCTCTGGAGTTCTCGCTGCATGCTTCCAACGAGGCGGTAGACAAGCGCGACGAAGCTCTGGATGTGCACCGGCAGCTGGTGGAAGCGCTGCGCATGCGCGACACGGCAGCGGCCAGGAATTGCTCCTTGCAGATGCTCTCTCTTGCCGCGCGGGATCTTGCGGTTGCCGTGAAAAAACACGTGCCGCAATTTTCTTCTTAACTGTCCGGCTCCCGGGGCGCATTGGCGGCCTCGGGAGACGATTGAACCAATACTTTCCTTCGACACAGGACCTTCGCTGATGAAGATCACCAAGCTGACTACCTATATCGTTCCACCGCGCTGGCTTTTCCTGAAGGTCGAAACAGATGAAGGCATTGTCGGGTGGGGCGAGCCGGTGGTCGAGGGGCGCGCCCTGACGGTGCAGGCTGCCGTTCACGAACTGGAAGACTATCTGATCGGCAAGGATCCGTTCCTGATCGAAGATCACTGGAGCGTCCTGTATCGCGGCGGCTTTTATCGCGGCGGTGCCGTGCATATGAGCGCGATTTCCGGCATCGACCAGGCGCTCTGGGATATCAAGGGCAAGGCGCTCGGCCAGCCGATCCATTCACTGCTCGGCGGCCAGGTGCGTGACAAGATCAAGGTCTATTCCTGGATCGGCGGCGACCGCCCGGCTGACGTTGCCAACAATGCCCGCGACGTGGTTGCCCGCGGCTTCAAGGCGATCAAGCTGAACGGTTGCGAGGAAATGCAGATCGTCGACAGCTACGACAAGGTCGAAAAAGCCGTCCAGACCATCGCCACCATCCGCGAGGCGGTCGGCCCCTATATCGGCATCGGCGTCGATTTCCACGGCCGTGTTCACAAGCCAATGGCTAAGGTTCTGGCCAAGGAACTCGATCCCTACAAGCTGATGTTCATGGAGGAACCGGTCCTGTCGGAAAACAAAGAGGCGCTGCGCGATATCGTCAATCATACTTCGACGCCAATTGCGCTTGGGGAGCGCCTCTACTCGCGCTGGGATTTCAAGCAGGTTCTGTCGGATGGCTTCGTCGATATCATCCAGCCGGATCTTTCCCATGCCGGCGGCATCACCGAATGCCGCAAGATCGCGGCGATGGCGGAGGCGTATGATGTGGCGCTGGCACCGCATTGCCCGCTTGGACCGATCGCCCTTGCTGCCTGCCTGCAGATTGATGCGGTCAGCTACAATGCCTTCATCCAGGAGCAGAGCCTCGGCATCCACTACAACAAGAGCAACGATATTCTCGATTACATCTCCAACAAGGAGGTCTTCCAGTATGCCGACGGTTTCGTCTCGATCCCGCAGGGGCCGGGCCTCGGCATCGAAGTCGATGAGGCCTATGTCATCGAGCGTGCCAAGGAAGGCCATCGCTGGCGCAACCCGATCTGGCGCCATGAAGACGGTAGTTTTGCCGAGTGGTAATGGGGGAGTAATGCGATGACGGACCGGCTGAAGGGCAAGCGGATCATGATCACCGGCGCGGCGCAAGGCATTGGCCTTGCGATCGCCCGGGCCTGCGCCAAGGAAGGCGCAAGCCTGTTTCTCGTCGACCTCGATGCCGGCTTGCTGGAGACGGAAGCAAAGGCGTTGCAGGCCACCGGTGCCACAATCAGCTACGCTATCGCCAGCATCACCGACACACCTGCAATTTCCGCAGCCGTCGAACGGGCCGCAGCCGAAATTGGCCCGATCAATGCCTTGATCAACAATGCCGGAGTCAATGTCTTCCATGAACCGCTGGAAACCAGCGACGCGGAATGGCAGCGCTGTTTCGATATCAATCTGAAAGGCGCTTGGAACTGCTCGAGGGCCGTGCTGCCCGGCATGATCGGGCAAGGCGGCGGCGTGATCCTTAATATCGCCTCGACCCATGCCTTTACCATCATTCCGCACACGTTCCCCTATCCGGTGGCCAAGCATGCGCTGCTGGGCATGACCAAGTCTCTCGGCATCGAATATGCGCCGAAGGGTGTGCGGGTGAATGCGCTGGCGCCAGGCTATGTCCGGACCCAGAAGGCAACCGAATACTGGAACAGCTTTCCCGATCCTATAGCTGCCGAGGCAGAGACGATGAAGCTGCATCCCGGCGGACGCATCGCCACGGCCGATGAAATAGCGCTCGCGGCCCTCTTCATGATCTCCGACGAGTGCCCCTTCATGAACGCCACATGCCTGACGATTGACGGGGGCCTGAGCGTCCTGCATCACCCCGTCTGATCGGGCGGTATCGCCGCTCAACTCCTGATTTGAATTTAGCAACGACCCGACCGCAGAAGCCTGCGGTCGGGTCGTTTTGTTTGTGGGCACCAGGATCAATTTTGTGTGCGGCCAGAGCATGGCGGAGACATTTTTCGGGACGTCGCCGGTGCGAACATGCGTGAACAAATCCGCAAAGCCGGTCCATTCATGCACGTCTCTCAACAGATCGGGAACCTCGACCAGCGGATACATGTCGCTGATCTCGGCATACAGTTGCTCGGCGGCCACAGGAACTTCGCCGACAATTGGTGTGACGATCAACGTTCCGGCATCAAGACGAACTCCTTCGAGCTTGCCGGATCGCGCTCTGTGCGCCAGACGCGTCAGGTTAAAGTCGAGCATCTGCCGGGCTTCGGCAAGCCACTGCGCGCCATCAGCTTGGACGCCCAATCCGAGACGATCCTCCTCCTTCATCGTGATAAATGTCGACCGCGGCATCAGATGCTCATCAATCGGCCTGAAAGATCGGCTGCCGTAGACCCAGATCTCCGCAGATCTAAGCCGGTCTCGCAAAGCCGCGAACGTCGCGATCTCGTAGAGACGGCGATCAGGTTTACCTTGTTCGATGATGAGCCGCCGATCAGTTTGGCTGAGGTGGCTGACAGGCACGCGCTCCGGGAGCGTCCGACGCTTCTCGGTATAAAGCCGTTTCAGCAGCGCAATTGCCGCGAGAAGCGGATCGTGGGGACGCGCCGAGCGGAACGTGAACCAGCACCGTCGGCCAAGGCGGGAGGCCCGGCACAAATTCGAGGCGATGCTTCAACGAGGTGGTGACCACGAATTAACGTGGTGAGTAATGGCGATGCGGAGAAGGCCATCTCAATCTGCTACGCCGAGAATGGGGAGTTGGCCTATCCCCACTGCGAAAGATAGATGGCATATCGCCCCCTTCGCCTTCACTGGTGGCAGGTTTTATTCTGCTGCAATGCTGATGTCTCCAAGGATGGCGTTCAACGCCTCCAAGAGGTTCTCGTAGCGGTACAGCATCTGCATTTTCTCGTCTCTGAGGCGTTGGAGAACCGCAATTTCAGGATAGGTTACATCGCTAGACATCGCTCTCAAGCGAATGTCTCCTTCAATAGCCCAGATATCGGATTGATAGTTGGCGACGGCTCTGACTACCTGCTGCTGGTGCGCGCGCAAGACAATGCTCATTTGAAACCCATCAACGCTGTTCATGTTGCCGATTATAGCGGGAATTTTTGGCGCAACTCTACCGGACCTGCTTGATAGTTAATTCGTCTATTTTTCAACCAGAGAAGGAAAAGAGCATGCGCTGCGCTCGGTTGGCATCATCGCCTATCGCAAGGTTGGCAATCTCCGGCCGGTCTACCGCGAGAGCTATGACAGCCACGGCCTGTCCCCCGAACCCGATCGAATGCGAACCGCAGAAACGTCGGAACGATCCTCTGTCGTCCAGCACTTCGGCGAGCTTGAAGTCGGACAAGCCGTACCAGATCGACAGTGGCATCGCCTTGAATAAGGCCATTGGCGGCCAGGCAAGCTCGCCCTTCGCAAAGCAGGAAATCACACCCAGGGTTTGATCGATCGGCCCCCAGTCAATCAATCTGGCAAGCTCATCCAACGACGAATGCTGACCGCGATCAACGGCAGCCAGCTGATAACTTGGACGACGTCCGCTTTCCAGGCTGATGATTTGAGGCCGCCGGCGTCAGCCCGGTCCTACTGTCACTCGGTTGAGACGCGAGAGAACACTGCTAGTTGATGTCGGCAAGCCCCGCAGAACCGCCGAGCCGCGATCCCTTGGACCAAAGTCACTATGCGCGTAGGACCAAAGACTGAGGCGCGCGAGTTGAATATCGGCCAGAATAACCCGAATGAGAGCCCGACTTCGGGCGCAATAATGTCCGGAGCCAGTTATGTTGATGAAAGCCGACCCGTCCTGGTGCCTCTTCCTGGAGAGCATCCATCCAACGTCGCTCGACGGGGAATTTACCGCGATCGAGTTCGAACTGGCTTTTGCCGTCAATATCAGGGCGGCCCTGCGACTTGTGGAAGCCACGCCTGCCTGCCGCCGCTTTGCCGACGTCGCGATAAGCAACGCGGTCAACCACAGCTGTTTACGTCACAGCGGGAAAAGTGCCAGGATTCTGGCCGATGCGCACCGCGCAATTGACGAGGCATTGTGGCGCTTCATAACGGAGTTGGGCAATTGCAAGATAAAGGCGAAGGCTAAGCCGGAACGCACTTCTGTCTACTCGACCCGGACGACCGATCGCCGCCCCCGACATACAAAGCTTGTGACTTTGCGGCCGGGAAACCATGTTTCTGTCAGGCCGGATGACCAGTTTTAACTACCCCGGGAGCTGCCTGGTTGCCCAACCGCAAAGCCTGCGTCCCGAGAGCTGCAACACATTTTAGCGCGAAACGAGACGCGTTTCTTCCTTTTCGTGCTCGTAGAGCTGGTCCATACTCAGGGAGGCGACTTCAGCAAATGGGGTCTGGTTCGCCACGCGGCCTTCACCGAGAATGACGACGTCGTCGCAGAACGAAATCGTGCTGCGGTGGTGGCTGATCACGATGGTCGTGCGGCGGCCGGCCCTCGATCTCAGGGTCTCGACGATGGCTGCTTCCGACAGACCGTCCATGGCGTTGGTCGCTTCGTCGAGAATGAGTATCTCGGGATCGCGCACCAGGGCTCTTGCCAAGGCTATTCGCTGACGCTGCCCGGCCGATAGACTGGCCCCACGGTAGCCGACGATCGTTTCGTACCCCTGGGGCAGTTTTTCGATAAAATCGTGCGCCTCGGCAAGTCTGGCGGCACGCTCTGTATGGGAGATCGAGGCACTCTCGCCATAGGTGATATTTTCCAGAATAGTCCCATCCACCAGTTCGAGATCCTGGCTGGCAAGGGCAATCTGGCACCGCCACTGCGTCGGGTCGATTTTGTCCAGCGGTACCCCGTCAACGAGAATATGGCCCTGATCCGGCTCAACAAATCGGCACAAAAGATTGACGATCGTGGTTTTCCCAGTGCCTGATCGACCGATGATCGCGGTCGAGCAACCCTTGCGGATTTCAAACGTGGCGGCACGCAGCACGACCGGTCGCTCGCCTGAGCCGGGATATTTGAAGGTTACGCCGTCGAATTTGATCTGTTGACGCAAGCCGCGGGCCGGTTCGTCGCCAGTGGGCGGCGGCGGCTTGTCGGAGGAATCCAACAGCCATCGGACCTCTTCCAAGGAACCGCTCCAGCCCTGCATTTGGCTCCACGCCAGTTGCAGGGCACGCATGTGCGGCTGCAACCGGTAGAGCAGGACAACAAAAGCCACAATGACGGGAAAGCTCACGCCCAGAACCCATGCGCTCACGACCGCTGCCAGGAAAAGAGCCGAGTGCAGCACTTCGGTCAGGGGCGGCAGAGCGCCCTGCCTGATTTGGAGGACGAACCCCGCCTTTCGAACTGCATCCGATGCAGCATCAAAGCCGGCCTTTTCCCGCAGCTCCTGCCCGAACACACGGATCAGCCGCCCGGCGTGGACGAGGTGAAGCATCCTGGCGGCAAGTTCACTATTGAGGGATGTGACAGTGCGGCTCGGGGTTTTGAGGCTCGCTGACAGAACAGCGTGCGCAAGCTGGACGAGCACCAGGCCAAGTGCGACGCACAACGTCATCTGCCATGAAAGGAGCAGCAGAAAGCCGAGCAGAATGACGGCGGCCGATGCATTCACGGTTGCCGCAAGGACAGTTTGTATCGCGTCCGACGCTCGCCAGGACTCGTTGGAAATTATATTCAGCAACCTCCCGGGGCTTTGTTGCAGGAAAAATGGGTAGCCAATCTTCAAAAGCTGATCCGCGAGCGCGCTTCGGATGGCATGGCTGGCTTTGCCATAGATAAAGTTTGTCAGGATGGTATTGGCAAATGCCAGAATGTTCTTCAGCGTAATCAATACAAGGACGACAACGGAAATCACCATCAACCGCTCTTCGTCATCGAAGCCCGATCCAACCTGTTCGAAGATAGCAGAAAGTCCGCTTGCGCCCGCGTTGTCCTGTTGGCCGGCAATGATGCTGAGCATTGGAATAATCAGACCAATGCCTGCGCCCTCAAGTACCGCGCTGCACAGCCCCAGAACAACGACGGCTGCAAGCAGGCGCCACTGTCGACCCAATGTGTGGTGCAGGACCTGAAAGCCCGGGAGGAATTTCAACATGACCGATGTCACCTCAGCGAACGAGTTGCCTGTTTGACTGTGTTATTTCCGGGGGCCTCGCCCGTCTTGTTATGGCAAGGCATGCGAACTTGGCCGCGCCGAGCAAATTCATGAACACGATTGGCCAATGGGACAGCGAAACCTCCGGATCGAATCGAGGGCCGCCCAACAGTTCCCGGCAAGCGGATCTGATGGTCCAGCAAAAATGGCGAAGCAGCCACGGAGCCGTGAGGAGGTGTTTCAAGCAGAGAGCCCCATTCCCAAGGCTGTAATTTCGGTGAAGCCTTTCGATCGCAGCGCGGGTACTGCGGCCATGATAGTGGAGAACGGCCATGTCAGGGACATATTCGATCGGAATGCCGAGTTGGAAAGCCCGCACCAGGTAATCAGTGTCCTCGGCCGATTGCAGCGGACTGCCGGCTCCCAGCCGTTCATCGAAATAGCCGACCTGGAAGGCAACTTCACGATGCATGGTCATGTTGCAACCTAGTATGAAGCCGCCCGGATGGATATCGGGGTGAATCGTGCGGGCGTGGGCGAACGCTTGATCGTGAAGGGCAGGTCACGAGGACAGCCGAGTTCAACACGACCACCCCGGATAGTACGGCGCTCGCCGGTCGCATAGTGTTGCTCCAGATTCTTCAGGTAGTGCTGGTCGATTTCGCAATCGTCGTCGACGAAGATCAGTATCCGGCCGCACGACCGTTCCATGCCTGCATTGCGGGCGGCGGCCAAACCAGGGCGCCGCTCCGTGACGACCGTCATCGGAATTGTCGACCTTGCGGCGATCTGGATCAGTCGTCGGGCTGTATCGTCCGTTGAGGCATTGTCAACCACCACGAGTTCGCTTGTCACGGCGGCATGGCACCGACAGGCCGCTTCGATCGATTTGATGCAGGCGTCGAGAGCGCCAGCCCGGTTGTGTGTGCACACGATGAAGCTTGCCAGTGGTTCGGGCCTGTCCACGGCCGAAGTGTCCGTGGCAACCAGGCCCGAACGCTCTTGCAGGTCTCCAAGACGTTGCTCCGCCATTCTAGACAATACCTCGATGTGACAATACCGTCTTGGCGGGTACAGACTGCAAGTACCGCGCCAGCGCATCCACCCGCCTGGTCGCCTCGAGTGAAACGCGACTGCACCACGGCGCAAAAGCGCCGGCGCGCAGGCCGTAGCGCTCGCGGCGTCTGATGATCCCCCATTTCCCGGTCCGAGTCAGAAACTCATGCGTCAGTTGTGGTCGTTCCTCATCGCTGATGAGTTGGTAGAGGAAATAGAAGAAACACAGGACACCATCCTCATAACTGGGGGACATCGCACGGCGAGAGACGACTTTCTCCTCGATCGACAGGATGCACTCGGCAGCGCGCCGCACCGTGCTCTGCGTCACGGCGGCACCGATGTCGTTAAGGGCGTGCGGATCATCCAGAAGAGATTCCCGCATGAGGTTTTCGGTGACGATCCTCAAATGGGTTCGGCGCATCTGTCGTTTGTGCTTGTTTGTAACGCTGTTGCCGTGGATGCGGTAGGCAACCAGGCTCTCATCGATCATGGTAGCGGGAAAACGACCGGTAATCCGCCTGAACAGATCGAAGTCTTCTGCATGCACATAGCGTGCGTCATACCCGAGCATGTCCTCCGGTATTACGTTCCTGTTGTACATCACCGTCGAGTGCATGAAGATGGTGAAGAACATCGACAATATGTGCCAATTTCCGGATTGGTAAATCGGATTGGGCGTACCGCGGATCATTCTATCCCCGATGAGCCTATCGATGCCGGTGCCGCTGATGGCAATCTCGGGTTGCTTCTTAAACAATGAAACCTGACGTGAAAAACGTGTCGGGTAGCAAATGTCGTCTGCGTCCATCCTTGCGACGAGATCGCCCTTCGCGGCGGCCAAGCCCTCGTTTAAGGTCGCGATAAGACCCTGGTTCTCCCGCGACACAATGAAGATGCGATCGTCGGCTCTTTGATACCGTCGCAGGATTTCCTGCGAGCCATCGGTCGAGCCATCGTCGATTGCTATGACCTCCAGGCGCTCGTGATCCTGACGTAGAATGCTTTCGAGCGCTGCAGCAAGATACGGTTCGCCATTGTAGACAGGCAATAGGACGGAGACCAATGGAACGGACATGGTTCAGCTCGCGTGTTTATTGAACATCAGAGGTTTGGAAGGCGTCGTCGCGACGAGGATTATCGCGCGCATGGATATCAGATCGATGGCCCCTTCTGCCGTGAACCCGATCAGCGGGATTGCCTGCATGTGCGAGGGATGCGACGGGGTTGTCGTTTCTCGGTGCGACATAAGGAAAGTGGCGCTTGAGCAGATTGAGCCGCTTTTCGAAGACCGACCAGGAAATCGCGGCAAGTATCAACGTGACTCCGCCAGCGACCAAAAACCGGCCGGGACCCTGCTCAGAAACATTGACAGGAATCCAGGGCTGAGCCTTGACGACCAGGGAGAGAACAATCGGGTGGAAGAGGTAGATACCATAGCTTATGCGGCCCAGCGCAGTTAGCGGGGGGAGTTGAACCAGCCGGCCGACATATCCTCCAAGCCCCACGGAACAACAGCCGACAAGCATTGTCAGCGGCACCAGGGGAAGAACCTCCATTCCGATCCAGGTTGCCCATTCAAGTGCTGGCGTCGTCGACGTCGATTTCAGCCACAACAGGATGAAAAAGGCTGCTGCAAGCGGCGCCCAGCTCAGCATCATCCATTTCGGCCAAATCGGCGTTCTGGTGCGGTAGGCAGCCAGGAGCGCGCCCGACACAAGGGCGTCCATCGACGCGAAAGGGAGCAGATCACGCATGAGACTGGGCGTCGCGGTTACGGGCCAGCACAAGCGGTATGCCAACGAACATGCGATGACGGCGATGCAAATCAGCTCAATCGAGCGGCGTGGCGCCAAGAGGATCACCAGAGGCCAGGCGACATAGAACTGTTCCTCGATGCTCAGGCTCCATGTGTGACACAAAACCCAGGGGTTCCACTCATTTTGCAGCGCATACCAGAAGTTCGACAGATACAGTGCGTGCCATGGCACGTTACCTCTGACCCCTTCAAGATTGACAATCCAGACGAAGGCCAACATGGCGAAATAGGGGGGGAATATGCGCAGCGCGCGGCGCGCATAGAATGATTTCAATGCAGTGGACGGCTCGTAACGATCTGCGTAACGCGCGTCCAGAAGAACCCGCGTTATCAGAAATCCGCTGAGCACGAAGAACAGGCGTACGCCAAGGTGCCCCCAAAGGGATCCGTCAGCAGCATAAAAATGTGCGTACAGCACCATCGTGACGGCAATGGCCCGAAGCCCATCCAACTGCCGGTCGCGTGCGTTCTGCATAGACACCCCTTTATAAGACGCTCTCCTCGATAGTGCCCACTCCCAGCTACACCGTTCTTTGCCGCCCACTGTGTCGCCTCCTGAGTCCCTAGAAACAGGTGAAGCGTTGACGCAGGCCCCGAAACTGTAGTGCGAATTTGGCCGAACTTGGCAGCAACGGCTTGATCAGTGTTTGCTCACAAGAGGTTTTCTAGTCTGCGGTATCCGGTTCGGTATCTGACGTCGGCTCCGGAAGTGTGTCGCGGATTTGATCGATCTTGCCAAACTCAGGTCCGACACCAAGGATATCCTTGGCCGTGTCCAGAGTGTCGTCGGTTACAACACCGTCCTTCGTGAAACTCGCGAGCGCGTCGCGCAATGCCTCATCGCTCAGGGCCGGATCAGTCGGAATAACGTCGGTGCCATTCTCGGCTTCAAACTCCGCATAGGCGATTGCATAGGCTGAAACCGCCGCCATACGAGGATCATTCGAATTTAGATATGCGTGATAGTTACGGTTGAGCGAGTTTATTGCGGCAGTGTTGGAGTGGGCTGCCTTAACGTTGGCCGTCTTTACCGATTTTTCCGCCTTGATTGCTTTGTCGGATTTCTTTCCGAATGCGAAAAGCGACTTCAGCGTCGAAGTGCGGTCGGAGCGGTCAGTCTTCCCTTTTTTATCTGAGCGGACGTCACCCGATTTACCGTGGTCGGAGTTCGCGCTACCGCCGCGACCACCATCGTTGCCGTTGCCGTTGCCGTGCCCGCCTCCGCCGCCGTTGCCATCTTTTGCGTAGGCTACACCTGTGACGCCAAATGTACCGACTGCGGCTGGGGCCAGCGCGATGGTCAACGCGACGACGCTACGGACGATTATTTTCGTGATAGACATAACGTCCTCCCATTGAATTTTCGCGACCCTGTTTGCAATAATGGGCCACCTTGAAGTGAAGCAAGGATAGTTGGTGCGGGAGATCGCTTCCATCGGCCTCAGACCATTGCTACGGTATCTAGGACCTAAGTCTGATCGAATTAGCGCCAAAGGTCCGACACGCATCCAAACGGATGGCGCACCATTGACCATCCACCGGAGCCGGTAGTTTCATCGGCTCCATTCTGCTCAAAATGCCGCCTGCGAGCCACGCGGCCGATCTCGAGATTTCTCGTGCGTGCCGATAACCTGATCACCCGATGGAACTCCCAGTCACTGACGAAACAGTTCTTGCTGATCGGCGGCATTGTCGCGACGACGGCCATGGTGCTTGTCGGCGGGTTCGTTTCCAGCCTCATAGAAGAGGCGGTCACGCGAAATTCGGCCGCAACGACCGCGCTATACGTGGACAGCGTGATCGCACCGCTCTTGCCTGACATGCAGACGACGCGGGTTCTGGACGACGCTGCCGCTCGCGCGCTTGATGAAACTCTGGGGCAGGGGGCTCTCGGAGGCCGGCTCCTCTCGTTCCGCCTCTGGCGGGCGGATGGCACTGTTCTCTATTCAAACGAGGAAAGCGCGATTGGAAAGCGGCTTGACCTCAACGATGATCTGCGGACGGCGTTTGCCGGCAGGATGGTCGCCGAGTTCGAGCCGTCCGTCACCACAACGGAAGCGATTGACCAGGGTGTGGGCAGGCCGCTTCTTAAAATCTACAATCCGGTCCTCCAACCGTGGTCCGGAGAAGTCGTCGCCGTCTCCGAGTTCCATGAAGTTGCCGACGACTTCCAGCGCAGTTTGCGGCGGGCGCGGTTCCATTCCTGGCTGGCTGTCGCAGCCTTCACGGTCTCCTTCTTCATCGTACTTTCAGCGATCGTCCTGCGGGGCAGCAGGACAATCGAAAGTCAGCGCCGCGTTCTGAGACAGCGCGTCGACGAGCTTTCCACGCTGCTTTCGCAGAACGAGACGCTTCGAGGGCGTCTCCAGCGCGCATCCCAGCGCGCGACGGCGCTGAACGAGAGCCATCTGCGACGCATCGGCGCCGACCTGCATGACGGCCCCGCACAGCTCGTCGCGTTTGCCTCTTTGAGGCTGGACAGCAATGCGTTGATCAGCCCCGCAACGCCGGCGCGGCAACTTGAAATAGCCTCCATTAAAGCAAGCCTCGACGAAGCCATGGATGAGATCAGAACGATATGCAGCGGGCTGGTCCTGCCGCAATTGGAGGCAGCGAGCCTATCGGAGATATTGGAGCGAAGCGTCGAGGCTCACAAACAGCGGACAGGATCGGCCGTTGACCTGTCGATATCCTCGCCGCCCGAGCATCTTTCTCCATCCGCCAAAATATGCATATACCGCTTCGTGCAGGAAACGCTTAACAATGCTTACCGTCACGGCGGCGGCGCCGGCCAGCGTGTCGTGCAAACCACCGAAGGCGACCGGGTCAGAATTGAGGTCGCAGATGGCGGGCCAGGCTTTGACGTTGACGACATTCAGCCCACGAGCCTCGGACTTGCCGGCCTGAGAGAACGGATCGAAAGCCTGGGCGGCACATTTGAAATCAACTCATCTGCACCCGGCACGGTCGTCAGGATGTCATTCAGCACGGAGGAGATTGGATAGCCATGACGACACCAATACGCGTTGCGGTGATTGATGATCACCCGTTGTTCAGGGAGGGAGTGACCCGAAGTCTGTCCGAGATCGACGGGTTTGAAATTGTCGCGGAGGGAAGCTCGAAGGACGATGCTCTCAGTATTGCCGAGAACATGCACCCGCACGTGATGCTTTTGGACATCTCCATGCCGGGCGGCGGACTGAATGCCATTCCGCTCATTCTTGAAGCTGTGCCGCAGCAGAAGATCATCATGCTGACCGTTTCCGAAGCCAACGACGACGTCATGACAGCTTTGAATGGCGGCGCGAAAGGATATGTCCTGAAGGGGATTGGGTCCAGAGCTCTGGCCGACGTCATTCGGGCGGTGGCCTCGGGGGAGAGCTATGTTGCCCCGACGCTCTCCGCTAAACTGCTTTCCAATCGTTCAGGCGCCGAGACCATCAAGGCGGACCTGGTGGAGAGCCTGACTGCCCGGGAGCAGGAGGTCCTGCACCTTGTCGCCTCTGGCATGAGCAACAAACTTGTCGCGAGAAAGCTCGACCTGCACGAGAAGACCGTCAAGCACCACATGACGCAGATCATGACAAAACTTGGTGTCGCCAACCGGACACAGGCTGCGATGGTGCTGCGCGATGCCCTCGATCGGCGCCCGGTTAGCGGATAAGGGATTGAAGCCGCTTCTCATCTGCTGTCGTCGCCCGCCGGTTCACGATCGTGCGTCCGCGGGCGTCCTTCATGATGTACTGGCCATCTCTGATCTCTTCGCTCATCCCATCGTCGTGACGAACCCCCAGGGCCGTGCCGTCTTTTCCGACCTTCGCCCCTTTGTTGCTTGCTCCCTTTGACTTGCCACCGGATGTGCCGTCGCTTCCCTTTCCATTTCCGCCATCATTCCCATTCCCGCCGCCGTTACCGCCGTCATTTCCACCACCGCTCCCGTTCCCACCGCCATTGCCATTGTTATCGCTTTTGGCAAATGCAGATTTTGGGGCGAGTTCAGGTGTCGGGCCGGACACCCGGATCGTGTAGGGAAGCGTCGCGAGGGAGAAACCGATTGAAACGGAACATAGCACCATAAAAAACTTTCGATGCATGGTCATCGTAGCTCCCAAGAATACGTCCATTGGCGCGCGGCGCAATACTGTCGTCAACGCGCAGCTTCGGCAATCGGGGAATATCACACTTTTCCTTCGCCGGGATCGGACATTGGTCCGATCAGGTTGGGGCCAAGGTCTGACGTGTCAACCCTGTCTGCTCGATGAACGAAACTATGTCGCTCGGTGTTCCAGCTCGACCCCGACCGCGTCCTGTCGGGTTCCAAATTGACGTTGGGAGATCTTTCGGAGATCGGAAGACTGCAGGCGCACACCGACTTTCAGTCCGAGCCTCATACCAATCTGACAGACAGTCTTGTTCGCGGTCTGGGCGACATACCCACTCTCCTGACGGCAATGGAATGGAAGAACTGGCGCTCGGTTTGTGAACTACAGGAACCGGTAACGAATGCACTTCTGTCGTAGGCGGTGTTTTGACGCCACCTACCGGATCACGTTCTGATTGATGATGTTGCAGGCCTACCGAGGGCTTGGACATATGACGATTTCAGAGCTTACGCTTAAAACGAGGGACGAAGAGCCGGTGCGGCGGTTCGAGGTCTTCACGGGAACCGGGCGTCGTCGCGACTGGAGTGATGAAGAGAAGGCGCAGATTGTCGCGGAAAGCTATTCGACCGATGTGACGGTTTGCGCGGTGGCGCGACGGCATGGTCTTTCGCCGCAGCAATTGTTCACCTGGCGGCGACTTTTGCGAAAACCCGAGCACAATCCGGTTTAGGCTGCTACCATGTCCGTGCCCGCGAAGGTCTTGGATGCGTACATCCATCGAGCTGGAGATCGATGGTGCGACGGTGCGAATTGCATCTCGGGCTGACGTTCAGACGATTGCGGCCGTTGTTCAGGCCCTGAAGGCGTCATCGTGATCAGCGGAGTTTGCGCCGAAGGGCGCGTCGGCGACAGATGCGCAACCTATGTTGCCGCATCTCGTCATGCCGGCCCATCACGATGTTCGCCAAGGCGATGTGAACATGCGCCGCCTGCATGGCAATCTGGCAGCGGCGGCCGACCGGGGACCGGCAGATTTCGAGAGCCTGTTGCTCACGCCAGGCGTGGGCGCCAGGACTGTCAGGGCATTGGCCATGGTCGCCGAGATTGTGCATGGGGCGCCCTATCGTTTTTCCGATCCGGCGCGATTTTCGCTGGCGCACGGAGGCAAGGATCGCCACCCCTTTCCCGTACCATTGAAGGTCTACGACGAGACGATCAATCTGATGAAATCCGCGGTGCGAAAGGGTCGACTCGGGTGCGATGAAGAATTGCAGGCGCTTAAACGTTTGGACGATCAATCTCGGCAACTCGAACGATATGTTACGGGACCCGACCTCAAGGAGATCGTCGCCGGAGAATTCAACAATTCCGCCCGGTTTGGTGGACGCAGTGTATTTGGATGTGAGTCGGACGTTGAGGGCGAGGCATTGAACAAGCCCTCTTAGAGCAACTAAATCTAGAAGCGCCCGGCTCTGTCTCGATCCCATGACGTGATTTTTGCGGAAGGGACAAGCTCCCCAGGCGTGCAGCCAGACCATCTCGCCCGTGCGTTCCAGGAGCTGGAATAGCTGCGGTGAAACGCAGCGGCACGCCAAGTTGCAAAGACCCTTATCGTCATCATGAGGCTTTTCAAGGTTGCGTGAAGCCCTTTGCCCGCCATCAGACGTTAAGATTGATCGAACATGACCCGAAGCGAACAGCTTCTGGGCCATGTCGGCAGGGGAGATCATACCTAGTCTAAAATTAGAGGGACGGCCGCCGATGCGAGGGCAAGCGTCGTCAAGAAAAACAAGGGCGCGAGAGTTTGGTCGGAATTTTTGGCCCGAAACTGAGACAGTCGACATACAAGCGTTGCAAGCGCAACAGGTCGCTTACGTACGGCAAGCATTCACCGACTGGGCGAGCGCTCTAACGACAAGACTGTGGCTTGCTCGGCATGGACGGAACATCCGAAGCGGCCCGCCGTTAAGTGTGTATGCAATCGCGAAACGCCATTTGGAGGCAAAAACGATGAAACAGGAAACACCAAAACCGGGCATCCCCGGAACCACAGACCAATCGCCGCGTTGGGAAGGACCCGAAGAAACCCGCCCGCGTGGCTACCTTCCCGCGGTAGACAATCCGGAAACCGACCGCGACGCAGCGGGAGAGAATCTGAACGATCCCGATCGCTCCAAATCCACGGACGCGGGCAAAACGCGGGGAGTTAAGTGATGTCAGGGCCTGTGAAGGACAGAGCATCCGTGAAGACGATCCACGACGATGCAAAGGGTCAGTATGCCAGAGGCCTGAAGCGCAGTAACAATAACGGGGTGGCCAGCGCAAAGCCGCGGGTCATCACGGGCTCGGATGATGCCACGGCACATAAAGCGCCCCCGGGAGCGAAACCAGTCGGCAAAGAATGGGACCTCAACTATGATGAGCGCGACATGAACGAAGGCGACTCCAAAGGATAGTCAAGACGCAGGCCACGCTTCACCTCCCGCGCTTTCCTCGTCTGAGCTGGAATTCTACTGGGTCGGGCGCTTGGGACGGCACGGTACCGCATCAGATTCTCCTGTGGCGTTATAAGGTCACGATTGCCGGCCATCCGTGGACAATCTTGCGAACCTCGAATTCGACACCAAGCTCGACGGGCTTTCCGCGCCTGCACTTTCGCCATTTATGGTCGGGGGATTGTTCATTCTTGGCAGCACGGTCGCAGAACGCATTTTCTTCGGTCGGCGAAACGTCTGGGCGCTTATTTGTGGGCGAAGGCTTTCCCAAGGCGCTATGGCATTTGTCATTCATTTGCATTATAGTCTCCCCGAAAAGTGGAGGTCGCTATGGCTGCAAATGCACTGGTTCAAACTCGTATTGATGCCGAGGTTCGGGATCGTGCCTCTGTAGTGCTTGGAAATATGGGGCTTACGGTATCGGACGCGGTTCGTATCTTACTAACCCGGACCGCCAACGAGGGTGCGCTGCCGCTGGAGCTTCTTTCAGGCAGCGAGGCCCATGACGCTTGGTTTCGCACCAAGGTACTTGAAGCGCTGAACGATACTCGACCGGACGTCTTGGACGATGAAGTCGAAGTGCATTTCGCGGAACGCCGAGCGGCAGCCCGTCTCAACACGGGTGAGCGCAAATCGTGAAGCTTACTTGGTCTGCGTTCGCGTTATCCGATCGCGACGCCATCTTCACGTACATAGAATCGGAAAATCCGTTAGCGGCCATTCTAGTCGATGAGCGGATCGTTGCTGCCGTCCGCCGGTTGATAGATTTCCCTGCGAGCGGTCGTGTGGCAGAATTGCCGGCACCCGCTAATTGGTCATAAATGGCACGCCGTACGTTGCGGCGTACGCAGTTACTGAAACATCGGTCCGCATTCTTCGCGTTCTCCATGGCGCGCAGGAATGGCCAGACGCTTTGCCAACAGGCTAGACTTTGTTCTTGCTGCCGAGGAACACCGTGTCGGTGGTCCGAACTGGTTCAAGGCGTAACTGACAATGTTAGCTCTGGGCAAGACCAGCCGTGTTGCGAAAGCGCTCACTCAACGCGCTATACCAAGCGGCGATTGTCGAGGCCTGCTGTATCATCCCGTCGTTTCCGGTGATGGCGATCGCTCGTCGAAGGCGCCTAGGCCATTCCAGTCAAGGTCTCCGGATTTCCTTCTGCAAGAGGAAGGCCGGTGTCTCTCCCAATAAAAGATATTTAATCCGGCATAGGTTGCGGGGGGACATCCGCGACAGCGTGGGCATGTCCCCCACCCTAGCTTGGCCATTCGTCCGGGTTAGGATTTGCGCCACGCACGGCATACTTATAGATCGCCAATCAATTGAAAGATAAAATCTTAGGCTAATTTTGCATGGGATTCTGCCCAAATTGAATTGGTCAGCCGCCCCATATCGTTCCTATGTAGCGCTCAAGGTAAACGGCTGCAGTGAGAGCAACAGATGGACAGGATCGTCTACGTTCACGGTCAATTCGTACCGGAGAAGGAAGCCCGCATAGGGCTCTTCGATCGCGGCTTCCTGTTCGGTGACGCAATCTATGAGGTGACCGCGGTGATAAGCGGTAGGATGATCGACAACGATCTGCATCTAAACCGCCTTGACCGCTCACTGAAGGAGCTTGCCATACCGCCCGCGTTCTCCCGCGCCGACATTGTCCATGTCCAGACGGAACTGATTGCGCGCAATACGTTGCAGAGCGGTATTGTCTATCTGCAGGTCTCGCGGGGGGAGGCCGATCGCGATTTTTTCTATTCTGATACGCTGGCACCACGCCTCGTCGGTTTTACGCAGGAAAAGACCTTGATCGGTACGAAGGCGCAGCAGCACGGTATCACCGTCGATCTGGTGGACGATCCGCGCTGGCACCGGCGGGACATCAAAACAACCATGTTGCTCGGTCAGGTCATGGCCAAACAGGCGGCGCGCTCGCGTGGTTTCGAGGATGTCTGGATGGTGGAGGACGGAGTGGTTACGGAAGGTGCGTCCTCGACGGCTCATGTCATCACGGCCGAGGGACGCATTCTTACCCGGGCCGCCTCCCAGGCGACGTTGCCGGGATGCACGCAGCGTGCCATTGCGCGGCTCTGTGCCGCGGAGGGATTGCAGATAGAGGAGCGTGTCTTCACGCCCGAGGATGCGCAGGGTGCTGCGGAGGCCTTCCAGACCTCTGCCTCGAGCCTGGTGACGCCCGTCGTGCGCATCGGCAGCAGGGTGATTGGAGACGGCACGCCCGGACCAATGACCCGAAAACTGCAGGCTCTCTATCTGGAAGCGGCCGGCATTCCGGTTTAGGAACGGCGGCAATGGCAGGAGAGGCGACATGAAGACCGCACGGGAACTGGGACTGATTGCGCCGGGTAGGCTGGAGCCGGGGCCGGGCAACGCCATTACCGACGTCGCTGGCGTTTTGGTCGGCCATTGCTCGTTGCGCGGCGAGGGGCTCTTCACCGGTGTCACGGCGATCGTGCCGCACCCAGGTGATATTTTTCGCGTCAAGC
>UCNE01000044.1 GCA_900473685.1 Hyphomicrobiales bacterium
ATGGCAAAGAGCAAATTTGAGCGCAATAAGCCGCACGTTAACATTGGCACGATCGGCCACGTCGACCATGGCAAGACGTCGCTGACGGCCGCGATCACGAAGTATTTCGGCGAATTCAAGGCGTACGACCAGATCGACGCTGCACCGGAAGAAAAGGCCCGCGGCATCACCATCTCGACGGCACACGTCGAGTATGAAACGCCTGCCCGCCACTACGCCCACGTTGACTGCCCCGGCCACGCCGACTACGTCAAGAACATGATCACCGGTGCAGCGCAGATGGACGGCGCGATCCTGGTTTGCTCGGCTGCCGACGGCCCGATGCCGCAGACCCGCGAGCACATCCTGCTTGCCCGTCAGGTTGGCGTTCCGGCGATCGTCGTGTTCCTCAACAAGGTTGACCAGGTCGACGACGCCGAACTGCTCGAGCTCGTTGAGCTGGAAGTTCGCGAACTGCTGTCGATGTACGACTTCCCGGGCGACGACATTCCGATCATCAAGGGTTCGGCTCTTGCTGCTCTGGAAGATTCCGACAAGAAGATCGGCGAAGACGCGATCCGTGAGCTGATGGCTGCTGTTGACGCCTACATCCCGACGCCTGAGCGTCCGATCAACCTGCCGTTCCTGATGCCGATCGAAGACGTGTTCTCGATCTCGGGCCGTGGTACGGTTGTGACCGGCCGCGTCGAGCGTGGTATCGTCAAGGTTGGTGAAGAAGTCGAAATCGTCGGCATCCGCGCCACGTCGAAGACGACGGTTACCGGCGTTGAAATGTTCCGCAAGCTGCTCGATCAGGGCCAGGCTGGCGACAACATCGGTGCTCTGGTTCGCGGCGTTACCCGTGACGGCGTCGAGCGTGGTCAGATCCTGTGCAAGCCGGGTTCGGTCAAGCCGCACAAGAAGTTCATGGCAGAAGCCTACATCCTGACGAAGGAAGAAGGCGGCCGTCATACACCGTTCTTCACCAACTACCGTCCGCAGTTCTACTTCCGCACGACGGACGTGACCGGCATCGTGTCGCTTCCGGAAGGCACGGAAATGGTTATGCCTGGCGACAACGTCACCGTTGCCGTCGAGCTGATCGTTCCGATCGCCATGGAAGAAAAGCTGCGCTTCGCTATCCGTGAAGGCGGCCGTACCGTCGGCGCCGGCATCGTAGCCTCCATCGTCGAGTAAT
>UCNE01000039.1 GCA_900473685.1 Hyphomicrobiales bacterium
TTTGCGATTACCGAGTTCCCGAACGCAAAATACCCCGCGGCTTTTGCCACGGGGTATTTGCAAGTCATGCTGTTTCGTTGGCAGGATTTGTCATTTTCTGTGCCTGCAGCTTTTCCGTTTTTGGTAGTTCTGGGATTGAAGCTGGCAGTTGGTTTCGCAGGGGATCTTTTTCCTGCACGCTGTGGTTAAACGTCAAAAGCCCGCGGGACATTTCTGTCATGCGGGCTATTTGTTATGATTTGGTTGCGGGGCCTGAACACAGAGGCTTGCATATTTTGCTTCGACCGGACACCTCACCAGAAATCATTTCCGCCAAGCAAAAAGTGTCTGTTCTTAGGATGATTGGCAAAAGCAATATGCAGTTGCTCGGATTCAAGGCCGATACATCGAGCCCATCAATAAACGTATGGATGACGCCGTCCAAAAGATCATTTCTGGGGTCTGGCATTAGGGCGTAGACTCATAACGACCTCATCCAAATTCTTGCTGCTGCCAATTTGACGGCGGCGCGAAAGTTCATTGGGTCGTATACGGACCATATCGATCCGGAACGTCAGAGCCCGCGAGGCTATGGGTTCGAGGACGTATGCGGGCATTCCATCGCACGTTTGGAACCGTACACCTAATCGATCCGGCCACTCGCGGTTAGTCCGCCATCACACAAATATATGCCGCCCGTAATGAAGCTTGCCTGAGGCGAGAGCAGGAACGCGATTAACTGCGCGACTTCTTCCACTTTGCCATAACGCCGAAGGGGCGTGTTGCTCTCATACCATTCTCTTATGTGTGATGCTCCATCGTGTGACCGTTCAAAGGCTGCCATGAGCGGGGATTCAAGCGGGCCAGGCGCAACGCAGTTGACGCGAATGCCGAGGGGAGCGAGATCCACCGCTGCAGCTCGCGTCAGGCCGACGACGGCATGCTTGGACGCGATGTAGCCGCCGGCATTGGCGTTTCCCAGTGCACCCGATGTGCTTCCAACCATGACGATCGACCCTTTGCCGTCATTACGAAGCGCCGGAGCGAGATATTTTATACAGAGGAATTGGGCGGTGACATTCACATTCATCACATGCGCGAAAGCGTTATCGTCGATGGAGAGCAGGGATCCCGCAGGCCCTTCGATTCCCGCCGCGCACACGATGCCGCTAAGCGGCTCTCGATCGCGAAGTTCTCGGCCAAGCGCCGCGAGCTCTGCGGGATTGGTTATATCTGCCTTGATCCAACGAAACGACGCGTCAGGGTTGGTGGAGGCGTTAAACGCGTCATCGGGTTCCCGCTGCTCGATGCCGACAACATCAATCGACGACGATAGAAGCAATTCCGTTACGGCTCGTCCAACAGCTCCGTTGGAGCCCGTCACCAATATGCGATCGCGAATCAAATTCTCATCCCCTCCGGTCAGTCATTTCGCAATGACTATCCCGTGTTACTAAACTGGTTCAAGAAAGAACTGGCCCGACCCGTTCGTCGCGAATCTGCATGGCGCTCATGAACTCAACGGATCGGCAAACCATCGCTACGAGGCTGAGTGTATCGGGAAAGGCAGAAAAATGAGTCTCTTTCTAAATCTCGTCGCTCAGACGATCGTCTGGTTCGGCCTCATGGGCGCGATAATCTTTGTTGCCGCAGGCACGACGGACTACCCCGGCGGATGGGTCTATCTTGGTGTAATGGTCACGCTCTCAGTCGTATTTGGGACAATCATGGCGCGCGTTGATCCTGGCCTGCTCAGAGAGCGCCTTAAACCGCCCGTCCAGAAAGATCAGCCGATCGCGGACAAGCTGCTTCTCGTCGCAATCCTGCTCTTCATATTAGGAGGAATGGGCTTCATGGCGGCAGATGCGGCGCGCTGGCACTGGTCAGCAATGCCGTCTTCCGTGCAGTGGGCGGGCTGCGGGCTCCTCCTGGCGGCGCTATTGTTCATTTACTGGACCATGCGAACGAACAGCTTTGCGGCGCCGGTTGTCAAAATACAAAAGGACCGTGGGCAGGCGGTCATCACGACAGGCCCTTATGCCATCGTCCGCCATCCAATGTATTTCGGCGCGCTCTTCTACATCGTCGGGACATCGCTCGTGCTCGGGTCGTGGTGGGGACTTGCGACGGTCCCTATCCTCGCCCTCTTGCTTGGCATGCGGATCGGCATCGAGGAGCAAGCGTTGCGCGCGGGTCTCGAAGGCTATGATGATTACGCGCGCCTTGTGCGTCGGCGCTTGATTCCGTTCATCTGGTGAGACGGTACATCTGAATGATCGCTGCTGCAGTTACCCACAGTTCGCCGGACGATCAGGCCAAACGACGAGAAAAATCGTGTTGTCCGCGTCGAGTTTGACATAGGAGCCAGCCTCTTCGGGAGAGGCACCCGGCCCTCCCATGAGGCGTCCAGTAGATGATGGGCTCTGTTGCAAAAATCGCATTGATATCCGAAAGAACGCCTAAGCTTTTCCTCGAGACTTTTAATGAACGATTTCAAGTGGCGTCATTTTGAGGGCGAGATGATGCGTAGGATTTCGTCCCTCCTAACGAGGCCCCCTATTGGGCAAAAGTGTCAAGTGTGTTTCGGCGTGGAATA
>UCNE01000040.1 GCA_900473685.1 Hyphomicrobiales bacterium
CGTTACGCCAGCGTGTAGGCCGTCTTCACCACGGTGAAGAATTCCGCCGCATACTTGCCCTGCTCGCGCGAACCGAAGGAGGAGGCCTTGCGGCCGCCGAACGGCACGTGGAAATCGACACCGGCGGTCGGCAGGTTGACCATCACCATGCCGGCTTCCGAATTGCGCTTGAAATGCGTCGCATGCTTCAGGCTCGTCGTGGCGATACCCGCCGACAGCCCGAACGGCGTGTCGTTGGCGACGCTGAGCGCCTCTTCGTAGTTCTTGACGCGGATGACCGAGGCGACAGGGCCGAAGATTTCTTCACGGCTGATGCGCATCTGGTTGGTGGCTTCGGTAAACAGCGTCGGCTGCAGGTAGAAGCCGGGATTGTCGCGCGAAATCGTTTCGCCGCCGAAAGCGAGCTTGGCGCCTTCCTTTTTGCCGATGGCGATATAGTCGGTGTCCGTTGCCAGCTGGCGCTCATCGACCACCGGGCCAATGTGCGTGCCTGCCTTCAGCGCATCGTCGACCACCAGCGTCTTCAGCTTTTCGGTAAGTGCCGCAACGAACTTGTCGTGGATGCCTTCGGTGACGATCAGGCGTGACGAGGCAGTGCAGCGCTGACCGGTCGAGAAGAAGCCGGAATTGGCAGCGGCCTCGACGGCGACGGTCAGGTCGGCATCATCAAGCACGACCATCGGGTTCTTGCCGCCCATTTCCAGCTGGAACTTGCGGTTATGCTCGATCGAGGCGGCAGCGACGCGCTTGCCGGTGCCGGTCGAGCCGGTGAAGGTGATACCGGCGAGATCCGGGCTGTCGAGCATGGCCTGACCAACGACCGAACCCTTGCCCATCACGAGGTTAAGCACGCCCTTCGGCAGGCCGGCGCGATGCAAAATGTCGGCGATTGCCCAGGAGCAACCCGGCACCAGTTCGGCCGGCTTGAAGACGACGGTGTTGCCGTAGCAGAGCGCCGGCGCGATCTTCCAGGCAGGAATGGCGATCGGGAAATTCCACGGCGTGATGATGCCGATGACGCCGATCGGTTCGCGGGTGATCTCGACGCCGATGTTCGGGCGAACCGACGGCAGGACCTCACCGGCCAGACGCAGCGCTTCGCCAGCAAAAAAATCGAAGATCTGCGCGGCGCGGATGGTTTCGCCGATCGCTTCCGGCAGTGTCTTGCCCTCTTCGCGGGCGAGCAGGTTGCCAAGCTCTTCCTTGCGGGCGAGGATTTCGTCGGCCGTCTTCTTCAGGATGGCGTGACGTTCGAGAATGCCAGAGCGCGACCAGGCCGGAAACGCAGCCTTGGCAGCCGCGATCGCGGTCTTGGCGTCGTCGGCACTGGCGGTGGCATAGAGGCCGACAATCTCGTTGGTGTTCGACGGGTTGATGTTCTCAACACCATTGCTGCCGACCCATTCGCCGGCGATCAG
>UCNE01000041.1 GCA_900473685.1 Hyphomicrobiales bacterium
GCGATGCCCTCTTCGGTCATCAGGTAGCGCAAGAAGAGCTTTGCTGCGTTGGGGCTTTTCGTCTGGGCGGCCATCAGGCCGAAACCGGGATATAGAAAGCCGGAAAAGGGTTTTACGCCATCGCAAAGCCCGAGCTTCAGCCCCTTGGCCTCGTTGTCGCGATACTTCGCCGTTGACGTGATGACGAAGAATGGCTCTGCCTGTCCCGGTGCACCGGCGGCTTCCGCGACGGTGCTTGAGTCCGAAAGCAGCGGTGCGTTTTCGGCAAAGGCCTTCACCCAGGCTGCTGTTGCACTCTTTTCGTCCGTCGCCAGCGCCTTGCCGTAGAGATCTTCATAGGCCTTGGCCACATCCGCATCATGATGTGCTTCAATCTGGTTGAACCAATCCGCGTAGAGCGGCTTGTCGAAGAGGTCGAGCATGGCAAGCTTGCCCTTCCACTGCGGCTCCGTCAGCTGCCAGATGTTGGTGACCGGGCATTTGTCGTATTTCTCGGTGTTGTAGGTCCATACATGCGGATCGGAGACGACGACGAGCGGGCTACGCTGCTTTTCCGGAATATCGGTTGCCAGGTCACTTGGCGTCCAGCTGGTGGCGATGCCTTCCGGTAGGAGTTCACCCATGGCCGAAGCCACATCGGTTGCGACGCTGACGTCGCCAACGATGTTGCCGGCCTGATATTCTCGGATCATCAATTCGACCTGGGTGGCCTCGTTGACCTTCTTGCCACTGGCCTTCACGCCGTATTTGGCGGTGAAGGCCTCGGCCGTATCGACGATCTTGCCGGTGACGGCATAAACGGTGATCGGCGGTTCCTTCTTCGCTGCGTCAATGAGGGCGTCGAGATTGAAAGCCTCTTCGGCATGCACTGCCCCGCCGATCGCGGTTGCGAGAATGAGGGCCAGTGCGGAGGCGGCTGCACGCCGCCTCCGCTTGTTTGTCTGCATGGTGTGGGTCATGGTGACTGCTCCCTGATCTGCCGTTATTTCTGATAGTTCAACCGCCAGAAGTCCTGCCAGGTCTCGCGCTGATCCCAGTCATCGAGGCTGGTTGCCATGCTGTAGGGCAGGACCTGGTCGAGAACGGCGCCGATACCGGACGGCTCGTCGGCAGGCGGCTTGACCTCGGTATTGGTTGACATCTTGCCGTCGATCGCCTGCGGTGCGATGCCCTCTTCGGTCATCA
>UCNE01000043.1 GCA_900473685.1 Hyphomicrobiales bacterium
CCTGTTTCGTGGAGGAAGAGGAGGTGAACGATTGCTAGGGCCGCGATAATAAATGGTAAGATGAAGTGGAAAGCGAAGAATCGGGTCAAGGTGGCTTTGTCTACTGAGAAGCCCCCTCAAATTCATTCGACTAGGGTTGTTCCAATATATGGGATGGCTGATAGGAGGTTTGTAATAACTGTGGCACCTCAGAATGATATTTGTCCTCATGGAAGGACGTAGCCTATAAATGCTGTGGCTATGACTGCGAACAGTAGAAGTACTCCAATGTTTCAGGTTTCTATAAATGTATATGATCCATAATATAAGCCTCGTCCGACATGAAGGAATAAGCAAATAAAAAATATTGAGGCTCCGTTTGCGTGTATATATCGGATTAGTCACCCGTAATTTACGTCTCGACAAATGTGTGTTACTGATGAAAAGGCTGTTATTGTATCTGATGTGTAGTGTATGGCTAAGAAAAGACCTGTAATGATTTGGACTATTAGGCAGACTCCTAGAAGGGACCCAAAGTTTCATCATGATGAAATGTTGGATGGGGCAGGTAGGTCAATGAATGAGTGGTTAATAATTTTAAATAATGGGTGTGTTTTTCGTATGTTTGTCATTAGGTGTTTCTGTAGTTGAATTACAACGATGATTTTTCATGTCATTGGTCGCAGTTGAATGCTGTGTAGAAATAATGAATAATTATATTTTTGTTTTAAGTTCATTATTTTTGGTTGGTTGTCTTGGGTTAGCATTAAAGCCTTCACCTATTTATGGAGGTTTAGGTTTAATTGTTAGTGGGTTTGTTGGTTGTTTAATGGTTTTAGGGTTTGGTGGATCGTTTTTAGGTTTAATAGTTTTTTTAATTTATTTAGGGGGGATGTTGGTTGTGTTTGGATATACGACTGCTATAGCTACTGAGGAATATCCAGAGACTTGGGGATCTAACTGATTAATTTTGGGTTTTTTAGTATTGGGGGTGATTATAGAGGTTTTTTTAATTTGTGTGCTTAATTATTATGATGAAGTTGGAGTAATTAATCTTGATGGTTTGGGAGATTGGTTGATGTATGAGGTTGATGATGTTGGAGTTATGTTGGAAGGAGGGATTGGGGTAGCGGCAATATATAGTTGTGCTACTTGAATGATGGTAGTAGCTGGGTGATCTTTGTTTGCGGGTATTTTTATTATTATCGAGATTACTCGAGATTAATTGAGTATAAGATAATAATTAAGATGATGTTAATTAGGAATGATATAAAGTACAATTTAATTAAGCCTTTTTGGTTGGTTGTTAAAGTGGTTATGTTTGTGTGAAGAGTTGAGGTGGATTTTGGGATGGTTTTTTCTAACCAGATCAAGTCTAGGAGAGTTAGGGATGTTTTTAGGCTTAGGTTGAGAGATTTTATGGGTGTAATGCGGTGAATAATAGATGGGAAAAACCCCAGTAAAGTTGAGAAGGATGAATATGGATTTGCTTTATTTATTGATAGTTTTATGGTTAGGTTGTTTAGTTCTAGTGCGATTAGGAATCCTAATACTGAAATAATTAGGGCTGTGGTTTTTAAAAATCATGGTATTGTGAGGACTGGAATGCTGGTTGGTGGAATATTATATGAGATGACAAATCCTGCAAAGATGCTTCCGAATGCTAGGCGTTT
>UCNE01000045.1 GCA_900473685.1 Hyphomicrobiales bacterium
TTCAATCCTATTCCCATCCTCAAAACGCCTAATCAACAACCGTCTCCATTCTTTCCAACACTGACTAGTTAAACTTATTATCAAACAAATAATGCTAATCCACACACCAAAAGGACGAACATGAACCCTAATAATTGTTTCCCTAATCATATTTATTGGATCAACAAATCTCCTAGGCCTTTTACCACATACATTTACACCTACTACCCAACTATCCATAAATCTAAGTATAGCCATTCCACTATGAGCTGGAGCCGTAATTACAGGCTTCCGACACAAACTAAAAAGCTCACTTGCCCACTTCCTTCCACAAGGAACTCCAATTTCACTAATTCCAATACTTATTATTATTGAAACAATTAGCCTATTTATTCAACCAATGGCATTAGCAGTCCGGCTTACAGCTAACATTACTGCAGGACACTTATTAATACACCTAATCGGAGGAGCTACTCTAGTATTAATAAATATTAGCCCACCAACAGCTACCATTACATTTATTATTTTACTTCTACTCACAATTCTAGAATTTGCAGTAGCATTAATTCAAGCCTACGTATTCACCCTCCTAGTAAGCCTATATCTACATGATAATACATAATGACCCACCAAACTCATGCATATCACATAGTTAATCCAAGTCCATGACCATTAACTGGAGCCTTTTCAGCCCTCCTTCTAACATCAGGTCTAGTAATATGATTTCACTATAATTCAATTACACTATTAACCCTTGGCCTACTCACCAATATCCTCACAATATATCAATGATGACGAGACGTAATTCGTGAAGGAACCTACCAAGGCCACCACACTCCTATTGTACAAAAAGGACTACGATATGGTATAATTCTATTCATCGTCTCGGAAGTATTTTTCTTTGCAGGATTCTTCTGAGCGTTCTATCATTCTAGCCTCGTACCAACACATGATCTAGGAGGCTGCTGACCTCCAACAGGAATTTCACCACTTAACCCTCTAGAAGTCCCACTACTTAATACTTCAGTACTTCTAGCATCAGGTGTTTCAATTACATGAGCTCATCATAGCCTTATAGAAGGTAAACGAAACCACATAAATCAAGCCCTACTAATTACCATTATACTAGGACTTTACTTCACCATCCTCCAAGCTTCAGAATACTTTGAAACATCATTCTCCATTTCAGATGGTATCTATGGTTCTACATTCTTC